>NZ_QNRC01000016.1 GCF_003709565.1 Paracoccus sigandri | reverse complement strand
GGGTGAAACCGGCGGTGCTGGAGCCCGAGACGGCGAAGCTGATCGAGGGCGACCCGGCCGAGGGGGTGCTGTGCATCAGTGACAGCTGGCCGGGGCAGATGCGCACGCTGTGGGGCGACCACCAGCGCTTCGAGGAGGCCTATTTCCAGCAATATCCGGGCTATTACTTCACCGGCGACGGCTGCCGCCGCGACGAGGACGGTTATTACTGGATCACCGGGCGGGTCGATGACGTGATCAACGTTTCCGGCCACCGGATGGGCACGGCCGAGGTGGAATCGGCGCTGGTGGCCCATGCCAAGGTGGCCGAGGCGGCGGTGGTGGGCTATCCGCATCCGCTGAAGGGCCAGGGGATCTATGCCTATGTGACGCTGATGAACGGCGTCGAGCCCTCCGAGGATCTGCGCGCCGAGCTGGAGAAATGGGTGCGCACCGAGATCGGCCCGATCGCCAAGCCCGACCTCATCCAGTGGGCGCCGGGCATGCCGAAGACCCGTTCCGGCAAGATCATGCGCCGCATCCTGCGCAAGATCGCCGAGAACGACTTCGACAGCCTCGGAGACACATCAACCCTCGCAGAACCCGAAGTCGTCGACGAACTCATCAGAAACAGGATGAATCACTGACGCGGGCAGCCCTGGAAGGAAGCCGCCGGGACGGCTCCCGGCGGCGGTTCGGCGCGGCGCCCTAGAAGCCGCTGACCCGCGGCAGCCAGGTCGAGATGGCGGGAACGAAGGTCAGGATCATCAGGATCGCGATATTGGCCAGGAAGAAGATCGGCATCTCGCGCAGGATCGAGGTGACAGGGATCTTCACCACCGAGGAGACCACGAAGAGCAGGCTGCCCACGGGCGGCGTGACCAGCCCCATCGTCAGGTTGACGATCACGATGATGGCGAAATGGATCGGGTCGATCCCCAGCGAATGGGCGATGGGCGCCAGGATCGGCACCAGGATCATCACGCCGGGCAGCGGGTCCATGAACAGGCCGAAGACCAGCAGCAGCAGGTTCACCGCCAGCAGGAAGACGATCGGCGACAGTTCCAGCGCGACGATGTATTGCGCCACCGATTGCGGCACGCGCTCGATGATCAGCACCCAGGCGAAGGCGCGCGCGGCGGCCAGGATCAGAAGGATCGCCCCCGAGGTGATCGCCGCCGTCGCCAGGATCGACGGCAGCGCCGACAGCTTCAGGCTGCGATAGACGAACATGCCGCAGAACAGCGCGTAGAAGACCGCGACGACCGAGGCCTCGGTTGGCGTGAAGATGCCGCCGCGGATGCCGCCGACGATCAGCACGATCAGCATCAGCGCGGGCAGGGCGGCGATGCTGTTTCTCAGCATCTGCCCCAGCGCCGGCCGGTCGGCCGCGGCGCGATAGTTGCGCCTGCGGCTCATGATGTAATTCGCGCCCGCGAAGCAGCACGAGATCAGCAGCCCCGGCAGGATCCCGGCCATGAACAGCCCGCCGACCGAGACGCGTTCATCCTGCATGGCATAGATGATCATGGTGATCGATGGCGGGATGATCGGACCCACGATCGCGGCCGAGGCGGTCAGCGCCGAGGCATAGGACTTGTCGTAGCCCTCCTTCTCCATCATGCGGATCATCATCGCGCCGGGCCCCGCCGCATCGGCCAGCGCCGAGCCGGAAACCCCCGCGAACAGCGTCGAGGAGAAGACATTGGCATAGCCCAGCCCGCCGCGCATCCGCCCGAAGAACTGCGCGGCGAAGCGCAGCAGGATCAGCGTCATGGCGCCGCCGGTCATGATCTCGGCCGCCAGCACGAAGAAGGGCACGGCCATCAGCGGGAAGCTGTCGAGGCCGGTGAACATCTCCTTCACCACGACGATCGAGGGGTAGCGCCCCTGGATCATCACCGCGCCGAAGGCGGAAATGGCGATGGCGAAGGCCACCGGCATCCCGACGACCAGAAGGATCGCGAAGATCGCGAAAAGCGAGATGGCCATGATCGTCCCTCAGCCCTTGACGGCGGCCACGTCGGCCTCGGTCGCGTGGTCGAAATGGCCCTCGGCCAGGAAGCGCCGGGCAAGCAGCAGCGTGTGGATCAGCAGCAGGCCGAAGCCGACCGGCATGGCGTAATAGATATAGCTGAACGGGATCCGCGTGGCCGGGGTCAGCTGGCGGCCCATGCGCGACAGGTATTCCCAGCCCGCGAAGACCATCCACCCGAAGAAGACCAGCAGCACGGCCAGGATCAGCAGCCGCGCGATGCGGCGCGGGGCCGCCGGCAGGCGGCCGTGGACCTGGCTGACCGAGACCAGCATCCCCGCCCGCAAGGCCAGCCCGGCGCTGAGGAAGGTCATCCAGATCATCAGATAGCGCGCGACCTCCTCGGCCCAGACGATCGAGTCGTTGGTCAGGTAGCGCAGCACGACATTGGCGAAGACGATGCAGCACATCGCCGCCAGCAGAAGCACCAGCACCCAGCGGTTCACCGCGATGAATATTCTCTCGGCCATGACGGGCTCCTTCGGCCGGGGCGCACACCGTCAGAGGGCGCCCCGGCAATCTGCACCGGCGGGGATTACTCGACCTTGCCGATCTCTTCGATCAGTTCGGCGCCGAACATGCGGGCATAATCCTCATAGGCCGGGGCCAGGGCCTCCTGCAGGGCGGCCTTCTGGTCCAGGTCCAGCTCGTTCACTTCCATGCCGCCATCGGCCATCGCCTGCGCGCCCGAGGCCTCGGCCTCGTCCACGAAGGCCCGCATCGCGAGGCCCCCTTCGACGGCGCCCTTGCGGAAGGCTTCCTGCTCGTCCTCGGACAGGCCGTCCCAGAAGATCTTCGACACCATCAGCACGTTGGGCGCATAGACATGGCCCGACAGCGTCAGGTATTTCTGCACCTCATTGAGCTTGGCCGAGACGATCACCGACAGCGGGTTTTCCTGCCCGTCGATGGTGCCCTGCTGCAGCGCCGAGACCACCTCGGGCCAGGCCATCGGCGTGGGGGCGGCGCCGAGCGTCTTGAAGGCCTCGATATGGACCGGGTTCTCCATGGTGCGCAGCTTCAGCCCGGCCAGGTCGCCGGCCTCGGCCACCGGGTTGCGGTTGTTGGTGATGTGGCGGAAGCCCTGTTCGCCCCAGGCCAGCGCGACCATGCCCTGGTCCTCGAATTTCGCCAGCATCTCCTGGCCGATCGGGCCGTCCAGCGTGGCGCGGGCATGGTCGAAATCGCGAAACAGGAAGGGGATGTCGAAGACGCCCGCCTCGGGGACGAAATTCGACAGCGTGCCCGAGGAGACGATGGTCGCCTCGACCGTGCCCAGCTGCAGCCCCTCCAGCACCTCGCGTTCGCCGCCCAGGCCCGAGGAGCCGTAATGGACGAAGCTGAAGGCGCCGTCGGTCTCGGCCTCGGTCACCTCGGCCCATGTCAGCGCGCCGGCGCCGTAATGCGAATTCTCGGGCAGGGCATAGCCGATCTTCACCTCGGTCTGCGCCTGGGCGGCGCCGGCGAAGGCAAGGGCGGCCATGCCGAACAGGGTAACTTTCATGCTCATCTGATCTTCCCATCATGCCAGAAATTGCAGCATCTGCTGACCGATGCGAAAGCAAATGTAAAGCGCAAACAGCCCGGTCCGGGCCGCCCCTGGCTGGGCCGGGGCGAAGCCGGCCTCAGAAATCCAGGCCCAGGTCCAGCGTGCGCGCCGAATGGGTCAGCGCCCCGACCGAGATGTAGTCGACCCCGGTCGCGGCGACCTCGGCGATCCGCTCCAGCCGCATGTTGCCCGAGGCTTCCAGGACCAGCCGCCCCCCGGTCATCGCCACCGCCTCGCGCAGCGTGGCGGCGTCCATGTTGTCCAGCAGCACGACATCGGCGCCGCCTTCCTCCAGCACCTCGGCCAGCTGGTCCAGCCGGTCCACCTCGATCTCGACGCGCATCATGTGCGAGGCATGGGCCTTGCAGGCGCGCAGCACCGGGCGGATGCCGCCGGCGGCGGCGATGTGGTTGTCCTTGATCAGGATCGCGTCCGACAGGCCGAAGCGGTGGCTGAAGCCGCCGCCATGGCGGACGGCCTGCTTCTCGACCAGCCGCAGGCCGGGGGTGGTCTTGCGGGTGCAGGTGATGCGGGCCTGCGTGCCCCGCGTTTCGGCCACGAAGGCGGCGGTCATGGTGGCGATGCCGGACAGGCGGCCGGCGAAGTTCAGCGCCACCCGCTCCGCCGACAGGATCGCGGCCGCGCAGCCCTCGACCTCGGCCAGCGTGTCGCCGGCCGCGAAAGCCTGTCCGTCCGGGCAGAGGATGCGCAGCGCCAGCGCCGGATCGACCAGCCGGAAGGCGATGGCGGCAAGCTGCATCCCCGAGGCCACGCCCGCCTCGCGCGCGACGATCCGCGCGCCGTAGCGGGTGCCCGCCGGGATCACCGTGCGGGTGGTGATGTCGCCGGATGTGCCCAGATCCTCGGCCAGGGCGGCGCGGACCAGCGGTTCCAGGATCAGGTCGGGCAGGGGGGGCAGGGCGGTCATGTCGTCTCCGGTTCGGGGGCGGGGCGCAGGGCCAGCGCCTCGGCCAGGGTCAGCCGCGACCGCCGCGCCTGCGGCAGCGTTTCGGGGAAGTCGCTGCGGCAATGCGCGCCGCGGCTTTCGCGCCGCATCAGCGCGGCCGCGGCGATCAGCGTCGCGGTGGCGGTCATGTTCAGCAGCGCCGGGCAATCGGGCTGGGCGGCCTCGATCGCGGCGATGCGGGCAAGGCAGCGGCTGAGCCCAGGGGCATCGCGGATCACGCCCGCGCCTTCGGTCATCGCCCGGCGCAGCCGCGCGACCAGCGCCGGATCGGGGCCCGCGGCGGGGGGCGGATCGGGCAGGGCGACGGGGGCGGCATCCGGGATGGCGCACAGTTCCCCGGCGATGGACAGGGCCGCGCGGCGGGCATAGACCAGCGCCTCCAGAAGCCCGTTCGAGGCCAGCCGGTTCGCGCCGTGCAGCCCGGTCGAGGCGACCTCGCCGCAGGCCCACAGCCCGGCAAGGCTGCTGCGCCCGTCCGCATCGGTGGCGACGCCGCCCATGTGGTAATGCGCCGCGGCGGCGACCGGGATCGGCTGCGTCACCGGGTCGATGCCGGCCAGCGCGCAGGCCTGCGCCACCGCCGGGAAATCGGCCAGGATGCGCGGCCCCAGCGCGGCGCGGGTGTCCAGCATCGGGCGCAGACCGGCCTGCGTCTGGGCATAGATCGCGCGGGCCACGACGTCGCGCGGCGCCAGTTCGGCATCGGGATGCAGATCGGCCATGAAGCGCTGGCCCAGCCGGTTGACCAGCTGCGCGCCTTCGCCACGCAGCGCCTCGGTCGCCAGCGGCGCGGGATCGGCGCCGCAATCGATGGCGGTGGGGTGGAACTGGACGAATTCGGCATCCGCGATCACCGCCCCGGCGCGCGCGGCCATGCCGACCGCCTGCCCCCGGATGCGCGGCGGGTTGGTGGTCAGCGCGTAAAGCCCGCCCGAGCCGCCGCCTGCCAGCAGCACCGCCGGGGCCGTTATCCGCAGCGCGGCCGAGCCCTCGGCCCGCGCCACCTCGACCCCGGTGACGCGCCCGGTGTCATGGGCCAGCCCGGTCGCCAGCCAGCCCTCGGCCACCTGCACCGAGGCTGCCGCGCGCGTGGCCGCGACCAGCGCGCGCATGATCTCGGCCCCGGCCTGGTCGCCCTTGACCCGCACCACGCGGGCGAAGCTGTGGGCGGCCTCGCGCGACAGCACATAGCCGCCATCGGCCGCCCGGTCGAAGGGCGTGCCAAGCCCGGTCAGCTTCAGGATATGGGCGCGCGCCTCGGCCGTGACCATGCGGGCGATGTCGGGATCGACCGTGCCCGCGCCCGCGCGCAGGGTATCAGCGGCATGGGCATCGGCGCTGTCGGCGGGATCCATCGCCGCCGCCACCCCGCCCTGCGCCCAGGCCGAGCTGGCCCCCTGACCCAGCGGCTCGGGCGAGATCATCAGCACCGGGCGCGGCGCCAGCATCAGGGCGGCATAGAGCGCGCCGAGGCCCGCGCCGACGATCACGATCCGGCCCGTGGCGATCCCCTGCATCGGCCGGTCTCAGGCCGCCAGGCGGCGCGACAGGTCGATCATGCGCTCAACCGCCCGCCGGGCGGGCGCGGCGATGGCGGGATCGACCTCGACCGCGCCGCTCATGCTGTGCAGCGACCACAGCACCTTTTCCAGGGTGATCTTCTTCATGAAGGGGCACATGTTGCAGGGGCCCAGGAACTCGACCTCGGGCAGCTGGTCCGAGATGTTCGAGGCCATCGAGCATTCCGTGACCAGCATCGCCTGTGCCGGCTTCTCGCGATGCACCCAGTCGATGATATGGGCGGTCGAGCCGGCGAAATCGGCCTCGGCCACGACATCGGGCGGGCATTCGGGATGGGCGATGATCTTCAGGTCGGGATGCCAGGACCGGAAGTCGCGCAGGTCCTGCGGGGTGAACTGCTCATGCACGATGCAGGCGCCGTCCCACCAGACGATGCGCTTCTGCGGCACCTGCGCGGCGACATTCTGCGCCAGCCACTTGTCGGGCGTCATGATGACCGTGTCGCCCTGCATCGCGGCGACGATCTGGGCGGCATTCGACGAGGTGCAGCAGATGTCCGAGGCCGCCTTCACCTCGGCGGTGGTGTTGACATAGCTGACCACCGGCGCGCCGGGATAGCGGGCGCGCATCTCGGCGATGCCCTCGGCGGTGATGCTTTCAGCCAGGGAACAGCCGGCCTCCATGTCGGGCATCAGCACGGTCTTCGCGGGGTTCAGGATCTTCGAGGTCTCGGCCATGAAATGCACGCCGCATTGCACGATCACCTCGGCTTCGACCCGCGTCGCCTCGATCGCCAGCTGCAGGCTGTCGCCGACCACGTCCGCGATGCCGTGATAGATCTGCGGCGTCATGTAGTTATGGGCCAGCACGACGGCGCCGCGTTCCTTCTTCAGCCGGTTGATCGCGGCGACATAGGGCGCATGGATCGCCCAGTCGGGCAGCGGCATCACCCGGTCCATGCGGGCATGGATGTCGGACATGCTCTCGGCCAGCTCCAGCGAGGGGGCAAGGTCGTAATGGTCGTGAAGCTCGGTTCGGATGGCCGTCAGGTCAAGCAATGCGGTCTCCTCGGGGTCGCGATGCCTAGCGGGAATCCCGGCGCGGCCTGGCAGGTGCGAACGGGACGGTTCAGCCTTGAGACGCGGTTCCTAGCGCGAAGTTGACGCATGGGCAACGAAAAAGCCGGGATCCGCGGCATGAAAGCGACCGTATCGCCGTCATAAGCGACCGTCGCGACACTGTCACGCAGGAGTTTGGCGCCGCTCATCCCCGCTTTGCGGCCTGTTTCGCGGCCCGGCGCGCGGCGCGGGCCTCTCGCGCGGCTTTCTGGCGCGGCGCGCCATAGGCCAGCCACATCGCCGCGGCCCACCACAGCGCCACCATGGTCCAGATATCGGCCATCAGCCGCTGCCAGGCATCCTGTCCCGGCGGGTTCATCTGGAAGGCGTCGCCCAGGATCGACAGCAGCACGCAGATGACGAAGGACCACAGCCCGCCCCGGCCGATCTGCTGCAGCGCGACACCCAGGCGACTGTTTGCAAGCCGCTCCATGATGTCGGCCAGCGGCACTGCGACCAGCCAGCTGGCGGCCATGATCGCCAGGTAGCGGGTGCCGTCCAGGTTCCACTTGTCGATCTTGCCGCCATAGACGACCTTCAACGCCCGGCGCAGCGGCAGGGCGGCATCGCCGAAGCGCGAGGCGATGACGATGGTGGCGCCGAAGACGAACATGCCGATCGACAGGATCGTCAGCAGCCGCGCGTGGCGCAGCAGCAGCGGCATGAATTCCTTGCGAAACAGCCCCATCGCCACGCCCGAGAAGAACAGCAGCTGCCAGCCGAAGGGGTTGAACAGCAGCCCGCCCGTGGCGCGGTGGTTGGGAACCAGCCCGTTCAGGATCGGCGCGAACCACCACAGGACCAGCGATCCCGCCGCGAAGCTCAGCGGCCAGCGCCGCAACAGCGGCACCAGCAGCGGCACCAGCGCCAGCAGCACCACATAGACCGCCAGCACGTCCAGAAGGTTCGGCTGCAGCCACATGGTCGCCAGCACGCCCAGGTAACCCAGCGGGTTCTCCATCACCCAGACCGAATACTGGAACCAGATGGCGGTGTGCTTCATGTCGACGGCGAACAGCCATGCCGACAGCAGCGCCATGATGACCCCGCCGATGACCAGCGCGCGCCAGACCTCGAAGGCGCGGCGGGCAAAGCGCCATTGCGCGGCGCGCATCCCCTCGGTCCGCTCGACCGACAGCCAGACCAGCCCGACCAGGAAGCCCGACAGCAGCACGAACAGTTCGGCCGCGTCGAAGATCGAGAAATTCGCCAGCGTGAAGCGGCGCAGCGGCGAGATCGGCATATGGTCGATCATGATGCAGACCAGCGCGTAGCCGCGCAGCATGTCCAGTGCGACAAGGCGTTTCATCGGGGAAGGGCGCTCCATTGCCGCAGCAGCGCGGGGTCCGAGACCAGCGCGTCGGTCTCGGCCTTGTCGAGAAAGCTCAGCGCCTCGGCCTGGCTGGCGGCATTGGCGATCTTGGCCGCCGCGGTGATCTGGTCCAGCCGCTCGGCCGCGGGGCGGTCCTGGGGCGCGGGCAGCATCGAGACGTGCCGCGCCAGCATCTGCGGGTCCTGGCCCAGCCGCGCCAGCGTCCCCGCGTCGCGGGCGGGGCGGGGCAGGCTGCGGGCGATGGCGGTGGCCTCGGCCATGACGGGGGGCGGCATCCGCTCCTCGGGCGTGACCAGCAGCCCGCGCATCCGCGCCCACCGCCCGAAGACCGGGCTGGCCGAGAAGCGCGAGGTGAAGGGCGACAGGATCAGCCCGGCCAGGATCGGCGACAGCCAGACCAGCTGCCAGGGCGAGAAATTGGCCAGCACCGCCAGCGTGCCCAGCCCCAGCGCCACATGCACCCAGTGGCGGCTGAGGACCACGGCCCAGCCCGGCATGGACCCGGCGCGCACCTGCGCCTGCCAGCCGCTGTCATGGCCGCGCAGGATCTCGTAGATCTGGCGGGTCTGGGTCAGCATCTGCACCGGCGCGATCAGCGCCGACAGCAGGATCTCGAACAGGGCCGAGGCGAAGATCCGCGCCCGCCCGCCGGAATTGCGCGCCAGGGGCCGCCACCAGGCGCGCAGCGTGCCGATCAGCTTGGGCAGCAGCAGAAGGCCCATGGCGGCGGCGAACAGCCACAGCATCCGCCGCGAATCGAAGACCGGCCAGGTCGGGAACAACTGGTAGGCATTGGGGAAATATTCCGGCGTGGACAGCAGCACCGTGGCTGACAGCACCAGGCCGACCAGGATCAGTGCCAGCCAGATCGGGCTCATGACAAAGCCCATGATGCCGATGATGAAATGCGCCCGGCTGACGCCGCGCATCCCGCGCATCCCCATCAGGCGGATATGCTGCAGGTTGCCCTGCGCCCAACGCCGCTCGCGCGCGGCCATGTCCAGAAGCGTCGGCGGGCAGCCTTCGAAGCTGCCGCGCAGGTCGTGGTCCAGCCGCACCTTCCAGCCGCAGCGGCAGAGCGCGGCGGCCTCGACGAAATCGTGGCTGAGGATGGTGCCGCCGAAGGGCGGCTTGCCGGGCAGGCGGGGCAGGCCGCAGCTTTCGGCGAAGGCGCGCACCCGGATGATCGCGTTATGGCCCCAGAAATTGCCGGTATTGCCCGACCAGGCGGCGACGCCGCGGGCGATCATCGGGCCATAGACGCGGCCCGCGAACTGCGTCAGCCGGGCGAAGATCGTCTCGCCGCCGACCAGCATCGGCATGGTCTGGATCAGCGCCAGTTCCGGGTCGGCCTCCATCCGCGCGGACAGCTCGCGGATCGTGGCGCCGCTCATGACGCTGTCGGCGTCCAGCACCACCATCTGGTCATAGCGCCCGCCCCAGCGGCGGATGAATTCCGAGATGTTGCCGGTCTTGCGGTCGATGTTGTCCTGGCGCCGCCGGTACCAGATCGGCAGCGGCGACTGCGCGCGCGCGGCCGCGACGGCCTGGGTCTCGGCCACGGCCACGGCGGGGTCGCGGCTGTCGGACAGCACGAAGATCTCGGCCCGGTCAGCCATGCCCTCGGCCGCCAGTTCGCGCGCCAGCGCCGTCAGCAGCCCCAGCGAGGCCGAGGCGTCCTCGTGATAGACCGGCATCAGGACGACCAGCTTCGCCTCGCCCGGCACCTCGGGCGTGCGGTGGCGCGGCGCCAGCAGCCCGGCCAGCGTGGCGAAGAAGGAGAAGCCCACCCAGGCGAAGGTCGGCACGAACAGCACCAGAAGCGCGATCTGCATCGGCGTCGGCTTGTCGCCGAAGGTGATCAGCATCTGCTGGAAGCCGATCCAGGCCGCCGCCGCCGTGCCGCCGAAGGCGATCAGCCGCGCCAGCCAGGTCGCCGGCGATTCCCAGCGCGACGGCCAGGCCTTGCTGGGCCGCGCGCGGAAATCCTGCTCGGGCATGTCCAGCGGCGCCTCGGGCGGCAGCGCCGGCAGCGCGGTCATGGGGCTGGTCATGCCGTCCAACGGGACATCCAGCTTTCGCTGAGAGCGAGCCCGTCCTTGTTGCGCAGGACCGCCTGCAGATCGGCCAGCTGCGCGTCGCCCGGCTCGAATTCGAAGGCCAGCCGCAGCACGCCCTCCCTCGGCAGCCGCTTCTGATAGGCGTGCAGGATCTGCCCGGCCGAGCAGGTGACGTGGATCTCGGGCAGGTTCTCGGCGAACAGCCGCAGGTCATAGTCGATGATGTAGCTGCGCGCGGCGCTGTTGTTGATCGAGCGCCCCGAGCGGGTCTGCCGGATCTCGGCCAGCGGCGCATCGACCGGCGGCAGGTCCGAGAAGGTCAGCCGATAGCGGAACTCGTGCCGCTCGCCCGCCGCCAGGGGTTCCTTGGGCTGCCAGTAGCAGACGATGTTGTCGTTGAACTCGTTCTCGACCGGGATCTCGATCAGGCGCACCTCGCCGGGGCCCCAGTTGCCCTCGGGCTCCACCCAGCCCGAGGGGCGCAGGTGATACATCGCCTCGGCGTCCTGGTAGCTGGTGAAGTCGCGGGCGCGCTGGGTCAGGCCGAAGCCCTGCGGGTCGCGATCCACGAAAGAGGCGATCTGCAGCGCCCGGTGCGAGGCCAGGCTGCGCCACAGCGACAGGCCCGAGCCGGTGCGCATCTGCAGCCCGTCGCTGTCATGGACGGCGGGGCGATAGTCGTCGACATTGCGCCGACTGCCCGGCCCGAACCAGAACATCGAGGTCTGCGGCGCGATGCCCGCCCCCGCCAGGTCCACGCGGGGAAACAGCGCCATGCGGGTGCGGATCAGCGTCCGCGCGCCGGGGGTCACGTCGAACTGATAGGCACCAGCGACCGAGCGGCTGTCCAGGATCGCGTGGATGCGGATCCAGTCCTGGCCCTCGGCGGGCTCGTGCAGCCAGAAATCGGTGAACAGCGGGAATTCCTCGCCATCCGGGCTGCCGGTGCGGATCGCCAGCCCGCGGGCCGAAAGCCCGTAGATGGTGCCACGCGCCACGGCGCGGAAATAGCTGGCGCCCTGGAAGACCAGGAATTCGTCCATCACGCCGGGGCGGTTCAGCGCGGTGCGGACGCGAAAGCCCGACCAGCCCATGTTGCCGGTGGTTTCCAGGTCCGGCCCGTCGGGGAAATGCGAGGGATCGAAATCCAGCATCGAGGGGTCGAAGCCCAGCAGGCCGGGGACACCGTCGCGCACGATGCTGATATTGACCGGCTCGTCGAAGATCGCGCCCGGCCCCAGCAGGTCCAGCCGGAACTTGTCGTGGCTGCCCCAGGGGTCGTGGTCGCGGCGGAAGCGGATGCCGCGATACTGGTCGTAGCTGAGATTGGCGAATGAGCCGACCAGCTCCGAGGCCGGCTGGCGATAGTCGGCGCCGGCCCGCTCGGCGGCCAGGGCCGCGACATCCTCGAATCCGAAGGGTTTCGTTTCGGGCAGTTGCGGTCCCTGCATGCGCGGATCGGGGCCGGGCGCGGTCTGCGCTTCGGCTCGCGTTGTCAGGACGTGGCCCCCGGCGGCCAGCGCGGTGGCTGCGTTAAGAAAGTGACGGCGCTTCATGAGAGGAGTTCGATGCCAAAAACCCGTTTATGATAAAAGGACTGGGCGTGACCGACAAGTCGATCGGTAACGCCGCGATGCCGCAGGGGGTTCCTCCGCTGCGACCGTGGGGCTGGTATGGCCGGTTTTCGCCTATTGTCGGGCCAGCCATTCGGTGATCGGCCGCCGAAGATTGGTCAGCCCCTGTGCTTCCGCCTCGTCGATGACCCGGCGCAGGTCGCCGATCGAGACGCGGCGGATCAGATGCTTGACCGGCCCGATCGAGGCCGGGCGCATCGACAGCCGCCGGATCCCCAGGGCGGCGAAGGTCAGCGCCTCGATCGGGCGGCCGGCATCCTCGCCGCAGAAGGACAGCGGCACCCGCGCCTCCTCGCAGCACTGCACGATCTGGCGCAGCAGCGACAGGAAGGACACGTTCAGCGTGTCGTAGCGGCGGCGGACCCGTTCGTTCTCGCGGTCGGCGGCGAAGAAGAACTGCTTGAGGTCGTTGCCGCCGATCGAGACGAAGTCGCACATCTCGAAGAAGCGCCGGGGCGCGAAGGCCAGCGAGGGCGTCTCCAGCATCGCGCCGACGCGGATGTCGCTCGGCATCTCGCGGCCCAGCTTCTGCTCGCGCGACAGCTCCTGCATCAGCACGCGGTAGGCTTCCTCGTATTCGCCGATATCGGCGACGAAGGGGAACATCACATGCAGCGGGCGCCCGGCCGAGGCGCGGATCAGCGCCTGAAGCTGCATCCGCAACACGCCGCGCTTGTCCAGCCCGACCCGGATCGCGCGCCAGCCCATCGCCGGGTTCGGCTCGTCCTGCGGCTTCATGTAGGGCAGCACCTTGTCGGATCCGATGTCCAGCGTGCGGAACATCACCGGCCGGCCCTTCGCATTGTCCATGACGCGGCGGTAAAGCGCCGCCAGTTCCGCGCGGCGCGGCACGTGGCTGCGGATCAGGAACTGCAGCTCGGTGCGGAACAGGCCGACGCCCTCGGCGCCCGAGCCTTCCAGCGAGGGCAGGTCGGCCATCAGCCCGGCATTCATGTAGAGCTGGATGGTCGTGCCGCAGGTGCCGGTGGCGGGCAGGTTGCGCAGGCTGGCATAGCGGTTCTGCGCCTCGGCCTGCATGGCGATCTTGTCGCGGAAGGCGACGGCGACGGTTTCCTCGGGGCGCAGATGCACCAGCCCCTGGTCGCCATCGACCAGGATCGGATCGCCGTTCAGCGCCTCGGAGGTGATGCGCGCGGCATGGATCACCAGCGGGATGGCCAGCGCGCGGGCCACGATGGCGGCATGGCTGCCGACCGAACCTTCTTCCAGCACGACGCCCTTCAGCTTGCGGCCGTATTCCAGCAGCTCTGCCGGGCCGATGTTGCGCGCCACCAGGATCGGGTTCTGCGGCATCTCGGCGCCGGTGTCGCTGCCCTGTCCGGTCAGGATCCGAAGCAGCCGGTTCGACAGGTCGTCCAGGTCGTGCAGCCGGTCGCGCAGATAGGGGTCGGCGGCCATTTCCAGCCGGGCGCGGGCCTGCGACTGTTCCTTCTCGACCGCTGCCTCGGCGGACAGGCCCAGCCGGATGTCCTCTTCCATCCGCTTCAGCCAGCTGCGCGAATGGGCGAACATCCGATAGGTCTCCAGCACCGCCGCATGTTCGCCGTCGCCGGTCATGTCATTGGCGGCCAGCATCGAATCGACGGTCTGGCGCAGCCGCTCGACGCCTTCATGCAGGCGGACCAGCTCCTTGTCGGGATCGTCGCCGACGGGGTTCGAGACGACCACGCGCGGCTCGTGCAGCCAGACCCGGCCCTCGGCCGCGCCTTCCTGCGCCGTCGCGCCGCGGATCATCAGCGGGAAGCGATGCGCCTGCGGCATGCTGTCGGACTGGCCGCCCTGGAAGGCGCCCAGCTCGGTCATCTCGGCCAGCACCATGGCCACGACTTCCAGGCCATAAAGCTCGTCTTCCGAAAACTGCCGCGACTCTCGGGACTGGACGACCAGCACGCCCAGGCGTTCGCCCACGCGCTGGATCGGCACGCCCAGGAAGCTGGGAAAGACCTCTTCGCCGGTCTCGGGCATGAAGCGGAAGCCGGGCTCCGAGGGCGCGTCGGCGGTGTTCACATGGCGGCCGCTGCGGGCGACGCGGCCGACCAGCCCCTCGCCCAGCCGTAGCCGGGTCTGGTGGACGGATTCGGGCCGCAGCCCCTCGGTCGCGCAAAGCTCCAGCGTCTCGGGGTCGCGGAACAGGTAGATCGAGCAGACCTGCGTGCCCATCGAATCGGCGATGTGATGGGTGATCTGGTCAAGCCGGTCCTGCCCGCCGCCGGGGGCGGCCAGGATCTCTTTCAGCCGCTGCAGCAGCTTGCGTGAATCGCTGTCCTTACGGTCTTGCATCGGCGAGCCTGCCTTTGCTGACGAAGTGGCCGCACGGGCCGTGCCGGCCGAGGCCGGATCGGTCTTCGTGCCCCGTGTCAGGCCGTTTCCAGTCCGAAGGCATCATGCAGCGCCTGCACCGCCAGTTCCATATACTTCCGGTCGATCAGCACCGAAATCTTGATCTCGCTGGTGGAGATGACCTTGATGTTGACGTTTTCGTCGGCAAGCGCCTTGAACATCCGCGCCGCGACGCCGGCATGGCTGCGCATGCCGATCCCGACGACGCTGACCTTGGCGACCTCGGTATCCACGACCAGCTCGTCATAGGCGATATGGCCGGCGGCCTTGGCCTCCTCCATCGCCTTCTTGGCGCGCTCGACCTGGTTGATCGGCACCGAGAAGGTCATGTCGGTGACCGAGCCCGGATGGTCCTCGTAGTCCTTTTCCGAGATGTTCTGGACGATCATGTCCACGTTCACGCCCGCATCGGCCAGGGGCGCGAAGATGGCGGCCGAGATGCCCGGCCGGTCCTCGACCGTCACCAGCGTGATCTTGGCCTCGTCGCGCGAATAGGCGACGCCGTTGACGACTTTCGATTCCATGATTTCATCCTCATCGCAGACCAGCGTGCCGGAGGTTTCGTCGGTATCCTCGAACGAGGATAGCACGCGCAGACGGACCTTGTAGCGCATTGCCAGTTCGACCGAGCGGGTTTGCAGCACCTTCGCGCCGAGGCTGGCCAGTTCCAGCATCTCCTCGAAGGCGATCTTTTCCAGCTTGCGCGCCTTCGAGGTGATGCGCGGGTCGGTGGTATAGATGCCGTCCACATCGGTATAGATGTCGCAGCGCTCGGCGTCGAAGGCGGCGGCGAAGGCCACCGCGGTGGTGTCCGAGCCGCCGCGCCCCAGCGTGGTGATGCGCCCGTCGGGGCCAAGGCCCTGGAAGCCCGCGATGACCGCGACCTTGAAGCCCTCGGCGAATTTCTGGTCCAGATTGGCGCGCGGGATGTCGACGAAGCGCGCGGCCGAATGGGCGGCGGTGGTGTTGATCGGCACCTGCCAGCCCTGCCAGCTGCGCGCCGGCACGCCCATCTCCTGCAGGGTCAGCGCCATCAGCCCGGCGGTGACGTTCTCGCCCGAGCTGACCACCGCGTCGTATTCGCGCGCGTCGAACAGCGGCGAGGTCTGCTCGACCCAGCCGACCAGCTCGTTCGTCTTGCCGGACATGGCGCTGACGATGACGATGACGTCATAGCCGCGATCCACCTCGCGCTGGACCTTCTGGGCGGCGTTCCGGATCCGATCCAGGTCGGCCACGGAGGTTCCACCGAATTTCATGACCAGAAGCGGCATCCGAGGGCCTCCAGCAAGGGGTTTCATTCGGCGGGGTTTTTATGGGCGGGTGCGGGGAACCGCAAGGGGGCCTGCGGCGTCGCGACGCGCCGGGACGCGGTTTTTCGCGCGGGCGGCCGACGGTCGATCGTGGCGGGCGGCTGCGGCGGGCGGCTCAGTTCACCTTCTGGCGCGGGCGGAAGGGCAGGGGCGCCACCGGCACGCCTTCCTCGATCAGCTTGCGGGCCTCCTCGGGGCGGGCCTCGCCATGGATCGCGCGGCTGGGGCGGTGGCCTTCATGCATGGCGCGCGCCTCCTCGGCGAACTTGAGCCCGACATAGTCGGAATTCCGCTCGACATGTTCGCGCAGCTTTTCCAGCGCCGCCTCGGCGGGGTTGCGCGGTTCGGTCAGGCTGGTCTTCTCGGCCGGGACGGCCGGGGCCATCAGCGCCTTTTCCACGCTTGCGCTGCCGCATCGGGCACAGCTGACCTGACCGGCCGCCCGCATCGTCTCGAACCCTTCGGACGAGCGGAACCAGCCGTCGAAATCATGCCCGTTCGCGCAGCGCAAGCTATAGCGGATCATGCGGTTACCCCAAATTGCCACTATTGAATATCGGGTCGGCGCGCGCCCTGCGCAAGATCGCGCAGCCGGGCGAGCAGGGGGGCGGGATCGCCCGCGCGTTCCTCCAGCAGGGCGCGGGCGGCATGGCCCATGCGCCGCGCTTCTTCGGGCGCCGTGGCCAGGCGGGCGACGGTGGCGGCCAGGTCCTGCGCGGTGACGGGCAGGGCGGCCCCGGCCCGGTCCAGCGCGGCGAAATTCGCGGCGTGGTTGCTGACATGCGGCCCGTGCAGGATCGCGCAGCGCCAGGCGGCGGGCTCCCAGGGGGTATGGCCGCCCCGGTCGGTCAGCGATCCGCCGACCAGGCAGATGCCCGCCCGCGCATACCAATGCGCCATCTCGCCCAGGGTATCGGCCAGCAGGATCTCGGCATCCTCGGCCCCCGAGGACCGGCGGGCGACCGGCAGGCCGCGCGCGGCGATCAGCGCGGCGACCTCGTCGCCCCGGCGCGGGTGGCGGGGCGCAAGGATCAGCCGCAGGCCGGGGCAGGCGGCGCGGGCGTCGATGAAGGCCTCCAGCACCTGCGCTTCCTCGCCCTCATGGGTCGAGGCCGCCAGCCAGACCCGGTCGCGGGCCGGGTCGTCGGGCGGCGGCGGGATCGCGGCGGGGGCCAGCAGCTTCAGGTCCAGCCGGGGCAGGATCGCGGCATCGGGCAGGCCCAGGGCGCGCAGCCTTGCCTCGCTGCCCGCGTCCTGCGCCGACAGCGCCTCGATCCGGCCCAGCACCGGCGCGATCACCCCGCGCAGCCGCCCCCAGCGTGCCGCCGAACGCGCCGAGATCCGCGCCCCGATCATCGCCTGCGGCACGCCCCGCGCCGCCAGCAGCCGCGACCGCAGCGGCCAGAACTCGCCCTCGACGGTCAGCGCCAGCCGCGGCCGGGCGGCGTCCAGGAACCGCCCCAGCGCCCCCGGCACGTCCAGCGGCGCCAGCCGCGCAGGCAGCCCCCAGCCGGCGGCCATGTCGCGTCCCGTGGGGCTGTTCGCCGTGACCAGCACCCGCATGTCCTGGGCCAGCGTCTCGATCACCGTCCGGGCCGAGACCAGCTCGCCCACCGAGGCGCCATGTACCCACAGTTCGGTCGGCTGGGGCGGGGCGTCCATCACCAGCCGCTCGCGCAGCGATTCGCCGCCGCCAAGGCGCGCGCGCAGCCGCAGGCCGGCTTCGGCAAGGCGGGCGGCGGCAAGGTGAATCATCGGCGGCATCCGGTCAGCAAACGGGCCTTCGTTGTAAGGCGGCGGGGGCGCGCTTGGGAAGCCTATCGCGTCCGTTCCGTGGCGATCCGGGGTCGCAGGGGCAGCCGTTTGAAAACGCATGGAAATCCTGACGATCGGCGAAAATCTTCTCAAATACACGATAAACACAGTAGACATTTTGTTATTTTGAGGCATCCTTCCGCAAGGAATGACGGGCCGGGTGCCCGACTGGCTGAAGGGACGACCGCAGATGGACGCGCTTGATCTGATCGACCGAAAGATCGTTGCCGAGCTGATGCGCGACGCGACGATGCCCGTGGCGCGCATCGCCGACAGGGTGGGGCTGACGCAAACGCCCTGCTGGAAACGCATCCAGAAACTGGAAGCGACCGGCGTGCTGACCGGCCGCGTGGCGCTGGCCGATCCGGCGCGGCTGGGCTTCGGCCTGACCGTCTTCGTCGGCGTCGAGGCCCCGGACCACAGCGCCGAATGGCGCAAGCAGTTCGCCGCCGCCATCGACAGCCTGCCCGAGATCATGGAGGTCTATCGCATGGCTGGGGAACTGGACTACCTTCTGCGCGTGGCCGTGGCCGACATGCGCGATTTCGACCGGCTCTATCGCGACCTGACGGACGCGGTGCCGATCAAGAACGTCACCTCGCATTTCGTGATGGAGCGGATGCGCTTCACGACCTCCTACCCGGTCGACACCCGCAACCGCTGAGTTCGCCCTGCGCTCCTGATAGCGCGAACTTCCTTGACAGCCCGCCCGCTCCTGCGCCATTGCCTGCGCAGCTTCGGTTCCGGCGTTCGCGCGCCGGATGAAAAGGGAACGCCGGTGCGCCGGGACCGTCCGCGGTCCCTGGCAATTCCGCGGCTGCCCCCGCAACTGTAAGCGGTGAGCGACGGCCACAGGTGCCACTGGAACCCCGGTTCCGGGAAGGCGGGCCGAAGCGGCGATCCGCAAGCCAGGAGACCTGCCGAGGCGATCACCCATTTCCGGCGCGGGGCGCGCCTGGAAAGCGGCCGTTCCGCAGAGGTGACAGTCACCGATCCTGTGGCGGCCCCGTGCCTGCCGCGGTCACAACTGCAAACCGCAGGCCGTGCCTGCGCAGGAAAGGTCCGGGCATGTTCCGTTCCCGTTTTTCGCTGATCGCCCTTGCCGCCGCGACGATCCCCTATGCCGCCACCGCCCAGGACGGTACGCTGATGCTGGACGAGATCATCGTCTCGGGCGGGCTGACCCCCTTCGCCGCCGACAGCTATGCCCGCGCCCATACCGTGCTGACGGGCGAGGAGATCGAGGCGCGCGGCATCGCCACCGTGCAGGACGCGCTGCGCGGCGTTCCGGGCGTCGCCGTGACCTCGACGGGCGAGACCCTGACCGGCATCCGCATCCGGGGCGGCGAGTCCAACCACGTGCTGGTCCTGATCGACGGGGTCGCGGCGAATTCCCCCGGCAGCGGCGACTATGTCTTCAGCGGCATGCTGGCCGAGGATATCGAGCGGATCGAGATCCTGCGCGGCCCGCAATCCTCGATCCACGGGCCCAACGCCGCCTCGGGCGTGATCTCGATCACCACCCGCCGGGCCGAGGCGCCGGGCCTGACCTATGGCGGCGGCGTCGAACTGGGCGGTCAGGGCACCCGCGCCGCCAATGCCCATATCCGCGCGATGGGTGCGCGCGGCGCCATCAGCTTCTTCGCCGCCACCCGCCGCACCGATGGCGAGGATACCTCGCGCACCCCCGGCGGCGATCGCGATTTCAACGACCGGACGGTGCTGGGCCTGAACGGCTCCTACGACCTGACCGAGACGGCC
Organism: Paracoccus sigandri; assembly: GCF_003709565.1. GTDB lineage: Bacteria > Pseudomonadota > Alphaproteobacteria > Rhodobacterales > Rhodobacteraceae > Paracoccus > Paracoccus siganidrum. The sequence continues at coordinate 77,158 of NZ_QNRC01000016.1, read as the reverse complement.
AGCGCCGGTTTCACCCTGCGCCGAAGCTGGCAGGAATACGGATATGACCAGGCCGGCTCATATGATGACGAGGGCTTCCCCGTGCTGGTCGATCATCCCGACGACTACGTCATCGACATGCCGCTGATCGCCGACCGGGACGAGCTCTATGGCTCGATCTGGCTGGAGGCCGAGGCGATGGACGGCAGGCTGCTGAACCGGCTGACCCTGTCGGGCACGAACCAGACCGCCGACCATTTCCGGGATGGCGTGCCCGATTACGACGATGCCGCGCGCCGTCGCGACTTCCGCTATACCGGCACCTGGGCCATCGACGGCACCGACGCCCGCGATGCCGCGCAGAAGCTGAATTTCGCCGTCAGCAGGCAGCGCGAGACCTTCGCCTATCGCTATTCCTTCACGTCCGGCAGCCATCAGCGCGACATGACCTCCTTCGCCGTCGAATATCAGGGCAGCTTCGACAATGGCGCCAGCCTGCAGGCCGGTATGCGGCGCGACCTGAACGACGTCTTCCGCGACGCGACCTCGTGGAGCATCGCCGGTGCCTGGCAGGTGCCGGGCCGCGATCTGCGGCTGCGCGCCGCCGCAGGACGGGCCACGGTCAACCCGGACATGTTCCAGCAATTCGGCAGCTCTGGCAGCTATCGCGGCAACCCGGACCTGAGGCCGGAAACCACGCTGGGTTACGAGATCGGCGCCGATCTGGTCCTTGCCGGCGGGCGGGGCGAATTCGGCGCGACGCTGTTTCACGGCGATGTCGAGGACATGATCGTCGGCGCCGGCGACAGTTCGCGCAATATCGACGGAACCAGCACCCGCAAGGGGGCCGAATTCACCCTGTCCCACGAGGTCGGCGGCTGGCTGCGGGTCGGGGCCTCCTATACCTATACCGATGCCCGCACCGAAAGCGGCGAGCCGGTCGTCCGCGCGCCGCGCCATCAGCTGGGCCTGAACATGGGCGCGCTGTTCGCCGGGGGGCGGGGCATGGTCGCGGCCGATCTGCGCCATGTCGCGGGTAGCCACGACGCAGAGTGGTATAACACAGTGTGGCCGGATGAGCCCGCAGTCACCCGACTTCCCGACTTCACCACCGTCAACCTGGCGGCGCATTACGACCTGACCGACAATGTGCGGCTGAATGCGCGGGTCGTGAACCTGTTCGACGAGGATTATTCCGAAGCCTGGGGCTATTACGGCCAGGGCCGCACCGCCTATCTGGGGCTGCAGGCGAAATGGTGATCCGCCGGCCTTGCCGCGGCGGGTGGCGCCCATGAAGCGCTGCCACGGCCGGTTGGCGACCCGCAAGCCGCAAGGGCGCAGGCCATGACCGCGCGCCGCTATCACCTGCTGCTGGCCGGGCTGTCGGCGCTGGTGCTGGCGCTGTTTCTGGCCTCGCTGCTGATCGGGCCGGCGGGGATGCCGCTGGGGGCCAGCCTTGCCGCGCTGTTCGGCGGAGGCGAGGACATCCTGGTGCTGGTGATGCGCGAATTGCGGCTGCCGCAGGCGCTGCTGGGGGCGATGGTCGGCGCGGCGCTGGGGCTGACGGGGGCGGTGATGCAGGGCTTCCTGCGCAACCCGCTGGCCGAGCCGGGGCTGATCGGCACCTCGGGTTCCGCCGCGCTGGGGGCGGTGCTGGCGATCCATACCGGGCTGGCCGCCGCCTGGCCGCTGGGGCTGCCGCTGGCGGCGCTGGCGGGGGCGCTGGTCTCGGTGCTGGTGATGCTGCTGCTGGCCGGGCCGCGCGGCGGCACGCTGGTGCTGATCCTGGCGGGGATCGCGATCTCGGCGCTGGCCGGGGCGGCGACCTCGCTGGTCCTGAACCTGTCGCCCAATCCCTTCGCCGCCAACGAGATCGTCTTCTGGATGATGGGCTCGCTGGCCGACCGCTCGATGGTGCATGTCTGGACGGCGGCGCCCTTCATGGCGCTGGGGCTGGCGCTGCTGTGGCGGATCGGCCCGGCGCTGGACGCGCTGACGCTGGGGGAGGACACGGCCGCCAGCGCCGGCATCCGGCTGGGGCGGCTGCGGCTGGCGATCGTCGGCGGCGTGGCGGCGCTGGTCGGGGCGGCGACGGCGGTGGCGGGCGCGATCGGCTTCGTTGGGCTGGTGGTGCCGCACATGCTGCGCCGCGCCGTGGGGGCCAGCCCGGCGCGGCTGATCCCGGCCTCGGCCCTGGGGGGCGCGGCGATGGTGCTGGCCGCCGATATCGCGGTGCGGCTGGTCCTGCCGGGGCGCGACCTGAAGCTGGGGGTGCTGACCGCGCTGATCGGCGCGCCCTTCTTCCTGCACCTGATCCTGAAGACGCGGAGGCAGGGGCTGTGACCGCGCTTCTGGACCTGCAGGACCTCGGCGTCTGCCGCAACGGCCGCCCTGTGCTGGAGCGGATCGGGCTGCGCATCGGGGCGGGCGAATTCGTGGGCCTTCTGGGCCCGAATGGCGCGGGCAAGACCACGCTGCTGCGCGCCGCCCTGGGCCTGCTACCGGCCGAGGGCCGCTCCTCTCTGGCCGTGATGGGCAATGCGGAACGCGCGCGCGCCGCCGCCTTCATGCCGCAGGGGCGCGAGATCGCCTGGCCGATGCCGGTGGAATCGCTGGTGGCGCTTGGCCGCATCGCCCATCCCGGCGCCGCCCGCGCGGCGGACCGCGCCGCCGTCCAGCGCGCCATTACCGCCCTGCACCTGGAGGACCTGCGCCATCGCCCCGCCACCGAACTGTCGGGCGGCGAGCAGGCCCGCGCGCTGATCGCCCGCGCGCTGGCCCAGGAATCGCCGCTGCTGGTCGCGGACGAGCCCATCGCCGGGCTGGACCCGGCCGCGCAGATCTGGGTCATGCGGCTGTTTGCGCGTCTGGCCGGTCAGGGCGGCGGCGTGCTGGCCTCGCTGCACGACCTGGGGCTGGCGGCGCGGTTCTGCACGCGGCTGGTCATGCTGCACCAGGGCCGCATCGCCGCCGACGGCCCGCCCGAGACCGTGCTGACCGCCGCCAACCTGGCCCGCGTCTTCGGCATCACCGCCCATCTGGCGCGTGGCCCCCAGGGCCTGCTGTTCCAGCCGCTGGACATCATCCCCTGAGCCCGCAAGGCTCGACGCATCGGAGAAGGCCATGCCGCATGATGACCCGACCAGGTTCCTGACCGAGGCCCTGACCCAGCCCGAGACCGGCTGGTCGATGGGCTCTTTCGGGGCGATCTGCGAATTTCACCATGTCGCGGGCGACCCCGTCCCGCAGCGGCTGCCGGGCTGCGCCGTCGTCACCGCCCGCGGCGGGCTGCGGCTGGACGACATCGCGGCGATCCGCCCCGTCGCCTGGGAGGCGCTGAGCCCGCGCCTGCATCGCTGGCAGCAGGGCATCTCGCTCTGCGTCGAGGCGGGGCGGGCGCCGATGGCCCGGCGCGACGTGCTGACCGAGCTTGGCCCCGACGAGGGCGCCCTGCGCGAGGCCGATCGCGGCGCCATCCTGTTCGACATGGGACTGGCCCAGCCGCAGGTGGATTTCTGCATCCGCAGCCGGGATCCCGACCTGATCGCGCTGCTGCGGGCCGAGGCCGGAAAGCCGCTGGCCGATCCCGATTGCCGCGCCATGCCCGCGATCCTCAAGGCCCATCCGCATCGCGTGGCGCTGACCCGGATCGGCCGGGTCGAGGTGTTCCAGAAGATCGGCGGGCCCGATACCGGCGGCGTCTCTCCGGTCGGGCCGCATTCGCATGTGCTGCCCAGGCTCTTGCGCGCGGGCCGCAGCCATTCCGCCAACACGCCGATCCCCGACGGGCTGGTCCCGGTCGCCGGCCTGCATCCGCCCAGCCCGGTCATGGACCCCTTGGGCGCGGATCGCGATTTCGACCCCGCCGCCTTCGCCGCCTTCCAGCGGTTGCTGGCGCTGTGGGGCGATCCGGCGCATGGCGACCTGAAGGCCGAGACCTGGTATGCGCTGGCGGCGGGCGACGGCCCCGACCGGCTTGCCGCGCCGCAGGACCGCTTCTCGCGCATCGCGCTGCGGGTGGCGCTGCGCCAGGCCGCGCGCCGCGACGGCCCGTCCGAGCTGCTGTCGCGCTGGCGCGCCGCCTTCGACCGCGCGAGCCCGGCCGAGGCCGAGGACGATGATGCGCCCGGACATTGAGAACGGGGCCGGGCAGGGCGCCACCGTCTTCGTCTGCCGGGAGTGTCCCGGCGGGGCGGACCGGCTGGAGCGGGTCAGGCGCGCGCTGTCCGGGACGGGCTGCGACACGCGCCCGTCATCCTGCCTGTCGGGCTGCCGCAGCGGCGCCTCGGTCGCGATCCGGGCGCCGGGGCGGATGGCTTGGCTCCTCGGCCCCGTGACCGAGGATGACATGGCCCATCTACCTGAATTCATGCGGCTTTACCGCGCCGCCCCGCAGGGCGCGATCACCGATGCCCGTTCGCTGGGAACGCTGCGCCTGCGGGTGCTGGCGCGGATCCCGGCCCTGCCGTAACCGCTTGACCGGCTTCGGCCCCGCTGTCACAGTGGGCCCCGCGCATGGCGCTGCCGGACAGCCCCGGCAGACAGGGAACATGGCAGGCCCCGGCCTGAACCAGACCGCCCCCGCGACTGTGAGCATCGAGCTTTCGGGACAAGCCACTGTGGCGGCTCGCCATGGGAAGGGTCCCGCAAGCGATGACATGCGAGTCAGGAGACCGGCCCTGCGCATCGGTTCCAATCCGCCGTCGGGGATGACGGCAAGGAGGTTTGATATGGCCACACTTACCCGCAGCGCAGGCGCGGATACGGTCTCGGCGGCGAATATCGCCGTCGTGGCGCTGCTCGGCGCGGTGCTGATCTTCGTCGCCGGCCTGGCGCAGTCCGAAACGCTGCACGACGCCGCCCATGACGTCCGGCACGCGACCGGCTTCCCCTGCCACTGAGATGCTGTCGAAATTGCTGACCAGCGCGCTGATCGCTGGTGCTGCCGCGGGGCTGATTGCCGCCCTGCTGCAGCTTGTCTTCGTGCAGCCCGTCCTGCTCCATGCCGAGCTTTACGAGGGCGGCGAGCGCACGCATTTCGCCGCCGCCTCGGACCACCACCATGGCGAGGAGCCCGACCCCGAAGCCGCACCGGCCGATCACGACCATGCCGCGGCCGGCCACGACGCCCCCGGCATCGGCTTCGAGGCCGGGCGCGACGGCCTGTCGATCCTGTTCTCGATGCTCGTCTATGCGGGCTATGGCCTGCTGCTGGTGGCGCTGATGGCACTGACCGAGAATCGCGGCCACCGGATCGCCCCGCGCGAAGGCTTGCTGTGGGGCCTGGCCGGCTTCATCGGCGTGCAGCTGGCCCCGGCCTTCGGGCTGGCGCCGGAACTGCCCGGCATGGCGGCGGCGGATATCGGTGCGCGCGCGCTCTGGTGGGTGGCGACGGTGGTGCTGACATGCGCGGCGCTGTGGCTGATCGCCTTCGGCAATGGCTGGGGCGCATGGGCGCTGGCGATCGTGATGGCGCTGGCGCCGCATCTGGTCGGCGCCCCCCATCCGGCCGAATTCACCGGCCCGACCCCGCCCGAGCTGGCCGCCCAGTTCGCCGGCCGCGCCCTGGGCGCCGGGCTGGTCGCCTGGACGCTGCTGGGCCTCTTCGCCGCCAGCCTGTGGTCGCGCGCGCGATCGGCCTGACGCCCGCACGTGCAAGCACGCCCCGCGCGGCCCATCGCCGCGCGGGGCCTCCTGCTTTCCGGGCGGCGAAAGAAGATCCCCTGCGGCCAGGAATGGGCGGATTTCCGCCGATCCCGATGGCTGCCGCGAGGGCAAAAACCCCTTCGCTGGTGATGCCGGGGATTTTCTGTATAGTTCCGCCCAAAAACAAGGATACGAGGGCGGAGTCATGAGGATCGTTCCGAAGCTGAAGGTTGCGCTCTGCGCGACGCTGATCGCAGCGGTTGCCGCACCGGTTTCGGCCCAGGGGCTTCGGCTTTCGGGCTCATCCAGCAAATCGCGCAGCGAACAGTTCGAACGCCAGACGCGGCTGATGGATTCGCGGCTGGCGGCGCAATACCAGCGCTCGGCGCGGCTGCAGCCCGGCGGCGATCGCAACGCCAGCACGGCCGGCAATATCGAGCTTTCGGCCAATATCCCGGCCTATCGCGGCCGGCGCAGCGAATTTCTGCCCCATGCCCGCGCGGCGGCGCAGCGCCACGGCATCCCCGAGGACCTGTTCCTGCGCCTCGTGCAGCAGGAATCGGGCTGGAACCCGCGCGCCGTCTCGCACAAGGGCGCGACCGGTCTGGCGCAGCTGATGCCCGGCACGGCGGCAAAGCTGGGCGTCAACCCCCACGACCCGCTGCAGAACCTGGACGGCGGCGCGCGCTACCTGCGGATGATGTACAACCAGTTCGGCAACTGGCGGCTGGCGCTTGCCGCCTATAACGCCGGCCCCGGCGCGGTCCAGAAACACGGCGGCATCCCGCCCTATCGCGAGACGATGAACTACGTCCGCATCATCCACGGCAGCTGAACCGCACAAGCCGCTTTCATCTTGGCGCAAATATCCTCGGGGGGTGAATTGCGCCGCAGGCGCAAGAGGGGGCGCGAGCGCCCCCTTTCTTGGTCAGACCTCCTCGATGCGCAGCTCGACCGGTTCGCCGACCAGCACGCCGGTCTTCGGCAGCGCCTCGATGGCGAAATCGATCGCCTCGGGCGTGGTCTTGTCGGTGACGATCAGCACCGGCACGCTGGCCCCGTCGGGATGGCCGTATTGCCGCATCCGGTCGATCGAGATGCCGGCATCGCTCAGCACGGTGGCGACCTTGGCCAGCGCGCCCGGCTTGTCCAGAAGCTCGATCCGCAGGTAATAGGCGGCCGGCACCGCGGTCCGGGCGGGGCGGGCATCGGTCAGCCCGGCGGCGGGCTGGCCGAAGACCGACAGCCGGACGCCGCGGGCGATCTCGACGATATCCGACATGACCGAGCTGGCGGTCGGACCCTCGCCCGCGCCGGCGCCGCGCAGCACGATCTGGCCCACGCTGTCGCCCTCGATCACCACCATGTTGGTGCCGCCCATCAGCTGCCCAAGCGGGCTGTCGGCGGGCACCAGGCAGGGCGACATGCGCTGCTCCAGCCCGCGCGGCGTGGTCTGCGCGACACCCAGAAGCTTGATCCGATAGCCCATGTCGGCGGCGCGGCGGATGTCGTCGATGCTGACCCGCTCGATCCCCTCGATCTCGACCGCGTCGAAATTCACCCGGGTGCCGAAGGCGATCGAGGACAGGATGGCCAGCTTGTGGCCGGCGTCGATCCCGCCCACGTCCAGCGTCGGGTCGGCCTCCAGATAGCCCAGCTGCCGCGCCTCCTCGAAGACCGCGTCATAGGGCAGCCCGGCGCTTTCCATCCGCGTCAGGATATAGTTGCAGGTGCCGTTCATCACCCCCATGACGCGGGTGATGCCGTTGCCCGCCAGCGATTCCGTCATCGTCTTGATGACCGGGATGCCGCCCGCCACCGCGGCCTCGAAACGGATCACCCGGCCCAGGCTCTCGGCCAGCTCGGCCAGCTCCTGGCCATGCATCGCCAGCAGCGCCTTGTTCGCCGTCACCACGTCCTTGCCCGCGCGCAGCGCCGCCTCGATGCTGGCCTTTGCGACGCCGCCCTCGCCGCCGATCAGCTCGACATAGACATCCACGTCCTCGGCCCGCGCCACCGCCATCGGGTCCTCTTCCCAGCGATAGGGCGACAGGTCGGCATCGCGGTTCTTCATCCGGTCCCGCGCGCTGACCGCGGTGATCGCCACCGAACGGCCCGAGCGCCGCGCCAGCAGCTCGGCATGTTTCTGGACGATCTTGACGACACCGATCCCGACGGTGCCAAGCCCGGCGATGCCCAGGCGGAGGGGGGACGACATGAAAGCCTCTCGTCTTGGATTTGACGGGTGTTAGCGCGCCGCCGCCCGCGTTGCAACGCCCGCCTTTCACGCCCCCGTCAGCCCGGTCGTCCGGCCCTTTCATCTTGGCCCAAATATCCTCGGGGGGTGAATTGCGCCGCAGGCGCAAGAGGGGGCGCGAGCGCCCCCTTCCTTCGCCCTATGCCGGCTCGTCTCCGGCCGGCGCGGCGTCATGCCCGGCCCATTCGCCGGCGATCCCCGTCGCGCGCATGATCGACACCACCCGCCGCGCCACCTTCAGCGTCTCGGCATGGATCGCGTGGACATCGGCGGCGCCCATCTCGTCGGGATGGCGTTCGCCGCGGGTGTTGATGAAGGTCGGAAACCAGCGGCCCGGCTGGCTGCCCGGCCGCCACGAGGCATGGCACAGCAGGTTGCGCTTCAGCCGGATGTCGTCCAGCGCCTCGGCCAGGATGTGGCGGTCCTCGATCCGCGCCTGCCGCATCGCCGCCCCGAAGCTGTCGATCAGCGTTCCCAGCGTGTCGTCGGCGATCTCCTCCATGCGGCGCAGCCATTTCTCCAGCGCCTCGTCGCTGGCATCCTCGCCAAGCCCCTGCCGCGTCAGCGAGAAGATCGCCCGCTTCAGGGCTTCCTCCAGGAAGCCGAAGGCGGATACGGCGTGGCCGATGGCGGCGGCCATCTCGTCGGACAGGCGGTCGGGTGCGCGGGGCAGGCTCATGGCGCTGTTCTAGCGCCGCCCAAGGGGGCTGTCTGCCCCCTTTTCAAGCGGCGGCACGGGGCGTCAGATGCGGATCTCGGCGCCGCTCTCGTCCAGCTCCCATTGCAGGCGCCGCCCGGCGGCGGGGGCGGCCTCGGCCAGCAGCGCGAAATGGATCTCGGAGGGGCCGGGGGCGCGGGCAGCTGCGGGGCGGTCCGTGTCCAGCCAGGACCACAGCGCCGCGTCGGGCTTCATCCGCTCGCTCTCCGCCACCAGCCGCCAGCCGGGGGCGGTATGGACCGCAAGGATCCGCCCGCCCCAGGGCATCGCGGTTTCCAGGCACATCAGCGCCAGCATCACCAGCCGGATCTCGGGGCGCGCGAAATCGCCCTCGGCCTCCAGCCGGACCTCGATCCGGCCCTGGGCGGAAAATGTCGCGGCCAGCCGGTCAAGCTCGGCCCGGCCGATGCGCTGGTCGCGGGGGGCATGGCCGAAGGCCAGCCGGAAGGCCTGGATCCGCTGCTGCGCGGCCTGGACGGATTCGGCGATCAGCCGCAGTTCGGGGCTTTGCGCCAGGCCCGGAAACTCGGGCGACATCTGCAGAAGCTCGACCCCGTTGCCGATGGCGCCAAGCGGGGAAACCAGGTCGTGGCACAGGCGCGAGCCGACCAGGGCGGCCAGCTGGTCGGCAGCGATGCGCGCGGGCGCGGTGGGTGCGGTTGTCTGGGGGATCATCGGAGCATACCTTTTAACCATGAACGGACGTGTTAACCATGAATGGACGGGCCGAGAGATGAACGAGATACTGGAGCCCGGAATGATCGTGCGTCACCCCGGCGCACCCGAATGGGGCGAGGGGCAGGTGCAGTCGCGGATCGGCGACCGGATCACCGTCAATTTCACCGAGGCGGGCAAGCGCGTGATCGACGGCAGCCGGGTGACGCTGAGCATCGTGCGTCGGGACGAACTATAGGCACTGGGCAACAGGAACATGGCCGCAGGATGCAATCATGGATTGTTTTAATCAATGATTTTCAACCGGCCAGCGGCCCTGCGGCGGCACGACCTGTTGCAATGAAGTGTCGCCCCGCCTAGACAGGCGGCGCCCCACTCGCCAACCTTCCCGCAGGCCGCATGCGAACAGACCCGTCCTATTTCGACATCCGCATCGCGCAGAGCGAGGACGACCTGCTGGCCGCGCAGCGCCTGCGCTATCGCGTCTTCGTCGAGGAGCTGGGCGGGGACGGGGCGCTGGTCGATCACGAGAAGCGCTTCGAGCGGGACGAGTTCGACCCGGTCGTGGACCATCTGTGCCTGATCGACCGCCGCCGCTCGCGCGAGGATCTGGACCATGTCGTCGGCGTCTACCGGCTGCTGCCGGGCGTCCGGGCAGCGCGTTTCGGGCGTTTCTATTGCGACGGCGAATACGACCTGGCGCCGCTGAGGAACTGCGGCCGCCCGTTGCTGGAACTGGGCCGCTCCTGCGTCGATCCGGCCTTTCGCGGTGGCTCGGGGATGTTTCTTCTGTGGAACGCGCTGGCCGATTACGTGCTGGACCACGGGATCGAGCTGCTGTTCGGCGTGGCCAGCTTCCACGGCACCGACATTCCGACGCTGGCGCCCTCGCTGTCCTGGCTGCATCACCACCACCTGGCGCCCGAGGGCCTGCGCCCCGTCGCCCGGCCGCAGGGCTATCAGCGCATGGACCTGATCGCGCCCGAGCGGCTGGACCGGCGCGAGGCGATGATCGGGATGCCCGCGCTGATCAAGGCCTATCTGCGGCTGGGCGGGCTGGTGGGCGAGGGGGCCTTCATCGACCGCGATTTCAACACCACCGACGTGTTCCTGCTGATGGATACCGCCGCCATGTCCGACAAGCACCGCAAGTTCTACGAAAGCCGCTGGCAGGGGCAATGAGCGACCAGCGCCCCCTGCGCGAGGCGACCTGGCGGGGCGAGGCCACGCCCGTCCTGCCGCGCCCGCGGGGCATCGCCGGCTGGTGGCGGGTGCTGCGGCGCGGGGTGCCTGCGGTGCTGGTGCTGCTGGCCGGCGTCCTCCTGATCCTGCCCATGCGCGGTCTCGAGCGCCTGGTCCACGGCGCGCGCCGTCCCTGGACCGGCCCGCATGTGCAGCTGGTCTGCCGCCTGACCCTGGCCGCCATGGGCATCCGCTGGCGGCGAGAAGGCCGGCCGATGGACGGCCCCGGCGCGGTCGTCGCCAACCATTCCAGCTGGCTGGACATCCTGACCATGAATGCCGCGATGCCGGTCTTCTTCGTTTCCAAGGCCGAGGTCGCGGGCTGGCCCGGCATCAATATCCTGACCCGCGTCACCAACACCCATTTCGTGGTCCGCGACCCGCGACTTGCCCGCCAGCAGGCCGAGGAATTCGCCGCCCGCATCCGCGCCGGGCACCGGCTGCTGTTCTTCCCCGAGGGCACCTCCAGCGACGGGCGCCGGGTGCTGCCCTTCAAGCCGACGCTGTTCCAGGGCTTCCTGGACCCCGGCCTGCCCCGGGACCTGGCGATCCAGCCGATGAGCGTGACCTATCACGCGCCGCCCGGCGCGGACCCGCGCTTCTACGGCTGGTGGGACGACATGGAACTGGGCGCCCATCTGCTGACGGTGCTGTCGGCGCCGCGCCAGGGCGACGTGGTGGTGCGGCTGCATACGCCCGTGCCCGTCGCCGGACACAGCCGCAAGACCCTGGCCGCGCAGACCGAGGCCGAGGTGCGCGCGGGCTTTCTGGCGGATCTTGCGCCCCCCGGCTGAGCGCCCGCCCTTTGACGGGACCCCCTCCGACCCCATATCCTGTATCCGCCAGCCGATCTGCGGAAGGATATGCCCATGAGCCGCTTTGCCGCCCCGATCGCCGAACAGATCTGGGACATGAAATACCGGCTGAAGGATGCCGGAGGCCAGCCGCTGGACCTGACGGTCGAGGACAGCTGGCGCCGGGTGGCGCGCGAGCTGGCCTCGGTCGAACCCGATCCGGCGCTGTGGGAGGACCGCTTCTACGCCGCGCTCGAGGATTTCAGGTTCCTGCCCGCCGGGCGCATCCTTGCCGGCGCCGGGACCGGCCGCGCGGTCACGCTGTTCAACTGCTTCGTCATGGGCACCATCGAGGACAGCATGGCCGGCATCTTCGAGGCGCTGAAGGAAGCCGCACTGACCATGCAGCAGGGCGGCGGCATCGGCTATGACTTCAGCACCATCCGCCCGAAGGGGGCCGAGGTCAGCTCGATCGCCGCCGACGCCTCGGGGCCGCTTTCCTTCATGGATGTCTGGGACGCGATGTGCCGGACGATCATGTCGGCGGGATCGCGGCGCGGCGCGATGATGGCCACGATGCGCTGCGACCATCCCGATATCGAGGCCTTCATCGAGGCCAAGCAGGACAGCGCCCGGCTGCGCATGTTCAACCTGTCGGTTCTGGTGACGGACGCCTTCATGGAGGCGGTGAAGGCGGATGGCCCGTGGGAGCTGCAATTCGGCGGCAAGGTCTATCACACGGTCCAGGCGCGCGACCTGTGGAACCGGATCATGCGCGCGACCTATGACTATGCCGAGCCGGGGGTGATCTTCATCGACCGGATCAACCAGCTGAACAACCTGCATTACGCCGAGACGATTTCGGCCACCAATCCCTGCGGCGAACAGCCCCTGCCGCCCTATGGCGCCTGCCTGCTGGGCTCGGTCAACCTGGCGCGGCTGGTCGCGGATCCGTTCACCGATGCGGCGCGGCTGGACGAGGCGGGGCTGGACGAACTGGTCCGCGTCGCGGTGCGGATGATGGACAACGTGGTGGACGTCTCGCGCTTCGCCCTGCCGCAGCAGGCGGCCGAGGCGCGCGCGAAACGCCGCCTCGGCCTGGGCGTGACCGGGCTGGCCGATGCGCTGATGATGCTGGGCCTGCGCTATGGCGTGCCCGAGGCGGTCGCGCAGACGCGGGCCTGGATGAAGACCATCGCCCGCTCCGCCTATCTGGCCAGCGTGGACCTGGCGCGCGAGAAGGGCTCTTTCCCGCTGTTCGATGCCGATGAGTTCCTGAAATCGGGCTTCATGCAGCGGATGGATGCGGATCTGCGCGACGCCGTGGCCCGGCACGGCATCCGCAACGCGCTGCTGACCTCGATCGCGCCCACCGGCACGATCAGCCTCTATGCCGGCAATGTCAGTTCCGGGATCGAGCCGGTCTTCGCCCATGCCTACAGCCGCAAGGTGCTGCAGAAGGACGGCTCGCGCACCGAGGAAGAGGTGGTCGACTATGCCGTGCAGCTGTGGCGCGAGCGGCATGGCGACGCGCCCCTGCCGGATCATTTCGTCAATGCCCAGACCCTGGCGCCCCGCGATCACGTCGCGATGCAGGCGGCGGCGCAGGAATGGGTGGACAGCTCGATCTCGAAGACCATCAACTGCCCCGAGGACATATCCTTCGAGGATTTCAAGGATGTCTACCTGGCCGCCTGGAACCTGGGCTGCAAGGGCTGCACCACCTATCGCCCGAACGACGTGACCGGCAGCGTGCTGTCGGTCAGCGAGGCGGCCGATGCCGTGCCCCAGGCCGACCGGGGTGCCGACGTGGTCTACCTGACCGAGCCGCTGGACCGCCCCGCCGCGCTGGAGGGCGCGACCTACAAGCTGAAATGGCCCGCCAGCGAACATGCGATCTACATCACCATCAACGATATCGTGCAGGCCGGCCACCGCCGCCCCTTCGAGATCTTCATCAATTCGAAGAACATGGAGCATTACGCCTGGACGGTGGCGCTGACGCGGATGATCTCGGCCGTGTTCCGCCGCGGCGGCGATGTCAGCTTCGTGGTCGAGGAGCTGAAGGCGGTCTTCGATCCGCGCGGCGGCGCCTGGATGGCTGGGCGCTATGTCCCCTCGATCCTTGCCGCCATCGGCGGCGTGATCGAGCGCCACATGATCGAGATCGGCTTCCTGGAGGGCGAGGGCATGGGCCTGAAGACCGACCCCAAGGCGACGGCGCTGGCCATCGGCGACCAGCCCCGCGGCCCCGCCTGTCCCAGCTGCGGCCAGTTCGGGCTGCAGATGATCGAGGGCTGCATGACCTGCCCCAGCTGCGGCTATTCGGAATGCGGCTAAGCGCGGGCGGCCGGTTGTGCAGCCAATCATAAAATGACCCTTGCACGGTGTTTTTGACCCTTCCTGCAAGCATAAAATGACCCTTGGAAAATCCTGGTCTGGTTTTTCCGTTTAAAGTCAATTCAGTATGGAATCGCTTGCCTGCAGGCCTTGCCGCCGTTTTCTGCATCGCCGATGTGCCGCCGCCCCCGTTGACCGACAGGGTGTCGCTGAGCATGGTCGCGACATGCCCTCCGGTCTGGCGGCCAAGCAGTAGCTCCCCGCGCGCTCTGGACCTCACCAGTTCCTATCCTCTTGGCCGGGAAAGCACCGCTTTCCCGAACGGGATGGCCTTGTCTCTGGAAGGAGCTCCACCATGCCTGGCGGCTTCGTCCTGCACAGCTGAACCCAACCCTGTCCTGCCTCACCGCACGGCCGGCTGACTCCCGGTCGATGACCGAGCATGGCCGAAAGAACCCCCGCCCATGTCCCGTATTCCGTTCCTCCTCGTCCGAACCTTCGATCCCGCGGAAACGCTCGCCTCCCTCGAAGAACGCTTTCTCCGGCATTTGGGCAAACTGCGTGGCGTTGACCCGTTCGCCGATAACGAAGCCTGGGAGCACACCGAGCCGGAAACTGAAGATCCTCCCATGATCCGTATTGCCGATCAGCACCGGATTCGCGAGCGAATCAAGTGCATCCTGGTGGTGCGAAGCGCGATCAGCGGATTCGGTCGCCAGAAAGCCGAGGACCGCGCCCGCCTGGAAAAGCTGCACGACGGTGTCCGCCTTGTCGGCATCACCTCGGAGGCCCATGCTGACGAGGTCGCTGCCCGGTTGCACGGCGAATTCCCCCGGCTCGGCGCGGCCTCGGAGTCCGTCTGGTGGTCGCTGCGCCGATCGGTCCGCGACGGCCTTCCCGGCGTCAGATTGGAGCCGCTGCTCCTGGACGGTCCACCTGGAATTGGCAAATCGGCCTGGTCGCGCCATCTGGCGAAACTGCTCGGCACGCCGATCACGGAGATCGATGCAACGAACGAAAGCGCCAGCTTCGGCATCGTCGGTTCGCAACGCGGTGGGGGCAATTCGGCCCCGGGTCGGGTGCTTTCCGACATGCTGCAGCACAGGGTCGGCAACCCGCTCGTGGTGGTCGACGAGATCGAGAAGTCAGGCACCCCCGTATACTCGAAGGATCGCGTCTTCGATCTTCCCTCCGCCCTGCTGCCGCTGCTCGAGCCCGCGACGGCCAGGCGCTGGACCTGTCCCTACCACGAGTTGCCCTTCGACATGGGCTGGATTGGTTGGGTGCTGACCTCGAATGACGCCTCCTTGCTGCCGGAACCCCTGTGGAGCCGCTGCCCGCCCCTGCGGCTGCATAACCCTACAATCCCCGAACTTGTGGTCTTCGCCCGGCGCGAGGTGACCTGCCATGGGATTTTTCCTCCACCGTCGATTAGAGCCCTCCCCCACGTGAGGACGGAGAATGAAGCGAACGCGATTCACGGATGAGCAGATCATTGGCATCCTAGCCTAACACGAGGTAGGTGCGAAGTGCGCGGACCTATGTCGTAAACACGGCGTGTCGGAAGGCACCTTCTACAAATGGAAGGCCAAGTTTGGCGGCTTGTTGGTGTCGGAGGCTAAGCGGCTGAAGGCGCTCAAGGAGAGAACGCGAAGCTGAAGAAGCTCCTCGCCGAGCAGATGCTGGATCTGGTCGCGATGAAGAATCTGGTCTCAGAAATGTATGGTCCGCCCCGCGGTTGCAAGATTGTCGTGCGTGGCCGTCCGGCTTGCGTAAATGTATCCGGCCTCTGATCAGTTAGCCGCTTTTGGCGGCAAGGCCTTGATGAGATCCGCGCCTCGGATTTCAGATGAGTGGTGCGGGATCGGGTCCCGCTTTCTTGCGCGTAGCTTACCCGAGGTCGATCAACCGTTTGGTCATCACTTTTCACTGCAATCGGTTCTGCGGTCGTCCGGTCAGCTCAAAACTGCCCCCTTCGACTGCAGATAGACGGTGCCGGGCTTCGTCAAGATTGCCCAGACGATCCGGGCCAACTTGCTGGCCAAGACGACGACGGCCTTGTTGCGATGGGTTCCAACGTCCTCTCTTGGGCCTGCAGCCTACGTCATGGAGGAGCACTTTTCAGGGGGCAGACCAGTCGATGGCCCGGGACCCGAGGGTCCCTGTCGATCGAAAACCGACCAGGATGCGCCATGACGCCCGGCGGGCGTGGCCATGGGGCGAGCTGGGGTGGCCTTCAGGCAGGGGCGATGCAGCTGATCAGGCCCGCGCCATGGGCATGGCATTCGGTATCGGATGACGGCGTCGCGCAGGCGCAGGGCAGGGGAAGCGAGGCGGCAAGCAGCAGGGCGCGGATCATCGGGCCTCAGCGGTTGGCGCGTTCGATCGGCGGCGGCGGGACGCGCTGGGTGACCAGGTGGCTCTTGCGCTTCTCGTAGAAGGCGTTGCCGCCCGCCACCAGCACGTAATGCATGTTGTCATAGGGGAAGGTGTAGCCGTTGGTGTGGAAGAACATCGCGTTCTCGATCCGGGGCTGGCGTTCGCCGCGCAGCACCGCGATCGCGGCCTCGCGGACATCGGGCAGGGCGCTGGAATCCATCGGCCGGGTCAATACGCCGGGGGCGAACTGCCCCCTCTGGCCCACCACCCCGCAGACGGTGTCGGGGAACTGCTCGGATTCGACGCGGTTCATGACCACGGTGCCGACGGCGATCATGCCGGCGCGGCTGGAGCGGTTGGCCTCGAAGAAGATCGCCCGCTCCATACAGTTCAGATCCTGGGGCGAATAGGGGCGCGGCGCGGAGGAGGGGGCCGAACACCCCGTCAGCGCAAGAAGCGCAACGGTGACGGTCGCGGCAAGCCGCGTTCTCGATGCCTGGATTGTCATAGGCTTGCTTTGTTTTACTGTCCCACGCGGGGATTCTGGCGCGCGCATCCGGTCCTTTCAACCGCAAAGGCGCCGTGGCCGGAGCCTTGCGCGGAATTCGGCATACAACCGCCGATCACCTTCGCCCGTGGGCAGCAGGACCGCCGCCAAAGATCGGGATCATCGGCGTCGAATTGCCGGATGCGGAAGCGGCGCCGACCAGGCCGGCGCCGCATGTCCGTCGGGCGATCCCGGCTAGAGGATGAAATCATCCGCCGTCAGGCTGGTGACGCCATTCACCTGGATTTCGAAATCATGGATGCCATCGCCGTCCACGTCGCCGCGCACCAGCCGGTTGGCGCCGGACTGGACGGTCCACAGCCCATGGGCGCTGGCCTGCTGCCCGCTCCAGCTGAAGGCCTGGTCGCCGTTCAGCGTGGCATTGGCGTCGATCCCGGAAAGCTGGATCACGTCCGTGCCGGGAACGAAGTCGCGGATCACGTCGCGATTGGCGCCCTTCGCGCTGTCGCGGAGGCTGTTGAAGACGAAGATGTCGGTACGATCTCCTGTCGAGCCTGCGGTGTTGAGCCGTTTGCGTGACTCAAGCACGTCCTCACCGAATTGCCTCAGCGACCGGACGACGCCGATATTGAAGACCTGCTGCCCTTCAACTTCGCCAAGAACGATCCAGCCTGATCCGCTCCTGGCCGTGCGACCCCTCACGTAACTCTATCGCGTGCAGGGAAAAGCAGGCTTGCTTAACGGTTATCCCGGCAATGCTGCCACCATTCGATGACGGAAATCCCGCATTACTCGACCCGATCCGCTGCAATCCGCGCGGACCGTTTTGGGAAATCCGCGCCACAGCATCGTGACACGACTGATCGCCCGTGAGGGCCGCTTCTGCTTTTCCGAAGTCGCGCCTCGCCCGGCTGCCATCCTGCTCGGGTCCATCCACCGCACCGCTCTGCCTACACCCCATCGGGCAGCTTCGATCGCATCGCCTGCCTGCGGTCCAGCCTTTCGCCGTCGACAATGAAGGTGCCGTCGCCCACCGCGTGCAGGGTCCGCTTTTCCCCGCGATTGCCGTCGATCCAGGCCGCCAGCCCGTCCAGCACGACGATGCCGTGCGGCTCGATGATGTCGACCACCCGGCATTCGACATTGGCGAGGCAGTCGCGGATCAGCGGCGCGCGGACATGGCGGGCGGCCAGGCTCTGCAACCCGAACCGTTCGAACTTGTCCACCTCGGCGCCCGAGCAGGTGCCGATGCCGATCACCCTGTCGATCATGTCCAGCGTCGGGATGGCGATCACGCATTCCCGCGTCTGGCACAGCGCGGTCCAGGAATGGTTCCACGGGCCGGTGGTGATGGCGAAACGCGGGGTGAAATCCATCACCATGGTCCAGGTGATGGTCATCACGTTGTCCCGCTGGCCGTCATGCGTGGTGACCAGGGTCACCGGACCGGGCTCGATCAGGGTGAAGGCGCGGTTCAGCGGCAATTCCTGCATGATGCTTCCTTTCAGCGGGTTTGGGATTCGCCGGTCAGCCCGCCCTGTTCGATCCAGCGCATGAGGATCTCGACGATCCGGGCCTGTTCGGCCTCGCTCAGGGGCCGGCCCGGCGGGATGCCGTGCCATTTCGCCAGGCAGGACCGGCAGCAGGTGGCGGTGGCGTGCTGGGCGATGAAGACCGGATGGCCGCGCATCGGGGTCTGCCTCCCGTCGTTCTTCGGCAGGGCCGGGGCCAGCCTCGCGGCGATGAAATCCTCGGCATGGCTGCGGATCGTGGCGGGGCCCTTCGCGGCCAGGTAGGCGCGCTCCTTCGGGCCCAGCCGGAAGCGGCGGCGGAAATCCGACCGGGCGAGGCGGGCGAAAACCGTGTCCCCGCTCATGGCACCAGCACCGCCGCGCCCTGGAAACGGCCGTGGCGCAGGTCGTCCAGCGCCTCGTTGGCGCGGGCCAGGGGATAGGTCGTGGTCTCGGCCCGCACGCCCGCCCTGGGCGCAAGCGCCAGGAACTCGGCCGCGTCAGCGCGGGTCAGGTTGGCGACCGAGAGGATCTGCCGTTCCTCCCACAGGATGGAATAGGGGAAGGACGGGATGTCGCTCATGTGGATGCCGCCGCAGACCACCCGGCCGCCCTTGCGCACCGCCCGCAGCGCCAGCGGGACCAGCGCACCCACCGGCGCGAACAGGATCGCGGCGTCCAGCGGCTCGGGCGGCATCTGATCGGAACCGCCGGCCCAGGCCGCCCCCAGCTGCCGCGCCAGGGCCTGCGCGGCACCGTCGCCCGCGCGGGTGAAGGCATAGACCTCGCGCCCCTGCCAGCGCAGCACCTGCGCCAGCAGATGCGCGGCCGCGCCGAAGCCGTAAAGCCCGATCCGCCGCCCCTCGCCCGCCATCTTCAACGAGCGCCAGCCGATCAGCCCCGCGCACATCAGCGGCGCAGCGGCGACCGGATCAATGAGGCTCTCTAGCGGAAAGGCATAACCGGCATCGGCGACGACATGGGTGGCGAAGCCGCCGTCGCGGGTGAAGCCGGTGAATTGCGGCGCGTCGCAGAGGTTCTCGCGCCCCTCGGCGCAATAGGGGCAATGCCCGCAGCTGTGGCCCAGCCAGGGGACGCCGACGCGGCTGCCGGGGATCAGGGCGACGCCCGGCCCCGCGGCCTCGATGCGGCCGACGATCTCGTGGCCGGGCACGATGGGCAGCGGCCCGCCCGGCAGCTCGCCGTCCACGACATGCAGGTCGGTGCGGCAGACGGCGCAGGCCTCGACGCGCAGCCGGACCTCGCCCGGACCGGGCTGTGGCAGGGGGCGTTCCTCCCAGGCCAGCGGTTCGCCGATCCGGCGCAGGACCATGGCGCCCATCCGGCCGGCGGGAAGATGCTGCGGTGACGTCATCGGTGCCTCCTGTCGCGGGGCTTCCTGCGCATTCTGGCAGGGCCGGGACGGGCTGCCAATCGCGCATCGCCTGCCGGACCTGCGGCGAAAGGCGGCAGGGGGTGGTCCAAACGGGCAGGCGTTCGGCCTGTCCCTCGACGAGAACGGGCCGGTGCCGACGGAACGATACTGCGCCAATATTGTCGACAGTCGCCATTTTTGGTTGCCCCATGGGTATTTTCGGCTTAGCTGGACGCCGAACACAACCACTGACGGGTGAGGGATGCGTGCTTCTGTCCTTGCGTCTTGCGTTCTCATCATTGCCGGACTTGCGGGATGGATTGCCTCGGCTCTGGCATTGCCGCTGGCCTGGGTGCTGGCGCCGATGCTGGTTGTGGCGCTTGCCTCCATGTCGGGCCTTCGGATGCCCGAGATCCGCACGGGACGACGGATCGGACAGCTGATCGTCGGCTCGGCCATCGGCCTGACCATGACGCCGGAAGCGGCAGGGATGCTGGTCCTGTGGTCGCCTCTGATGGTGCTGACCGCGCTGGTCGCGATCGGCGTCACGGTGCTGCTGACGGTTCCTTTCGCCCGGCTGTCGGGGCAGGGGACGGCCACCGCCTTCTTTTCGCTGACACCCGGAGGGCTTTCGGAAATGGCCCATGTCGGCGCGGCCGAAGGCGCAAGGACCGAGGTGGTCGCCCTGGCCCAGGCGGTGCGCGTCGCCGTTCTGGTGACGCTTCTGCCGCTGCTTCTGCGGAATTTCGGCGAGGACGGCGGCCTTCTGTCACAGGAGGGGCGCCCGGATCTGCCCGCATTCGTCTATGCGGGGGTGCTGCTGGCCTGTCTGGTTTCGATCCGGCTGGTGCGCTACATCGGGGCCAACAATCCCTGGATGATCGGCGCGCTGCTGGCCGCGGCGCTTCTGGCCGGGTCGGGGCTGGTATCGGGGCGAACGCCGGCGATTCCCTTTGCGCTTGGCCAGTATCTGATCGGCATTTCCATTGGCGCCCGGTTCGAACGCGAGCGGATGAAGGGCATATTGCGCATCCTTGGCCTTGCCATGGGGATGGTGCTGGTCATGTCGCTTCTGCTGGCGGGCTATGCCTGGCTTCTGTCGCGGATCAGCGGGCAGGGGCTTTCGACGACGATCCTGCTGACCTCGCCGGGGGGGATGGCCGAGATGGCGCTGACCGCCACCGCCTTGCATCTGAATGTGATGCTGGTCGCGGGGTTTCATTTCGTCCGATCCTTCATCGTCAATGCCTATGTGTCGAATTTCTATCGCCTGTTCCTGCGCTGGGGCGTCTTCGGCCATATCGAGCGTCTTCTGGACAGGCTGGCGGGGGCGAGACGCCGCTGATCGGGACCGAACATCTGAAGGAGGAGGAAAGCGATGCAGAGGAATGGCGAAGGGGACCGGATGCTCTCGGGCCAGGTGGCGCTGGTGACCGGCGGGGTGCGGCGCATCGGACGTGCGATCGCGCTCGCCCTGGCGGGCGCGGGTGCGGATGTGGTGATCAATGCCCGCAGCTCTGCCGAAGAGGCCGGCGCCGTGTGCAAGGAGATCGAAGCCCTGGGCGCGCGCGCGGCGGTGCATCTGGCCGATGTGACCGATGAGGATCAGGTCACGCGCATGCGGGACGAGGTGCTTGATCGCTTCGGCCGTCTGGACATCCTGGTCAACAATGCGGCCATCCGGCAAGAGGCGGCACTGACCGAGATGAGCCTTGCCGAATGGCGCGGCGTGCTGTCGGTGATCCTGGACGGGGCCTTCCTGACCAGCCGCGCGTTCCTGCCTGCGATGGCCGGGCAGGGCTATGGCCGGATCATCAATATCGGCGGTGTCAGTTCCCATACCGGCGCCAGCCGGCGTGCCCATGTCGCCGCGGCCAAGGCCGGGATCGAAGGTTTCACCCGTGCGCTTGCGGTGGAATTCGCCGGTTGCGGCGTCACCGCGAATTGCGTGGTCCCCGGCAAGATCGGCGGCAAGCGTTCGGCTACGTCGGGCGAATCGTTCAGCCTGCATGGCCATGAACTCCGCCCCATCGTCGGCCGCGAGGGACGGCCCGAGGATGTCGCCGCCATGGTCCTGACGCTCTGCGGCCCCGCGGGCGGCTTCATCACCGGGCAATCGCTGCATGTGAACGGCGGTTTGTTCTTGACATGAGGCGCGAATCCCGCGAGCTTAAAATTGTCGACAGACGACAGTTTACTATCAGGGCGCAGGGAGGCGTCCGGGAGGGGGAATTATGAAGTATCATGGAATCCGGGGGCTGCTGGGCGCGGCCGCCGTCGCCACGGCCCTTGTGACCGCGCCGCCCGCCCTGGCGGATTATCCGGTCCAGACCGTCCGTCTGATCACCCATTCCAGTCCGGGGGGCGGGATGGATGTCTTCCTGCGCAAGATCGGCCAGCATCTGGGCCCGATCATGGGCGTCAATTTCGTCGTCGAGAGCGTGACCGGCAGCGGCGGGGCGGCGGCCATGGCGGCCGTGGTGAACGGCCCGAAGGATGGCAGCGTCTTCTACGGCTCGACCCCGACCCACATCATCACGTCGCTGCTCAGCAATCCGTCGGTCACCTATGAAGAGATGGCGCCGGTGGTCAATCTCTTCAACGATCCGCAGACCGTCTATGTGCTGGCCGATAGCCCCTATCAGACCCTGGGCGATATCGTGGCCGATGCGCAGGAAAATCCCTCCAGCGTCGTGGTCTCGGTTTCCACGCCCGGCTCGCTCGACCGTCAGGTGATGGAGGAGTTCCAGGCGCTCACCGAGACCTCGATGATCGTGCTGACCCATGACGGCGGCGGCGACGCGATCCTCAGCGTGCTGAACGGCACCGCCCAGGTGGGCGTCAGCGAAATCGCCGAGCTGCGCGGCCAGATGGAGGCCGGCAAGGTGCGCATCATCGCCACCTATACCGATGAGCGCGTGCCGGGCATCGGCGACGTGCCGACGGCGCGGGAACAGGGCTATGACCTGGTCGTGTCGAAATTCCGCGGCATCGCCGGCGCGAAGGACCTGCCGCCCGACGTGATCGCCGCCTGGGAAGAAGGCGTGGCGACGCTGATGAAAGATCCCGAATTCCGCGACTGGTACGAGGCCGAGGGCCTGCAGAACGCCTATCAGACCCAGGCCGAGGCGCTGGCCGCGCGTGATGAATTCGTGGTCTCGCTGCAGGCGTTCTTCGACGAATTCGGCATCAACTGACCGGGGGCTGGGGTAACATGCACAAAGCGACACTGGCTGTATCGGCAGCCCTGTTCGTTCTGGCGGTGGCCTATTGGTTCGCGGCCGATGCCATTCCCGCAAGCCGTCTGGCGGGCCAGGTCGGGGCCGATGGCCTGCCGAAGCTGCTCGGCCTCGCGCTCGGGGTGCTTTCGCTGCTGCTGGCGGGGCAGACGCTGTTCGAGATGCGCCGTGCAGCGGCCGCAGGCCAGGGAGAGGATAAGGGCGAGGGCGGCGACCGGCTGCCCGGCTCGTGGCGCGAGCATCTGCGCGCGCTCGGGCTGATCGGGATCGGGGTGGGCTATCTCCTGCTGTTGCCGCATCTGGGCTACATCGTCTCGGCCGGGCTGCTGCTGGCGGCGGTTGCGACCTATGCCGGGTTGAAGCCGTCCTGGGCCACCCTGCTTTTCGCGGTCGGTGGCGGTGTCGTCTTCTATCTGATCTTCGTGAAGATCCTGCAGATCCCGCTGCCGGCGGGGTTCTGGCCCGGACTGCTGCGGTGAACGCGGCGCTCTTTTCCACCGTGGCAATCGGAATCGTATGATGGATGGACTGACTTACGCATTGGACGCCGTGACAACGCCCTCGACGGTGCTGGCGGCGGCAGGGGGCGTCCTCTGGGGCATTCTCGGAGGGGCGCTGCCGGGGCTTTCGCCCTCGATCGCGATGGCGCTTCTGCTGCCCTTCACCTTCGACATGTCGCCGCTGGCGGCGATCATCCTGCTGACCGGCGTCTATATCGGCGCGGAATACGGCGGCTCGATCCCCGCCATCCTGATCCGCACGCCGGGCACCAATGCCGCCGCCGCCACGGTGATCGACGGCTATACGCTGCATCAGCAGGGCCGAGGCGGCGAGGCGCTCGGCCTGTCGCTGGTCGCGGGCACCATCGCCGGGCTGGTCGGGCTGGTCTGCCTCGTGCTGCTGACCGCGCCGCTGTCGGCGCTGGCGCTCTATTTCAAGCCGCCGGCCTATTTCGCCCTGGCCTTCCTGGGTCTCAGCATCATCGCGGCGCTGTCCGAGGGCTCGCTGATCAAGGGGCTGATCATGGGGGTGATCGGGCTGATGGTGGCGACGGTCGGGACCGATCCGCTGTCCGGCGTCACGCGCTTTACCTTCGGCGAGCCGGATCTTCTGGGCGGCATCGACTATATCTTCGTCATGCTGGGCGTCTTCGCCGTGGCCGAACTGATGTCGAAGGTAGCAGAGAAAGACGGGGTCGAGGGCGGCGCCATCAGCAAGGCCGTGGCGCGCGTGAAGCTGCCCGGCCTGCGCAAGCTGTGGGATCTGCGGCGCGCCCAGGCCATCGGCACCACCGTGGGCATCATCGAGGGGCCGATCCCCGGCGCGGGCGGCACGGTCGCGGCCTTCCTGTCCTATAACGAGGCGAAGCGCTGGTCGAAGACGCCCGAGAAATTCGGCAAGGGCTCGGAAGAAGGCGTGGTCGCGCCCGAGGCCGCGAACAATGCCGTCACCTCCAGCGCGCTGATCCCGACGCTGTCCTTCGGCATCCCCGGCTCGAATTCCATGGCGATCCTGCTGGGCGGTCTGCTGATCCATGGCATCCAGCCGGGGCCGATGCTGCTGACCTCGCGCCCGGATCTGGTCTATGGGCTGTTCGGCGGGCTGTTCATGTCGAATCTCTTCATGCTGATCTTCGGCCTTCTGGTGTTGGGCCCGGCGATCTGGCTGGTGAACCGGCCCAAGCCCTACCTGACCGCCGGGATCTTCATGGTCGTGCTGTCGGGGATCTATGTGATCAACCAGAGCCTGTTCGATTTCTGGATCGTGCTGATCGCCGGGATCATCGGCTACGGGATGCGGCTGCTGAAATTCCCGGTGCTGCCGCTGATCCTGGGGATCGTGCTGGGATACATGGTGGAATCCAACTATCGCCGCTCGCTTCTGCTGACCAATGGCGAGCATCGGGTGTTCCTCGAAAACCCGCTGAGCCTCGGCCTGCTGATCTGCGCCGGGCTGATCATCGGACTGGCGATCCTGAGCGAGATCCGGCGTTTCCGGCGCCCGGGGATCGCGGCCCACGGCTGACGACGCAAGGGGCCGCCCCCAGGCGGGCGGCCCGCATATCCTGAGGAAAGACAGAACGATGGGAAAACACATGCTCGTTTCGGCCGGGGAGGCAGTGGCGGAACAATTCGCCGGCTGGGCGGCGGGGCTGCGGGCCGAGGATATTCCCGCCGAGGTCCGGGCGCGTGCGCAAGAGGCGCTGATCGACCATCTCGGTCTCGTCGTCTCGGCGCGGAACGAACCCTATGTTGCGGCCGTGCTGGCAGGGCTCGACAGTCGCGGCGCCTGCACCGCCTTCGGTCGCGCGGAGGGTTTCGACATGGCCGGCGCCGCGCTTCTGAACGGCACCGCCGCCCATGGAGAGGATTACGACGACACCTTCGAAGGCACGCCCATGCATCCCGGTGCCGCGATCATCCCGGCGGTGCTGGCGGCGGCGGAACATTCCGGCGCGACGGGCGAGGCGGTCCTTTGCGGCATCGTCGCCGGGGCCGAGCTGATGTGCCGCATGGCGATCGTCGCCCCGATGGCGCAGCACCGGGCGGGCTTTCATCCCACCGCCGTGGCCGGGGCGATGGGGGCGGCGGCGGCGGTCTCGGTCGTGCTGGGACTGAATGCGAAACAGGCCACGGATGCGCTTGGCATCGCGGGCAGCATGGCCTCGGGGATCATCGAATACCTGGCCGAGGGAACCTGGACCAAGCGTTTGCATCCCGGATGGGCCGCGCAAAGCGGCGTCCGCGCCGCCCATTTCGCGCGCGGCGGGTTCAAGGGGCCGCGCACCGTCTTCGAGGGCGAACACGGCTTCTTCTACGCCTTCGGCACGGCCAGCATCCCCCCCGATATCAGTCGCATCACCGAGGATCTGGGCCGGTGCTGGCATTTCGCGGATATCGCCTTCAAGCCCTATGCCTGCGGCACCATGGTGCAGCCCTTCATCGATTGCGCCATCGCCCTTGCGCGCGAGGGGCTGGAGGTGTCGCAGATCGACAGCATCCTGTGCAAGGTCGGCGAGGGCACGGTGCATCGGCTGTGGGAGCCTCTGGCCGAGAAGCGCCGCCCCACGACCCCCTATTCCGCCAAGTTCAGCGTGCCTTACGGCGTGGCGGTCGGACTTCTGGACAGGCAGGCCGGGCTCAGCCAGTTCACCGAGGAACGGATCCGGGATGCCGCGCTTCTCGATCTGACCGGGCGGATCGGCTACGAGATCGACCCCGGCGACGAATATCCCCGCAACTACACCGGCACCGTCATCGCGACCCTGAAGGATGGCGGCACCCGCATCGCGCGCCAGCCCCACCTGCGTGGCGGGCGCCGCGAGCGGCTGCCTCGGGCGGAGATCGTCGCGAAATTTCGGGCCAATTGCGGTTTCGGCGGCTGGGACGCCGAACGCACCGAGGCGCTGCTTTCGGCGGCAGAGTCGCTGTTTATGGCAGAGAATATGGCTATGCTTGCAGGATTCCGCGGGTAGAACGCCGAGGAAGGATCCGGGATTGATACAGGTGATGGCATGATGGGCGGAACCAGGCCGCAAAGCGAAGAAACCGACCAGCCGGGCACGTCCGGCATCCGCTTCCTGAAGGGAAATTCCCTCAGCGAACTGGTCCGCCACGAGATCGAGGCGATGATCGTCGCCGGCCACTTCGCGCCGAACGAGCGGATCAACGAGATGAGCCTTGCGGCGCAATGCGGCGTCAGCCGGGCGCCGGTGCGCGAGGCCTGCCGGGCGCTGGCGGCGGTGGGCTTGCTGGAATATATCCCCAACCGCGGGCTTTTCGTGCGCCAGATGGACGAGGCAGAGCTGCGCGAGGTGGATATCGCGCGCGGCTTCGCCTTCGGTGCGGTCGCCTGGAGCCTTGCGGAAAACGTCACGCCGGCGCAGCTGCACGAACTGCGCGGCCATATCCTGGGGATGGACGAGGCTGTCGCCGCCGACGATGTCAGCGCCTATTACCCGCTGAATGTCGCGTTCCACAGCGCGCTTTGCGAGATGTGCGGCAATCGCAGACTGGCCGGCACCTATCAGGGCTTCGCGCGCGAGCTGCATGTCCAGCGCTTCCGGGGTCTGTCGGCCCCCGCAAGCCTGCATCTGTCGAACCGCGAACATGGCCAGATCGTCGAGGCCGTCGCCGCGCGTGACCCGCAGGCGGCATTCGATGCAGCGCGGGGACATGTGATGAACGGCTATGCCCGGATCCTCGAGCAGCGCCGCGCCATGGAGGAATTGCAAGCAGGCGAGTCTGCGGAAGACCCGCCCCCCTGACGACGGACGGGGCCCAGGGCAGGCTGAACGCATCCCTGGGGCCGTTCCGGGAATTTGACAACTGAAAGGCTATGAAATGACCGACATTTCGGTGACCCGCAATCTTGCGGAATGGATTGTTGCACTCCGCGCCCAGGATATTCCCGACGCCGTTCGGGCCGAAGGTCTGCGCACCTTCGTCAACTGGTTCGGCTGCGCGATCGGGGGGGCGAACCATGTCACCGCAGACCGCGCGATCGCGGCGCTTGCCCCCTTTGCAGGCCAGCCCCAGGCTGGGGTGATCGGGCGCGGGGAAAGGACCGATGTTCTGCATGCCGCGCTGTTCAACGGCATCACCTCGCATGTGCTGGATTATGACGACACCCATATGAAGACGATCATCCATCCCGCCGGGCCGGTCGCCTCGGCGCTGATGGCGGTGGCCGGATACCGGCCGGTCTCGGGCGCCGATCTGCTGGATGCGCTGATCGTCGGGGTCGAGGTGGAATGCCGCATCGGCAACGCCGTCTATCCGCATCATTACGACCGCGGCTGGCATATCACCGGGACTGCGGGCGTCTTCGGCGCCGCGGCGGCAATGTCCAAACTGCTGGGACTGGACGCGGAACGGACGACCTGGGCGCTCGGGATCGCGGCCACCCAGTCCTCGGGGCTGCGAGAGATGTTCGGGACGATGTGCAAGAGCCTGCATCCCGGGCGCGCGGCGCAGAACGGCGCGGCGGCGGCCTTTCTGGCCGAGGCCGGTTTCGACAGCTCGCTGCGCGGCATCGAGGCGCCGCGCGGCTTTGCCAACGTTCTTTCGGACAAGCAGGACTATACCGAAATTCTCGGAGATCTGGGCAGCCGTTGGGAGGCCGCGCTGAACAGCTACAAGCCCTTCGCCTGCGGGATCGTCATTCACCCCACCATCGACGGATGCCGCCAGTTGCGCAAGCAGCTGGGCGCGGACGTGGCCGGCATTGCCTCGGTCCAGCTGACCACGCATCCGCTGGTGCTGGAACTGACCGGAAAACGCAGGCCGCAGACCGGCCTGGAAACCAAGTTCAGCGTCTATCACGCCGCGGCCGTCGCCTTGCTGCACGGTGACGGATCACCCACGGCCTTCACCGATGAGATCGCCCTTGATCCCCGTGTCATCGCCTTGCGCGACAAGGTCACCGCGACGGCGGGCGACATCGCCGAGGACGAGGTGCGGATCACGCTTGTCATGCAGGACGGGCGGCGGATCGATCATCATGTTGAACACGCGATCGGCAGCGTCGAACGCCCGCTGACCAATGAGGAACTGGACGATAAATTCCTGCGCCAGTCGGCGCTGGTCATCGGCGAGGAACAAACCCGCGATGCGCTGGACCTGGCCTGGAAGCTGCCGGAACTGGCTTCTCCGGCCGAGCTGGTCGGCGCGACCGTCCCGCATCCGGGCGGCCTGGTCGCCACCGTCGCCCGGTGAGGTCTTGCCATGTGTCGGAGGGCGCCCAGCCCTCCGTGCGCAAGACAGGGGCACCGATCGGCACCACCATGCGCCGCCATCGCCCCCGATATTGCCAAGGCCGGCCGTTTCCCCCATCATGCGTGATCGACAATGGATAGCTTCCCAGAGATGACGCCTCGCGCCCGCCGCGCCGCGCCTGACAGGCACGCCATCTGGATACTCAGCACGAGCGGGGCTTTCGGACGATGAGCTATCGTCACTCCATGATCTGTTACACCAATGGCATCAGCTGCGTGTCGCCGATGAAATGGCGCGGGCTGGACGGGCTGGTCAGCGTCTATTGGCAGGCCGAGGGGCAGGCCGATGCGCATGGCTATTATCTGTCGCCCGACCCGCGCATCATGTTCTTCTTCGACGACGTGTCCGCGCATATCCTGATCTCGAACCGCGACGACCAGATGCGGCGCAGCGGGCGGCCGATGATGCGGGCGCTCTATGTCCCGGCGGGCGTGCCGATGTGGTCGCGCTTTACCGGCCATCACGTCTTCGCGCATCTGGACCTGCATATCCACAAGGACCGGATGATGCGATTCCTGACGCCGACGGTGGGGGCCTCCGCCGCCCTGGCCGCGCTGCGCCGCCCGGTCGAGATCCAGGACGCCGATGCGATCCACACCCTTGCCGGGCTTCTGGTCGGAGAGGTCGCACAGCCCTCGCGCCACGCGGTTTTCGCCGAAAGCCTGGTCGGCAGCATCGTGACCGGGCTTCTGGATATTCCCGATGACGCCGCCGGGCGTGCCAGCGGCGGGTTGACCCCGGCGCAGATGAACCGCCTTGTCGCGCGTCTCGAAAAGGCCGGCGACCATCGCCTGACCGTGGCCGAGATGGCCGCGACCGTGGGGCTGTCGGAAAGCTGGTTCGCGACGGTGTTCAAGCAGACCACCGGGCAGACGCCGCTGCAATGGCAGATGGCGCAGCGTATCGGTCAGGCGCAGAAGCTGCTGGTCCAGACCGACCTGACCGTCGCCGATATCGCGGCCCAGATCGGCTTTTCCGACCAGGCGCATCTGACGCGCGTGTTCCGCCAGGTCGCCGGGGAAACGCCCGCCGCCTGGCGGCGGATGCAGCTGGTCGGCTGAGGGACCGGCCATCGCGACACCGACGGCCGGGCCCGCAGGCCTTACCAGCTGTGGCGCAGCGTCACCGCCACGGTGCGGCCCGGATTGTAGTAATCCGCCGTGCCCCGCCCGACGACATGCTGCTCGTCCAGCAGGTTGCTGATATTGATGGCCAGGTTCGTGTTCTCCTGCACCTGGTAGTTGAAGGCCGCATCCAGCGTGACCGACGCATCGGCCTTGCCGGTATCGTTCGAGATCGCATGGAAATACGACCCGATATAGCGCGCGCCCAGGCCGAAGCGCATGTCGCCGCGGCTTTCATTGCCTTCGAGCGTATAGTTCAGCCACAGCGACGCCATGTGGTTCGGCACTTCCGCGAACTCGTTGCCTTCGACGTCGACGCCCCGGATCGGGTCGGACCGAACGACCTTGGAATCCATGTAGGAATAGGAGGCGATCAGGTCGAGATTGTTCGCCAGTTCGGCCTTGCCCTCCAGGTCGAAGCCGCGCACGCGCTGTTCGCCGACCAGTTCGCGGGTGATGTTGCCGGTATCTGGATCGACGACGGCGACGGAGACGTTGTTCTTGGTCAGGTCATAGATCGAGGCCGAGATCAGCGCGTTCGTGCCAAGCGGCTGATATTTCAGGCCCAGTTCATACTGCTCGCCTCGCTGCAACTCGGCCCCCACGTTCTCCATGTTCGGAGGTGCCACGGATTCGACATAACTGGCGTAGGCCGAGATTTCGGGGCTGAACTTGTAGGTCAGTGCGGCTCGATATGAGGTTTGCGAATAATCGTTGCTTTCGTCGTAGGGGACCCGAACGCCGTCCGTCAGATTCCAGCCCTTGCTGGAAATATCCAGCCAGTCGTGGCGCAGACCAACCGTCGCGATGAACTGGTCGTTGAAGGAAATGTTCTGCTGCACGAAAAGCGACTGCGTCCGATAGTCGTTCTCGCGAAGCCGGTAAGGTGCAGCCAATGCGCCCGGCGCACCCGAATAGACCGGATTGGCCACGTCGATCGGCGTATAGAGGCCATAGAAAGGCAGCTCTGTCGCCGACGCGTCGCGGAACTCGATGCCGCCCAGGGTGCTGCTGTCGAAGCTGTCGAAGCTGCGGTCGTATTGCAGGACGACGTTGCCGATCAGTTCCCTGGCCGTGGAATCGCCGCCGAAATACCAGCGGTCCACCATCGTGCCGACGCGGGCCGCGCTATCCGACAGATAGACATAGCCGAAATCGCTTTTCAGGTCGCTGTAGCGCAGGTTCGCCCGCAGGCGCAGGCCGCTGTCGAACTCATGCTCGAATAGGGCGCTGATGCTGGAGCGTTCCACGTTCTGATAGTTGAAGTCCGGCTCTCCGAAGAAGTCGCTGCGGTCATATTCGCGATCCAGCGGATAGCCGCCGCTGTTGGGCGTGTTCTCGCGCTTCAGGTAATCCGCGATGACGCTGAGCTTCGTCACCGCGCTCGGCTGCCAGCTCAGGCCACCCATCAGGAAGGTGGAATCGTTGCGCGAATGGTCGTATTCCCGCTCGCCGTCCTGGACCTTGGCGGTCAGGCGCCAGGCCAGCGTCTGGTCCGCGTCCAGCGTGTCGCCCAGGTCGAAGCCGTATTCCGCGTTGCGCGGCGATCCGATCGAGCCGTAGGCTTCGCCGAAACGCTCGAAACGCGGCTGCTTGGTCACGAAGTTGATCGTGCCGCCCGGATCCGAGGTGCCGAACAGCGTCGAGTTGCCGCCGCGGATGACCTCGACCCGCTCATAGGCGAAGGGTTCTTCGCGCGTCGCGCGCATCGAGCCCAGGGTCAGCCCGTCGCGATAGGTCGTCGCCTGGAACCCGCGCACCAGGTAATATTCGTTGCGGTCGTCCGTCCCGTAATAATCGGTATGGATGCCCGCCGAATAGCTCAGCACCTCTTCCAGCGTGGTCGCCCTGCGGTCGCGGATTTCCTTTTCGGTGATGACCGACACCGAGGCCGGGGTGTCGAGGATGCTGGTCGCCACCTTGCCGCCGACCCACAATTCGCTGGCGACGATCGTGTTCGCATCGTCGTCGAACGGGCCGCTGGCGCTGATGATGATCGGCGAAAGCCGCAGCGGCGCGTCCTCGGTTCCCGCCCCGGATTCCGGCGGGACGGTTTCCTGGGCAAGCGCCGGGGATGCGATCAGCGCGGTGCAGCCCAGCAGCAGGGCGGTAAGGTGGCGGCGGGGGCCGCGCCGGATGTCATGTGCCATGGTTCAAGGTCCCGCATGGATGTTGTCGTTGCTGCTGGCTGCCTGCGGATCAGAAGGGGTCCGAGGCTGGCTGGCCCTGGAATGACGTCAAGCCCTCCGCGCCCGAGTCTGGGGCAGGGCCCGAGGCTGGGGCAGGGACGGCGTGGCGATCATGCTGGCGGCGCTTCTAGGGCCGGCGGCGCGGGCCTGTCTTGTAGAATCCCACTTTTTTTGTCGGAATCTTTGGGAAAATGCGGATACCCTGGCCGGCACGGGTTGACGCATGTCCCCTTGCGCGGGAAATCCGCAGGCAAACCTGCCAGGAAAGGCCATGACGATGCGGATTCTGCGCCCTGCGATGCTGGTCCTGATGACGACTGCCGCCCCCGCCCCTGCGGATGAGGCCGGGTTTCCCGTCAGCATCCCGCACGCCTTCGGCACCACGACGATCACGGAAAAGCCGCAGCGGGTGGCGACGGTCGCCTCGGGAAATCACGAGGTGCCGCTGGCGCTGGGGGTGGTGCCGGTGGGCATGGCGGCGGCGAATTACGGCGATGACGATGGCGATGGCGTGCTGCCCTGGGTCGAGGAGAAGTTGGCCGAACTGGGCGAGGACACCCCCGCCCTGTTCGACGAGGGCGACGGCATCGATTTCGAGGCCGTCGCGGCGACCGCCCCCGACGTGATCCTGGCCGCCTATTCCGGGCTGACGCAGGCCGATTACGACACGCTGAGCCGGATCGCCCCGGTCGTCGCCTACCCGGACTCGCCCTGGACCACCGATTGGCGGCAGATGATCCGCATGAACAGCGCGGGCATGGGCATGGCGGCCGAGGGCGAGGCGCTGATCGCGGCGATGGAGGCGCAGATCGCCGACACGCTGGCCGCGCATCCCGCCTTGCAGGGCAAGACCGCGATGTTCGTGACGCATCTGGACACCACGAATCTCAGCGTCGTGAATTTCTACACGGCCAACGACACGCGGGTGAAGTTCTTCCAGGATCTTGGCCTTTCCATGCCGAAAAGCGTCGTGGACGCCAGCCAGCCGGGCAGGTTCGCCGGCTCGGTCAGCGCCGAGAACATCGACGCCTTCGAGGATGTGGACATCGTCGTGACCTATGGCAGCCTGCTGCTTCTGGCCGCGATGAAGGTCGATCCGCTGGTCAGCCACATGCCCGCCGTCGCCAATGACAGCATCGTCATGCTGAAGAACGATCCGGTCGGGAACGCGGCGAATCCGACGCCCCTGGGCATCGCCTGGGTGCTGGACGATTACGTCGCCATGCTGGCCGAGGCCGCGCAGAAAGCCGAATGACCGAGGCCGCGACCATCCCGCTGCGCAGCCCGGCGCGCGCGCGCCTGCTGTGGCTGGTTGTGGTGCTGGCCGCGCTGCTGCTGCTTGGCGCGCTGTCGGTGGCCATCGGCACGCGGCAGGTGGGGCTTGACGACATCCTTGCCGGGCTGCGAGGCGAGGTCGGCACGATTGCGCAGGCCGCCGTCTCGGCGCGCATTCCGCGCACGGTCCTGGCGGTTCTGGCCGGCGCCTCCCTTGGTCTTTCGGGGGCGCTGATGCAGGGCGTGACGCGCAATCCGCTGGCCGATCCGGGCATCCTGGGGGTGAATACCGGCGCGGCGCTGGCCGTCGTCGTCGCGGTGGCGTGGTTCCAGATCAGCGCCGCGCAGAGCTTCATCTGGGTCGCGATCCTCGGCGCGGGCGCGACGGCGGTCTTCGTCTATGCCATCGGCTCGCTTGGCCGGGGCGGCGCGACGCCGCTGAAGCTGGCGCTGGCGGGGACGGCGACCTCGATCGCGCTTTATTCGCTGGTGGTGGCGGTGATGCTGACGCGCGGCGACATCGCCGGCGGCCTGCAGGCCTGGCAGATCGGCGGCGTCGGCGGGGCGACCTTCGCGCGGATGGGGCCCGTGCTGCCCTTCCTGGCGGCGGGGCTTTTGCTGGCGATGGCCTCGGCGCGCAAGCTGAACTCTCTGGCGCTTGGGGACGAGATGGCGGCGGGACTGGGCGAGCGTGTCGCACTTGCGCGCGCCATGGCGGCGCTGTCGGCGATCCTGCTCTGCGGAGCGACAACGGCGGTCTGCGGGCCCATCGGCTTCGTCGGGCTGATCGTGCCGCATCTGTGCCGGTTGCTGGTGGGGGTCGATCATCGCTGGCTGCTGCCCTTCTCGGCCCTGACCGGCGCGGCGCTGCTGGTCGCCTCCGACGTCGCCGGCCGCATCATCGCCCGCCCCGCAGAGCTGGACGTGGGCATCGTCACCGCCTTCATCGGCGCGCCCTTCTTCATCTGGATCGTCCGCCGCCAGAGGGTCCGGGACCTATGACCGCCGAGGCCATCACCGCCGGGCGCCTGCGCCGCGCGCGTTACCGCAGCCGGGTGATCTGGACGGCGCTGGTCCTGCTGGCGGCGGGGTTTGCCGTCACGCTGATGCTGGGCCAGAGCTTCACCCCGCCGCAGGACGTGCTGCGGGTGCTGGCCGGGCAGGAGGTGCCGGGCGCCTCTTTCACCGTCGGCCAGCTGCGCCTCCCGCGCGCGGTCCTGGCGATCCTTGCGGGCCTGTCCTTCGGCCTTGGCGGCGCGGCCTTCCAGATCATGCTGCGCAACCCGCTGGCCAGCCCCGACATCATCGGCATCAGCTCGGGCGCCAGCGCCGCGGCGGTCTTCGCCATCGTCGTCATGGGCCTCGACGGCGCGGCGGTGTCGGTCTTTGCGGTCGTCGCCGGGCTTGGCGTCGCGATCGCGATCTATGCGCTGTCCTTTCGCGGCGGCGTCGCGGGCACGCGGCTGATCCTGGTCGGCATCGGCGTGCAGGCGATGATGCAGAGCTTCATCTCCTACACGCTGTCGCGCGCGCCCTCGTGGGACCTGCAAGAGGCGATCCGCTGGCTGGCGGGCAGCCTGAACGGCGCGCAGCTGGCGCAGGCCGTGCCGGTGCTGCTGTCGCTGCTGGTCTTCGGCGGGCTTCTGGTGATGCGCACGCGGGATCTGGAGGCGCTGCGGCTGGGCGACGACGCGGCCTCGGCGCTTGGCACCGATGTCGGGCGGACCCGCGCGGTCGTGGTGGTCGCGGCGGTCGGGCTGATCGCGGTGGCGACGGCGGTGGTCGGGCCGATCTCCTTCGTCGCCTTCCTGGCCGGGCCGATCGCGGCGCGGATCGTCGGGCCGAACGGCTCGGCCCTGCTGCCCGCCGCGCTGGTGGGCGCGGCGCTGGTGCTGGCCGGCGACTATGCGGGGCAGTTCCTGCTGCCGGGGCGCTATCCGGTCGGCGTCGTGACCGGGGCGCTTGGCGCGCCCTACCTGATCTACCTCATCATCCACGTCAACCGCACCGGAGCGTCGCTGTGACCGCCCATACCCTTTCCGTCCAGCAGCTGTCGGCCGGCTATGGCGACCGGCTGATCCTTCAGGGGCTGAACCTCGACGTGCTGCCGGGCCGGGTGACGGCGATCGTCGGGGCCAATGCCTGCGGGAAATCGACGCTGCTGCGCGCGATGTCGCGGCTGCTGGCGCCGCGCGGCGGGCAGGTGCTGCTGGACGGCAAGGCAGTGCATCGCATGGCGCCGCGCAAGCTGGCGCAGGTGCTGGGCCTCTTGCCGCAATCGCCCGTGGCGCCCGAGGGGATCACCGTCGCCGACCTGGTCAGCCGCGGCCGCCATCCGCATCACGGCATCCTGTCGCGCTGGAACCGCGCCGACGACGAGGCCGTCGCCGCCGCGCTGGAGGCCACCCGCACCACCGACCTGGCCGAGCGCGCCGTGGACGAGTTGTCGGGCGGGCAGCGCCAGCGCGTCTGGATCGCGATGGCGCTGGCGCAGGAGACCGACCTGCTGCTGCTGGACGAGCCGACGACCTTCCTGGACATCGCCCATCAGGTCGAGGTGCTGGACCTGCTGTGCGACCTGAACCAGCGGCGCGGCACGACCATCGTGATGGTGCTGCACGACCTGAACCTTGCCGCGCGCTATGCCGATCACCTGGTGGCGATGGCGGCGGGGCGGCTGCATGTGTCGGGCAGCCCGGACGAGGTGCTGACGGCGGCGAATGTGCGGGCGGTCTTCGGGCTGGACAGCCGGATCATCCCGGACCCGGTCTCGGGGCGGCCGATGATGCTGCCCATCGGGCGGCACCGGATGGCGGGCGCCTGACCCGCCGGATCAAAGGCCGGACCAGCGGAAGCGGCGGCAGCGGCGCTTGTCCCGCTGCCGGGCCTGCCCTTCGGATTTGAAAGCAAGGGTCGGGACGCGGCGGGGCGGTGGCGGCGCCTATCATCACGACCTATGTGATGGAAGGAGCCGAGCGATGGAACTGGCGATGATGACCAAGACGGAAACCGAACGCGACCCGCGCTGGCAGGGCGTCCTTGCCCGCGATCTGGCCTGCGACGGCGCCTTCGTCTATGCGGTGCGGACCTCGGGCGTCTATTGCCGCCCCTCTTGCCCCTCGCGCAAGGCGAAGCCGCAAAACGTGTCCTTCTTCGACACGCCCGACCAGGCCGAGGCCGCCGGCTTCCGCGCCTGCCTGCGCTGCAATCCCCGCGGCCAGTCGTCGGCCCAGGCGAATGCGGCCATCGTCGCCGAGGCCTGCCGGATCATCGAACGGGCCGAGGAGGTGCCGCGGCTCGACGACCTGGCCGGGAAGGTCGGGATGAGCCCGCATCATTTCCACCGCCAGTTCAAGGCGATCACCGGGCTGACGCCACGGGCCTATGCGGCGGCGCATCGGGCAGGGCGCCTGCGCGCGGAACTGCCCGAGGCCGCCAGCGTCACCGATGCGATCTATGCCGCCGGCTTCAACGCCAGCAGCCGCTTCTACGAACAGTCGCCCCAGATGCTGGGCATGGCGCCCTCGGCCTACCGGCAGGGCGGCAGGGATGCCGATATCCGCTTCGCGGTCGGGCAATGCTCGCTTGGCGCGATCCTGGTGGCGCAAAGCGGCCGGGGCATCTGCGCGATCAGCCTGGGCGACGATCCCGATGCGCTGGTGCGCGCGTTGCAGGACCGCTTTCCGCAGGCCCGGCTGACGGGCGACGACGCGGATTTCGCGGCGCTGGTCGCGCAGGTGGTCGGCTTCGTCGAGGCGCCGGGGATCGGGCTGGACCTGCCGCTGGACATTCGCGGAACGGCCTTCCAGACCCGCGTCTGGCAGGCGCTGCGCGACATACCGCCGGGCCGGACCGCCAGCTATGCCGAGATCGCCCGCCGCATCGGCGCGCCGCGCGCCACCCGCGCGGTGGCCGGCGCCTGCGCCGCGAACCACATCGCCGTCGCGATCCCCTGCCACCGCGTGGTGCGGACCGATGGCGGCCTCTCGGGCTATCGCTGGGGCGTCCCGCGCAAGCGCGCGCTGCTGGAGAAGGAGGCCCAGGCATGAGCGCCCCCGCGACCTTGCAGCAGCGGCTGGCCGCGCGGGACTGGGCGGGTTTCGGGGCGGAACTGGACCGGCATGGCTGCGCGATCCTGCCCGGCCTGCTGACGGCCGCCGAGTGCCGCGATCTGGCGGCGCTCTATCCGCAGGAAGGCCATTTCCGCAGCCATATCCACATGGCCCGGCACGGCTTCGGCCAGGGCGAATACCGCTATTTCAGCTATCCGCTGCCGGACCTGGTGGCGGAACTGCGCGCCGGGCTCTATCTGCATCTGGCGGCGGTGGCGAATGGCTGGAACGCGCGCATGGCGATCGGCACCCGCTATCCCGGCACGCTGGAGGCCTTCCTGCAGCAGTGCCATGCGGCGGGCCAGACCCGCCCGACGCCGCTGCTGTTGCAATACGGGCCGGGCGATTTCAACTGCCTGCACCAGGACCTTTACGGCGACCTGGCCTTTCCCCTGCAGGTGGCCTTCCTGCTGTCCGAGCCTGGGCGCGATTTCACCGGCGGCGAGTTCGTGCTGACCGAACAGCGCCCCCGGATGCAGAGCCGGGCCGAGGTCGTGCCGCTGCGCCAGGGCGATGCCGTCGCCTTCGCCGTGCATCACCGCCCGGTGCGCGGCAGCCGGGGCGATTACCGCGTGAACATGCGCCACGGCGTCAGCACCCTCCGAAGCGGCCGGCGCCACACGCTGGGGATCATCTTCCACGACGCGACGTGATGTCGGCGCCGTAAGAACCCCCTCCGGCGCCGGACCGGGCACAGCACGACGGGGGGCAGTCGCCCAAACGAAAACGAGATCGCGGAAAGCCTCCAATTCATTGAGGAAATCGATGATCTGCGCCTGAAACCGGGCTCTCATCAATGATATGATGGACATTTGCGCCATGTCGGGGGATCCTTCCCTCGCCAGGTGGTGGGATCACCGCAATGCTCGACCGGGTGTCTGAAGCAGCGGCCGAAACGTCCCCGTGCCACTTCAAAGCTGAGGAGCAAACCCATGGATCTGACGATCAACGGAACCACGCACCAGATCGATATCGAGCCCGATACCCCGCTTCTCTGGGTGCTGCGCGACGAATTGGGCATGACCGGCACCAAATATGGCTGCGGCGTCGCGCAATGCGGGGCCTGCACGGTGCTTGTCGACGGCATGGCGACGCGATCCTGCGTGACCCCGGTGGACAGCGTGGCCGGGGCCGAGATCACCACCATCGAGGCCGTCGAGGACGATCCGGTCGGCCGCAAGGTGGTCCAGGCCTGGGTCGCCCACCAGGTGCCGCAATGCGGCTATTGCCAGTCGGGGCAGGTGATGGCGGCAACGGCGCTGCTGAAGGAAACCCCGCAGCCGGACGACGACGACATCGCGGGCGCGATGGTCAATCTGTGCCGCTGCGGCACCTATAACGCCATCGCGGCGGCCGTCCGCGACGCGGCGCAGGCGTAGGGGGGCGGAAAATGAACGACATGTTCCACAACGCCCGCCAGACCGGCAAGCCGTTCAAGCTGTCGCGTCGCGGCTTCATCGGCGCCTCGCTCGGGGCGCTGGTGCTTGGGGTGAACCTGCCGGCGAGGCGCGCCCTTGCGCAGGCGGCGGAAACCATCGCCCCCGGCAGCCGCGTTTCCGCCTTCCTTGAGATCCGCCCCGACAGCACCGTCCTGTTCCGCAGCGCCTTCAACGAGGGCGGGCAGGGCGTCTTCACCGCCCTGGCGCAGATCGTCGGCGAGGAACTGGACGTCGATCCGGCCAATTTTTCCGTCGAGAACGCGCCTCCCGGCCCGGATTACCTGCTGGTCGGCGGCGGGCGCTTTACCGGCGGCAGCATGTCGGTGCGCATGAGCTATGATGCCATGCGCAGGCTGGGCGCCTCGGCGCGGATGATGCTGCTGCAGGCGGCGGCGGCGCAGCTTGACGTGCCGGTGGACGAGCTTTCGACCGAACCGGGGCGCGTGGTCCATGCGGCGTCGGGGCGCGGCCTGCCCTATGGCGATCTGGCCGATGCCGCTGCCGGCCTGCCGGTGCCCGAGGATGCGGCCCTGCGCGACAGCGCCGATTTCCGCTGGATCGGCAAGCCGGTCCAGCGGCTGGATGCGCAGGACAAATCGACCGGCAAGACGCAATACACCATCGATCTTTCGCTAGAGGGGATGCTGCACGCCGCCGTCCAGCACAGCCCGCGTCTGGGCGGCGAGCCGGATGAGCTGCAGAACGAATCCGAGGTCGGCGCCATGCCCGGCGTCCACTCGATCCACCGGCTGCCCGGCGCGGTGGCGGTGGTCGCCAGCAGCTGGTGGCGCGCCCGGATGGCGGTCGAGGCGCTGCAGGTGACCTGGAGCGAACCCGCGCAGGGCACGGCCCATGCCATGCCGGCCGAGTTTTCGACCGAAGCGCATCTGGCCCAGCTGAAGGGGACGACCGGCGACGGCATCGATTTCGAGGCGGAAGGCGACGC
This sequence comes from Paracoccus sigandri, assembly GCF_003709565.1. Lineage (GTDB taxonomy): Bacteria > Pseudomonadota > Alphaproteobacteria > Rhodobacterales > Rhodobacteraceae > Paracoccus > Paracoccus siganidrum. The sequence continues at coordinate 37,633 of NZ_QNRC01000016.1, read as the reverse complement.
CGCCGCCGCGCTTGCCGGCGCGGCGCATGTGGTCGAGGCGAGCTATGACGCGCCCTACCTGGCGCATGGCCAGCTGGAGCCGCCCTCGGCGCTGGCGCGCTGGAACGATGATGGCACGCTGGAGCTGTGGGTCCCGAACCAGGCGCCCGAGATGTTCCAGGCCGACGCGGCGCGGGTGGCAGGCCTCGCCCCCGAGCAGGTCATCATCCATTCGCCGATGCTGGGCGGCTTCTTCGGGCGGCATTTCCTGTATCAGTCCGCGAATCCGTTTCCGCAGGCGATCCTGCTGGCGAAAGCCGTGGGCCGCCCCGTCAAGCTGATCTGGAGCCGCGAGGAGGAATTCCTGCGCGACACCCTGCGCCCCATCTCCGTCGCGCGCTTCCGCGCGGGGCTGGACGATGACGGGCTGCCGGTGGCCCTGCACGCGGTGACGGCGGGCGAGGGGCCGGCCGGCCGCTGGTTCGGGCGCGAGCCGGACAAGGTCGACAGCTCCGCCGTCGAAGGCGTCGCCGGCAAGCTCTATGCGATCCCGAACCGTCGCGTCGGCCATGTCCATGTCGATGATCCGGCGATCATCGGCTTCTGGCGCTCGGTCGGCCATTCGATGAACGATTTCTTCTATGAGACCTTCTTCGACGAAATGGCCGATGCCGGGCAGCAGGATCCCTATGAGCTGCGCCACCGCCTGCTGGCGGACAGCCCGCGGCACAGAAACCTGCTGGAGGCGGTCGCCGATCTGTCCGGCGGCTGGAAGCGCGGCCCGTTCGAGGCCGGGGACGGCAGCCGGCGCGCGCGCGGCGTCGCGATGGCCTCGCCCTTCGGCAGCGAGGTGGCGACGATCGCCGAGGTCTCGATCCGGCAGGGCCAGGTCGTCGTGCATGACATCTGGGTCGCCATCGATCCGGGCAGCATCGTCAACCCGGCGATCATCGAGGCGCAGGTGAATTCGGCGGTCGCGCTGGGGCTGTCCTCTGCGCTGTTCGAGGAGGTCGTCTATGTGGACGGCATGCCGCAGGCGCGCAATTACGACGGCTATCCGATCCTGACGCCGGAGATGATGCCGCGCGTCCATGTGCGCATCGTCGAAAGCGGGGCGCCCATGGGCGGCATCGGCGAACCGGGCGTGCCGGGCGTGCCGCCCGCGGTGGCGAATGCGGTCTCGACCCTGACCGGGCGTCGCGTGCGCAGCCTGCCCCTGTCGAAACTCGATCTGGAAGAAGGAGGAGAGGCCTGAGGTCCGGCTTTCCCATGGCGGCAGGCGCCGAGGCGCCTGCCATCGACGCGCCCGACCGGGCAACCGATTTTCCCGCGAGGCATGAGTTGAACGAAACGGACACAGTTAACAGGCTGCCGACGCCGGTCCGGGCGCTGGAGACCGATGATCCGGCGGAACTGCTGCGTTTCGCGCTGGCCAGCTTCGGGCGGGGCCCGGTCGCGATCGCGACCCTGACCGGCATTCGCGGCGGCGCGGCGCGGGCACTGGGCGCGCATGTCGTCATCGCGGCGGATGGCGGTCATGCGGGCTTCGTGTCGGGTGGCTGCGTCGAGGCGGCGGTCGCGACCGAGGCCATGTTGGCCATGGCCGAAGGGCGTGACCGGACGGTGGCCTATGGCGAAGGCTCGCCCTTCTTCGACATCGTCCTGCCCTGCGGCGGCGGCATCACCGTTGCCATCCATGTGCTGCGGGACGTGGAGGCGATCGACTGCGTCCTGCGATGCCTGGAGGCGCGCCGGCCCGCCGCATTGCGCTATTCCCCGCAGACGCAGGCGCTGACCTGCGCGCCGGTGCCAGAGCGCGCCGGATGGGACGGCACGGGCTTCCTGTCGGTCTATCGCCCTGTAACCCGGCTGATGATCTCGGGCCGCTCGATCGAGGCGCAGGCACTGGCGCGACTGGCCGCCTGCGCGGGATATGACATTCTGGTGCTGGATCCGGCGCGGGCGATCCATGCAATCGAGGGGATGGCGGACGCCCATACCGCCATCGCCGTTCTGCACCATGATCCGGACGCCGAACTGCCTGTCCTTCTGAAGGCCTTGCAATCGCCGGGATTTTACATCGGCGCCATGGGCAGCATGAAGGCACATCGCGCCCGTGTCGAGCGTCTGCGCGACCAGGGGATCGCCGAGGCGGACATCGCCCGGATCAAGGCCCCCATCGGCATGTTCGGCCCGACGAGAGACGCATCCTCGCTGGCGATCTCGGTGCTGGCCGATGTCGCGGCGGCGCGGTTGACGCGCTTCGCGTAAGCCGCCTGGCCGGCATCGGCTCTCAGCCTTTCAGGCTTCCGCCCGCCGGTTTCACGGCTTCGGCAGGGTCCACGTCGCGAAGCGCGGCCGGACAATGCCGATATCCACGACTGGCCGCGCAGATTGCCGGATCAGGCTTCGGGCGCCCTGGTCGCCCGGCAAGTTGCGCATGGCCCCGTTCGCTACTCCACCGTCACCGATTTCGCCAGATTGCGGGGCTGGTCCACGTCGGTGCCCTTGGCGACGGCGGTGTGATAGGCCAGATATTGCATCGGCACCGCATAGACGATCGGCTGGAAGATCCCGCCGCCCGCGGGCATCGCCAGGCTGGCATGGGTGCCTTCCGCGGCCTCGGCCAGCCCGTCCTGGTCCGACAGCAGCAGGATCTGGCCGTGGCGGGCCATGACCTCCTGCATGTTGGAAACCGTCTTCTCGAACAGCCGGTCGCGCGGGGCCAGCACCACCACCGGCACGTTGCGGTCGATCAGCGCGATGGGGCCGTGCTTCAGCTCGCCCGAGGCATAGCCTTCGGCGTGGATATAGCTCAACTCCTTCAGCTTCAGCGCACCTTCCAGCGCCACGGGGAACAGCGCGCCGCGGCCCAGATACAGCACGTCCTGCGCCTCGGCCAGCCAGTCGGCCTGCTGGCGGCAGGCATCGGACAGCTGCAGAGCCTGCTGGACAAGGCCGGGGATGGCGCGCAGGTCCGCCAGATGCGCGGCCAGCGCGGCATCATCGATCCGGCCGCGGTCATGGCCCGCCTTCAGGGCCAGGATCGCCAGCACCGCCAGCTGGCAGGTGAAGGCCTTGGACGAGGCGACGCCGACCTCGATCCCGGCCAGGGTCGGCAGGGCGATGTCGGCATCCCGCGCGATGGCCGAGGTGCCGACATTGACCAGGCCGATGCTGCGGCTGACATGGGCCCTGGCGTAATGCAGCGCGGCCAGCGTGTCGGCGGTCTCGCCCGACTGGCTGATGGCGATGAACCAGCTGCCGGGCGACAGCGGCGGCTCGCGATAGCGGAACTCGGAGGCGACGTCGATGTCGCAGGGCAGGCCGGCAAGCTGTTCGAACCAGTATTTCGCGACATGGCCGGCGTAATGCGCGGTGCCGCAGCCGACCAGCGACAGCCGGTCGACCGAGGCGAAGTCCAGCCCGTCCGGCAACACGATCCGGTCGCCCTTGACGTAATGGTTCAGCACGTCGCCCAGGACCACCGGCTGCTCGGCGATCTCCTTGGCCATGAAATGGCGATAGCCGCCCCGGTCGATGGCGGTGCTGCCCACGTCGATGCGGCTGGCGGGGCGGCTGACCTGATGGCCCTCGCCGTCATGGATGCGCACGCCCGAGCGGGTCAGGACCGCGTGGTCGCCATCCTCCAGATAGGTGATGCGGTCGGTGAAGGGGGCCAGCGCGACGGCGTCGGAACCCACGAACATCTCGCCCTCGCCATGGCCGATGGCCAGCGGGCTGCCCTTGCGGGCGGCGATCATCAGGTCGGCTTCGCCCTGAAACAGGAAGGCCAGCGCGAAGGCGCCCTGCAGCCGGGCCAGGGTGGCGCGCGTCGCCTGAAGCGGGTCCATCCCCTGGCCCAGGTGATGGGCGGTCAGCAGCGCCACCACCTCGGTATCGGTCTGCGACTGCGGCTGGAGGCCGAGCGCGACCAGCTCCTCGCGCAGCTCGCGGAAATTCTCGATGATGCCGTTATGGACGACGGCGACCGGGCCGGACTGGTGGGGATGGGCGTTGTTCTCGGTCGCGGCGCCGTGGGTGGCCCAACGGGTATGGCCGATCCCGGAATGGCCGGGCAGCGGGTCGTGGACCAGCCGGTCCGACAGGTTCACCAGCTTGCCCACCGCGCGGCGCCGGTCCAGCCGGCCCTGCGCGTCCACGGTGGCGACGCCGGCGCTGTCATAGCCGCGATATTCCAGCCGGCGCAGCGCATCGACCAGCTGCGGAGAGACTTCGTGATTGCCCAGGATTCCGACGATGCCGCACATGTCAGCGCTTCTCCTTCTTCGCGCGCAGCGCGTCCATCAGGCGAATGGCAAGGCCCGGCTTGTTGACCTGGCGCGCGCGCGCCAGCGCCAGCGCCCCGTCCGGGACATCCTGGGTAATGACCGAGCCCGAGCCGGTCATCGCCGCGTCCCCGACGCTGACCGGCGCGACCAGCATCGTGTCGCTGCCGATGAAGGCGCGGGCGCCGATGCGGGTGCGGTGCTTCATCACGCCGTCATAGTTGCAGGTGACGGTGCCCGCGCCGATATTCGCATGTTCGCCGATCGTGGCGTCGCCCAGATAGGTCAGGTGGCCGACCTTCACGCCCTCGTCCAGCACGCTGTTCTTGATCTCGACGAAATTGCCGACATGGGCGTCGGCGCCCAGCTCGGCGCCGGGGCGCAGCCGGGCGAAGGGGCCGACCGTGGCGCCTTCCGAGACATGGCAGCCCGTCAGGTGGCAGAAGGGCAGGATCTCGGCGCCCGATTCGATGGTGACGCCGGGGCCGAAGACGACATTCTGGCCGATGATCGCGTCGCGGCCGACGACCGTGTCCAGCGCGAACCAGACCGTGCCGGGATCGGAGAGCGTCACCCCGTCCTCCAGCGCGGCGCGGCGGGCGCGGGCCTGGAAGGCGGCCTCGGCGGCGGCAAGCTCGGCGCGGGTGTTGATGCCGAGCGTTTCCTCTTCGTCGCAGGTGACGACATCGGCGCGGCGGCCCTCGGCGCGGGCCAGTTCCACAAGGTCGGTCAAATAGTATTCGCCCGCGGCATTGTCGTTGCCCAGCCGCACGATCAGCTGCCGCAGCAGCGCCGCGTCCAGCGCCATCACCCCGGAATTGCACAGCGCGATCCGGCGCGTGGCGGCGTCGGCATCCTTGTATTCGACGATCCGCTCCAGCCCGCGCGCGCCGGTGACCAGGCGGCCGTAGCGGCCCGGATCCTCGGCCTCGAAGCCCAGCACGACGATATCGGCCGTATGGCTGGCCAGCGCGGCCAGCGTGTCCTGGCCGATGAAGGGGGTGTCGCCGTAAAGCACCACCACCTTGCCCTCGAAGCCCTCCAGTTCGGGCAGGGTCTGGCGCACGGCATGGCCGGTGCCCAGCTGCTGGGATTGCAGCACGATGCGGGCCTCGGGCTCCAGGTCGGCGACGGCGTGGCCGACCTGATCGGCGCCATGGCCGGCCACGACGATGACCTGCTCGGGCTCCAGGCTGCGGGCGGCGGCCAGGGCATGGGCGATCAGCGGCACGCCCGCCAGGCGGTGCAGGACCTTGGGCAGGTCCGATTGCATCCGGCTGCCCTGACCGGCTGCCAGAATGACGACTGCGACCGGATTCTCTGCCATGCCCGCCCCTTTATCGGTTCCGTTTCCTTGCCCGGCGTTCTAATCGGGGAAGGGCGCGGGCGAAAGGGTGCCTGCGTTCACCTTTGTTTTCGAAACATTACGCGAGGGAATTCGGCGATGGCGGGAACGGTGGTTTTCGATCTGGACGGGACGCTGGCGGATACCTCGTCCGACCTGATCGCGGCGGCGAATGCCTGCTTTCGGGCGCGCGGGCTGGAGGCGCTGCTGGATCCCGTCGCGGATGCGCTGATCGCCTTCCATGGCGGGCGGGCGATGCTGCGGGCGGGATATGGCCGGATCGGGCCCGGCCACCTGCTGCCGCCGGGCGCCGAGGACGAGGATTTTCCCCGGCTGCTGGAGAATTACGCGGGCGCCATCGCGGTCCATACCCGGCTTTACGAGGGCGTCGAGGCGGCGCTGGACGAGCTGGCGCGGGACGGGTTCCGGCTGACCGTCTGCACCAACAAGCCCGAGGCGCTGGCCGAGGCGCTGCTGCGCGAGCTGGGCGTCCGGGACCGTTTCGCGGCGCTGGTCGGCGCCGATACGCTGCCGGTGCGCAAGCCCGATCCGCGGCCCTATCGCGCCGCGGTCGAGGCGGCCGGGGGGACGGTCGAGGCTTCCTTCCTGGTCGGCGATACCGAGACCGACCGCAGGACGGCGGCGGCGGCGGGCGTTCCGGTGGCGCTGGTCGCCTTCGGCCCCGAGGGCGAGGCAATCGGGCGGCTGGCGCCCGAGGCGCTGCTGAGCCATTTCGCGGAACTGCCGGACCTGGCGCGGCGCTGGCTGGGCTGAGCGGGGTCAACGAAGGAAGAAGGGGGGCGCTGCCCCCCTCGGCCCGGAGGGCCTCACCCCCCGGGATATTTGGGCCAAGATGAAAGCCGCGGCTATTCGGCCTCGTTGGCGGGCTTGGCGTTCAGCAACCCGTAATTCTGCTCGCCGATCGAATCGTAGAGCTCGAGTTGGGTTTCGAGGAAGTCGATATGGCCTTCCTCGTCCGAGATCAGATCCTCGAACAGCACCTTGCTGACATGGTCGCCGACGCTTTCGCAATGGTCGCGCGCCTCGATATAGAGGGTGCGGGCGTCATGTTCGCCGGCCAGGTCCGCCTCGAGCGTTTCCTTGAGGTTCTGGCCGATCCTGAGCGGGTCGAGCTTCTGCAGGTTGGGATGGCCCTCGAGGAAGATGATTCGCTGGATCAGCCGGTCGGCGTGATTCATCTCCTCGATCGATTCGGCGCGGGACTTGTCCGCGATGCGCCCGTAGCCCCAGTCCTCCTGAAGCCGGTAATGCAGCCAATACTGGCTGACCGCCGTCAGTTCAGACCGCAGCGCGGCGTTGAGATATTCGATGACCTTTGCGTCGCCCTTCATCCTGGCTGTCCTTCTTGATAGCTGGTTTGGCCCGCAAAATCGGCGGGGCTACGCCCAGACTATCGCAATGACGCATCGTGTCCAGAAAGAGCGGCATGCATCCTCCGCAATCGGCGCGCTTGCCGAGTGCGTGATAGATTTTCCCCGGCGTGATGATCGTGTCCGGGTCGGCGGTGCGCATCCATTCGATCGCGGCGTGAATCTCGTGATCTGAGATCTGGGTGCAGTGGCAGACGATCATGAATGGCTCCTGTTGCCGCATAACCTAGCGATTCCGTCAGAGATGTAAAGACCGAGTTTTTTACTTGGCCGTCACGGATGCTTGACCCGGCGCCCCGTCGGGCGCAGAAGCGCGGGCCATGAAACTGTCCGATTTCGATTTCGACCTGCCCGAGGGGCTGATCGCGACCCGGCCCGCGCGGCCGCGCAGCTCGGCCCGGCTGCTGCTGGCCGAGGCGGGCGGCATCGAGGATCGCCGAGTCAGCGACCTTCCCGGCATCCTGCGGCCCGGCGACCTGCTGGTGCTGAACGACACGCGGGTGATCCCGGCCCGGCTGAGCGGGACGCGGGTGCGCAAGACCGCCCAGGGCGAGGCGGTGGCGCGGATCGAGGTGACGCTGCTGGAGCCGGCCGCCGACGGCTGGCAGGCGCTGGCCAGGCCGCTGCGCAAGCTGCGCGAGGGCGAGGTGATCCGCTTCGGTGCGGCGCTGTCGGCCGAGGTGGTGGCGATCGGCGAGGGCGCGCTGCGGCTGCGTTTCGACGCCGAGGGCGATGCGTTCGACGCGGCGCTGGCCGAGGTCGGGGCGATGCCGCTGCCGCCCTATATCGCCGCCTTGCGGGCGCCCGACGCGCAGGACCTGCAGGATTACCAGACCGTCTGGGCGGCGCGTCAGGGCGCGGTCGCGGCGCCCACCGCCAGCCTGCATTTCGACCAGCCGCTGCTGGACGGGCTGGCCGCGCGCGGGGTCGAGTTCGCCCATGTCACGCTGCATGTCGGCGCCGGCACCTTCCTGCCGGTCAAGGTCGAGGACGTGACCACCCACCGGATGCATGCCGAATGGGGCGAGGTGTCCGAGGCCGCCGCCGCCGCCGTCAATGCCGCCAGGGCCGAGGGGCGGCGGGTGATCGCCGTGGGCACGACCGCGCTGCGGCTGGTCGAATCGGCCGCCACGCCCGAGGGCGCGCTGCGCCCCTTCAGCGGCACGACCGACATCTTCATCTATCCCGGCCATCAATTCCGGGTGATCGACGGGCTGATGACCAATTTCCACCTGCCGAAATCGACGCTGCTGATGCTGGTCTCGGCCCTGATGGGACAGCAGCGGATACGCGAGATCTATGCCCATGCCGTCCGCTCGGGCTATCGCTTCTTCAGCTATGGCGACGCGTCGCTGCTGATCCCCTGACGTCGGTTCCGGGCTGGCCGGAAAACCCGTCTCGGGCTAGGAGGGATTCGCTGCCGCGCCGGCAGTGGACTGGAACGCGTCATGGCCTCGGTACTTCGCACAACCTGGCCCCTTCTGCTGGGGATCCTGCTGCTGATGGTCGGCAACGGGATGCAGGGCACATTGCTGGGCATCCGGGGCGGGATCGAGGGCATCCCGACCTTCGAGATGTCGGTGGTCATGGCCGGCTATTACGGCGGTTTCCTGCTGGGCAGCCTGACCGTGCCGGACATGATCAAGACCGTGGGCCATGTGCGGGTCTTCGCGGCGCTGGGGTCGATGATCTCGGCCATCCTGATCGTCTATGCGGTCTGGCCGAACTGGATCGCCTGGACGGTGCTGCGCTTCCTGATCGGCTTCTGCTTCTGCGGCGTCTATGTGACCGCCGAAAGCTGGCTGAACGCGGGCTCCACGAACGAGACGCGGGGCCAGGCGCTGTCGGCCTACATGATCGTGCAGATGCTGGGCATCGTCAGCGCGCAGATGCTGCTGAATGTCAGCGATCCGGCCGGCTTCATGCTGTTCGTCATCCCCTCGGTGCTGGTCTCGCTGGCCTTCACGCCGATCCTGCTGTCGGCCCAGCCCGCGCCGCAATTCGAGACGATCAAGCGCATGTCCTTCGGCAAGCTCTACCGCGCATCGCCGCTGGGTTGCGTGGGGATCTTCCTGATGGGCGGCGTCTTCGCGGCGCTGGCGGGGATGTCCTCGGTCTGGGGGGCGGCGATGGGCCTGTCGGTGGCCGAGATCTCGCTGTTCGTGGCGGCGATCTATGCCGGCGGGCTGGTGCTGCAATATCCGGTCGGCTGGATCTCGGACCGCACCGACCGGCGCAAGCTGGTGCTGATCCTGTCGGTGCTGGGGGCGCTGACGACGCTGCTGGTGGTGGCGGTGCAGCCCGGCGTCACCGGGCTGATCCTGGCCGGGGTGCTGATGGGGGGGATGGCCAATCCCATCTATGCGCTGCTGCTGGCCTATACCAACGACTACCTGGACCAGTCGGACATGGCCTCGGCCTCGGCGGGGCTGCTGTTCATCTATGGCATCGGCTCGATGGGCGGGCCGATCATCACCGGCTGGCTGATGAACTGGATCGGCCCCGACGGCTATTGGGTGCATATGGGGGTGCTGCTGCTGCTGCTGGCCGTCTATGCCGGCTGGCGCATGACCCAGCGTCGCGGCCTGACCCCGCAGGAACAGGGCAGTTTCGCGGTGATCGCCCACAGCGCCACGCCCCTGGCCGTCGAGGCCGCGCTGGACGAGGCGCAGACGACCGGCGAGGCCGGCGAACAGGACCCGCAGGAAGGGGCTTCTTGACCGGAAGCCCGCGTGCCACCTAGTGTCAGCCGACGGGATGAGCGATCCGCGAGGCTGCCGTGGCAGGGGTTCGGACGACCGAGGGGCTGGAGATGCCGGCGCGCATTCGGCGGCCATCGGGCCACGATCCGGGCGCTGGAAGCTGAGCCCGAGCTGCTGGCCGAGGCCGCGCAGATCCGCTGCCCTGGGCTTGCGCCCGCCGCTGCTTGCTGACCTGCGCAAAATGGTTTAACGCTGAACTATCTTCATCAAGTGGGGGACTGCATGGCCCAGAATTTCGACATGGTGGTGATCGGCGCCGGCCCCGGTGGCTATGTCGCCGCGATCCGAGGCGCGCAGCTTGGCCTGAAAGTGGCCTGTATCGAGCGCGAGCATCTGGGCGGCATCTGCCTCAACTGGGGCTGCATACCCACCAAGGCCCTGCTGCGCAGCGCCGAGGTGTTCCACCTGATGGAACGGGCCAAGGATTTCGGCCTGAGCGCCGAGAAGATCGGCTTCGACCTGGACAAGGTGGTCGACCGCTCTCGCGGGGTGGCCAAGCAGCTGACCGGCGGGATCGGACATCTGTTCAAGAAGAACAAGGTGACGACCATCATGGGCGAGGCCAGGCTGGTCGCGCCCGGCAAGATCAGCGTCAGGACCGACAAGGGCAGCGAGGAGATTACCGCGAAATCCATCGTGCTGGCCACCGGCGCGCGGGCCCGCGAACTGCCGGGGCTGGAGCCGGACGGCAAGCTGGTCTGGAACTACAAGCACGCGCTGAAGCCGCCGCATATGCCCAGGAAGCTGCTGGTCATCGGCTCGGGCGCGATCGGCATCGAATTCGCCAGCTTCTTCAACACGCTGGGTGCCGATACCACGGTGGTCGAGGTGATGGACCGGGTGCTGCCGGTCGAGGATGCCGAGATCAGCGCCTTTGCGAAGAAGGCCTTCGTCAAGCAGGGGATGAAGATCCTGGAAAAGGCCAGCGTGAAGAAGCTGGACCGCAAGGGCGCGACCGTGACCGCCCATATCGAGGCGGGCGGCAAGACCGAGACGCAGGAGTTCGACACGGTGATCTCGGCCGTCGGGATCGTCGGCAATGTCGAGAACCTGGGCCTGGAAGAGCTGGGCGTGAAGGTGGACCGCACCCATGTCGTGACCGACGAATATTGCCGCACCGGGGTCGAGGGTCTCTATGCCATCGGCGACGTGGCCGGGGCGCCCTGGCTGGCGCACAAGGCCAGCCATGAAGGCGTGATGGTGGCCGAGTTGATCGCCGGCGGGCATCCGCATCCGGTCAAGCCCTCCAGCATCGCCGGCTGCACCTATTGCCATCCGCAGGTGGCGTCCGTGGGGCTGACCGAGGCGAAGGCGAAGGAGGCGGGCTATCAGGTCAAGGTCGGCCGCTTCCCCTTCATCGGCAACGGCAAGGCCATCGCGCTGGGAGAGCCCGAGGGGCTGGTCAAGACCATCTTCGACGCGAAGACCGGGGAATTGCTGGGCGCGCACATGGTCGGCGCCGAGGTGACCGAGCTGATCCAGGGCTATGTCGTCGGGCGTCAGCTGGAGACCACCGAGCAGGACCTGATGGAGACGGTCTTCCCGCATCCGACCCTGTCCGAGATGATGCACGAATCGGTGCTGGATGCCTATGGTCGGGCGATTCATTTCTGATCGCCGCCATTCCTGATCGCCGCGCGTGACGGGACGGTCGGCGGGGGGCCTTGCGCCCCCCGTCGCGTTTCACGCGACTCCCCCGCAGGGTATTGGGGCAACGAAGAAGCCGGCCTTATCTTGGGGTGAGGCGGGTGGTGCCGACGGCGGCGGCGCGGGCCAGTTCGGGGTCGAGCGACATCGAGATGTATTCGCCCCGGCGCCATAGCCCGGCCAGGTCGTCGTAATGGCGCGAGAAGGGATGGCCGGACTGGCCGGTCGAGATGATGAAGACCGAGCTGTCGGGATCGGCCAGGTCGTAGACGCCGCGATAGCCCGCGCCGTTCACTGCCTGCCAGGGCGCCGGGCCGCGGCCGAGGCTGACCGATTGCGCCACGGTGAAATCCCCGCCCGAGACCGATTGCGTCAGGTTCATGATCCAGCCCAGCCCGGTCCTGCCGCCGAGGCCGGGATGGATGTGGCGCGCCTGGTGCAGGTCGCCCCAGCGCCAGCTGGTCACGTCCGGCCCGAAGCGCTGGCCGAGGTCCAGGATGGCGCGGTCCAGCGCCTGGCGGGCGATGGTGGTGCAATCCTCGACCGGTGCGCTCTGGACGATGTCGCACCAGCGGGCGGCGCCGCCGCGGTTGCGGAACACCGCGTCGATGAAGGCCGGGCGCAGCCGGGTGATGTCGTCGGCCAGCGGGCCGAGCTCGTCGCGGATCAGCCGGTCCTGGAGCGCCGACATCCAGGCGGCATAGATCAGCGGCTCGGGCAGGTGTTCGTTCATCTCGCCGTCCCATTCGGCCAGCAGGCGCAGGGCGTCCTGGCGCTGGCGCTCGGGCGTGCCGGGGGCGGCGGGCTCTCCGGTGAACCACAGGTCGGCGCCGACCAGCGGCAGAAGCGCGCGGGCCGCCGGGCTGACCGTGTCCAGCTGCGCGGCGATGAAGCTGTCGCGCGAATGGACCTCGCGTTCCTGAAGCAGCCGGTCGAGCCGCGTGCGGCGCATTCCGCCAGGCGGTTCCTCGGTCGCGATGACCATGTCGGGCACCTCGTCGGCGGCCTGCGTGGCGGGGACGATGCCGGTCCAGCGCCCTTCGCGCAGCCAGCCCGGCACCGGCATGGCGCCGCGCGTCGGGTGGTCGTCGGGGCGCTGGGGCAGGGCGCCGATCAGCGCCTGGGCGACGCCCTCGGCATCGGCCAGCGTCACGGTCATGGCGGGGGCCACGAAGCCCGACAGGACCGTGCGGGCCTGGTCGCGGTCGCCCGCCGACATCAGCCCGATCAGCGCCGAGATGCTGCGGTCCTGGGCCGAGAGGCCGGTCCAGCGCAGCGCCGCGACATGGCCGATGGGCAGCACGTCGCGCAGGCCGGGATCGATGCTGCCGACGACCGGGCCGTTTTCCGTCTCGCGCAGGGTGATGGTCTGGTCGGCCCCGTCCAGGACCCGGATCACCTCGCGCCGGGTCATGAATTCGGTCCAGCCGGTCAGCCCGCGATAGCGCGCGGCATTGCCGGGCTGGACTTCCTCGATATAGAGGTCGGTGTCGTCCAGCGCGGCGGGGGTCATCCCCCAGGCCAGGCGCGGATTGCGTCCCGACAGGACCGCCGGGATGCCCGGAACGGTCGCGCCGATCACCCCGCCCGAGGCCAGTTCCAGCCGCGCCAGGTAGAAGAGCGAGGGCGCCGTCAGCGCGACATGCGGGTCGTTGGCCAGCAGCGCGCCGCCCGCCGCCGTCCGCTGGGGCGCGGCGGCGAAGCCGTTGGCGCCGATCCCCAGGCCGGGCGCCATGAAGCCGATCAGGTCGCGCTGCCGGTCTGCATCGCCGCGGCGGCGTTCCGGCAGGCCCAGCCGCGCGCCCGGAAACAGCGCCGCATAGGGCTGCAGCACCGGCCCGCTGCCGCTGAGCGAGACGATCTCGGGGCCGTGTTCGGGCGAGGCCAGCGACAGGCGGGCGCGCAGGATCTCGTCGGCGGCCGAGCGGCTGGCGGTGGCGGCCATCAGCTTCAGGATGGCGATGGAATCGGCGGGCTGCCAATAGGTGATCTGGTCGGGAAACAGGAAGAATTCCGGGGCGCCCCGGCCCATCGCGCCCAGGTTGACCTGCGCGATCCACTGGTTCACCCCGGCCGCATAGGCGGCCAGCGCCCGTTTCACCGGCTCGTCCTGGGCCTCCAGCGAGGTGACGGCGTTGCGATAGAGCCCCAGCCGGCGGGCCAGGTCGTCGGCGGGCAGGCTGCCCGCCCCGAAGATCTCGGACAGCCGGCCCTGGGCGGCGCGGCGCAGCACGGTCATCTGGAACAGCCGGTCCTGCGCATGGGCGACGCCCAGGGCGAAGAACACGTCCTCGTCGCTTTCGCCGAAGATATGCGGCACGTTCTCGGTGGAACGGACGATCTCGACCGGGGCGCCGATGCCCTCGACCTGGTAGCTGGCGTTGTAGTCGGGCAGCGAGCGGATGGCGAAATACCAGATCAGCAGGGCAGAGATCAGGCCCAGCACGATCAGCCCCACGGTCAGCCGAAGAAGCCAGCGGAAGATTGTCAGCATCGTGGGGCCTGTTCCATGGCTGTCGGGGGTCGCTCCGCTCTGCTCGGGGTTGTCGCTCGGCGCTTGACCCTGCGGCGCCGGGATGTTGTCGTGCTGCATAAGACAGCGCCGCCCGCTTTTCAACGCGGGCGGTCGCGTTCGGGCGGGGCTGTCGTCGAAAAATGCGCGTGAAAGAGGACATGATGGCGAAACTTGCGTTTCTGGGGCTTGGTGTGATGGGCTATCCGATGGCGGGGCATCTGGCCCGCGCGGGCCATGAGGTGACGGTCTACAACCGCAGCGCCGCCAAGGCCGAGGCCTGGGTGGCCGAACACGGGGGCCGCCATGCCCCGACCCCGCGCGAGGCGGCGGCGGGCGCGGAATTCGTCATGGCCTGCGTCGGCAATGACGACGATTTGCGCCAAGTCTGCCTGGGCCCGGACGGCGCCTTCGCGGGCATGGACAGGGGCGCGGTCTTCGTCGATCACACCACGGTTTCGGCCGCCGTCACCCGCGAGCTGGCCGAGATCGCGCGCAGTGCCGGGCTGGGCTATGTCGATGCGCCGGTCTCGGGCGGGCAGGCGGGCGCGGAGGGCGGGCAGCTGTCGGTCATGTGCGGCGGCGATGCGGCGGAATATGACCGGGCCGAGGCGGTGGTCGCGGCCTATGCCCGGATCTGCCGGCGCATCGGCGATGTGGGCGCGGGGCAGATGACCAAGATGTGCAACCAGATCGCCATTGCCGGGCTGGTGCAGGCGCTGTCGGAATCGCTGGCCTTCGCGCAGAAGGCGGGGCTGGATGCCGATGCCGTGGTCGAGGTCATCAGCCAGGGCGCCGCCGGAAGCTGGCAGATGGCCAATCGCCACAAGACCATGGCCGAGGGGCGCTTCGATTTCGGCTTCGCGGTGGACTGGATGCGCAAGGACCTGGCGATCTGCCTGGCCGCCGCGGACGAGGTCGGGGCGGCCCTCCCGGTGACCGCGCTGGTCGACCAGTTCTACAAGGAGGTGCAGGGCATGGGCGGCGGGCGCTGGGACACCTCCTCGCTGATCGCCCGGCTGACGCGCTAGGGGCGGCGGGCGCTTGACAGCCGGCGGCGCGGCGCCGAGGCTGGCCGGCAACGAGAAACGGGAGGCAGATCATGCGGACAAGGGCGGCCGTTCTGGCAGAGATCGGGCGCGCGCGGCCCTATGGCGACAGCCGGCCGCTGGAGATCGCCGAGGTCGAGCTGGAGGATCCCGGTCCGGGCGAATTGCTGGTCCGCATCGCGGCGGCGGGGCTGTGCCATTCCGACCTGTCGGTCATCAATGGCGACCGGCCCCGCGCGGTGCCGCTGGTCCTGGGCCACGAGGCCGCCGGCGTGGTCGAGGCCACCGGCCCCCATGTCACGCGCTTCCGGCCCGGCGATCACGTCGTGCTGGTCTTCGCGCCCTCTTGCGGCCATTGCCTGCCCTGCGCCGAGGGCCGCCCGGCGCTGTGCGAGCCGGCGGCCGTGGCGGCGGGGCAGGGCACGCTGATCTCGGGCGCGAAGCGCATCCGGCGCGGCGAGGCGGTGCTGGACCATCATATCGGCGTCTCGGGCTTTGCCGGCCATGCGGTGGTCTCGGAAGCCTCTTGCGTGAAGATCGACCGCGCGGTGCCGCTGGACCGGGCGGCGCTGCTGGGCTGCGCGGTGCTGACCGGCGTGGGCGCGGTGCTGAATACCGGGGGGTTGCGCGCGGGGCAGAGCTGCGCGGTGATCGGCCTGGGCGGCGTCGGTCTGGCGGCGCTGCTGGGCGCGGTGGCGGCGGGGGCGCGGCAGGTCATCGCCGTCGACCTGGCCGAGGACAAGCTGGCCACCGCCCGCGAGCTGGGCGCGACCCATGCGATCAACCCCAAGGAGCCGGGCGCGCTGGAGGCGCTGCGCGAGATCAGCGGCGGCGGCGTCGATCTGGCGGTGGAACTGGCCGGGGCGGTGCCGGCGCTGGAATTCGCCTATGAGGCCGCGCGCCGGGGCGGCACGGTGGTCACGGCGGGCCTGCCCAATCCGCAGGCACGGCTCAGCCTGCCCGCCGTCAGCCTGACCGCGAACGAAAAGACCCTGCGCGGCAGCTATATGGGATCCTGCGTGCCGATGCGCGACATTCCGCGCTTCGCCGCCATGATGATGTCGGGGCAATTGCCGATCGAGCGGCTGGTGACGCATGAGCTGCGGCTGGACCAGATCAACGAGGGCTTCGAGCGGCTGGCGGCGGGACAGGCGATCCGGCAGGTGATCCGCTTCGACTGAGCGGACCCGCCGGGTCAGACATGCAGGAAGCGTTCCGTGATCTCGGGGCTGTCGCGCAGGGCGCGGCTGTCGCCGGTCCAGACCGTGCGGCCCTTCTCGATCACCACATGGCGGTCGGCAAGGCGGCCGAGCGCGTCGACATTCTTGTCGATGATCAGGATCGATTCCCCCTGCGCCTTCAGCGCCCCCAGGCAGGCCCAGATCTCGTCGCGGATCAGCGGCGCCAGTCCCTCGGTGGCCTCGTCCAGCACCAGCAGGCGCGGATTGGTCATCAGCGCCCGGCCGATGGCCAGCATCTGCTGCTCGCCCCCCGACAGCTGGTTGCCCTTGTGGCCCAGCCGCTCGCCCAGGCGCGGGAACAGCTCCAGCACGCGGGGCATGGTCCAGGCGCCGGGGCGGGCCATGGCGACCAGGTTCTCGCGCACGTCCAGCGTCGGAAAGACCTGCCGCCCCTCGGGCACCAGCCCCAGCCCGGCCCGCGCGATCCGGTGCGGCGCGGCATTGGTCAGATCGGTCCCGTCCACCTGCACCCAGCCGCCGCGCGCCCGCAGAAGCCCGAAGATCGTGCGGACGGTCGTGGTCTTGCCCATGCCGTTGCGGCCCATCAGCGTGACGACCTCGCCGCGGTCCACATGCAGGTTGATGTCGAACAGGACCCGGCTTTCGCCATAGGCGGCCTGCAACGCCTCGACCTTCAGCATCACGGCTCCTCCCCGGCGGTTTCCTCGCCCAGATAGGCGGCGCGGACCTGCGGGTCGCCGCGGATCTCGGCCGGGCTGCCGGTGGCGATGATCCGGCCATAGACCAGCACGCTGATCCGGTCGGCCAGGGCGAAGACCGCATCCATGTCATGCTCGATCAGCACCAGCGTCAGCGACCCCTTCAGCGCGCGCATGACGCCGATCAGCCGCTCGGCCTCCTGCCCGGAAGTGCCGGCCAGCGGCTCGTCCAGCAGCAGAAGCCGGGGCCGGGTCGCCAGGGCGATGGCCAGTTCCAGCTGGCGCTTCTCGCCATGCGACAGGCTGGCCGCGCGGACATGGGCGCGATCCTGGATGCCGACCCGCGCCAAGGCCTCCATCGCGGCCTCGTTCAGCGCGGCCTCGCCGGCGACCGGGGCGAAGAAGCTAAAGCTGTGGCCGGCGCGTGCCTGCACGGCCACCGCCACGTTCTCCAGCGCGGTGAAGCCCGGCAGGATCGAGGTGATCTGGAAGCTGCGCGACATGCCCGCCCGCACCCGCCTGTGCATCGGCTGGCCCATCATCTCGGCCCCGGCGAAGCGGACCGAGCCCGCATCCGATCCCGCCTGTCCGGAAAGCTGCGCGATCAGCGTCGACTTGCCGGCGCCGTTCGGGCCGATGATGGCATGGAGCGTGCCTTCCCGGACCGTCAGGTCCAGATCGTCCGTCACCTTCAGCGCGCCGTAGGCCTTGCGCAGCCCGCGGACCTCCAGGATGTTCATGGCCGGTCCCTCCGCCTGAACAGCCCGCTGACCCCGTCGCGAGAGGCCAGCACGATGACCACCAGGATCAACCCGAACAGCAGCCGCCAATGTTCAGTCAGCAGGCCCAGCCATTCCTCCAGCAGCAGCGCGATGGTCGCGCCCGCCACCGCGCCCAGCAGGTTGCCGATGCCGCCAAGCACGACCATCACCACCAGCTCGCCCGAGACATGCCAGTTCATGAAGGCGGGCGAGACGAAGCCGGTCTGGTTGGCCAGCATCACCCCCGCGACCGAGGCCATCGCCCCCGAGATGACGAAGGCCGTCAGCTGATAGCGGAAGGGCGAAAACCCGATGGCCTGCATCCTGACCGGGTTTTCGCGCGCCCCGGTCAGCACCCGGCCGAAACGCGACCGGGTGATCGCCACCGCCAGCAGGTAGAGCGCGACCAGGATCGCCAGCGTGACGTAGTAGAGCGTGCGGTCGTCCTCCAGCAGCGGGCGGCCCAGCAGGGTCGAGCGTGCCCGCAGCGTCACCCCGTCATCGCCGCCATAGGCCGACAGCGACACGAAGAAGAAGAACGCCATCTGCGCGAAGGCCAGGGTGATCATGATGAAATAGATGCCGCGCGTGCGCAGCGAGATCGCCCCGGTGACCAGCGCGAACAGCACCGCCCCCGCGATCCCGGCCAGCAGATGCGCGCCCAGATCGGTGATGCCCGCGCGGCTGAGGATGGCGACCGAATAGGCGCCGATGCCGACATAGGCGGCGTGGCCGAAGCTGACCATGCCGCCATAGCCGAGGATCAGGTCCAGGGCCAGCGCGGCGATGGCGAAGCCCAGGATGCGGGTCGCGATCACCACCAGATAGCTGTCGCCCAGCATCGTGGCCACGAAGGGCAGCAGCGCGAAGCCCGAAAACAGCAGCAGCGCGGCGTTTCTGCGGGTCATCAGGCGGCTCATGTCTTCTGTCCGAAGAGGCCGGTCGGGCGCGCGGCCAGGATCGCGGCCATCAGGATATAGACCAGCATCGGCGCCAGCACCCGGCCGGCCTGGCCGGCGGCGGCGGGCTCCATCACCAGCCGCAAGAGGATCGGCCCGAAGCTGCGCCCCATCGTGTCCACGATCCCCACCAGCAGCGCCCCCGCGAAGGCGCCGCGGACCGAGCCGATGCCGCCGATCACGATGACCACGAAGGCCAGGATCAGCACCTGCTCGCCCATGCCCGGATCGACGGTCAGGATCGGCGCGACCATCGCGCCCGCAAAGCCTGCCAGCATCGCCCCGAAGGCGAAGATCACCGTGAACAGCTTGTGGATGTCGACCCCCAGCGCCGAGACCATGGCCCGGCTGGTCGCCCCGGCCCGCAGCCGCATCCCGATCCGCGTATGGCCGATGATCAGGTAGAGCCCCAGCGCCGTGGCCAGCCCCGCGCCGATCACCACCAGCCGGAACACCGGATAGCGCATCTGCCCGATCAGCGGGATCGAGCCCGACAGGGCCTCGGGCATGGCGACCGACAGCGGCGCGGCGCCCCAGATGATCTGCACGCCCTCGGTGACGATCATGACCAGCCCGAAGGTCGCCAGCACCTGGTCCAGATGCGGCCGGTCGTAGAGCCTTCGGAAGACCAGCAGCTCCAGCACCAGCCCGATCAGCAGCGTGGCGGGCAGGGTCAGCAGCAGGCCCAGCCCGTAGCTGCCGGTCATCTGGGTGAAGCTGACGGCCAGATAGGCGCCCACCATGTAGATCACGCCATGGGCCAGGTTCACGAAATCCATGATCCCGAAGACCAGCGTCAGGCCGGCGGCGATCAGGAACAGCAGGATGCCGAACTGCACCCCGTTGAGAAGCTGAAGCAGGAAGAGGCTGGTCATGGCGTCAGGCCCGTGGCGGCGCGGCCCGTGGGGCCGCGCCTGCCCGGATCAGTCCATCTGGCAATCGCCGACATAGCTGTCCTGATAATCCTCGAAGATCTTCTCGACGATCGAGGTGGCGAATTTTCCGTCCTCGCGCTTGACCACCTCGGTCAGGTAGAAGTCCTGGATCGGGAAATGGTTGGGGCCGAAGCTGAAATCGCCCCGGACCGAGGTGAAGGGCGCCTGCTCCAGCGCGGCGATCAGCGCATCGCGGTCGGCCACGCCGCCGGCCTCGCGCACCGCCGCGTCGATCAGCCGGGCCGCGTCATAGGCCTGCATCGCATAGACGGCTGGAACCTGGTTGAACTTTGCTTCGTAAGCCTCGACGAAGGCCTTGTTTTCCGGCGTGTCAAGATCGGGCGCCCAGTTCGAGCCGCCCAGGAAGCTGACCGCCGCGTCCTGCTGGGCGGGCAGGGTTGATTCGTCCACCGTGAAGGCCGACAGGAAGGGGATCGTCTCCAGCCCCGCCTGGCGGTATTGCCGCACCAGGTTCACGCCCATGCCGCCGGGCATGAAGGCGAAGACCGCATCGGGCTGCATAGCGGCGATCTGCGCCAGCTCGGCCGAATAGTCCAGCTGGCCCAGCTGGGTGAAGATCTCGCCCGCGACGCCGCCTTCATAGCTGTGGCGGAAGCCCGCCAGCGCGTCCTTGCCCGCCTGATAGTTCGGCGCCAGCAGGAAGACGTTGTCGAAGCCCTGGGCCTGCGCATAGGCGCCCATCACCTCGTGCATCTGGTCGTTCTGATACGAGGTCGCGAAGATGTTGCGGTGGCATTCCGCCCCGGCGAAGACCGAAGGCCCGGCATTGGGGCTGATCAGGATCGCGCCCGAATCCACCACCGGCTTGGCGATGGCGCCCATGATGTTGGAAAAGATCGGCCCGACCACGATATCCGCGCCATTGCGCTGGACCAGCTCGCGCGCCTTGTTGGTGGCGACATCGGGCTTCAGCTCGTCATCGACGACGATGATGCGGGTCGTCATGCCGCCGATGTCGCCGATCTCCTCGGCCGCCAGCTGGAAGCCGTCGCGCGCCATCTCGCCCAGCACGGCCGAGGGGCCGGAGAGCGTCAGCAGAAGCCCGATGGTCAGCGTGTCGTCATCCTGCGCGGCGGCAGGACCGGCAAGGCAGGTCGAGGCGGCAAGCAGGGCAAGGATCGTGCGAGATTGGGTCATGGGTGCCTTCCTGTTGGCGAAAGGCCGCGTTGCCCGCGGCGTGTCGTGATGCCTTTCCCCCTAGAACGCACCAACAGGCCGGGCCGAGTCAAGAAATCATTTCAGGTTCAAAATAATCTGCTCGCCCGCCGCGCAACGGCGTGGCGGGAACGCATCGCGGCCGGACCTGCCAGGCGATCAGAAGCCGAAGGAAAATCTCCGCACCACGCCCAGGCGGACGATGGGCTGGTCCTTGTCCTGCACGATCGGAGAATCGCCCGCATCGCCGACCAGGCGGCCATATTGCAGCTCGCCCAGAAGCGCGATCGAATCGGTGAGGGCATAGCGCGCCTCCAGCCGGGCGACGGCAGAGTTGATGCCGCCGCCGGGGCTGTATTCGGCGCGGCCCGAATTCGCGGCCTGTTCCGGCGAGATCCCGAAATAGGTCTGCGAATAGTCGGAATCGCCATAGCCCGCGAACAGGCTGCTCCACAGCGTCAGGCGATCGCTGACATCGAGGCGATGGCGCAGCCCGACCTCGCCCGTCACGCCGTGATGGCCGCCGAAGCCCTTGCGCAGCGTGCCATAGGCGGTCACCGGCCCGATGCCGTAGCGGACGCTGCCGCCGACCTCGTAGGCGCGGTCGATATCGCCCATGCCGGCAAGGCTGGCATCGTCGCTCTCGTCCCGCTCGCCGATCATGCGCAGCGAGGGCAGGAAGGAAAAGCCCTGCGTGTCGCCCGCCCCGGCATCGCCCCGGTTGCCGTTGCGCAGGATCAGCCAAGGCGCCACGTCATTGCTGTCGGCGCCGGGATAGACCGGCCGATAGCTGGCGCCGACGCCCATGTCGAAGGTCAGGTCGCGGCTGCCGCCCAGCAGGCCGAAATCCTGCGCCTGCAGGGGTGTCGCCAGAAGAAGCAGGGCAAGCGCATGTTTCAACATCGAATCGGACCGGGATCTGGGTGACGGGGTTGCGGTTGACTAGGCCGATGGCCGGGACAGGACAACCGTGGAATTCCCACCAGGAACGGTTTGGCGGCGCGACGGGTATTCGCGCAACAGTCGGAGCTTCAGTCCTTTTCGGCCAGTTCCAGGTTTTCCAGCGCGTTCATCCAGATATCCTCGGCCCGCGACATCGCCTCCAGCGCCTCGGCATGTTTGCGGCCCCATTTCTCGGCCTCGGCGGCGTTCTGGTAGACCATCGGGTCGGCCAGTTTCACATCCAGCTTTTCCAGCATCTCGGCCAGTTTCTGCACCCGTTCCTCGGCGCGGCGCGCCTCGGCCCGCAGGGCCAGCAATTCGTCGCGGGCCGGACGATGGGGGGCGGGGCGGCGGGTGGCGGGTTTCGCAGCCGCGGCGGGCTTCTCTGCCGTCCGGGCGCCGTTCTCGCCGGTCAGCAGGAAGCGGCGGTAATCGTCCAGGTCGCCCTCATAGGCGGTGACCGCGCCCTCGTTGACCAGCCACAGCCGGTCCGCGACCAGGCCCAGCAGATGCATGTCGTGGCTGACCAGGACCACGGCGCCGGTATAGTCGTTCAGCGCCTCGGACAGGGCCTCGCGGCTTTCGATGTCCAGGTGGTTGGTCGGCTCGTCCAGGACCAAGAGATGCGGCGCGTCGATGGTCGCGATCAACAGCGACAGCCGCGCCTTCTGCCCGCCGGAAAGCCGGGCCACCTTGGTTTCCGCCTGCGCCTCCATCAGCCCGAAGCCGGCCAGCCGGGCGCGCAGCTTGGCGGGCGCCTCGTCGGGGCGAAGGCGGCGGACATGGTCCAGGGGCGTCTCGTCCAGGTGCAGCTCATCGACCTGGTGCTGGGCGAAATAGCCCACCCGCAGCTTCGAGGACCGGGTGACGCGCCCCTCCATCGCCGCCAGCCTTTCTGCCAGCAGTTTCGACAGGGTGGACTTGCCCTGGCCGTTGCGGCCCAGCAGCGCGATGCGGTCGTCCTGGTCGATGCGCAGGGTCAGCCGGTTCAGCACCGCGCGGCTGCCATAGCCGACCGAGACCCCGTCCAGCGCCAGGATCGGCGGCGACAGCTGTTCCGGCTGGGGAAAGCTGAACCGGTGCAGCTTGGCGTCTTGCGGTGCGGTGATCGGCTCCATCTTCGCCAGCATCTTGATGCGGGCCTGGGCCTGGCGCGCCTTGGTCGCCTTGGCGCGGAAGCGGTCGACGAAGCTTTGCAGATGGGCGCGGCGCTCGGTCTGCTTCTTCGCCTCGGAGGCCAGCAGCGCGCGTTTCTCGGCCCGCATCCGGGCGAAATCGTCATAGCCGCCGGTATAGAGCGTCAGCTTGCGGTCCTCGAGATGCAGGATATGGCCCACCGCCCGATTGAGCAGGTCGCGGTCGTGGCTGATGATGATGACCGTATGCGGATAGCGCGCCAGATAGGTTTCCAGCCACAGCGCGCCCTCCAGGTCCAGGTAGTTCGTCGGCTCGTCCAGAAGCAGCAGGTCGGGGCGCGAGAACAGCACGCCGGCCAGCGCCACCCGCATCCGCCAGCCGCCCGAGAAATCGCTGGTCGGCCGCGCCTGGTCGGCGGTGGAAAAGCCCAGCCCGTCGAGGATCGAGGCGGCCCGCGCCTCGGCCGACCAGGCGTCGATATCGGCCAGCCGGGTCTGGATCTCGGCGATGCGGTGGGGATCGGCGGCGGTCTGGCTTTCCGTCAAGAGCGCGGCGCGTTCCTGGTCGGCGGCCAGCACCGTGTCGAGGACCGACTGGCCGGTGGCTTGCGCCTCTTGCGCGACGCCGCCGATGCGGGCGCGCGCGGGCAGGGCGATGTCGCCGGAATCGAGGCTCAGTTCGCCCCGGATCAGCCGAAACAGCGTCGTCTTGCCCGCGCCGTTGGGGCCGACGAGACCGACCTTGTGGCCGTCGGGAATGCTGGCCGAGGCCTGCTCGAAGAGCGGCCGGCCCTGGATGGAATACGAGATGTCACTGATGCGCAGCATGGACGGGGGGATGGACCAGCGGCGGGCGCGCGTCAATGGGCCGTCGTGCCGGTTGGCGCCGGGGCAGGGGTATTTGGGCAACGAAGAAGCGGCGCGGCGCGACGGGTCGGGGGCCGGGGGCGCGGCCGGGGAGGGCTGCGGGGTCAGGGGCGCGAGCGCAAGAGGCCCATGATCTCCTTGGTGCGATCGAGGATCGGGGTCGCGATCTGATCGGCGCGCTGCGCGCCCTGGCCCAGGATGCGGTCGATTTCCGCCGGGTCGGCCATGAATTCGGCCATCCTGCGGTTGATGGGGGCCAGCGTGGCGACGGCCAGCTCGGCCAGCGCCGGCTTGAAGGCGCCGAAGCCCTGGCCTTCGTATTGCGCCAGCACCTGGTCGGGGGTCTGGTCCGACAGGGCGGCGTGGATATTGACCAAGTTGCGGGCCTCGGGGCGGTCCTTCAGCCCCTCGATGCTGCCGGGCAGCGGATCGGCATCGGTGCGGGCCTTGCGGATCTTCTGGGCGATCGCGTCCGCGTCGTCGGTCAGGTTGATGCGGCTGGCATCCGAGGGATCGGATTTCGACATTTTCTTCGAGCCGTCGCGCAGCGACATGACGCGGGTCGCGACGCCCTCGATCAGCGGTTCGGTCAGCGGGAAATGTTCGACGCCGTAATCGTGGTTGAACTTGGCGGCGATGTCGCGGGTCAGTTCCAGGTGCTGCTTCTGGTCCTCGCCCACCGGCACGGCGGTGGCCTGGTAGGTCAGGATGTCGGCCGCCATCAGCGCCGGATAGGCCAGGAGCCCGAGGCTGACATTTTCGCTGTTCTTGCCGGCCTTGTCCTTGAACTGGGTCATCCGGTACATCCAGCCCACGCGCGCCACGGTGTTGAACAGCCAGGCCATTTCGGCATGGGCCGAAACCTGGCTCTGGTTGAACAGGATCGACTGC
Organism: Paracoccus sigandri; assembly: GCF_003709565.1. GTDB lineage: Bacteria > Pseudomonadota > Alphaproteobacteria > Rhodobacterales > Rhodobacteraceae > Paracoccus > Paracoccus siganidrum. Next base: position 13,092 of record NZ_QNRC01000016.1, on the reverse strand, counting down.
GCGGGGTCCACGCCCGAGGCCATGAAGGCCGCCGCCGCCTCGCGGATGTTGCGGCGCAGGGTCTCGGGCTCCTGCCAGACGGTGATCGCGTGCAGGTCGACCAGGCAGTAGATGGTCTCGGCCCCCTGGCCCTGAAGCGCGGCAAAGCGTTTCAGCGCGCCGAGATAGTTGCCGAGCGTCAGCCCGCCCGAGGGCTGGATGCCCGAGAAGATGCGGGGGGTGAAACGGGTCTTGCTGGTCTCGCTCATGTCCGGCCTGCTTGGAATTCGATCGCGCTTGGCTTAGCCCTTGGCCGCATGGATCGCAACCGGGAAGGAAAACCGATGAATCACCGCACGCACGAGGCGCCGATCAATCCGCTGCCGCCGGTGGTCTGGCTGCTGGCCCTGCCGATCGTCGCCTCGGAAGCCGTCTTCGCGCTGGGGCAGCTCGGCCTGCTGGGCGGTGCCGACGGGATCGGGCTGCGGCTGTCGGGCATGCAGCAGAGCGCCTTCGCGCCCGAGATGCTGCAGCGCATGGTCCTGCGCGGCGAGGTCGACGCGCGCGCGGCGCTGCGGCTCTTGACCTATCCCTTCGTGCATATGTCGCTGACCCATGCGCTGTTCGTGCTGGTCTTCCTGCTGGCGCTGGGGAACATGGTGGCGCGGCTGTTCCGGCCGGTGGCGCTGGCGGTGCTGTTCTTCGGCTCGGCCATCGGCGGCGCGCTGGTCTATACCGCGCTGTCGGCCTGGCTGCCGGGGCGGGCGGCGCCGCTGATCGGCGGCTATCCGGCGGTCTACGGGCTGATCGGCGCCTTCACCTTCGTGCTGTGGACCCGGCTGGAGGAACTGCACGAGAACCGGCTGCGGGCCTTCACGCTGATCGGCATCCTGATGCTGTTCCAGCTGAGCTTCGCGATCCTGTTCGGCGGCATGGGCTATGGCTGGGTGGCCGAGATCGCCGGTTTCGTCACCGGCTTCGGGCTGAGCTTCGTGCTGGTCGATGGCGGGGTGGCGCGGGTGCTGCGGCAGATCCGGCGGCGGTGAAGTCGTCCGGGGGAGCGGTGGGGGCGCTGCCCCCGTCGCCGGCTGGTTCTTGAACCAGTGGCGCACCATCCGGCGACCCCGAGGTATTTGGAAGGAGTGCGAGGGGCTTGGGGGTCGTCATCTGCGGCGGATCGCGGCCTTCAGTTCGGAGAGGCGGTAGGCGCCGGTGGCGAAGCTGAGGGCGAAATAGATCGCGGCGCCGCCGAAGACCAGGATCGCCAGTTCCGGGATGCGGCCGATGCCGGTGCCGTGCAGCCAGCCCAGCATCAGCCACAGGGCGGCGGCCATCAGCGCCGCCGCCAGCGTGATGCGCGGCGCGGTGCGGCGCAGGCGGGCATCGGCGCGGGCGGCCTGGCCCATGGACCGCGTGCCCCACCAGAGCTGCGCCACCATCGTCCAGGCGGCAAGCGTCGTGCCGATGGCGGCGGCCAAAAAGCCGATGAAGGGCATCAGCCCGAAGGCCACGGCCGCATTGACCAGCATCGACCACAGCGCGAAGCGGAACGGGGTGCGCGTATCCTCGCGCGCGAAATAGAGCGGCTGCAGGATCTTCTGCAGCACGAAGGCCGGCAGGCCCAGGGCATAGACCATCAGCGCCTTCGCGGTCTGGGCGGTGTCATGGGCGGTGAATTCGCCGCGCTCGAACAGGGTCGAGACCATCGGCTGGGCGATGATCGCGATGGCGAAGGCGGCGGGCAGGGTCAGAAACAGCGCGAATTCCGTGGCGCGGTTATAGGCGGACTGGCCGCCGGCGTGATCCTCGGCCCGCAGGCGGCGGGCGAGTTCGGGCAGCAGCACCACCGCCACCGCCGCGCCGACGATGCCGAGCGGCAGCTGGTAGAGTCGGTCCGAGTAATAGAGCCAGGAATTCGCGCCCTCGAAATGGCTGCCGACCTGGCGGCCGACCAGCAGGTTGATCTGCACCACGCCGCCCGCGAAGGCCGCGGGCAGGGCGATGGCCAGCAGCCGGCGCATGTCGGGCGTCAGGCGCGGGCGGCGCGGCCGAAAGCTCCAGCCGGTGCGATGCGCGTCCCACCAGACCAGGCCAAGCTGGGCGATGCCGGTCAGCGGCGTGGCCCAGGCCAGCGCCAGGCCGATGTCCCAGCCCTGCCATTTCGCCAGCCCCATCGCCGCCAGGAACAGCAGGTTCAGCAGCACCGGCGCGGCGGCGGCGGCGGTGAAGCGGCCATTGGCGTTCAGCACCCCCGAGATCATCGAGGCCATCGAGATCAGCAGGATATAGGGAAAGGTGATGCGCCCGTATTCGACCGCCATCCCGAAACGTTCATCCCCCGCATAGCCCGAGGCCATCAGCCAGACCAGCAGCGGCATGGAGATCATCGCCACGGCCGACAGGATTAGCACCACCGCGAACAGGCCCGAAAACGCCTCGTTCGCGAAGCGCTGCGCGTCGGCGCGGTCCTCCAGCTTCTTCGAGAACATCGGCACGAAGGCGGTGTTGAAGGCGCCTTCCGCGAAGAAGCGGCGGAACATGTTGGGCAGCGCCAGGGCGACGATGAAGGCGTCGGCCATGCCGCCCGTGCCCAGCCACCGGGCCATCAGGATGTCGCGCAGAAAGCCGGTCAGCCGCGACAGGAAGGTCCAGGCCCCCACAGAGAGGAATCCGCGCATCAGTCCCGGTTTCATCGCCTTGCCTATTCCTCTGCCCGCTTCACGCCGTCGGCGATCGCCTTGCGCAGCTTGCGCTCCAGCGTCTCGCGCTTCGAGGCGCTGTGCAGCTTCAGCCCGAACATGTCCTTGACATAGAAGCTGTCCACCACCTGCGCCCCGAAGGTCGCGATCACCGCGCTGACGATCTGGATGTGGTTGGCCGCCATGGTCCGGGTCAGGTCGTAGAGCAGGCCCGGACGGTCGCGCGTGTCGACCTCGATGATGGTGTAGATGTCGCTGCCGTCGTTGTCGAAGCTGATATGGGTCGGAAAGCGGAATTCGCGGTTGCGCTTCTTGGGCTTGTCGCGGGTGGCGAAGGCCTCTCGGGCGACGATCTCGCCCTTCAGGGTGCGCAGGATGGTCTGGCGCAGGCGCGGCAGGCGATCCTCGGCGAAGGGGCGGCCCTCGGCGTCCTGGACCCAGAAGGCGGCCGTGGCATAGCCGTCGCGCGTCGTATAGGTGCGGGCGTCGACCACATTGGCGCCCATCAGCGTCAGCGCCCCCGCCAGGCGCGAGAAGATGCCGGGATGGTCGGCCAGCACGAAGGCCGCGCGGGTCGCATCGCGGTCCAGGTCGGGATGCAGGTCGATGCGGATCTCGTCGGGGCCGATCTCGCGCAGCAGCTCGGCGAAGACGGCATGGGTCTCGGTCGGCAGCCCGCTCCAGTAATTGTCGTAATGGCGGGCGCTTTCGTTGCGGATCGTGCGGGCCTCCCAGCCGCGCGCGACCAGCAGGTGGCGCAGCGAGCGTTTCGCCTCGGCCTGGCGGCGGTCGCGGTTCAGCTCCTCCAGCCCGTTCTCCAGCGCCGCGGCGGTTTCCTGGTAGAGCTTGCGCAGCAGCGCCGCCTTCCAGTTGTTCCAGGTGCCGGGGCCCACGCCGCGAATGTCGCAGACGGTCAGCACCAGCAGCATGTCCAGCCGCCTGCGGGTCTTCACCGCCTTGGCGAAGTCGCGCAGCGTGCGCGGGTCGGAAATGTCGCGCTTCTGCGCTACGTCCGACATCAGCAGGTGGTTGCGTACCAGCCATTCGACCGTGTCCACCTCGTCCTGCGCAAAGCCGAAGCGGAGGGCGATGCGCCGCGCGATATGGGCGCCCAGGATCGAGTGATCCTCGGGCCGGCCCTTGCCGATGTCGTGCAGAAGCGTCGCCAGGTACAGCACGCGGCGGTTGATGTTCGTCGCCATGATCTCGCTGGACAGCGGCAGGTCCTCGGGATGCTCGCCCCGCTCGATCTCGGCCAGGGCGGCGACGCATTGGATCAGATGCTCGTCCACCGTGTAATGGTGATAGACGTTGAACTGCATCATCGCCACGACCGGCTCGAATTCCGGGATGAAGGCGGCCAGCACGCCCAGCTCGTTCATGCGGCGCAGGCTGCGTTCGGGATTGCCGTGCTTCAACAGCAGGTCCATGAAGATCCGCGTCGCCTCGGGGCTGGCGCGCATCTCGTCGTCGATCAGATCCAGATGCGAGGCGACCAGGCGCATCGCGTCGGGGTGGATCAGGATGCCGGTGCGCAGCGCCTCCTCGAACAGGCGCAGGATGTTCAGCGGGTTCTTCAGGAATTCGGCGTCATCCGCGATGGCCAGCCGGCCGCGCAGGTCGGCGAAGCCCGGCCGCAGCTTGCGGCGGCGGCGGAACAGGCGGCCCAGGAAGGGCGCGGTGCGGACATGGCGCGATTCCAGCTCGGTCAGGAAGACGCGGGTCAGCTCGCCCACGCGGGTGGCGTGGAGGAAGTAGTCCTGCATGAAATATTCCACCCCGCGCCGGGCGTTGCTGTCGTCATAGCCCATGCGGCGGGCGACTTCGACCTGCATGTCGAAGGACAGGATGTCGACCGGCCGGCCCGCGATCAGGTGCAGGTGGCAGCGCACGGCCCAGAGGAAATCCTCGGCCTGCCAGAAGGCCAGATGCTCGTCGCGGGTGAAGACGCCCAGATCGACCAGTTCCTGCGCGCGGTCGACCCGGTGGATGTATTTCGCAATCCAGTAGAGCGTCTGCAGGTCGCGCAGGCCGCCCTTGCCCTCTTTCACATTGGGCTCCAGCACATAGCGCTGGCCGCCCTGGCGCTGGTGGCGGGCGGCGCGTTCCTGCAGCTTGGCCTCGATGAATTCGGGGATGGATTTCGCGAAAAGCTCGCTCCACAGCCGGTCGCGCAGTTCCGCCGCCAGCGGCGCATGGCCGGCGACCAGCCGGTGTTCGACCAGCGAGGTGCGGATGGTCATGTCCTCGGCCCCCAGCCGCAGGCAGTCGTCGACGCTGCGGATCGAATGGCCGATCTTCAGCTTCAGGTCCCACATCATGTAGAGCATGGATTCGACCACGCTCTCGGCCCAGGCGGTGATCTTCCAGGGCGTCAGGAACAGCAGGTCCACGTCCGAGGCCGGCGCCATCTCGGCCCGGCCATAGCCGCCGACGGCCAGCACCGCCAGCCGCTCGGCCTCCGAGATGCCGCTTTGCGGATGCAGCCGGGTCGTGGCGACGTGGTGGACGGCGGTGACGATCGCGTCGGTCAGGGTCGCGATGGCGCGCACGGTCTCGCGCGCGGCGCGGGGATGGGTGGCGAAGCGCGCCTCGATCGCGGCCATCTCGCGGGCGCGGGCCTCGGCCAGCAGGGCGACGGTGGCGGCGCGGATCTCGCGCGGCTCGTCCAGATCGGCGATGCGGGCCTCCAGCGCCGGCAGAAGCGTCCCGGCGTCGAAGGCAGACGCCCCGGACGCTGCCGGGGCGGTGGTCGTGTTCATGTCGCTGCCCATGCCGTCAGGTTCAGAAACCGAAGCCGCGGAAGCCACTGGGCGCCGGGTCCAGCACCACGACCTGGCCGCCGCGGATCGTGGCCACGGCCAGGCCGCGCTCGGCGGTGCCGTCGGGGCGGAAGCGGAAGACGCCGCCGACCCCGGCAAAGCCGGTGCGCTGGGTCAGCCCGCTGCTTTGCAGCGCATCGCGCTTGCCCGCCCGCGCCAGCGAGGCGATGGCCGCGATGCCGTCATAGGCCAGCGAGGCCAGCTCGTGCGGCGCCTCGCCATGGGCGGCGCGATAGCGGGCCTGGAACTGGCCGCGCAGGCTCTGGTCGGGGATCGCGAACCAGCCGTTCTGCAGCTGCGGCATCCGCAGGCGGGTGGCGGGTTCGTCCCAGCGGGTCAGGCCCATGAAGGGCGTGGCCTGCGGATCGACCCCGGCCGAGGTCAGCTTCTCGGCCAGGTAGGGCAGGGCGGCCTGGTTGTTGCCGGTCATGAAGACCGCATCGACCCGGCCCGATCGCGCCGCCGCGACCACCTGCGGCGCCACCGCGTCGATGCCGCTGACCGAGACGGAATGGTTGCTGCGCCCGGCCAGGCGCGCGCCGTTGCGGGCGATGGCGGTCTCGATGGCGCGGCCGCCCAGCTGCCCGGCGATGTCGTCCTCGGCCACGACATAGAGGTTGCGCTTGCCCTGGCTGACGCCATAGCCGACCAGCCTGTCGGCGATATTGGCGAAGCTGTTGCCCAGGATGAAGACGTTGCCGCCGGCGATCTCGGCATTGTTCGAGAAGGACAGCACGTTGATGTTGCGCGCGCTGACCGCATTGCCGACCGCATTGGCGGATTCGGCGAAAAGCGGGCCGAGGATGATCTTGGCGCCGTCATTGACCGCCGCATTGGCCTGCGCGACCGCCTGTTCGGCGCTGGTGCCCGAATCGTAGATGCGCAGGTCGATGGTTGCCCCCTGGGCGTCGGCCGCGGCCATGCGCGCGGCGTTCTTGAGGCTGCGCGACAGCCATTCCAGATCCGCCGAGCCGCTGCCGCCGGGCGCCAGCAGGGCGACGGGGATCGGCTGGCGCGGATCGATCGGCTGGCCGGTGACCGGGCCGCTGGCGATGCCGCTGCCGCCGCCGGGTTCGCAGGCCGCCAGCAGGCAGGCCGAGATCACCGCACCCGCCCGCAGCGCCATCCGCCGCCAGCCGCTCTGCGCGCCGCTTTCCGTTCGCGCGGGGGCGCGATGCCGGGCCGGGCGTTCCGCTGTGGCTTGTCTCGGGCTTGTGGCGAATGCGAACATGTGAAACTTCCCCGCTGTGACGTTCCGTTGCGACGTTACGCGGGCACCCTATGTGCAACATGCGCGCTTGGCAATCGAGCGGTGGCGCGCCGAAGGCGGCGATTTCTGGCGCAAAGGAACCGGGCATGACGGATCGGACAAGACGGGACGCGGCGCAGGCGGGCGGCATCGAACCGGCCCGGCGGCTTTCCGCCCATGTCGAGGCGGCGGTGCTGGAACCGGGCCTCTACCTGGTCGCCACGCCGATCGGCGCGGCGCGCGACATCACGCTGCGGGCGCTGGACGTGCTGAACTCGGCCGACATGCTGGCGGCCGAGGATACGCGGGTGATGCGCCACCTGATGGATATCCACGGCGTCCCGCTGCGCGGGCGCAGGATCCTGTCCTATCACGACCACAATGCCGAGCGACAGCGCCCGGCGATCCTCGCGGCGCTGGAAGCGGGGCAGAGCGTGGCCTATGCCTCGGATGCGGGCACGCCGCTGGTCGCCGATCCCGGCTATCGCCTGGCCCGCGACACCGCCGGGGCCGGCGCGCGCGTCCATGCCCTGCCCGGCGCCTCGGCGGCGCTGGTCGCGCTGAGCCTCTCGGGCCTGCCGAGCGACCGCTTCCTCTTCGCGGGCTTCCCCCCCGCCACCCGCGCCGCGCGCGCCACATGGCTGCGCGAGCTGCTGAAGATCGACGCGACGCTGATCCTGTTCGAAAGCCCCAGGCGCGTTAAGCAAACATTGGAAGAATTGTGCGAGATTGATGCGAATCGATCTACAGTGGTGGCGCGGGAACTGACCAAACGCTTCGAGGAGGTCATTCGCGGGACGGCCGGGGAACTGGCGCAGGATCCGCGCATGGCGGCGCTGAAGGGCGAGGTGGTGCTGCTCGTTGACCGGCAAGGCGATGTGCAGGTCGATGAAGATGCGATCCAGGCGGCGCTGGCGGCGCGGCTTGGGCATATGACGGTGAAGGACGCGGCGCGCGAGGTCGCGCAGGAACTGGGGCTGGCGCGGCGCGAGGTCTATCAGATGGCGCTGAAGCTGGATGATGAAGGCAACGGGCACTAGGCCGCCCGCAGGGACAGGGGACGATCATGGGACTGCATCTGCGCGACATCGACGGCTGGGACAATTCGGCCGCCCTGGCGCCCGCCGCCCGCGCCGTCCGGGGACGGATGGCGCAGCTTGCGGGCGTAATGGCCGAAGACGCGGTTCTGGCGCGCTATGTCTCGGCGGGGTATGAATTGCTGGCCCGCCGCTGGCGTGGCCGGGCGGGCGAGATCGACCTGATCCTGCGGCAGGGCGAATGCATCATCTTCGTCGAGGTGAAGCAATCCGTCAGCCATGCCGCTGCCGCCGAACGCCTGGGGCGGGCACAGATGAACCGGATCTGCCTTGCCGCCTGCGAATTCTGCGGCGGGCAGCCGCGCGGCCAGCTGACCGAGATGCGCATGGACGTGGCGCTGGTCGATGGTGTCGGGCGCATCGAGATCCTCGAAAACGCCTTTGGCGGCTGCTGATCCCTTGCTCCACTTGCATCGCCGGGGCTGTCGCGCGACAAGCGGGCGGTCAGCCTAGGGGAGTTCGGGAATGAGCCTTTACGTCGCATTGCAGATGGATCCGGTCGAGCACGTGTCGATCGACGGCGACAGCACCTTCCGGATCGGGCTCGAGGCGCAGGCGCGAGGGCATCGGCTGTTCCAGTATACCGTCGATCAGCTGCGCTATGACGAGGGTCGGGTCATCGCGCATGGCCGCGATATCACCCTGCGGCGGGAACAGGGCAATCATGTCGGCTTCGGCCCGTGGGAGGAGAAGGAGCTGACCGCCTTCGACGTGGTCTGGCTGCGCCAGGATCCGCCTTTCGACATGGCCTATGTGACCTCGACCCATCTGCTGGACCGCGTCCATCCCGGCACCCTGGTGGTCAACGACCCGTTCTGGGTGCGCAACTGCCCCGAAAAGCTGATGGTTCTGGATTTCCCCGATCTGACCCCGCCGACGATGATCGCACGCGACCCCGCCGCCTTCCGCCGCTTCCGCGAGCGCCATGGCGAGATCATCGTGAAGCCGCTTTACGGCAATGGCGGGGCAGGGGTGTTTCACCTGCGGCCGGGCGATCCGAACCTGTCGGCGCTTCTGGAAACCTTCGCCGGCATCAACCGCGAGCCGATGATCGCGCAGAAATACCTGCCCGCCGTGGTCAGGGGCGACAAGCGCATCATCCTGGTCGATGGCGAGCCGGTGGGCGCGATCAACCGCGTCCCGCAGGAGGGCGAGACGCGCTCGAACATGCATGTCGGCGGGCGGGCCGAGCGGATCGGCCTGACCGAGCGCGAGCGCGAGATCTGCGCGCGGCTGGGCCCTGTCCTGCGCGAGAAGGGGCTGATCTTCACCGGGATCGACGTCATCGACGGTTGGCTGACCGAGATCAACGTGACCTCGCCCACGGGCATCCAGGAACTGGAACGCTTCGACGGCATCAACGCCGCCGCGCTGATCTGGGAAGCCATCGAACGCCGCCGGGGGTGACGCGGGCAGTCTTCGTGATCCGGGGGCGGGTTGGTCGGTCCCACAGCGTCAGGCGAGCCTCGCGTCACGCATCAGCCGCAGGGTGGGTCGCGGTCTTCGGCGGATCGTCGGAAGGCGGAGCTGGCGCGCGGGGCTGCGTTCGATCCGGCCGGCGGCCGGGGAAGGTCCGGTCTGGCGCACGGCCAGGGCGAAGGAAGACTGGCTCAGGAAATTCGTGCCTGGTCGGCTTGCGGTCCATTGCGGTGCGCGGCTCGGACGTCGGGGCGACCGGGCCAGGGAATGACCCGTCCGTGCAGAGCTGATGGCGTGGCCGATGCCGCGCGTGATCGCCGGGTCGGGAATGACCCGTCTGTGCGGAATTGATGGGTGAGTTACCATCCCGCCACTGCCATCGCTGTGCCTGGCGGGATCGTGCGGCCCCTTGGCGCGGGCCCCGACATGCCGAGAGTCGCCGGGCGGCAAGTCGCCCGCCGAGTTGCACGTCTCCAGCCAACGCGCGAGAAGGTGCCATTATCTTGCAGCGGCCGCGGCGTGGATCCCTCGCGGCCTTGCGCGGTTTCGCCCGAGGCAAGCGGCGGCGCTGCCCCAGCGGCAGCATCGCAATACCTCATCCCCGTCGCGACTCTGCGCGATGAAAAGAGCGGCAACCGCGCCAAGGCGGCAGAATCGCTATAGCCCCTCGTTGCGACCGACCCCGGCCGCCATCCCGCTTCAGTCCCGGCGCCATTTCGAGACGCAGGGGATCTTCGAGCGGTCGCAGCGATCGGCATATTTCCGGGCGATCTCCTGCACCTCGTCCAGCAACCCGTCCTGCAGCCGGATCGGCTCCAGCCCCAGCCCCAGGAAGCGGTCGTTGATGACATGCAGGTCGTTCTCGTCGGCCTCGTTGCGCGGGTTGGGCAGCATGGCCACCTCGACCCCGGTCTTGTCCGAGATCATCTGCGCCAGGTCGCGGATCCGGTGGGTCTCGGTCATCTGGTTCAGGATGTTCACCCGCTCGCCCCGCTGCGGCGGGTTCAGCAGCGCAAGCTCGATGCAGCGGCAGGTGTCCTGGATATGGATGAAGGCGCGGGTCTGGCCGCCGGTGCCGTGGACGGTCAGCGGATAGCCGATCGCCGCCTGCATCAGGAAGCGGTTCAGCACCGTGCCATAATCGCCGTCATAGTCGAAACGGTTGATCAGCCGGTCGTCCATCCGGGTCTCCTCGGTCTGGGTGCCCCAGACGATGCCCTGGTGCAGATCGGTGATCCGCACGCCGTCATTCTTGTTGTAATAGAAGAAGAACAGCTGATCCTGGGTCTTGGTCATGTGGTAGATGCTGCCGGGATTGGCCGGATAGAGGATCTCCTGCTGGCAGGGACCGTTCGAGGTATCTACCGTAACCTTCAGATAACCCTCGGGGATCTTCATGCCGGCGGTGCCATAGCCATAGACGCCCATGGTGCCCAGGTGCAGCAGGTGGGTGTCCTGGCCGGATTCCACGATGGCCGCCAGCACGTCGTTGGTGGCGTTCAGGTTGTTGTTGACCGTATAGCGCTTGTGCCAGCTGGATTTCATCGAATAGGGCGCGGCGCGCTGCTCGGCGAAATGGATCACCGCGTCGGGCCGTTCCTGCTGCAGCAGGGTCAGCAGGCGGTGATAGTTCTCGCCCACGGTGAAGCCCTCGGTGCGGATGGTCCGGCCGGTCAGCTCGTGCCAGGCTCGCACCCGCTCGCCCAGGGGACGGATCGGGGTCAGCGAGCCGACCTCCAGCTCCACATCGATCTTCCGGCGCGAGAGGTTGTCGACGATGATGACCTCGTGCCCGCGGGCCGAAAGGTGCAATGCGGTGGGCCAGCCGCAGAAGCCGTCTCCACCCAGAACGATGATCTTCATGATTGTGCCCTTGGTTGCCTTGCACGTCCGGAAACATGTCTAGGATCGAGTCGGAACAAGGGCCAGAGCGGGCCCGAGGCACGGGCGGCCGCCCGCCTGTCGCGCCTCAGGCGCCGGCCTGTTCCATGTTCTGCATATGCACCTCGATCGCCTCTTCCAGCTCGTGATAGTAGCTGAGCCTGCCATTCTCGAGCACCGCGCCCGCCTGGCAGGTCTGGCGCAACATATTCAGCGAATGTGACACGACGATGGCGCCGGCATTGCTCATCCGGTCGTTGAAGAGACGATTGGACTTGGCCTTGAACGAGGCATCGCCCACGGCCGAGACCTCGTCGACCAGATAGGTGTCGAAGGGCACCGCCATCGACACGCCGAAGGCCAGCCGCGCCCGCATCCCCGAGGAATAGCTGCGGATCGGCAGGCGGAAATGTTCGCCCAGCTCGGCGAAATCCTCGACGAATTCGATCATCTCGTCGGTATTGACGCCATAGAGCCGGGCGATGAAGCGGCAGTTCTGCTCGCCCGTCAGCTCGCCGTTGAAGGCGCCGGCGAAGCCCACCGGCCAGCTGATCGTGCCGCTGGACAGGATCCGCCCCGAGGTGGGCAGCATCGCCCCCGAGATCATCCGCAGCATCGAGGACTTGCCCGCCCCGTTGCGGCCCAGCAGCGCGACGGCCACGCCGGTCGGGAAGACCGCGTTGATATTGTCGGCCACCACCTTGCGGCGGCCGTCCAGCATGTAGATCTTGGTCAGGTTCTCCAGGCGGATCATCGCCGGTCGCGCAGGCTGTAGAAGATCAGCACGCCGATGGTCCAGACCACCAGCAGGAAGCCCGACAGGATCGCCATCAGCTTCATCCGCTGGGGATATTCGGCGATCTGGGCGAAGGTCGGGCGCACATAGGCGGCCAGATAGCGGGACTGGCGGACGGCCTCGGCGCGGGCGGCGTCATAGGCGGCCAGCGCGGCGGTATAGCTGCTTTCCGCGAATTGCCGGTCCACGGCCAGCGATTCGTACTGGCCGACCACCTCGGACAGGGCTTCGCCGGTCGGCGTTTCGGAACCGAACTTCAACCGCTCGGCGTCGATCTGTTCGCGGATCACCGAGATGCGCAGCTCGCCCTGCTCGATGCGCGGGTCGTTGGCCTGGGCATTGGCGCGCAGCATCCCCAGCGCGACCAGCTGCTCGGCCAGCTGCTGCTGCAGCGAGGTGACCACGCCGACCTGTCCCTGCACGTCGGCGGTCGGATCGACCAGCTGGTGGCGGTTGCGGAACTCGGTCATCGCCTGGCGCGCTTCCTTCAGCCGCTCGATGGCCTGGTCCAGCTCCTGGCGGGCATAGCGCAGCGCATCCTCGCGCGCGACGTCGTTCAGCTCGTTGATGCGGATGGTGCTTTCGTCCAGGATCGCCTGGGCGATGGCATGGGAATCCTCGGGCGTGAAGGCCAGGACGCGCAGGTCGATCATGCCGTCGTCGTAATAGACGCGGACCTTGCGTTCCCATTCGTTCAGCAGGTCCTCCATCGAGCCGCCGCCGCGATAGGCAAAGACCGGATCGCCCTCGGCCTTGGACCAGATCTCGGCCAGGTCCATGCGCTGGTTCACCCGCTCGACCAGGTCGTGGCTCTGGATGAACTTGTAGAGGATGTCGGTATCGGTCGAGGAACTGCTGGTCATGCCGACCAGCGTGGACAGCCCGCCCAGAAGCTCGCTGGAGGCGGGCGAGGATTCGCTGCGGACCGAGAAGCCCAGGTAGGAGGCATACTGGTCGTTGGCCTTGGCCCACAGATACCAGGCGCTGACGACGACCGGGATCGCAACGACCAGCAGGAAGCTGAGCGCGATGCCCAGGTGCCGCAGCTCGAACTTCGCCGGGGTGGCGGCCGGCCGGACGGGGCCTTGCGGCGGCGTGCGGCGCGGCTTGGGCAGGGCGCCCGCACGCGCGGCCTTGCCCTTGCCGCCCG
>NZ_QNRC01000015.1 GCF_003709565.1 Paracoccus sigandri | reverse complement strand
TCGCGCGCGGCGCTGCTGGGGCCGGGGCGCGGGTGGCGGCGACGGCCTGCGCCACCTCGGCCGTGGCCGGGCCCGCGCAGCCGCGTTCCGAACGGCCCGAGACGGTCAGCGTCGCGGTCATCGGGAAGCGGTCGCCCGACATGCTGTCGCGGCATTCGGCGGCGCGGATATTCACCGTGAAGGGCCGTCCGCCCAGCACGCCGATATATTCCACGCCCTCGGCGAAGGTCAGCCGGTTCACCCGGATGGCCTGTCCGCGCTGGTTCGAGGGCGTCTTGTAGATCGCGGTATTGCCGGCGACGTCGACGGCCCAGAACGGCTCGTTGCCGCGGGCGCTGAAGGCGGCGGTGTTATGCGTCTGCGCCTCGGCCGTGGCGACGGCGCGGGCCTCGGCGGCGCCGGTCTCGATCGGGGCCTCCAGCGGCGAGACCGAGGGCGGTCCCCGGTGTCCCTCGGCCTGGGGGTCGTCCTGCGCGCCGAAGCCGGGCAGGCCGGTGCCTTCGCAGGCGGCGAGCGGCAGGGTCAGAAGGGCAAGCAGCGCAAGGCGCGGGCTGAGCGGCATCTTCATGAAACGGGCCTCTGTCGGATTGCGTCGTTATTGATTGCCCCCAGCGTTAGCAATCGCCTGCCTCGCGGGCAAGCGCGAAGGGCGCGGGCGGGCGGCAAGCCGCCTGCGCGGCCGCTCAGCAATTCGGGACGTTGACGGCCAGCCCGCCAAGCGAGGTTTCCTTGTATTTGTCGCTCATGTCGCGGCCGGTCTGGCGCATGGTCTCGATGGCGGCGTCCAGCGGCACGAAATGCTGTCCGTCGCCGCGCAGCGCCAGGCTTGCCGCGCTGACCGCCTTGATCGCGCCCAGCCCGTTTCGTTCGATGCAGGGCACCTGCACCAGCCCCTTCACCGGGTCGCAGGTCATGCCCAGGTGATGCTCCAGCGCGATCTCGGCGGCGTTCTCGACCTGCTGGGGGGTGCCGCCCATCACCGCGCACAGTCCCGCCGCCGCCATGGCCGAGGCCGAGCCGACCTCGGCCTGGCAGCCGCATTCCGCGCCCGAGATCGAGGCATTGTGCTTGATCAGCCCGCCGATGGCCGCGGCGGTCAGCAGGAATTCCGGCAACTGGCTCTCGCCTGCGCCCGGCACATGGTCCAGCCAGTAGCGGATCACCGCCGGCACCACCCCGGCGGCGCCGTTGGTGGGCGCGGTGACGACCTGCCCGCCGGCCGCGTTCTCCTCGTTCACGGCCATGGCATAGGTCGACATCCAGTCGTTGATGACATGGGGCGCGGTCAGGTTCATGCCGCGTTCGGCCAGCAATTGCTGGTGGATCGCATGGGCGCGGCGGCGCACCTTCAGCCCGCCCGGCAGCACGCCCGGCGTGGTCAGCCCGCGATCCATGCAGTCGCGCATCACCTGCCAGATCCGCGCCAGCCCGTCGCGGATCTGCGCGTCGCTGCGATGGACCAGCTCGTTGGCGCGCTTCATCTGGGCGATGGTCCTGCCCGAGCCTTCGGCCATCTCCAGCATTTCGGCGGCGCTGGCGAAGGGGAAGGGGACCTTCGGCGCGTCGTCGCTGCGGCTTTCGTCCCCCTGCCGGGCCAGTTCCTGATCGGTCAGCACGAAGCCGCCGCCGACCGAGTAATAGATCTGGTGGAAGATCACGTCGCCCTGCGCATCGGTGGCGGAAAGCGTCATGCCGTTGGCATGGCCGGGCAGGGCGTGGTCGAAATCGAAGCGCAGGTCGGTCTCGGGGTCGAACTGCAGCGGCTGCAGGCCCTCGGGCGTGACCTGGCGGGTTTCGCGGATCCGGGCCAGCGCGGCCTCGGCGGCCTCGGCATCCATGGTCTCGGGCACGAATCCCGCAAGGCCCAGGATCGTGGCGCGGTCGGTGGCATGGCCCTTGCCGGTGAAGGCCAGGCTGCCATGCAGGCTGGCGCGCAGCCCGTGGGCCTGGAACGGCTGGGCGCGCAGCGATTGCAGGAACCGCGCCCCCGCGACCATCGGCCCCATCGTATGCGAGGACGACGGCCCGACGCCGATCTTGAACATGTCGAAGACGGACAGGAACATGATTTCCCCTTGCAACCCCATTTCCGCTTGCAACCCAGGCCCGATCCAATCACGGCTGCCCCGCGGAAGCCATGCCGGAAGCGACAATCGCCGTGGAGAAATGCGACATGTGCCGTCGCGGCGCGATCAGGGCGCGATCAGGCGGGTTCTGCATATGAAACAGGCGACATGCCTATTATATAGACAATCCGGCGCCGTATGACGAGTGCCCGCCCCGGCGGCAGGGTGCCGTTCTTGCGGGCGCTTGGCGGCGAGGCGAAGGAACGGATCATGCGACTGCCCGAACCCATATATCTCGGCGACCGGCCCCTGGGTCCGCCCGTCTTCCTGGCCCCGATGGCCGGGATCACCGATCTGCCGTTTCGCCGGATGGTTGCGCGATTCGGCGCCGGGCTGATGGTCAGCGAGATGGTCGCCTCGTCCGAGATGGTGACGCCGCGCCCCTCGACCCGCGCCGCGGTCCGCGCCAAGGCCACGGTCGGGGCGGGGCTGCCCGTCAGCGTCCAGATCGCCGGGCGCGAGGCCGGGGCGATGGCCGAGACCGCCCGGATCGTGCAGGGCATGGGCGCGCCGATCATCGACATCAACATGGGCTGCCCGGCCAAGAAGGTAACGGGCGGGCTGTCGGGCTCGGCGCTGATGCGCGACCTGGACCACGCGCTGCGGGTGGTCGAGGCGGTGGTCGGCGCGGTCGAGGTGCCGGTGACGCTGAAGATGCGGCTGGGCTGGGACGACAGCTGCCTGAACGCGCCGGAACTGGCGCGGCGGGCCTCGGATGCCGGGGTGCGGATGCTGACCGTGCATGGCCGGACGCGGGCGCAGTTCTACAAGGGCCGGGCCGACTGGGCGGCGATCCGGGCGGTGTCCGACCTGCCGGGCCGCCCGCCGCTGGTCGCCAATGGCGACGTCACCGACGCGGCCTCGGCCCGCGCGGCGCTGGCGCAGTCGGGGGCCGAGGCGGTGATGGTCGGGCGCGGCGCGCAGGGCGCGCCCTGGCGGCTGGCGGCGATCGCGCATCGGTTGTGGGGCACCCCGGCGCCCGAGCGGCCGCTTGGCGCCGCGCTGGCCGACCTGGTCGAGGACCATTACCGCGACATGCTGTCCTTCTACGGCACCGACCTGGGCCTGCGCGTCGCCCGCAAGCATCTGGGCTGGTATGCCGATGCGAACGGCGCGCCGCTGCGCGCCCAGATGCTGCGCGCCGACAGCCCGGACGCCACCATCGCCCTGATCCGCAGCGCCTTCACCGACGCGCCCGGCGACGACATCGCGCCCGCCACGGGGGAGGCCGCATGAGCTGTCCGCGCCCGGCCGATTTCCACGAAGCCGCGCCGGGCGCGGGCTGGGACACGCTGCCTCTGCCGGCGCTGATCCTGGACAGGAAGGGACGGGTCGCGGCGATGAACGACGCGGCCGAGATCTGGCTGAACATCTCGCGCAACTCGACCCTGGGCAAGCCGCTGGAGGGCGACGAGATGGCGACGCGGCTGCTGATCTCGCCCTCGCTGCGTCCGCTTCTGGCGCGGGTCGCGCGCGGGGACGAGGCGCTCTACCAGCCCGGCGTCCGCTTCGAGCTGGGCGACCGCGCGGGCGGGCACCAGGCGCGCTCGGCGGTGGTCCATGCCGGGCCGCTTGGCGACGATGCGCGCAATGTCTCGATCCTGATCGTGCCCGATGCCGTCGGGCTGCAAAGCCAGAGCCGCCAGGTCCGCACCGCCGCCCGCAGCGCCATCGGCATGGCCGAGATGCTGGCGCACGAGATCAAGAACCCGCTGGCCGGGATCCGCGGCGCGGCGCAGCTGATGGCGATGAACGCCACGCCCGAGGACCGCGAGATGGCCGAGATGATCGTCAGCGAATCGCGCCGCATCGTCGCGCTGCTGGACCAGGTGGAACGCTTCGGCGACACCTCGGCGCCGAAGCTGGTGCCGGTGAATGTCCATGACGTGCTGGAACAGGTGCGCCGCTCGGCCGCGGTGGGTTTCGCGCGCGGCATCGCGCTCTTGACGGATTACGACCCCTCGCTGCCGCCGGCGCTGGCCGATGGCGACCAGCTGATGCAGGTCTGCCTGAACCTGGTCAAGAACGCGGCCGAGGCGCTGAACGGCGTGCCGGGGCCCACCATCCGGCTGCGCAGCTTCTATGACCACACCTTGCGGCTGCCCCCCGACGAGGCCGACCCGGCCGGCCGCCCGCTGCCCCTGCAGATCGAGATCGAGGACAACGGCCCCGGCCTGCCCGAAGCCATCGCCGACGAGGTGTTCGAGCCCTTCGTCTCGGGCCGCGAGAACGGCACCGGGCTGGGGCTGGCGCTGGTCAGCAAGATCATCACCGACCACCGCGCGCTGGTCCGGGTAGACAGCCGCCCCGGCCGCACGGTGTTCCGCATTTCGCTTCCCAAATCCCCACCCGCCAAGCCATAAGGACCGACCCCCATGGACGGAACCGTTCTGATCGCCGATGACGACCGCACCATCCGCACGGTGCTGACGCAGGCCCTGACGCGGGCGGGCTGCCGGGTCCATGCCACCGGCTCGCTGGCGCAGCTGTCGAAATGGGTCGAGGAGGGGCGGGGCGATCTGGTCATCACCGACGTGATGATGCCCGACGGCAACGGCATCGACCGCATCCCCGCCATCCGCGAGGCCCGGCCCGACCTGCCGGTGATCGTGATCTCGGCCCAGAACACCATCGTCACCGCGATCCGCGCGACCGAGGCCGAGGCCTTCGAATATCTGCCCAAGCCCTTCGACCTGCCCGACCTGATGGCCAAGGCGAACCAGGCCCTGTCGCGGCGGCCGCGCAGGTCGGACCCGGCGCCCGAGCCGATCACCATCTCGCGCGATGCCGCCGACCCGGCCATGCCGCTGATCGGCCACGCGCCGGCGATGCAGTCGCTGTTCCGCATGGCGGCGCGGGTGCTGAATGCCGATCTGCCGGTGCTGATCGCCGGCGAGCCGGGGGTCGGCAAGACCACCATCGCGCGCAGCTTCCACGACCTGTCCGAGCGGCGCGACCGGGGCATCGCCGTGCTGACCTCGGCCGATGCCGGCGAGGAGGCGGTGATGCGCGCGGTCGACAAGGCGCGCGGCGGCACCATCCTGATCGAGAACCCCGCCGGTTTCGACCAGGCCGCGCAGGCCCGGCTGATCGGCATGATCGAGGCGATGGAATCCGGCCCCGACCGCGCCATGGCCCCGCGCGTCGTCGCCACCACCGGCCCCGATCCGCAGGCGGACGTGGCGGCGGGGCGGCTGCGCTCGGACCTCTATTACCGGCTGGCGGGGGTGACGGTGACGGTGCCGCCCCTGCGCGCGCGGGTCGACGACATCCTGCCGCTGGCCACGCATCTGCTGGCCCGCGCCGCCGCCCAGGGCCTGCCCGAGCGGATGCTGTCGGACGAGGCGGCGGCGCTGCTGCGCGCCCATCCCTTCCCCGGCAATGTGCGCGAGCTGGAGAACATGATGCGCCGGCTGGCGCTGACCGCCTCCAGCCCGGTCATCACCGAGCCCGAGATGCGCGAGACGCTGAGCCAGCAGGGCGCCGGGCGGGCGGTGCCGATCGCCGCGACCTCGGCCGCCCCGGTCAGCGGCGCGGTCGAGGCGCCGCAGCCGATGGTCATGCCCGCCGCCCATGCCCGGCTGTCGGATTCGGTCGAGGCGCATCTGCAGCGCTATTTCGACCTGCATGGCGACGCGCTGCCGCCGCCGGGCCTCTATGACCGCATCCTGCGCGAGATCGAGCGCCCGCTTCTGCAGGTCGCGCTGGATGCGACCGGCGGAAATCAGCTGCGATGCGCCGATTTGCTGGGAATCAACCGCAATACCCTGCGCAAGAAGCTGACCGAGCTGAATATCGAGGTGACACGGCGCCGCAAACTGATGTAAAACCGCCACAGGTAGCGGTGCCCAGGACACGGGTCGCCGCAACAGATGCCGCGCAAGACGGCAGGTGGGGGCTATGGCAGGGTCCATATCAGGGCTGAGCTGGGACAGGTTGGCGCAGATCCGGCTGGCCCGGCATTGGCGTCCGGTGCTGGCATGGGGGATGATCCTCGTCGGCGCGGCGCTGGCGGCGGCGACGATGAGCGTGCTGGGCCCGGTCAGCCGGGGCGCCGAGCCGCAGATGCTGCGGCTGATCCTGATGCTGGACCTGGCCTATCTGATCGTGCTGTTCGGCTTCGTCGTGTTGCGCATGGCCCGGCTGATCGCCGCGCGCCGCAACAGCGACGCGGGCTCGCGGCTGCACGGGCGGCTGGTCGGCGTCTTCGCGGGCATCGCGCTGGTGCCGACGGTGCTGGTCGCGGTCTTCGCGGGCTTCCTGGTCAATATCGGGCTGGAGGGCTGGTTCTCGGACCGGGTGCAGCAGGTGGTCATGACCTCTCAGGCCGCCGCCGAGGCCTATCAGGAGGAACACCGCCGCGACCTGACCGAGGATGCCCGCGCGCTGGCCGGGGTGCTGATCCAGGCCGGCCGCGCGAACCCGCTGATCGAGGATGGCGACATGCGCCCGCTACTGGTGCAGGGGCAGGGGCTGATCCAGCGCGGGCTGCGCGAGGCCTATGTCATCGACGGCTCGGGCGGGATCCGCGCGCGGGGCGAGCGCAGCTATCTGTTCTGGTACGAGGAACCCACCAGCGAGCAGCTGGACCAGGCCCAGTCCGAGGGGCTGGTGCTGATCGAGGACTGGCAGAACAACGAATTCCGCGCGCTGGTGGCCTTGCCGCCGCTGGCCGACCGCTACCTCTACGTGACCCGCGACGTCGACGGCAACCTGCTGGGATTGCTGGACGACACCCGCGCGACCGTCGGCGACTACCGTCGGCTGGAACAGACCCGCGGGCAGGTGCTGTTCGAATTCTCGCTGGTCTATCTGGGCTTCGCGCTGCTGCTGGTGGCGGCGGCGATCTGGGCCGGGCTGTGGTTCGCCAGCCGGCTGTCGCATCCGATCGGGCTTCTGGCCCAGGCCAGCGAGCGGGTCGGGCAGGGCGACCTGGACCTGCAGATCCCCGAGCCCCGGACCGGCGACGAGATCCAGACCCTGGGCCGCGCCTTCAACCGCATGACCCGGCAGCTGAAGCAGCAGCGCGAGGAACTGGTCGAAAGCTATCGCATCAGCGACGAGCAGCGGCGGCTGTTCGACAACGTGCTGTCCTCGGTGACATCGGGCGTGATCGGGCTGGACGCGGCCGGAGAGATCGACTTCCTGAACCGTTCCGCCACCCGGCTGGTCGGGCTGGAGCCGAAGCGCGACATCGACGCGCTGCTGTCCGAGGCGGTGCCGGAATTCGCGCCGCTGTTCGACCGGCTGTCGGGCTCGGTCGCCGAGGCGGTGCAGGACGAGGTGCGGCTGATGCGCGACGGCCGCGTCGAAAGCCTGCTGGTGCGCATGGCGGTGCGGCGCGGCACCGATGGCGGGCTGGAGGGCTATGTGGTCGCCTTCGACGACGTGACCGAGCTGGTCAGCGCGCAGCGCATGGCCGCCTGGGGCGACGTGGCCCGCCGCGTCGCGCACGAGATCAAGAACCCGCTGACCCCGATCCAGCTTTCGGCAGAGCGGCTGCGGCGCAAGTTCGCGCCCCTGGCGGGCGACGAGGACAAGGCCGCGCTGGAGCAATATGTCGACGTCATCATCCGCCAGACCAACGACCTGCGCCGGATCGTGGACGAATTCAGCCGCTTCGCCCGGATGCCCGAGCCCGACCGGGCCGAGACCGACCTGGCGCGGCTGTTGCGCGAATCCGTCCTGCTGCAGCAGGACGCGCTGAAGGGCGCGCTGGTCACCGACATCCCCGAGGAGCCGGTGATCGTCGATTGCGATGCGGGCATGCTGCGCCAGGCTTTCACCAATCTTCTGAAGAACGCCGGCGAGGCCATTGACGAGGCGGCGGAAAATCCGCCCGAAGGTTGGCAGGCGCGGATCGGCGTGACGATGGAGGCGGGCCCCGATGCGGTCACCATCCGCATCACCGACAACGGCGCCGGCCTGCCCGCCGACCGCTCGCGCCTGTTCGAACCCTATGTGACGATGAAGGCGCAGGGCACCGGCCTTGGCCTGCCCATCGTCAAGAAGATCGTCGAGGAACATGGCGGCAGCCTGCTCCTGACGGATGCGCCCGAGCGCCCCGGCGCCATGGCCGAGATCCGCCTGCCCCGCGAGCGCCACCCGGTGCGCGGAACCGGGCGTAAAGTGAAACAGGAAAAAGACGAGGCAGGGACGATATGAGCGATATTCTGATCGTCGACGACGAGCGCGACATCCGCGAGCTGATCGCGGATATCCTGAAGGACGAGGGCTTCGCGACCCGCACCGCCGCCAATTCCGACGAGGCCGTCGCCGCGCTGAACGAGGCGGAGCCGGCGCTGATGATCCTGGACATCTGGCTGAAGGACAGCCGGATGGACGGCATCGACATCCTCAAGCAGGTCAAGCGCAACAATCCCGACGTGCCGGTGATCATCATCTCGGGGCACGGCAATATCGAGATCGCGGTCGCCGCGATCAAGCAGGGCGCCTATGACTTCATCGAGAAGCCCTTCAACATCGACCAGCTGATGGTGGTCATCAACCGCGCGATGGAGACCAGCCGCCTGCGCCGCGAGAACAGCAGCCTGAAACGCGGCGACGCGCGCCTGGCCGAGATGCTGGGCGGCTCGGTCGCCTTCAAGCGGCTGCGCGACAACCTGGACAAGGTCGCCAAGTCCAACGGCCGGGTGATGCTGAGCGGCGAGCCGGGCAGCGGCAAGGAACTGGCGGCGCGCTATATCCACGCCCACAGCCCGCGCGCGAATGCCCCCTTCGTCACCGTCCCCTGCGCCACGATCGAGCCCGAGCGCATGGAAGAGGTGCTGTTCGGCCGCGAAAGCCCGGAACGCGGCATCGAGCCGGGCCTGCTGGAACGGGCCCATGGCGGGGTGATCTATTTCGACGAGGTCGGCGACATGCCGCTGGGGACTCAGCCCAAGATCCTGCGGGTGCTGACCGAACAGCAATTCGCCCGCGCCGGCGGCACGGACCGGGTGCGGGTCGATCTGCGGGTGATCTCCTCGACCAATCGCGACCTGCCGACCGAGATCGCCGCCGGGCGCTTCCGGCAGGAACTCTACGACCGGCTGAACGTGGTGCCGCTGGCGGTGCCCTCGCTGGCCGACCGGCGCGAGGATATTTCCGTGCTGGCCCGCCATTTCATCGAGCAGTTCCACCAGCTGCAGGGCCTGGCGCTGCGCGATCTGCCCGACGAGACGGTGGCGGCACTGCAGGCGATGCGCTGGCCGGGCAACATCCGCCAGCTGCGCAACGTGGTCGAGCGGGTGCTGATCCTGGCCGAGGACAGCGGCCCGATCCAGCCCGCCGAGCTGGAGCCGCAGGGCGCCACGCCCGACAACAGCGACGCGCTGAGCCTTGGCCCGCAGATCACCGCCATGGCGCTGCGCGAGGCGCGCGAGCTGTTCGAGCGCGAATACCTGGTCGCCCAGATCAACCGCTTCGGCGGCAATATCAGCCGCACCGCGCAATTCGTCGGCATGGAGCGCAGCGCCCTGCACCGCAAGCTGAAATCGCTTGGCGTGGTCGGCGGAATGCGCGCCGATGACGAGGTGCTGACCGGCAAGTAGGCGCCATACCCCCTGAAGGTTGTGGCCGGCGATCCGCCCCTGAAGGGAGGGATCGCCGGCCACGTCCGAGCCCGTTCCGACTGGCGACGGCGTTTTGGGGAAACAAACATGACGCTGCATTCCGGCCGGCCATGGGAGCAGACGACACCATGTCCGGCCGGATCGGTCACTTTCCATCTCCATCCTGTCGGGCGGCTCGGTACCGATATGGCTGCGCCTGGACGGGGCACTTGGCCCGCAAAGGTTCCAGAAACAGCCGGAAATCAAGACAACCGGTCGGCGCCCCTCTCGCGGCGGGCGGCGGCCCGGACTTACCATTGCCTGCGGCCGCGCGCCGGATCGTGCTGCGGCCGGCGGAGGGTCCTCCGCTTCGGTATCCCGTTGCATGTCACGGGAATTCAATCCTTAGTTGAGCGCCGCGGGCTTTTCAAGCCGGGCCCCGGCAGGCGCAAGGCGGCCGGCATGTTCATGCCGGTGGCGGCGGCCTGCGCCATGCGATGGCCGGTTGCGCGGCGCCGCGCGCGGTCGTAGGCAGGACGGACGGGGCGCGGGCGGATCGGGCCGGGGCGGGGAAAGCCATGAAGATCATCATCTGCGGGGCAGGGCAGGTCGGCTGGCAGATCGCGCGGCATCTGTCGGGCGAGCGCAACGACGTCACCGTGATCGACACCAATGCCGAGCTGATCCGCCGCGCCACCGATGCGCTGGACGTCCAGGGCGTGACCGGTTTTGCCAGCCATCCCGACGTGCTGGACCGGGCCGGCGCGCGCGACGCCGATCTGGTCATCGCCGCGACCCATTCGGACGAGGTGAACATGGTCACCTGCCAGGTCGCCCATTCGGTCTTCCAGGTGCCGCGCAAGATCGCCCGGCTGCGCAGCGCCGCCTATATGGAGGCGATCTGGTGCGATCTCTACCGCACCGACCACCTGCCCATCGACGTGGTCATCAGCCCCGAGCGCGAGGTCGCCAAGGCCGCGCTGCAACGGCTGTCGGCACCCTCGACCTTCGATGCCGAGACCTTCATGGGCGGCCGGGTGCAGCTGCTGGGCATCGTGCTGGAGGAAGACTGCCCGGCGCTGAACACGCCCCTGCGGCAGCTGAACGAGATCTTCTCGACGCTGCGCGCCATCGTCGCGGGCGTGCGGCGCGAGGGGCGGCTGTTCGCGCCGGAGCCGGGCGACCAGCTGTTCGCGGGCGATCAGGTCTATATCTTCAGCCATGCCGAGGACGTGGCCCGCACGCTGGAGATCTTCGGCAAGCCGCCGCAGAAGCCCGCGCGGGTGGCGATCATCGGGGCGGGCAATGTCGGGCTGTCGGTGGCGCTGGCGCTGGAGCGCGGCCCCGACCGGATCCGCACCCGGCTGATCGAGCGCGACCGGCTGCGCGCCGAGATGGCGGCCGACGCGCTGGAGCGCACCATCGTGCTGAACGGCGACGGGCTGTCGGCGGAACTGCTGGAGGAAGCCTCGGTGCCCAGCACCGATGCGGTCCTGGCCCTGACCGACGATGACAAGACCAACATCCTTGCGGCGGTGCGGGCCAAGCAGGCGGGGGCGAAGATGGTGATCTCGCTGATCAACGACCCGACGCTGGTGCCGCTGATGGAGGTGCTGGACATCGACGCCCATATCAATCCGCGCGCCACGACGGTCTCGACCATCCTGCGCCATATCCGCCACGGGCGGGTGCGCGACATCTATTCCATCGGCGATGCCGAGGCCGAGGTGATGGAGGCGCAGGTCCTGTCCACCTCGCCCATGTCGGGCCGGGCGATCCGCGACATCGACTTCCCCGAGGGCGTGCTGATCGGCGCGGTGCAGAAGGGCGACCGCATCGTGAAGCCCATGCCCGATACCCGCATCGACGAGGGCGACGTGGTGCTGATCTTCGCCATGACCCCCGATGTCCCCGAGGTCGAGCGCCTGCTGCAGGTCTCGATCGACTTCTTCTGACGGGGTGCGGGCCGGTGACGATCCTGTCGCGCCTTCCGATGCCGGTGGTCCTGGTGCTTGCCGCGGCGCTGGCGATGCTGGTGCCCGCCGCCCATGCCTCGGTGCTGCGCGAACATGCCATCGCGCGGAACTTCTTCTATTCCGCGCTGCTGGTCATGGTCGTCACCGGCATGGTCGCCCTGGCGATGGGCGCCCGCCGCAGCGCCCGCCACCCGCGAGAGGCGCTGCTGACGGTGGTCGCGGTCTTCGGGCTGATGCCGCTGATCCTGGCGATGCCGGTCGCGCAAAGCCTGCCCGATACCGGCCTCTTCAACGCCTGGTGGGAGATGGTGTCCTCGCTGACGACGACCGGGGCCTCGCTCTATTCCGCCGACCTGCTGCCGGCGCCGCTGCATCTGTGGCGGGGGCTGGTGGGCTGGCTGGGCGGCTTCTTCGTGCTGATCGCGGCCACGGCGATCCTGGCGCCCCTGCGGGTGGGCGGGTTCGAACTGATCTCGGCCCCCTATGGGCGCGAGGAGCATTTCGGCGTGCTGCCTGATTCGGCCGATCCCCCCGATCCGGTGCCGCACCTGTCCTCGCCGGCCTTCCGCACCCGGTTTTCCGAGCCGGGGCACCGGCTGCGGCGGGCGGCGGCGGCGGTCGCGCCCGCCTATGCCGGGCTGACCCTGGCCCTGTGGGTGATCCTGCTGATGCTGGGCGATGACGGGCTGACCGCGCTGATGCGGGCGATGGGCACGCTGTCGACCAGCGGCATCTCGCCCGCGCTGGGGCCGGTGGGCGAGGCCTCGGGCCGGCCCGGAGAGCTGGCGGTGCTGGTCTTCCTGATCCCGGCCCTGTCGCGCCGCTTCTGGCCCGGCGGAGCAGAGCTGCGCGCCAGCCAGCGCCTGCGCGACGATCCCGAGCTGCGCATGGCCGCCTTCATCGTCGGGCTGGTGGCGCTGGCGCTGTTCGCGCGTCATTTCCTGTGGGCGATCGAGACCGGCGACGCTTCGGAAGGGCCGGTGGCGCTGGCCCTGGCGGACCTGCGCGCCGCGCTGGCGGTCGCCTGGGGCGCGGTCTTCAACGGGCTCAGCTTCCTGACCACGACCGGCTGGAATTCGCTGGACTGGCAGGGGGTGCGGGACTGGTCGGGGCTGAATTCGCCCGGCCTGGTTCTGGCCGGGCTGGCGATGATGGGCGGCGGCGTGGCGACGACGGCGGGCGGGGTCAAGCTGATGCGGGTCTATGCGCTGGCCCGCCACGGCCAGCGCGAGCTGGAGCGGATCGTCCATCCCGGCTCGGTCGGCGGCGGCGGGCCGATGGCGCGGCGGTTGCGGCGCGAGGGCGCCTATCTGGCCTTCATCTTCTTCATGCTCTTCGCGGTCTCGATCGCGGCCACGGTGACGCTGGTATCCTTGCAGCGGATCGAGTTCGAGACCGCTACCGTGCTGTCCATCGCCGCGCTCAGCAATACCGGCCAGCTTGCCGGGGCGATCCCGCTGACCCCGGCCTTCGAGGGCAGCGCCGGCATCGCCTCGGCCCCGTGGGAGGGCTGGTCGGGCCTGCCGGTCGCGACCAAGGCGGTGCTGGCCCTGGCGATGATCGTCGGGCGAATCGAGACGCTGGCGATCCTGGCGCTGCTGTCGCCCGAATTCTGGCGCCGCTAGCGCGAACAGGCGCCGCGGATCGGCGCGGCGGGTTAAACTATCCTGTTTCGCGCCTGCTGTGCCTTGCAAGGCCAGCCCCGCTGGCCTAGATGTTCTGCAAGAACCTATAAGAACATGCTTGGGAACGAAATATGGCTGGTGACAAACAGAACCTTCAGGACGCCTTCCTGAACCATGTCCGCAAGGCCAAGGTGCCGGTCACGATCTTTCTGATCAACGGCGTCAAGCTGCAGGGGGTCATCACCTGGTTCGACAATTTCTGCGTGCTTCTGCGCCGCGACGGCCAGTCGCAGCTGGTCTACAAGCATGCGATCAGCACGATCATGCCGGGCCAGCCTATCTCGCTCTATGAAGGCGAGGACTGATTGGCGGAACCGACCTCGACCGAGGAAAGGCCCACCCGCGCCTATGTGATCCATCCCGATCTGGCCAGCGGCCGGACCCAGCGGCGCGACCCCGAGCACGCGCTGGCCGAGGCCGTGGCGCTGGCCCATGCGCTGCCGGGGATCGAGATCGTCGGGTCCGAGGTCGCGCGCCTGCGCAGCCCCGATGCGGGCCGGCTGTTCGGCAAGGGCAAGCTGGCCGAGATTGGCCAGCGGCTTCAGGCCGCCGAGGCCGAGCTGGTGCTGGTCGACGGGCCGGTCAGCCCGGTCCAGCAGCGCAACTTGGAAAAGGACTGGGGCGTCAAGCTTCTGGACCGCACCGGGCTGATCCTTGAAATCTTCGCCGACCGGGCGCGCACGCGGGAAGGCGTGCTGCAGGTGGAACTGGCCGCGCTTTCCTATCAGCGCACCCGGCTGGTCCGCGCCTGGACCCACCTGGAGCGCCAGCGCGGCGGGCTGGGCTTCGTCGGCGGCCCCGGCGAGACGCAGATCGAGGCCGACCGGCGCGCCATCGACGAACAGATGACCCGGCTGCGCCGGCAGCTGGACCGCGTGGTCAAGACCCGCACCCTGCATCGCGCGGCCCGCGCCAAGGTGCCCTATCCGGTCGTCGCGCTGGTCGGCTATACCAATGCCGGCAAGTCGACGCTGTTCAACCGGCTGACCGGGGCCGAGGTGATGGCCAAGGACATGCTGTTCGCGACGCTGGACCCGACCATGCGGGCGATCCGCCTGCCCGGCGCGGGCGGCGGCAGGACCGGCCGGCGGATCATCCTGTCCGATACGGTGGGCTTCATCAGCGACCTGCCCACGGAACTGGTCGCCGCCTTCCGCGCCACGCTGGAAGAGGTGCTGGCCGCCGACCTGATCCTGCATGTCCGCGACATCAGCCATCCCGAGACCGAGGAACAGGCCGCCGACGTGGCCGGGATCCTCGACAGCCTGGGCGTGGACGAGGATGTCGAGCTGATCGAGGTCTGGAACAAGATCGACGCCCTGTCGCCCGAGACGCGGGCCGCGCTGCGCCGCACCGATGCCCGGACCGAGGGCATCCAGGCCGTCAGCGCGCTGTCGGGCGAGGGGCTGGACGACCTGGTCGCGGCCATCGACGCGCATCTGGCCCGCGCGCTGGACGAGCCGCGCGAGGCGGCAACGGTGGTCCTGCCCTTCGGCGACGGCCGCCGCCGGGCCTGGCTGCACGAGGCCGGCGTGGTCGAGCGCGAGGAGAGCGGCGAGGACGGCCTGGTGCTGCACCTGCGCTGGACTGCGCGGCAGAAGGCCGGCTTCGAGGCCCTGGACGCCGGCTGACCGGCCGGGCGCGCGGAAAGCGCGGCCCCCGGCGGTTGCGCCTTTCGCAGCGGGAACGCCGGGACATGCGGCGGGCGGTGGCGGTGATCCTCGCGGTGGGGATCAGCGCCGTTGCCCAGTCCGGCAAATCGTGGCAATAAGCGCACAAAGCAGGTCGAGCAGAGGTTTTCCGACATGACCGATTTCGCCGCGCGCCGCACCATGATGGTCGATACCCAGGTTCGTCCCAATGACGTCACGAAATTCCCGGTAATCGAGGCGATGCTGTCCATCCCGCGCGAGGAATTCGTTCCCCCCGCGCGCCGCCCGGTCGCCTATTCGGGCGAAAACCTGGATATCGGCCACGGCCGCGTCCTGCTGGAGCCGCGAACCCTGGCCAAGATGGTCGATGCGCTGGATGTCCAGCCCACCGACCTGGTGCTGGATCTGGGCTGCGGCTACGGCTATTCCTCGGCGGTGATCGCGCGCATGGCCGAGGCGGTCGTCGCGGTCGAGGAAAGCCCGGAACTGGCCGCCGAGGCCGAAAGCCGCCTTGCTGGCGCGAATGTCTTCAACGTCGCCGTGCTGGCCGGGCCGCTGGCCGAAGGTTGCGCGAAGCAGGCGCCCTATGACGCGATCCTGATCGGCGGCGCGGTCGAGGAGGTCCCCGAGCCGCTGCTGGACCAGCTGAACGAGGGCGGCCGCATCGCCGCCCTGTTCCTGGAAGGATCCCTGGGCGTGGCG
Source organism: Paracoccus sigandri (assembly GCF_003709565.1). Classification (GTDB taxonomy): domain Bacteria; phylum Pseudomonadota; class Alphaproteobacteria; order Rhodobacterales; family Rhodobacteraceae; genus Paracoccus; species Paracoccus siganidrum. Next base: position 91,032 of record NZ_QNRC01000015.1, on the reverse strand, counting down.
CGGATCGGGCTGAAGGTGAACGGCCGGGTCAACTGGCGCTATGCCTTCAACGCCCATGCCCCGCTGCTTCCCGGTTTCACCCGCCAGCGGGGGTTCAGCCTGTGATCCGTCTTGCCGCCTTCCGCCGCCTGACCGCCGCCGCGCTTCTGTCACTGGCCACCGCGCTGCCCGCCGCGGCTGAATCGCTGGCCGATGCGATGGTCGCCGCCTATCGCCACTCGGCGCTGATCGAGCAGAACCGCGCCGTCTTGCGCGCCGCCGACGAGGATGTCGCCAGCGCCGTCGCGCAGCTGCGCCCGGTGCTGGAATGGGCCGCCAGCCATGCGCTCAGCCGCACCGAAGGCAATGGCGGGTCGATCCGCTCCAGCTCGCTGACGCTTGGCGTGCAGATGACGCTTTACGACTGGGGCCGCTCGCAGATCGCCATCGACGCGGCGAAGGAACAGGTGCTGGCCACCCGGCAGGCGCTGGTCGGGGTCGAGCAGAACATCCTGCTGGCCGCGACGGTCGCCTTCTTCGAGGTCCGCTCGGCGCTGGAACAGGTGGCGCTGCAGGAAAACTCGGTCCGCGTGATCGGGCAGGAACGCCAGGCGGCGCAGGACCGTTTCGAGGTCGGCGAGATCACCGTCACCGATGTCGCCCAGGCCGATGCCCAGCTTGCCGCCTCGCGCGCCGCGCTGGTCGCCGCGCAGGGCGACCTGGAGATCGCGCGCGAGAACTATCTGGCCGCGACCGGCCGGATGCCGGGCACGCTTGCCGCGCCGCCGCCGCTGCCGACGCTGCCCGCCAATGTCGATGCCGCGCGGGCCGTGGCGCAGCGCAATCACCCCGGCGTGCTTCAGGCGCAGCGGGCCGCCGCCGCCGCCGAGCTGGGCGTTTCCGCCGCCCGCGCCGAGCGCAACCCGACGCTGAGCGGTTCCCTGGGCCTGACGGTCGATCGCGGCATCAACCAGCGCAGCCTCAGCCGCGACTACGAGACGAACAAGGGCGTCTCGGGCCAGCTCAATCTCAGCCAGACGATCTATTCCGGCGGGCGGCTGTCGGCGGGGCTGCGCAAGGCCATGGCCAATCGCGACCAGGCACGGGCGCAGCTGCTGAACTCCGCGCGCGAGGTCAGCCAGGATGTCGGCGTCGCCTGGGCCAATATCGACGTCGCCCGCGCCCAGATCCGGGCCATCGACGAACAGATCTCGGCCGCGCAGCAGGCCTATGAGGGCGTGCGCGAGGAGGCGACGCTGGGGGCGCGGACCACGCTGGACGTGCTGGATGCGGAACAGGCGCTGCTGGAGGCGCGGGCCGACAAGATCACGGCCGAAGCCAATCTGCAGTTAGCACATTATCAACTTTTGGCTGCTATGGGTCTCTTGACGGTAGAAAACCTCAAGCTCGGGATCCCGACCTATGACCCATCGCAGTATTACAACGCCGTGCGCAACGCACCCGCAACCAGCCGGCAGGGCGAAAGCCTGGACCGCGTGCTTCGGGCCATCGGCCGCGACTGACCTGCCTGCCGGCGGGGGGTGCCATGGCTGACCCCCGCCGCATCATCCCGACCCGCCCCTCGGCGCAGCGCCTGTCCGACGATATCGGCGACGTGCTGACCGCGATCCGCCGCCTGATCGCCGAGGACGAGGCGCTGGTTTCCGCCCGCGACCGCGTCCAGCAGGCGCGCGGCGAGGCGCCGCTGCAACTGGCAGAGGTTCCGATCTCCGATCCCGAGGATCCGGCCGAACTGCTGGCGCGCCGCTATGGCGGCAATGCCGCCCTGGCGCGGCAGCTTGCGCATCTGCATGACGACCTGGATTTCGGCGCCGCGCCACAGGCCGCAGGCGACGATGCCGCCTGGCCCCTGGGTCCCTTCGCGAACAGCCCCGAGGCCGCGCGCCCCGGCCTTGTCGAGGAGGCGCCCGTTCCTCCCGGCGACATCGATGGCGACGCCGGGCCGGGCGACGATTTCGAACAGATGCTGGCGGAACTGGACGGCGACGGGCCGGAGGCCGGGATTGCGGTCCCGGAACATCGCAACGATCTTGCCCGGCGCCTCTCGGCGACATTCGCGGGGCCCGAACCGGAGGATGCCCCCGGCGATCACGACGTCGAGGCAAGCGAAGGCGAGGACGCGGCGCCGCTGCTTCTGGACCCGAACCAGCGCATCACGTCCGCGCCGCTTCCGGCCCGGCACGCCCCGCGCCCGGCGGCGCCGAACTGGACCCCGCTGACCCTGGTCCCAGCGGCGCAAGGCGACGAGCCGCAGGATGCGCCGCAGGACGAGGAATGTATCCCGGATCCCGCAGCCGGGCAGGCCCGCCTCGCCAGGGTCGATTTCGAGGACGATTTCGACTGGAAGGCCCGGATGCGGCCCGACCTGGACGAGCAGGCGGCCGAGGACCGGATCGAGGTGGCGGGTGCGGACCTGTCCCCCCTGCCGCTGTCGGAGGCCGTCGATTCGGCCGGGACCGCCGGGGATGAACCGGCCCCGCAGCCGGAGGTGGCCGAGGCCGCAAGCGATGCCGCGCGGGCCGATGCCTTCCTGGCCGTCCCGATGACCACGGTGCTTCCCGCCCAGCCTTTCGCCGTCTTTTCCACGCCCTTCACGATGGCGACGCCCCTTGCCGCGATCCCGCTGCCGATCCCGCCCGAGCCGGTGGCCGTAATGGCGCCCGGAGCGGAGCCGGTCGTGGCCGATATGCCGGCCGCAGGTGAAGCCCCGGCATCGGCGGAAATCGCCGCGCCGGATGCCGAACTCGGCGCCGGAGCCGCGGAGGCCGATCTGGCGACGGCCGCGCCCGTGGAGGACAGGCCCGCCGCCGCCGCGGAGTCGCCGGCCGAGATCCTTTCGGAGGAAGAGCAGAGCATCCGCGAATTGCTGCGCGAGATGATCCAGGAGGAGTTGCTGGGCGAGTTGGGCCAGCGTTTCTCGCGCAACCTGCGCGCCGTGATCCGCCGCGAGGTCGCCGTGGCCATCGACGACCATCTCGACCGGCTCTGACGGCCAGCCGAAGCGAGGAAAACCCGGCCCGCCGATGCGGACCGGGTTCTTGCCGTATCCTGGAAGGATCGTGCCGGCCGGGCGGCCGGCGGCGGATCAGTTCAGGTAATCCTCGGGGTTCACGCTGTCGAAGCCGCGCCGGACCTCGAAATGCACGAAGCCGCCGCTGCCCGCCTTGCCGATCGCCTGCCCGGCCGAGACCTGGTCGCCCTTGGCCACGTCCAGCCCGTCCAGCCCGGTATAGACCGTCATCAGGTCGCCCTCGTGGCGCACGACCACGATCGGCACGCCGGCGGTGTCGCGGGTGATCGCGGCGACGGTGCCGCCGCCCGCCGCGTTGACCGGCGTTCCGGCATCGGCGGCGATGTCGATGCCGTCATTGCGGCCCTTCTCGTAGAGCCGGATGATCGAGCCCGAGACCGGCATCTGGAACCGCCCGCCGCCCGAGGCCGCGGTGCGCGTTGCGCCCAGGTCGGGCGCCGGGGTGGCCGGGGCGGGGGTGGCCGCCGCCGTGGTGCGTTCCTCGGGCAGGGGCTGGGCGGCGGAAGGCGGGCGCGGCGTCGGGCTGCCCTGGCCGGGCGCCGTGGTCGCATTGCCCGCCGGCGGGGTCTGGCCGGCCTGCGGGATCATCAGCCGCTGGCCCACGCGCAGCGCCATGTCGCCCGGCAGCCCGTTCCAGGAGGCCAGGTCCTGGACCGCGATCCCGTATCTGCGGGCGATCGACCAGGCGGTTTCGCCCGCCGCCACCACATGTTCGCGCGGCTGGGCGGCGGGGGCCGTGCCGGCCGCAGCCTGGCCCCCCGCCTGTCCCGAAGCCTGTCCCGCTCCCTGGCCCGCGCCCTGGCCCGCGAAGGGATCCGTCACCAGCCCGGTGCCGCCGGCGGCGGGTCCGGCCGCGATGCTGCCCGCGACGCGGCGCGGCAGGGCAAGCACCGCGCCCGGCTGCAGCGGGGCGTTCGCCTGCAGCGCGTTGTGGCGCGCCAGTTCCTCGGCATTCAGCCCGACGCGGGCGGCGACGGTCGCCGGCGTGTCGCCTTGCCGGGCCACCGCGACCTGGTAATCGGGGAAGGTGATGACGCCGCGGCCGTCGGGCTGGGGGCGCGGCGCGGCGCGCGCGGCCGCCTCGGCCGTGTTCAAGCTGCCGGGCATCCAGCGGCGCAGGTCCGGGTCGAAGGCGCCGTTCGCCCCGCAGGACGCCAACAGCGCCACCGCAAGGGATGCCGCGGCGACAGGTCTGAAATTGCTGCTCATCTCAATGTCCTCATCAACGCGCCGGGCGCGGGGGTCATGTCTGTCCCAACCCCTCGACCAGCGGCACGAACCGCACCTGTCGAAGTTCGTCGTAATCGAACCCGCTTTCCGTGCGGGTGACGCGGATCAGGGTCTGGACCGCGTCGGACTGCCCGACAGGCACCACCATGATACCGCCGATCTTCAGCTGTGCCAACAAGGGTCCCGGCGGGTCCTCGGCCGCGGCGGTCACGAGGATGCGGTCGAAGGGCGCCTGGTCGGGCAGGCCGCGCGATCCGTCGGCCACCTGCGCGGTGATGTTGTGAAGCCCCAGCCGCTGGAAGATCGCCTCGGCCTCCTGCACCAGGCGGCGGTGGCGGTCCACGGTATAGACGCGCCGGCACAGCCCCGACAGGATCGCCGCCTGATAGCCCGAGCCGGTGCCCACCTCCAGCACCGTGTCGCGCGGGCCGGGATTCAGCGCCTGGGTCATCAGCCCGACGACCGAGGGCTGGCTGATCGTCTGCCCGCAGGGGATCGGCAGCGGCGTGTCCTCGTAGGCGCGGTCCGAGAACTGCCCGCGGACGAAATGGCCGCGGTCGATGCGCTCCATCGCGGCCAGGACGCGCGGATCCGTCACCCCGCGAGAGCGGAGCTGGAACAGGAAGCGCATCTGGCGCTCGGCCTGGCTGTCCTCGTCGTCCTCGGGGGTCATCGGGACTCGGTCACCTCGCGCTTGCGGAAGGGAAGGCTGCCGGGTTCGACCGACGGCAGTTGCGGATCCAGCGCCTCGGTCAGGCGGTCCAGCGACAGGTGGCAGGTCAGGTCGGCGCGCATCGGCGTGATCGAGACATAGCCGTCCAGGTTCACCGCCACGTCGCTGCCCGCCTGCGCGGGCGCCTGCTGCGATCCGCCCGCGACCCACATGAAGCGCCGGCCGTTCGGGGCGGTATAGGGCACCACGCCGAAATTGCTGCCCTGCCGGCGGCCCTGCGGCGCGACGCGCAAGCCCCGCACGGCGGGCGCGGGCAGGGGCGGGAAGTTCACGTTATAGAACAGCCGGAAATCGGCGTCCGAGCTCCAGTCGCCGCGGGCCAGCAGGCGGCGGATGACCTCGGGGCCATGGGCGCGGGCGGCCTCGAACGGGTCGTCCAGCCCCTGCGTCTCGGGCCCCAGATATTGCGACAGGGCGATGGCGGGCAGGCCCTGCAGCGCGGCTTCCATGGCGCCGCCGATGGTGCCCGAATACATCACGTTCTCGCCCGAATTGTTGCCGCGGTTGACGCCCGACAGCACCAGGTCGGGCGGGCTCTCGGCCATGATGTCGGCGATGGCGGCCAGCACGCAATCGGCCGGGCTGCCCTCGGCGGCATAGCGGCGCTCGGCCAGGCGCGCGACCAGGGTCGGGTGCGAATAGCTGATGCAATGGCCGACGCCCGATTGCTCGAAGGCGGGGGCGACGGTCCAGACCTCGCCCTTGGGGCCGGCGATCTCGGCCGCGATCTCGGTCAGCACCTCGAGCCCCGGAGCGTTGATGCCGTCGTCATTGGTGATGAGAATGCGCATGCCTGCCCGGCCCTTTTGATGTGCCATCGGTCCCTGTCCCCTGCTTAGCCGCGCGCCGGGCGCGCTTCAAGCCGTCCGGGCGCGGATTAGCCGTTTGACCTGTGTTGCGGCGCGTTGCATCCTTTCAGGAACCACACGCGCGCGAGCCATGCAGATCTATCTTCCCATTGCTGAAGTTTCGGTCAACGCCTTCACCCTCATCGGGCTGGGAGGGCTGGTGGGGCTGATGAGCGGGCTTTTCGGCGTCGGCGGCGGCTTCCTGATCACGCCGCTGCTGTTCTTCATCGGCATCCCGCCCCCGATCGCGGTGGCGACCGGGGCGAACCAGGTCGTGGCCTCGTCGGTGTCGGGCGTGCTGGCGCATGTGAAGCGCAAGTCGGTCGATTTCCGCATGGGCTGGGTGCTGCTGGCGGGCGGCCTGGTCGGGTCCTGGCTGGGGGTCTGGGTGTTCACCATCCTGCAGGGCATGGGCCAGGTCGACCTGGTGGTGCAGCTTTGCTATGTCGTCTTCCTGGGCCTGATCGGGATGATGATGCTGCAGGAAAGCATCCGCGCGCTGCGACGCTCGCGCCATCCCACGACGCGGCGCCGGCTTCACCAGCACATGTGGGTGCACCGGCTGCCCGCCAAGATGAAGTTCCGCGCCTCGGGCCTCTATATCAGCGTGATCCCGCCCCTGCTGGTCGGGCTGGCCGTGGGGGTGCTGGCGGCGATCATGGGGGTGGGCGGCGGCTTCATCATGGTGCCGGCGATGATCTATCTGCTGGGCATGCCGACCAAGGTGGTCGTCGGGACCTCGCTGTTCCAGATCACCTTCGTCACCGCCTTCACCACGGTGATGCACGCGGTTAGCTACAATACCGTGGACATCATGCTGGCGGTGCTGCTGATCGTCGGCGGCGTGATCGGCGCGCAGTTCGGCACGACGCTCGGCGCGAAGCTCAGGGCCGAGCAGCTGCGCATCCTGCTGGCGCTTCTGGTGCTGGCGGTCTGCCTGAAGCTGGCGCTGGACCTGTTCCTGACGCCGGACGAGCTGTTCGCGATCACGCCGGGGATACGCTGATGCGGGGCGCGGCGAGGGGGTGGGGCGTGCTGCTGGCGCTGATGCTGGCCACAGCGCCGGGCGCGCGCGCGCAGGAGGATGAGGCGGGCGGCGTTCCCCCGACCGTTCCGCTGCGCGCGGGCGACATCCTGCCCGAGGACAGCTGGCCGACCTATCCCGACCCCGCCCAACCGCGCGCCGACGTGGCCGAGGAACCCGTCGGGCCCGTCGAGGAAGTCGTCGCCGGCCTCTCCAGCGATGCCGTGGCGATCACCGCCAGCTTCGACGGCTCGGACATCCTGATCTACGGCGCCATCAAGCGCGAGACGCCGATCCCGCAGGGCCCGCCCCTGCAGATCATCGTCACGGTCGAGGCGCCCTCGCAGGCGGTGACGGTCTGGCGCAAGCAGCGCCGCGCGGGCATCTGGGTCAATACGGATTCGGTCAGGATCGGCGCCGCGCCGGGCTTTTACGCGGTGGCCACCACGGCGGCGCTGGACGACATCCTGCTGCCCGAATGGGACAGCCGATACCGCATCTCGCTGCCGCAGGCGATGCGGGCCTTCGCCGGGCAGATCGCGGTCGAAAGCGCCGTGCCCTTCACCGAGGCGCTGATCCGCCTGCGAGAGCAGGACGACCTCTACCGGCTGGACGAGGGCAGCGTGAAGCTGGTCGAGCAGACGCTGTTCCGCGCCGATGTCCGCCTGCCCGCGAACCTGGTCGAGGGCAGCTACAAGACCCGCATCTTCCTGCTGCGCGACGGCCAGGTCATCGACGTCTTCGTCGCGCCGATCGACGTGCGCAAGGTCGGGCTGGAACGCTGGCTTTACCGCCTGGCCTTCGACCAGCCCTTTCTCTACGGGCTCATGTCGCTGGCCGTGGCGGTGGTGGCGGGCTGGGGCGCCTCGGCGCTGTTCCGCAGGCTGCGCCGGGCATAGAGGTCGGCGGCCCGGCCGGGGATAGTCCCGGCAGGCCGCCCGCCCGGTCAGGCCGAGATCGCCTCGCGCGTCCGGGTGATCTGCAGCGCGGCCTGGGCGGCCTCGCGGCCCTTGGTCACGAAATGCTCGCGATAGATCCGGTTGTGGTGGTCGGTTTCCTGGTAGTGATGCGGGGTCAGCGACACCGACAGCACCGGAACGCCGCTGTCCAGCCCCGCCTGCATCAGCCCGCTGACCACCGCCTGCGCCACGAAATCGTGCCGGTAGATGCCGCCATCGACGACCAGCGCCGCCGCGGCCACGGCCGCATATCTGCCGGTCCGGGCCAGGTCGCGCGCCAGCAGCGGCATCTCGAAGGCGCCGGGGACGTCGAAGACATCGACCTGGTCTTCCGGGATCAGTTCCAGAAAACCCGCCAGCGCCTGGTCGACGATATCGGCGTGCCAGTTGGCCTTGATGAATGCGAAACGGGTGTGTGCCATGTGATCTCCCTTGACAAGCGACACGTCACCCAAGGCGATCACATGCCTGCAACGCCACCGCAAAGTGCGCCGCAAGACACGTTCTCTTCCATCCGGACTGTCACCGTCGGCCCTGGAATCGCACCAGATCTGCTGACCCTTCGCGGTGGCGAAGGCGCTCGCGGGCTTGCAGCCGGGCTGCTTACCGCCGGTGGGGATTTCCACCCCGCCCTGAGAACGGCGCGACAATCGCACAGCGCCGGGGCAGGGGCAAGACCGGCCGCGGAAGCAGATTTCTCTTTATCGGCGCGTTTTTGGAAGATTTCAAATGCAACGGGCCCTGCGATGCCGCAGAGCCCGCGCCCTCCCACAGCGCGGCGCCGTCCTCCTCCACAAGGCCGGCCCCGCTTGTGATTCCATTCAGCGTTTTTGTATCATTTCTGCCTGGCGCACAATCACCTCTGCCTGTTTTATCGACGCGATGTCGACCAGGCGGCCCTTGTAGACCGTGGCGCCGGCGCCGGAACGCTTGGCTTCCTCCATCGCGGCCAGGATCTCGCGCGCCTCGGTCACTGCCGATTCCGAGGGCGAGAAGACCTGGTTGGCCAGCGCGACCTGGCTGGGATGGATCGCCCATTTGCCGACCATGCCAAGCGTGGCGGAACGGCGCGCCTGGGCCAGGAAACCCTCGGCGTCGCTGAAATCGCCGAACGGCCCGTCGACCGGCAGCAGACCGTGGGTGCGGCAGGCCGCGACGATGTTGGCTTGCGCCCAGTGCCAGGGATCGGACCAGTATTTCTGGCCCTGCCGATACATGTAGTAATCTTCCTGCGTGCCGCCGATGCCGGTGGTCGCCATGCCCATCGAGGCCGCGAAATCGGCGGCGCCCAGGCTCATCGCCTGCAGGCGCGGCGAGGCGGCGGCGATCTCCTCGACATGGCAGATGCCGGCGGCGCTCTCGATGATGACCTCGAAGCCGATGGCCTTCTCGCGGCCCCTGGCGCGCTCGATCGCGGTCACCAGCGCGTCGACGGCATAGATGTCGGCGGCATTGCCGACCTTGGGGATCATGATCTGGTCCAGCCGCTCGCCCGCCTGTTCCAGCAGGTCGACCACGTCGCGATACCAGAAGGGCGTGTCCAGCCCGTTGATCCTGACCGACAGCGTCTTGTCGCCCCAGTCCACGTCGCCGATCGCCTGGATGGTCTGGCGGCGCGCCGCTTCCTTGTCGTCGGGCGCCACCGAATCTTCCAGGTCGATATTGATGACATCGGCCTCGGAACGGGCCATCTTCTCGAACAGCGCCGTGCGCGAGCCGGGGCCGAACAGCTGGCAACGGTTCAGGCGGGCGGGGGGCAGGGGCTGGAGGCGAAAGCTCATTGCGAATCCGTGCGTCTTGGCGAAACGATGTTGCGCAGCCGTTTAGCGCAAGCCGCGGCGTCCCGCAAGCCCGCCCGGTATGGCCCGGCGCGCCTCGCGGCTTGACGATGCCCGGCTTTCGGCGCAGGACCGTGCAAAGGCAGCCAGAACGGAGGGATCGGGACATGACGCGGACGGTTTATGTGAATGGCGACTATCTGCCCGAGGACCAGGCCACGGTCTCGGTCTTCGACCGCGGCTTCCTGATGGCCGACGGCGTCTACGAGGTGGTCAGCGTGCTGGACGGCAAGCTCCTGGATTTCGCCGGCCACCTGGCGCGGCTGCAACGTTCGCTGGAGGCGCTGGCCATCGCCAATCCGCTGAGCGACGAGGACTATCTGCAGGCGCATCGCGAACTGGTGCGCCTGAACGCGATCACCGACGGGCTGGTCTACCTGCAGGTGACGCGCGGCAATCCGGGCGACCGCGATTTCGCCTATCCGCCGGAAGACACGCGTCCGACGGTGGTGATGTTCACCCAGTCGAAGCCCGGCCTGGCCGACCAGCCGGCGGCGAAGACCGGCTGGAAGATCGCCAGCGTCGAGGACCTGCGCTGGGGGCGGCGCGACATCAAGACGGTGCAGCTGCTCTATCCCTCGATGGCCAAGATGGAGGCCAAGGCGCGCGGCTGCGACGACGCCTGGCTGGTCGAGGACGGCAAGGTCACCGAGGGCAGCTCGAACAACGCCTATATCGTCAAGGACGGGGTGATCGTCACGCGCGAGCTGAGCCACGACATCCTGCACGGCATCACCCGCGCCGCGATCCTGCGCCTTGCGCGCGAGGCGCAGATGAAGATCGAGGAACGCGGCTTCACCATCGCCGAGGCGCAGGCGGCGGACGAGGCCTTCGTCACCTCGGCCTCGGCCTTCGTGATGCCGGTGGTCCAGATCGACGGTGCCGCGCTTGGCGACGGCACCCCCGGCCCGGTGGCACGCCGCCTGCGCGAGATCTATCTGGAGGAAAGCCGCAGGACGGCGATCTGACCCGCAGCCCCGATTGCGTCCCGCGAACGCCGGGGGCTGCCTGCCCCGTCGCCGGCTGGTTCTCGAACCAGTGGCGCACCAGCCGGCAACCCCCGGGGATACTTAAGCCAAGATGAAAGTCGCTTGCCCGGCTTTGCCTCTTTCGCCTTGGTGAAAATATCCTCGGGGGGTCCGGGGGGCGAAGCGCCCCCGGCCATCGCGGGACGCTGACGAGGTTCAGAGCCCGCTTTCCGCCAGGACGCGGGTGATGACCGGGGCGAGCCTAGCGGCCCATTCCGCCTGTCCCGCTTCCGAGGCGATCAGGTCGTTGCGCAGCTCGATCAGCAGGTTCGGGCGGCCCTGGGCCAGGGCGTGGCGGTCGATGGAATCGCCGTCCAGGTGGCCGTCATAGGGCTGGTTCTCGCCGGTGATCCAGCCCTCGGCGCGGCAGGCCTGCACCATGGCCGGGCCAAGCCGCGCGTCGCGATGCGAATAGAGGATGCCGACCTGCCAGGGCCGGGGCGGGCGGCCGCGCAATTGCGGGGTGAAGCTGTGGATCGCGCAGATGCAGCGCGCCGGGTGGCGGTCGGCCAGCCGCGCCAGCGCCGCGTGATAGGGGCGGTGGAGCAGGTTCAGGCGGCGTTCGCGCTCGGCGCCGTCGGCGGCCTTGTTGGCGGGGATGACCGTGCCGTCATAGAGCCGCATCAAGAGGGTCGGGTCGTCCTCGCCGCGGTTCGGGTCGATCACCAGCCGCGAGAAGTCCGAGAAGATCGCCGGCGCGTCCAGGAGCGCCGCCAGGTTCTCGGCCAGGCCCGCCGCGCCCACGTCATAGGCGATGTGGCGCGCCATGTCGGCCGCGGCGATCCCCAGCTCGCCCCCCTGCACCCAGTCCGGCACCCGGTTCGAGGCGTGGTCGCAGGTGATCAGCCAGCGCGAGGGACGGTCCTCGCCGCAGGTCCGGAAGGCGGGTTCGTTCATGTCGCGTTCATCTTTCATGCCTAGTGCTGAATAGGGCAGGTACGCGGAAGACGCCAGTTGCCGCATCCGGCATTTCTGGATAGATAGCGCTAAACGTGGAAGGGGCGGGACGATGAGACGACATCGCAATGTAAAGATCGTGGCGACGCTGGGGCCGGCCTCCAGCAGCAAGGAGATGATCCGCAGGCTGTTCGACGCGGGGGCCGATGTCTTCCGCCTGAACATGAGCCATGGCGATCACGACGACCACCGCGCCCGCTATGACGCCATCCGCGAGATCGAGGCCGAGACCGGCCGCCCGATCGCCATCCTGGCCGATCTGCAGGGGCCGAAGCTGCGCGTCGGCCAGTTCGCCTCGGGCGCGCAGGACCTGGAGGAGGGCGACCGCTTCCGCTTCGACCTGGATCCCGCGCCGGGCGGTGCCGGGCGCGTGCAATTGCCGCATCCCGAGATCTTCCAGGCGCTGGAGCCCGGCAGCGGCCTGCTGGTCAATGACGGCAAGATCCGCCTGCGGGTCGATGAATGCGGCCCCGATTTCGCCAATTGCACGGTGATGGTGGGCGGCACGATTTCCGACCGCAAGGGGGTGAACGTGCCCGACGTGGTGCTGCCGCTGGCGGCGCTCTCGGACAAGGACCGGGCGGACCTGGAATTCGCCTGCCAGCTGGGCGTCGACTGGCTGGCGCTGTCCTTCGTGCAGCGGGCCGAGGATGTCGAGGAGGCCAAGCGCCTGGCCGGCGGCCGCGCCGCGGTGCTGTCCAAGATCGAGAAACCCGCCGCCGTGCGCGCCTTCGAGGACATCCTGAGCGTCTCGGACGGGATCATGGTGGCGCGGGGCGACCTGGGGGTGGAGCTGCCGATCCATTCGGTGCCGCCGATCCAGAAGCGGCTGGTGCGCCAGTGCCGTTCGGCCGCCAAGCCGGTGATCGTCGCCACGCAGATGCTGGAATCGATGATCGAAAGCCCGGTGCCCACCCGCGCCGAGGTCAGCGACGTGGCGAACGCGATCTACGAGGGCGCCGATGCGGTGATGCTGTCGGCCGAAAGCGCCGCCGGCTCCTGGCCCATCGAGGCGGTCACGACCATGGACAGCGTCGCCCGCTCGGTCGAGGCGGATCCGAACTATCGCGCCATCATCGAGGCCTCGCGCAAGGCCGAGCTGCACAGCGTCGCCGACGCCATCGTCACCGCCGCGCGCGAGATCGCCGAGACGACCGACATCGCCGCCATCTGCGCCTTCACCCAGTCGGGCAAGACCGTCAGCCTGGTGGCGCGCGAGCGCCCGCGGGTGCCGATCATCGCGCTGAGCTCGATCGAGCCGGTGCTGCGCCGGCTGTGCCTGACCTGGGGGACGCATTGCGTCAGCACGCCGCGGCTCAGCCGCTTCAAGGAGGCGGTGGTGAACGCCACCCGCGCCGCCCGCAGCTTCGGCTTCGCGGACGAGACGCGGCAGGTCGTGGTCATGGCCGGGGTGCCCTTCAACGTGCCCGGCACCACCAACATCCTGCGCATCGCGCCCTGCGACGAACGCTTGATCTTCGCCTCCGATCCGGAATAAGCCCGGCGAAACATCACCATCGGAGCGAGCTCATGTCCGATTACCTGTTGCTTGGCGGCATTGCGCTGGGTGTCCTGTCGATCCTGGTCGCGGTGGTCCAGCTGCTGCAGACGCGCCCGCCGCGCGCGGCCGCGATCACGCTGGTGCTGGCCATCGTGGCGCTGCTGGCCGGGGCGTGGCTGGCGCCCGAGCCCTTCCGGCTGTCGCAGATCTGCGATGCCTGGACCCGCGTGACCGGCGGCGTGGTCGCGCCCGCGGAGCAGGCGGCCCCCGAGGCGGCTGAACCGGAAGCGGCCGAACCCGAAGCCGCGCCCGAGGCCGCTGCGTCGGAAACCGTCGAACCCGCCGAAGCCGACGCATCGGAGGATGCCGGGGCGGACGGTGCCGAGGCAGACGGTGCGGAAGGGGCGGCGGGCAATCCCTGACCCCCTTGCCAAATGATCCCGGCGCGCTTATACGGCGCGCTTCCTGCCCGTGCGTCCGGCCCCCGTGGCATTGCCGAGTCGCACGTTCACTCTGACGAAGGAGACGAAAATGCCGAAGATGAAGACCAAAGCGGCCGCCAAGAAGCGGTTCTCGTTCACGGCTTCGGGCAAGGTCAAGTCCGCCCAGGCCGGCAAGCGCCACGGCATGATCAAGCGCACGACGAAGTTCATTCGCGACGCGCGCGGCACGACGGTGCTCAGCGATGCTGACGCGAACATCGTCAAGAAATACATGCCCTACAACCGCTGATCGAGGAACCGAGACATGGCACGAGTTAAATCCGGCAAGGTCACCCACGCCCGCCACAAGAAGGTTCTTGACGCGGCGAAAGGCTATTACGGCGCGCGTTCGCGCAACTTCCGCACCGCCACCCAGGCGGTCGACAAGGCGAACCAGTACGCCACCCGCGACCGCAAGAACCGCAAGCGCAATTTCCGCGCCCTGTGGATCCAGCGGATCAATGCCGCGGTCCGTCTGGTCGATGCCGACCTGACCTATTCGCGCTTCATCAACCTGCTGTCGAAAGCCGGGATCGAGGTCGACCGCAAGGTCCTGGCCGACCTGGCCGTGCACGAGCCCGAAGCCTTCGGCGCCATCGTCGAGAAGGCCAAGGCCGCGGCCTGATCCCGCCGCATCCCGAATCGGAAAGGCCCGTCCCGCCCGGACGGGCCTTTTTCATTGGCATCCCTGGCCCGGCGGCTGGCGCGCATCCCGCGCAAGCGCCGCGTTTCAGGACAGCCGTTCCAGCCGGCCCTTCCGCTTCACGATGTTCCTGTAGTCCCACTGGATTAGGCGGGCCTCCTCCAGCCAGCGCCGCAGCAGGTCGCGGTCGATCTCGTCGCTGGGGGTGAACCGCCTTTCGGCCGCCTTGAACGTGCCCTCGGCCGCCAGGCCCGGCGTCTCGAAGCCCTGGCCGCTCCAGAACAGCAGGCGGATGCAATCCTTCAGCCGGCTGTAGCCGACGATCGGGTTGCCGTCGAGGAACCAGACGGGATGGGCGTGCCAGATCCGGCTTTCCGCATCGGGAAGCGCCCGGTCGATCTCTGCCCGCAGGGCGTCGCAGATCAGCCTGTCGGGGCCGCTCTGCGCGGTGTGGAATGCCTTGATGCTTGCGTGTTTCATGGCTTCCGATGTTAGAGCGGATGCCGGGGCGGATAAAGCCCGCGCATTCTTGCCCGCCGCGGCCGCTCACCTTCGCGTGGTCCGCGATTGCGGCAACGGGCGGCCGGCGGCTATGCTGGGACCATGAGCCGCGCCCCGCAGACCCTTTCGCCCCCGCCGTCCGGCGCCCGGCCGGCCGAGCCGGTCAAGGTCGAGCTGGTCGACCGCCCGCTTGGCATCCTGGCCACGGCGATGACCGCGCGGCGCAACGTGCTGGAGCTGATCCCCGGCATCGCGCTGCGCCAGCCGATCGTCTCGGGGCGGCTGGGGATCCGCTGGCACATGGTGATGGACCCCGAATGCCTGCGCCGCATCCTGAAGGACCGGGTCGAGGACTATCCCAAATCCGTCACCACCAAGCTGATCCTGGAACCGGCGATCGGCGACAGCCTGTTCATCGCCGAGGGCGCCCATTGGCGCTGGCAGCGCCGCGCCGCCGCCCCGGCCTTCGCGCAGCGCCATGTCGAGGCGCTGGGTCCGGTCATGACCGCCGCCGCCGAGGCTTCGTGCCGCAGGATCCGCGCCGCGACCGGGCCGGTGGACCTGTTCCAGGAAGCGGTGGCGGCGACCTTCGAGGTGATCTCGGACGTCACCTTCTCGGGCGATGGCGGGTTCGACCGCGACGCGGTGCATCACGCGATCAACGGCTATATCTCGCAGACCGCGAAGGTCTCGGTCCTGGACGTGCTGGGCCTGCCGCCCTGGGTGCCGCGGCCGGGGCGGCTGCTGTCGGGGGGCGGGCTGAAGCGGATGAAGGCGGTGGCCGACCGCGCCATCGCCGCGCGGGCCGAGGCCGCCGCCCGCGACGGGCCGCCCGACCTGCTGGACCTGCTGCTGGATGCGCAGGACCCCGAGACCGGCCGCGCCATGAACCGCGACGAGCTGCGCGACAACCTGCTGACCTTCATCGTCGCCGGGCACGAGACGACGGCGCTGACCATCGCCTGGGCGCTGTATCTCTGCGCCTTCGACCCGGCCGTCCAGGAACGCGCCGCCGCGGAAGCCCGCGCGGCGCTGGGGGAGCGCGCCGCCACCGCCGCCGACCTGGAGGCGCTGCCGCTGGTCCACCGCATCGTGCATGAGACGCTGCGGCTCTATCCGACCGCCGCCTTCCTGTCGCGCACCGCGCGCGCCCCCGACCGGCTGTGCGGGCGCGAGGTCCGTCCCGGCGACACGGTGATGCTGCCGATCTATGCGCTGCACCGCCATCACCTGCTGTGGGACCGCCCCGACGCCTTCGATCCCGACCGCTTCCTGACCCCGCCCGACCGCTATGCCTTCCTGCCCTTCGGCGCCGGCCCGCGCATCTGCATCGGCGCCAGCTTCGCCATCCAGGAGGCGGTGATCATCCTGGCCACGCTGCTGGCGCGCTTCCGCTTCGCCGCCCTGCCGGGGCGCGATCCGGTGCCGCACATGATCCTGACCCTGCGGCCGAAGGGCGGCGTCTGGCTGCGCGCCACGCCGCGCTGAGGGTTGCGGGGTAAGGCGTCCTGCGGAAAGCCTGGCGCAGGTCCGGCGGGGATGCTCTGATGCGTCCCGAATGAGGGTGCAGCCAGGAAACGACCGACATGGAAGAAGTCCGCTTGAGGCCGGCGCCGCGAGGCGTGAGAATCGCCTTGCTCTGTGCTTTTCTGTTCATTGTCACGCACGCCCTTTGGCGGTTTCCCCTGCAGCAGATCCTGTCTGCCGCAGGTCTGGGCGAACATGCCGGGATGATGGCGGACAGGATCTATTTCCTCCTTTGCTGTGCCGGCTATCTTTTCGGGGCGATCCTTTCCGAAAAGCCGCGCCGGAGAAAACTCCTGCTGGGGCCGGCAGGAGAAACTCTCGCCTCCCACAGGTTGACGCACGCAGCATCGATTATGGGTCTTGCATTATTGTGGATGACGACGGTCGCAGGGATCGACATCGACACGATGCCCATATCCGTCCAGGGGCAGGCCGCATTGGCGATTCTGTTCGCCGGTCTTTTGACGGTGTTCTGGGTGGCACTTCCCTGGATGTACAGATATTCGGGCAAGGCTTGCGACGGACCGCCTGCCCGGACGGAGTGATCATCGCGCGGCGTCAGAGGCTTTCTCATTCCGGCCACAAGTGCTAACGCAGGCGCGACATGGACGCCGAGGCAAGACGATGGACGACCTGACCCCCCTCCGCCAGCAATGGCTTGACCGCATCAACAGCGCCGCCGACCCGGACCGGATCGAGGAGGTGCGCCTTGCCGCGCTTGGCAAGAAGGGCGAGATCAGCCTGAAGATGCGCGAACTGGGCCGCATGTCCCCCGAGGAGCGCCAGACCACCGGCCGCGCCCTGAACGAACTGCGCGACGAGATCGACGCCGCCCTGCGCGCCCGCAAGCTGGCCTTGGAGGATGCGGCGCTGGAGGCGCGGCTGGCCGGCGAATGGCTGGACGTGACCCTGCCGGGCCGCGCGCGCCCCTCGGGCACGATCCATCCGGTCAGCCAGGTGACCGAGGAAGTCACCGCGATCTTCGCCGACATGGGATTCGCCGTGGCCGAGGGCCCGCAGGTCGAAAGCGACTGGTACAATTTCGACGCGCTGAACATCGCCCCCGAACATCCCGCCCGGCAGGAACACGACACCTTCTTCATGTCGCGCGCGCCGGGCGACGACCGCCCGCCGCATGTGCTGCGCACCCATACCTCGCCGGTGCAGATCCGCGCGATGCAGGAACATGGCGCGCCGATCCGGGTGATCGCGCCGGGCCGCGTCTATCGCATGGACATGGACCAGACCCATACGCCGATGTTCCACCAGATCGAGGGCCTGGCCATCGACCGCGACATCTCCATGGCGCAGCTGAAATGGGTGCTGGAGGAATTCTGCCGCGCCTTCTTCGAGGTGGACCAGGTCGAGCTGCGCTTCCGCGCCAGCCATTTCCCCTTCACCGAACCCTCGGCCGAGGTCGATATCCGCTGCAGCTGGGAGGGTGGCCAACTGAAGATCGGCCAGGGCAATTCCTGGATGGAGATCCTGGGGTCGGGCATGGTGCATCCCAACGTGCTGCGCGCGGGCGGGATCGACCCCGACCAATGGCAGGGCTTCGCCTTCGGCATGGGCATTGACCGCATCGCGATGCTGAAATACGGCATCCCCGACCTGCGCGCCTTCTTCGAATCGGACCTGCGCTGGCTGCGCCATTACGGCTTTGCGGCGGGCGACGTGCCAAGCGTCAGCGGCGGGTTGAGCCGCTGACACCCGCAGGACCTGCGTGGGCTCAGGACGCGCGCGCGGCCTGACTTGTCAGGCGATCGCGCAAACGCTCCTTGTCGCCGCGCAGCATCCCCGGAACCAGGAAGATGTCGACGATCGTCCAGATGCCGACGACGGCCAGCGGGATGAAGCCGATGGCGATGACCGCCGTCGCAATCCCCAGAACGGTCAGGACCAGCATCGTCACCGCGCTGGCCGTCCGGCCCAGATAGAAGCGGTGCGCGCCGAAAAAACCCATGAAGATCAGTAACAAATAGGCGACGGCGGGGGATTTCGCATCATTCTGGATGCGCTGTTCGATCAGGATCTGCTGCTGGATGTCGAGGGTCATGTCCGGGTCCGGGAAACGATCAGAAGATGTCCCCCTTGTGGCACGGCGATCTTTCGAAATGATTAACGGAACCCGGCTCGGCGCCCTTCAGCGGCGGGGATAGAGGTCCTGGGCAAGCCGCTGCCGGATCGCGTCCTTGTCCTCCTGGATCATGCCGGGGATCAAAAACAGGTCGATCACGCACCACAGCGCGACGAAGCCGACCGGCACCCAGCCGATCAGGATCGGGGTCAGCAGCCAGCCGATGCCCCAGATCGCCAGCATCAGGAGTCCGCTGAGCCAGCGGCCCAGATAGAAGCGATGCACGCCGAAGCCCCACAGGAAGATCAGCAGCAGATAGGCCACCAGCGGCGATTTCGCCTCGTTCGTGACGCGCTGCTCGATCAGAAGCTGCTGCTGGATATCGTGCGACAATCATCTCTCCTGCATGGGGCGGTGCCCGTTTCCTGCCATCACAGATAGGATTTGCCGCGCTGCAGACAAGGGCAGGCCCAGAGAGGGATGGGCGGGCCGCCCCTGCGCAGGGGCCGCCCGCCGGGGCGTCATTCGGGGCGCGCGACCCGCTCGAAGATGTCGAAGACCAGGCCGACCGGGCGCATCGGCGCGCCGGGCTGGTCGATGCGGTTCACGTCGGTCAGCACCAGGTTGTAGCTGCCCGGCTCCAGCAGAAGCGGGCCCAGTTTGGCGTCGGTGGTGCCGCCGTGATCGTCGTTCTGGCCCGCCAGCGCGCCGCTGGTGGCAAACAGCGCCAGTTTCGGATCCACCCCGGCAAGCGAGCCATAGGCATCGACGATCAGCACCGTCGGGGCCTCGATCTGGAAGCGGAACCATTGCGCGCTGCCGTCCTGCAGCACGACCGTCTGCCCGATGCTGGCCAGGTCGATCTGCTGGACCGGATAGGCGCCGTCGGCGGGGGGCGCGATCTCTCCCCGGCGCCAGGCGGCCTGCAGGAAGGCGTCGCGGTCCAGCATCTGGGCCGAAACGCTGATCTGCCCGACCCCCGGCGACAGCGCCGCCACGCCCAGGCAATAGTCGCCGGGCATCAGGTTCGAGGGGAAATCCAGCCGCGAATCGGTGCCGTCGGCATCGTCGTTTTCGGCGATCAGCCCGCCATTCGAGTCGAACAGCCTGACATGCGGGTCCAGCTGGGCGCTGGTCGCGCGCAGCGTCACCGGGGTCGCCTCGGCGATGGTGAAGCGGTAATAGCCGGTCGCGTTGCCGTCCTGCGTGGCGCTGACGGGCCCCGAGGCGAAACCGGCCTCCAGCGCGCCCTCGGCCAGGGCCGTGGCCTCGGTATCGGGGCTGCAGGCGGCGATCTCTCCGCCGCCGGATTCGTTCAGCAGCGCCGGCTGGTCGGGACGGCCGACCTGCAAGGTGGCCTCGATCCGCTCGCCGCCGACGGATCGCAGCGCGACGCAGTAATCGCCGGGGCCGACACTCTCCTCGATCCGCGAATTCAGCGATTCGGGCGTGTCGTCATTGTCGGCGATCTCGTCGCCATCCATGGTCAGCAGCGTGATCGCCGGATCGCCCGAGGATTGCGCCTCGATCCGCAGGGGCTGGCTTTCGGCGGTGACGCGGAAGGCGATCAGGCCCTGCGCGCGGGCAGTCGCGGAAAGATTGGCCGACAGCGGCGCATCCGCAGCCGAGATGTCCGAGCCTTCCGGCCCGTCGCCGATCCATGCGGCCGCCATGCCCTCGCACAGCGGCGCGGTATCCTCGGCCGGGGCGTCCTGTGCCAGCACGGGCGCTGAAAAGCCCGACGAGGCCGCGATGGCGATGCAGGCCAGTCGCGATGTGTTTCGAAAGATCATGATGCAATTCCTTGAAGAGACCCCGCGCGAGCGGCGCTCGAATTCCGCGGCGACTTTGGCACCGGGCCCGATCGGCGACAATGGCCAAAAAACTGCCGTTTGGTTCAGGTGGCGGGGGCGGAAAAGCGCCGTTCCGGCTTGACCCCGGCGCCCTGGCCCGGTTCAAGGCAGGCAAAGGATCTGCCTGCCTCGCGCCGGCCGGCAATGCTGTGGAAAGAGACGTCATGAAGTTCACCCTGTCCTGGCTCAAAGAGCATCTTGAGACCGAAGCGACCCTCGACCAGATCACCGAGGCGCTGACCGATCTTGGCCTGGAGGTCGAGGAGGTCGCGGATCCGGCGGCGAAGCTGGGCGCCTTCACGCTGGCCCGCGTGCTGCATGCCGAACAGCATCCCGATGCCGACCGGCTGCGGGTCTGCCGGGTGCTGACCGACGAGGGCGAGAAGCAGATCGTCTGCGGCGCGCCCAATGCGCGGGCCGGGATCACCGTGGTGCTGGCCAAGCCCGGCGACTATGTGCCGGGCATCGACGTGACGCTTGGCGTCGGCAAGATCCGCGGCGTGGAAAGCCACGGCATGATGGCGTCAGAGCGCGAGCTGGAGCTGTCGGACGAACATGACGGCATCATCGAGCTGCCCTCGGGAGAGGTCGGGCAGAAATTCACCGACTGGCTGCGGGCCAACGCGCCCGAGAAGATCGACCCGATGATCCACATCAAGATCACCCCCAACCGCCCCGACGCGCTTGGCGTCCACGGCATCGCCCGCGACCTGGCGGCGCGCGGCCTGGGCGTGCTGAAACCGGTTCAGACGGTGACGGTCGAGGGGCGCTTCGACAGCCCGGTCCGGGTCTCGATCGAGCCGAGCCTTGCCGAAAAGGCGCCGTTCTTCGCGGGGCGGGTGCTGCGCGGGGTGAAGAACGGCCCCAGCCCCGACTGGCTGCAGAAGCGGCTGGCGGCGATCGGGCTGAGGCCGATCAATGCGCTGGTCGACATCACCAATTTCTTCACCTTCGACCTGAACCGTCCGCTGCATGTCTTCGACATGGCGAAGGTCAGCGGCGATCTTCATGTCCGCCCGGCCGCGGCGGGTGAGGAGATCCTGGCGCTGGACGGCAAGACCCATGCGCTGCCCGAGGGCGCGATGGTCATCGCCGATGCGAACGGTCCCGAAAGCATCGCCGGGATCATGGGCGGCGAGCATTCGGGCTGCGACGGGGACACCACCGAGGTCTTCCTGGAAAGCGCCTATTGGGACCCGATCACCATCGCGGCGACCGGCCGGGCGATGAAGATCAACTCGGACGCGCGCTATCGTTTCGAACGCGGCGTGGACCCGGACTTCACCCGGCCGGGGCTGGAGCTGGCGACGCGGATGATCCTGGAGCTGTGCGGCGGCGAGGCATCAGACGTAGTGACGGCCGGCGCGGTTCCCGACACGGCGCGGGCCTATCGGCTGGACCCGGCGCGCACCGCCAGCCTGGTCGGCCTGGACATCCCCGAGGCCACCCAGCGCGCCACGCTGGAGGCGCTTGGCTTCCGCATGCAGGGCGACATGGCGCAGGTCCCCTCGTGGCGGCCCGACGTGCTGGGCGAGGCCGACCTGGTCGAGGAAATCGCCCGCGTGGCCAGCCTGACCCGGCTGGAGGGCAAGCCGCTGCCGCGTCCCCGGCCGGGCGTGCCGAAGCCGATCCTGACGCCGCTGCAGGTGCGCGAACGCGCCGCGCGGCGGATGGCCGCCGCGCTGGGTTACAACGAATGCGTGACCTACAGCTTCATCGACCAGGCGACGGCGGCGCTGTTCGGCGGCGGCGCCGAGGCGGTGCGGGTGGAAAACCCGATCAGCAGCGAGATGACCCATCTGCGCCCCGACCTGCTGCCCGGTCTTCTGGCCGCGGCGGCGCGCAACCAGTCGCGCGGCTTCGCGGACCTGGCGCTGTTCGAGCTGGGCCCGGTCTTCTGGGGCGGCGAGCCGGGCGAGCAGGCCCTGCAGCTGTCCGGCCTGCTGGTCGGCGCGACCGGCCCGCGCGATCCCTTCGGCACGCGCCGCAAGGTGGACCTCTACGACGCCAAGGCCGATGCCGAGGCGGTGCTGGGCGCCATCGGCGCCCCGCAGAAGGCCCAGATCAACCGCAAGCTGGACGGCTGGTGGCATCCGGGCCGGGCGGGCAATATCGCGCTTGGCCCCAACCTGCTGGCCACCTTCGGCGAGATCCATCCGCGCGTGCTGAAGGCGATGGACGTGAAGGGCCCGGCGGTCGGCTTCACCATCCGCCTTGCCAATGCGCCCTTCCCGAAGGTCAAGGCGCCGACGCGGCCTGCACTGCAGATCTCGGACCTGCAGGCGGTCGAGCGCGACTTCGCCTTCGTCGTCGATCCGCAGGTCGAGGCGCTGGCGCTGGTCAATGCGGCGGCGGGCGCCGACAAGGCGCTGATCGAGCGCGTCACCGTCTTCGACCAGTTCACCGGGCTGGAGGACGGCCGCAAGTCCATCGCCATCACCGCCCGCCTGCAGCCGCGCGACCGGACCCTGACCGATGCCGATATCGAGGCGGTCAGCCGCAAGATCATCGAGAAGGTGCAGAAGGCGACCGGCGGCACGCTTCGCGGTTGAGCGCCAGGGCAGGGGCCGGCCGGGCAGGCCGGCCCGCACCCGCCCGGATGGCGGAAAACCTTAAGCGGAACTTGGCACAATCCTGGTTAACGATTGTTAATTTCGCTTGCCTCGGGCCGGGTTCGCATGTTTACTTCCCTCAGTTCAAGTGGTTACCCAGTTTGCCCAGCCGAGAGGCGGAGTCGTTATGAATACGTATTTCCTGCAAGCCGCAGCATGGACGCGCCTTGATGGCCGTCGCGGCACCCTTCCGAAAACCAGGCTTCGATAGGGCGCGGGCCCCTCTTTTCGCCCCCGTCTTTTCACCGTGCCGCCGGCCATTTCGCGCCGCGCCGGCATGACCCCATCTCCAGGATGATCGAGATTCATCGCGGGCCGTCGGCCTTGCGTTGAATGTCCGGGCTTCGGCGCGGACAAGCCGCGCATGGGCGTTTCCCATGCTTGTGCCCCTGGCGCTTTGGTCCGGTCTTCCGGGCCCGGCCAGGGTTTGTTGACCAGTGTAATGGTAGGAGAGAACCATGAATACCGCATTCGATCACATCGATGACGACACCATCGTTGCCCTGAACGGCGACCAGGTCGAAGCCGTTTCCGGCGGCCTGCTGCTGGGCCTGGTGACGCTGAAGGTCGCCGTCGTGAAAACCGTCCTGGGCGGCCTGATTGGCTGCGTCACGACCTGCGGCGGCCACGGCGGCGGCCATGGTCACGGTGGCGGCCATGGCGGCGGTCACGGCGGCGGCAAGGGCGGCAAGGGCGGCAGCAAGTGCTGATGCCTGCCTGACCCTCGCCCCGGCGGGGTCATGGTGACTTCCGGGCCCGCCGCGCCTTGCGGCGGGTCCGACAGCGAAGGAACACGGATTTCTCGATGAAGGACAGTCCGCCGCCCGAATCCGGGGGCAGCGCGCCGCTTTTCCGCCAGCAGGCCGTCGCCTATCAGGCGCGCTCGCTGGAGGGCGAGGTGCTGCTGTCGCTGTCCGTTCGGACGCGGATACTGGTCGCCTCGGCGGCGGTGGTGATCGCGCTGGCGCTCGGCTTCGCGGCGCTGGCCAGCTATGCGCGGATCGAGACGGTGCCGGGCTGGGTGGTCCCCGAGGGCGGGCTGATCCGGGTCACGGCGCGGCAGGGCGGCACGGTCGAGCGGCTGGACGTGACCGAGGGGCAGCGGGTCGCGGTCGGCCAGTCGCTGGCGGTGCTGCGCCTGTCCCAGGACACCGATTCGGGCGATGCCGGCGCCGCCATCGCCGATTACCTGCGCATCGAGCTGGAGGCCGCCCGCGCCCAGGCCGATGCCGAGCAGGAGCGGCTGCTGGCGCAGCGGCGGAACCTGGAACGCCAGCGCGCCGCCATGCGGCAGGAGCTGGAGGCCGGCGCGGGCCGCCTGGCCGCCGTGACCGAGCGGCTGGAGCTGCTGCGCAACAATGTCGAGCGGGTGAAGGCCATCGCCGAGCGGGGCTTCGCCAGCAACAGGTCGGTCGAGGAATCCGAGATGGCGCTGTTGATGGCGGAACAGGAGCTGGTCGACGTGCGCACCGGCATCATGGTGATGGAACGCCAGATCGAGGAGATGGACGCGCAGCTGCGCAGCATCCCCTTCTCGATCCGCGCGGCCGAGGCGCAGGCCCGCGCCTCGGAGGCCGCGCTGGAGCGGCAGGGGACCGAGCTGGAAGTGCTGAGCACCTATCACGCCACGGCGCCCTTCGACGGCCGGGTGGTCGCGGTGCCGGTGGCGCGCGGCCAGTCGCTGGACCCGCAGACCGCCATCGCCGTCATCACGCCCGAGGGCTCGCGCCTGCAGGCCGAGCTGTTCGTGCCGTCGCGCGCCGCCGGCTTCATCCAGCCGGGGCAGGAGGTGCGGCTGATGTACCAGGCCTTCCCCTATCAGAAATTCGGCACCGCCAAGGGCGTGGTCGCCAGCGTGTCGCGCACGGTCCTGGCCCCGGCGGAACTGTCGATCCCCGGCCTGCCGATCTCCGAGCCGGTCTTCCGCGTCAAGGTCGCCCTGGCCAGCGAGCTGGTCGAGGCCTACGGCCAGCAGATGCCCGTCCAGCCGGGGATGCTGCTGTCGGCCGGCATCGTGCTGGACCGCCGGACGCTGGTCGAATGGCTGCTGGACCCGCTCTATGCCGTGGGGCGGATGTGATGGGCCTGGCCGAGCTGAACCTGCCCGGCCATCGCCGGCTGCCGGTGATCCGCGCCGCCGAGGCGGCGGAATGCGGGCTGGCCTGCATGGCGATGATCGGGCGCTATCACGGCCATGACATCGACCTGAACGGGATGCGGCAGCGCCACGCGGTCTCGCTGACCGGGGCGACGCTGCGCGACCTGATGCAGCTGGCCGACACGCTGTCGCTGGCCGCGCGGCCGCTGCGGGTCGGGATCAGGGCGCTGCGGCGGATCGCGCTGCCGGCCGTGATCCACTGGGACCTGAACCATTTCGTGGTGCTGAAATCGGTCCGCGGCGACAGCTATGTCATCCACGACCCGGCGCGGGGCCGGCGCAGCCTGAACATCCAGGAATTCTCGAACCACTATACCGGGGTCGCGCTGGAGCTGGCGCCGGCAGGCGATTTTCGCAAGCTGGCGGCGCGGATGCCGGTGCGGCTGAATGCGCTGTGGTCGGGGATCCGCGGGCTGGCACCCTCGGTCGCGCAGGTGCTGGTGGTGTCGCTGCTGCTGCAGATCGCGACCTTCGCGCTGCCCTTCCACATCCAGCTGGTCGTGGACGAGGCGATCGGGCGGGCCGATGCCAACCTGCTGCCGGTGCTGGCGCTGGGTTTCGGGGCGCTGACGCTGCTTCATGCCGGGCTGGACGCCCTGCGCGCCTGGATCCTGCGGCTGCTGGGCTCGATGATGAGCTTCCAGGTGGTCGGCAATATCGTCCGCCACCTGCTGCGCCTGCCGGTCGCCTGGTTCGAGAAGCGCCATGTCGGCGATGTCATGTCGCGCATCGAATCGACCGAGGCGATCCAGGACGCGTTGACGCGCGGGATGATCTCGGCGCTGGTGGACGGGCTGATGGCGGTCGTCGCCGCCTTCATCCTGTTTCTCTATTCGCCGCTGCTGGCGATGGTGGTGATCGTCGCGCTGCTGCTGGTACTGGGGCTGGGCTTCGCCTATTTCCCCGCCACCCGCGCCGCCACGGAAGAGGCCATCGTCGCCCGCGCCGCCGAACAGTCGAACCTGATCGAGACGCTGCGCGCCATGCCCACCATCAAGCTGATGGGCGGCGAGGTCGAGCGCGAGGCCCGCTGGCGCAACCGCTTCGCCTCGGTCATCAACAGCTCGGTCCGGGTCGGGCGGCTGGGGATCACCCGCGACTTCCTGCAGAATGCGGTGCTCGGCATCCAGACCGTGCTGGTGATCTATCTGGGCGCGCGGATGGTGCTGAATGCCGACGGATTCTCGGTCGGGATGCTGATGGCCTTCCTGTCGTTCCGCCAGACCTTTTCCGACCGCGCCCTGTCGCTGGCCGAGGAGATCATGCAGTTCCGCCTGCTGCGGCTGCACTTGGAGCGGCTGGGCGACATCGTCACCGCCGAGCCCGACCTGTGCCCGGCCGCGGCCAGCCCTGTCCATCGCGACCTGGCCGGCGGCATCGAGCTGCGCGAGGTCGGCTTCCGCTATGGCGACAACCTTCCGCCGGTGCTGGAGAATGTCTCGCTGACGATCGCGCCCGGCGATTTCGTGGCGATCAGCGGCGCCTCGGGCGGGGGCAAGACCACGCTGGCCAAGCTGCTTCTGGGGCTGCACCGGCCGGTCGCCGGGCAGGTCCTGCTGGACGGGCGCCCCGCCGATCCCGCGGCCTGGCGCGCCTGGCGGGCGCAGATCGGCGTCGTGGCGCAGGACGACCAGCTTCTGTCGGGGACCATCGCCGACAACATCGCCTTCTTCGACCCCGACATGGACATGGAGCGCGTCATCGCCGCCGCCGAGGGCGCGCGCATCCACGAGGACATCCTGCGGATGCCGATGCAATATCTGTCGCTGGTGGGCGACATGGGATCGGCGCTGTCGGGCGGGCAGCGCCAGCGGGTGCTGCTGGCCCGCGCGCTCTATCGCCGCCCGAAACTTCTGCTGCTGGACGAGGGCACCGCCAACCTGGACGAGCGGACCGAGCAGGAGATCGTCGAACTGATCGCCTCGCTTCCGGTCACGCGCATCGTCATCGCCCATCGCCCGGCGCTGGTTCGCGCGGCGCATCGGCAGCTGGTCGTCGGCGGCGGGCAGGTCCGCGAATGCTCGGGCGATGCGGGGGCGGGCGGCCTTGCGGATCGCGCCGCGGCTCAGCCCAGCCAGTTGTGAAAGCGGCGTTCGCCCTCGGCGGTGAAGGCCACAACGCGCGATCCCTCCAGCCGACGCGCCCAGGACAGCGCGAACAGCCGGTCCAGGATCAGCTTGCCGACCAGCCCGGCCAGGTGGTCGCGCCGCATGCTCCAGTCCAGGCAGGCGCGGCATAGCGGGCGGTTGCTGCGCGGCAGCCGGTCCGGCGCCAGGCCGATCGCCGCCAGCCGCTGCCAGCCCGCATCGGTGACGGAATGCACCGTGCCATCCAGCCGCAGCCAGCCCGCCGCGCGCATCCGGTCGAACATCGCCACGCCCATCTCGCCCGCCAGGTGGTCATAGCAGATGCGGGCCTTGCGCAGCGCGGGCTGCCGGGGGCCGGTGCGCGGCGGCGGGTTCGCCGCATCGCCCGAAAAGACCATCAGCGCCTCCAGCAGCGCCGCGACATGCGCCCCGGCCAGGCGGAAATAGCGGTGCCGCCCCTGCGCCTCCATCGCCAGGGCGCCGCCGTCGACCAGCCGGGACAGGTGGCTGCTGGCGGTCTGCTTGGTGACGCCGGCAAGCCCGGCCAGTTCGGATGCGGTCAGCGCGCGGCCGTCCATCAGCGCCAGCAGCATCGCGCTGCGGGCCGGGTCGCCGACCAGCGCGGCGATGCGGGCGATCTCGGGTCCTTCGTTCATGGTTCGACGGTAATCGAACCATGTCCGCGCGGCAAGCGGCTAGTCTGGGGCGGCAGACAACGGAAAGGCAGGACATGATTACCTGTGTCATCACCTATGACATCGACCCGAACCGGCGCGAGCTGTTCGAGCGCTATGCCCGCAACTGGGGGCAATGCGCGCCGCGCTGCGGTGCCGCGCTGTTCGGCTATTTCGCCCCGCACGAGGGCTCGGCCAGCACGGCCTATGGCATCTATTCCATCGGCTCGCTGGCGGAATACGAAGCCTATCGCGCGCGGCTGGCGCAGGACCCGCTGGGGCGCGAGAATTACGATTTTGCCCGCCGCGAGGGCTTCATCCGTCGCGAGGACCGCCTGTTCGTCAGGCTGGCCTCGGGTCCCCATGCCAGGGGTGACACATGATCGCGGTCATCTTCGAGGCGGTCACGACCGAGGAAAGCCGGGCCGAATACCTGGACCTGGCGGCCGAGCTGCGCCCGCTGCTGGACGGGATCGACGGCTTCATCTCGATCGAGCGGTTCCAGAGCCTGACCACGCCCGGCAAGGTCCTGTCGCTGTCCTTCTGGCGCGACGAGGCGGCGGTCGCGGAATGGCGGTCGCTGCCCGCCCATCGCCGGGCGCAGGCGGCGGGGCGGGGCCATGTCCTCACCGATTACCGGCTGCGCATCGCCCATGTCGCGCGCGACTATGGCAAGGCCGACCGCGACCAGGCCCCGGGCGACAGCCGCCGCATCCATTCCTGACGCGATGCGGCGGCGGCGGCGTCAGGCGATCCGCGTCTGGCGCCGGATGACCAGCGCCACCAGGATCAGCATCGCGACCGCGACGCCGACCACGCCGACGAAGGCCTGGTCGAAGGCGGTGCGGGCAAGCCGGGCCACCGTTTCGGCCTGGGCGGGTTGCAGCGCCTCGGCCAGGATCAGCGCCTCGTCCAGGCTGTCGCGGGCCTGGCTGCCGATCACGATCCCCTCGGGCAGCACCATCGCCCGCGTGTACAGCGCCGACATCAGGCTGCCCAGCAGCGCGATGCCAAGCGCGCCGCCCAGTTCATAGGAGACCTCCTCGACCGAGGCGGCCATGCCGGCGCGATCCTCGGGCGCCGACAGCATGATGACGCTGGAGGCCGCGGTCATCGCGGCCCCGGTCCCGAAACCCATCGCCGCCAGCGCCGTCAGCCACAGGCCGGCCGGGCCGTCATGGGTCGCAAGGAAGGCCGCCAGCGCCAGCCCGGTCATCAGCAGCGCCGACCACAGCACGCGCTCGGCGCCCATGCGCGGCAGGGCCAGCCCGGCCAGCGGCCCGGCGAAGAAGGCCGCCGCCGGGATCGGCAGGATCAGCAGCCCGGCCTCCAGCGGCGAATGGCCCAGCACCAGTTGCAGCCGCTGGCTGAAGACCAGCTCGACCCCGATCAGCGCCGCCGAGGCGACCAGCGCCGTCGCCACGCCCGCCGAAAAGCGCGGATTGGAAAACAGCGCGAAATCGATCAGCGGCGCGGGGCTGCGCAGTTGGCGGCGGACGAAGACCGTCATGAAGACCAGGCCGATGGCGAAGCTCAGCGCGGCGGCGGTCCAGGACGGGTCGCGCTTGCTGATCTCCTTCACCGCATAGACCAGCCCGACCAGCCCGACCATCACCTGGACCGATCCGGCCAGGTCCCAGGGCCGGCTGCGGTTGCCGGGGCGGTTGACCAGCAGCAGCCGGCTTGCCACCAGGGCTGCCAGCACCACCGGCACGTTGATCAGGAAGACCGAGCCCCACCAGAAATATTCCAGCAGCAGCCCGCCGATGACCGGCCCCATCGCCGCCCCGCCCGAGGCCACGGCGGCCCAGATGCCGATGGCGAAGGCGCGCTCCTTCTCGTCGGTGAAGGTCAGGCGGATCAGCGACAGGGTGGCCGGCATCATCATCGCCGCGCCCACCGCCAGCACCACCCGCGCCGCGATCAGCGCCGCCGGCGAAGGCGCGAAGGCCGCCCCGAGCGAGGCCAGCCCGAAGACCGCCAGCCCCGCCATGAACATCCGCCGGTGCCCCAGCCGGTCGCCAAGGGTCCCGAGGCCGGGCAGAAGCCCGGCGACCACCAGCGGATAGGCGTTGACGATCCACAGCTTCTCGGTCGCGGTTGCGCCAAGGTCATGGGTCAGCCGCGGCAGGGCGGTGTAAAGCACCGTCATGTCGATGACGATCAGGAAAAGCGCGCTGGAGACGATGGCCAGCACAAGCCAGCGGTTGCGGGGCGGGCAGTCGAGGGGCGACATCGGTTCGAATCCTGGTTCAAGATGCGGTCGCGGCTTGTCCGCGCCTGCCGGGGCATATAAATACGTCCGTATTGAAATGGAAGGGGCGAAATGTCGGGACGACCACGCAGCATTGACCGGGACAAGGTCCTGGACGCGGCCGAGGCCATCGTGGCGCGATCGGGCGCCGCGGGCCTGACCTTCGAGGCCGTGGCCCGCGAGGCCGGGATCACCAAGGGCGGGGTGCAATATTGCTTCGGCAGCAAGGAGAACCTGATCCGGGCGATGATCCTGCGCTGGGGCGCGGCGTTCGAGACCGAGGTCATGGCCCATGCCGGGCCGGATCCGTCGCCGCAGGCGGTGATCCGCGGCCATCTCTTGGCCACCCGCGACACCGACGAGGCCGAGCATTCCCGCTCGGCCGCGATGATGACGGCGCTTTTGGAAAGCCCCGACCAGGTCGCCGAAAGCCGCGCCTGGTATACGCAGCGCCTTGCCGGGCTGGACCTGACCCGCGCCGCGGACCGCAAGGTGGCGCTGGGTTTCCTGGCCGGCGAGGGGGCCTTCCTGCTGCGCGCCCTCGGCCTGATCGAGCTTGACGAGGCGCAGTGGCAGAGGCTGTTCGCGGATATCCTGGAACTGGCGGGGCCCCGGGCCGATGGTGACGAGGCGGAAGATGGACGAACGGAATAGGCAGCAGGATATCCCGGCCGAGGCCCGCGCCGGGCTGGCGCTTGCGGCGCAGGTGTTCGGCCCCGCGCTTCTGGCCTTCCACCTGCACGGATCGGCGGTCGCGGGCGGGTTGCGCCCGCAAAGCGACGTGGACCTCTTGGCGGTGATCGACCGGCCGATGAGCGATGCGATGCGCCGGGACCTGCTGGCCGGCCTGCTGCGGATCTCGGCGCGCCATCCCGCCGCGCCCGGCGGGCCGCGCTGCATCGAGCTGATGGTGTTCCAGCGCGCCGACCTTGCCGCGCCCTGGCCGGCGCGGGCCGAGTTCCTCTATGGCGAATGGCTGCGCGAGGGGTTCGAGGCCGGCGCGGTGCCGGAACCCGTCCGGGACCCCGAACTGGTGCTGGTGCTGGCGCAGGCCCGACAGCAGGCCAGGCCGCTTATCGGTCCCGCCGCGCCCGACCTCTTGCCCCGGATCCCGGCCGAGCAGATCCGCCGCGCGATGCGCGAGGGGCTGCCGGCCTTGCTGGAAAACCTGCAGGGCGACGAGCGCAACGTGCTGCTGACGCTGGTCCGGATGTGGCACACGGCTGCCACCGGCGCCTTCATTGCCAAGGACGCGGCCGCCGAATGGGCCATGCCCCGGCTGCCCGCGCCCATCGCGGCGCTGCTGGGCCGCGCGCGGGATGCCTATCTGGGGCTGGCGCCGGACGATTGGCGGGACAGGCAGGCAGAGGCGCGGCAGGCGGCGGAACATCTGCACCGGCAGGTCGCGGCGCTGCTGTGAGCGATTCTCGGGTTGCCGCTGGTCCGGCGATTTCCCGATGCGCGTGACGATCGACTGCCGCCGCATCGCGATGGTGGGGCGGTTTCCGATCCTGCACCGGCGCGCGGCGCGGTCCCTTCGCAACGGCGACGCTACGTCCCGCCGAAGGCTGGCGGGGCGGCACGGCATGGTCGGGTGGATGGCGGGAAGCTATTGCCCCGCTTCTTCATCATCTTACCGAACCGCAAAGAAAAACGCCTGCCGAAGCGATCCGGCAGGCGTTTTCGTTTTCCCCTGCGGGCAGGCTCAGATCAGCTTGCCCATCGCCACGGCGGTGTCCGACATGCGGTTCGAGAAGCCCCATTCGTTGTCATACCAGGTCAGGATGCGGCAGAGCTTGCCCTCCATGACCTTGGTCTGATCCATGTGGAAGACCGAGCTGTGCGGGTCGTGGTTGAAATCGGACGAGACCAGCGGCTCCTCGGTATAGCCCAGGATGCCCTTCAGCGACCCGTCGGCGGCGGCCTTGATCGCGGCGTTGATTTCCTCGACGCTGGTGTCGCGCGCGGCCTCGAAGGTCAGGTCGACGACCGAGACGTTCGGGGTCGGCACGCGGATCGCGACGCCGTCCAGGCGGCCCTTCAGCTCCGGCAGCACCAGGCCCACGGCCTTCGCGGCGCCGGTCGAGGTCGGGATCATCGACAGGGCGGCGGCGCGGGCGCGATACAGATCCTTGTGCATCGTGTCCAGCGTCGGCTGGTCGCCGGTATAGCTGTGGATCGTGGTCATGAAGCCGCGGCTGATGCCGATCGCGTCGTTCAGCACCTTGGCGACCGGCGACAGGCAGTTGGTGGTGCAGCTGGCATTCGAGACCACCAGGTCATCGGCGGTCAGCCTGTCGTGGTTCACGCCATAGACGATGGTCTTGTCCGCGCCGTCGCCCGGCGCCGAGATCAGCACCCGCTTGGCGCCGGTCTGCAGATGCGGCTGGCATTTCTCCTTCGAGGTGAAGATGCCGGTGCATTCCATGATGACGTCGACATCGCCCCAGGGCAGTTCGGCGGGGTTGCGGATCGCGCTGACCTCGATCGGGCCGCGGCCGACATCGATCGAGTTGCCGCTGACCGTCACCTTAGCCGGGAAGCGGCCGTGGACGCTGTCATAGCGCAGCAGGTGGGCGTTGGTCTCGACCGGACCCAGATCGTTGATCGCGACGACCTCGATATCGGTGCGCCCCGATTCCACGATGGCGCGCAGCACGTTGCGCCCGATGCGTCCGAACCCGTTGATCGCGACTTTGACTGCCATGGTTCTCTCTCCCGACCAGATGACGTTGCGCTTCCTCTAGCCTGCGAAAGGGGGGGATGCAAATGCCCCGTGGCGGCGTTGCGCCGAAAGAATGCCTGACCTGCGCTAACACTCCGGGACGGATTGTCGCAGCCCGGACGGCGATCGGGCGGGGCGCGACGGGCCGCGCGGAAGGGCGGCGGCGGCGCGGCCGATCGGGACGGGGCAGGCCGACGGGAACCTTGCGGGCAAGGGTGCGCGGCGGGTAGGGGCGCCGGGTAACACCTTGCCGAGCCATGATTTTTTATGATCCGTTCGCCATCCTGCGGGGCGCGGGCTGCATCCGGGCGGGCGGCCGCAGCCGGAGAGAGCCGCCGGCCGGGTCCCGCTCAGCGCCAGAAGCTGAGATATTCGATGAAGCGGTCGAACTGCTTGCCGATCAGAAGCGGCAGGCCGAGATGCAGCCAGAAGTGATCCAGCAGCAGCAAGGCGGCAAGCAGCGCGACGAGGGCGATGGCGATCTGGTTGGTCATGGCGGCCTCCGCCGTCCTTATCCGCGCTCACTGCGGCATCCGCAAGCGCCGAGCGCCGCGGCGCGGCATCGGCGCGCGCAGGAACGGCGTGTGCAGGAACGGCTGGGCGCCGGGAGATCTCATTCCTCGGCATCGGGGACGATCAGCGCCAGTTCCCCGGCCTCTTCCAGGCGGCGGATGGCGGCGATCACCTCGGTCATCGCCTCCTCGCTGTCCCTGGCCGAGACCTTGCCCGCCGCCTCCATCTCCTCGCGTAGCCCGTCGGCCATGCGTTGCGACAGGTTCGACAGCAGGAACTGCGCGGCGGCGGCATTGTCTTCCTCCTGCGCCAGCAGGGCGCGGATCAGCACCGGCTGTTCGACCTCGCGCAGAATGCGCGGCACGTCGCGCGGCAGGATGCGGGCGGGGATATGGGCGAAGATGAAGATCGCCTTGCGCACGCCCCCGGCAAAGGCCTGGTCGGCATTTTCCAGCGATTCCAGCACCGAATCGCGCAGATCGGCGCTGGCGAAATTCAGGATCGCGCCGACGCGGTCGGCGGCGGGCGTGTCGATGGCGGGTTTCGGCAGGGCATCGGCCGATTGCAGCAGGATCAGCCCGACGCGATGCAGCACCTGCGCGCTGACGCCGCCGGTCATCGACATGGCCTGCGCCACCGCCTGGGCCCGGTCCAGCTCCAGCGAGGTGAAGGCCTCGCTGGCGCGGCCCACGGGCAGCTTGGACAGCATCAGCGCGACGATCTCGACCGGCTCCTGCGCGGCCAGCGCCAGGATCGCCTCTTTCGGCAGGGCCGAGACCCGCGCCCAGGGATCGCCGCGCCCGGTCATCGCCGCCAGCCGCCGCAGCCGGTCGGTGCTGTCCAGCGATAGTTTCTCGCCCAGGATCCGCAGGGTGCCGTCGATATCGCCGGGGAAGGTGACGCCCACGGCCTCCAGATCGTCGCAGAATTCGTCGATGATCGCGTCGCGGGTGCGGCGATCGACCAGTTCCATCCCGGCCATCGCCTCGGCCAGCAGCGTCTGGCTGTCGCTGTCCAGCCGGTCCAGCCCGAAACCCTCGTCATCGTCCAGCAGAAGCCGCACGATCACCGCCGCCTTCTGCCGCTGACTGAGCGCAACCTGCATGTTCATTCACACCCCCGCCGGTTTCTTCCCGGTCAATCTGGCATGAAATCCCTAAGCGGCGGTTAGCGCGATCCCGAAACTAGACGGGATTTGAATCGAATACCCGGCGAAAGATCGTGTCGACATGCCTGGTGTGATAGCCGAGGTCGAATTTCTCCTCGATCTCGGCCGGGGTCAGGGCCGCGGTCACTTCGGCATCGGCCAGAAGTTCCTCCTTGAAATCAGCGCCTTGTTCCCAGACCTTCATGGCGTTTCTCTGCACCAGCCGATAGGCGTCCTCGCGCGAGACGCCGGCCTGGGTCAGCGCCAGCAGGACCCGCTGCGACATCACCAGACCTTTGAACTTGTTCATGTTCCGCAGCATGTTCTCGGGATAGACGACCAGCTTGTCCACCACCCCGGCCAGCCGGTTCAGGGCGAAATCCAGGGTGATCGTGGCATCCGGCGCGATGCCGCGCTCGACCGAGGAATGCGAGATGTCGCGCTCGTGCCACAGCGCGACATTCTCCATCGCCGGGACCACCGCCATGCGCACCAGGCGCGCAAGGCCGGTCAGGTTCTCGGTCAGGACCGGGTTGCGCTTGTGCGGCATGGCCGACGAACCCTTCTGGCCGGGGCTGAAATATTCTTCCGCCTCAAGCACTTCGGTGCGCTGCATGTGGCGGATCTCGATGGCGATGTTCTCGATGGAACTGGCGATCACGCCAAGGGTGGCGAAGAACATCGCGTGGCGGTCGCGCGGGATCACCTGGGTGCTGATCGGTTCCGGGCGCAGGCCCATCTGGGCGCAGACATGTTCCTCGACCGCGGGGTCGATATTGGCGAAGGTGCCGACCGCGCCGGAAATCGCACCGGTGGCGATCTCCTCGCGCGCCGCCTGCAGGCGGGCCTTGCCGCGCGCCATTTCCGCATAGAAGCGGGCGAAGGTCAGGCCCATCGTGGTCGGCTCGGCATGGATGCCGTGGCTGCGGCCGATCCGCACCGTGTCCTTGTGCTCGTGGGCGCGGCGCTTGAGCGCCTCAAGCACGCGGTCCATGTCGGCCAGCAGGATGTCGGCGGCGCGCACCAGCTGCACGTTCAGCGTCGTGTCCAGCACGTCCGAGCTGGTCATGCCCTGGTGGACGAAGCGGGCGTCCTCGGCGCCGATATGTTCGGCCAGATGGGTCAGGAAGGCGATTACGTCATGCTTGGTCACCGCCTCGATCTCGTCGATGCGGGCCACGTCGAATTCGACATCCTTCGCGCGCCAGACGGCCTGGGCGTTTTCCTTCGGGATCACCCCCAGCGCGGCCTGCGCGTCGCAGGCATGGGCCTCGATCTCGTACCAGATGCGGAACTTCGTCTCGGGCGACCAGATCGCGGTCATTTCGGGGCGGGCATAGCGAGGGATCATGGCGCTCTCCTTGTCGTTGGCGCGGGCATAGCGGGGTGCCGGGCCGGGGGCAAGTTTTGGTTGGCGATTGCGCGGAATCGGCGGAACATTCCGCGCCCGATGCGGGTTCAGGTTACAAGACAGCACGAGCCGGAGGCCCAGATGCAGCGCAGCGACGACAACGACCACGACCTGACCGAAGCCGACCGCGACAGCGAGACCCGCTTCGGCCCCCGCAAGGTCCCCGAGGGGCACCGCACCGCCAGCCCCTATCCGCACCGGCCGATGCGCTCCAGCCGGGTGATCCCGTCGGGGCGGGTTTCGCCCGACGGGCGCGAGCCCTGGCCGATGCCCTCGACCACCGCGAAGGTCGTCGTCTGGGGCGGGATCGCCCTGGGCGTGGCCGGGCTGACGGCGGGGGCGATCATGGCCACCCGCAAGATCGCCGGCATGATCGCCGACGAGGGCGGGCGGCGACCCTATCACGTCGGCGTCGGCGCAGGCATCCCCGAGCGCGACCGGCGGGCGCCGGACACGCTGGCGCCGCGATTCGCCGAGCTGGACGAGGAGGAGCGCGAGGAGATCCGTCGCCGCGCGCGGGCCCAGGCGCGCGAGGACAGCCGCGCCGCCGCGCAGCGCCGCGCCGAGGCCGCCCGCCGCCGCAACCCGCCGCGCCGCAATATCGCCGCCGAGATGACCGACACCGCCACCAGCCTGTCCGCCGGGCTGAACGGGCTGGCCGATTCGCTGGCCAGCGCCTTCACCGGCTTTCGCAGCGTCGCCGCCCAGGCCAGCGCGATCATCGGCGAATTCGCCGCCACGGCCCAGCAGGTGCGTGACCTGATGGGGCGAGGCGATGCCGCCGCGGACCGCCCCGCAGGCGGCGCCGGGGCGGCCGAAGACCGCGATCGCGGCCCGAAGCGGGACGATGACCGGCGCACCCACCGGCTGTAACGGGCCGGGCCGGGCAATTCCGCAAGCGAAGGGGGCCGCGATGTCCGAGATGCAGGGGGCAGGGCGCTCGGTCCGGGACGCGCTGCTGGGCGATCTGGATGACGGCACGCGCGCCCGCTATGGGCTGGTGCCGCCCGGCGGGGACGGGTCCGGCCCGGCGACGGAGGGAGAGCCGCGCCGCGGATTGGTCGGGATCGTCCGGGAAACCGCCGAGCGGATTTCCGAGGACCGGGTCAGCGCCGTCGCCGGCGGCGTGACCTTCTTCGCGCTGCTGTCGCTGTTTCCCGCCATCACCGCCTTCGTGTCGCTCTATGGACTGGCGGCCGATCCGGCGCGCATCGCCGCGCATCTGGACCTGCTGGCCGCCTTGCTGCCCGAGGGCGCGCTGCAGATCGTGCGGGGGCAGGTCGAGGCCATCGCGGCCAGTTCGGGCAGCCTGCTGTCGCTGGCCGGTCTGGGCGGGCTGGCGGTGGCGCTCTATTCCGCGAATGGCGGGATGAAGGCGCTGCTCTCGGCGCTGAACGTGGCGCTGTTCCAGAAGGAAACGCGCGGTTTCCTGCAGCTGAACCTGGTGGCGATGTGCTTCACGCTTGGCGGGCTGGTGATGGTGGCGCTGATGCTGGGGGTGATCGCGGTGATCCCGGTGCTGCTGCATTATCTGCCGCTGCCCGACAGAACCGGCGCGCTGGTCGGGCTGCTGCGCTGGCCGATCCTGTTCGGGGTGCTGCTGGGCGCGATCGCGGCGCTGTATCGCTGGGGTCCGGCGCGGCCGCAGCGCCGCGCGGCGGGACTGTCGCCGGTCCTGCCCGGCGCGCTGCTGGCCGGGGTGATGCTGGTCGCGGCCTCGATGCTGTTTTCCTGGTATGCGGCGAATTTCGCCAATTACAACAGGACCTATGGCGCGCTGGGGGCGGTGATCGCGCTGATGATGTGGCTGTGGCTGTCGGGCTGCATCCTGCTGGCCGGGGCCGAGCTGAATGCGGTCATGGGGCGCCGAAAGGGCTTGCCCAAGGGGGGGCGGTCGGCCGAAGAAGGGGGCTGACGCCTGAACGCCCGGAGGTCCCATGTTCGTATCGCCCTATGTCCCGCTTGGCATCGCCATCGCGCTCGAGGTGGTGGGGACCTCGTTCCTGCAACGCTCCGAGCAGTTCAGCCGGCTGTGGCCGACCCTTGGCATGGCGGTCTGCTACCTTGCCAGCTTCTACCTGCTGTCGCTCAGCCTGCGGGCGCTGCCGCTTGGCGTCGCCTATGCGATCTGGAGCGCGGTCGGCATCGTCCTGGTCGCGCTGATCGGGCTGGTGATCTTCGGCCAGCGGCTGGATTTGCCCGCCGTGGTCGGACTGGCGCTGATCGTCACCGGGGTGGTGGTGGTCAACCTGTTCTCCAAGTCCGTCGGGCACTGAGCCATGCCCCATCGCCGGCGTTTCGACGAGGAGGACCTGGCGGCGCTGATGCGGCTGCTGCGCTGGCGGCGCGACGTGCGCCATTTCCTGCCCGACCCGGTGCCCGAGGAGGCGCTGACCCATCTGCAGGAGGCGATGGCGCTGGCGCCCTCGGTCGGCAATGCCCGGCCCTGGCGGGTGGTGCGCGTCGAGGATCCGGCCCTGCGCCAGGCCGCCCGCGACATCTTCCGCGACTGCAATGCCCGCGCCGCGACGCTGTATCAGGGCAGCCGCCGCGCCGCCTATGCGCAGCTGAAGCTGGAGGGGATGGAGGTCGCGCCGGTGCAGCTGGCGGTCTTCTGCCTGGAGGATCCCGAGACCGGCCACGGGCTTGGCCGCCAGACCATGCCCGAGACCCTGCGCCAGTCGGCGGCGATGGCGGTCTTCGCGATCTGGCTGGCGACGCGGGTGCAGAACCTGGGGCTGGGGATGGTCTCGATCCTCGACCCGGCGCGGA
This sequence comes from Paracoccus sigandri, assembly GCF_003709565.1. Classification (GTDB taxonomy): domain Bacteria; phylum Pseudomonadota; class Alphaproteobacteria; order Rhodobacterales; family Rhodobacteraceae; genus Paracoccus; species Paracoccus siganidrum. Next base: position 52,447 of record NZ_QNRC01000015.1, on the reverse strand, counting down.
TCGAGGCGCTGCTGGACATGCCGCCCGACTGGCGCTTCACCGCCTGGCTGTGCATCGGCCACCCGGCCTTCGAGGACGACACGCCGCTGCTGCATCGCGCCGGCTGGCAGGAAAACGCGGAAAGCGACTGGCTGGTGGTCTGAAGGGGCGCGCGGGAATGGCCCCCGTGCCGCCTGCGGCGCGGGCGGATGCCTCCGGCGGGGATATTTGGGCCAAGATGAAAGGGCGGCACGAAAAAGGCCGCGGCTGGATGTGCCGCGGCCCTGTTCTTGCGGATCCGGGAAGGATCAGAGCTCGTCCAGCGCCTCGACGGCCTTTTCCAGCTCTTCCTTGGTCACCTGCTTTTCGCTGACCTTGGCTTCCTCGGCGATGTGATCGACCACCTTGTCCTCGAAGATTGGCGCGCGCAGCTGCTGCTGGACGGCCTGGTTCTGCTGGACGAATTCGAAGAAGGCGCGTTCCTGGCCCGGATACTGGCGCGCGGCGCGCAGGACGGCCTGGGTCATCTCCTGGTCGGTGACGGTCACCTCGGCCTTCTGGCCGATCTCGGCCAGCAGCAGGCCCAGGCGGACGCGGCGCTCGGCCAGCTTGCGATGTTCCTCGGTCGGCTCGATGGTGCCGTGGTTATGGTCGTGGACCTCGGGGTTTTCCTCGTGCCACAGCTGGTGGGCGATCTGGGCGGCCTCGGCCTCGACCAGCGATTCGGGCAGGTCAAACTTCACCTGCTCGTCCAGCTGGTCCAGCACGGCGCGCTTCAGCACCGCGCGGGCGGCGCCGGCATATTCGGCCTCCAGGCGCTCGGCGATCTGCTTCTTCAGCGCCTCCAGGTCCTCGGCGCCGAATTTCTTGGCCAGCTCGTCGTCGATCTCGGCCGGCTTGGGCGCCTTCACGGCCTTCACCTTGCATTCGAAGACGGCATCCTTGCCGGCCAGGTTCGGGGCGCCGTATTCCTCGGGGAACTTGACCTCGACCTTGATCTCCTCCTCGGCCTTGACGCCGACCAGCTGCTCCTCGAAGCCGGGGATGAAGCTGCCCGAGCCCAGCACCAGCGGATAGTCCTCGGCCGCGCCGCCCTCGAAGGCCTCGCCGTCGACGAAGCCCTTGAAGTCGATGACCACCTGGTCGCCGTCCTTGGCCTTGCTGCCCTTGCGGCGATCCTCGAAGTTCTGCGCCGATTTCGCCAGGTTTTCCAGCGCCTCGGTGATCGCGGCCTCCTCGGCGGGGACGGTCAGCCGCTCCAGCTTCAGCTTGGTCAGGTCGACCTCGGGAATGGCGGGCAGCGCCTCGTAGGAGACGTTGACGACCACGTCGTCGCCTTCCTTCCAGGTCTCGCCATTCTCCATCTCGACCTTGGGCTGGATGGCGGGACGGTCGCCCGATTCCTCCAGGTGCCTGCGCAGGGCGCCGTCGATGGCTTCCTGCATGGCATCGCCCATGATGCGCTGGCCGAACTGCTTCTTCAGCATCGCCATCGGCACCTTGCCCTTGCGGAAGCCCTTCATCTCGATCTCGGGCTGCGCCTCTTTCAGCTTCGCATCGACCGTCGCGGCCAGATCGGCGGCGGGCAGGGTGAACTGATAGCCCCGATTCAGACCTTCGTTCCGGGTTTCCTTGACCTGCATCATCGTCCTCATATCAAGAAGGGCCGCCCGCCATTCGCTCGCGCCGGCCTGAAAATTGGCGCCCCTTCTAGTCGCGCGCCCCGGCCGGTGCAAGCAAATAGCGGGCGCCCCGGCCCAAAGCCCGGCCGCCGCTTCTTCGTTGCCGAAATACCCTTGGGGGAGTCCCCGGCACGGGGACGGGGGCGAACAGCCCCCTTACCCGGCCGCCACCCCCAGCTGCGCCAGAAACCGGGCCATCTCCTCGCCCATCGCGCCGCGATGCGCGAAAAGCGTCGCCTGCGATCGCAGGATCGGCGCGCCCGACAGGATCTTGAGGTTGTTCGCGCGCAGCGTCGCGCCCGAGCTGGTGATGTCGGCGATGGCCTCGGCGGTCTGGTTGGCCACCGTGCCCTCGGTCGCGCCCTGGCTGTCCACCAGCTGGTAGTCGGCGACCTCGTGGCTGGCCAGCCAGGCGCGGACCAGCCGGTGATATTTCGTCGCCACCCGCAGCCGGAAGCCATGCGCGGCGCGGAAATCCCGCGCGATCGCGGCGAAATCGTCCAGGTCGTCGCAATCGCGCCAGCAGGCGGGCACGGCCAGGATCAGGTCGGCATGGCCGAAACCCATCGGCGCCAGTTCGACCAGGTCCGAGCGCCAGCCGGCCAGCTTCTCGCGCACCAGGTCGGTGCCGGTCACGCCCAGCTCGATCCGCCCGGCGGCCAGCTCGCGCGGGATCTCGCCCGCCGACAGCAGGACCAGTGCCACGCCCTCGGCGCCCTCGACCCGGCCCGCATATTCGCGGTCCGACCCGGCCCGTGACAGCCGCACGCCGCGGGTGGCGAACCAGTCGAAGCATTGCTCCATCAGCCGCCCCTTCGAGGGCACCCCCAGCCGGATCATGCGCCCGCCTCCAGTTCCGCGACCAGTCCGGGGCGGATGATGCCGCCCACCGCCGGGATCGCGCGCCCGCAGCCGCGCCCCAGCACCGCCGTCAGCGCGTCATAGCGCCCGCCCGAGGCCACCGGCGGCCAGTCGGCCCGGCCCGGCGCCAGGAAGCTGAAGGTGAAGCCGTCGTAATATTCCATCGTGTGCCGGCCGTGGCTGGCATCGAAGCGGATCGCGCTTGTGTCGATCCCGCCCTGCGCCATTGCCGCCGCGCGCGCCTCGATCCGCGCCACGGCGGGGCGCAAGGCGGGCCATTCCACCGCCAGCTCGCCCAGCCGGGCCAGCGCCTCGGGCAGGGGGGCGGCGATGGCGAACAGCCGCTCCAGCCGCGCGGGCCATTCCGGCGCCAGGGGTGGCTCGGCGGCATCGGCCCGCAGCCGGGTGATCCGCGCCGCCATCTCGTCGGCGCCGCGCAGGCCCGACCAGGGCGCCGAGGCTTCGGGGAAGTCGCGCGTCGCCCGCTGGTTCGAGAATCGCTCGATCAGCCGGGCGAAGCGGCCCGGCCGCCAGACATGGTGCAGCGCCGCGTCGCGGCGGGCGGGCGACAGGGGCAGGGCGCGCACCGCCTCCATCAGCAGGCCCATGTCGCCGGTCACGGCCCCCAGGCCCAGGGGCGCCAGAAGGCGGTGGAACAGCGCGAAGACCTCGGCATCGGCGTCCGCATCATGGGCGAAAAGCTCGAACCCGGCCTGCAGGTATTCGTTGTCGCGCTGATGGGCGGGGCGCTCCTCGCCCGGATCCTGCTTGCGGAACACCTCGCCCAGATAGCAATAGCGGGCGGGCTCGGCCCCGTTGGCCATGTGCATCTGCACCACCGGCACGGTAAAGTCGGGACGCAGCATCACCTCGCCGCGCAGCGGGTCGCTGGTGACATAGGCCCGCGCCCGGATGTCCTCGCCGTAAAGATCCAGCAGCGTCTCGGCGGGCAGCAGGATGTCGGGCGCGACCTCGACCGCGCCGGCCGCGCGGAAGGCGGCCAGGAAGCGCTGGCCGACGGCCTGCTTGTCGCGTTTCGGGATCATCCCAGGATCCGCCGCACTTCCGCCACCAGATCGGCGCGCGCCACCTCGGTCTGGGCGGGCTGGGCCTTCCATTCCTCATGGCTGGCCTGGGCCGCGATCTTCGCGCCCAGCACCAGGTCCTTGAGCTGCACCACGCCGCGCGCCGCCTCGTCCCCGCCCTGGATGATCGCCACCGGGGCGCCGCGCCTGTCGGCATATTTCAGCTGGTTGCCGAAGTTCTTGGGATTGCCCAGATAGACCTCGGCGCGGATGCCGGCCGCGCGCAATTCCGCCGCCATCGCCTGGTAATCGGCCATCCGCTCGCGATCCATGACCGTGACCACCACCGGCCCGGCCTCCTCGGCCCCGGCCAGCCCCTTGGCGCGCAGCGCGGCTAGCAGCCGGTCCACGCCGATGCTGATCCCGGTCGCGGGCACCTTCTGGCCGGTGAAACGCTCGACCAGCCCGTCATAGCGCCCGCCGCCGGCGACGGATCCGAATTGCCGTTTGCGGCCCTTCTCGTCCAGGATCTCGAAGGTCAGCTCGGCCTCGAAGACCGGCCCGGTATAATAGCCAAGGCCCCGCACGACCGAGGGGTCGATCACCGCCCGGTCCTCGCCCACCCCCATCGCCGCCAGCATGCCCGAGATCTGCGCCAGTTCCTCGACCCCCTCGGCGCCGATGGCCGCACCGCCCACGGCCGCGCCCAGGTTCTCCAGCGTCTCGGCATTGGTGGCGCCCTTCGAGGTCAGGAAGGCCAGCAGCGGCGCGGCCTGCGCCGCGCTCAGGCCGACCCCCTCGATGAAGGCGCCGCTCTCGTCCTTGCGGCCCGTGGTCAGCAGCGCCAGCACGCCGTCGCGGCCGACCTTGTCGAACTTGTCGATCTGGCGCAGCACGTCCTCGGCCTGGTCCGTGCGGACCTCGGCGGCTTCCAGCACGCCGTTCAGCACCTTGCGGTTGTTGATCCGCACGATGTAATCGCCGCGCGCGATGCCCACGGCCTCCAACGCATCGGCCAGCATGGCGCAGATCTCGGCATCCGCCGCGACCGAGGCCGCGCCCACCGTATCCGCATCGCATTGATAGAACTGCCGGAACCGCCCCGGCCCCGGCTTCTCGTTGCGCCAGACCGGCCCCATCGCATAGCGCCGATAGGGCGAGGGAAGATCATTGCGAAACTGCGCCGCCACCCGCGCCAAAGGCGCCGTCAGGTCATAGCGCAGCGCCAGCCAGTCGCCCGAGCCGCCCCCCGGCACGGCTTCCTCCTGCCAGGCGAAGACCCCGGCATTCGGTCGGTCCACGTCGGGCAGGAACTTCCCCAGCGCCTCGACCGTCTCGACGGCGCTGGTCTCCAGGGGATCGAAGCCGTGGCGATGATAGATTTCGGCGATGCGGTCCAGCATCGCCTTGCGCTCGGTCACATCCGCGCCAAAATAGTCGCGAAAGCCCTTCGGCGTTTCCGCCTTGGGACGGGGCTGCTTTTTCTGATCCTTCGCCATGGTCATGTGCCCTTCCGGCCAAATCCGTGGCCGCATCTAACGGAAGGGGGCGACATGGACAAGAACATGGAAGATGGAAAGGCGGCCCAGGCCCGCCTCCGCCAGCTGGAGGAGGCGCTGGCGCATCTGGCCCGCATCACCGAGGACCTCAGCGAGGTGATCGCCCGGCAGGACGGCGAGATCGCGCGGCTCTCGCGCCGGGTCGAGATGCTGATGCGCGCCGCCGCCGAACAGCAGCTGGAGGCGGGCGGCACCCTTCCGCTGGCCGACCAGCGCCCGCCGCACTGGTAGCACCCGCCCCACAGGGTCACGACGGGCCGCTTCTTCGTTGCCCAAATACCCGATAAACCGCCCTCGCGGCGATCAGACCACGGCCAGGATGCGCGCCGGGCCGCCGGTGCCGCGCTTGTGGGTGGGCGCGCCGACGAAGGCCGTCGCCCCCGCACCCGGCACCCGGTCCAGCCCGGCAAGATTCTCGATCCCATAGCGCCCGCCCGGCAGCCAGGAATTGTGCACCGCGAAATCGGCGGAATTTCCCGGATCCAGCGACAGCGTGTCGACGCCGATCCCGGCCACGCCCATCTCTGCCAGCAGGTCCGTCGCCGGTTGCGAGAAGCCCGGAAAGGCGAAGGCGCCATCGGCATCGACGCGATAGGACGGATCGCCCAGCTTCGCCGCCCAGCCCGAATGCATCGCCACCAGCGCGCCGGCGGGGATCTGGCCATGGGCGCCGATCCAGGCCTCGACATCCTCGGGCAGGACCGTGGCATTGGGGTCCTCGGCCGCGCGGGCGGCGATGTCGATCACGCAGAGCGGGCAGACCAGCCCCGCCGGGTCCAGTTCGTCCACCGAGGCGCCGTCCTCGGAAAAATGCAGGGGCGCGTCGATATGGGTGCCGGAATGCTCGAAGATGGTCAGCTTCCACAGCTGGTATCCGTCGCGCTCCAGCAGCTTGTCGGGCTCGTAGGTGATTCCCGGCAACCCGTCGAAGGTCGGGAAATCCCCGTCCCAGGCATGGGTCAGGTCGATGACCCGCCCCGAACTTTGCGCCAGGGCGGGCCGGGCCGAGACCGCGCCCATCGCCAGCGCGGCGGATCCCGCCGCCGCCCCGAACAGGGCCCGGCGCGACAGCATGTTCGACTTCACGGATTCGATGACGCAGGCATGGCACATGGCGCTCTCCTATCGCTGGCCTATCGCTGGACGGTCCGATCCTTCCACCAAACGGCCGCGCCGCCAAAGGAAATCGCCGCTTTTCCCCGGCCGGCTTGTGCGCTAGACCCGGCGCGGACGTTTTTCGGGCACGAGGGAAGGACCGGCTCATGGCCAATGTGGTGGTTGTCGGCGCGCAATGGGGCGACGAGGGCAAGGGCAAGATCGTCGACTGGCTGTCGGAACGCGCCGACGTGATCGCGCGGTTTCAGGGCGGCCACAATGCCGGCCATACGCTGGTCATCGGCAACCAGGTCTTCAAGCTGTCGCTGCTGCCCTCGGGCATCGTGCGCAAGAACAAGCTGGCGGTGATCGGCAACGGCGTGGTGCTGGACCCCTGGGCGCTGTTTTCCGAGATCGACAAGCTGTCGGCGCAGGGGGTCGCGATCGGCACCGAGAACCTGATGATCGCGGAGAACACCCCGCTGATCCTGCCGCTGCACCAGGACCTGGACAAGCTGCGCGAGGAGGCCGCCGGCAAGGCGAAGATCGGCACCACCGGCCGCGGCATCGGCCCGGCCTACGAGGACAAGGTCGGCCGCCGCACCATCCGCGTCGCCGACCTGGCCGACGAGGAGACCCTGGACGCGCGGCTGGATCGCCTGCTGGCCCATCACGACGCGCTGCGTCAGGGCCTGGGCGCCGAGCCCATCGACCGCGCCCGGCTGAAGGCCAGCCTGCAGGAGATCGCGCCGAAGCTGTTGCCCTATGCCCAGCCGGTCTGGAAGATCATGGCCGAGGCCCGCAAGTCCGGCAAGCGCATCCTGTTCGAGGGCGCGCAGGGCAGCCTTCTGGACATCGATTTCGGCACCTATCCCTATGTGACCAGCTCGACCACCATGTCGGGGGCGGCGGCCTCGGGGACCGGCATGGGACCGGGGGCGATCGACTTCGTGCTGGGCATCGTCAAGGCCTATACGACCCGCGTGGGCGAAGGCCCGTTCCCGACCGAGCTCGACGATGCCGACGGCCAGCGCCTGGGCGAGCGCGGCCATGAATTCGGCACCGTCACCGGCCGCAAGCGCCGCTGCGGCTGGTTCGACGCGGTGCTGGTGCGCCAGACCTGCGCGATCTCGGGCGTCAACGGCATCGCCCTGACCAAGCTGGACGTGCTGGACGGATTCGAGACGCTGAAGATCTGCGTGGGCTACGAGATCGACGGGGTGCAATACGACTATCTGCCGACCGCCGCGGCCCTGCAGGCCCGCGTCACGCCGATCTACGAGGAGATGGAGGGCTGGCGCGACTCGACGCAGGGCGCGCGAAGCTGGGCGGACCTGCCGGCGGCCGCGGTCAAATATGTCCGCCGCGTCGAGGAGCTGATCCAGTGCCCGGTGGCATTGCTCTCGACCAGCCCGGAACGCGACGATACGATCCTGGTCACCGATCCCTTCGCGGATTGATCGCGGCATTGCGTCCCGCGACCGCCGGGGGGCCAGCCCCCCGGACCCCCCGGGATATTTGGGCCAAGATGAAAGGGAGGCGCGGCAAGAGATGGATCTGAAGACGCGCAAGCGCCTGGCGCTGCTGGTCCTGGTCGTGGGCTTGCCGGCCTATATCGTGGTAGCGGTGACGCTGGTGAACTGGATGGATGCGCGCTGGGGCCGCCAGCCGGTCTGGATCGAGCTTCTGGTCTATGTCGGGCTGGGCCTGGTCTGGGCCTTTCCCTGCAAGCGGATCTTCAGCGGCGTCGGCCGGGGCGAATGATCCCGCCGCTGGTCATCGCGGATCGCGGCGTCACCGTGATCGGCGGTGGCGCGGTGGCGCCGCAGGACCTGGGCCTTGCGCTGGAGGTCGCGCCGCTGCTGGTCGCGGCCGACAGCGGCGCCGACCGCGCCCTGTCGCTGGGCGAGGCGCCCGACTGGGTGATCGGCGACATGGACAGCATCAGCGCCGGCGCCCGCCGGCTGATTCCGGCCGAGCGGATCGTGCAGGTGGCCGAGCAGGACAGCACCGATTTCACCAAATGCCTGACCCGGATCGCCGCGCCCTTCGTCATGGCCGTGGGCTTTGCCGGGCTGCGGCTGGACCATACGCTGGCGGCGCTGAACACGATGGCGCGGGTGCCGCGCCCGCCGGTGATCCTGCTGACCTCGGACGACATCGTCTTCGTCGCGCCCCCGCGCCTGACCCTGCCGCTGATGCCCGGCACGCGGGTCTCGCTCTATCCGATGGGGCCGGCGCGCGGGGTCTCGACCGGGCTCGAATGGCCGATCGAGGGGCTGGACTTCGCGCCGGACCGCCGCGTCGGCACCTCGAACCGGGCGACCGGGCTGGTCACGCTGCGGCTTGAAGGGACGATGCTGCTGATGCTGCCGCGCGACGCGCTGGCCACGGTGATGACCGCCCTGCGCCTGCCGAGGCCCTGATCCGCCCCATCACGAGGCCGTGCCCCGGTTGCCGCGCCCCGGCCGATGGCGTATCCCAAGGGGGAAGCCGGAGCCATTTGCCATGTCGCTGAACCCGATCCGTCCCTGGCGCAACATCGAGCGCCGCAAGTCCCGCCAGATCATGGTCGGCCGCGTGCCGGTGGGCGGCGACGCGCCGATCAGCGTGCAGACCATGACCAATACCGACGGCCATGACGTGCGCGCCACGCTGGAGCAGGTGATCCGCGCCGCCGATGCCGGGGCCGATATCGTGCGCATCTCGGCCCCCGACCGGGAAACCACCCGCGCGCTGAAGGAGATCTGCCGCGAAAGCCCCGTGCCGATCGTGGCCGACATCCATTTCCACTACAAGCGCGCCATCGAGGCCGCCGAGGCCGGCGTCGCCTGCCTGCGCATCAATCCCGGCAATATCGGATCGCCCGACCGGGTGCGCGAGGTGATCCGCGCCGCCCGCGACCACGGCTGCTCGATGCGGATCGGCGTGAATGCCGGCAGCCTGGAACGCCACCTGCTGGAGAAATACGGCGAGCCCTGCCCGGACGCGATGGTCGAATCCGGGCTCGACCACATCAAGATCCTGGAAGACAACGACTTCCACGACTTCAAGATCAGCGTGAAGGCCAGCGACGTGTTCCTTGCCGCCGCCGCCTATCAGCAGCTGGCCGAGGCCACCGACGCCCCGATCCACCTGGGCATCACCGAGGCCGGCGGCTTCGTCGGCGGCACGGTGAAATCCGCCGTCGGCCTCGGCAACCTCTTGTGGATGGGCATCGGCGACACGATCCGCGTCAGCCTGTCCGCCGATCCGGTCGAGGAGGTCAAGGTCGGCTACGAGATCCTGAAATCCCTGGGCCTGCGCACCCGCGGCGTGCAGATCATCTCCTGCCCCAGCTGCGCGCGGCAGGGCTTCGACGTGATCAGGACTGTCGAGAAGCTGGAACAGCGCCTCGAACATATCAAGACGCCGATGTCGCTCTCGATCATCGGCTGCGTCGTGAACGGGCCGGGCGAGGCGCTGATGACCGATATCGGCTTCACCGGCGGCGGCGCGGGCAGCGGCATGGTCTACATGGCCGGGCGCCAGTCCCACAAGATGAGCAACGACCAGATGATCGACCATATCGTCGGGCTGGTCGAGGAACGCGCCGCGAAGCTGGAAGCCGAGGAGGCCGCCCAGAACCCCGCCACCGCCGCCGAATAGGCCCCGCGCCGCTTCTTCGTTGCCCAAATACCCCCGCCGGAGGCGCCCCCCCGCGACGGGTGGCGGCCGGGTCCCCGCCTATCCCTCGGTCATCTCCTCGCGGATCTGCTCGACCGTGGCGGTCAGGCCGATGCCGGGCACGCCGCGCAGCAGGTGATCGCCGATCACGAAGGTCGGCGTGCCCTGGATCGCCATCCGCTCGGCCAGCTGCCGGTTCTCGCGCAGGACCGCGGTGACGGTCTCGGTATTCATCATGTTCACGACCTCGTCGGCATCGACGCCGATCTTTTCGGCCACGCCGCGCAGCGCCTCCAGCGAGGCCTCGCTGCGCAGCGCCATCAGCTCGTCATGGGCCTTCATATAGGCTTCGTCGCCGGCCAGGTGGCGGACCGCGATCGCGAAGCGGGCGGAGTTTTCGCTGTCCTGACCAAGGATCGGAAATTCCTTCAGGATCAGGCGGATATTGCCGTCATTCTCGACGACGTCATGGACTTCCTGGTTGAAGCGGCGGCAGACGCCGCAGCGATAGTCGATGAATTCGACCATGGTCAGGTCGCCCTCGGGATTGCCGCCGACCCAGCTGTGGCCGTCCTCGAAGATCGCCGCGCGGTTGGCGGCGACCAGCGCCACGTCGTTCTCGGCCTCGGTCGCGGCGCGGCGTTCCTCCAGCACGTTGATCGATTCGACCAGCACCTCGGGATTTTCCATCAGATAGTCGCGCACCGCCTCGCCGAAGGCGGCCTTTTCCTCCTCGGACATGGCCGAGATGTCGAAGGCCTGCGCGGGCAGGGCGAAGGTGGCGGTCAGAAGCAGCGCGGCGGTCAGGCGTGTCATGCAGGTCCTCGGGGTTCGGGTCGCGCGCAGGATGGCGATAGCGGCGGGGCTTGGCAAGAAAGCCCGCCACACCTTGGCGTGAGCCCGTCAAAGAACTGGAGCCCGCCCGGCCTTCGCGCTAAGAGGCTGGAAAAACACCGGACGAGGTCTGATCCATGCGCCAATCCCTTCGCGGACAGGTCGATCCCTTCATCGTCATGGACGTGATGGAAGCCGCCGCCCGCGCCGAGGCCGCGGGGCGCGACATCATCCACATGGAGGTCGGCCAGCCCGGCACGCCCGCCCCCGAGGGCGCCCGCCGCGCCCTGGCCGGGGCGCTGGACCAGCCCCTCGGCTATACCGTCGCGCTGGGTCTGCCGGCGCTGCGGCAGGGGATCGCCGACCTCTACCGGCGCTGGTACGGCGTGGACCTGGACCCGGCCCGCGTCGTGGTGACGCCGGGCAGCAGCGGCGCCTTCATCCTGGCCTTCTCGGCGCTGTTCGACGCGGGCGACCGGGTGGCGATGGGCTATCCGGGCTATCCCAGCTATCGCCAGATCCTGCGGGCCATGTCGCTGGAACCCGTGGGCATCCCGACCCGCCCCGAGGACCGCTATCAGCCGCGCCCGCAGGACCTGCCCGAGGGCGCGCGGGGGCTGATCCTCGCCTCGCCCGGCAATCCCTCGGGCACGGTGCTGCGCCTGGAGGAGATCCGCGCCCTGACCGAGGCGGCGCAGGCGCGCGGCATGGCGGTGATCTCGGACGAGATCTATCACGGGCTGACCTATGGCGATCGTTGCCATTCCGCGCTGGAGGCGACCGACGAGGTCTTCGTCATCAACTCGTTCAGCAAGTATTTTTCCATGACCGGCTGGCGGGTCGGCTGGATGGTGGTGCCGGAAAGCCATGTCCGCACGGTGGAACGGCTGGCGCAGAACATGTTCATCTGCCCACCCCATGCCAGCCAGCTGGCCGCCCTGGCGGCGCTGGACTGCACGCCCGAGGCCGAGGGCAACCTTGCCGTCTATGCCGAGAACCGCCGCCTGATGCTGGAGGGGCTGCCGAAGGCCGGCTTCGACCGCATCGCGCCGCCGGAAGGCGCCTTCTACATCTATGCCGATGTGTCGCACCTGACCGGTGATTCGCTGGCCTTCGCGGCCGAGATCCTGGAAAAGGCCGGCGTCGCGGTCACGCCGGGGCTGGATTTCGACCCCGAGCGCGGGGCGCGCACGCTGCGCTTCTCCTATGCGCGCGCCACTGCGGACATCGCCGAGGGACTGCGCCGCCTGACGGAGTTCATGGCCGCGCGATGAGGCGGCTGGCCGCCCTCCTGGCGCTGCTTCTGGCGTCGCTGCTGGCCGTTCCGGGCGCCGGGGGCGCCTGGGCCCAGGAACCGGCGCGGCTGGTGATCGGCGCCTCTTCGCTGACCGCCGAGGGCCGCGACCGGGGCCGGCCGCGGCCGATGGACCTGCGGCTGACGCTGGACCGGCCCGCCGCCTGGCGGGTGTTCCTGGTCGCCGACCCGATCCGGCTGATCGTCGATGTCGAGGGGCTGGATTTCGGCGATTACCGCCCCGAGCAGCTGTTCGGCGCCGAGCTGGTGCCCGCGATCCGCTGGGGCCGGTTCGAGAAGGGCTGGTCGCGGCTGGTGCTGGAACTGCCCGGCCCCTATCGCGTCAGCCAGGCGCATCTGCGCAGCCGTGCGCCCGAGCCGCAGATCCATATCGCTATCGAACCTGTGGCCGAAGCCGATTTCGCCCCCCGTCCCAGCGCCACGGCGGCGCTGCGCAACCTGCCCGATCCCGTGGCCATGCCGCCGGCCGAGGACAGGGAGCGGCTGACCGTGGTGCTGGATCCCGGCCATGGCGGCTTCGATCCGGGCGCCGTGGCCGAGGGCGCGCGCGAGGCGGACCTGGTGCTGGCCTATGCGCTGGACCTGCGGCGAGAGTTGATCGCGCGGGGCATCGACGTGCAGATGACGCGCTCGGACAACCGCTTCGTCAGCCTCGAATCGCGGATGACCATCGCGCGTGAGGCGGGGGCGGACCTGTTTCTGTCGCTTCATGCCGATGCGCTGCCGCAGGGGCAGGCGGCGGGGGCGACGGTCTATGTCTGGAACCCGGCCTCGGACGACCTGGCCGCCCGGCTTCTGGCCGAGCGCCACGACCGCGACGACCTGCTGGCGGGCGTCGATCTGAGCGGGCATGACGATGCGCTGGCCACGGTGCTGATGGATTTCGTGCGCACCGACACCCAGCCCCGGTCCGAGAATTTCGCGGCCTTCCTGACCTCGCGCATGGCGATGGCCGGGATCGGGCTGCATGGGCGGCCGGTGCAGGGGGCGGCATTTTCCGTGCTGAAATCGCCCGACATCCCCTCGGTCCTGCTGGAGCTGGGCTTCGTCAGCGACCCGGTCGACCGCGCCAACCTGACCGATCCGGCCTGGCGGGCGCGCATGGTCGGCGCGCTGGCCGATGCCATCGCCTCCTGGGGGCGCGACGAGCAGCAGCGCCGCGGCCTGTTGCGGCAATAGCGACGGGATGTTGTTTTGACGCAAGCCCCCGCTTGGGTCTATAGACGGGACCAGTCAGCGAGAGGCGTTTTTCAGGTGTTGCGGACCATCCTTTCCTTCTTCGGGGCGATCTTTTCCTGGTTCGTCACCGCCACCTTCTTCGTCGCGCTGACCCTTGGCGCGATTTTCTGGATGTATTCGCGCGACCTGCCCAGCCACGAGGCGCTGGCCCAGTACACGCCCAAGACCATCAGCCGCATCTATTCCGGCGAGGGGATGCTGATGGACGAATTCGCGCAGGAGCGCCGCCTGTTCGTGCCGGTCGAGGAGATTCCCGACCTGGTCAAGCAGGCCTTCATCAGCGCCGAGGACAAGAATTTCTACACCCATCCCGGCTATGACCTGCGCGGCATCGCCAGCGCCGCCTGGCAGGCGGTGCAGACCCGCGGCGACAGCGTGCGCGGCGCCTCGACCATCACCCAGCAGGTGATGAAGAACTTCCTGCTGTCCAGCGACCGCAGCGTCGAGCGCAAGGTGAAGGAGGTGATCCTGGCCTCGCGGCTGGAACGGACGCTGACCAAGGACCAGATCCTGGAACTCTATCTGAACGAGATCTTCCTGGGCCAGAACAGCTTCGGCGTGGCGGCGGCGGCGCAGACCTATTTCAACAAGTCGCTGTCCGAGCTGGAGCCGCACGAGGCCGCGATGCTGGCCGCCATGCCGCAGGCGCCGGGCCGCTATCACCCGGTGCGCGCCAAGGAGCGCGTGACCGAAAGGCGCAATTATGTGCTGCGCGAGATGTGGCAGAACGGCTATATCGACCAGGCGACCTACGAGGCCGAGGCGAAGCTGCCGCTGCGCTCGGTCCAGAACGGCGATTTCCCCTCGTTCCACGACCAGATGCCGTCGCGCGACTATTTCACCGACGAGATCCGCCGCCAGCTGTCGCGCGAATTCGGCGAGGAGGAATTCTTCGGCGGCGGGCTGACCATCCGGGCGACGGTGGACCCCGAATTGCAGACCGCCGCCGCCGATGCGCTGCGCGAGGCGCTGGAGAAATACGACCGCGGCCGCGGCATCTGGCGCGGCACCGGCGAGGCGCTGCCGCCCGAGGCGCTGCGCGACGAGGCTGCCTGGCGCGGCGCCCTGTGGGAGATCCGCGTGCCGCGCGACATTCCCGGCTGGCATCCGGCGGTGGTGCTGGAGCTGTCCGACAGCGCCGCCCGGATCGGCATCGAGGGGATCGAGGAGGACGCGGACGGCCACTGGATCCCGGCCGAGGACGTGCAATGGGCGCGCAAGCTGGACCGCGAGACCGGCCGGCTGCGCGACCGGGCGCGGGTGGCGGGCGACCTGGTCGAGGTCGGCGACGTGGTGCTGGTGCGCGCCATGACCCGCGACGGCGGTGGCGGCTTCATCCGCTGGAGCCTGCGGCAGGTGCCCGAAGTGCAGGGCGGCTTCATGGCCATGGACGTGAACACGGGCCGGGTCATGGCGATGCAGGGCGGTTTCAGCTATCAGTCCTCGGTCTTCAACCGCGCGACCCAGGCGATGCGCCAGCCGGGGTCGTCCTTCAAGCCCTTCGTCTATGCCGCCGCGCTGGACAACAACTATACCCCGGCGACCATCGTCGTGGACGAGCCGATCCGCATCAACACCCCCTTCGGGCTGTGGGAGCCGAGGAACTCCAGCGGCCGCCATTACGGGCCGACGCCGCTGCGCACCGGGATCGAGATGTCGAGGAACCTGATGACCATCCGCATCGCTCAGGACATCGGCATGGACATCGTCGGCGGATATGCCGAGCGGTTCGGCGTCTATGACGACCTGAAGCCCTTCCTGGCCAATGCGCTTGGCGCGCAGGAGACGACGCTGTTCAAGATGGTCGCGGCCTATGCCATGTTCGCCAATGGCGGCGAGCGGGTCGAGCCGACGCTGGTCGACCGGGTGCAGGACCGGCGCGGCCGCACCGTCTATCGCCACGACCGCCGGACCTGCGAGACCTGCGGCGCCCAGGCGCTGCCCGCCGGGCAGGGGCCGGTGATCGACAGCAACCGCGAGCGGGTGATGGATGCCGTCACCGCCTATCAGCTGACCTCGATGCTGGAGGGCGCGGTCAAGCGCGGCTCGGGCAGCGGGGTGAACCTGCCGGTGCCGATCGCCGGCAAGACCGGCACCACCAATGATGCCAAGGACGTCTGGTTCATCGGCTATTCCAGCAATATCGTCGCCGGCTGCTATCTGGGCCACGACCAGCCGCGCACGCTGGGGTCGGATGCCTATGGCGGCACGCTGTGCGTGCCGGTCTTCAACGCCTTCATGCGCGAGGCGGTGAAGGAATATGGCGGCTCGGAATTCAAGGTGCCGCCGGGCGGCTACTGGGTGAAGATCGACCGCGTCACCGGCCAGCGCCTGTCCGACGATGCCAGCGGCCCCAATGTCATCGCCGAATATTTCCGCGAAGGCGCGGATCCGAACTGGCTGTCGCCCTATGTCGTGTCGGGCTTCGGCGACGGGCCGGTGGTCCTGCCCTGGGAGGCGGGGGCGGACAGCCGCGCCTCGACATCCATCACCACCTCGACCGGCGAGCGGCGGGTGATCCCGAAGCGCACCGATTTCGGCACCATGTCCTCGGGCGGGCTCTACTGAGCATCCGGCGGGGTGGTTGCGTCCCGCGACGCCGGGGGCGCTTCGCCCCCCGGACCCCCCGAAGGTATTTTGGAAGGAGTGCGAGGGGCGGTTTCCTCGGCCTTGCCGCCCAGGGCGACGATCCGGCGAATCGCCCAGAGGATCAGCAGCGCGAGCAGCGTTCCGATCACGGCCAGCAAGCCGTCGCCCGTCCCGCAGGCCAGGCCGATGGCGCCGGCGAGCCACATCGAGGCGCCGGTGGTGATCCCGCGGACATGCCCGCCGCTGATGATGATCGAGCCGGCGGCGAGGAAGGCGACGCCGGCGGTCACCGCCTCGATCAGGCGCAGGGGATCGATCTGCAGCCTGAGATCGTCATGGCTGGGGAAATGGGTCAGTTCCATCGCGACGGTGGTGAACATCGCGGCGGCGAGCGAGATCAGCATATGGGTGCGCAGCCCGGCGGCGCGGGCATGGACCTCGCGTTCCCAGCCGATCAGGGCGCCGAGGAACAGGGCCAGCAGCAGGCGCATGACCACCGCCACCATCGGAACGGTCTGCAGCGGGGCGAACAGGTCGGCGAAGGCGTCGGTCAGGACGGTCATGGCGTTTCCATTTCGGGGGCGTTTCCATTTCGGAAATGTCGCGATCGGGGCATAACGCGGGCGGGGGGCCTCGGGTTGCCGCGCTCTTGCCGTGTCGCGCGGGCCGCGTTATCACCCCT
Source organism: Paracoccus sigandri (assembly GCF_003709565.1). Taxonomy (GTDB): domain Bacteria; phylum Pseudomonadota; class Alphaproteobacteria; order Rhodobacterales; family Rhodobacteraceae; genus Paracoccus; species Paracoccus siganidrum. The sequence continues at coordinate 35,921 of NZ_QNRC01000015.1, read as the reverse complement.
GACCTGATGCCAAGCCGAAGGAACCGCCCATGCGCGCCGAGACGCAGTCCACCATCGAGGCCATCCGCAAATCGCTGAGCCTGCTGGGGCAGCGGATGGACTGGCAGACCGCGCCGCATCGCCTGGAAGAGATGAACGCGATGATCGAGGCGGGCGATTTGTGGTCCGACCCGGCCCGCGCCCAGAAGCTGATGCGCGAGCGCCAGGCCCTGTCGGACGCGATCGAGACCTATCGGCGCATCGATACCGACCTGTCGGCCAATGCCGAGATGGTCGAGCTGGCCGAGGAGGAGGGCGACGCCGAGCTGGTCGCTGAAGCCGAGGCGAACCTGAAGGCGCTGGCCGAACTGGCCGCGCAGAAGGAGCTGGAGGCGCTGCTGAACGGCGAGGCGGATGCCAACGACACCTTCCTGGAGATCAACGCCGGCGCGGGCGGCACCGAAAGCTGCGACTGGGCGGCGATGCTGGCGCGGATGTATGTGCGCTGGGCCGAGAAGAAGGGCTATGAGGTCGAGCTGATCAGCGAGAGCGCCGGCGACGAGGCCGGCATCCGCAGCGCCGCCTACAAGATCAGCGGCCACAATGCCTATGGCTGGCTGAAGTCGGAATCGGGCGTGCACCGGCTGGTCCGCATCAGCCCCTATGACAGCGCCGCGCGGCGCCATACCAGCTTTTCCAGCGTCTGGGTCTATCCGGTGGTGGACGACAATATCGAGATCACGGTGCCCGACAACGAGATCCGCATCGACACCTATCGCTCCTCGGGTGCGGGGGGCCAGCATGTCAACACCACCGATTCGGCGGTGCGGATCACCCACCTGCCGACCGGCATCGTCGTCACCAGTTCGGAAAAGTCGCAGCACCAGAACCGCGCCAATGCCATGGCGGCGCTGAAGTCGCGCCTGTATGAGATGGAGCTGCGCCGGCGCACCGAAAGCATCCAGGCCCAGCACGACGCCAAGGGCGATGCCGGCTGGGGCAACCAGATCCGCTCCTATGTGCTGCATCCCTACCAGATGGTGAAGGACCTGCGCACCGGCGAGGAGACCAGCGACACCCAGGGCGTGCTGGACGGCGACCTGGACGCCTTCATGGCGGCGACGCTGGCCATGGACGTGGCCGGGAAAAGCCGCGCCGAGGCGCAGTCCGAGGGCTGAGCGGCCGCGTCCCTTCACTGTCTCGGCGGGCAAGGGCGGGCGATTTTTCGCTTTCATGCCGCGGGTTTCGCCGACTAACCTGTCGCGATGAATTCTGAGGACGAACTTGCCGCCGGGATCGGCGCGGCATTGCGGCGGATCTCGGACGGGTCCGGGGCCTGGGCATTGCGCTGCGTCTATCGCAACCGCACCGGCATGGGGCTGGACCGGGTGTTCTGCGCCACCCAGCACGGGACCGGGCGTCGGCTGGCGGTGAAATGCAACGCCGATCCCCAGCGGAACCGGCTGCAATTCGAGGCGCTGGGGCATCTGCGCAAGGCCATGCCGGATTGCGTCGCGCCGCTGTGGCTGGCGCCCGATGCCGGCTTCTACGTCATGGAATGGATCGCCGCGCCGCATCTGCTGCGGCGGATGCAGGATGCGGACCGCCTGCAGGCGATCGCCGGCGCCGCCCGCTGGCTGCGCGGCCTGCACGACCGCACCGCCGAGCGCTGGCGCCGCCGCGACGAGATCATCGAGCGCCCGCAACTGCTGCCGCCGCAACCCTGTCCCGGCCATGAAACGGTCCGGCGGCGGCTTGAGGACTGGCGCCGCAGCCTGCGGTCGCGCCGCGGCAGGCGGGCGCTGCTGCATACCGATTTCCAGCTGCACAACCTGTTCGACAGCGGCGGCCGGATCATCGCCTTCGATCCGGTGTCGCGCCGCATGGGCTATGCCGGTTTCGACCTGGCGCGTTTCCTGATCGGGGCCGAGATGTTTCGCGGTCTGGCCGCGATCGGCGGGCGGTCCTGGCCCGACGATGCCGCCACCGACCGGCGGGTGTTTCTGGAAGCCTATGGCGGCGTTCCCTCGGCCAGCTCCGGCCTGTTCGATTTCGTCGAGGCATTGCAGGCCGCCCGGCTGTGGCATCGCTTCGCAAGCAATCCCGACCCCGACCGGGGCGCGCGCAACAGGGTCGAGCTGCTGGAACGGATGCTGCGCCGCAGCGGGGTTCTGGACGCTGCGTGATCCGGCGCGGCCGGGGTCTTGCGATGCTGCGATGCGGCGTTACTATGATCCGACGGGCGAACGGGACGGGCGATGAAGGACAAGAGCATCAATCTGGCCCTGCAGGGCGGCGGCGCGCATGGCGCATTTTCCTGGGGCGTTCTGGACCGGCTGCTGGACGAGGACTGGCTGCATGTCGCGGCGATCAGCGGCACCTCGGCCGGGGCGCTGAACGGGGCGGCGCTGAAGGCCGGGCTGTCGCGCAAGCCGGGCCGCGCCGGGCGCCGCGCCGCGCGCGAGAACCTGGACTGCATGTGGAAGCAGGTCGGCCAGATGAGCGACAACCGCGTGATCCGCTGGATGCATTCGCTGATGCCGATGCCGCGCGGGCTGCACCGGCTGGCCGAGATGTTCACCCCCGCCGCCTGGCTGGACGGGCTGACGCGGGTCTTCAGCCCCTATGATTACGGGCCGTTCTACGTCAATCCGCTGGACGCGGTCCTGCGCGACCTGCCCCATGCCGATTTCAGCAACGACCGCGGGCCGGAACTGCATGTGGCCGCGACCTGCGTGCGCACCGGCCGGATCCGGGTCTTCACCGGGGCCGAGGCGTCGGTGGAGGCGGTGCTGGCCTCGGCCTGCCTGCCGACGCTGTTCCGCGCCATCGAGATCCCGGACCCGGCCAGCGGCCAGGTCGAATCCTATTGGGATGGCGGCTATACCGGCAATCCGGCGCTGTTCCCGCTGTATCGCCCGCATCTGCCGCGCGACGTGGTGATCGTGAACATCAACCCGCTGCTGCGCGACAGCGTGCCGCGCACGCCCGCCGACATCCAGGACCGGGTGAACGAGATCAGCTTCAACAGCTCGCTGATGTCGCAGCTGCGCGCGATCCATTTCGTCAAGGAACTGTTCGCCGAGAACCGGCTGAGCAACCGGGCGATGAAGAACGTGCTGGTTCACATGATCCTGGACGACAAGCTGATGAACGACCTCAATGCCCGCAGCAAGGTCATGCCGGGGCCGGGCCTTCTGGCGCGGATGCGCGAGGCCGGGCAAGAGGCCGCCGACGCCTTCCTGAACGACCATGCCGATGCGCTGAACGAGCGCGACAGCCTCGACCTGGGCGCGCTGTTTCCCGACCGCGCGCCGCAATAGGCCGCCTAGGCCTGGGTCATGGCGACGGAGATCGCGGCGGCCAGCCGGGCATTGTTCAGCACCAGCGCGATATTCGATTCAAGCGAGCGGCCCCCGGTCAGCTGAAAGATGCGCTGCAGCAGGAAGGGGGTCACGGATTTGGCGGCGATGCCCTGCGCCTCGGCCTCGGCCAGCGCCTGCTCGATCACCGGGGTGATCTCGGCGCGGGGGATCTCGGCCTCGGGCGGGATCGGGTTGGCGACCAGCTGCCCGCCGCTCACGCCCAGCCGGGCGCGCATCGCGGCGGCGGCGGCGATCTGGGCCGGGCTGTCCATGCGCAAGGGCGCGGCGATGCCCGAGTCGCGCGACCAGAAGGCGGGCAGCTCGTCCTGGCCATAGGCGATGACCGGCACGCCGAGCGTCTCCAGCACCTCCCATGTCTTGGGCAGGTCCAGGATCGCCTTGGCGCCCGCCGCCACCACCGTCACCGGGGTCCGGGCCAGTTCCTGCAGATCGGCCGAGATGTCGAAGCTGGTCTCGGCCCCGCGATGCACGCCGCCGATGCCGCCGGTGGCGAAGACGCGGATGCCGGCCAGGTGGGCGCAGATCATCGTCGCGGCCACCGTGGTCGCCCCGGTCCGGCCCTGCGCCAGGCAGACGGCCAGGTCGGCGCGCGACAGTTTCATCGCCTGTTCCGGCGGGGTCTGCGCCAGCGCCTGCAGGGCGTCGTCGGCCAGCCCGACATGGATCCGGCCGCCCATCGCCGCGATGGTCGCGGGCACGGCGCCCGCGTCGCGGATCGTGGCCTCGACGCGGCGGGCCATTTCCAGGTTCTGCGGGAAGGGCATCCCGTGGGTGATGATCGTCGATTCCAGCGCCACGATTGGCTGGCCGGCCTGCCGCGCGGTGTCGACCTCGGGCGAGAAGCTGAGCGGGGCATCATGGGTCATGGGACGTCCTTTCCGGAAACATGCGCGGCCGCGGCCTGGACCGCCTGGCGCAGGGCCGCATCGCGCGGCTGCTGGTTCAGTTCGGCCGCCAGATGGGCGGCAAGGAAGCAGTCGCCCGCCCCGGTGACGCGGGCCAGGGTGACGGCGGGCGGGGCGATGCGCAGGGTCGGGCCGCCAAGGATCGCCTCGGCCACCGGGTTGGGGCCGTCGGTCACCAGCACGCGGGCGGCGCCGCGCGCCACCACGGCCTCGGCGGCGGCACCAGCGTCGGGGCAGGCGCGGCCGGCCAGGATCTCGGCCTCCAGCCGGTTCAGATAGAAGCAGCCGCGCCGGGCGGCGATCAGCGGCTCCAGCCGCTCGGCCTTGCCGGGGCTGGCGGGCACGATGCGCAGGTCGGCGCGGGCAAGGCGCGGGTCGCGGGCGATCGCGGCCAGCAGGTCCTCGGTCAGGTTGCCGTCCAGCACCACCGGCCCGGCCCAGCCGTCCAGCGGCCCGGAAAGCGGCGCCAGGATCGCCTCGCCCGCCGCCTCGAGGCTGTGGACATCGGCGATGGCGGCGATCAGCCCCTCGCTGTCCTCGATGCCCATGTAGCAGTCGGTGGGCAGGCCGGTATCGCGCGCCAGCCAGTCGGTCAGCGCGCCCAGCCGCCGCGCCTCGGCGACCAGCGCGTCGCCTTCCGGGTCGCGGCCGACCGCCGACAGCACCGCCGGGCGCAGCCCCCAGCGCGCCAGCGCGACCGCCACGTTCAGCGCCACCCCGCCCGGCAGGTGGCGGATGCGGCCGGGCACGTCGGCGCCCTGCGCCATGCGGCGCGGCGCGCGGCCGATCACGTCCCACAGCATCGCCCCGATGCAGAGGATGTCGGGCCGGGTGTCGGTCATTCCTCGCGCTCCTGCGTCCAGTCGTTCAGCTCGGCTTCCAGGAAGCGCTCGAAATCGTCCAGGTCCACCGGGTCGAACTGCCCGAAGCCCTGCATCCAGACCGAGGCCGCGCGCATCCCGTCCGGGTCCAGCTTGCACCAGGTGATCCGGCCGCGCCGTTCCTGCCGGATCAGCCCGGCGCCCGCAAGCACCGAAAGATGCTTCGAGATCGCCGCCAGGCTCATCTGGAAGGGGGCGGCCACGTCGCTGACCGCCATGTCGTCTTCCAGCAGCATCGACAGCACCCGCCGCCGGGTCGGATCGGCCAGCGCCGCGAAGATCTGGTCCAGCCCGCGGGGTTCCGCCGGATCGGATGATGGCCGGTCGCTGTCCGGGATGCTCATGCGCCTTCTTTCGGGTCGGTGAAACGGGATCGGCCGCCGTGGACGGTCAACCGGGCGGTTGAATAATGTCGCCGCGCGATCGGGATTGCAAGCGCGGGGCGGAAATCGTCCAAACTTGAATATGCAGCGATTTCAGCTGGTTGCATCTGCCGCTGCGTCGCTTGACTCGGGGGGCTTATCCCCCTAAACCCCCGGCCAAGCGATAACGGGGGCGTGACAGATGGCCGAGGGGCCCCGGAACGACGCGGACAGGGAGGCGGACGCCGCCCGGCTGCGCGATCTGGAGCAGCGGCTGGCGCAGATGACCCCCAAGCAATCGGCCCGCGGGCCGATGGCGGACTATGACAAGGCCCATCTGGCCTGGCGCATGGTGATCGAGCTGGTCGCGGGGCTGGGGATCGGCCTGGTGATCGGCTACGGGCTCGACCATCTGTTCGGCACCGCGCCGCTGATGATGGTCGTGTTCATCTTCCTCGGCTTCGCGGCCGGCATCAAGACGATGATGCGCACCGCGGCCGAGCTGGCAAGGACCGGCGGCACGCCGGACGGGAACGCATCCGGCAAGGCGCCGGACATGGACGAGAGGGATTGATCGTGGCGAGCGAAGGCGGCCTTGAATTTCACCCGATGGATCAGTTCGTGGTCACGCCGCTGTTCGGCGATGGCCCCGTCAGGTGGTTCACGCCCACCAACGTGACGCTGTGGCTGGCGCTGGTCGTGCTGGCGACGGTCGCGCTGTTGGTCCTGGGCACCCGTGGCCGCGGCATCGTGCCGAACCGCAGCCAGTCGGTGGCGGAACTGGCCTATGGCCTGGTCCACAAGATGATCGAGGACATCGCCGGCAAGGACGGGCTGAAATACTTCCCGCACATCATGACGCTGTTCATGTTCATCGTGTTCGGCAACCTGTTGGGCCTGCTGCCGAAATCCTTCACCGTCACCTCGCATATCGCGGTGACCGGGGTGCTGGCCTTCGCGGTGTTCTTCACCGTCACCGCCATCGGCTTCATCAAGAACGGCGTGCATTTCCTGGACCTGTTCTGGGTCCGCTCGGCGCCGCTGGCGATCCGGCCGGTGCTGGCGGTGATCGAGGTCATCAGCTATTTCGTGCGCCCGGTCAGCCACTCCATCCGTCTTGCCGGCAACATGATCGCCGGGCACGCCGTCATCAAGGTCTTCGCGGGCTTCGCGGCCATCGCCGCCGTCGCGCCGATCTCGATCATCGCGGTGGTCGGCATGTTCGCCTTCGAGCTGCTGGTGGCCTTCATCCAGGCCTATGTGTTCACCATCCTGACCTGCGTCTACCTGAAGGATGCGCTGCACCCGTCGCACTGAGGCAACGGGCCGCAGCACCAAGCGGCGCGCCCGGCGCGCCGCATTCACCCGAGATACCAAAACTTCCAACCGCAAGGAGAATGATCATGGAAGGCAATATCGGAGAACTGGGCCAGTACATCGGCGTCGGCCTGACCGCCATCGGCATGGGCGGGGCCGCCATCGGTGTGGGCAACGTCGCCGGCAACTTCCTGGCCGGTGCCCTGCGCAACCCGTCGGCCGCCGCCGGTCAGACCGCCACGCTGTTCATCGGCATGGCCTTCGCCGAAGCGCTGGGGATCTTCTCGTTCCTCGTCGCGCTTCTGCTGATGTTCGCGGTCTGATCCCTCGCCATCCTTGCGGCGGGGTGGGGCGCAGGTCCCACCCCTTCGTGACCTGAAAGGCCAAGGGGTAGGACATGATCAGCCTGTTGCAAGAGGCCGCCACGACCGCGGTCGAACATTCTGAAGACGCCGTCGCGGATGCGGCTGCGCATGGTGACGCCGCGGCGCATGGCGCGGCCGAGGCGGTCGGTCTGCCGCAGCTGGATATCACCACCTTCGGGAACCAGATCTTCTGGCTCGTCATCACGCTGGCCGTGCTGTACTGGGTGCTGTCGAAGATCGCGCTGCCCCGGATCGCCGCCGTCATCTCGGACCGCCAGGGCGCCATCACCGGCGATCTGATGGCCGCCGAGGAATTCAAGCAGAAGGCGAAGGAGGCCGAGGCCGCCTATGACAAGGCGCTGGCCGATGCCCGCGCCGAGGCCGGCAAGATCGTCGCGGCCAACCGCGCCGAGATCCAGAAGGAACTGGACGCCGCCATCGCCCATGCCGATGCCGAAATCGCCGCCCGCGCCGCCGAATCGGAAAAGCGCATCGGCGAGATCCGCGAATCCGCCATCGGCGATGCCCGCGCCGTCGCCCGCGAGGTCACGGCCGAGCTGGTCGCCACCTTCGGCGGCAGCGTCGACCAGGGCGCCGTGGATGCCGCCGTCGACAATCGCATGAAGGGGGCGCTGCAATGAGGAAACTGACCGCGACCGCCATCGCGGCCCTGGCAGCCAGCCCGGCCGCCGCCGCCAGCGGGCCGTTCTTCTCGCTGAGGAACACCGACTTCATCGTCACCATCGCCTTCCTGGTCTTCGTGGGCATCCTTGTCTATTTCAAGGTCCCCGCGATCATCGGCAGGCTGCTGGACAAGCGCGCCGACGGCATCCGCTCGGACCTGGACGAGGCCCGTCGCCTGCGCAGCGAGGCGCAGGAGATCTATGCCAGCTACGAGCGCCGCCAGCGCGAGGTGAAGGACCAGGCCGAGGGCATCGTGACCAATGCCCGCCGCGAGGCCGAGGCGCAGGCCGCCAAGGCCAAGGCCGAGCTGGAGACCTCGATCGCGCGCCGCCTGAAGGCCGCCGAGGACCAGATCGCCAGCGCCGAGGCCGATGCGGTGCGCGCAGTGCGCGACCGTGCGGTGCAGACCGCCGTGGCCGCCGCCGCCGAGTTGCTGGCCGCGCAGGTCAAGGCCGGGCAGCGTTCGGCCGGGATCGACGACGCCATCGAAGACGTGGCGCGTCGCCTGAACTGATCACCCGCCGGCCACGCGCCGGACGGGCAGAACGACGGGACAGTGGAAAATGCCCCCGGCCTTGCGGCCGGGGGCTCTTTCGTGCCGCGCCATGCGTCTGCTCTCGCGGACGAAAGAAGCCGAAGTTGCCATCCGGCCGATTCCGCAGGCGCAGCGATCCGAGGGAGAGGGCGCGGACCGTGCAATGGCCGGGCCGGGCTCGGGGGACGCCGCCGGGCCTGCCTGCGAAAGCGCGCATGTGAGCAGGCGGCGGGGTTCTGTCCAGTCCCGGAAACCCGCGACTCGTCCGTGACGTTGCGTCATCCGGGGCGTCGGCGGGGCTGGTCGCATCGCCCGCGCAGGGCCGGAGGGGGCAATGGCAAAGGGGCCGGAGTTTCTCCCGGCCCCTTCATCGTCTCTGGCGTCGCGGCTCAGCGCATCGGGCGGATCAGGATCTCGACCCGGCGATTCTGGGCGCGGCCCTCGGCTGTGGCGTTCGAGGCGATCGGCTGGTCGAAGCCGCGGCCGGTGGTGGCCACGCGGTTCGAGGCCACGCCCGCCGCCGTCAGGATGCCCGCCACCGATTGCGCGCGGCGCAGCGACAGGTCGCGGTTATGGGCGGCGCTGCCGGTATTGTCGGTATGGCCGACCACCTCGACCACGCTGTTCGGATACTGGTTCAGGTTGCGCGCGACCGCGTAGAGGTCGTTCTGCGCCACGCCCGAGACGGCGGCCGAATCGGTGGCGAAGAGGATCCCCTCGGGCATGATCACCTGCAGGTAGTCGCCGTGATTGACGATGCGGATATTGGGGTTCGTGATCGACTGCTGCAGCGACTGGGCCTGGCGGTCCATGATGTTGCCCGCGATCGCCCCCGCCGCCGCGCCGAGGATCGCCCCGCGCGCCGCGTCGCGGCCCTGGTTGTTGCTGTCGTCGTCGCGGGTGGCGCCCAGCACCGCGCCCACGGCGGCGCCGGCCAGCGCGCCTTGCTGGGTCCGGCTCATGCCGGTGCCGGTGCCCGTGCCGCCGGTCATCGAGGGATCGGTGCAGGCGCCAAGCGCAAGCAGCCCCGAGGCGGCGAAGATGGTGGTCATGCGGAGGTTCATGGGACTCCCTTTCCTCGTTTCGATGCGGGCCATGGATGCACCGCGAAAGATCTTCGACAATTCTCTGGACGGGTCCGGTTCCGCGGGGAATCCGGCGTCACCGTCCAACGCGCGTCAGGCTGTCGCAGTTCCGTCGAAAAGGGAAGCGCCGGAATCGGCCGAATTGCCTGAACTTGCGTCACATTCCGGCGACGGGCGGGTGATCGGCCGGCGATGGGCGGATTTCGCCCCGCCGCCGCGCCCCGCGATCGGCGGAAGCTTGCATTGCCCCGCCCTTGGGGTCAAAACGCGCTCCATGGCCAATGCCCGTTCCATCCCCCCCGCACTGCCCTTCGCCAGCCAGGTCGCGATCTTCTCGCGGCTGGCCGAGGCCAATCCCGCGCCCGAGACCGAGCTGAACTTCACCAATCCCTATACGCTGGTGGTGGCGGTGGCGCTGTCGGCGCAGGCGACCGATGTCGGGGTGAACAAGGCCACGAAGGGCCTGTTCGCGGTGGCCGACACGCCGCAGAAGATGCTGGATCTGGGGCTGGAGGGCGTGACCGAGCATATCAGGACGATCGGGCTTTTCCGGCAGAAGGCGAAGAACGTGATCGCCCTGTCGCGGATCCTGGTCGAGGAATATGGCGGCGAGGTGCCCGACAGCCGGGCCGCGCTGATGAGCCTGCCCGGCGTCGGCCGCAAGACCGCCAATGTGGTGCTGAACTGCGCCTTCGGCCATGCCAGCCAGGCCGTGGACACGCATATCTTCCGCGTCGGCAACCGCACCCGGATCGCGCCGGGCCGCGACGTGGACGCGGTCGAGCGCGCCATCGAGGACAATGTGCCGGTCCGCTTCCAGAACCACGCCCATCACTGGCTGATCCTGCATGGCCGCTATATCTGCCAGGCCCGGCGCCCGCGCTGCGGGGTCTGCATCATCAACGACCTGTGCCCCTACGAGGAGAAGACCGAATGACCACCCCCTATGTGATCGGCATCGGCAATGCGGTCATGGACGTGATCTCGCCCACCGACGAGGCGCGGCTCCAGGCGCTTGGCGTGCAGAAGGGGATCATGCAGCTGATCGAGCGCGAGCGGTCGGAATACCTGATGGCGGCGCAGGCCGACGATCACGGGCCGGGGCGCGCGCAGTCGCGGCTGGTGCCCGGCGGCTCGGTCGCCAACACGCTGGCGGGGATCGGGATGCTGGGGCTGAAGACCGCCTTCATCGGCCGGGTCGCCGACGACGCGCTGGGGCTGTCCTATGCCGAGCAGACCGAGGCGGCGGGCACGGTCTTCGTCAATCCGCCGGTCGGCGGCGAGCAGCTGCCGACCTCGCGCAGCATCATCCTGGTCACGCCCGACGGCGAACGCTCGATGAACACCTATCTGGGCATCTCGGCCGAGCTGGGCCCCGACGACGTCAACCCGGCGGTGTTCCAGGGCGCGGGCTGGCTGTTCCTAGAGGGCTATCTGTTCGACAAGCCGAAGGGGAAGGCGGCCTTCCTGAAGGCGGCCGAGGCCTGCCACGCGGCGGGCGGGCAGGCGGGGATCGCGCTGTCCGACCCGTTCTGCGTGGACCGCCACCGCGAGGATTTCCGCCGGCTGGTGGCCGGGCCGATGGATTACGTCATCGGCAACGTGCATGAATGGGCCTCGCTCTATCAGACCGAGGACCTGGAGGCAGCGCTGGCGCAGGCGGTGGCCGATTGCGGGACGGTGATCTGCACGCGCTCGGGCGAGGACGCGATCCTGATCCGCGAGGGCGAGCGGGTGACGGCGCCGGTGCACCGGATCGTGCCGGTGGACGCGACCGGGGCGGGCGACCAGTTCGCGGCGGGGCTGATCTACGGCCTGGCCACCGGCGCGCCGCTGGCGGTGGCGGGGCGGATGGGCTGCATCGCCGCGGCCGAGGTGATCAGCCATGTCGGCCCGCGCCCCGAACGCGACATCCGCGCCGATTTCCGGGCGGAAGGGCTGGTCTGACTCCCCCCGCACCCGCGGCATTGCGTCCCGCGACCGCCGGGGGGTTTTACACCCCCCGGACCCCCCGTAAGGTATTTTCAAGGAGTGCGAGGGGTCGGATCGGGCCTGGGCCTTGTCCCCTCGCGCTCCTTCCAAATACCTGCGGGGGTGAATTGGCCGCAGGCCAAGAGGGGGCGGCGAGCCCCCTTTTTCCTGTCGGTCGCGGAGGCTTGATCCCGACTTGATCCCGGCTTGGGCCATGCTGCAGACGCAGCGTTGCGTGGGCAGGGCGGAGCCTGTATCAGGGCGGAACCAAAAAACGGCTTGAAGGATATGCCTATGCGCAGGGTTGTTGTCACCGGTCTGGGGATGGTTACGCCTCTGGCCTCGGGCGTCGAGACGACATGGGAGCGGCTTCTGGCCGGGCAATCCGGGGCCGGGCCGATCACCCGTTTCGATCCCAAGGACGTGGTGACGCAATATGCCTGCGAGATCCCCTTCGGCGACGGCAGCGACGGCAGCTTCAATCCCGACGACTGGATGGAGCCCAAGGACCGGCGCAAGGTCGACGACTTCATCCTCTACGGCATGGCCGCGGCCGTCCAGGCGGTCAAGGATGCCGGCTGGGAGCCCGAGGACGAGGAGAGCCGGCTGCGCACCGGGGTGATGATCGGATCGGGGATCGGCGGGCTGACCTCGATCGCCGAGACCGCCGTGCTGATCAAGGAGCGCGGGCCGAAGCGGGTTTCGCCCTTCTTCATTCCCGGCGCGCTGATCAACCTGATCTCGGGTCAGGTCTCGATCCGCTTCGGCTTCAAGGGGCCGAACCATGCCGTCGTCACCGCCTGTTCGACCGGCGCCCATGCCATCGGCGATGCGGCGCGGCTGATCATGCTGGGCGATGCCGACGTGATGGTCGCCGGCGGCGCCGAGAGCCCGATCAGCGAGATCGGCATCGCCGGCTTCAACGCCTGCAAGGCGCTGTCCACCAAGCGCGGGAACGATCCGGCCGCCGCCAGCCGCCCCTATGACGAGGATCGCGACGGTTTCGTCATGGGCGAGGGCGCGGGTGTCGTCGTGCTGGAGGAATACGAGCACGCGAAGGCGCGCGGCGCCAGGATCTATGCCGAGGTGCTGGGCTATGGGCTGTCGGGCGACGCCTATCATATCACCGCCCCCAACGAGGATGGCGATGGCGGCTATCGCGCGATGGAGAACGCCTTGCGCTCGGCCCATCTGACGGTTGACCGGGTCGATTACATCAACGCGCACGGCACCAGCACCATGGCCGACACGATCGAGCTGGGCGCGGTCGAGCGGCTGCTGGGCGATCATGCGAAGAATGTCGTGATGTCCTCGACCAAGTCCAGCATCGGCCATCTTCTGGGCGCGGCGGGCGCGGTCGAGGCGATCTTCTGCATCCTGGCGATCCGCGACCAGATCTGCCCGCCGACGATCAACCTGGACAATCCCGCGGTCCAGCCGCAACTGGACCTGGCCGCCAATGCCGCCGTGCGGCGCAAGGTGGATGTGGCGCTGTCCAACAGCTTCGGCTTCGGCGGCACCAATGCCTGCCTGATCCTGGGACGGGTGGCCGGCTGATGTGGCGCAACATCGCCTCCAGCTTCCTGACGCTGGTGCTGGTGCTGCTGGTCGTGGCGGCCGCGGCCATCGCCTGGGGGCGCAAGGAATTCTCGGGGCCGGGCCCGGCCGAGGTCGCGCAATGCGTGCAGGTCGCGCCGGGGGCCAGCCTCAGCGCGGTCAGCAAGCAGCTGGCGGATCAGGGGGCGATCTCGAACGCCTATGTCTTCCGGGCGGGGGCCGATTACCTGGGCAAGGCCCATGAGCTGAAATTCGGCAGCTACCTGGTGCCGCCCGGCGCCAGCATGGAGGAGATCATCGGCGTGGTGACGGCGGGCGGGCCTTCGACCTGCGGCACCGAGGTGATCCTGCGGGTGGGCGTGCGCGAGACCACGGTGCTGCTGCGCGACATGAATTCCCGTACCGGCGCCTATGAGGAAATGGCCCGCTACAATCCCGCCACCGAGGAACGGCCCGCCGAGATCGCCGCCGCCGAGGAAAAGGCCGATGCGCGGCTGCGGGTGCTGATGGCCGAGGGCGTCACCAGCTGGCAGGTGGTCGAGGCGGTGAAGGCGGTCGAGTTCCTGTCGGGCGAGGTGAGCGAGGTTCCGGCCGAGGGCAGCCTGGCGCCGGATACCTATGCGGTGAACCGCGGCGACGACCGCGCGGCGCTGTTGGCCGAGATGGCGCGGCGCCAGGCGGCGATCCTGGAGGCGGAATGGGAGGCGCGGCCCTTCGGGCTGCCCTACGAGACGCCGGAGGAGGCGCTGATCATGGCCTCGATCGTCGAGAAGGAAACCGGCGTCGCCGCGGAACGGCCGCAGGTGGCCAGCGTCTTCGTCAACCGGCTGGAGCGCGGCATGCGGCTGGAGACCGACCCGACGGTGATCTATGGCATCACGCGGGGCGAGGGGATCCTGGACCGCGGGTTGCGCCGGTCGGAACTGAACGCGGTGACGCCCTACAACACCTATCGCGTCGACGGGCTGCCGCCCACGCCGATCGCCAATCCGGGCCGCGCCGCGATCCGGGCGGCGCTGAACCCGGACACGACGGATTACATCTTCTTCGTCGCGGACGGGACCGGGGGTCATGCCTTCTCTCGCACGCTGGAGGAGCATAACGCCGCCGTGGCGCGCTGGCGCGAGATCGAGCGCCAGCGGGGCGAGCCTGCCGACAGCCCGGTCCAGGGCGACGGCTGAGCGCCGGCCGCCGCAGGGTTTGACAAGAACCGCCCCCTTGCCGCAGGCTGCGGGCAGGGGGGCGTTTTCGTTTTCATCCCTGCGCGCCCCGGACCCCTCGTCAGGAGATACGCCGATGAAACTGTCCGACATGTTTTCGACCCTTGCCGAGAATGCCCGCATGTTCGAGGAACGCGCGAGCGAGTGGCAGCGCGACATGAACGCGCGCAACGAAGAGATGATGACCAATGTCCGCAAGTGGCAGGAGGCCGCGATCCAGCGCCAGGACGAGGTCAACCGGCAGATGCGCGGCTATTTCGACGAGGCCGGTGAAAACGTCCGCAACCAGTGGCAGAGCATGCAGGCGGCCTGGGAAGAGCAGTTCGAGAAGATGAAGGCCAAGGGCGAGGAGATGCGCGAGGCCGCGAAGAAGATGCAGGGCGGCGATTTCGCCGACTGGGCCGAAGCCTATGCCGCGCAGATGGTGGGCTTCGCGCAGAAGATGCAGGACGAGGCCGCCAATGCCATCGCCTCGGCCACCGAGGCGCGGGCGAAATCCTCCTCGGCGAAGAAGAAGGGCTGAGGCGCGCCGCGCGCCGTTGCTTGCCCCGGATGCCTGGCGGATTCGGGGCTTGCGCCTGGCTGGCGGCGGGGAAAAGGCGCGCTGTTGCGCGGCGTGCGCTTGGGGTGTTGCGCGCGTCAAGGCTTTGTTTTCCTTCGTGAATGGGCGGTGAACGGTTCGCGCCCTGGTTTAGCGATTGACTTTGCGAACGCCCCTAGATAGAAATTACCCATGCTGGGAGAAGTGGGCAGGCGGCCGGGGGCAACCCCTTGGGCCGCTTTTTCATTTCTCGGCTCGTGCGGACAGGACACGAGGCGGGACGGTTTGCATGAATGATATGGAATGGGGCGGGATCGGGGATCCCGAAGGTCCCTTCGTGCCGGGGCGGCCCAGTGACGGGCTGGCCGGGCAGGGGGGGCGGGACGGCCATGCGCCGGTCCTGCCCGAGGAGGCGGTCGCGGTCGCCGAGGGGTTGTTCTGGGCCTATATCCGCGATCTTCGCCTGCACCAGGCCGATCTGGAGGCCCGCGGCAAGGGCGAGATCGATCCGGCCCGGCTGAAGAAGGCGGTCGAGACCGCCCGGACCGTCCGCGAGGCGGTCCACCTGCTGATGGTGGAAAGGAACAAGGTTGACAAACTTCGCAAGGATATCGCCGGCGGGGTCGGAGGAGGCAGCCTCGACCTTGACGCGGCACGAGATGAGATCGGGCGCCGCCTGGCTTGCCTGCGCCGAGCCGCAGCAGGTTGAGGAATTCCTGGGCGGGCTGGGCGAGAATGCGCTGCTGTCGCTGCCCTGGCTGTTCGAGTTCTGGGCCCTGCCGCATCAGCTGCCCCCCGAGGGCGACTGGAAGAGCTGGGTCATCATGGGCGGGCGCGGCGCGGGCAAGACCCGTGCCGGGTCGGAATGGGTGCGGCGGATGGTCGAGGGGCCGACCGCCGCCGCGCCCGGCCGCTGCCGCCGCGTCGCGCTGGTCGGCGAGACCTTCGACCAGGCGCGCGAGGTGATGGTGATGGGCGAGAGCGGCATCCTGGCCTGCTCTCCGCCCGACCGCCGGCCGGTCTGGGAGGCCGGCCGGCGGCGGCTGGTCTGGGCCAATGGCGCGACGGCTACGGTCTACAGCGCCCATGAGCCCGAGGCGCTGCGCGGCCCGCAATTTGACGCGGCCTGGGCCGACGAGCTGGCCAAGTGGAAGAAGGCCGAGGAGGTCTGGGACATGCTGCAATTCGCGCTGCGCCTGGGCGAGCATCCGCAGCAGGTCGTCACCACCACGCCGCGCAATCTGGGCGTGCTGAAGCGGATCCTGGGCAATGCCAGCACGGTGACGACCCATGCCCCGACCGAGGCGAACCGGGCCTGGCTGGCCGAGAGCTTCCTGGCCGAGGTCGAGGCGCGTTATGGCGGCACGCGGCTGGGCCGGCAGGAGCTGGAGGGCGTGCTGCTGGAGGATGTCGAGGGCGCGCTGTGGACCACCGCCGCGCTGGAGGCCTGCCGCATCGAGCGGGCGCCGAGGCTGGGCCGCATCGTGGTCGCGGTCGATCCGGCGGTGACTTCGGGCAAGGCCAGCGACGAATGCGGGATCGTGGTCGCGGGCGTCGTGGCCGAGGGCGATCCGCGCGACTGGCGGGCCTATGTGCTGGAGGATGCGACGGTGCGGGGCGGGCCGCTGGACTGGGCGCGCGCGGCGATCGCCGCGATGGAGCGCCACGGCGCCGAGCGGCTGGTGGCCGAGGTGAACCAGGGCGGCGACCTGGTCGAGAGCGTGATCCGGCAGGTGGATCCGCTGGTGCCGTTCCGCGCCTTGCGGGCCGGGCGCGGCAAGGGCCTGCGGGCCGAGCCGGTGGCGGCGCTCTATGAGCAGGGGCGGGTCCGGCATCTGCGCGGCCTGGGCGCGCTGGAGGACCAGATGTGCCGCATGACGGTGCGCGGCTTCGAGGGGCGCGGATCGCCCGACCGGCTGGATGCGCTGGTCTGGGCGATCCATGAATTGATGATCGAGCCGGCGGCGGGCTGGCGGCGCCCGCAGATGCGGCGGCTTTGATGGCGAGGCCGGGGGGCTGTCTGCCCCCCGGACCCCCCGAGGATATTTGGACCAAGATGAAAGGGGCTGTCCGGCGGGCGGCCCCTTTTTCGTGGGTGGCACATGGAGGCGAGCATGGCGTTTCGATTGTTTTCGCGGGAGGAGAAGGTTGCTCCTGCGCCGGAGGGGAAGGCCAGCGCGACCGGCCGGGTGGTGGCTTTCGCGAGCGGGGCCGGGCGGCCGGTCTGGTCGGCGCGGGACACGGGCAGCCTGACGCGGGGCGGTTTCGTGGGCAATCCGGTGGGGTTTCGGTCGGTCAAGCTGATCGCCGAGGCGGCGGCGGCGGTGCCGCTGGTCTGCGAGGATCGCGAGCGGCGCTATGACGTGCATCCGGTGCTGGACCTGCTGCGGCGGCCCAATCCGGGGCAGGGGCGGGCCGAACTGTTCGAGGCGCTGTTCGGGCAGATGCTGCTGTCCGGGAACGGCTATGTCGAGGCGGTGGGCCTGGGGGCCGCGGGCCTGCCGGAGGAGCTGCATGTCCTGCGCGCCGACCGGATGAGCATCGTGCCGGGCGCGGATGGCTGGCCGGTCGCCTATGAATATGCCGTGGGCGGGCGCAGGCATCGCTTCGACATGAGCGGCAGCCCCGATCCGATCTGCCATATCAAGAGCTTTCATCCGCAGGACGACCATTATGGGCTGTCGCCGATGCAGGCGGCGGCGGTGGCGCTGGATGTGCATAACAGCGCCTCGGCCTGGTCGAAGGCGCTGCTGGACAATGCGGCGCGGCCCAGTGGCGCGATCGTCTACAGGGGCGTGGACGGCCATGGGGTGCTGAGCCCCGAGCAATATGACCGGCTGGTGGGCGAGATCGAGATGAACCACCAGGGCGCGCGCAATGCCGGCCGGCCGATGCTGCTGGAAGGCGGGCTGGACTGGAAGCCGATGGGCTTCAGCCCCAGCGACATGGAGTTCCACGCCACCAAGCTGTCGGCGGCGCGCGAGATCGCGCTGGCCTTCGGGGTGCCGCCGATGCTGCTGGGGATTCCGGGGGATGCGACCTATGCCAATTACGCCGAGGCGCATCGGGCCTTCTATCGGCTGACGGTGCTGCCGCTGGTGACGCGGGTCGCGGCCTCGGTCGCCTGGTGGCTGTCCGAGCATCTGGGCGCCGAGGTCGATCTGCGGCCCGACCCGGACCGCATCCCGGCGCTGGCCGAGGAGCGGGACCAGCAGTGGAAGCGCGTCAGCGAGGCCGGCTTCCTGACCGATGCCGAGAAGCGCGCGCTGCTGGGGCTGCCGCCGCTGGCCGATGGATGAGCCGGTGGAGGGGTCGCGCTTCCTGCGGGATGGGATCTGGCACGACCAGCGCTTCGAGGCCCAGGAGCGGATCATGGCGCTGCAGTTCGGCGCCATGGAGAAGCGGCTGGAGCGGATCGAGGGGCTGATCGAGGGGCTGGAGCGGCGGCTGTGGATGACGGTCTATGGCGTTGTCGCCGTGATCCTGACCCAGGCCGTGCAGGGCATTCTGGAATATGCGCCGAAAGGAGGCTGAGGGATGGTTCCGGGACTTGAGGTGAAATTCGCGGGCGGGGCGCCGATCCTGTCCGAGGGGCATGTGATCGAGGGCTATGCCAGCCTGTTCGGGCTGACCGACCAGGGGGGCGACGCGGTATTGCCGGGCGCCTTCGCGGCCAGCCTGGCACGGCTGGCGGGCAAGGGCGACAGGGTGCGGATGCTGTGGCAGCACGACCCGACCCGGCCCATCGGCGTCTGGGACGAGATCCGCGAGGACGAGAAGGGGCTGTGGGTCAAGGGCCGGCTGCTGCCCGAGGTGGCGCAGGCCCGCGAGGCGGCGGCGCTGATCGGGGCCGGGGCGATCGAGGGGCTGTCGATCGGCTATCGCACGATCCGCGCGGAACGCGACCGCAAGGGGCGCCGCGCGCTGGCCGAGGTCGAGCTGTGGGAGGTGTCGCTGGTCACCTTCCCGATGCTGCCCGAGGCCAGGGTGGGCCGCAAGGAGGCCGAGGACCTGCGTGAGATGGCGGCGGTCTTCGCGGCGGCGGCCGAAGCGCTGCGCGCAGGGTGAGATTGCGGGTGCGCGCCGCGCGCCCGGAGGATTCGGACCGTTGCCCGGCGGCGGTCCGGAAGGCGGGGGCGGCCCTTTGCTGCGGGTCCCCCGATCATCGCGACGAGGAGAAGGCAATGACCGAGGTGAAACCCGCGGGCACGGACGGCACGTCCGTCGATCTCAAGGGGGCAATGCTTGGGTTCGTCAGCGAACTCAAGGGGTTTCGTGAGGATATTCAGATGAAGCTGCAAGCACAGGAAGAGCGTATGAACATGCTTGATCGCAAGACCGCCGTCCGGGGCCGCGCGCCCCTGTCCACCGTCGCCGAGACCGAGGTGCCGCATCGCAAGGCCTTCAACGCCTATCTGCGCAGCGGCGACGATGACGGTCTGCGCGGCCTGGTGATCGAGGAGAAGGGCCTGACGGTGGCCAGCGACGGCGGCTTCCTGGCCGCGCCGCAGGTGGCCGAGACGGTGCAGCGCGTGCTGCATGGGGGCGCCTCGCTGCGCCGGCTGGCGAATGTGGTGACGGTCGAAAGCTCGGTCTACGAGGTCCTGGTGGACAAGGGCGAGCTGGGCGCGGGCTGGGCCACCGAGGCCGATGCCGAGGAAGGCGCGGCGGGCGGCGTCGAGCGGATCTCGATCCCGGTCCACGAACTGTCGGCCATGCCCAAGGCCAGCCAGCGGCTGCTGGACGACGCGGCCTTCGACGTGGAAGCCTGGCTGGCCGAGCGCATCGCGGACAGGTTCTCTCGTGCCGAGGCCGCGGCCTTCGTCACCGGCGACGGCGTCGCCAAGCCGCGCGGCATCCTGTCCTATCCGACCGCCCCGGCGGGTTCGGCCTCGGACGGGCAGATCGGCGTGGTCCAGACCGGGGCCATGGGCGGCTTCCCGGAAGAAGCGCCGGCGGATTCGCTGATCGACCTGATCTATGCGCTGGGGGCCGAATACCGTGCCAATGCCAGCTTCGTGATGAATTCGAAGACCGCCGCGATGGTGCGCAAGATGAAGGATGCCGAGGGCCGCTTCCTGTGGTCGGACGCGCTGAATGCCGGCCAGTCGGCGCAGCTGCTGGGCTATCCGGTGCTGATCAGCGAGGACATGCCGGATGTCGACATCGACAGCATCTCGATCGCCTTCGGCGATTTCCGCGCCGCCTACACGATCGTCGAGCGCCCCGACCTGCGGGTGCTGCGCGATCCGTTCAGCGCCAAGCCGCATGTGCTGTTCTATGCCACCAAGCGCGTCGGCGGCGGCGTGACCGATTTCCGCGCCGTCAAGCTGCTGCAGTTCGCCTGACCCTTCGGGATCGGGCGAGGGGCGGGGACGCGCGCGGTGCCGGTCGTTCCGGCTTTGCAACTGTCCGCGCGGCTGATGGCTGGCGCGCGGGCGCGTTCCCGCCCCGATGGCTTGGTGATCCGGGGGCCCCGCGCGGGGCCTTCGGCCTTTCTAGGTGGATGTGGCGGACGGCAGGACGGGAGGTTCGCGAGATGATGCTGATCGAGGAAACGGCGCCTGCGGCGGAGGCGCTGCCTGTCGCCGCATTGCGCGATCATTTGCGGCTGGGCACGGGGTTCGGGATCGCCGAGGACCCGGCCGAGACGGCCGCCCTGGCCGGGTTCCTGCGCGCCGCGATCGCCACGATCGAGGCGCGGACGGGCAAGGTGCTGCTGGTGCGGCGCTTCCGGATGCAGCTGGACGACTGGCGCGACCGGCTGGGGCAGTCCCTGCCGCTGGCGCCGGTCCTGTCGGTCGAGGGGATCGAGATCGACGATGGCGAGGGCCGGGTGACGCAGCTGCCCGAAAGCAGCTGGCGGCTGGTGCCGGACAGCCAGCGGCCGATGATCCTGCCCAGGGGGGTGATCCTGCCCCATGTGCCGCGGCGCGGCTTCGTGACCCTGCGGTTCACCGCCGGTTTCGGCGCCTCCTGGGGCGATGTTCCGGCGGACCTGGCGCAGGCGGTGCTGATGCTGGCGGCGCGTTATTACGAGGACCGCAGCTATGAGGGGTCGCGCGCGGCGATGCCCTTCGGGGTCAGCGCGCTGATCGAGAAATGGCGCGCGGTGCGCACCCTGGCGGGCCGCGGCGGCCGGGAGCTGCGCTGATGGGCGCGCCTCGGCTGAACCTGCGGCTGGCGCTGGAACATCCCGACCGCGAGGGCGACGGGATCGGCGGCTATCGCGTCACCTGGCGGCGGCTGGGCTTTCTGTGGGCCGAGGTCCGGGCCGGTTCCGGGCGCGAAACGCAGGGCGAGGTCGGCGCGCAAAGCGTCGTCACCTGGCGCATCACCCTGCGCGGCGCGCCCGACGGCGATCCGCGCAGGCCCCGGCCCGGCCAGCGCTTCCGGCTGGAGCGGCGGCTGTTCCTGATCGAGGCGGTGGCGGAAAGCGACGCCTCGGGGCGCTGGCTGACCTGCTTTGCAAGAGAGGAGGACCTGGCATGAGCTGTGCCGCTTCCATGGCGCTTCAGGGCGCGGTCTACCAGCACCTGCGCGCCGATCCGACGCTGGCCGGGCTGGTGGGCGACGCGATCTTCGACGCCATGCCGGTCGAGGCCCCCGAGGGGGTCTATGTCTCGCTTGGCCCCGAGGATGTCCGCGATGCGGGCGATGTCTCGGCGGCGGGCGCGCAGCATGATTTCGTGGTCTCGGTGCTGTCGGGCGCCAGCGAGAGCGGCGGCTTCGGCGCGGTGAAGGCCGCGGCCCAGGCGGTCGCCGATGCGCTGGAAGGCGGCGGGCTGGTCTTGGATCGCGGGCATCTGGCGGGCCTGTGGTTCCTGCGCGCGCGGGCGCGGCGGGTGGAAAACAGCGCGGCGCGGCGGGTCGACCTGACCTTTCGCGCGCGGATCGATCTTGGCTGAGGAGTGGGACCAATGGCTGTGCAGAACGGACGCGATCTGCTGATCAAGATGGACATGACCGGGGACGGCGCCTTCGAGACCGTGGCGGGGCTGCGCGCCTCGCGGCTGTCCTTCAACGCCGAAACGGTGGATGTGACCAGCCTGGAAAGCGCCGGTGGCTGGCGCGAATTGCTGGGCGGCGCGGGGGTGCGCAGCGCCTCGATCTCGGGGTCGGGGGTGTTTCGCGACGCCGATACCGACGGGCGGGCGCGGCAGATCTTCTTCGACGCCGAGGTGCCGCGCTTCCAGGTGGTGATCCCCGATTTCGGCACCATCGAGGGGCCCTTCCAGATCACCGGGCTGGAATATTCGGGCAGCTACAACGGCGAGGCCACCTATGAGCTGTCGCTGGCCTCGGCCGGGGCGCTGAGCTTCGTGGCGCTGTGATGGCCAATCCGCATCGGGGCGAGGTCGAGCTGGTCCTGGACGGCCAGCGTCACGTCGCCCGGCTGACCCTGGGCGCGCTGGCCGAGCTGGAGCAGGAGCTGGCGGAGGAGAGCATGATCGCGCTGATCGAGCGCTTCGAGGCCGGGCGCTTTCGCAGCCGCGACGTGCTGGCGGTGCTGGTCGCGGGGCTGCGCGGCGGCGGCTGGCAGGGCGGCGCGGGCGATCTGCTGACGGTCGAGATCGGTGGCGGCGCAAGTGCCGCCGCGCGGGCGGCGGCCGAATTGCTGGCGCGCGCCTTCCGGGGCGCGGCATGACGGACGGCCCGCGCGGGCTGGACTGGGCGGGGCTGATGCGCGCGGGGATCCGGGGGCTGGGGCTGCGCCCGGCCGAATTCTGGGCGCTGACCCCGGCCGAGCTGGCGCTGATGCTGGGGGTCGAGGCCGGGGGCGCCCAGATGAGCCGCGCGCGGCTGGCGGAACTGGCGGCGCGCTATCCCGACCGGCCGTTGCGGCCGGGCGGGGCCGAGGCAGAGTGAGGGACAAGCGACATGGCGAACAAGGACGGTTTCGGAAACGCCCTGGACCGGCTGGACGAGAACATGGCCGGCAATGGCCGCGTCACCGCCGAATTCGAGGCGGAACTGGCGCGGCTACGGCAGTCGATGATCCTGACCAGCCGCGAGGTGGGCACGCTGAGCGGCGGCATCGAGCGCGGATTGCGCCGGGCCTTCGACGGGCTGATCTTCGACGGTCTGAAGCTGTCGGATGCCTTGAAGAATATCGGGCAATCCATTGCGAATACGGTCTATTCCATCGCCATGCGCCCGGTGGGGCAGGCGGTGGCGGGCACGCTGGCCGGGGGGCTGAACTCCATGCTGTCGGGGGCCTTGCCCTTCGCGCAGGGCGGCGCCTTCCTGCAGGGGCGGGTCATGCCCTTTGCCAGGGGCGGCGTCGTCAGCGAGCCCACGCATTTCCCGATGCGCGGCGCCACCGGGCTGATGGGCGAGGCCGGTCCCGAGGCGATCATGCCGCTGAAGCGCGGCGCCGACGGACGGCTGGGGGTCGCGGCCTCGGGCCAGGGCGCGCGGCCGGTCAATGTCACCATCAATGTCAGCACGCCCGACGTGGCGGGCTTCCAGCGCAGCCAGTCGCAGATCGCCGCCCAGCTTGGCCGCGTGCTGTCGCGCGGCGATCGTAATGCGTGAAGGGGAAAGAGCATGGCGTTTCACGAGGTAAGATTTCCCGCGAACCTGTCCTTCGGCTCGATCGGCGGGCCCGAGCGGCGGACCGAGATCGTCACCCTGTCGAACGGTTTCGAGGAGCGCAACACACCCTGGGCCCATGCGCGGCGACGCTATGACGCGGGGATGGGGCTGCGCTCGCTGGACGATCTGGCGGCGCTGGTGGCGTTCTTCGAGGCGCGGGCCGGGCAGCTGCACGGGTTTCGCTGGAAGGACTGGTCGGATTATAAAAGCAGCCCGCCCTCGCGCGATCCGGTCTTCGACGACCAGGAGATCGCGCGGGGCGACGGCCAGACGGTGACCTTTGCGCTGACCAAGGCCTATGCCTCGGGGCCGTCGCGCTATCAGCGCCCGATCACCAAGCCGGTGGCGGGCTCGGTCCGGGCCGGGGTGGGCGGCGACGAGCTGTTCTTCGAGGATCACTATGTCGTCGACCACGATACCGGCCTGATCACCTTCCACGAGGCCCCCGAGCCCGGCGCGGCAGTCACGGCGGGTTACGAATTCGACGTGCCGGTGCGTTTCGACACGGACCGGATCACGGTCTCGGTGGCCTCGTTCCAGGCCGGGGAGATGCCGCAGATCCCGGTTGTGGAGGTGCGGATATGACCACCACGACGATTGCCCGCGCCTGGTCGGTCCTGCGCCGCGACGGCTTGCGGCTGGGCTTTACCGATCACGACGCGGCGCTGCATTTCGAGGGGCTGCGCTTTCGCCCCGACAGCGGGCTGAGCGCGCGGGCGCTGATGCAGGGGACCGGCCTTGCGGTGGACAATACCGAGGCCGAGGGTGCCCTGAGCGACGATGCCATCACCGAGCGCGACCTGATGGCGGGGCGCTGGGACGGGGCGGAACTGCGCCTGTGGGAGGTGGACTGGCGCGACGTGACCCGGCGGCGGCTGGTGTTTCGCGGCACGCTGGGAGAGGTGACGCGGGCCTCGGGCGCCTTTCGCGCGGAACTGCGCGGGCTGACCGAGGCGCTGAACGCGCCGCAGGGGCGGGTCTATCATCCGCGCTGCTCGGCCGTCCTGGGGGATGGGGCCTGCGGGCTGGCGCTGACCGCCGAGAACCACCACCACGAGATCGCCGTGGAGAGCCGCGAGGAAGGCCGGCTGCTGCGCTTCGCCGGCTTTCCGGGCTTCGATGCGGGCTGGTTCGAGCATGGCCTGCTGCTGATGCTGGGCGGCCCGGCCGAGGGGCTGAAATCGGCGGTCAAGAACGACGTGGCGCAGCCGGGCGGGCGGCGCGAGATCGAGCTGTGGGAGCCGCTGGCGATCCTGCCCGAGGCCGGGGACATGGCGCGGCTGGTGGTCGGCTGCGACAAGCGTGCCGCGACCTGCCGCGCGAAGTTCAGCAATTTCCTGAACTTCCGCGGGTTTCCTCATCTTCCGGGCGAGGACTGGCTGATGGCGCCGCAAGCCGGGGGGCGGCATGGCTGAGGATGTCGTCGCCATCGCCCGGCGCTGGATCGGGACGCCCTATGTCCATCAGGCCAGCCGCTGCGGCGCGGGCGCGGATTGCCTGGGGCTGATCCGCGGCATCTGGCGCGCACGATATGGGTCGGAACCCGAGGCGCCGCCGGCCTATACGCCCGACTGGGGCGAATGCGGCGGGCAGGAGGTGCTGATGGCCGCAGCCCTGCGGCATCTGCTGCCGGTGGCGGAAGAGCCCCTGGCGCCGGGCCAGGTGCTGCTGTTCCGGATGCGGCAGGGGGCCGTCGCCAAGCATCTGGGCGTCCTGTCCGTGGCGGGCGCGGCGCCGGGCTTCATCCATGCCTATAGTCGCCGCGGGGTCGTCGAAAGCCCGCTGAGCGCGCCCTGGCGGGCCCGCATCGCGGCGCGTTTCCGATTTCCGTGAATTCCAGAAGAAGGAGGCCGCGATGGCCACGATAGTGCTTTCCGCCGTCGGCGCGTCGATCGGTGGCGGTTTCGGCGGGGCCGTCCTGGGCCTGTCGGGCGCGGTCATCGGCCGTGCCGTGGGCGCCACGGTCGGCCGGGCCATCGACCAGCGGCTTCTGGGCGGCGGCGCGAAGGCGGTCGAGACCGGCCGCATCGACCGGCTGCGCCTGCAGAGCGCGGGCGAGGGCACGGCGATCCCGCGCCTCTGGGGGCAGATGCGGCTGCCGGGACATGTCATCTGGGCCTCGCCGCTGGAGGAGATCGCGCGGCGGCAGGGCGGAGGCGGCAAGGGCGCGCCGCAGCCGTCGGTGACCGAGATCAGCTATCGCCTGTCGGTCGCGCTGGCCCTGTGCGAGGGGCGCATCCTGGGCGTCGGCCGGGTCTGGGCGGATGGCGAGGAGATCGCCGCGCGCGACCTGAACATGCGGGTCTATCCGGGCGACGAGGAGCAGATGCCCGACCCGGCGATTGCGGCGCTGGAGGGGGCCGCCGCGCCCGCCTATCGCGGCACCGCCTATGTCGTGCTGGAGGACCTGCATCTGGAGCGCTGGGGCAACCGGATGCCGCAGCTGAGCTTCGAGGTCACGCGCCCGGCGCAGGACGGGACCGGCCTGCCCGCCGATGTGCGGGCGGTGGCGATGATACCGGGAACGGGCGAATATTCGCTGGCGACGACGCCGGTGACGGTGGATCTGGGCCTGGGCGAGAGCCGCTCGATCAATCTCAACACGCCGATGGGCGGGACGGATTTCGCCGTGTCCATGGAGGTGCTGGGGCGGGAATTGCCGAATGTCGGCTCGGTGTCGCTGGTGGTGTCCTGGTTCGGCAGCGACCTGCGGATCGGGCATTGCCGGGTGCAGCCGAAAGTCGAGCATGTCGCCCATGACGGGGCGGAAATGCCGTGGCGTGCGGGCGGGATCGGCCGTGCCGCGGCCGCCGAGGTGGCGCAGGTGAACGGCGCGCCCATCTATGGCGGCACGCCGTCCGACCAGTCGGTGATCGAGGGGCTGCGGGCGATCGCCGCCTCGGGGCGCAAGGCGGTCTTCTATCCCTTCATCCTGATGGAGCAGCTGGCCGGGAACGGTCTGCCCGACCCCTACGGCGCCGAGGAACAGCCGGTCATGCCCTGGCGCGGGCGGATCACCACCGCGCTGGCGTCGGGGCAGGCGGGGTCGAGCGACGGCACCGCGGCGGCGGCGGCCGAGGTCGCGGCGTTCTTCGGCACGGCCTCGGCCGCCGATTTCACGCGCTCGGGCGAGCGGGTGGACTATCACGGGCCGGCTGAATGGTCCTATCGCCGCTTCATCCTGCATTACGCGCATCTCTGCGCGGCGGCGGGAGGGATCGACGCCTTCCTGATCGGGTCCGAGATGATCGGCATGACCCAGATCCGCGGCGCCGGGAACGGCTATCCCGCCGTGGCGGCGCTGCGGCAGCTGGCGGCTGACGTGCGCGGCATTCTGGGGCCTTCGGTCAAGATCGGCTATGCGGCGGACTGGTCGGAATATTTCGGCCACCATCCCGGCGATGGCGAGCTGTTCTTCCACCTGGACCCGCTGTGGGCCGATGACAATATCGACTTCATCGGCATCGACAACTACATGCCGCTGTCGGACTGGCGCGACGGCGGCGATCACCTGGACGCGCCTTGGGGGCGGATCGACAATCACGACTATCTGCTGTCCAACGTGGCGGGGGGCGAGGGGTTCGACTGGTTCTATGCCTCGGACGCGGATCGCGATGCGCAGGTCAGGACGCCGATCACCGACGGCGCCCATGACGAGGCCTGGGTCTGGCGCTACAAGGACCTGAAGAGCTGGTGGCAGAACCTGCATTACGACCGGCCCGGCGGGGTCCGCTCGCAGCAGGCGACGGGTTGGGTGCCGGGCTCGAAGCCGGTCTGGTTTACCGAGATCGGCTGCGCGGCGCTGGACAAGGCCACGAACCAACCCAACAAGTTCCTGGACGCGATGAGTTCGGAAAGCACGCTGCCCTGGTATTCGGAGGGGCGGCGCAATGACGCGTTGCAGGCGGCCTATGTCCGGGCGGTGGTGGCGCATTGGGACGATCCGAAGAACAACCCGCCGATGGCGGGCGGCGGGCGCATGGTCGATACGGCGCGCAGCCATGTCTGGTGCTGGGACGCGCGGCCCTATCCGGCCTTCCCGAACCGGCGCGACCTGTGGTCGGACGGCCCGGCATGGGAGCGCGGGCATTGGCTGAACGGCCGCGCGGGGGCGGTGACGCTGGCCGCCTGCGTGCGCGACATCTGCCGCGCGGCGGGGGTCGGGGATGTCGATGTCGGCGGGCTGTCGGGCGTCGTGCGCGGTTACCTGCTGTCGGGGACGGAAAGCGCGCGGTCGGCGCTGCAGCCGCTGATGTTGGCGCATGGCTTCGATGCGGTGGAACGCGAGGGCGTGCTGCGCTTCGTCATGCGCGACGGCCTGCCGGTGGCGGCGATCGGGCCGCAGGACCTGGCCGTCAGCGCCGAGCTGGGCGGCTTCGAGGCGACCCGTTCGCCCGACCTGCAGCTGAGCGGGCGCATCCGGCTGAGCCATGTCGAGGCGGGGGCGGATTACGCGGTCTCGACCGCCGAGGTGATGCTGCCCGACCAGGACCAGCAGGCGGTGGCCGACAGCGAGTTTCC
The DNA here is from genome assembly GCF_003709565.1 of Paracoccus sigandri. GTDB lineage: Bacteria > Pseudomonadota > Alphaproteobacteria > Rhodobacterales > Rhodobacteraceae > Paracoccus > Paracoccus siganidrum. The sequence goes on along the minus strand of NZ_QNRC01000015.1, from coordinate 8,014 downwards.
GATGCTGCTGACGCGGGCCGAGGGGCGAGCCATCGCCGAACGCTGGCTGGCCGAGGCGCAGATCGCGCGGGACACGGCGCGTTTCGCGCTGCCGCCCTCGCGCGCGGATCTGGGGCCGGGCGACGTGGTTGCCGTCGATCACGGCGCCGGCCGCGCGCATCTGTGGCGGATCGACCGGGCCGAGCGGGCCGGCGCGACCACCATCGAGGCGGTCCGGGTCGAGCCCGGCGCCTATCGCCCCGCGCTGAGCGTCGAGGATGACGGGCCGATCCGCCGCTATGTGCCGCCGATGCCGGTGATGCCGCTGTTCCTGGACCTGCCGCTGATGCGCGGCGACGAGGAGCCCCATGCGCCCTGGCTGGCGGCGACCGCGAAACCCTGGCCGGGCTCGGTGGCCGCCCATATGTCGCTGGAGGCCGAGGGCGGGTTCGAGCCGAACCTGGCGCTGTCGCGCCGCGCGGTGATCGGGCGCACCGAAACCCCGCTGGCGGCGGCGCGGCCGGGGGTGGTCGACCGCGGCGCGCCCTTGCGCATCCGGCTGAAGTCGGACGCGCTGTCCTCGGCCACCTGGCGGGGGATGCTGGCGGGGGCGAATGTGCTGGCCATCGGCGATGGCAGCACCGCCAACTGGGAGCTGATCCAGTTCCAGCGTGCCGAGCCGGTGGGCGAGGAGCTGTGGGAGATCCGCGACCGGCTGCGCGGCCAGGCGGGCACGGATGGCATCATGCCGCCATCCTGGCCCGAGGGTTCGCTGGTGGTGCTGATGGACGGCGCGCCGCAGCAGGTGAAGCTGCCGCCCTCGGCCCGCGGGCAGGAGCGGTTCTGGCGGATCGGCCCGGCCATGCGCGCCATCGACGATGCCAGCTATCGCAACCGCCGGACCGTGATCCGGGGGATCGGGCTGCGCCCCTATGCGCCCTGCCATCTGCGGCTGGAGGGCGCGCGGGTCAGCTGGATCCGGCGCACCCGGATCGGCGGCGACGGCTGGGACGGTCCCGACGTGCCGCTTGGCGAGGCGCGCGAGTCCTATCTGCTGCGTCTGGAACAGGGCGGCGCGGTCATCCACGAGGCCATGACCGCCGCGCCCGAACTTGTCCTGCCCGGCGCCGTCCTGGATGCGGCGCGCGCGGGCGGGGCCTTCACCATCGCCGTCGCCCAGCTTTCGCAAGAGTTCGGGGCGGGCCCGTTTGTCAGGAGGGAATTCGATGCCGATGAATGAGACCATGCGCCTGGGAATGCCGCTGCTGCTGCCCGCGCAGGCGCAGAAACATGTCACCGTGAACGAGGCGCTGATGCGGCTGGACGGCCAGGTCAACCTGGTGCTGCAGAGCGTCTCGGCCCAGGTCCCGCCCGAAGTGGCGATCGACGGCGCCTGCTGGGGCGTGCCGAATGGCGCGCAGGGCGCCTGGGCCGGGCAAGGCGGGCGGATCGCCATCGGTGCGAATGGCGGCTGGGTGTTCCAGCAGCCGGTGGCGGGGATGCGCGCCTTCATCGCCGATCGCGGCGTGGGGGCGATCCATGACGGCGCGGCCTGGGTCAGCGGCGCGGTGAGCCTTGGACTGCAGGGCTCGGCGCTGATCGCGGGCATGGCCGATGCCGAGGTGGATGTCGGCTCGGGGGCAAGTTTCGACAGCGGCCTGCTGATCCCGGCCGGCGCCATGGTCATCGGCGCGGTCGCCCGCGTCACCCAGGCGCTGACCGGCAGCCTGAGCAGCTGGCAGCTGGGAACCGAGGGGGCCGAGAACCGCTTCGGGCAGGGCCTGGGCACGGCCGAGGGGTCCTGGGCGCGGGGGATGCTGGGCGCGCCGATGACCTATTATTCGCCCGCCACGCTGATCATGACCGCGCAGGGCGGCAGTTTCGGCGGCGGCAGGGTCAGGCTGGCCGCGCATTGGTGGGAACTGCGCCTGCCCACCTGAGTCCTTCCGCCGATCCGTGCCCGCCCCTGCTTTTCCCTGCGGCTTTTCTGGTTTATCACGGTAGGCAGCAACAATGCGGGCGGGCCCGAAATGAACATGCAACATGCCGGCAAGAAGCCTCTGGAGCTGGACAAGGATGCGATCTGGTCGCAATTGCGCGACGAGGCGCGCGCGGCGGTTCGCGACGAGCCCCTGCTGGGCGCACTGATCCATGCGGGGCTGCTGCATCACCACAGCCTGGAAGCGGCGCTGGCCTATCGCTTCTCGCTGAAGCTCGCCTCGGGCGAGATGAGCGAGCAGATCCTGCGCGAGCTTGCCGACCAGGCCTATCGCGACACGCCGGCGCTGGGGGATGCGGCGCGGGCCGACCTGCTGGCGGTCTATGACCGCGATCCGGCGACCCACCGGCTGCTGCAGCCGATCCTGTTCTTCAAGGGCTTCCAGGCGCTGCAGGCCTATCGCATGGGGCATTGGTTGTGGCGCAAGGGGCGCCGCGACATGGCCTATTTCGTGCAGATGCGCTGCTCGGAATGCTTCGGGGTCGATATCCATCCGGCCGCGCAGATCGGCACGGGGGTGATGATCGACCATGCCCATTCCATCGTCATCGGCGAGACCGCGACCGTCGGCAACGATGTCTCGATGCTGCATTCGGTGACGCTTGGCGGCACCGGCAAGGAGGATGGCGACCGCCACCCGAAGATCGGCGACGGGGTGATGATCGGCGCGGGCGCCAAGGTGCTGGGCAATATCCGCATCGGCCATCATTCGCGGATCGCGGCCGGCTCGGTCGTGCTGCACGAGGTTCCGCCCTGCAAGACCGTGGCGGGCGTTCCCGCCAAGGTGATCGGGGATGCGGGCTGTTCCGAGCCCTCGCACAGCATGAACCAGCTTCTGGGGACGAACGACCTCTAGGCCCAGTCGCCCGCGCCGCTGCCCGTCAGTTCGGGCAGCGTCAGCCCCTCGCGTGCCAGCCGCGCGTCCAGTTCGCCTGCGATGGTGGCGGCCAGCGAGAACCCCTCGTAGATCAGCGCCGAATAGATCTGCACGGCGCTTGCGCCCGCGCGCAGCTTCTCCCATGCCTGATCGGCCGAGCCGATGCCGCCCACGCCGATCAGGGGGATCGCGCCGCCGGTTTCCCGCCACAGCCGCGCCAGCACCTGGGTCGAGCGTGCGAAAAGCGGCGCGCCCGACAGGCCGCCCGCCTGATCGCGCTGCGGATCGCGCAACCCGTCGCGCGACAGGGTCGTATTGGTGGCGATGATCGCCTGGACGCGGGTTTCGCGCGCCACGGCGGCGATGTCCGTAATGCCGGCATCGTCCAGGTCCGGCGCGATCTTCACGAAGACCGGCGGGCGGCGGACCAGCCGGTCGCGCGCCTCGATTACCCCTGCCAGCAATGCCGCCAGCGCCCGCGCGCCCTGCAGGTCGCGCAGCTTCTCGGTATTGGGCGAGGAGACGTTGACCGTCAGGAAATCGGCGCTGTCCCCGGCGATCCGCACCACTTCGGCGAAATCGGCGGCGCGGTCGGCGCTGTCCTTGTTCGCGCCGATGTTCAGCCCGACCGGAATGCCTGCGGGCCGGGCGGCAAGGCGCGCGGCGATCGCCTGGGCGCCCTCGTTGTTGAAGCCGAAGCGGTTGATGATCGCCCGGTCCGGGGTCAGGCGGAACAGCCGGGGCTTCGGATTGCCGGGCTGCGGCCGGGGGGTCGCGGCGCCGATCTCGACGAAGCCGAAGCCCGCCTTCATCAGCGCCGCCACGGCGCGGGCATTCTTGTCATAGCCCGCCGCCAGTCCGACCGGATTGGCAAGGGGCAGCCCCGCCAGGTGGGTGCGCAGCAGGTCGGAGGTGACGGGCGCGCCGGGCAGGGGCACCAGGCCCGCGGCCAGCGCCCTGATCGACAGGTCATGCGCCCGCTCGGGGTCCAGCCGGTGCAGCGCGGCCAGGCCCAGCCGCTCGATGATCCTCATTCCAGCTCTCCGGCGTCGTGCCGGCCCGCCTCGGGCACCAGCAGGCGCGTCCACAGCACGTCGGCCATGCGCAGCGGGCGATAGAGATGCGCGAACAGCGCCCCCCCACGCGCCGGTTCCCAGCGCAACTCGTCGGCCATCGTGTCGGCGTCGCAGGCCAGCAGGAACAGCTCTCCCTCACCCGCGAAATGCTTCGCCAGCGTGCCGGGCACCTGCCCGGCGGTCGAGAAATGGACGAAGCCGTCCGCGATGTCGGCGGGCGAGCCGGGCGTTTCGCCCTGCGCCTGCATCTCGGCCCATTCGGCGGGGCGGAAAATCTTGTAGATCAGCATGGCTGCATTTGCCGCCGCGGGACGGTCCGGGTCAAGGTCCCCTCTGTCGCGGCGGCGTCATTTCCCGATGCTATCCCGGTTGCGGCATTTGACCGCCGATGGGGGCTGGGCCAATCTGTCGGCATCAGTCCAACGGGGTAGAAAGGGAATCAGCCATGAAGCTTCGCCTTCTGACGGCCGTATCCGTGGCGGCGCTGCTGGCCGGGACGGCACAGGCCGAGACGGTGCTGCACATCCTGCACACGAATGACGTCCACAGCCGGATCGAGCAGATCAACAGTTCCGACAGCACCTGCGACGAGGAAACCGCACAGGCCGGCGAATGCTTCGGCGGGATCGCCCGGATCGCCGCGAAGATCAACGAGCTGCGCGACCAGATCACGGCGGATGGCGGCAATGTCATCGTGCTGGATGCGGGCGACCAGTATCAGGGCTCGCTGTTCTATACCACCTACAAGGGCGAGGAGGTCGTCGAGTTCATGAATGCCATCGGCTATGACGCGATGGCGGTCGGCAACCATGAATTCGACGATGGCAACGAGGGGCTGAACGTCCTGGCCGAGGGCGTGGAATTCCCGGTCCTGTCCTCGAACCTGGACCTGTCGCAGTCGAACCTGCTGAAGGGCAAGGTCGAGCGCACCACCGTGCTGGAGGTCGGCGACCAGAAGATCGGCCTCGTCTCGGCGCTGGCGATGGACACGCCCGAGACCGCCTCGCCCGGCCCCGACGTGATCTTCCTGGACGACGTGGAAGGCCTGAAGGCCGGGGTCGAGGAACTGACCGCGCAGGGCGTCGACAAGATCATCGCCCTGACCCATGTCGGCTATCTGCGCGACCAGCATTTCGCGGCCGAGGTGCCGGGGCTGGACGCCATCGTCGGCGGGCATTCCCACACGCTGCTGGGCGACATGGAGGGCGCCGAGGGTCCCTATCCGACGATGGTGGCCGGGCCGGAGGGGACCGAGGTGCCGGTGGTCCAGGCCTATGCCTATTCGAAATACCTGGGCCATCTGACCCTGACCTTCGACGACGAGGGGAACGTGACCGCGGTCGAGGGGCAGCCGATCCTGCTGGATGCCTCGGTCGAGCCCGATCCCGACCTGGCCGCCCGCGTGGTCGAGATGGCTGCCCCCATCGCCGAGCTGCGCGAGAAGGTCGTGGCCGAGACCGCCGCCCCGATCGACGGCGACCGCACCAATTGCCGGGCGCGCGAATGCGAGATGGGCACGCTGGTCGCGGATGCCATGCTGGAGCGGGTGAAGGATCAGGGCATCACCATCGCCATCGCGAATGGCGGCGGGCTGCGGGCCTCGATCGATGCCGGGCCGGTCACCATGGGCGAGGTCTATACCGTGCTGCCCTTCCAGAACACGCTGGCCACCTTCCAGCTGAAGGGCGCCGACGTGGTCGAGGCGCTGGAGAACGGCGCCAGCCAGTACGAGGAAGGCGCGGGCCGCTTCGCGCAGGTCGCCGGGCTGAAATACACCGTCGATCCCGCGGCCGAGCCGGGCAGCCGGATCAGCGACGTGCTGGTCGAGAAGGACGGCGAATGGGCCCCGATCGAGCCCGAGGAAACCTATGGGGTCGTCTCGAACAACTACATGCGCGCGGGCGGCGACGGCTATGCGGTCTTCGCGACCAAGGCCGAGAATGCCTATGATTTCGGCCCCGACCTGGCCGAGGTCCTGGCCGATTACCTGGCCGCGCAGGGGGCGAATTACGCGCCGAAGCTGGATGGGCGCATCACCGTCAGGTGACGCCTTCGGGCGGCTGGCGGTCCCGTTCCGAAGGGGCCGCCAGGTCCAGCGCCAGAAACACCGCGCCCGCGAGCGGGTTGTGGTAATAGGGGGCGGTCTCCGCAAAGCCCAGGCCGCGATAGACCGACAGCGCACCGGTCATCGTCGCCAGCGTGTCCAGCACCATCCGGCGATACCCGGCCGCGCGCGCCGCAGCGACGATCGCCTGGGCCAGCACCCGGCCCAGGCCCAGGCCGCGCGCCTCGGGGCGCAGGAACAGCCGCTTCATCTCGCAGGTGCCATTGCCAAGCGGCCGCATCGCGACGCAGCCCAGCACCATGCCACCGGCGGATTCGGCCAGCAGCGCGGCGCCCTCGGGCGGGGCGTATTTGCCGGGCAGGCCGGCCAGCTCGGCCTCGAAATCCTGAAAGCCCAGGTCCACCCCCAGCCCCTGCGCATAGAGGCGGAACAGCTCGCGCAGCGTCGCGGCATCTTCGGGAAAGCGTGCGGGGCGGATGGTGGTCGTGCTGTTCGTCATGGCGCGATTGTGACAAGCCCGCGCGCCGCGGGCAAGATCGCTCAGACGCCGTCCTCGACCAGGTCATGGGCATTGCGGGCGTGCCGTTCGGCCAGCTTGCGGCCTTCGCGTCCGCTCAGCAGCCGCCTTGCGCCGCGCGGCCGGAATTCGGGCGAGGCGAGTTCGGGGAACAGCGCGAAGATCTCGCGCCGCGCCGCCTCTCCGACCGATTCCATCGCCTGCGGGCCGGTGAACAGGCTTTCCGTCCAGGCCCCGTTCGAGCGCACCAGCTCGTGCCCGTCGAACAGCATGTGCCAATAGGTGACGCCCTCGGCCGGGTCGGTGGCCTCGATCCCCGGCAGCCCGATCAGGTGCTTGGCGGCGACGAGGATCTCGGGCTCGCCGAACATCCGCGCGGCGATCTTCGAGCGGATCAGGACCCGGTGCTGGGGCGAGACGGTCAGGTCCTGCGCCGGCAACCCGCAGCCCAGGGCGCCGGCGCGGATACGGATCGGGCGCAGGTTGGGCTGCAGGTCCAGCAGGCGCCGGTCCAGCCGGGTCGCGCCGATCCAGGCCAGCCAGCGCATCCCGTTGTCGCGGGTGCGGATCATGTCGCCGGGCGTCAACTGCTCGATCCGGCGCGGGCCAAGCTGCGTCTCGATCAGCGTGCCGGTGGTGAAGCAGGGGGCGCCCTGCTGGGCGTAGGGGATGGAGACGTCCGCCGCGGCGTTGACCACCTTGACGAAGCTGTAGGCTTTCGCCGGGTCGAAGGGAACGGTGTGCGGGGTCTGGCCGCCGCTATGGGGGATGATCAGGACGGCGGTCCGGCCCAGTTCGACGCCCACCTGCCCCGGTTCGGCCGCGCGCGGAAACAGCGCGTAATATTCATAGCCCTCGGGATCGCGGATGATCGTTCCGATATGGCTGGAAAGCCGGGTTCCCGCGGCGATCACGATGCTGCCGTTATGTCCGACGCTGACCGTCGAGGCGACCGTCTGCTGGTAGTCGGGCGAATATCGCTGCGCGTCGAAGACCGGATCGTCGTCGTCGATGGTGATCTCGCTCAGCTGCGGGTCGTGGAAGACGATGTTGCTGCCGGTGGATTGGCCACCCCAGGGAGCATGCGATCGCGGGGTGCCAGAGCCCACCGCGATCGCCTGCGAGACCGATAACACAGTCACCTTATACGCCATTGAACCACCCCATAGCTGTGCCCGGCTGATCCGGGTCCATCCGTGGAGGCCACAACACACCGGCCCCGTTTCCCGCCTAACGGGGAAAGGTTAATGGCTGGTTAACACGCGCAGGAATTGCATCTTTTTCCGAAAAACGACCGCATGGTTGCATCGGGATCAGGCATTGCCCCCGGCGCCCGTGCCGCGCTGGCGGTAAGGGGTGCTGCCATAGCGGGCCCGATAGCATTTCGAGAAATGCGACGGGCTTGAGAAGCCGGATGCGAGGGCGACCTCGATGACGGACATCTCGGTCTGCATCAGCAGGTTGCGGGCGCGGGCCAGGCGGGTCTCCATGTAATAGCGCT
>NZ_QNRC01000014.1 GCF_003709565.1 Paracoccus sigandri | reverse complement strand
TATAGCCTTCCATCTCCTCCAGCTGCGCCCGGTGGTCGAAGGCGAAGACCCGCATCGTGGACCAGTCGCCCGCGCCCGGATTGCGGCGATTGGTGGCCCGGTGGACCTGCTCCAGCTCGGCGTCGTTCCTCAGATCCGGCCGCAGCACGCCGCGCTTGAGGAAGAACTCCAGCTCTGCCAGCGAGGGATAGGCCGGCGTGCAGCCGTGGCGGGAAACCGCGAAGGCGCCGCAGGCATTGGCGTATTCCAGCGCGCGCGGCCAGGGCGCATCGTCCAGCCAGCCCTTCAGCAGCCCCGAGAAGAAGCCGTCGCCCGCGCCCAGCACGTTGAACACCTCGATCGGGAAGCCCGGCCCGGCCTGGCCCTCGTCGAGGCCGCTGGGGATCGCGCCCTCGAAGGCCACCGCGCCGGCCGCGCCGCGCTTGCAGACCAGCGTGGCGGTGCTGACCGCGCGCACCGCGCGCAGGGCCTCGATCGTATCCGTGCTGCCGCCGGCGATGTGGAACTCCTCCTCGGTGCCGACGATCAGGTCGAAGAGATGCAGCGTGGATTGCAGCTTGGCGGTGACGGCGGCGCTTTCGACAAACCGGCTCTCGCCCGCGCCATGCCCGGCCAGGCCCCAGAGGTTCGGCCGATAGTCGATGTCCAGCGCCGTCCGCGCGCCGTGCTTGCGGGCGAGGTTCAGCGCCTTCAGCACCGCCGCCTCGGTGCGCGGATGCGACAGATGCGTCCCGGTCGCCACGACACTGCGCGTCTCGGCGATGAAGCCCTCGTCGATATCCGCCTCGCAAAGCGCCATGTCGGCGCAGTTCTCGCGGTAGAAGATCAGCGGGAACTGCTCCTCGTCGCGGATCCCCAGGATCACCAGCGCCGTCAGCCGCTCGGGATCACTCGCGACCCCGCGCGTGTCGACGCCCTCGCGCGCCAGTTGCTCGCGGATGAACCGCCCCATATGCTCGTCGCCCACCCGCGTGATCACCGCCGACCGCAGCCCAAGCCGCGCCGTCCCGCAGGCGATATTGGTCGGAGACCCGCCGATATACTTCGCAAACGACCCCATGTCCTCCAGACGACCACCAACCTGCTGGCCGTACAGATCAACCGACGAACGGCCGAGCGTGATCACGTCAAGCGTCTTCATGAAGATCCTCCCCGACCCGCACCGGCCTGCCCTGCGAGGCGGCCATGGCGTGGATGATGCGTTCGATCTGCAGTCCGGCGGCGAAATCCGGGCCCGGATTGGCGGCCCCGCCGATGGCGGCGACCAGGTCGCGGCATTCCACCACCTTCTGTTCGTTGAAGCCGAAATTATGGCCGGGCGCGGGGCAGAAGGCGGCGAAATCGGGCTGGTCGGGGCCGGTCAGGTGACGGGTGAAGCCCGGCTCGCCCGCCCGGTGGACCCACAGCTCGTTCATGTTCTCCTGGTCGAAGACCAGCGTGCCGGTGCTGCCATGGACCTCCCATTGCAGGCGGCACTTGCGGCCCCGCGCCACCCGCGAGGTCGCAAACGATCCCTGCGCGCCCGAGGCGAAGCGGATCAGCGCCAGCGCGCTGTCCTCGTTCTCCACCGCGCGCGGGCCGTCGGGCGAGGGCCGCGTGGCGACGGCGATCTGGGTCATGGCCGTGACCTCGGCCACCGGCCCCATCAGCGCGACCATCTGGCTGGCAAGATGGCAGCCCAGGTCGCCAAGCGCGCCGAGGCCGCCGCCCTCGTGGGTCATCCGCCAGGACCAGGGCAGGTCGGGATCGGCGGAATAATCCTCGTCATAGACGCCGCGGAAGGCCAGCGGGCGGCCGATGGCGCCATCGGCGATCATCGCCCGCGCCGCCTGGAAGGCCGGGCTGCGCAGGTAGTTGTAGCCCAGCATCGTCACCTGGCCGGGATGGGCGGCGGCCAGCCGCGCCATGGCCTGCGCATCATCCAGGGTCAGTGCCATCGGCTTTTCCAGCCAGACATGCTTGCCGGCGCGCAGGGCGGCCTCGGCCATCGGGCGGTGCAGCCCGTTCGGGGTGGTGATCGAGACCACGTCCACCGCCGGATCGGCGACCGCCGCCTGCCAGTCGCCGCTGCCGCGCGCGAAGCCGAATTGCGCGGCCATCGCCTGCGCCCTGTCTTCGGGCGTGTCGCAGAGGATCTCCAGCCGGGGATGGGCGCCGCCGAAGACCGTGGCCAGATTGCGCCAGGCCATCGCGTGGCACTTGCCCATGAAGCCGGTGCCGATCAGCGCGACGCCCAGGGAACGGGCCGCCGGCATCAGATCGTCCCCCCGAGGCTGCCTTCCAGCTGCGCCAGTTCCTGCCCGCCGGCCATCAGGTCCTGCAATTCGGCGGCGTCGATCTCGCCCTTCTGCGCGGTTCCCAGCGTCTGGCCGCGATTGAGTACCGTGAAGCGGTCGCCCACCGCCAGCGCGTGGCGCACGTTGTGGCTGATGAAGACCACGCCCACGCCCTGGCTGCGGACCCGCGCGATGGTGGCCAGCACGTTCGAGGTCTGGCGCACGCCCAGGGCCGAGGTCGGCTCGTCCAGGATCAGCACCTTGGCGCCGAAATGGACCGCGCGGGCGATGGCGACGGTCTGGCGCTCGCCGCCCGAGAGGGTGCCCACGGCTTGGTCGGGGGCGCGCAGGTTGATGCCCATGCGGCGCATCTCCTCCATGGTGATCCGGTTGGCGGCCTCCAGGTCCAGGCGCTTGAACGGGCCGCGTCCCTTGGTGGGTTCCCGCCCCATGAAGAAGTTGCGCGTCACGCTCATCAGCGGGATCATGGCCAGGTCCTGGAACACCGTGGCGATCCCGGCCTCCATCGCGTCGCGGGGGCTGTCGAAGGACATCGGTTTGCCCTCGAAGGTGATCGTGCCCTCGGTCGGCTTGTGGACGCCCGACATGGTCTTGATGAAGGTCGACTTTCCGGCGCCGTTGTCGCCCAGAAGGCAGTGGCATTCGCCCGGCCGCACGTCGAAGGTCACGCCGTTCAGAGCGATGACATTGCCGAAATGCTTCTTGATGTTTTCCATGTGGATGATGGGATCGGTCATCTCAGCGCTCCCCCGTCACGCGCTTGCGGATGGCGTTGTTGAACACCACGGCCAGAAGCAGCATCCCGCCCAGGAAGACCTGGAACCAGTCCTGGTCGAAGCCGGTATAGGTCAGCCCGATCGTGACCATGCCGAAGATGATTGCGCCGAAGAAGGCGCCGATGGCAGAGCCATAGCCGCCGGTCAGCAGGCAGCCGCCGATCACCGCGGTGATGATCGCCTCGAATTCCTTCATGAAGCCGCGCCGCGCATCGGTCGAGCCACTGTCGATCACGGTGATGATCGCCACCAGCGCCGCCGCGCAGGCGGTCAGCATGAACAGCGAGATCTTGACGCGGCGGACCGGCACGCCGGAATTCTGCGCCGCGTTCCGGTCGCCGCCGGTGGCGAAGATCCAGTTGCCCGCGGGCGTGCGCAGCAGCACCCAGGTCGCGACCAGGGCGAAGGCGATGAACCACAGGATCTCGACCGGGACGCCCGGCACCGTCGGCGCGCCCGAGCGCAGCTTGCCGATCCAGCCCATCTCGGCCATCCAGCGAAACAGCCCGCCGAAGGCATCGCCCGAGAAGACCGGGGCCAGCCAGTCGCCCGACACCGCCTCGCGCACGCCGCGCAGCTGGGTCGAGCCGCCGGTGAACATCTTCAGCCCGACCAGCGAGGCGCCGCGCAGGATGAACAGGAAGGCCAGCGTCACGATAAAGCTGGGCAGGCCGGTGCGGATCACGATGGCGCCGTTCAGCGCCCCCATCGCGGCGGCGAAACCCATGGTCAGCGGGATCGCGAAGATCAGCGGCAGGCCCAGATTGACCACCAGCACGCCGAAGATCATCCCGGCGAAGGCCACCATCGAGCCGATGGACAGGTCGAATTCGCCGCCGATCATCAGCATGGCGGCAGCGATGCCCAGGATGCCCAGCTGCGCGGCGGGCGTCAGGAAGTTCATGATGCCCGGCAGCGTGAACATCGCCGGGCTGGCGGTGATCAGAAAGAAGATGGTGACCAGCACCACGCCGCCCATCGCGCCCAGTTCGGGACGCTTCATCAGTCTGGTCGCAAGAGATTCAGCCTTGATCCGCTCGTCCGCGGATAGGGTCCTGTCCGAGGCCATGGGTGTTCCCCTCCCCTTCATCGGTTCCGGATGGGGCGGGCACGCGGCAAGGCGCGCCCGCCGGATGCGTGGCGGATCAGCGGATGCCCTGCGCCGACAGGTCGATCACCTGCGCCGCCGCGTCCTCGCCCACCAGGTTCGGCCCCGAGGGCACGTCGCCCGCCGGGATCAGGCCATAGCTGGCATGCAGCGCCAGGAACGAGACCGGCAGGTAGCCCTGCAGGAACTGCTGCTGGTCGATGGCGAAGGCCGCCTTGCCGTCGGCCACGGCCTGCAGGAAGCCCGCCGACAGGTCGAAGCTGGCGACGCGCACGTCCTCCAGCATCCCCAGCGCCTCGACCGCGGCCACCGAGGGCTCGCCCACCATGCTGGCGCCCAGGGCCAGGACGGTGTCCACCTCGGGATCCGCCTCCAGCGCGGCGCGGACCTTGGACTGCACCTCGGCCGGGTCCATCTGCGTCGGGATCACCGAGACCGGATTGCCGAAGCCTTCCGCGAAGCCCTCGCAACGCTGGTCCAGCGAGACGTTGCCGACCTCGTGGTTGACGCAGATGCCCTTCGTGCCGCCCAGCTCGGCCAGCCTTTCGCCCGCCGCCTTGCCGGCGTCGTATTCCGACTGGCCGACATGCAAGAACACGCCCAGGTCATGGGCCACGTCGCCGCCCGAATTCATCGAGATCACCGGAATGCCGGCATCCACGGCGCGCTGGATCGACGGCCCCAGCGCATCCGCGTCGGGGATCGACACGACCAGCCCGTCGGGCTGCTGGTTCACGGCGGCGTCGATCAGCTGGCTCATCTGCACCATGTCGAAGGTCTCGGGCGCGCGGAAATCGACGGTGACGCCGGCATCCTCGCCCGCCTTCGCGGCGCCGTTCTTGACCACGGACCAGAACGGGTCATTGGCCTGGCCATGCGCCACGACGATGATGTTCTGCGCCGCAGCACCCCCCGCCAGCAACAGCGAGACGGCGGTCGCGGCGGCACCAATTGCGTATTTCATCTTGTCCTCCCAGTTTTTTCGGACCTGCACCGGCTGACCCCTCCGCCAGCCGGCATCCGGCGTGACCGCCGAATTCAGCTTCCGAGGGCACGCAGCGCCCGGACCGAGCGCGACAGCATGTCCTCCAGAATATCGCGATAGCCCTCGCCCTTGTCCGTGCTGAACGGATCGGGGCCGGGGGCGGCGGGCTCGATGATGACCGGGCCGTCATAGCCGATATCATCCAGCGCGCGGATCTGTGCGGCGATGTCGGCATGGCCGTCGCCGATGGCGCCGCGGTTGGAATCCGCGACGTGATAGAGGCCGATGCTGGCGCCGCCCGCCCGCAGGGCGGCGGCCGGGCAGGCCTCCTCGATATTCATGTGATAGGCGTCGGGCAGCAGCGACAGGTTGGCCGCGCCGACCCGGTCCAGCAGCGCCAGCCCCTCGGCGACGGTGCGGACCTGATGGCTTTCATAGCGGTTCAGGATCTCGAAGACGACCGGCAGCCCGGCAGCCCGGGCCATGGCGCAGATGCGGCGGGTGCTGTCGGCCAGCAGCGCGTCTTCCTGGGCCTGGGTCGAGACCGGGCGGATCCGCCCCACCAGCCCGTGGACCGAGATGCGCGGCGCGCCGTGGCCCAGCCGCCCGGCCCAACCGACCAGCCCTTCGTAATAGGCCAGCGCCGCCTCGCGGATCGCGGCATCGGGATGGGAAATATCCGCGTCGCCCGGCGTGATCGAGAAGACCGCCAGCCCCTGGTCCGCGAAGATGCGCCCGGCCCGCACCGGGTCGATCCCCGCGACGTCGCCATGCAGCTCGACCCCGTCCAGCCCGGCGCGGCGGGCCCGCAGGGCGATGGCGGCAAGGTCCTCGCCGCCGAAGATCCAGGTGCAGCAGCCGGTCCGGCGCATCTCAGGCCCCCAGCATCGCGGGCGTCACCGCCACGGTCTCGCCGGTCCGGGCCGAACGGGTCGCGGCCTCGGCGCAGGCCAGCGCGGCCACGCCCTCGCGCAGCGTCACCGGCATGTCGGCGCCGGATGCCAGCGCCTCGACGAAGGCGGTCCATTCATCCTCGTAGGCGCGCATGTAGCGTTCAAGGAAGAAATGCACCGGCTTGGCCGAGACCGCGCCGTCCGCGGTGATCTTCTCGACGGTGTTTTCCAGCACGTTCCGCGCCGCCAGCAGCCCCTCGGAGCCCAGAAGCTCGATCCGCTGGTCATAGCCATAGCCGGCGCGGCGCGAATTCTTGACCACGGCGATGCGGCCGTCGTCCCAGACCATCGTGACCACGGCGGTATCGACATCGCCCGCCGCGCCGATTTCAGGATCGACCAGCGCGCTGCCGGTGGCGGTGATCCGCGCCGGCGCGCCGCCGAAGATCCAGCAGGCCATGTCGAAATCATGGATCATCATGTCGCGGAACAGCCCGCCCGAGACCTTCACATAGTCGATCGGCGGCGGCGCCGGATCGAAAGAGGTGATCGCCAGCAATTCGCCCTTGCCGATCTCTCCGCGGTCGAAGGCGGCCTTCAGCGCGGCGAAATTCGGATCGAAGCGGCGGTTGAAGCCGATCATCACCGGATGCCCGGCGCGGTCGGCGGCCTTCAGCGTGGCCAGCGCGCGCTCCAGCGACAGGTCGACCGGCTTTTCGCACAGGACCGCCTTGCCCGCGGCCACCGCCCGCTGGATCAGGTCGGAATGGGTGTCGGTCGAGGTGGCGATCAGCACCGCGTCGATGCCCGCGTCGGCCAGGATCTCATCGACCGTCTTCGCCTCGGCACCGATCCGCGCGGCCAGCGCCTGCGCGGCTTCGGCATGGGCATCCGCCACGGCCACCAGCCGCGAATCCGCATTCGCCGTCATGGATTTCGCATGGACCTGACCGATCCGGCCAGCCCCCAGCAGGGCAACCCTGAGCATCCCGCACTCCTCCCTCGAATCAGTCGCGGTATCGTCTGTTAGCGCCAGACTGCTTCCGTTTGCTCGCGCGTGCAAGAAAAATCTGCACGCGCGAGCAAAATGCTTCCTGCGGCGGGCGCGCTGGACTAAGCTGCAGGAATGCCACTGCCGCCCGACCATGCCGACCTTGATGAGACCGTGACCGCCGACGACGTGGCCGCCGCCGCGGGCGTGTCGCGCTGGACGGTCGCGCGCGCCTTCAAGAAGGACGCCTCGATTTCCCGCAAGAGCCGCGAGAAGGTCATGGCCGCGGCCGAGGCGCTGGGTTACGCGCCCGACCTGCTGGCCTCGTCGCTGGCCTCGGACCGCTCGAACCTGGTGGCGATCATCACCAACGACTTCACCAACCCGCACAAGCTGGTTCTGCTGGAACGCCTGACCCGCATCCTGTGGTCGAACGGCTGGGCGACGCTGCTGGTCCACATGTCCGACAGCGAGGATGCCTCGGCCGCGCTGCTGGCAGCCAGCCAGCGGCGGGTGGACGCGGCGGTGGTGATCGGCACGCGCTTCGACGACCGGGTGCTGGGCACGGCGCTTGGCGCGCGGCGGCTGAAGAAGCTGGTGATCTTCGCGCGCTACAGCCAGAACCCGAACACGCTGACCATCGCCTGCGACGATGCCGAGGCAATGCGCACGATCGCCGCAAGCCTGCATGACAGGGGCTATCGCCGCCCGCTTTTCGTCGCCGGGCCCGACACGCAATCGGCCAAGCTGCACCGCAGGGACAGCTTCGACACCTGCTGGCGCAAGCTGACCGGCAGGGGCGTGCCGGTGATCCATGTCGGCGAATACGACTTCGGCGCCGCCTTCGAGGGCGTCCTGGCCGCCATGCAGGGCGCCGAGGCCGGGGCGCGGCCCGACGTGCTGGTCTGCGAGAACGACATCATCGCCATCGGCGCGATGGACGCGCTGCGGTCCCGGCTGGGGCTGCGCGTGCCGCAGGACGTGGGCGTGACGGGCTTCGACGACATCCCGCTCTCGGCCTCGCCCACCTATCAGCTGACCACCTATCGCCAGCCGGTCACGCTGATGACCGAGAAGCTGCTGGAGGTGCTGGAGGGCAAGCGGACCCAGGACGTGCTGCTGCCCGGACGCTTCATCCAGCGCAGCAGCACCTGATCCTCAGTTGTAGCGCCGAAAGCCGCGCATCCCGTCGGTGGCGAACAGCCCGCCCAGCAGCTTCGGGCGCAGCGCGGCGGCGTCAGTCAGCGCCTGCGACAGCTCGGGCAGGTCCGACCGGCCCCAGCGCACCACCAGGATCGCGCAATCGACCAGTTCGGCGGCCAGCTCGGTCCGGGCCGCCTCATCCAGCGGCGGCAGCAGCACGATCACCTGGTCGAACCGGCCGCGCATCTCCGCGATCAGCGCGACCAGCGCCTGCAGGCGGCGGCGCACCAGAAGCTCGGGGCCCGCGCCGCGCTGGTGCAGCAGCACGGCCACCGGCCGCCCCTCCTCCGCCAGCGCGGCAAGGCGCGTGGCGATGGCCTGCGGATCCTCGACCGAGGTCAGCTGCTGCACGGCGACATTCCCCGGCAGCAAGGGCGCAAGATCCCCGGCGCCGTCCAGGTCCAGCAGCGCCACCCGGCCATCCCCCGCCAGTTCCGCGGCCAGCCAGCCCGCCACCACCGGCGCCCCTTCGCCGCGAAACGCCGAGGCAAGCCCGCAGACCAGCCCGCCCTGTTCGGGGCGGCGCTGGCGCAGTTCCGCCGCAAGGCCCCGCAAGCTGGCCGATTGCGCAGGCCGCACCCGCCGCGGCGACACCGGCGACAGCACGCCCAGATAGCGCAGGCCCAGCCCGTCGCGCAGCTCGCCGATACGGCGCAGGCGATTGTCGGTCACCTCGCGCAGGAAGCCGATCCCGGCGCCCAGCACCAGCCCGCCGAAGACCGCCAGCGCCAGGAGCCGCTTGCCCTTCGGCCAGGACTTCTCGTCCGGGGGGACGGCGCGGGCGATGATCCGGGCGGGCGCGCGCTGGAAGGTCTCGTTCTGGGTCGCCAGCACCATCTGGCCCAGCATCGATTCATACTGGCGGCGCTTGGCCTGCGCCTCGCGCTCCAGCTCGCGCAGGCGGATCGACTTCTGCGCGTCCAGGCTGGCGCGTTCGCGCAGGATCTCGATCTGCTGCCCGGTCGCCGCGATCTGGCTGCCGACGGCATCGCGCTGGCTGCGGATGCGTTCGGCGATCTGGCGGGCTTCCTCCAGCATCAGCCGGTGCAGTTGCGCCTGGTCCTGGCGGTTGCGCGCCACGATGTCGCTGTCGGCGCCCCAGCGGCCGACCAGCTCGCCTTCGTCTCCGATCAGGCGCGAGAACCGGGTCTGCATCTCGCGCAGGGCCGGGCTGGCGACCTCGCCCCCCAGCGTGCCGTCCAGCAGCGGCGCCACCGAATCCGAGGTCAGGATGGCGGCGATCCGGTCCTCGGCCGTCTGCAGGTCGATCAGCCGGGAGCGCAACCCGATCAGCCGGTCGTTCGCCGCCGACAGCTCCGCCTCGGAGGGCAGCAGGTCGTCGCGCATCGCGAAAAGGTCGTTCTCGCGCCGGTAATCCGCGACGGCGCGGTCGGCGGCCTCGACCTCGCCGCCCAGCACCGCGACGCGCTGGTCCAGCCAGGCGCTGATGCGGCGGGTATCGGACAGCGAGGCATCGGAGGAGACGGTGAAATATTCCTCGATCAGCGCGTTGACCGCGCGGGTCGCAAACAGCGGATCGGCATCGGTATAGGCGATCTGGATCGCATAGGTGCCGCCCGCGCGCGTGATGTCGAAGCCCTCCATCATCTTGCGCCGGATCGCCTCGCGCCGCCCGGCCTCGGCATCCTCGCCCTGCAGCAGCGGCGCCTCGGGACCGCCCGCCAGGCGGTCGCGCAGCTCGCCCAATGCGGTCAGCACCCGGCCAAGCGGCCCCGGCGGCGCGGCTTCCTCCGCGGCCTCGAACAGGCCCAGGCTGGCGGCCACCCGGCCGGTCACCTCGCGCGAGGACAGGACCTCCAGCTCGCTGTCCACGACCAGCGCATCGGACAGAAGCAGCGTCGGCGCCTCGGGTCCGTTCACCGAATTCGAGATGCGCGGGTCCACGATCAGCGCCGCCCGCGCGGTGTATTTCGGCTGGGCCACCAGCAGATGGGCCATCGTCAGCGCCGACAGCAACAGCACCATCGCCGCGATC
The DNA here is from genome assembly GCF_003709565.1 of Paracoccus sigandri. GTDB lineage: Bacteria > Pseudomonadota > Alphaproteobacteria > Rhodobacterales > Rhodobacteraceae > Paracoccus > Paracoccus siganidrum. The sequence goes on along the minus strand of NZ_QNRC01000014.1, from coordinate 115,187 downwards.
ACCGGCCACTGGCGGCGCAGCCCGCCGCGCAGGGCGCGCAGGGTGGCGCCCAGATCGACATCCGGCACGGCGTCGTCGCGCTGCATCCGGGCCGGGTGGCGAAGGGGGGGATCGTTCTGGATCATGCGGTTTTCTCCATCCCTGTGACGGGGCTTGCGGCGGGCTGCGGGTGCTGCGCCATGTCCCGCGCCAGCTGGTAGAGCGCGATATCGGGCGCGCAGAGCGCCCGAAGCCTGCCATGCTGTTCGGGAGTGATCTGGACGTCCGCATCCTCGGCGGCGTTGTAGTGCGGGATCCACGGCCGGACCCCGAAGAGGCGCGCGAAGCCGGCGGCGAAGCCCGGCAGGTCATCGAGAAAACCCAGCAGCGAAAAGCGCGCCATGTTGCGTCGCGCGATCTCCAGCGCCTGCGCCTCCTGTTCGGGCGCGACCTCGGGCATGCCGCTGAAATAGCGCAGCATGTGCAATGCCTTCAGCCGCCCTTCGGCGCTATCCAGGAAGGCGTCGAAATCGCCGGTGAACACGCCGGTGCGGCGATCCATCCGGTAATTCGAGATCGTTCGCGCCACCGGGTCGCGCAGGATCGACACGAAGCGATAGCGGTCGCCGAAATGCTGCCATGCGGTCTCGGAAAACAGGAAATGCCCGTGGATCAGCGTTGCCTGATGGGCCATGTGCATCAGCACCAGCGCCTCTCGGAAACGGCTGGTCTCGGCAGCGCGGGGGCCTTCGTCGTGATAGCTCAGGTCGTCGCGACCGCAATTCAGGATCGCCAGCGCCCGCCGGATCGACGGCGCGTCGAGGATGCCGATCTTCAGGTGCAGCGGCACCGTCGCATAAAGCGCCTCGGAGACCGAGGTGCCGCCGCATTTCGGCACATGCATGAAGACGCAGGGATGGCGCAGGCTTTGTCCGGTGACGGTGCGCAGCGCCCTGCCCGCATAGAGCCGCGAGCGTTGCCGGAAACGGGCAAAGGGGGGAAGTTCTCTCATGACGTCATCCTTGGGCGCCGGCCAGCGGCTTTGCGTGGCAAAAGATGCTGACCCCCATCATCACCATCCAGCCCATCATCAGCTCGTGCTGGCGGTAGAGATAGGGCTCGACCAGGGCGAGGCTCAGCGGCAGAAGCAGGGTCACGAGGCTGCCTGCCGCGACCGGCGAGCCCTCGCGCAGATAGAAGCACAGCCCCAGCGACAGGCTGCGCGCCACCAGCGCCAGGATCGCGACAAGCCCCGCAAGCCCCGAGCCGATCATCACGTCGGCGATGAAATTGTGGAAGCTGGGCGCGGTCGAGCCGGCGCGCAGCACGGCGAAATGGGCGGCGCGGAACTGATCGGATTCCCAGAAGGCGCGGAAGCCGAAGCCGGTCAGCGGCGCCTGGGCGATCTGCCCGGCGGCGATGCGCCACAGCTCGGTCCGGCCGGTCAGCGTGGCATCCTTGCCGGTGGCCTGGAACAGCAGCGCCAGCGGGTCCAGCCCCGCCAGCCCCATCGCCAGCGGCGCGGCGCCGATCAGCAGCACGATGCCCGACAGCATCGCGAAACGCAGCCCCGGCGGCAGGCGGCGGCGGTTCAGAAGCAGCAGCAGCACCAGGAAGCAGGGCAGCAGCAGCACCGCGGTCATCGACAGCGACAGCACCACCATGAAGACGCAAAGCGGCACCAGGGCCAGGGCCGCGATCCGCAGCCCGCGCGGCGCCTGGCCCGGCGGCAGCAGCGCGACCGTCATCGCCAGCAGCGCCGCCATCAGCCCGAAATGGCCCAGCATGTTCTTGTTGGTATAGATGCCCAGAAGCCCGCCCACCGCGCTGTGCAAAGGCCCGCCGAAGGCCAGCGTGGCCCAGTTCAGCGCCGAGGCCAGCACCCCCGCGCCAAGCGCGACCATCCCGATCACGATCAGCTTGCGCGGCGCGAAGCGCCAGCCGATGAAGAAGGCGATGAGGACGCTCATGGTCAGCTGCACGCCCGCGACCAGCGTCAGCGGCCGGTCGACCGACCAGACCACCGAGGACAGCGCCACCAGCGGATAGGCCAGCCAGATCCGGTTGCGCGCCAGCACCCGGTGGAAGGCGGGCCAGACGGTCAGGATGCGCAGCACCGCCATCGCATAGATCAGCGCCCAGAGCGGCCCCGACACCCCCCAGCGATTGAAGGTATCCCCCGCCACCATGATCGCCAGCCCGGCAAGGGACAGGTCGAACAGCCGCCAGAAGGCGCGCTGCCCGACCCTCGGAGAGATCGCGCCGGACGGACCCATCGGCAGGGCGGGGGCGGTCATGGCCGGGCGTGCCGCGGCGCGGGGCGCGCGCGGGTCCGGGGCGGGCAGAACGGGAATTTCCAAGGGCTGTCTGTCATCACTCGCAACATGGCCGGACATCCGGCGACAATCGGCACCAGGGGGCAGCTTCGCCCGCCAAGGCCCGTCAGACGACCTGACGGACCATCATGAACGCCTCCCAGAATCGCGGCGGGCCATCGCTGCCCGCCGCAGCCGGTAGATACAGATCCCATCTGCGGGCGCGCAATTCCGTATAACCCGCCCGCATATAGGGCTTGGCCGCCTGCGAGGCATGGATCGCCAGCGCCCGCAGCTTGCGGTCATAGTGGTCGCCGATATCGACGAACCAGTTCGGCCGGAACGAGGGATCGCCCTCGACCCCTTCCGACAGGATCAGGGTCGGCAGCCAGTCGGCGCGGCGCGTGGCAAGATGGACGGCGGCACCGACCGCGACATGGTCCTGATGGGCCAGCCTCGCCTCGCCGGCGAAATGGGTGACGACCAGCGCCGGGCGATGGGCCTGTAGCAGCTCCTCGACCCAGGCGGTCAGCGCCCGCGTCGCCGGGACGCTGCCATCCGCGAAGGTGCCGAAGACGACCTGGGCGCCGATCAGCCCGGCGGCCTGCCGCGCCTCGGCCACGCGGTCCCATTGGCTGGCATCGGCGCCGTTCTCGCCCCGGGTGGCGATCACGATGATCGCCGTCCAGCCCGCATCGCGCAGCTTGGAGAGCAGGCCGAAACAGGACAGCTCGGCATCATCGGGATGAGCGAAGACCGCCATGACGGTCGAACCGGCGTCCGCCGCCGAAAACTGCAACATGAAACAACAATCGTCTTACTTGGAACAAGGTCCGGCGGAAAACCTCCGGCAGCAGCCGACTGCCTACGCAAACCGGCCGGGCGTTTCAATTCCCCGGTGGCCCGCCGATCCGCACCCGCCCGCCAGCGGTCAGGGGTTCACGCCGAAAGCATCGGCGGCCGGGGGTGGCGGGACGCCTCATCGGCGATTTTCCGCCGATTCGGGGATTCCCAGAAAACAACTTGAAGCTGCAGGGTCCTTGTCTGCCGGATCACGATTCCTGAAATTGTCCGCACAATTTCCGCGCAGGGCAGAAACGGGCTGGACGCCGTCACAGGGCCGGCTCATCCAGCGCGATAGCTGCTGGTGATCCCGGGGGCTGCATCTCTGTAAAACCGGCAATTTTCTGCGCAGCAGCATTGCGGGCCGGAGAGCCTGAATTGACTTGCACCCGCCCGCCGCGGGACTTGTGGGCCGTCATATTTCCGGTCGCGCGTGTTTTTTTCGTGTTGTTCCTCATTCCGAGGAGAGTGTTTTGATGTTGTCTGATGCGATGAAGAAGTGGGGGCGCCGCCAGCCCGACCATGCCGGCATGGATGCCTCTGCCAGCTTCTACGCAGCTTGGGGAAAGCGGCTGCTGGACGTGACCGGCGCGCTGGTGCTGATCGCGGTCTTCGCGCCGCTGATCATGTTGCTTTCCGCCGGGCTGTCATGGCAACGCGGGCCGGTGCTGTTCGGGCACCGCCGCATCGGCCGCGACGGCCAGCCCTTCACCTGCCTGAAATTCCGCACCATGGTGCCCGATGCCGATCGCCGCCTGGCCGAGCTTCTGGCGCAGGATCCCGGCGCGCGCCGGGAATGGGAAAGCAGCCGCAAGCTGGCCGACGACCCCCGGATCACCGGGATCGGGAGCTTCCTGCGCAAGACCAGCCTGGACGAGCTGCCGCAGCTGCTGAACGTGCTGCGCGGCGAGATGAGCCTGGTCGGCCCCCGCCCCGTGCCCGAGGCCGAGCTGGATCTCTATGGTCCGGCGCGCGAGGCCTACATGTCGGTGCGGCCGGGGCTGACCGGACGCTGGCAGGTCAGCGGGCGCAACGACATCAGCTATGCGGCGCGGGTCGCCATGGACGAGGCCTATGCGCGCGAGCTGACCCTTGCCGGCGATCTGGCGATCATCGCGCGCACGGCGCTGGTGGTCCTGGGCGCGACCGGCAAGTAGGCCGCGCCTGACGCCTCAGCGCCGGCTGCCGTCGCGCCACATCGACAGCAGCGCCGCCAGGTTGGCCGCGACCACGAAGACCCCCAGGCTGCCCCAGAGACCCAGACCGAAAACCAGAGAGGCACAGGCACCGATGATGCCGCCCGCCACAAGCCCGATGATCAGATGCCCCAATGTCATGGCATCATATGAGCATGAATTTTCCAGACAAACCACAAGTGAACCGATTGCTTTACCCAGACCGCGAAACAATGCCCGCGACATCCCTGCCCGGACCGCGTCATGGCTGACATGCCGATGCCCGTGATGCAACCGAAAGCTGAAAATTTTATCAAAAGAATCGCCAAGGGCGATCACGGCGTCGGGCTGCTGAATTCGCTGCTGCTGGTCGCGGCGCGGATCGGCAGCAATCTTCTGGCGCTGGTCTGGACCATGCTGCTGGTGCGGCTGGTCCGGCCCGAGGACTCGGGCGCCGTCTTCCAGGCCATCGCGGTCGCGCAGATCGCCTCGATCCTGCTGACGTTCAACGTCGAATCGGCCTCGATGCGCTTTCTGGTGCCGGCCCTGCATGACGGGCGCCGGGCCGAGGCCGCCGGCTTCATCCGCTTCAACCGGCTGACCATCCCGCTGATGCTGCCGCCCGTCGCGCTGGGGATCGCCATGGTCCAGCAGGGCGGCGCGGGGATGATCGCCGCGGTCATCGTCGCGATGGCGGCGACGGCGATGGCGCGGGCGACGGGGCGGCACGCGACCGCGCTTGGCGCGATGCGGCAGGGGTTGCTGCCCCGGCTGCTGGCCGGGCCGGTGGTGCTGTCGCTGGGGCTGGGCCTGGCCTGGGCGGCGGGGCTGGCGCTGCAGGCCTGGCATGTGGTCGCGCTTTTCGCGCTGTCCGAACTGACGGCAGCGCTGATCCAGCAATGGCTGCTGCGCGGCGCCTTCGCGCCGCTGGCGGGACCAGGCGCCCGCGCCCGGAACCGGCGGCAATGGGTCGGGCTGGGCCTGTGGATGACCCCCGGCCTGATCATGAGCGAATATCGCAAGTCGCTGCTGATCGCGATGGCGGCGCTGGTGCTGGCGGGCGACGACCTGAGCCGCTTCACGGTCGCCTTCTCGATCATCAACATCCTCAATTTCGGCGTGGTGGCCGTGGATGTCGCCTTCAGCCAGCCGATCGCACGGGCCATGGTGGCCGGCCAGCCGCGGCGGCGCGACCGGTTGCTGGCAAGCTCGGCCGCGATCAAGCTGGGCGGGCTGGGCCTGGGCGTGGCGCTGGTCCTGCTGGCGGGCGAGATGGCGCTTGGCTGGTTCGGGCCGGATTATGCCCCGGCCCTGCCCGCGATGCTGGTCCTGCTGTTGCTGCCCGTCTCGGCGGTGCTGGCCGGGCCGGGCGCGGTCCTGCTGACCAGCGCGGGGCGCGGGCGCGAGGATTTCCTGGGCAATGTCATCGGCGGCGCCGTCACCGTGGCGGCCATCTGCGGGCTGGGCGCGCTTGGCGGGCTGGAGGGCGCCGCAGCGGGCGCGGTGATCGGCTATGCCGCGGCGCAGGCGATCATGGCCTGGTTCTGCCGCGCGAGGCTGCAGATCGACCCCTCGATCCTGACGATCCGCCACCTGTTCGCCCGGCCCGCAGCAGCAGGCGGTGCGTCATGAACCGGCCGCTTCCCCCGGCCGCGACCGGCACCGCCCTGACCGGCGCCGAAGTGCTGATCGTCGTGCCTACGTTGAACGAGGCCGCCGGGATCGAGGCCTGCCTGCGCTCGCTTCTGGCCGGCGATCCGCGCCTGGCACAGGCCGATCTGGTCGTCGCCGACGGCGGCAGTTCCGACGCCACACGCGCCATCGTGGCAGCCCTGTCGCGGCAGTTTCCGCAGATCCGCCTGATCGACAATCCGCAGCGCCTGCAATCGGCCGGCATCAACCGCGCGGTCCGGCTATGCGCCGAACCCCGGCACCGGATCCTGGTCCGCGCCGATGCCCATGCGACCTATCCGCCCGGCTTCGCGATGCGGGTGGCCGACCGGCTGGTGCAGACGGGGCATGCCTCGGTCGTGGTGCCGATGGATTCGCGCGGCCGGGGCTGCTTTTCGCGGGCCGCGGCGTGGATCGTGGACACGAGGCTGGGCTCGGGCGGGTCGGCGCATCGCGGCGGGCGCCGTTCCGGCGAGGTGGATCACGGCCATCACGCGGCGATGGAGCTGACCTGGTTTCGCCATGTCGGCGGCTATGACCCGCGCTTCAGCCATAACGAGGATGCCGAGCTGGACCACCGCCTCCGGCAGGCCGGCGGGCGGATCTGGATGGCCGACGATCTGCGGCTGGATTACCGGATGCGGCCGGGCCTGCGGTCGCTGGCGCGGCAATACTGGAACTATGGCCGCGGCCGCGCCCGCACCTGCCGCAAGCACGGCATCCGCCCCCGGCCGCGTCAGATCGCCCCGGCGCTGAACCTGGTGCTGCTGCTGGCCGGGCTGGCCACGGCCGCCGCCGGGCTGGCGGCGGGCCTGCCGCTGCTGGCCGGGGCGGGGCTGATCTGGCCGCTGGCCTATCTGGCGCTGCTAGCGGGGGCCTCGGCGGCCATGGCGCTGCGCCATCGCAGCGCCTGCGGGCTGCTGGCGGGTCCGGCGCTGGCCGCGATGCACCTGCCCTGGGGGGCGGGATTTCTGACCGGAATTGCAAGAAGGACCGCGGCATGACGCGTATCGACATCGTGATGTGCACCTTCCGCCGCCCGCAGGTGGCCGAGGCCATCGCCGCCATCGCCCGCCTGCATCCGGTGCCGGCCGATCTGCGGCTGGTCGTCGCCGACAACGACGATACCGACAGCGCCCGCGCCACGGTTGAGGCGGCGGCGCGGGCGCTGCCCTTTCCCTGCCTCTATCTCCACGCGCCCGCCCGCAACATCTCGGTCGCCCGCAACGCCTGCCTGGAGGCGGCCGCTGACGCCGACTGGATCGCCAGCCTGGACGATGACGAGACCGTCGCCCCCGACTGGCTGGTGCAGATCCTCAAGGCGGCCGAGGCCAGCGGCGCGGATGGGGCGCTGGGAACCGTCCGGGCCATCTATCCCGAGGACGCGCCCGCCTGGCTGCGCGAGCTGGACCTGCATTCCACCCATCCGGCACGGACCAAGCGCCCGATCGCCAACAGCGGCAATGTCCTGCTGCGCTGGAAGGGGATGCCCTGGCAGGGCCAGCGCTATGACCTGTCGCGCGGCCAGACCGGGGGCGAGGATACCGAGTTCTTCCTGCGCCTGACCCGGATGGGCGCGCAGATCGTCCCCGCCCCCCTGGCGGTCGTGACCGAGCCGGTGCCGCCCGCGCGCCAGACGCTGGAATGGCTGGCGGTGCGCCGCTATCGCATGGGGCAGACCCATATCGTCACCGCCCGCTCGGCCCCGGAACGGGCATCGCTGCTGGTCCGCGCGGCGGCCAAGGCGGGATATTGCCGGCTGCGCCAGGCGCTGGCCTCGGGCGAGACGCGGCGCAACTTCTGGTATCTGCGCGGCCAGCTGCATCGCGGCGTCTGCGCCGGGCTGTTCGACCGCAGCCAGCCGCAGCTTTACGGACGCGACCCGGTATGAGGGACATGCGCCAGCCCCTGCCGGTCGCGGTCTTCGGCTTCGATGTGGCGGAAGCCTCGCAGATCCGCCGCATCCGCGCCCTGGAGGCACTGGGCTGCGAGGTGACGTCCTTCTGCCAGCGCCGCGCGGGCGGGCCGGATTTCACGCCCGACTGGGTGAATGTCGACCTGGGTGAGGTGCGCCACAACGACATCGCGGGCCGGGCGCTGGGGCTGGCGGGCGCGGTGCGCCGGGTAATGCGCGAATGGCAGCGGCTGGCCGCGGCGCGGCTAGTGATCGCGCGCAACCTGGACCTTGCGCTGATCGCGCTGGCCGCCTGCCGCCTGGCGGCGCAGCGCAGCGGGCGGCCGCCCGCGCCGCTGGTCTATGAATGCCTGGACATCCACGGGATGATGACCCGGCGCGATCCGATCGGCATGGCCATGCGCCGGGCCGAGCGGCTGGTCCTTGCCCGGTCGGCGCTGCTGGTGCTGTCCTCGCCCGGTTTCATGGAAAACTATTTCACGCCGATGCAGGGCTGGCGCGGCCCGGTGGCGCTGGTGGAGAACAAGCTGTGGCTGGGCACCGATCCGGCCACCATGCCGCCGCGCCCCTGTCCCCGGCCGCGCATGGCCGCGCCGCTGACCATCGGGCTGGTCGGCGCGATCCGCTGCCAGCGCTCGGTCGACCTGCTGCTGGCCACCGCCGACCGCATGGGCGCGGCGCTGCGCCTGCGTTTCGCGGGCCAGCTGCACGACCACGCGGTGCGGGGCTTTCACCAGGCCGTCGCCGCGCGCGACAATGTCGAATGGACCGGCCCCTATGCCTATCCGCAGGACCTGGCGCAGGTCTATGCCGGCTGCGACCTGGTCTGGGCGCAGGACCTGTGGCAGGGCGGCACGAACTCCGACTGGCTGCTGCCGAACCGCATTTATGAGGCCAGCTGGTGCGGCTGCCCCTCGGTCGCGCTGGCCGGCACGCAGACCGGGCGGCGGATCGTCGCGGATGGGCTGGGCTATGTGATCGAGCGCGCCGATCCCCAGCTGCTGGCCGATTTCCTGCGCCACCTGCCCGGCGCCCAGCTGCAGGCCACCCGCCAGCGCCTGCTGGCGCGCCCGGCCGGCGATTTCGTCCTGTCGCCCGAGGACCTGCACCCGATGCTGGCGCCGGCCGCCGGTTTTGACGCCGCCTTTGACGGGGCGACAGCGAAGGTATAGCCAGATTTTCAGCCAGCGTGGCCCACCGCGTCAGCCAGAACCGACGACCGCCGCCATGGACCGGACGCCCGGCAAGCGGCGTGCAACCGCGAAAGGACGCCCGATGTATCTTGCGATGAACCGCTTCACCGTGCCGCTGGAAAATGCCGATGAATTCGAGGCGCTGTGGCTGAGCCGCGACAGCCACCTGAAGGAACTGCCCGGCTTCGTCGAATTCCACATGCTGAAGGGCCCCGAGGAGGACGGCAACCGGCTCTATGCCTCGCACACGGTCTGGCGCAGCGAGGAGGATTTCCGCAACTGGACCCGCAGCGACCAGTTCCGCGCCGCCCATCAGCGCGCCGGCGACAGCCGCAAGCTGCATGTCGGCGCCCCGCGCTTCGAGGGGTTCAGCGCCATCCAGCACATCGCCGCCGAACCCGCCTGAACCCTATCGCCGCGCGGCGGGCTCAGATCAGCTTCGGCGCGCGCGATTCGGGCCAATGGGCGAAGGGCAGGACCGCGCCGTCCCGCCGGCTCTGCTCGACGCGCGACAGGTCGATCTCGGCGACGACCCAGCCGGGGCGGTCCATCCCGCCCTCGGCGATGATGCCGGTCTCGGGCCAGAAGCCGTCCGGCGGGCCATAGATCGCCGCCCGGCCACGATTTTCGTCCAGCGCCGGCATCCAGTCGCAATCGCCCACCGTGGGCGCATGGACCACCACGCATTGGCTTTCCAGCGCCCGCGCCATCGCCCCGATGCGCACGCGCGAAAACCCCGCCACCGTGTCGGTGCAGGAGGGCACCAGGATCAGTTCCACCTCCGCCTCGGCCAGCAGCCGGCCCAGCAGCGGGAATTCGCTGTCATAGCAGATCAGGATGCCGATCCGTCCCAGCGCGGTGTCGAAGACCCGCAGCCCCGGCGCGCCCGCGACATCCCATTCCTCGCGCTCGAACCGGGTCATGATCTGCTTGTCCTGATGCCCGATCCGGCCATCCGGCCCGAACAGCACCGCGCGGTTCACCGGACGCGCGCCCTCGAAGACCGGACCCGAGGCGCCGAGGATATGGCAGCCATGCCGCCGCGCCAGATCCTCGTGCAGCGCCGCCACGCGGTCCCGGTGCCTGGCGACCTCGTGCAGCGATGCCTCCAGGTCGCCCGCCACCGCGCGCCCGCCAAGCGAGGCCAGCTCCATCGCGCCATATTCGGGAAAGACCAGCAGATCGGCGCCCTGCGCATCCTCAACCCAGCGGGTGATCTTGGCCCGATACTGGCCGAAATCCTCGAACCAGTCGATCGGATAGGCGGCGGCGGCGATTTTCACGATCCGGGTCACAGCGCCCTCATCCAGAATTGCAGCGGCTTGTCGGTGGCCTCGGCCTGGCCGACATCCTTCCATGAAAAGCTGGCGACCACGCCCGGCAGGGGCGCATAGCCGCGTTTGCGCCAGAAACCGTCCAGCGGGCGATAATCCGCCGGGCGCAGGGGATGGTCCGCCGGCCGCTGCACGCTGCAGAAGGCCGAATACCGGAAGCCCAGCCGCCGGGCGTGGTCTTCGCGCGCATCGAAGAAGGCATGGCCCAGCCCATGCCCGCGCCAGTCCGGCAGCAGCACCGATTCGGCGCAATAGAAGATCTGCGACAGCGGCTCGGGACGCTCCGCGAAGGCGGCGCCGAAATCGCCCGCGTGATCGGCCATCGGCGCCCCGGTCGAGGCGCCGACGATCCGCCCGCCATCCTCGGCCACCACGACCACCGCGCCGGGCGACTGATAGGCGGTCAGGTAGCTCCGCTCGTAATCCAGGTCCCCGTCATAGAGATAGGGCCAGTCGCGGAACACGGCGATGCGCAGCCGCGCCACGTCGTCCAGCGCCGCGGCCAGGGCCTCGCCGGTCAGGATGCGGGTGGTGACGCTCATGCGCTGACCTGGGCGATCCAGTCGGCAAGGTTGTAATAGGTCGTTACCCGCGCGATCTTGCCGTCGCGGATGGTGAAGAAGGCCCCGGCGGGCAGCCGATAGGTCTGGCCCTTCGCCTCGGGCAGGCCGGGATCGGTCTTCAGATAGGTCCCGTTCACCACGAATTCCGCCGCCGCGCGGTCCCCCGCCTCATTGGCGAAGATCACCATGTCGGTCAGGTTTTCCCGATAGGACTCGGCCATGTGGCGGTTGAACTCGGCGAACAGCTCCTTGCCCTTGCGGATCTGGCCCTCGTTGACGTGATGCTCGACCTCGTCATGCAGCATCTCCATCATGCGGTCGGTCTGGCCGGCGTTGAAGGCCTCGTAATAAGCGGCGATCAGGGCTTTGGTGTCCATCGGCGGTCTCCTTGATGTGGCCTCTCCCTTAGCCTGTCGCAGCGCGTCCGTCACCTCAACCCAAAGGACGATGCCGGCGGGCGCGATGCCGGAACCCGCCGGTCGGGCCGGCGCCGGGCGTGCAGGCCCTTGAGTTTTCCCGTGGAGATGCTAGCGCTCAACAGGCGAAACGCGGTAGAGGAGTTGCGCGCATGAACGCACAAGACCGGCTTGGCCAGCGTGCCATCACCTGCTTCAAGGCCTATGACGTTCGGGGCGAGTTGGGCAAGAACCTCGACCCCGACGTGGCCTACCGGATCGGCCGCGCCTTCGCCGAGGCCCGGCAGGCGAAGCGGGTCGTGGTCGGCCGCGACAGCCGCGCCTCCTCGCCGGAACTGGCCAAGGCCCTGATCGAGGGGCTGACCGATGGCGGCACCGATGTGCTGGACCTGGGCCTTGCGGGCACCGAGGAGGTCTATTTCCACACCGGCTTCCAGGACACCGATGGCGGGATCGAGGTCACTGCCTCGCACAACCCGATCAATTACAACGGCATGAAGATCGTCGGGCGCGGCTCGGCCCCGCTGGACCCGGCGACCGAGCTGCCGCCGATCGTGGAGCTGGCGCAATCGGGCGAATTCACCCCGGTCGCGAAGAAGGGCAGCGTCACCGATTACCGCCATGCCCGCGCCGACTATGCCAGCGCCATGGCCGATTTCGTCGATGTCGCGGCGCTGAAGCCGATGAAGATCCTGGTCAATGCCGGCAACGGCACCGCCGGCCCGACCTTCGACGCCATCGCCGCCGAACTGGAACGCCGCGGCGCGCCGCTGACCTTCGTGCGGATGCATCACGACGTGGACAGCAGCTTCCCAAACGGCATCCCGAACCCGCTGCTGCCGGAAAACCAGCCCCGCACCTCGGACGCCGTCCGGGCCGAGGGCGCCGATCTGGGCGTCGCCTGGGATGGCGATTTCGACCGCTGCTTCTTCTTCGACGACAAGGGCGACTTCATTCCCGGCGAATATATCGTCGGGCTGCTGGGCGCCGCCTTCCTGGAAAAATCGCCGGGCGAGAAGGTCGTCCACGACCCGCGCGTCATCATGAACACCCGCGCCATGATCGGCGAAGCGGGCGGCGAGGCCGTGGTCAGCAAGACCGGCCACGCCTTCATCAAGCGCAAGATGCGCGATGTCGGCGCGATCTATGGCGGCGAGATGTCGGCGCATCACTATTTCCGCGACTTCTATTACTGCGACAGCGGCATGATCCCCTGGCTGCTGGTGGTCGAACTGCTGGCGCGCAAGGGCAAGACGCTGGCCGAGCTGCTGTCGGAACGGATGCGGCTCTATCCCTCCTCGGGCGAGACGAATTACGAGCTGGCAGACCCCGACGCCTCGATCCAGCGGGTCATCGCCACGCTTGGCGACAAGGCGAATTCGCGCGACGACCTGGACGGCGTGTCGCTGGATTTCGGTAAATGGCGCTTCAACCTGCGCAAGTCGAATACCGAGCCGGTCGTGCGGCTGAATGTCGAGGCCGATGGCGATCCCGCGCTGGTGGCCGAGAAACAGGCCGAGCTGGCGGCGCTGCTGAAGGGCTGAGCCCCCCCGAAACCCATGAAGGGCGTCGCGATCCGCGGCGCCCTTTCTCGTCGGGCCGGTGCCGGGCTTAGCGCGGCCCCTGTCAGCGTGGCCCGTCTCAGCGTGGGTCGTCGAAGCCGAAGGCGATATAGTCGCGCAGATAGGCGGCGCGGGCGGCGGCGGCCAGTTTCGGGTCGCGCAGGAAGTCCGGCTGCGGCTCGGGCGCAAGCCCGGCGGCGATGTCCCCCACGATCCCGGCCGAGGCGCAGAGCGCCGCCAGATCCTCGGCCAGCCGGTCCTCGCGCGCGATCAGGTCGGGGACCGCGAAACGGGCGAAACCGGCCAGCACCTCGGACTGGCTGGCCCAGCCCGGATGGGTCGGCAGCGTCGTCTGGCCGTTGAGGTTGCGGCGCAGGAAACCCAGGAAATCATGGAACAGCCGGGCGCTGTCCTGATCCGACAGATCCATCAGCGCCTCGTCCTCGGGCAGCGGCACGCGATGGACCTCGCGCATCAGCTGCCGCATCTCGGGCCGGGCGGCGGCCAGCAGGTGCAGGAAGGCGTCCCAGGCGCGATAGAGCGGATGGCGCAGCACGGTGAAGCTGCGATGGCCGGGATGGTCGCGCTTCCACTGGCGCAGGCTGGACTGGGTGAAATCGCCCGAGACCGCGCCCAGATCCCGCATCCAGCCCGCCACCAGATCGGCCGGCCCGCCCTTGACCGGCATGTGGATCAGCCCGGCCCCGGCCTCGACGGCCAGGAAGCTGGGCACGGCCGGGCCGCGGCGGGGCTCGAAATTCGGGATGCGACGCAGCTGGAACGGGTCCAGCTGCTGCAGGTCCTTCTCCATCCGGGGGAAGTTCCGCACCTTCTGGGCCAGTTCGCGGGGGTTCTGCGGGACCTGGTCGCTGGCGGGCTCCAGCCGCTGGACGTCGCGCCGGCCCAGCCAGTGCAGCAGGCCGGTCATCACCTCGGCGTCGCGCAGGTCCTCGTATCCCAGCCAGAACGCCGTCTGCCCGGTCGCCTGCAGCCCGTGCATCACCCGCAGCTGGAATTCCTCGATCGCCGACAGCATCTGCCGGAACTCGGCGCCGTCATAGGTGATGGCGGCGGGGATCGGGGTCTCGGTCTCGTTCAGCTTCCACTGGTTCGTCTCCCAGGCCAGCCGGGTCGAGACATAGCTGTCCAGCGGATTGCGGGTCAGCACGATCTTGGCGCAGGCGCGATCCTGCATGATCGCGTCGAAGACCCGCGGGTCGTGGTCGTGGAAATAGCGAAAGCCCGGCAAGTGCCCCGGCTTGTCGGTCAGCTTGCGCAACAGCGGCATCGGGTCGGCCTCGCGCTCGGCGCGGGTGATGCCCTGCAATTCGTCCTTGTCGGGCCAGCCCATCATGTAGGGGTTGAAGGCCTCGCCGAAGCAGGTGACGCGCTTGACGGCATTCAGCGTCGCCTCCAGCAGGTTCGAGCCGGTGCGCATCTCGGCGAAGATCACGAAGCTGCGGAAAGCATCGCTCATCGGGGGCCGTTCCTTTCGCTTTGAGGTGCCGCGCCGTCGGGCACCGGGGCAAGCCCGCTCAGATCACCGGTCAGAAGCGGGCGCAAGCCGGCATTGCGCAGCCGCCGCAGCAGCTGGTCCAGCCCGGCCATGTCGCGCATCGGGGGCAGGTCGCGGACCAGTTCGGCATCGGGGTCGATCTGCCAGAAGGCATTGTCCAGCAGCGCCTGCGGCCGGGCCAGGAAATCGGTCATGTCCCAGACATGCACCCGCGCCTTGACCCAGATGGAGTTGAGGATGTCCAGCTGGTGCAGTTCCGACCGCTGCAGGGTCGCCGCGACCCGGCGGACATCGTCGAAGGGCATCCCGGAATGCAGCAGGGGCAGCATCCAGGCGCCGGTGACGACGAAGATATGCGCGTTGGGATCGGTGGCCATGAACCAGTTCAGCGCCTGGTTGTCGCGCGGCCCGAACTGGAAGACCTGCATCTTCGGGCTGATGCGGATCAGCGCCGTCAGGAAGCCCTGCGGATCGTGGTCGCGCACGATGGCGCTGGAGGAGATCGCCCCCGGCCCGACCCGCACCCGGCCGGCGAACTCGACCTCTTCGGGGCCGAACAGGTGCCCGTGGACATCGCCCGAGACATGCCGCGCCAGCCAGGATTCGAAATCGGGGTAGAGGTCGGTCAGGCCCTGGAACACCGCATAGGGCGCCGAGGTCTTGCCGTTCTCGGCATCCTTGCGGGGAAAGCGGCTCTGCATCAGCAGGCCCGGCCGGCCATAGATCCGGCGCCGCACGGTGCGGTTGATCAGCCTCTCGATCCGCACCGGATCGGGCGGCAGCGTCCGCGCCTGGTCCGAGGCCGGGCGCGGGAAATGGGTCAGCAGCCGCGACGATCCCGGCCAGACCTTGCGCGCCACGAAGCAGCGCGAATCCTCCAGCATGCGGATATGGTCGTCATACAGCTGATAGGGCCGGCCCTTGTGGTCGAATTTCGCCAGCGTCAGCGAACGGCTTTCGATCCGCACCGAATGGCGGCGCACCAGGGTCTGGAAATAGCTTTCGTCCGGGATCCAGACGCTGCGGAAGAAGCGGTCGAACTCGGCCCGGCGCGGATCGTCCAGGATCGCCCTCAGCGTCGCGGCCGTCAGGCACCACCATTGCGCGCCCAGATGCGGCGACAGCCCGCGCGGCATCCGCCGCCGGATGCGCAGCCGCCGCTGCAGGTCGACGAAACGGTCGAACAGCTTGCGCTGGCGGCGCCAGTCGAAGGGGAAATACAGGCTGAAACGTTCCTCGTTCAGCCCGCCGACGGTCCAGCCGACATCATGGGCGCTGACGCTTTCGATATGGTCGCGCTGCGGGTCGCGGGCCAGCCAGGCGGTCAGTTCGGAGATGTCGCGCAACGGCAGGCAGGCGCCCGAGGCCAGGTAGACATGGGTCAGATCGGGATGCGCGGCCAGCAGCATCTCGGCCGCGTCCTGCGTCGCCTGCACCAGCGAGAACCGCCCCCAGTCGCAGCGATGGCGCGGCGAATACAGCACGCCCTCGCAATCGGCCAGTGCCTGCTGCATCGCGTCAAGCTCGGCCTGGGGGGTCTTGGCATCGACATGGATCGCCACGCGGGCGCCGCCGTCCAGCCAGATCCGGGCCATGCGCGCGGCCATCACCAGGTCGGCATGGCACAGCAGCACGACGCCCAGCCGGATCTGCTCGGCCCCCTCATCCGCGCTGCTCATGCCCAGTTCCCCCGAGAGATCAGCCCCAGTTCCTCCAGCTGCTGCCAATCCTGGTATTCGCGCGATTCGGGGCACCACAGATCGGCCTCGCCCTGCAAGCCGGCGTGATAGGCCCGATATTCCTGGCTGTTGGCATAGTGCTGGCGGCGGTCCAGCTCCTCGGCCGCCTTCTGCGAGAAGCTGGACAGGAACTTCGCGTGCAACAGGCAGCCCGAGGCCAGCTCGCCCCCGTCCTCGTCATAGGTCAGGTTCAGGCTGCGCGGCAGCAGCATGTGGGTCGAGCTGACATAGGCATAGCGCCAGTGCCATTTCACCAGCGGGATCTTGTTCAGCGCCGGCCCGGCCAGCGGGTCGTAGGCGAAGAAGGCGCGGGTGCGCGGCCCGCCCTGGATCCACAGGTTGCCGTATTTCGGGTTCTTGCGGATCGTGTAGTTCGCCGGATCGAAGTAGCGGGCGATCTGGAACGGGTCCTGCCCCTCGTGATAGGGCTGCGCCTCGATCGGGCCCTTGGGATACATGTCCAGCAGCATCGCCGAGAACGACCGCCGCCCCGAGCCGTCCAGCCAGTCGGTCAGCGCCCGCAGGGGCCGCGTCTCGCAATGCGGATAGATCAGGAATTCGTCGGGATCGACCGTCACGCACCAATGGCCCGAGCCGTGGCGCATCAGCAGCCAGTTGATCCAGTCCATGCCGAAGCGCGCCTGCTTGTAGCCGGCATCGGTCCACCAGACCGACACGTCGGGCTGGTCCTTCAGGTAGTCCAGGCTGCCGTCGTCGCTGTCATTGTCCACGAACAGGAAATGCTGGACGCCCAGGTCGCGGTAATGCTTCAGGAACCAGGGCAGGCGGATCCGCTCGTTGCGCTGGGTGACGAAGGCCAGGATGTCGCGGCTGCGGATCTGCCCGGTGCGGTCGGCGACCGGATGCAGCACCTTGCGGCGGCGCGCGGCACGGGCGATCAGCCATTGCCGCTCGGCCCGCCTGCGCAGGCGTTTCCAGATGGGAAGGCGTTTCAATCCTGACACGGCGCTCCATCCGGCGGGCAAGGGTCACGGGCACGGCTCATCGCTGTCCGACATGCGGGTTTATGCGATATTTGGCAAGGGTTTTCGTGTCTTAGGCCCCCCTTCCGCCATCCAGTCCCCCTGCCCCATCAGCCCCAGATCGACCATCTGCCGCCAGCCCTCATAGCGCAGCGCCCCCTCGTGCCACAGGACCGGCGCCTGGGTCAGCGCATGGTGATAGCCCGCATAGGCGTCGGGATCGGCGAAATGCTGGCGGCGGCGCAATTCCTCGGCCGAGCGCGCGGCGATGGAAGGCAGGAACTTGCTGTGCAGCAGCACGCCCGACAGGCGCGGATCGCCCGGCCCGTCCCACAGGTCGTTCATCCGCGGCGGCAGCATGGAATGGGTCGAGTTCACATAGACATGGCTGCGATGCCAGCGGATCAGCGGCAGCTTGTTCAGCGTCGGCGCGCGCTGCGGGCGGTCGGCGAAGAAGACGCGCTCGCGCGTGCCGCCCTGCACCCAGCGGTTGCGGCGCGGCTGCATGACCTGGCAGCGATAGGGGCCGGGATCGAAGAAGGGCAGCTGCTGCAGCACCGTCCCCTCGGCCGGGCGGTCCAGCGGGCCCTCGGGGAACAGGTCCAGCATCAGCGCGCCCATGCCCCGGATGCCGCGCGCGTCCAGATGCGCGGTCAGCGCCGCCAGGTCGCGCGTATCGTGGCCCGGATAGACCAGCAATTCGTCGGCATCGACGGTCACGCACCAATGCCCGTGGCCATGGCGGAACAGCAGCGCCCCCAGCCAGTCCATCCCGAAGCGCGCGGCGCGATAGGAGGCGCCGGTGCGCCACAGCGACACGTCCGGCTGCCCTGCCAGCAGCCGGTCCGAGCCGTCGTCGCTGTCATTGTCCACGACCAGGAAATGCCCGACGCCAAGCGCGCGGTAATGGGCCAGGAACTCTGGCAGCCGCTCGGCTTCGTTGCGCAGGCAGACAAAGGCCAGGATGTCGCCCTTGCGGATCGCCGCCGTCCGGTCGCGGACAGGCGACAGCGCGCGACCCGAACGGATCGCGCGCCACAGAAGTTCGCGCCGCTTCCAGCGCAGCCGATATGCCGACCAGAGCCGCCGGGGCCAGCCGCGCCGGTCGGGCCGGCTCACCTGTCGTAATGCCCGGACTGGTGCCAGCGCCAGGCGTCGCCGATCATCTGCTTCATGGTCGAGCGGTCGGGCTGCCAGCCAAGTTCCTCCTTGGCGCGCTTGCTGCCGCAGACCAGCTTGACGGCATCGCCGCCGCGGCGCGGCCCGTCGACCATCGGCACGGCGCGGTTGGTGACATGCTTCGTCGCATCCACCACCTCGCGGACGGAAAAGCCGTCGCCCGTGCCCAGGCAGAACACCCGGCTGCCCCTGCCCGCGCGCAGCCATTCCAGCCCCTTCACATGCGCATCGACCAGGTCCATCACATGGACATAGTCGCGGATGCAGGTGCCGTCCGGCGTCGGATAGTCGATGCCATGGATGGTCAGCGCATCGCGCTTGCCATCCACCGCATCCAGGATCAGCGGGATCAGATGGGTCTCGGGGCGGTGGAATTCGCCCACCTCGGCCTCGGGGTCGGCGCCCGCGACGTTGAAATAGCGGAAGATCACGTGGCGCAGCCCGTGGGCGGCCTCGAAATCGACCAGCATGTCCTCGATCGCGCGCTTGGAGGCGCCATAGGCGTTCAGCGGCGCCTGCGGGGTGTCCTCGTCCAGCACCTCGCCGTCGCGGTCGCCATAGGTCGCGCAGGTCGAGCTGAAGACGAAATCCATGCAGCCCGCCGCCACCGCCGCCTCGATCAGGTTCAGCGATCCCGCGACATTGTTGCGCCAGTATTTGCCCGGCTCGGCCATGGCTTCGCCCACCTGGCTCAGCGCCGCGAAATGCAAGACCGCGACGGGCTTGTGCTGGGCGAAGGCCGCATCCAGCGCGGCGCGGTCCATCAGGTCGGCCTCGACCAGCGGGCCGAACTTCACCGCGTCGCGCCAGCCGGTGGACAGGTTGTCCAGCGTCACCGGAACGTAGCCCGCCGCCGCCAGCGCCTTGCAGGCATGCGAGCCGATATAACCGGCGCCGCCGGTCACCAATACCTTGTCAGCCATGCTTATTCGGCCGCCCGGCGCATCGCCATGACATCATGCAGATATTCGGCGAATTCCTCCTTCAGCTCGTCGCGCGCCAGGCCGAAGGCCACGGTCGCCTGCAGGAAGCCCGCCTTCGAGCCGCAGTCGAAACGCTGGCCGCGGAAGCGCAGGCCATAGACGCCGCGCCCGGCCTGGATGTCGTCGGCGATGGCGTCGGTCAGCTGGATCTCGCCGCCCGAGCCCTGCTTCAGCTTGTTCAGGTTCTGCATGACCGTCGGCGCAAGGATATAGCGCCCGATCACCGCCAGGTTCGAGGGCGCGGTGCCGGCGGCGGGCTTTTCGACCATGCCCTTGGCGCGGACGATGGCGCCCATGTCCTCGGCCACGTCCAGCACGCCATAGGCCGAGGCCTTCTCGGGCGCGACCTCCATCGTGGCGACCATGCTGCCGCCGGTCTCGCGATAGGCCTCGATCATCTGCTGCAGGCAGGGCGGCTCGCCCATGATGACGTCGTCGGTCAGGATCACCGCGAAAGGTTCGTCATCGGCCAGCAGGCGGCGGGCGCACCAGACCGCGTGGCCGAGGCCGAGCGCCTTGTGCTGGCGGATATAGGCGATGGCGCCCGATTCCATGTTGGTGGCGCGCAGGATGTCCAGAAGCTGGTTCTTGCCGGCCTTCTTCAGGCTGGATTCCAGTTCATGCGCGTGGTCGAAATAATCCTCCAGCGCGCCCTTGCCGCGCGAGGTGACGAAGATGAACTCCTTGATTCCGGCCTCGCGCGCCTCGTCGATCGCGTATTGGATCAGCGGGCGATCCACCAGCGTCATGATTTCTTTCGGGATACTTTTCGTTGCGGGAAGAAAACGCGTCCCCAAACCAGCCACCGGAAAAATTGCCTTCGTCACCTTGCGACTCATATCTGGCACCTTCGTCCTTCCGTTAAGTTCTTGGCATCCAAGCAATTAAGACGCCGCGCGGCTTACAGACCGCATGTATTCTCCATGTGCAAGTCAGAGAATACTCGCCTCTGTCGCACTATGCCATGACACCGGCGTGAATCGAACGAATTTTGCCTATTTTGCAGCAGCAGGAAGCAGCTTCCTGCTTAGTCCAGGTTCATATCACGCATCATTGTTTCCAGACGTGGAACGTCCTCGGGATTGTTGAGTTCCCAGAATTGGCGTCCGCGCGCCTCGACCTCGACGCAGAGAATCGAACGGTTCCGTTCCAGGAAACGCAGCTGCTCCAATCCTTCCAGCCGTTCCAGCCGGCCCTCGTCCCAGCCGGGATATTCGGCCAGCGCGCCGGGGCGATAGGCATAGACGCCGACATGGTGGAAGACCGGGCTGGGCTGGTCGTCGCCGTAATCGCCCGCCGCGAAGGGAATCACCTCCTTCGAGAAATAGAGCGCCCGGCCGTCATGGCCGAAGACCGCGGTGGTCCCGCCGACCCGGCCCGCCATGCGATCGGCGATCAGGTCGGCCCGCATCCGCCCCGAGCAGCGCAGCACCGGCGTGGCGACATCGGCATCCGGCGCGGCGCGCAGCCCCGCCACCAGATCCTCGACGAACCAGGCGGGGGTCAGCGGCGCGTCGCCCTGCAGGTTCACGACGATTTCCGGCGACAGGCCCAGGTTGGCCACGGCCTCGGCGCAACGCTCGGTGCCGTTGCGGCAGCTGGTGGCGGTCATCACCACCTCGGCGCCGAAGCCTTCCGCGTGGTCGCGGATGCGCCCGTCATCGGTGGCGACCACCACCCGGTCCACGCCCGAGACCGCCATCGCCGCGTCCCAGCTGCGCCGGATCAGGCTGCGCGCCTGCCCCGAGGCGCCGCGCAATTCGACCAGCGGCTTGCCCGGATAGCGGCTGGAGGCATAGCGGGCGGGAATCACCAGCAGGACCGGCATGGGTCAGTCCTTGACCAGCAGCACGCCCGGCGCGAAGGCGATGAAGAAGGGGTTCTCGAAACCCGGCTTGCCATAGGCCAGCGGGGTGTGGTCGTCGAAGCGCACCACCTCTCCGCCGGCGCCGCGCAGCACCGCGTCGCCCGCCGCCGTGTCCCATTCCATCGTCCGGCCCAGCCGGGGATAGAGATCCGCCTCGCCGGTCGCGACCAGGCAGAATTTCAGCGACGATCCGGCGCTGGTCATGTCGCGTACCCCGTAGCGGCCGATATAGTCGTCGGTCGCCTGGTCGCGATGCGATTTCGAGGCCACGACCATCAGCGCGCGATTGTCCGGCGTCGGGTTGACGCCGATGGGATGGGTCTCGCCCGGCTGCTCGCCGAAGGGGCCGCGCTCCTCGACCGAGCGGCCGTCGGCGGTGGTATAGAACAGCCGCCCCTTGGCCGGGGCATAGACGACGCCGCGCAGCGGCACGCCGTCTTCGACATAGGCGATGTTGACGGTGAAATCGCCGCGCCGCTGCACGAATTCCTTGGTGCCGTCCAGCGGGTCGACGATCAGGAAGGTCGCGGCCACCTGGTCATGGGTCGCGGCCTGTTCCTCGGTCACCAGCGGGATGTCCGGGAAGGCCGCGCGCAGCCCGGCCGAGATCAGCGCATCGGCGGCCTCGTCGGCCTCGGTCACGGGCGAGTCGTCCGATTTCGCCCGCACGTCGAAATCCTCGGCCTCGTAGATCCGCATGATCTCGGCGCCGGCCTGAAGCGCCAGCCTGCGCATTTCGACGGTGAGTCGGTCAAATTGCATCAAGATTCCCCTTGGCTGAGGCGCCCCGCGCCGCATCCGCCGATTGTGTCACGGCTCTGGCCTCCTTATGATGCGACAAGAGGGATGGGGCAAGCACCCGCCTGTCGAAGCGCCGCCGGGCCCCGTTTGCGGGACCCTGCCGGCAGGATGCAAGCCAGCGCCCCACGGGGCCAGATCGGGACCGGGCCGGATTGTTCTCGCAGCGCCAGAACCGCAACATGATCCAGGCCGCCGGCACCACGCTGGCGCTGATCTATCACCAGACCGTCTACAACCTGCGGACCGAGCATCGCAACGCGGTGATCGGGCTGCTGCTGACCATCGCCCAGACCGCCGTCTTCATCATGGCCTTCCTGGTCATCTACCTGGTGATCGGGGTGCGCAGCTCGCCCATCCGTGCCGATTTCATGCTGTTCATCATGTCCGGCATCATGCTGTTCATGACCCATGTGCAGACCGTGGGGGCGGTCTCGGCCAGCCACAACCTGGCCTCGGGCCTGACCCGCCACCAGCCGCTGAACCCGGCGATCCTGATCGCGGCCGGGGCGCTGGCGGTGCTCTACCGGCAGCTGGTGGCGATCCTGGCGATCCTGTGGGGCTATCACATGCTGGTCAATCCGGTGCAGATCGAGGATCCGATCGGCTGCCTGCTGATGCTGCTGCTGGCCTGGTTCTCGGGCGCCTGCGTGGGGCTGGTCTTCCTGGGCATCCGGCCCTGGACGCCGAAGGGCTCGAAGCTGCTGACGACGGTCTATCAGCGCGTCAACATGTTCGCCTCGGGCAAGATGTTCGTGGCCAACGTGCTGCCGAACATCATGCTGCCCTGGTTCCTGTGGAACCCGCTGTTCCACATCATCGACCAGGCCCGCGGCTTCGCCTTCATCAACTACACGCCGCAGAAGACCGACCCGCTCTATGCGCTGTGGTTCTCGCTTGCGGCGCTGATGATCGGGCTGCTGATCAACTTCACCACCCGCAAATACGAATCGCTCAGCTGGAGCGCGGCAAGCTGATCGCGGCCGGGCCGGAAGCGGCGGATTGCTGAAAATACGTCGTATCGCCAACCGATTTTGCCCCTTAGGGACGCTTGCGGGGCCCGAAAGCATCCCTATATACACCCCCGAAGCCGTCCGGTTCATTCCGGGCGAACTCTCGCAATGGCCAACTCAGCAAGGGATCGGCCGCGGGGGCCATAACGGACCCAAGGCCGGAATATCGCCGCAAGAAAGGTTATATCTATGTCAAAAGTCATCGGGATCGACCTCGGCACCACGAACAGCTGCGTCGCGATCATGGACGGCAGCCAGCCGAAGGTCATCGAGAACAGCGAAGGTGCGCGCACCACGCCCTCGATCGTCGGCTTCACCGACAGCGAACGCCTGGTCGGCCAGCCCGCCAAGCGCCAGGCCGTGACCAACCCGACCAATACCGTCTTCGCCGTCAAGCGCCTGATCGGCCGCCGCATCGGCGACGACGCGGTCGAGAAGGACAAGAAGCTGGTCCCCTATGCGATCGTGGACGGCGGCAATGGCGACGCCTGGGTCGAAGTCAGGGGCGAGAAATATTCGCCCGCGCAGGTCAGCGCGATGATCCTTCAGAAGATGAAGGAAACCGCCGAGAGCTATCTGGGAGAGCCGGTGACGCAGGCCGTCATCACCGTCCCCGCCTATTTCAACGACGCGCAGCGCCAGGCGACCAAGGACGCGGGCAAGATCGCGGGCCTGGAAGTCCTGCGCATCATCAACGAACCGACCGCCGCCGCGCTGGCCTACGGCCTGGACAAGAAGGACACCAAGACCATCGCCGTCTATGACCTCGGCGGCGGGACCTTCGACATCACCATCCTGGAAATCGACGACGGGCTGTTCGAGGTGAAATCGACCAACGGGGACACGTTCCTCGGCGGCGAGGACTTCGACATGCGGATCGTCAACTACCTGGCCGACGAGTTCAAGAAGGAACACGGCGTCGACCTGACCCGGGACAAGATGGCGCTGCAGCGGCTGAAAGAGGCGGCGGAAAAGGCCAAGATCGAGCTGTCCAGCTCGTCCCAGACCGAGATCAACCAGCCCTTCATCAGCATGGACGCCAATTCGGGCACGCCGCTGCACCTGGTCATGAAGCTGACCCGCGCCAAGCTGGAAAGCCTGGTCGGCGACCTGATCAAGCGCACCATGAAGCCGGTGCAGGACGCGCTGAAGGATGCCGGCTGCTCGAAATCCGACATCGACGAGATCGTGCTGGTCGGCGGCATGACCCGGATGCCCAAGGTGATCGAGGCGGTCAGCGAGTTCTTCGGCAAGGAGCCGCACAAGGGCGTGAACCCCGATGAGGTGGTGGCGCTGGGTGCCGCGATCCAGGCCGGCGTGCTGCAGGGCGACGTCAAGGACGTGGTGCTGCTGGACGTCACGCCCCTGTCCCTGGGGATCGAGACCCTGGGCGGCGTCTTCACCCGCCTGATCGACCGCAACACCACGATCCCGACCAAGAAGTCGCAGATCTTCTCGACCGCCGAGGACAACCAGAACGCGGTGACGATCCGGGTCTTCCAGGGCGAGCGCGAGATGGCCGCGGACAACAAGATGCTGGGCCAGTTCAACCTGGAGGACATCCCGCCCGCGCCGCGCGGCATGCCGCAGATCGAGGTGACCTTCGACATCGACGCCAACGGCATCGTCTCGGTTTCCGCCAAGGACAAGGGCACCGGGAAAGAGCAGAACATCACCATCCAGGCCTCGGGCGGCCTGTCCGACGAGGATATCGAGCGGATGGTGAAGGATGCCGAGGCCAATGCCGATGCCGACAAGTCGCGCCGCGAACTGGTCGAGGCCCGCAACCAGGCCGAAAGCCTGATCCACTCGACCAAGAAGTCGCTGGAAGAGCATGGCGACAAGGTCGACGGCTCGACCGTCGAGGCGATCGAGCTGGCCGTCGGCGCGCTGGAGGAATCGCTGAAATCCGATGATGCCGGCAAGATCCGCAGCGGCATCCAGAACGTGATGGATGCGTCGATGCGCCTGGGCGAGGCGATCTACAAGGCGCAGCAGTCCTCGGCCGAAGGCGAGGGCGAGGCCGATTCCGACGCCCCCCGCGACGTCGATGAAGATATCGTGGACGCCGATTTCGAGGATCTCGGCGAAGACAAGAAACGCGGCTGATCCGGGCCGCTTCGCCCTCTGGCCGGCCCCCCTCGGGCCGGCCGATTTCGTAGGGCTCGTGAACAGGAAACGACATGGGCAAGCGTTGCTATTACGAGGTTCTGGGCGTCGCTCGCGGAGCCGCACCGGATGAAATCAAGAAAGCTTTCCGCCAGAAGGCGAAAGAGCTTCACCCGGATCGCAACAATGGCGACAACGGCGCCGAAGCGCGCTTCAAGGAAGTCAACGAGGCCTATGACTGCCTGAAGGACGAGCAGAAGAAGGCCGCCTATGACCGTTTCGGCCATGCGGCCTTCGAAAATGGCGGCGGCGGCTTCGGCGGCGGCCGCGGCGCGCCTCCGGGCGATTTCGGCTCGGCCTTCGCCGATGTGTTCGAGGATCTGTTCGGCGACATGATGGGCGGCCGCCGGGGCGGCGGCGGGCGCGCGCGCGCGCAACGCGGGCAGGACCTGCGCTACAACCTGCGCGTGACGCTGGAAGAGGCCTACAAGGGGCTGCAGAAGACGATCACCGTTCCGGGCTCGGTCGCCTGCGGCGAATGCAACGGCACCGGCGCCGAGGGCGCGACCCAGCCCGCCACCTGCCCGACCTGCGCCGGCATGGGCAAGGTCCGCGCCCAGCAGGGCTTCTTCACCGTCGAACGCACCTGCCCGACCTGCGGCGGCCAGGGCCAGATCGTCAAGAATCCGTGCAAGTCCTGCGGCGGCATCGGCCGGGTCGAGAAAGAGCGCACGCTGTCGGTCAACATCCCGGCCGGGGTCGAGACCGGCACCCGGATCCGCCTTGCCGGCGAGGGCGAGGCCGGGATGCGCGGCGGTCCCGCGGGCGATCTCTACATCTTCATCGAGGTCAGGGAGCATCCGATCTTCTTGCGCGACGGCAAGGTCCTGGCCTGCCAGGTCCCGGTCAGCATGGCCACCGCCGCCCTGGGGGGCGAGGTCGAGGTGCCGACCATCGACGGCGGCCGTTCGCGCGTGAAGGTTCCGGCCGGCAGCCAGTCGGGCCGCCAGATGCGCCTGCGCGGCAAGGGCATGCCGCCCCTGCGCCACGGCCCCGGCGCGGCGGGCGATCCCGGCGACATGCTGATCGAACTGCTGGTCGAAACCCCGGTCAACCTGACCGCGCGGCAGAAGGAGCTGCTGCGGGAATTCGAGGCCGAGAAGGCCGACAACAGCCCGCAATCGGACAGCTTCTTCAACAAGGTCAAGGGCTTCTGGGACGACATGACGCGCTGAGGCGTGCCGCAAGACATCCTGGCGCTTCCGCGTTAACGCCTTCTTCACCGATCGGGCCCATGCTGGCGCCATGGACCCGAATCGCACTTTCGGCGAAATGCCGATGCCCCTCTTTGATCCCGCCCCCGACGACGTGCTGCTGCCAGCCGGCGCGCCGCCGCCAGGCCGCAGATCGTCCGGGGCCGGCAAGGCCGCGCCGTCATATCTGGCCGATCACCGCGCCCGGCTGCGCGAACGCTTCATGCAGGGCGGTGCCGCCGCCCTGCCCGATTACGAGATGCTGGAGCTGGTCCTGTTCCGCGCCATTCCCCGGCAGGACGTGAAGCCGCTGGCCCGCCGCCTGATCGAGCGGTTCGGCGATTTCAACCGGGTCCTCTCGGCCCATCCCGCCCGGCTGGCCGAGGTGGAGGGCGTCGGCCCCGCCGTCGTCACCGAGTTGAAGATCGTCGAGGCCGCCGCGCAGCGCCTGGCCCGCGCCCGCGTGCTGCATCGCCCGGTCCTGTCGGGCTGGCAGGTGCTGCTGGACTATTGCCATACCAGCATGGCCCATCGCGAAACCGAACAGTTCCGCGTCCTCTACCTGGACCGCAAGAACGTCCTGATCGCGGACGAGGAACAGGCGCAGGGCACCGTCGATCACGTCCCGGTCTATCCGCGCGAGATCATCCGCCGCGCGCTGGAACTGAACGCCTCGGCGCTGATTCTGGTCCACAACCATCCCTCGGGCGATCCCACGCCCTCGGATTCCGACATTACCATGACCGCGCGCATCGCGCAGGCGGCCGACAGCATGGGAATCACCGTCCATGACCACCTGATCATCGGCAAATCCCGCGAGCTGAGCTTCCGCGCGGAAGGTTTGCTGTAGCCCGCGACGGAATCAGCCGGCAACAGTTTGCCGAAGGCGACGGTCCAGGCGGCGCGCGGCGTAAGACGATGGGTGCAGATTTCCAACAGCTGCCGCCTTTTGCGCCTTTCGCCGCAGGCTTACACGCTGGACTGACAAGGAATTGAACGCTAGAACCGCCCTCGCGAAGGCTGCGATCAAACGTGGCCCGGATTGTCGTATCGGCCAATTCCATGGCCCGAATTGGAGAATTACCCGTGTCCCACGCAGATGACCACGTAGGCACCCGTAGGGATTTCCTCTACTATGCCACGGCGGGCGCAGGTACGGTGGCTGCAGGAGCCGCCGCCTGGACGCTTGTGAACCAGATGAACCCTTCGGCCGATGTCCAGGCTCTGGCCTCGATCCAGGTCGATGTCAGCGGCGTCACCGTCGGCTCTCAGCTGACGGTGAAGTGGCTGGGCAAGCCCGTGTTCATCCGCCGCCGGACCCCCGAAGAGATCGAAGCCGCCCGCGCCGTCCAGCTGAACGAGCTGATCGACCAGGGCGCCGAGAACGCCAACAGGCCCGGCGAACCCGCCCTGGACGAGAACCGCACCCTGGACGAGGCCGGCGAATGGCTGGTGCAGATCGGCGTCTGCACCCATCTGGGCTGCGTGCCGATCGGCGACGGCGCCGGCGATTTCGGCGGCTGGTTCTGCCCCTGCCACGGCTCTCACTACGACACTTCCGGGCGCATCCGCCGGGGCCCCGCCCCGAAGAACCTGCCGATCCCGGTCGCGGCGTTCATCAACGACACCACCATCCAACTGGGCTGAGGAGGGCATCATGGCCGGAATTCCGCACGACCATTACGAGCCCAAATCGGGCTTCGAGAAGTGGCTGCATCGCCGTCTGCCGGTGGTCAGCCTTGTCTATGACACGCTGATGATCCCCACCCCCAAGAACCTGAACTGGTGGTGGATCTGGGGCATCGTCCTGGCCTTCTGCCTGGCGCTGCAGATCGTGACCGGCATCGTGCTGGTGATGCATTACACGCCGCATGTGGACCTGGCCTTCGCCAGCGTCGAGCATATCATGCGCAACGTGAACGGCGGCTACATGCTGCGCTACCTGCACGCCAACGGCGCCTCGCTGTTCTTCTTCGCGGTCTATATCCACATCTTCCGCGGCCTCTATTACGGCAGCTACAAGGCCCCGCGCGAGGTGACCTGGATCGTCGGCATGCTGATCTACCTGCTGATGATGGCCACCGCCTTCATGGGCTACGTGCTGCCCTGGGGGCAGATGTCCTTCTGGGGCGCCACGGTGATCACCGGCCTGTTCGGCGCGATCCCCGGCATCGGCGAGCCGATCCAGACCTGGCTGCTGGGCGGACCCGCGGTGGACAATGCCACGCTGAACCGCTTCTTCTCGCTGCATTACCTGCTGCCCTTCGTGATCGCGGCGCTGGTGATCGTCCATATCTGGGCCTTCCACACCACCGGCAATAACAACCCGACGGGTGTCGAGGTGCGGCGCGGCTCGAAAGAGGAAGCCGAGAAGGACACCCTGCCCTTCTGGCCCTATTTCGTGATCAAGGACCTGTTCGCGCTGGCCGTGATCCTGGTGGTCTTCTTCGCGGTGATCGGCTTCATGCCGAACTATCTGGGCCATCCCGACAACTATATCGAGGCCGACCCGCTGATGACGCCGGCCCATATCGTGCCGGAATGGTATTTCCTGCCCTTCTACGCGATCCTGCGGGCCTTCGACGGCGATGTCTGGCTGGTCCAGCTGGTCAGCTTCCTGTCCTTCCGCATCATCGACGCCAAGTTCTTCGGCGTCCTGGCGATGTTCGGCGCGATCCTGGTCATGGCGCTGGTGCCCTGGCTTGACACCAGCCGCGTGCGCTCGGGCCGTTACCGGCCGCTGTTCAAGTGGTGGTTCTGGCTGCTGGTCGTCGATTTCGTGGTCCTGATGTGGGCCGGGGCGATGCCGGCCGAGGGGATCTATCCCTATATCGCGCTGGCCGGCGCGGCCTACTGGTTCGCCTATTTCCTTGTCATTCTGCCGCTGCTTGGCGTGATCGAGAAGCCCGATCCGATGCCCTCGACCATCGAGGAGGACTTCGACCATCACTACAAACCCGCGCAACCGGCCGAGTAAGGAGAGCCAGACATGACCCTGAGAACCAAGACGCTCACGGCCGTCGTGGCCCTGACGATCTCTGCGGCCGGCTTCGCGCTTGCGCAGGACAGCGACACCGCTGTCCCGGCCGACCAGCCCGCGACCGAGACGCAGGCCACGCCCGAAAACGACACCGCCCCGGCCGCGACCGGGACGGAAGAGGCCGGCGAGGCCGAGGCCACCGAAGCGGAGGGCGAAGCGCCCGCCGCCGAGGGAGCTGATGCCGAAGAGGCCGCGCCCGAGGAGACCGTGACCGAGGAGGCCCCCGCCGAGGAGCCTGCCGCCGAAGAGCCGGCGGCAGAGGATGCGGCGACCGACGAGGCCGCCGAGGAACCCGCCGCCGAGGAGCCGGCAGAGGCAGCTACGGATGCCGATGCGGCCGCCGACGCGGAAGCACCTGCCGAGGAATCGGCGGAAGAACCGGCGGCGGATGAGGCCGAAGCGCCTGCCGAGGACGCCGCGGCAGAGGAACCGGCCGCCGCGGAAGACCCCGCCGCCGAAGCCGAGGAACCGGCCGGCGAGGATCACGCCGAGGATGACCATGCCGGCGGCGACAGCCATGGCGCGGGTCATATCGAGGACGTCTCGTTCAGCTTCGAGGGACCCTTCGGCAAATACGACCAGTTCCAGCTGCAGCGCGGGTTGCAGGTCTATACCGAGGTCTGCGCGGCCTGCCACGGCATGAAGTTCGTGCCGATCCGCACGCTGGCGGATCCGGGCGGCCCCGGCCTGCCCGAGGACCAGGTGCGCGCCTATGCGGCGGGCCTGAACCCGGTGCTGGATCCCGAGACCGAGGAAGAGCGCGACCGCCTGCCCACCGACCATTTCCCGGAAGTTTCGGGCATGGGCATGGGGCCGGACCTGTCGCTGATGGCCAAGGCCCGCGCGGGCTTCCACGGCCCCTACGGCACCGGCATCAGCCAGCTGTTCCGCGGCATCGGCGGGCCGGAATACATCCACGCGGTCCTGACCGGCTATACCGGCGAGACCTCGGAACAGGCCGGCACGACGCTGTATGAGAACACCGCCTTCCCCGGCGGCATGATCAGCATGCCCGAGCCGCTGTCGGACGACATGGTGAGCTATGCCGACGGCACCCCGGCGACGGTGGACCAGATGTCGATGGACGTCTCGGCCTTCCTGATGTGGACGGCCGAGCCGAAGATGATGGACCGCAAGCAGGTCGGCCTCGTCTCGGTGCTGTTCCTGGTCCTGCTCAGCGCGCTGCTCTACCTGACCAACAAGCGGCTCTGGGCGCCCCACAAGGGCAAGCTGCCGAAGAAAGAGGACTGATCCCGGATCGGTCGAAGCGAACGGAACGCGCCCCTTCGGGGGCGCGTTTTTCGTAGCAGTGGCAGGCGCTGGACAAGCGGCGGCAAGGCGGCTCTGATGGGCGCGAAGCGGAGGGATGCGATGACCGTCTGGAATCTGGGCTCGATCAATATCGACCATGTCTACCGGCTGGACCACCTGCCCCGACCGGGCGAGACGCTGGCCGCAACGGGCCACGACCAGGGGCTGGGCGGCAAGGGCGCGAACCAGTCGGTCGCCGCCGCGCGCGCCGGCGCGACGGTGCGGCATCTGGGCGCGCTGGGGCCGGGCGCGGATTGGGTGATCGCCCGGCTGCAGGCCAGCGGCGTCGCGACCGAAGGCATCCGCATCCTGCCCGACAGCTCCAGCGGCCACGCCATCATCATGGTCGACGCGGATGCGGAAAACGCCATCGTCATCCATGCCGGCGCCAATCGCGCGCTGGACCCGGACTGGCTGCGCGGGGCCTGCGCCGGGATCGCGGCGGGCGACACCCTGCTGATCCAGAACGAGACCAGCCTGCAGGCCGAGGCCGCGCGGCTGGCGCAGGAGGCGGGCGCGCGGGTCATCTATTCCGCCGCCCCCTTCGATCTGGACGCGCTGCGCGAGGTGCTGCCGCATGTCTCGATCCTGGCGCTGAACGAGGGCGAGGCCGAGCAGCTGTTCGCGGCCATGCCCGGCGCCCTGCCGGTCGCGCAGATGCTGATCACGCGTGGGGCGAAGGGTGCCGAATTCCGCGACCTGCGCAGCGGCGAATCGCTGCATCAGCCGGCCTTCCCGGTCACGCCCGTCGATACGACCGGGGCGGGGGACTGTTTCGCGGGCTATTTCGCCGCCGCGCTGGATGGCGGCGAATCAGTGGCGCAGGCCCTGCGCCTGGCGGCGGCGGCCGCCGCCCTGCAGGTCACGCGCAGCGGTGCCGGCGACGCGATGCCCACGCGGGCCGAGGTCGAGGCGTTCCTGAAGGACCGACCCGATCCCGCCTAACCCAGCGAATAGCCGGTGCCGCGCACGGTGCGGACCGGGTTGTCGCCGCCATTCTGCATCAGCGCCTTGCGCAGCCGTCCGACATGGACGTCGATGGTGCGGGTGTCGACATAGATGTCGCGCCCCCAGACCCGGTCCAGAAGCTGCTCGCGCGTCCAGACCCGGCCGGGCTTTTCCATCAGCGTGGACAGCAGCCGGAACTCGGTCGGGCCCAGATGCAGCGGCTGGCCGGCGCGGAAGACGCGATGCTCGGCCGCATCCAGGATGATGTCGGCGAAGCTGAGCCTTTCGCCCATCGTCGCCGGGCGGGTGCGGCGCAGCTGGGTGCGCAGCCGGGCCATCAGCTCGACCACGGAATAGGGCTTCACCACATAGTCGTCGGCGCCGGTCTCCAGCCCGCGCACGCGATCGGTTTCCTCGCTGCGGGCCGAGAGCATGATGATCGGGATGCCGCGGGTCGCGGGATCGGCCTTGACCTGGCGGCAGACCTCGATCCCGCTGACCTTGGGCAGCATCCAGTCCAGAACCAGAAGATCGGGCTGCTCTTCCTGGACCAGAAGAAGCGCATCCTCGCCGTTATCGGCAACCACCACATCGAAACCCTCGGCCTCGAGGTTGTACTGCAGCACTTCGCGCTGCGCACCCTCGTCCTCGACGACCAGAACACAGGGGGCCTGACGTGACGCCATTGCTTATCCCTCGCCTTCGGGGGCCGGCACGGGATCGGCCGGCACGCTGTTGCTTTTCGGGCGGGCATCGTCGGGAAGCTCGCCCGTGACCAGATAGATCACCTGCTCGGCGATGGCGGTGGCGTGATCGCCCATCCGCTCGACGTTCTTGGCGATGAAATGCAGGTGCATGCAGGGGGTGATGTTGCGCGGATCCTCCATCATGTGGGTCAGGAATTCGCGGAACAGCGCGTTATACATCTGGTCCACCTCCAGGTCGCGCTGGCGCACGTCCTCGGCCAGGTCCGCGTCGCGGCGGATATAGCTGTCCAGCGCGTCCTGAAGCATCTTGTCCACCGCCGAGGACATCCGCCGCAGCGCCATGCCCGCGCCCTCGATGGCGGGCAGCTGCGACAGCACATGGGTGCGCTTGGCCATGTTCTTGGCATAATCGCCGACGCGCTCCAGCGAGGCGGCGATCTTCATCACCGCCAGGACCATGCGCAGGTCGGTGGCGGTGGGCGCGCGCAGGGCGATCAGGCGGGCCGATTCCTCGTTGATCTGGGCCTCCAGCGCGTCGATCCCCTTGTCGCGGCGCCGGACCTCTTCGGCCAGTTCCTCGTCGCGGGATTCCAGCGCGGCGGCGGCGTCCGAGATGGCCGCCTCGACCATGCCGCCCATGCGCACGACCTGCGCCTGGATCGTTTCCAGGTCGCGGTCGAAGGCCGAGGAAATATGCTTTTCGCGATTCATGTCGGGCTGTCTCCCTGCCCCGTCAGCCGATCCGGCCCGAGATATAGGCCTCGGTCCGGCTGTCCTGCGGTTTGGTGAAAATGTCGTCGGTCTCGCCATATTCCACCAGGTTGCCCAGGTGGAAGAAGGCGGTCTTCTGGCTGACCCGCGCGGCCTGCTGCATCGAATGGGTGACGATCACGACCGAGAAGCGCGAGCGCAGCTCGTCGATCAGTTCCTCGACCTGCGCGGTCGCGATCGGGTCCAGCGCGCTGCAGGGCTCGTCCATCAGCAGCACTTCGGGGCTGGTGGCGACGGCGCGGGCGATGCACAGACGCTGCTGCTGGCCGCCCGACAGGCCGGTGCCGGGTTCGCCCAGGCGGTCCTTGACCTCGTTCCACAGCGCGGCGCCGCGCAGGGATTTCTCCACGATCTCGTCCAGCTCGGCGCGGTTGCGGGCCAGCCCGTGGATGCGCGGGCCGTAGGCCACGTTGTCATAGATCGACTTCGGGAAGGGGTTCGGCTTCTGGAACACCATGCCGACCTTGGCGCGCAGCTGCACCGGATCGACGCGGCGGTCATACACATCCTCGCCGTCCAGCCGGATCTCGCCCTCGACCCGCGCCGCCGGGATGGTGTCGTTCATCCGGTTGATGCAGCGCAGGAAGGTCGATTTCCCGCAGCCCGAGGGGCCGATGAAGGCGGTCACGGTCTTGTCCAGGATGTCCACGTCGACATCCTTCAGCGCGTGCTTGTCGCCGTAATAGACCTGCACCTTCCGCGCCGAGATCTTGATGTCCTGCTGACTCACGGCTCTCTCCAAAACACTCATGTCGTTCATGTAAGCCTCCTTGGGCCGCATTACCAACGGCGCTCGAACCGGCGGCGCAGCCAGATGGCCAGCAGGTTCATGCACAGAAGGAAGACCAGCAGCACGATGATCGCCCCCGAGGCCCGCTCGATGAAGGCCGGGTCGGCGCGCTGCGTCCAGTTGTAGACCTGCACCGGCAGGGCCGAGGCGGGATCGAACAGCCCCTCGGGCGGGGCGCCGGGGAATTCGCGCACGAAGGCCACCATGCCGATCAGCAGCAGCGGTGCGGTCTCGCCCAGGGCCTGCGCGAGGCCGATGATGGTGCCGGTCAGGATGCCCGGCATGGCCAGCGGCAGGACGTGGTGGAAGACCGACTGCATCCTTGAGGCGCCGACGCCAAGCGCCGCGTCGCGGATCGAGGGCGGCACCGCCTTCAGCGCCGCGCGGGTCGAGATGATGATCGTCGGCAGCGTCATCAGCGTCAGCACCAGCCCGCCGACGATGGGCGCCGATTGCGGCAACCCGGCGAAGTTGATGAAGGCGGCCAGGCCCAGGATCCCGAAGACGATCGAGGGCACCGCGGCCAGGTTCGAGATATTGACCTCGATGATGTCGGTCCAGCGGTTCTTGGGGGCGAATTCCTCAAGATAGATGCTGGCCGCGACGCCGATGGGCACCGCCAGGAACAGCACCACCAGCATCATGTAGAGCGAGCCCAGGATCGCCACGCCCACCCCGGCGGCTTCGGGCCGCTGGTCCGAGGCGTCGGGATTGGTCACGAAGTTCCAGTTGAAGCGCGTGACCAGCATCCCGCGTTCGGCCAGCGCATCGGCCAGCATCAGCTGCTCGGGCGAGGTATTGGCGTCCCGCGCGGCGCTGGCCATGGTGACGCGGCCCTTGAAATAGCCGTCGACGCGGCCGTTCACCAGCACGTCCAGCTCGATCGTCTGGCCGACCAGCTCGGGGTCCGCCAGCACCCGGTTGCGCACCTGCGCCGCCGCCTCGCGCGAGATCAGGCCCTTGATTTCCCGGTCGCTCAGCCCCTCGATCTGGATGCCGGTATTCTCGACCGCGGCCGCCAGCGCGCTGTCCAGCACGCTGCCATAGCGCAGGGTCAGCACCTTCGACATCTCGGCCGGGTCGCGATTGCCCTCGGGGTCCAGCTGTTCGGCATTCAGCGCCACCGGGATCGACAGATAGGTCTGCCGGAAGGCGCCCGATCCGGCGCTGATGATGGTGATCATCAGCACCACCAGCGCGGCAAGGGCCAGCCCGATCGCCGCGGCGCCATAGGAACGGAAGCGTTTCTCGGCGGCGTTGCGGCGGCGGGTCCGGTCGTCCTGCGACAGCAGCGAGGATTTCTGCGCGGGCTGCGCGGCGGCGGGGTTCTGCGGCATCGGAAGATCGGTCATTCGTACTGCTCGCGATATTTGCGCACGATATAAAGCGCGACGATGTTGAGCCCCAGCGTGATGACGAACAGCGTCAGCCCGAGGGCGAAGGCAACCAGCGTCTCGGGCGAGCTGAAGTCGTTGTCGCCGGTCAGCTGGCTGACGATCTTGACGGTGATGGTGGTCATCGCCTCGAAGGGGTTCAGGCTCATCCTGGCGGCGGCCCCGGCGCCGAGGACGACGATCATCGTCTCGCCGATGGCGCGGCTGGCGGCCAGCAGAACCGCGCCGACGATGCCCGGCAGGGCGGCGGGCAGCACCACCTGGCGGATCGTCTCGGACGGGGTCGAGCCGAGGCCGAGCGCGCCGTCGCGCAGGCTTTGCGGCACGGCGTTGATGATGTCGTCGGACAGCGAGCTGACGAAGGGGATCAGCATGATGCCCATGACCAGGCCGGCGGTCAGCACCGAGGAGGCCGAATTCCCCAGCCCCATCGGCTGGGCGAAATAGTCGCGCAGCATCGGCCCGACGGTGATCAGCGCGAAGAGGCCGTAGACGATGGTCGGGATGCCGGCCAGGACCTCGATCGCCGGCTTGGCGATGCCGCGCACGCGCTTGGAGGCATATTCCGACATGTAGATCGCGGCGAACAGCCCGATGGGCACCGCCACCAGCAGCGCGATCAGCGAGACATAGAGCGTCCCCCACAGCAGCGGCAGGACGCCCAGCTGCGAATTCCCCTGGAAGCGCGGCGTCCATTCGGTGCCGAAGAAGAAGGTCTTCCAGTCGTAGAGCTGCAGGAAATGCCCGGTCTCGAACAGCAGCGACAGCACGATGGCCGCGGTCGTGGCGATGGCGATGACCGAACACAGGATCAGGATGCCCAGCACGATCTTCTCGACCGCGTTGCGGGCCTGGAAGCCCTGGCCGACGCGGCTGACGCCCCAGCCCAGGCCCAGGACGGCGGCCCCCAGGGCGACAAGCCCGGCGACCGGGCCGGCGCTGGCCCCGATCACGCCGCCCATGCGCATGAAGCTGGCGATGGCCAAGACCGCCAGCGGCAGGATCAGCGTGGTCAGCGCCACGCTTGCCCCGTGATAGACCGGCCGGCTGTGCAACAGGCGGATGTCGGGACCGGCCGAGGCGTAGATCCGCTGGCGGCCGACGAAATATCCGGCGATGGCCAGCATGAAACTGGCGATCAGGGCCCAGGATAACGGCATAGGCGCTTTCCTTGCGTAGGAACGATCTGGACAGAGAACGCAGACGGGCGGCGCCTTATTTCGCGCCGCCCGTCCTTTTCGTCACTGCATCACGGTTTCGTCGGCGACGGCGGCCTGGATGTCGGCCAGCTCGGGATCCGAGACCAGCCCGTATTCGGCCAGCGGGCCGTCGGGACCGGCCAGGTCGTCCGAGACGAAGAACTCGACGAATTCCTTCAGCCCGTCGACCTGCTCGAAATGCGCCTTCTTCACATAGATGAACAGCGGGCGCGACACAGGATATTCGCCCGAGGCGATGGTCTCGGTCGAGGGGGTGACACCCGAGATGGTGCCGACCGACAGCTTGTCGGTGTTGTTCTCGTAGAAGGCCAGGCCGAAGACGCCGATGCCGTTGGGCGAGCTGTCGATGCGGGCCAGCGTCTCGGTATAGTCGCCGTCGATGTCGACCGCGCGGCCGTCGGTGCGCAGCGTCATGCAGGCCTCATGGGCGGCATCCTCGCCCAGCTCAGCGGTGAAGACCTCCAGCGCGCCCGATTCCTCGCAGCCGGCCAGGATCACCTTTTCCTCGAAGACTTCGCGGGTGCCGTGCTTGGTGCCGGGCACGAAGGCCAGGATTTCCTGGTCGGGCAGATCGGGGTTCACCTGGCTCCAGTTGGTCGCGCTGTTGTCGGCGACGGCGCCGTCCACGACGACCTTGGCGGACAGGGCGTTGAACCAATCGGCCGGGGTGAAGGCGAAATCCGGCCCGTTGGCCGAGCTGGCGAAGACGATCCCGTCATAGCCGATGCGGACTTCCATGATCTCGGTCACGCCATTGCCCTGGCAGGCGGCAAGCTCGCCCTCGCGGATCTGGCGGCTGGCATTGGCGATGTCGATGGTGTTGGTGCCCACGCCTTCGCAGAATTTCTGCAGCCCGGCGCCGGTGCCGCCCGATTCGATGACCGGGGTGCGGTAGTCGGTGTTCTCGCCGAAGGCTTCGGCGACGATGGTGGCATAGGGCAGCACGGTCGAGGAACCAGAGATCTGGATCTGCTCGCGCGCCTGAGCGGCAACGGCCGAAGCCGCAACGATGGCCAGCGCCGAGACGGTGAATTTCGCGGTTTTCATGGATCACTCCTGAATCAAAATGGCCCGAGGGGGGCATGTGCGTGACCTAAACGTCGCGCGCGACACTTATGCGAACATAATGTGACGGTTTTGCGACAACGCCCCCGCGGCCCCGTTCCAGGCGCCGGAATCCGCCGGCTTTGCCCCGCGATCAGTCCGCGCGATCAGTCCTCGGGGCCGATCCGGCCGCGGATGCCGCCGGTCTGGGCGCGGTCCATCAGCAGGTGGTCCAGAATCACGCAGGCCGCCATGGCCTCGGCCACCGGCACGGCGCGGATGCCCACGCAGGGATCGTGGCGGCCCTTGGTGATCAGCTCGATCTCCTCGCCGTGGCGGTTGATCGTGCGGCGGGGGGTGGTGATGGAACTGGTCGGCTTGACCGAGAAGCGCAGCACGATGTCCTGCCCGGTGCTGATCCCGCCAAGAATGCCGCCAGCGTGGTTCGACAAAAAGAACGGGCCGTCATTGCCCATGCGGATCTCGTCGGCATTGTCGGTGCCGGTCAGCCCGGCGGCGCCCAGGCCCTCGCCGATCTCGACGCCCTTGACGGCATTGATCGACATCATCGCGGCGGCCAGGTCGGTGTCCAACTTGGCATAGACCGGCGCGCCCAGGCCGGGCGGGCAGCCCTCGATCAGCAGCTCGATCGCGGCGCCGACGCTGTTCTGGTCCTTGCGGATGCCGTCCAGGTAATCCGACCATGCCTGCACCGCGCCCGGATCGGGCAGGAAGAACGGGTTTTCGGAAATGGCGCTGCTGTCGAAATTCGCGCGGTCCAGGTGCAGCGCGCCCATCTGCACCATGTAGCCGGTGATCTTCAGATCGGGCAGCAGATGCCGCAGCGCCGCCTGCGCCACGGCCCCCGCCGCCACCCGCGCCGCCGTTTCGCGCGCCGAGGAGCGCCCGCCGCCGCGATAGTCGCGGATCCCGTATTTCAGGTGATAGGCGATATCGGCATGGCCGGGCCGGAAGCTGTGGGCGATCTCTCCGTAATCCTTGCTGCGCTGGTCGGTATTCTCGATCATCAGCTGGATCGGCGTGCCGGTGGTGCGGCCCTCGAAGACGCCCGACAGGATGCGGACCTGGTCGGGTTCCTTGCGCTGGGTGGTGTGCTTGCTGGTGCCGGGGCGGCGGCGGTCCAGGAATTGCTGGATGAACGCCTCGTCCAGGGCCACGCCGGGGGGCGTGCCGTCGACGGTCGCGCCAAGGGCGGGGCCGTGGCTTTCGCCCCAGGTGGTGAACCGGAATTCGCG
Source organism: Paracoccus sigandri (assembly GCF_003709565.1). Lineage (GTDB taxonomy): Bacteria > Pseudomonadota > Alphaproteobacteria > Rhodobacterales > Rhodobacteraceae > Paracoccus > Paracoccus siganidrum. The sequence goes on along the minus strand of NZ_QNRC01000014.1, from coordinate 76,300 downwards.
GCCGAAGGTGTTGTAGCTCATGCCGTTTCTCCGCTGAGGGCTTTCAGTTCATAGATCAGGTCCAGCGCCTCGCGCGGGGTCATCGCGTCGGGATGCACCTGTTTCATCCGCGCGTCCAGCGCGCTTTCCCTGGCCTTCGCGGGCGCAGGCGCGGGGGGTGCTGCGCGGAACAGCGGCAGGTCGTCGATCAGCGCGGCGGGGCGGGCCGCACCCTCGCGCTCGCCCGATTCCAGCGCGTCCAGCACCTCGCGCGCGCGGTCCACGACGCTGGCCGGAAGGCCCGCCAGCCGGGCGACCTGCACGCCATAGCTGCGATCGGCGGCGCCCTTCCTGACCTCGTGCAGGAAGATCACCTCGCCCTCCCATTCGCGCACGCTGACGGTGGCGTTTTCCACCCCGTCCAGACGCGCCGACAGCGCGGTCATCTCGTGGTAATGGGTGGCGAACAGCGCGCGGCAGCGGTTGACCTCGTGCAGATGCTCCATCACCGCCCAGGCGATGGACAGCCCGTCCCAGGTCGCCGTGCCGCGGCCGATCTCGTCCAGGATCACCAGCGCATGGTCGTCGGCCTGGTTCAGGATCGCCGCGGTTTCCACCATCTCGACCATGAAGGTCGAGCGCCCGCGCGCCAGGTCGTCGGCGGCACCGACGCGGCTGAACAGCTGGCTGACCAGACCGATATGGGCGCGGCACGCGGGCACGAAGGCCCCGGCCTGGGCCAGCACGGCGATCAGCGCATTCTGGCGCAGGAAGGTGGATTTCCCGGCCATGTTCGGCCCGGTCAGCAGCCAGATCGCCGGGGTGGCGCCCGTGGTCAGGTCGCAGTCATTGGCGACGAAGCTTTCCGACTTGCGCTTCAGCGCGCGTTCCACGACCGGGTGGCGGCCGCCCTCGATGGCAAAGGCGCGGCTGTCGTCGACGCGCGGCCGCACCCAGCCCTCGCCCGAGGCGATGTCGGCGAAGGCGGCGGCAAGGTCGATCTCGGCCAGGGCGCGGGCCGCCTGGCCGATCTGCGGCGCGCGGTCCAGGACGGCGGCGCGCAGCTGCTCGAAGATGCCGCGCTCGATCTCCAGCGCGCGGTCGCGGGCGTTCAGGATGCGGGTCTCCAGCTCCGACAGCTCGACCGTGGTGAAGCGGATCTGGTTCGCGGTGGTCTGGCGGTGGATGAAGGTCTCGGACAGCGGCGGGGCCAGCATCCGCTCGGCATGGGTGGTGGTGGTCTCGATGAAATAGCCCAGCACGTTGTTGTGCTTGATCTTCAGGCTCTGCACCCCGGCCAGGGCGGCGTAATCCGCCTGCATCCCGGCGATGACGCCGCGCCCCTCGTCGCGCAAGCGGCGGGTCTGGTCCAGGTCGGGGTCGTATTCCGGCGCCACAAAACCGCCGTCGCGAGTCAGCAGCGGCGGCTCGGCCACAAGCGCCCGGTCCAGCAGGCCGGTCAGCGGGTCATGGCCGGTCAGGTCGCGCGCGGCCTCGCGCAGGACCGGGGCGGCATCGTCGGGCAGGCGGGCGGCGATGGCCGCGCCCTGCGTCAGCCCGGCGCGGATCGCGGCCAGATCGCGCGGGCCGCCGCGTTCCAGCGCCAGCCGCGACAGCGCGCGGTCCATGTCCGGCACGCGGGCCAAGGCCGCGCGCAGATCGGCCGCCAGGCGCGGATCGTCGACCAGTTGCGCCACCGCGTCATGGCGGGCATGGATCAGCGCCAGATCGCGCGACGGCGCGCTGATCCGGCGTTCCAGCAGCCGCGCCCCCGCCGCCGTCACGCTGCGGTCGATGGCGGCCAGCAGCGATCCCTCGCGCCCGCCCGACAGGGCCTGGGTCAACTCCAGGTTGCGGCGGGTGGCGGCGTCGATCTGCATCGCGCCGCCCGCGCGTTCGCGGACCGGCGGACGCAGCAGCGGCAGCTTGCCCTTCTGCGTCAGCTCCAGATAGTCGACGATGGCGCCCATGGCCGACAGCTCGGCCCGGCTGAAGGCGCCGAATCCGTCCAGCGTCTCGACCCCGTAGAGCGCGCAGAGCCGCCGCGCGCCCGCGCCGCTGTCGAAGGCGCTGGCATGCAGGTCGGTCAGCGCCGCGCCGGCATCGGCGGCCAGCTCGTCAAGGCCCGACCCGTCCACGGCCAGCAGCTCGCGCGGCGCCAGGCGCGCCAGTTCCGGCGACAGGCGCGCCGGCGGGCAGTCCATCACCTGGAAGGCGCCCGTGGAAATATCCACCCAGGCCAGCGCCGCCTCCTCGCGCACCTGGGCGAAGGCGGCCAGGAAATTGTGCCGCCGCGCCTCCAGCAGCGATTCCTCGGTCAGCGTGCCGGGCGTGACCAGCCGCACCACGTCGCGCGCGACCACGGATTTCGAGCCGCGCTTCTTCGCCTCGGCCGGGTCCTCCATCTGCTCGGCGATGGCGACGCGGAAACCCTTGCGGATCAGCGTCAGCAGGTAGGATTCGGCGGCATGGACCGGCACGCCGCACATCGGGATCGGCTCGCCCAGATGGGTGCCGCGCCTGGTCAGCGCGATGTCCAGCGCCGCCGCGGCCGCCACGGCATCCTCGAAGAACATCTCGTAGAAGTCGCCCATGCGATAGAACAGCAGCGCGCCGGGATTGGCCTCGCGGATCGCCAGATACTGCGCCATCATCGGTGTGGGCTGGTCGCTCATGGATGTCCTTCGCCTGTGGTCTGGCGCGTTTCTAGCCGCTTGCGCCGGGCTGCGAAACCACTACATTCATTCACGACCTCGGGGAGCCCGGCCGGGCTGAGACGCATGACGCGGACCCGTTGAACCTGATCCGGCTCATACCGGCGGAGGGAAGGTATCGCTGCCCTTTCTTTCGACACGAACCGAAGGAGGAACAGCGATGAAATCCCGCCTGATCGCCGCGATGATCGTCCCCTCGCTGCTGGCCGTCGCCCCCGCCGCCGCGCAGGACCGCCCGGTGCTGACCGTCTATGCCGGCGATTACGTCGCCAGCGAATGGGGGCCGGGGCCGCAGATCAAGGCGGGGTTCGAGGCCTTCTGCGACTGCGAGCTGCGCTTCGTGACCGGCGACATCCTGCCCCGCATCCTGATGGAGGGCGAGGGCACCCAGGCCGATATCGTCTTCGGCCTGAACACCGACGTGACCGCGCGCGCCCGCTCATCCGGGCTGTTCGCGCCGCATGGGCAGGACACGTCCGACATGTCGCTGCCGGTCGAATGGACCGACCCGATCTTCCTGCCCTACAACTGGGGCGAGACCGCCTTCATCTATGACGAAACGCGGCTGGAAAATCCCCCCGCCAGCTTCGCCGAACTGCTGGAGGCCCCCGACGACCTGAAGATCGTCATCCAGGACCCGCGCGCCTCGATTTCCGGGCTGGCGCTGCTCTTGTGGGTCAAGGGGATCTATGGCGAGGACGCGCCGGACGCCTGGGCGAAGCTGGCGCCCAAGGTGCTGACGGTGACGCGCGGCTGGTCCGAATCCTACGGCATGTTCACCGAGGGCGAGGCCGACATGGTGCTGTCCTACACCACCTCGCCCGCCTATCACATCGCCGCCGAGGAGGACCTGACCAAGAAGGCCGCGATCTTCCCCGAGGGCCATTACTTCATGACCGAGCTGGCCGCGCAACTCGCCTCGACCGACCAGCCGGAGCTGGCGCAGCAATTCATGGACTGGATCCTGACGCCGGAATTCCAGGCGACCATCCCGCTGGCCAACTGGTCGCTGCCCGCCAAGCTGCCGCAGGACGACTGGCCCGAGGTCATGCGCGATCTGCCCCGCCCCGAAAAGACGCTGTTCTATGACGAAGCAGAGGCCGAGGCGCTGCGCCAGCCGGCGCTGGACGAATGGCTGCGGGCGTTTTCCCGATAAGGCAGCCGGGCGGGGCGGCGATCGCCGCCGCGCTGGCCGCGCTGGTCCTCGGCACCTTGGCCGCGGTCGCATGGCAGGCGCGCGGGCTGTCGGCGCTGGGGCCCTGGGACTGGCGCGCGGTCTGGTTCACGATCTGGCAGGCGGTGGTCTCGGCCTCGGTCTCGGCCATCCTGGCGATCCCGGTGGCCCGCGCGCTGGCGCGGCGGCGCTTTGCCGGCCGGGCGGTGCTGGTCACGCTGCTGGGCGCGCCCTTCATCCTGCCGGTGATCGTGGCGATCATGGGGCTGATCTCGGTCTTCGGGCGCGGCGGGGTGCTGAACGACGCGCTTCGCGCGGCCGGCCTGCCCGAGATCTCGATCTATGGCTGGCAGGGGGTGATCCTTGCGCATGTGTTCTTCAACCTGCCGCTGTCGGTGCGGCTGATCCTGCAGGGCTGGCAGGCGATCCCGGCGGAACGATTCCGGCTGGCCGAAAGCCTGGGCTTCGCGCCGCGCGACATCGCCCGCCACCTGGAACGCCCGATGCTGCGCGCGGTGCTGCCCGGCGTCTGGCTGGCGGTGTTCCTGGTCTGCCTGACCAGCTTCACCGTCGCGCTGGCCCTGGGGGGCGGCCCGCGCGCCACCACGGTCGAGCTGGCGATCTACCAGGCGTTCCGCTTCGATTTCGATCTGGGCCGGGCGGCAATGCTGGGGCTGGTGCAGATCGCGCTTTGCGTGGCGGCGATGGCGCTGGCGCGCTGGATCGCGATCCCGGCGGCCTTCGGCGCGGGGCTGGACATGCCCTCGCAGCTGCGCGGGCTAGGCGGCTGGCGGCGCCTGGCGGACGGGCTGGCCATCACGCTGGCCGCCGCCTTCCTGCTGTGGCCGATCCTGGCCGTGACCCTGCGCGGGCTGCCGCGCATCCCCCTGCTGCCGCCCGAGGTCTGGGACGCCGCCGTCCGGTCGGTGGTCATGGCGCTGATCTCGGCCACGCTGGCGATCCTTCTGTCGCTGGCGCTGGCGCTGGCCATCGCGCGCGGCGGGGCGCGCTGGATCGAGACCGCGGGGATGCTGCCGCTGGTCGCCTCGCCGCTGGTGCTGGGCACGGGGCTGTTCATCCTGCTGCGCGGCGTGGCGTCTCCGCAGGCGATGGCGCTGCCGGTCACGGTCGCGATCAACGCGATCATGGCGCTGCCCTTCGGGCTGCGGGCGCTGATCCCGGCGGCGCGCGACCTGGAAGGCGATTTCGGCAGGCTGGCCGATTCGCTGGACATGCGCGGGCTGGCGCGGCTGCGGCTGCTGGTCCTGCCGCGCCTCGCCCGGCCCCTGGGCTTTGCCGGGGGGCTGGCGGCCGCGCTGGCGATGGGCGACCTGGGGGTGATCACGCTGTTCGCCACCGACCAGCCGACCCTGCCGCTGAAGCTGTATCAGCTGATGAATTCCTATCGCATGGCCGATGCCTCGGCCTGCGCGGTGCTGCTGATGGCGATCAGCTTCGCCCTGTTCTGGCTGTTCGACCGCGGAGGCCGCCTTGCTTGAGCTGCAGAACCTCTCCGTGACCCGCGGCAGCTTCACCCTGGCCGCCGACCTTGCCATCGAGCCTGGCGCCCGCGTGGCGGTGATCGGCGCCTCGGGATCCGGCAAGTCGACGCTGCTGTCGCTGATCGCGGGCTTCTTGGTGCCCGATCGGGGCCGGATCCTGTGGGAGGGGCGCGACATCACCGCCACGCCGCCGGGCAAGCGGCCGGTCTCGGTGCTGTTTCAGGACCAGAACTTGTTTCCACACCTGACGGCAGCACAAAATGTTGGGCTTGGCCTGCGCCCCGACCTGCGCCTGTCCTCGCCGCAGCGGGTCCGGGTCGGCCAGGTCCTGGAAGAGGTCGGGCTGGCCGGGATGGAGGACCGCAAGCCCGCCGACCTGTCGGGCGGCCAGCAAGGCCGCGTCGCGCTGGCCCGCGTGCTGCTGCGCGCGCGGCCGGTCCTGCTGCTGGACGAACCCTTCGCCGCGCTCGGCCCGGCGTTGAAGGCCGAGATGCTGGACCTGCTGGCCCGGATCGCCGAGGAAACCGGCGCGACGGTGCTGATGGTCAGCCACGATCCCGGCGATGCGCGGCGTTTCGCGCCCCAGACGATCCTGATCGAGGACGGCCGCGCCCAGCCGCCGCAGCCGACCGGGCCGCTGCTGGACGATCCGCCGCCGGGCCTGCGCGCCTATCTGGGCTGAGGCAGCCGCCTGGGCCCGGCCCCGCCGATGCGTCAGAACAGGAAGATGTCGTCGGCGATGTCCTCGACGGTCAGGTTCGGCCCCTCGAAGATGATGCGGTTGCCCGCGCTGAACTCGACCACGACGCCATTCGCGGTTTCGCGGATGTTGTTCTGGACGAAGCCCGTCACGTCGCCCCGCATCATCGATTCCGCGATCATCACCCGGTCGATGCCGGGCTGATAGTCGGCCACGCGGTCGATGCCCGGTCCGGGGCGGAAGACGAAGGTATCGGCCCCCGCGCCGCCGCGCAGCGTGTCGTTGCCGGCGCCGCCGATCAGCGTGTCGGCCCCCGCGCCACCGTTCAGCACGTCATGGCCGGCATCGCCCTGCAGCCAGTCGTTGCCGGCCCCGCCGCGCAGCGTATCGGCCCCCGCACCGCCCGAGATGCGGTCATGACCCGCCTGCCCCTCGATCAGGTCGTTGCCGGCATCGCCGCGCAGGCTGTCATTGCCCGGCCCGCCCATGATCGTGTCATTGCCCTGCCCGCCCGAGATGCGGTCGTTGCCTTCGCCGCCGAACAGCCGGTCGTTGCCCGCCTGCCCCAGGATGAAATCGTTGCCCTTGCCGCCGCGCAGCACGTCCGCGCCCGCCCCGCCGGCGATCCAGTCATGGCCCGCGCCGCCCTCGACCGTGTCGGCGCGCGCGCCCAGCCGGATGTCGTCGGCCCGCGCCGTACCGCGCAGCACCGTGCCCGGCTGGGACGAGGTGAAGACCTCGCCGTTGAACAGCGGCTCCCAGACGGCGCGGGCCGGGGCCTGCACCGGAAGCGTGGCGAAATCGGTGGTGGCGATGGTGATCCCCGGCGCGGCATCGATGCGGACATGGCCGTCGGTCGTGGCGAAGTTCTGCGTCGCCATCAGCACGTCATAGGCGCGGCCATCGACCGTGAAGCTGCCCTGCTGCAGCCCGATCCCGATCATTTCCAGGGCCGGGTTCATGATGTTGGCGCGGTGGCCGGGGCTGTTCATCAGGCCGCGATGAAGCTGCTCGACCTCGTCCAGCAGGCTGCCATTGTTGTTGGTGCTGACATAGGCGATGTTTTCCGCCGTCCGCCAGCCATTCGACAGATCGAAGCCCGCATCGCGCATCCGATCCGTCGCGCTGCTGCCGCCCCGCCCGGTATGCGAGAAGGTATCCGTCGCCAGCATCCATCGCGAATGCGCGTCGGAGGAGGCGTTCAGATGCGTTTCCAGCTGCAGCGGGGCCAGGCCTTCACTGGCCCGCGCCTGGTTCACCAGGGACAGGAAATGGCGTTCGGCCGGGGTGGCGATGGACATCAGAGGGGCTCCACGCGGTTGAGGTTGCAGCCAGGTTAACGCAACCGGAGCGCGAGTTGTGTGCGTAGTCGCACGAATTTTACCAAAATGCGCGAAGTTACGCGCATCCGGGCCAATTCAGGGATGGGCGATCAGGCCTGCAGGCTTCTGACGCCGACCTCGCCTTCCTCGCGCGATCTGATCGCGGCCACGGCGGCGATGCTGCCGGCGGCGGTGGTGAAATAGGGGATCTTGTCATAGAGCGCGACGGCGCGGATCTCGCGCGAATCGGCGATGGCCTGGGCGCCCTCGGTGGTGTTCAGCACCATCGCGATCTCGCCGTTCTTCAGGCGGTCGACGATGTTCGGACGCCCCTCGTAGACCTTGTTGACCAGCTCGGTCTCGACCCCGGCGGCGGCCAGGAAATCGGCGGTGCCGCGGGTGGCTGTCAGCGTGAAGCCCATCGCGGTCAGGTCGCGCGCCGCCCCGGCCAGCGCCTCGGTCTTGTCGGCATCCTTGATCGAGACGAAGATCCGCCCCGTGGTCGGCAGCACGGTCCCCGCGCCCAGCTGCGCCTTCAGGAAGGCGCGCGGGAAGTTGCGGTCCCAGCCCATCACCTCGCCGGTCGAGCGCATTTCCGGCCCCAGCAGCGTATCGACGCCGGGGAAGCGGGCGAAGGGCAGCACCGCCTCCTTGACCGAATACCAGGGGGTGATCGGGTCGGCCAGCGTCAGCGGATCGGCGAAGGGCAGGTCGTCCTCGGGGCCGACGCCTTCGGGATAGGGCGCGCGGGCGGGGAAGTTCGACATCGGCTCGCCCGCCATCAGCCGCGCGGCGATCGAGGCGATGGCGCTGTCGGTGGCCTTGGCGACGAAGGGCACGGTGCGCGAGGCGCGGGGATTGACCTCCAGCACGAAGATGTCGCCGTTCTTCAGCGCGAATTGCACGTTCATCAGCCCGACCACGCGCAGCGCGCGGGCCATGGCGACGGTCTGGCGCTTCAATTCGTCGATGGTGGCGGCGTCCAGCGTATGCGGCGGCAGCGAACAGGCGCTGTCGCCGGAATGCACGCCGGCTTCCTCGATATGTTCCATGATGCCCGCGACATGGACGTTCTCGCCATCCGACAGCGCGTCCACGTCGACCTCGATGGCGCCCGACAGATAGCTGTCCAGCAGCACCGGGTTCTTGCCGGAGACCGTCACCGCCTCGGTGATGTAGCGTTTCAGGTGGTCCATGTCGCGCACGATCTCCATCGCGCGGCCGCCCAGGACATAGGAGGGGCGGATGACCAGCGGGAAGCCGATGCGCTCGGCGATCTCGATGGCCTGGTCGTCGGAATGGGCGATGCCGTTGATCGGCTGGCGCAGGCCCAGGTCGTTCAGCAGCTTCTGGAACCGCTCGCGATCCTCGGCCAGGTCGATGGCGTCGGGGGTGGTGCCCAGGATCGGGATGCCCTCCTCCTCCAGCGCATTGGCCAGTTTCAGCGGCGTCTGGCCGCCGAACTGCACGATGACGCCGTGAAGCGTGCCGTTTTCCTGCTCGACCCGCAGGATCTCCAGCACGTGCTCCAGCGTCAGCGGCTCGAAATACAGCCGGTCCGAGGTGTCGTAGTCGGTGCTGACGGTTTCCGGGTTGCAGTTGACCATGATGGTCTCATAGCCCGCATCGGTCAGCGCGAAACAGGCGTGGCAGCAGCAATAGTCGAACTCGATCCCCTGCCCGATCCGGTTCGGACCGCCGCCCAGGATGACGACCTTCTTCGCATCCGTGGGACGCGATTCGCATTCCACGTCGCCCATCGCCGGGACCTCGTAGGTGGAATACATGTAGGGGGTCTGGGCCTCGAATTCGGCGGCGCAGGTGTCGATGCGCTTGAAGACCGGGCGGATCTCCAGCGAGGCGCGGGCGCGGCGGATCTCGGTTTCCTCGCGGCCGGTCAGCGCGGCAAGGCGGGCATCGGTGAAACCCATCATCTTCAGCGCGCGCAACCCCTCGGCATCGGCGGGCAGGCCGTTTTCGCGCACCCTGTCCTCGGCCTCGACGATCTCGCGCAGGCGCGACAGGAACCAGGGGTCGAAGGCGGTGGCGGCGCGGATCTCGTCGTCGCTCAGCCCGTGGCGCATCGCCTGGGCGATCAGCCGCAGCCGGTCGGGGGTCTGGGCGCTGATCGCCTTGATGATCGCCGATTTCTCGGGCGCGCCGGGGATGGCGATCTCGTCAAGCCCGGTCAACCCGTTCTCCATCGAGGCCAGCGCCTTCTGCAGCGATTCGTGGAAGCTGCGGCCGATGGCCATGACCTCGCCCACCGATTTCATGGCGGTGGTCAGTTCGGGCTTCGATCCGGGGAATTTCTCGAAGGCGAAGCGCGGGATCTTGGTAACGACATAGTCGATCGAGGGTTCAAACGACGCGGGCGTGACCTTGGTGATGTCGTTGTCCAGTTCGTCCAGCGTATAGCCGACGGCCAGCTTCGCGGCGATCTTCGCAATCGGGAAGCCCGTCGCCTTCGAGGCCAGCGCCGAGGAACGGCTGACGCGCGGGTTCATCTCGATCACCACCATGCGGCCATCCGCCGGGTTGATCGCCCATTGCACGTTGGAGCCGCCGGTCTCGACCCCGATCTCGCGCAGCACGGCGATCGAGCCATTGCGCATGATCTGGTATTCGCGGTCGGTCAGGGTCAGCGCCGGGGCGACGGTGATCGAATCGCCGGTATGGACGCCCATCGGGTCCACGTTCTCGATGGAACAGACGATGATGGCATTGTCGTTGCGGTCCCGCACGACCTCCATCTCGTATTCCTTCCAGCCCAGCAGGCTCTCGTCGATCAGCACCTGCGCGACGGGCGAGGCGTCGAGGCCGGAGCGCACGATGCGTTCGTAATCGTCGCGGTTATAGGCCACGCCGCCCCCGGTTCCGCCCAGGGTGAAGGCGGGGCGGATGATGGCGGGCAGGCCGATCTCCTCCAGCGCCTCCATGGCCTGCGCCACGCCGGCCGAGACATCGTATTTGCCGCTGGCCAGCTTCGGCGCGGCGATGATCGTCGCCTTGGGGTTTTCCAGCCCGATCCTGTCCATCGCCTCGCGGAACAGCTTGCGGTCCTCGGCCATCTCGATGGCGCTGCGCTGCGCGCCGATCAGCTCCACCCCGTAGCGGTTCAGCACGCCCGCATCGGCCAGGGCCAGCGCGGTGTTCAGCCCGGTCTGCCCGCCCATGGTCGGCAGCAGCGCGTCGGGACGTTCCTTGGCGATGATCTTCTCGACGATTTCCGGGGTGATCGGCTCGATATAGGTCGCATCGGCCATTTCCGGGTCGGTCATGATCGTCGCCGGGTTCGAGTTCACCAGGATCACCCGGTAGCCCTCTTCGCGCAGCGCCTTGCATGCCTGGGCGCCGGAATAGTCGAACTCGCAGGCCTGGCCGATGACGATGGGTCCCGCGCCGATGATCAGGATCGATTTGATATCGGTTCTTTTGGGCATGATGCGGTCCTCGGGCGGCTGGCGGCGGTTAAATCGTCCGGGGTTATAGCCATGCGCAGCCGGGGCGCAAGGTGACTCTGGACCATTCTTCCCTTCGCCCGCCACGGGCGACCGCAACCATCGCCTGGATGCGGCGGGAACAATTTTGAGAACGTTTCTCATTTGGGCTTCACTTGCGAATGAATAGCAACTACATCTGAACCCGGAACAACAGCGGAAGGATCGGCCCATGCGCCCAAGGATTGCACAACTCGTTGCTTTCACGTCGGTTTCGGCAGTGCTTTCCGGTGCCGCCCTGGCCGAAGAGCGGATGAAGGTCGTCACCACCTTCACCGTGCTGGCCGACATGGCGCAGAACGTGGCGGGCGATGCGGCCGAGGTGGTGTCGATCACCAAGCCGGGGGCCGAGATCCACGGATACGAGCCGACGCCGCGCGACATCGTGGGGGCGCAGGATGCCGACCTGATCCTGTGGAACGGGCTGAACCTGGAATTGTGGTTCCAGCAATTCCTGGCCAATCTGGGCGACGTGCCCTCGGTCACGCTGACCGAGGGGATCGAGCCGATCCCGGTCTCGGGCGGGGAATATGACGGCAAGCCCAATCCCCATGCCTGGATGGGTCTGGACAATGCGCTGATCTATATCGACAATATCGCCACGGCCTTTGCCGAGCACGACCCGGACAATGCCGCGACTTATGCCAGCAACGCCGAAAGCTACAAGGACCAGCTGCGCGCGACGATCGAGCCCTTGCGCGAGCGCATCGCCGCCATCCCCGAGGCGCAGCGCTGGCTGGTCAGCTGCGAGGGCGCCTTCAGTTACCTGACCCGCGACTTCGGCATGAAGGAGCTGTATCTGTGGCCGATGAATTCCGACCAGATGGGCACCCCGCAACAGGTGCGCGGCGTGATCGACGGGGTGCGCGCGCATGAGATCCCGGCGGTCTTCTGCGAAAGCACCGTGAACGACGCCCCCGCCCGGCAGATCGCCCGCGAGACTGGCGCGCAATATGGCGGCGTGCTGTATGTGGACAGCCTGTCCGAACCGGACGGGCGGGTGCCAAGCTATCTGGACCTGCTGAAGGTCACCGCCCAGACCATCGCCGACGGGCTGGGCGCCGGGGAAAGCGGCAGCTGATGACAGCGGAAAGGGCATGATGCGCGACAGCCAGACCATTCCAGCGGGCGCGGCGGGGCAGGAGAACGGCATCCTGGCCCGCGACGTGACCGTGACCTATCGCAACGGCCACACCGCCCTGCGCCATGCCAGCTTCGCCATCCCGCGCGGCACGGTGACGGCGCTGGTCGGCGTGAACGGCTCGGGCAAGTCGACGCTGTTCAAGGCGATCATGGGCTTCGTGCCGGCAGCGGCGGGCGAGATCCGGCTGCTGGGCATGACCGTGCGCGAGGCGCTGAAGCGCAACCTGGTCGCCTATGTCCCCCAGGCCGAGGAGGTGGACTGGACCTTCCCGGTGCTGGTCGAGGACGTGGTGATGATGGGCCGCTATGGCCATATGGGCTTCCTGCGCCGCCCCTCGGCCCGCGACCGCGCGGCGGTGGACCAGGCGCTGGAACGCGTGAACATGCAGGATTTCCGCAACCGCCAGATCGGCGAGCTGTCGGGCGGCCAGAAGAAGCGCGTCTTCCTGGCCCGCGCCCTGGCGCAGGAGGGCCAGGTGATCCTGCTGGACGAGCCCTTCACCGGCGTCGACGTGCAGACCGAGGAACAGATCATCGCCCTGCTGCGCGAGCTTCGGGCCGAGGGGCGGGTGATGCTGGTCTCGACCCACAACCTGGGCTCGGTGCCGGAATTCTGCGACCGGGTGGTGCTGGTCAAGGGCACGGTGCTGGCCCATGGCCTGACCGAGACCACCTTCACGCGCGAGAACCTCGAACGCGCCTTCGGGGGCGTGCTGCGCCATTTCACCCTGGGCGGCGAGGCGCTGCATGACGATGACGACCCGCGCCGCATCTCGATCCTGACCGACGACGAACGCCCCCTGGTCCAATATGCGGGCCGCACCCATACGCGCGACGAAAGCGGACGCGATCCGGACGGCGAGGGCGGCGCATGATCCTGCTGGAGCCCTTCACCTATGGCTACATGACCAATGCGATGTGGGTCTCGGCCCTGGTCGGCGGGGTCTGCGCGTTCCTGTCGGCCTATCTGATGCTGAAGGGCTGGTCGCTGATCGGCGACGCGCTGGCCCATTCGGTCGTGCCCGGCGTCGCCGGCGCCTATATCCTGGGCCTGCCCTTCGCACTTGGCGCCTTCCTGTCGGGCGGGCTGGCGGCGGCGGCGATGCTGTTCCTGTCGGACCGTTCCGGGCTGAAGGTCGATGTGGTGATCGGGCTGATCTTCACCAGCTTCTTCGGGCTGGGGCTGTTCATGGTCTCGCTGAACCCGATGGCGATCTCGGTCCAGACCATCACCATGGGCAACATCCTGGCCATCACGCCCGAGGACACCGCCCAGCTGGCGATCATCGGCTTCGTGTCGCTGACGGTGCTGGCGCTGAAATGGAAGGACCTGATGGTGGTGTTCTTCGACGAAAGCCATGCGCGCTCCATCGGGCTGCGGCCGGGCCTGCTGAAGGCGGTGTTCTTCGTGCTGCTGTCGGCCTGCGTGGTGGCGGCGATGCAGACCGTGGGCGCCTTCCTGGTCATCGCCATGGTGGTGACGCCGGGGGCGACGGCCTATCTTCTGTGCGACCGCTTCCCGCGGCTGATCGCGCTGTCGGTGGCGATCGGCACCCTGACCAGCTTCCTTGGCGCCTATGCCAGCTATTTCCTCGACGGGGCGACGGGCGGCATCATCGTCTGCCTGCAGACGCTGATCTTCCTTGCCGCCTTCGCCTGGGCGCCGAAGCACGGGCTGCTGGCCGCCCGCCGCCGCGCCGCCCTTGCCCTGCGCGACGAGGTGGCGCCATGACCGAGACCCTGCTGCTGCCCTTCCAGTTCACCTTCATGCAGAACGCCTTCTGGATCGCGGCCATCGTCGCGATCCCGACCGCGCTTCTGTCCTGCTTCCTGGTCCTGAAGGGCTGGGCGCTGATGGGCGACGCGGTCAGCCATGCGGTGCTGCCGGGGATCGTGCTGGCCTATGTCATGGGCTTTCCGCTGATCCTGGGCGCCTTCGCCGCGGGCATGGTGACGGCGATCGCGACCGGCTACCTGGCCCAGAACAGCCGCGTGAAGCAGGACACCGTCATGGGCGTGGTGTTTTCGGGCATGTTCGCGCTGGGGATCGTGATCTATACCTCGATCAGCTCGGACGTCCACCTGGACCATATCCTGTTCGGCAACATGCTGGGCGTGGGCGCGCAGGACCTGTGGACCGCCGGGCTGATCGGGATCTTCGTCAGCGCGGCGCTGCTGCTGAAATGGAAGGACCTGATGCTGCACGCCTTCGACCCGGCCCAGGCCCGCGCCTCGGGCCTGCCGGTGGGCCTGCTGCATTACGGGCTGCTGTCGATCCTGTCGCTGACCGTGGTGGCGACGCTGTCGGCGACCGGGCTGATCCTGGCGGTGGGCCTGTTGATCGCGCCGGGCGCCATCGCCTTCCTGATGGTGCGCAGCTTCGGGCGGATGCTGGCCGTCGCCTGCGCGGTCTGCCTGCTGGCCATGCTGGGCGGCGTCTATGCCAGCTTCTTTCTGGACAGCGCCCCGGCCCCGACCATCGTGCTGATCCTGACCGCGATCTTCGTGCTGGCCTTCCTGCGCCGCACGGCCCTGACCCGCCGCCGCGAATTGCAGGGCGTTGATGCGCAAGAAGGGTTTTGATTTCACCCGCGCCATCCTCTAAGAGCGATCTGCGCCAGCCGCGCCTTCGCGGCCCCGTAGCTCAACTGGATAGAGCAAGGACCTTCTAAGTCCGAGGTTGTGGGTTCAAGTCCTACCGGGGTCGCCATTCCTCCGCCCAGGCCTTCCCTGCCATGCCCGAGGGTCCCGGGGCCGGGCGCCAGCTCATCGGGCCGGGGGCGGCGCCTGGCGCTGCCGCACCGCTTCCAGCCAGCGTTCCACCACGGCGATCTCGTCGGCGCTGAAGCCCTCGCAAAGCGCCGCATTCACCTGTTTCGTGCGGGCGACGGCCTCGCTGCGCAGGACCCGACCCTCTCCGGTCAGCGCGACCAGCGAGGCGCGGCCATCGGCCGGATCGGGCAGCCGCCGCACCAGACCCGATTTCGCCATCCGGTCCACCAGCCCCGACAATGCCGGGGCGCGCAGGTCCAGCGCGCGGGCAAGCGCGGACATCGGCACCCCGCCCTCGGGCGGCAGCGCCAGCAGCAAGCCGATCCGCGAGAGGGTCAGCCCGCCTTTTCCCTCGCGCTCGATCGCCGCCTCCAGCCGGCGTTGCGCCGTGGTCAGCAGGTAGATCAGCCGGGGCGGGGCGGGTTCAGTCATCGAGATCTTCTCCGGGGTTGAAACTGCTTCGCATAAGAACTAAATTCATTCGCACACGAAGCATCCCTACCGGCAACAGGCGGAACAGGTCAAATGCGAAACGGCACCACGGGCCGGCAAGGCGGCGCCAGACGGGCCAAGGCAACCATCCGAGCCGGCCGATGAGCGCATTTCCCGAACGGACCGAGGTCGCGATCGTCGGCGCCGGGCCGGCGGGGCTGGCGCTGGCCATCGGGCTGGCGCGGCGGGGGGTGGATTTCGTGATCCTCGATGCCCTGCCCGAGGCGCAGAACACCTCGCGCGCGGCGGTGATCCATGCCGGCACGCTGAAGGCGCTGGAGCCCCTGGACCTGGCCGGGCCGCTGATCGCGCAGGGGCTTCGCGTGACCGGCTTTCGGGTCCGCGACCGAGACCGGGTGCTGCTGCGGGCCGATTTCCGCGCGCTGCGCCATGCGCCGCCCTTCGCGCTGATGATCCCGCAGGACGAGACCGAGGCGATCCTGACCCGGCGCCTGGCCGGCCTGGGCCATGCCGTGCTGCGCCCCCTCGCGGCGGAACGGATCGAGACCGTGTCAGAGGGGGCCGTCGTGACCCTGGCGGACGGGCGCCGGATCGCCGCCCGCTACGTCGTCGGCGCGGATGGCCAGGACAGCACGGTCCGCCGCCAGGCCGGCATCGACTTTCCGGGCAAGACCCATGGCTCGTTCATGCTGGCCGATCTGCGCATGGACTGGCCGATCCCGAAGGACGAGGTGACGCTGTTCTTCTCGGCCGGCGGCACGCTGGTGGTCGCGCCGATGTCGCAGGACCGTTATCGCGTCGTCGCGCAATGCCCCGAGGCGCCGCCCCGGCCCTCGGTCGCCGATGTGCAGGCGGTGATCGACGCGCGCGGCCCCCGGCACGGCGCGAGGGTGCGGCAGGTCCTGTGGGGCTCGCGCTTTCGCGTGCATCATCGGCTGGCCGAGCGTTTCCGCGCCGGGCCGGTGTTGCTGATCGGCGATGCGGCGCATGTGCATTCGCCGGCGGGCGGCCAGGGCATGAACCTGGGCCTGCGCGACGCCGCCGCGCTGGCCGAGGCCCTGACCGCCGCGCTGCGCGAGGGGCGGGAAGGCGCGCTGGACGATCATGCCGCGGCGCGAATGGCGGCGGCCCGCGAGGTGCTGCGCATGACCGACCGGCTGACGGCGGTGGCGACCCTGCGCGCGCCGCCGCTGCGCCTGCTGCGCAACCTGGCCATCCGCGCGGCATCGTCGGTCCCGGCGCTGCGCCGCCGCGTCGCGCGCCTCTTGGCCGGGGCCGAGTGAGGGCGGGCGGATGCGGCGGCGAAGGCCGGCCGGCCCCCACGCGACCGCCGCGCCCCGGTCCAGAACCTCCCGCCAGGGGCGATCGACCTCGCCATACGGCACGGGCTGACCTATGCTTTCCCGATGATGGCCGATGACATGCCGCATATCCCGTCGGGCAGCGGCGGCGCGTGGACCGAGATCCCCGTGCATCGGGGCAGTGATGAAAGGCTTCCAGCGATGATCGATTTCTCCCGCCCCTTCGCCGCCGGCCGTCCCGACGGCACCAACGCTTCGGCACGCGAGGTCCTGGGACATGACGGGCGCCTGGAACCGGGAAGCCTCCACGAGATCCCCGCCCGGCAGGGCCGCGCCATCCGGCTGCGGCGCGGCGAGCGGCTGCGGGTCGTCAACACGCATGGCAGCCAGGTCGGCGACTTCTGGGCCTTCGCCGAGACGGATCCGGGCGAGCATCTGTCGATGGAACACCTGCGCCCCGACCTGCGCAAGCTGAGGCCGGAGCCGGGTGACGCGCTGGTGACGAACCGCCGCCGGGCGATCCTGACGCTGGTCGAGGACAGCTCGCCCGGCGTGCATGACACGCTGGTCGCCTCCTGCGACATCCACCGCTATCACCAGCTGGGCCACGAAGGGTATCACGACAACTGCACCGACAACCTGCGGATGGCCCTGTCGGCGCTTGGCATCCCCCTGCCGGCGGTGCCCTGCCCGCTGAACCTGTGGATGAACACGCCGCC
Organism: Paracoccus sigandri; assembly: GCF_003709565.1. GTDB lineage: Bacteria > Pseudomonadota > Alphaproteobacteria > Rhodobacterales > Rhodobacteraceae > Paracoccus > Paracoccus siganidrum. The sequence goes on along the minus strand of NZ_QNRC01000014.1, from coordinate 59,021 downwards.
GCGCGAGAATGGCGAGATGGCCTGGCTGCCCCCGGTCTCGCGTCCGGGCGATCATGTCACCTTCCGCGCCGAGATGGACCTGGTGGCGGTGATCTCGGCCTGCCCGATGGACCTGCTGCCGATCAACGGCGCGGATGCGGTTCCCCGCAGCCTGTCGGTCACGGTCCTGCCCTGAGACCCGCCCCCCGGCCTGCCCGCAGCGGGATCACGATTGCCGCCGGATCCAGTCCACCAGCAGCTGCAGCCGCGTCCTCAGCGGATTGCCGGGCAGGAACACCGCCCAGTAGCTCGGCGCCGGCAGGGCGATATCCGAAAGCGCGACCAGCTGCCGGCTGCGCAGCAGGTCCGCCACCAGGACCTCGGACGCCAGAACGACGCCATGTCCGGCCACGGCCGCATCGATGGCGTGGATCTCTTCCGAGAAATTCTGCGCGATCTCGGGGACCTCTGCGGCAAGGCCCGCCAGGCCTTGCCAGCGTTGCCAGTCAGGAGCCTTGCCGGATCGGGTCTTCCATCGATAGTGCAGCAACGGCAGGTCCATGATCTCGCGTCCCGACAATGCCGCGCGTCCCGCGACAAGGCCGGGGGCGGCAACGGCGATCACCCGGTCGGGAAACAGGCGATGCCATTCCGCCTCCGCGCCGGGCTGCTCGGCATAGCGGATGGCGATGTCGATGCCCGAGGCATGCAGATCCACGGCGACATCATCCGCCTCGACCGCGACCGACAGGCCGGTCTGCCGGCGAAGCTGCGGCAGCCGCGGCATCAGCCAGCGGCTTGCAAAGGCGACCGTCACCGACAGGCGCAGCGGTTCGTCGCCTTTCCCGGCGCCAAGCCCGGCGATCGTCCCGGCGATCCGGTCCAGCGACTCCCGCAGCACCGGATACAGCTTCTCTCCCTCGGCGGTCAGGCGCACCGGCCGCGGATAGCGGTGGAAAAGCTCGACCCCCAGGATCTGCTCGAGCTGGCGCACCTGGTGGCTGATCGCGGTCGGCGTCAGGCCCAGCTCATCGGCGGCATGGGCGAAATGCAGGTGCCGTGCGGCGGCCTCGAAGGCGCGCAGGGCGTGGAGCGGGGGCAACCTGCGCAATGGGATCTCCGGTCGGGGGTGCGCGCATCAGCATGAATCTGATTCATCTTATGCCTGAGACATTCGATTTGGCAATCTGGCGGCGCACTGGATAATTCGATGGGCAGCAAGGTTTTATCCACCGGAATCAGGAGATGGACATGACGACCCTGTTGCGAATCGATTCAAGCGCCCAACTGGAAGACCGCTCGCTGACGCGACGGCTGACGGCGCTCTTCACCGCCGAGTTTCTCGAGGCCAACCCCGAGGCCCGCGTCGTGAGCCGCGATGTCGGCAAGGACCCGCTGCCGCCCATCGATCATCGCTTCATCCACGCCGCCTTCACGCCGCCCGCGCAGCGAGAGCCGTGGATGATCGAGCGGCTGGCGCTGTCGGACCGATTGATCGACGAGGTGGAAGCCGCCGACGTGATCCTGCTGGGCGCACCCATGTACAACTACGGCATGCCCTCGACATTGAAGGCATGGATCGATCACGTCTCGCGGATCGGGCGCACCTTCTCGTTCGACCTGGCCCGCGGCGATTTCCCGATCCGGCCGATCCTGGGCGGCAAGAAGCTGGTCGTGCTGTCATCGCGCGGCGAGTTCGGCTTCCAGCCGGACGGGCTGCGCGGCCACATGAACGCGCTCGATCCCGGCATCGCGGCCTGTGCGCATTATCTGGGCGTCGCGGGCGGCGATATCGAAACCGTGGCGATCGAATACCAGGAATTCAAGGATGCCCGCCACGTTCGATCGATCGCCCGGGCCGAAGGGCGCGCCAGGCATCTGGCGCGTCTGCTGGCAAGTTCATCCACCGGCCAGCAGCCCGTGGAAGCCGCCGCCAGCTGACCATGGGGCCTGGCGCGCCGGCCTATCTGCGCTCGAACCCGTCGCGGTTCAGGCCGGGCTGCAGGTCGCTGCGGCACCATTCCCGCACATCAGCCTGGATCGGGCCCAGGCTGCAGACGATCTCGAACGCGTCGACCATCGCCTGCGGCCCCTGCGCCGCGATCCTGACGCCATCGGGGCCGGGGCTGATCCAGCCGTTCAGGCTGAGCCGGCGGGCGCGGTCGATGGCGAAGGCCACGAAAGGCTCGCCCAGGGTGCCGCGATAGGTCAGCTCGACCGCGCAGAGGTTCTGCCCGCCACGCCCGAATTCGCCGCTTTCATAGTCCACTCTCCGCCTCCTTTCGGGCCGTGGCGCGCCGGGCGCCTATTGCGGCAGCGATCCGGTCAGGCCTTCCACCAGCCAGTCCATCCCGAAAATCTCGGGATCGGGCAGAACCTCGCCCTCGGCCACGCGCTCGGTGCCGCGCTGGTCGTTCAGCGGGCCGGCGAAGACATGCGCCTCGCCGCTGATCAGCGCCGCCTCGACCTCGTTGATCCGGGCCATCTGCTCTTCGGTCAGCACGTCGTTCCAGGCCGCGACCGACACCATCCCCGAGGCCAGCCCGCCGCGTTCGTCATGGCCGGTGAAGGTGCCCTCCAGCGAGGCGCCGACGGCCTCGACGAAATAGTCGGTCCAGTCAGTCACCACCGAACCCAGCACCGCGTCGGGTCCATGCGCGCTCATGTCCGAGCCGGTATTGACCACATAGACCCCCTCGGACTGCGCCACGTTGACCACCGACGGCGTGTCCTGGTGCAGCGAGAAGATCACGTCCGCCCCCTGAGAGATCAGCGCCCGCGCCGCCTCTTGCTCGCGGGCCGGATCGAACCAGGTATTCACCCAGACGATGCGGATGTTGACGTCGGGGTTTTCCTTGCGGGCGGCCAGGGTGACGGCATTGACCTCGGCGATCACCTCGGGGATGGCGAAGGCCGCGACGATGCCGATGGTGTTGCTTTCGGTGACCATGCCCGCGGCCAGCCCGGTCAGATAGAACCCTTCATAGCCGCGCGCGGTGAAGGTGCCGAAATTCTCGGCCTGGCGAAAGCCGCTGGCATGGATGAAATCCACGTCCGGGCTGCGCTGCGCCAGCCGCAATCCGTCGTTCATGTAGCCGAAAGAGCCCAGCATCACGAAATCCGCGCCATCCGCGACAAGCTGGTTCATCACCCGGCCGGCATCCGGCCCCTCGGGGATGTTCTCGACCACGCGGGTGGTCACGCGGTCGCCATAGGCCTCCTCGATCGCCTCGCGCCCCAGGTCCAGCTGCTTGGCCCAGCCCACATCCGCCACCGGCGTGGGATAGATGAAGCCGACCATGAACGGATCCTCGGCCTTGGCGGCGGTCCCGGTCAGCGGCAGCGCCAGGCAGGCCGCCGCGATCCAGCTTGTCAGTCTGCGTTTCATTGGCATCGTTCCTTCTCCTGTTGGCATGACCGCTCAGGCGGTGCTGTTATAGGTGCGGCCCAGTGAGGCCGGGGCGTTCAGGCGCATCTTGCGGCCGTCCATCGACAGGATCGAGATGGCGACGATCGTGGCGATATAGGGAATGCTGGTCAGCAGCTGCGACGGCACCCGGATCCCCGCCCCCTGCACCAAGAGTTCGGCGATCGTGGCCAGCCCGAACAGATAGGCGCCGATGACCAGCCGGTCCACGCGCCAGGTGGCGAAGACCACCAGCGCGACGACGATCCAGCCGCGCCCGGCGATCATCCCGTCCGACCACAGCGTCGCCGAGACGGTGGCGATGAAGGCGCCCGCCAGCCCGGCCATGAAGCCGCCGGTCATGATCGCCAGGAACCGGGTCATCAGCACGCTGTAGCCGATGGCATGGGCCGATTCCGGCGATTCGCCCACGGCGCGGATCACCAGCCCGACCCGCGTGCTGCGCAGCATCCACCACAGCCCCACGGCCAGCAGCGGCGCCAGATAGACCAGCAATGAATGGTTGAACAGGCCCGGCCCGATGATCGGGATCTCGGACAGGACCGGGATCGGCATCCGCTTCATCGGCGCGACCGTCATCCCCTCATAGGGCTTACCGATCAGCCCGGACAGGCCCAGCCCCAGGATGCCGACCGCGATGCCGGTGGCGACCTGGTTTCCCAGCGCCAGCAGGACCACCCCCGCGAACAGCACCGACAACGCGACCCCGGCCAGCCCGCCCGCCCCCAGCGCCAGCCAGTGGCTGCCGGTCGCCATGATCGTGGCGAAGCCGACGACCGCCCCCAGCGCCATCATCCCCTCGATGCTGAGATTGAGGATGCCCGAGCGTTCGACGATCAGCTCTCCCATCGCCGCCAGCAACAGCGGCGTCGCGGCCAGCAATGTGCCCGACAGCAGGAAGACAAGCATGGTTCCCATCAGTTCGCCCCCTGTTGCGTGATGTCGCGCCGCCAGCGCACGCGGTAATCGACGAACAGCCGCGCGGCGATATAGCTGACCAGCAGCACCCCCTGCAGCGAGGTGTTCACCGCATAGGGCACCCCGGCCGAGGCCTGCGCCATGTCGCCGCCCACATAGATCACCGCCATGAAGAAGGCCGCGAACAGGATGCCGATGGCGTTCAGCCCGCCCAGGAAGGCCACGATGATCGCCGCAAAGCCGTAGCCGGGCGACACCACCCGCTGCAGCTGCCCCAGCGGGCCGGCCACCTCGAAGACGCCCGCCAGCCCCGCCGCCGCCCCGCCGATGCACAGGCTCAGCCAGACCGCGCGCTTCTCTCGGAAACCGGCATAGCGGGCCGCATCCGGGGCCACGCCGCCGACCTGCAGCTTGTATCCGGTCATGCTGCGCTCGACGAAGATCCAGGCGGCGACGGTGGCCAGCAGCGCGACGATGATCGAGACATTCGCCCGCCCCATCCCGAACAGCGAGGGCAGCATCGCCACCTGCGGAAACAGCGCCGATTGCGGGAAGTTGAACCCGTAAGGGTCGCGCAGCGGCCCCGAGACCAGATAATACAGCAATTGCAGGGCGATGCTGTTCAGCATCAGCGTCACCAGGATCTCGTTCGCATTGAAGCGCGTGCGCAGGAACGCCGCCAGCGCCGCCCAGCCGATGCCGAACAGCATCCCGCACAGCGCCATGGCGGGCAGCATCATCGGGTTTACGCTGTCGTTGAACCACAAAGGCAGCAGGCTGCCGCCGATCGCGCCCAGCAGCAGCTGCCCCTCGGCGCCGATGTTCCAGACCTTGGCGCGAAAGCCGATCGCCAGCGCCTGGGCGATGATCAGCAGCGGCGCCATCTTCAGCAGCACCTCGCTGAGATTGTAGAGGCTGGACAGCGGCGCGATATAGAGCTGCCAGATCGCGCGCGAGGGCGCGACGCCCTGCGACGACATCAGGACGACCGCCGCAAGGATGGTCGTGGCCACCGCGATCAGCGGCGCCAGCAGGGCGCGCGGGCCGGTCCTGCCGATCCTCGGCTCGACGATCCAGGGAAGCCGCATCATGCCGTCGCCCTCGCCTCGGTGGCATCCGGCGACAGGAAACCGCCGGTCATGTAGTCGCCGATGGTCGAGACCGTGGCCTCGGCCCGGCCCAGCGCGGGCGACAGGCGGCCGCGGAACAGCACATGGATGCGGTCGCTGACCTCGAACAGCTCGTCCAGCTCCTCGCTGATGACCAGGATGCCGACGCCCGCGTCGCGCAGGTCGATCAGCTGCTGGCGGATCAGCGCGGCCGCGCCCACATCGACGCCCCATGTCGGCTGCGCGGCAACCAGGACCTTGGGTTTCAGCCGGATCTCGCGGCCCATGATGAACTTCTGCAGGTTGCCGCCCGACAGGCTGCGCGCCTCGGCATCGGCGCCGGTGCAGCGCACGCCCATCTCGCGGATGCAGGTTTCGGCGAAGGCGCGCATCCGCGACCGCTCGATCAGCCCGCGGCGCACCATGCCCTGCGCATGGCCGGTCAGCAGCGCGTTTTCCGCCAGCGTCATCTCGGGGACCGAGCCGCGGCCGTTGCGGTCCTCGGGGACGAAGGCCAGCCCCAGATCGCGGCGGCGGCTGGCATCCATGTCGCCGCAGCCGCTGCCCAGGATCCGCACCAGGTCGCGGCGGCCACGGTCCAGCACGGCCTCGCCCGACAGAAGCGCCGCCAGTTCCTTCTGGCCATTGCCCGAAATTCCGGCGATGCCGACGATCTCTCCGGGATAGAGCCGCAGGTCCACGTCATGCAGGCCGGTGCCGAAGGGATCGTCCGAGGGCTGCGACAGGCCCCGCAGTTCCAGCACCGGATCGCGCCCCGGCGTCGGCGCCGAGCGTTTCGGATGCGGGATTTCCCGCCCGATCATCAGATGCGCCAGTTCCGAGGCGCTGGCCCGGCGCGGGTCGACGGTGGCCACGACCTCGCCCGCGCGCATCACCGTGGCGCCGTGGCACAGGCTGCGGATCTCCTCCAGCTTGTGGCTGATGAACAGCACGGCGCAGCCCTGCGCGGCCAGCTCGCGGATGGTGTCGAACAGCGCCGGGATCCCGCTTGGCGGCAGCACCGAGGTCGGCTCGTCCATGATGATCAGCCGGGGCTCCTGCAGCAGGCAGCGGATGATCTCGACTCGCTGGCGTTCGCCCACCGACAGCGAATGGACCAGCGCAACGGGGTTCACGGGCAGGGAAAACCGCTGGCCGATCTCGCGGATGCGGGTCGTCAGCCGCGCCACGCCGCCGGGCACGGTCAACGAGATGTTCTCGGCCACCGTCAGCGATTCGAACAGCGAGAAATGCTGGAAAACCATGCCGATGCCCAGCTTGCGCGCCTGCGCGGGACTGGTCAGCACGACCGTTTCGCCATTCCAGCGCATTTCGCCCGCATCGGGGGGAAAGACCCCGTAGATCATCTTCATCAGGGTGCTTTTGCCCGCGCCGTTTTCCCCCAGCACGGCATGGATCTCGCCCGGCCGGATGGCCAGCGAGACGTCGCGGTTCGCAACCACCGTCTGGAATGCCTTGGTCACGCCGCCCAGTTCCAGCAGCGGCGGACCGGCATCGGCGGACCGAAGGTGGCAGGCGGCTGTGACGGCCATGCCCATGTGTCGACTCCCTGTTATGTCTGCCTGGCTTGCGGGCACCCTGCCCGCTGCCCGGCTAGATGTTCAGCACCAGCAGCCGGGACGTGCAGCGCGAGACGCAGGGCATGATCAGCCTGCCGCCCTCCTGCTCGTCCGGGCTGAGGTAAAGGTCGTTATGCTCAAGCTCTCCTTCCAGCACCTCGGTGATGCAGGTGCCGCAGACGCCCTGTTCGCAACTGGTCTTGATCTCGATCCCCGCCTCGCGGATGACCTCGATGATGGTGCGATCCGAGGGCACCACAAGCTCGATCCCGCTTTTGGCAAGGCGCAGCACGAATTCGCCCTCGCCCGGCGTCAGAACCGGCACCTCTGCCGAGAAATGTTCCAGAACGATCGCGTCGGCGGGCCAGCCGGTCACCTCGGCGCAGTGGCAGACGATGTCCATGAAGGGATTGGGCCCGCACAGATAGACCGAATGCCCGCCGCCGCGCAGGATTTCCTGCAGGATCTCGGTCAGCAGCGGCGGCACCAGCCCATAGTGATAGGCGACACGATGCGACCAGTCGCTTTCCAGGATCAGATCGCGAAAGGCGATCTCGCTGTTCGAGCGCGCGAAGTAATGCAGCTCGAATTCCTGCCCCTCGGCGGCCAGCACCTGCGCCATGCTCAGCAGCGGCGTCACCCCGATCCCGCCCGCCAGCAGCACCCGCCGCCCGCCCCTGCCCGGCAGCAGGGCGAAATTGTTGCGCGGGGCGCCGATGCGGATGGTGCCGCCTTCCTTCAGCTGCGTATGCATCGCGCTGGAGCCGCCGCGCCCGTTCAGCTCGCGCTTGACCCCGATCAGGTAGCGGCTGCGGTCGGCCGGATCGTTGACCAGCGAATATTGCCGGGTGATGCCGGGGAACGGGGAAATCGAGATATGCGCCCCGGCCTGGAATGGCGGCAGGGGCTGGCCGTCCAGCGCCTCGAATTCGAAGCTGCGGATCTCGGAAGTCTCGGATCGGACCTTGCGGATGCGGACCTCGAATTCGCCGTCAGCCGTCATCAGACATACTCGGGAATGCCGGACATGGCATGGAAGCCGGGCAGCTTGCGGAATTCGCGCAACCAGTTGCGGATCGCCGGGTATTCCTCGTGCCCGATGCCGCCATCGCCCGACAGCGCGACATAGGGGAAACAGGCCAGATCGGCGATGGTGGGATGGTCGCCCACGATCCAGGTAGCGCCGTCGATCTCGCGATGGGTCAGGTGATCGTCCAGGACACGGAAGGCCGCCCGCGCCGATCTGCGCGCCGCATCGATGTCCAGATCATAGCTCATCACGTCATGCAGCCGCGCGCTCGATGCCGCCATCAGCTCTCCGCCCGCGAACATCAGCCACATCATCACCGGGCCGAAGCGGGCCGGATCGCGCGGCAGCCAGGTCCCGCCACCGTCGTATCTGTTCGCCAGATGGCACAGGATCGCCTGCGCGTCGCGCAGCACCAGCCCGTCATCCTCCAGCACCGGCAGCTGTCCCAGCGGGTTGATCGCCAGGAACTCGGGCCTCTTGTGCTGGCGGCCGGGATAGAAATCCACCTGCCGGCGATCATAGTCCAGCCCCAGAAAGCCCAGCATCAGCCGGACCTTGTAGCAGCTGCCCGAAAGCGAATAGTCGTGAAGCGTGATCGTCATGGGTCAGGCAGCCTGCTTTTCGTAGATGCCGAAACGGATATCCATCGCCTTCAGCCAGCGGCGGAACGCGATCGAGCTGGCATCCGCGCGGGTCGGCAGCTCATAGGTCGGATCCAGCGGCAACAGCGCCGGGCGCTGGTTTTCCAGGATCACCCGGTCCTGCAGGAAGATCGACTGCTGGAAATCGGCGATATCGGCGGCGGTGTTCTCGTTATCGACGATGGCCATCGGCATATAGGCCAGGCAGCGCGTCTCGGTCAGCGGCTGGATGAAGACGCAGATCGCGTCGTTGCGGTCGGAATCCTCGCTGATGTTCTTGTACAGCATGACACTGAAGGGCGACATCACCCGGTATTGGTAGCGCGTCATCTGCCCGCCCTTCACCGCCTTCGAGGCGGCGGGCTGGAAGAAGGTGCAATCCACCGCCCAGATCTCGTCCACGTCCTTGCGGTGTTCGGTGCGATAGGCCAGCACCTCGGTCTTGTCGGTCGCCCCCAGCGTATCGACATGGATGAAGGAAAAATGCGCCATGTCCAGAAAGTTCTCGACCAGGCGATAGGGGCTGGTGTTCACGCCGACATTGCCGCAGCCGACGACGATGCGGTCGGGCTCGTCGAATTCGGCGATCTCGGGCAAGGGCCGCGAGGGTTCGCCCAGGGTGGTGAAGATGCAGGTATAGCGGGTCTGGACCGGCAATTCGCGCCCTTCCGCGCCGTCCTCGCCGATCTCGGCGATGCGATAGCCGTCCCCGGCCTTGCGGGTGATGCGGATCGGCTGGCCCAGAACCATCGTGTCATGGCTGGCGCCCGGCCGGATCTGGCCCAGCCAGCCGCAGGCGATCCATTCGTTGCGGGCAACCGGATCGGTCGTCGCGGTCATGGCGTTTCCCTCCGTGTCAGTTGTTTTCGATGCGGTTGCGCAATTGCACCACCTGCCGCGCCAGCCCGTGCCGCCCCTCGGCCGTTGCCGCCGGGCCGCGCGCGACGAAATGCACCCCGGTCGATCCTGCGTCGACCGGCTGGAAGGCCGCCGCCAGCCGGGTGCCGTCGGGCATCTCCAGCGTGACGACATCGCCATCGCTCACCGTCCCGTCCCATTCGGCCAGATCACCCGCCACCGCCTTGCGGGCCTCCTGGACGCCGCCGGTCAGGAAGATGCTGCGGACCGCCACCCAGCCCTCATCGGCGCCCAGGTCGGGCAGCGCGGCCTGCGGATCGTCGGCCAGATTGGTCCAGATCAGCCCGTAACGGCGTTCCACCGCGTGACGCCTGGCGCAGATCGTTTTCGGCGGGGTCAGGTCGGGATGCGCCGGGATCTGCCTGCATTGCCCGTCGGGCGCATAGCCCCAGCCGTGATAGATGCAGCGCAGCTGCTCGCCCTCGACGAAACCCAGGCTCAGCCTCATGCCGCGATGCGGGCAGCGATCCTCCCACGCGTTCACCTGGCCCGAGGCGCTGCGCCACAGGGCCACGGCATAATCGTTCACGATGACAGGGTTGCTGGACGAGGCGCGGATCTGGCTGTCCAGCGCCACCGCGTTCCACTGATCGGGGGGCATTCACAATCTCCGTTGCACTTGGGCTGCGTCAATCTGTCCCCAGCTTACGAAGGCTTGCGACGGCGTGCATAGACAGCTATTTTGAAACATATGTTCAAGAATGTTGAACGCCGATGAATCTCGAAGACATCACCGTGTTCCTGCAGATCGCCGCCGAAGGGTCGCTGACCGGCGCGGCGCGGGCGCTGTATCGTCCCAAGGCGACCGTCAGCCACCAGTTGCGCCGGCTGGAAGAGGAGATCGGCGCGCCGCTGTTCATCCGCTCGGCCAACCGGCTGGTGCTGTCGGATGCGGGGACCGAATTCCTGGAACATGCGCGGACCATCCGGCGGGCCTGCGAACGCGGGCTGGACAGCGCCCGGACCAGCCAGAAGAACGCGCAGGGCACGATGCGCATCGGCTCGACCGGGGAATTCGCCTCGAACCTGATCGCGCCGCTGATCCTGCATTTCGCGCGCCACAATCCCGGCCTGCGGCTGGACCTGACCGTGGTGCGCCCGGACCTGTTGCTGAGTTCGCGCGAAAGCTATGACTGCCTGCTGTATCTGGGCGAACCGCCGATGCCGCAGGTGGCCGAGATGACCGGCCGCCTGCTGGGGCGGTTTTCCTTCGGGCTGTATTGCAGCCCCGGCTACCTGGCCCGCCATCCCGCGCCCGAGGCCCCGACCGAGCTGCGCCAGCATGACCTGCTGGTCTATCACAACGCCGAAAACGTCACCTTGTGGGAATTGCGCAACGGCGATCAGGAATACAGCCTGCATCCCCATTCCAAGCTGCTCAGCAACGATTACTGGGTCATCAAGCTGTCGGCCATCCATGACCACGGCATCTGTTTCGTGCCGAAGTTCTTCGCCCGGCTGGAGGTCGAGCAGGGCCTTCTGGTGCCGGTGCTGCCCGACTGGACCTCGCGCGAGATGCCGCTTTACGCGCTGTTCGCCAGCCACCGGCTGCGCAACAGGCAGATCGCCGACCTGGTCGATTCCCTGACGCAGAATTTCGTGGACATGCAGACCTATCTCTACACCGCCTCGGCAAAGAAGGAATTCTTCAGGTAGCCGTCGGCGATCGGGCGCAGCCCTGTCGGTCGTTCCCGTCCTCCAGTTCTTCCCGGAACGTCTCGATCAGCTGCTGCTTGAGGATCTTGCCGTTGGGAGAGGTCGGCAGGGCGGTCGTCACGATGATCCGCGAGGGGCACTTGTAGGCGGACAGCCGGGCCGCCGCGTGCTGGCGCAGGTCGTTCTCGCTTGTCCCGGTCGGATCATCGGTCTGGCAGAACGCCAGGACCTCCTCGTTGCCGCCCGCGATCTTGCGGCCGATCACGGCGGTCTGGATCACGCGGGGATGGTCGTTCAGCGCCGCCTCAACCTCGGGGGGATAGATATTGAAGCCGCCGCGGATGATCAGCTCGCGCGCCCGCCCGACCACCTGCAGGTTTCCGGCCGCGTCAATCCGGCCCAGATCGCCGGTGCACAGGAAGCCGTCGCTGTCGAAGGCCGCCGCCGTGGCCTCGGGGTTGCGGAAATAGCCGGGCATGACATGCGGACCTCGGGTCTGGATCTCGCCCACGCCGTCGGGACCCACGTTGCGCAGGCGCAGTTCGACCCCCGGCAGGGCGGGGCCGACGCTGACATCCGGCACGCCCGGCGGATTGGTGGTCAGGGTCACACCGGCCGTCGTCTCGGTCAGGCCATAGCCGTTCTGCAGCGCGACGCCGTAAAAGGCCTCGGCCCGCCGCTTCCAGTCGGGGTCCAGCGGCGCCGCCCCCGAGGAGACATAGCGCAGCCGTCCCGCCGGCAAGCGGTCCAGGCCACGGGCGGCAGCTTCCGCCATGACCAGCGCATGCATCTGCGGCACGGCGGGCAGCACGCTGGCCCCCGCTTGCAGCGCCTCCAGCACGGCCGCCGCCGAGAAGCGCGGAAACAGCCGCAAGGTCGCCCCGGCGGCCAGGCTCGCCACCGTCATCGAGGTGAGACCGAAGACATGGGTCATCGGCAGGACGCCGAGGATCAGGTCGTCGGACGTCATCCCGCGCATCCGCGCCGATGTCTGCCCGCCGAACAGAAGGTTCGCGTGGCTCAGCATCACGCCCTTGGGCGTCCCGGTCGATCCGGTGGTGTAAAGGATCACGGCGACCTGTCCGGATCCCGAGACCACCGGCTCGGGCGTAGCGGCCGGGATCGCGCCGGTGATGTGCAGATCGCCAAGCGGGGTGGCCCAGGGGGCCGCGCCCGCGGTCCCGGCATGGCTGGCTGCCGGGGGCGAGACATTGGACAGAAACACCGTCAGGCGGGCGTCGGTGTGCTGCGCGATGCGGCGCAGCTCGTGATCGGTCATGCGGGCATTGACCGGAACCCCGATCGCGTCCAGCCGGGACGCCGCCAGGATCAGGCCGGCCAGCGCCGCGCAGTTCTCGGCCACGATCAGCAGGCGGTCGCCGGGACCAAGCCCGCGCGCGGCCAGATCGGCGGCGATCCGATCCACCGCATCGGCAAGCCGGACATAGCTATGGCGCGTGCCGTCATGGTCGATCAGCGCGGTGGCGTCGGGCCGCGCGGCGCGCTGAGCGTCAAGCAGGTGATGAAGGCGCGTCGTGGTCATCGGTGGGTGTCCTCCTTCCCGGTCCGGCCCTCGGGCTGGGGCCTGCCGCGCCCGAAATCGGGCGTGCTGCGCTCAAGGCGGGCCTTCAGCCCGGCCGCGGCCTCGGGCGTGGCCAGGGCGTCGGCCATCGCATCCCGTTCCCGGTCAAGCTGGTCGTCGAAGCGGGCCTGGCCTGCATCCTCCAGCAGGCGCTTGATCGCGGCCTGCGCCCCGGCCGGCCCCTGGGCAAGGCGCGTCGCCTGTTCGCTGGCGCGGGCAATCGCCTGCCCCGGTGCCGCAAGATCGGTCACGACCCCCATCGCCGCCAGGACGGGCGCCGCGACCGGATCGCCCGTCAGGCACATCCGCGCCGCGAAGGATGCGGGGACCCGGCGCGCCAGCGAGGCGGTCAGCCCCCCGTCCGGCACCAGCCCCACGCGGACATAGGCGGCCGCAAAGACCGCATCCTCGGCCGCGACCAGCAGGTCGCAGGCCAGGGCGATCGACAGGCCCGCCCCCGCCGCGCCGCCTTCGACCGCGGCGATCACCGGACGCGGGCAGGCACGGATGGCGCGGATGGTCGCGTGCAACTCATCGATCCGCGCGCGGCGTTCATCGCGGCTCAGTGCGGCCCGCTGCGCCAGGGCATTCAGATCGCCCCCCGCGCAGAAGTAACCCTGCGCCCCGGTCAGCACGACGGCGCCCAGGCGATTCTCGGCTGCCGCCCGGTCCAGGGCCTCGCGCAGGACCGGGTGCATCGAGGGCGACAGGGCGTTGCGGCGCGCGGGATTGTCCAGCGTGATGCGCAGGTGATCGCCGCGATCCTGAACCCGAGCCTGGCCCTGGCTGTCGGACATCAGCCTTCCTCCGCCCGCTTGCCATCGGGCACGCGCTTGAACACCCCCGAGGCGGTGGCGATCAGCGTGCCGTCGTCATGGACAAGCTCGGCCGCCACGAACAGCAGGCTGCGGCCGCCGCCGGCCACGCGGCCCGTCGCGGTGACGCCGCCCTGACGGCCCGCCCCCACGAAGTCGATGTTCAGCGAGATGGTCAGGAACGGCCGCCGGCCACTGTCATCCAGCGTCAGGCTGGCGGTGGCGCCGCAGGCGCTGTCCAGCAGCATCGCGGCGATCCCGCCATGCAACACGCCGTGGCGGTTGGTGTGGCGCTCGTCCACGACCAGCCGGCAGCGGGCCTTCCGGTCGGGCTGGCCCACGTCCAGCACATAGCCGACCAGGCGCTGCGTGCCGGTTTCGTCCACGATCAGGCCGGGCGCGTCGCTCATGCCGCGCTGACCGCGATGAAGCGTTCCAGGTGATGGTCGCTGTCGCCAAAGCGCGCATCGGCGGCCAGAAGGCGTCGCGCCAGCGGGGCCAGCTCGTATTCCTCGGTCATGCCGATGCCGCCATGCAGCTGGATCGTTTCCTCGGCCACCTGACGGGCGACGCGGCCCAGCAGCGACTTGGTCGCCGCGACGTGGCGGTCGCGGTCCGGGCCGTCCAGGTGCCCGGCAAGGTTCCACACCGCCGACCGCGCCTGCTCGACCTCGGTCAGCAGGTCGGCCATGCGGTGCTGGATCGCCTGGAACGAGCCGATGGGACGGCCGAACTGCTTGCGGGTCCTGAGATAGTCGGTCGTCAGGTCGACGGCCCTTTCCATCACCCCCAGGGCATCGGAACACAGCGCCAGGATCGCGCCCGCCAGCGGGCGGTCCAGCAGGGCCGTATCGCCGATCCGCCGGGCGGGCGCGTCCGCAAGCGACAGTTCGGCCGCGCGGCCGCCATCCATCAGCCCATAGCCGCGCAGGGTCACGCCCCCGGCCCCCGCATCGACCAGGTAGAGCCCGTCGGTGGCCGCCACGATCAGGTGGGTGGCGTCCTCGGCGCCGTGGACGACCGACTTTTCGCCGGTCAGCCGGCCATCGGCGGCAGTCGTCCGGATGACGCCGTCATAGCGCTGGCCGGGTTCGTCCAGGGCGACCGCGATGCGCGCCGCGCCGCCGGCCGCGGCCTGGGCCAGATCGGTTTCGCCCGCTGCGGCCAGGATGCCCGCCCCCAGCACCACGCTGTCCAGCAACGGCGTCACCGCGCCCGCGCGGCCCAGGGTGCGGAACACCACCAGGATATCCGCGCCGCCGCCGCCAAAGCCGCCCGCCTCCTCGGGGATCAGCGCGGCGCCCGCGCCCAGGTCGAACAGGGCCGCGGCATCCGCGCCGCGCTCCAGCATGCGCGCCAGGCTGTCGCCCAGCATGGTCTGTTCCTCGGTGAAGCCGAAATCCATGACGCGATCTCCGTTACAGGCCCAGCAGGGATTTCGCGATGATCCCCCGCTGGATTTCGTTCGAACCGCCATAGATCGACAGCTTGCGGTTGTTCAGATAGGCGCGCGTGGCGGCCGCCGCCTCGGGCGGGCCGGGCGGCAGGGCGTCGTTGGCGCCCTCCAGGGCCTCGGACGGGAAGGCCAGCGCCCAGGGACCGACCGCCCGCCGGGTCAGGTCGTTGATGGCCTGCCGGATCTGCGTGCCCTTCAGCTTCAGCATCGAGCTTTCGGCCCCCGGCACCTGCCCCGCCGCGGCCTGGGCCAACATGCGCAGATTGGTGGTGGCCATGGCCATCAGGTCGATCTCGACCCGCGCCACATGGGCGGCGAACAGCGGGTTCTGGATCAGCGGCCTGCCGCCCGACACCTGCCCGCGGGCGATCCGCTTCAGCGCCGCAAGACCGGCGGTGGCAAAACCCACGCCCGCGATGTTGGTGCGTTCATGGGTCAGCAGATACTTGGCATAGGTCCAGCCCTTGTTCTCCTCTCCGACCAGGTTCTCGGCCGGGACGCGCACGTCGTCGAAGAAGACCTCGTTCACCTCGGGGTTGCCGTCCAGGAGGACGATGGGCCGCACCGTGATGCCGGGCGAGGTCAGGTCGATCAGCAGGAAGCTGATGCCTTCCTGCGCCTTGGCCGCCGGATCGGTGCGCACCAGGCAGAAGATCCAGTTGGCGTGCTGGCCAAGCGTGGTCCAGGTCTTCTGGCCGTTGACGACGTAGTGATCGCCGTCGCGCACCGCGGTCGTCTTGACCGAGGCCAGGTCCGACCCCGAGCCGGGTTCGGAATAGCCCTGGCACCACCAGTCCTGCCCGTTCAGGATGCGCGGCAGGAAACGGTCCTGCTGCTGCCTGCTGCCGAATTTCTGCAAGACCGGACCCAGCATGGCGATGCCGAAGGGCAGGACGCGGGGCGCATGGGCCAGCGCGCTCTCCTCCTCGAAGATGTGGCGCTGGATCGCGGTCCAGCCCGCGCCGCCGAATTCGCGCGGCCAGTTGCCGGCCAGCCAGCCCTTTTCGTTCAGGACGGCGTGCCATTCCTCGATCTCGGCCTTGCCCAGCTCCTGGAACAGCCGGACCTTTTCGGACAGCCGTTCGGGCAGACGGTCCCGCAGGAACTGGCGAACCTCGGCGCGGAAGGCCTGGTCCTCGGGTGAAAAGCTCATGTCCATGTCGGGTGTCCTCAGAAAATCTCGATCAATCCGGCGGCGCCCTGGCCGCCGCCGATGCACATGGTGACGACGCCCCACCTGGCCCCGCGCCGGCGGCCCTCCAGCAGCATGTGTCCCGCCATCCGCGCGCCGGTCATGCCGAAGGGATGCCCAATCGCGATCGAGCCGCCATTGACGTTGTACTTGTCGGGGTCGATGCCCAGCCGGTCGCGGCAATAGAGCGCCTGGCTGGCGAAGGCCTCGTTCAGTTCCCACAGGTCGATGTCGTCCACCGACAGTCCCGCCCGTTCCAGCAGCCGCGGGACGGCGAAGACGGGACCGATGCCCATCTCGTCCGGCTCGCATCCCGCCACGGCGAACCCCCGGAAGGCACCCAGCGGCGACAGCCCTTCGCGCGCGGCGGCATCGCCGTCCATGACGATCAGCGCCGCCGCGCCGTCCGACAGCTGCGAGGCATTGCCGGCGGTGATGAACTTGCCCGCGCCCTTGACGGGTTGCAGCGCGGCCAGCCCCTCAAGCGTGGTGGAGGGGCGGTTGCATTCGTCGGCGTCCAGCGTGACATCCTCGTGCCGGGTCTCGCCGGTCGCCTTGTCGGTCACGGCGCGCGTCACCGCCATCGGCACGATCTCGTCGGCAAACAGCCCCGCAGCCTGGGCCGCCGCGATGCGCTGCTGGGACCGCAGGGCGTATTCGTCCTGCGCCTCGCGGCTGACGCCATAGCGGGCGGCCACGATGTCGGCGGTGTCGATCATCGGCAGATACAGGTCGGGCCGGTGCGCCTCGATCCAGGATTCGCGCGAATGGCGGGGCGGCGGCTGGACCAGGCTGATCGATTCGACGCCGCCCGCCAGCACGGCCTGCGCGCCTTCCTGCCGGATCATCTGCGCGGCCATCGCCAGGGCTTGCAGGCCGGATGCGCAGAAGCGGTTGACGGTCGTGCCTGCCACGCCGACCGGCAGGCCCGCACGCAGCACGATCTGCCGGGCGATGTTGCCGCCGGTCGCGTATTCGGGATAGCCGCAGCCCCAGATGCTGTCCTCGATCAGGGCCGGGTCGATGCCGGCGCGTTCGACCGCCGCTGCGGCGACATGGCCGCCCATCGTGGCGCCATGGGTCAGGTTCAGGCTGCCCCGCCCGGCCTTGCCGATGCCCGTGCGGGCGGTCGAGACGATCACGGCGTCCTTCATTCCCTGTCCTTTCCGGTGCTGATGTCGGCCAGCGTCCCGCCCCCGGCCGCAAGCCGCGCCAGCAGCGGAGAGATCTGCCAGAAATACGGATCTTCCGCGGCAAACCGGGCGATGTCGGCCGCGATCCGGTCCAGGCCCTGCGTATCGGCCCAATGCATCGGCCCGCCCTTCCAGCGGGGAAAGCCATAGCCGTGCAGCAGCACCACATCGATGTCCGAGGCGCGCGCGGCGATGGATTCGTCAAGGATCCGCGCCCCTTCATTGACCATCGCCGCCATGTAGCGCGACTGGATTTCCTCGGCGGAGAACCGGCGCGGGGCGATGCCCAGATCAGAGCGGATACCCGCCAGCAGGTCGTCCATTTCCGGGTCGGGGCGGCCCTGCGGACTGTCCTGGTCGTAGATGTAGTAGCCGCGCCCCGTCTTGCGCCCCAGCCGCCCGGATTCGACCAGCCGGTCGGCAAAGACCGGCACCCGTTCGCGCGCATCCCGCGTGGGCGCCTTGCGCTGGCGCGTGGCATAGCCGATGTCCAGCCCGGCCAGATCGCCCACCTGATAGGGGCCCATCGGGAAACCGAGGGCCACGACGGCCTTGTCGACCTCGTAGGGCGAGGCGCCGTCAAGCACCATGTGGTCGGCCGCCGTGCGATAGGCCAGCATCATCCGGTTGCCGATGAACCCGTCGCAGACCCCGGACCGCACCCCGACCTTGCCCATCTTCCTTGCCAGGGCAAAGGCCGTCGCCACCACGTCCGGGGCAGTGCGATCCGCGACGACGATTTCCAGCAGGCGCATGACATTCGCGGGGGAAAAGAAATGCAGCCCGATCACGTCCCGAGGCCGTGCCGTGGCCGCGGCGATCAGGTTCACATCCAGATAGGACGTGTTCGTCGCCAGCACCGCGCCGGGACGGCAGACGCGGTCGAGGGTGCGGAACACCTGCTGCTTGACATCCAGGCTCTCGAAGACCGCCTCGATCACCAGGTCCACCTCGGCCAGAGGGTCATGGGAGGACACGGCCCGAAAGGCCTGCGCCAGCATCCGTTCGGAGGCATCGGCGGCAAGCTTGCCGCGCTTGACCGCGCCGTCCAGCATTCCGCGGATGCCCCCGGCCGCCTTGTCGGCGGCCGTGTCGTCGCGTTCGACCAGCGTCACGTCAAGCCCCGCCGTCAGCGCCGCAGCCGCGATCCCCTGCCCCATCGTGCCGCCGCCGACGACGCCGATGCGGCCGATTGTCCGGGGCGCGACACCGGCCAGGTCGTCCTGCTGGGCCGCGCGCCGTTCGGCGAAGAAGGCATGGATCAGCGCCGCCCGTTCGGGGGTCTGCATCAGGTCCAGGAAGGCACGCCGTTCCAGACCCATGCCTTCGGCGAAGGGCAGGCCCAGGCCGGTGGCGATGGTGTCCAGGGCGCGGAGGGGCGCGACCTGTCCGCGCGCCGACCGCGACAGCCTGGTGCGCCATTCGGCCACCGCTTGGGGATCGACGGCGGGCGCGGGGGTCTCGGACAGGCGACGGGGACCGCATCCTTCGGCCAGCAGGCGCCGCGCCTCGGCCTCGCCGGCGGCGCGGGGGTCGGTTCCGTCTGCAAGCCGGTCGATCAGACCAAGCTCAAGCGCCGTCGCGGCACCGATCTGGCGGCCCGAGGTGATCAGGTCGATCGCCGCGTCAAGCCCGACCGCACGGGGAAGCCTTTGCGTTCCCCCCGCGCCGGGCAGCAGGCCCAGGCTTACCTCGGGCAGGCCCATGCGGGTTCCCGGAACCGCGACCCGGTAATGGGCGCCCAGGGCGATTTCCAGCCCGCCGCCCAGAACGGTGCCGTGCAATGCGGCCACGACGGGTTTCGGCGACGCCTCGAGCGCGGCGACCACATCCGGCAGGAAGGGCGGAACGGGCGGCTTGCCGAATTCGGAAATATCCGCGCCGGCGATGAAGGTGCGGCCGGCGCAGGACAGCACGGCGATCCGCGCCTCCGGGTCATCGGCCAGGCGGGCCACGGCCTCCGACAGGCCCTGCCGCACCGCCGCGGACAAGGCGTTGACGGGCGGGTTGTCGATCTCGATGAAGGCGATCGCGCCTTCGCGGCGATAGCTGACGAAGGACTGTTCGGTCATGCTCATGTCTCCGCGCGGATCATGCCGGGGGCCTGGCCGGTCAGCCGTTCCAGGGTGCGCACGGCGGCGGTCAGCCGGGGCCCGACCTCGGCCTCCATGCGCTCGACGGTGGCCTCGGCTGGCAATGCGCCGCAGGTGAAGATGACGGGCTCGGCCAGGTTTCCACTGCGGAAGGGGACCGAAACCGCATTATAGGCGGCCGGGCTGACCCCGCCCGCCGGGGTCGAGACGAAGCCCTGCCGGGCGATCTCGGCCCGCACCTGCGGCCGGTCGGCCAGCAGCTGGTCTATGGCGTCGCGATCCGACAGACCCTCGGCCAGAAGCCGGTCGATTTCATCCGGGGTCGCGGCGGCCAGGAAGGTCCGGGGCGACGAGAACGGCTGGAACGGGATGCGCTGCCCCACCTCGAGCCAGATCGAGGCCACATGCGTGGGCCGCCAGGTGCGGATCAGGACCATCTTGCCCCCGTCGCGCACCGCCAGCACGACCAGCGTCCCGGTCTCCTCGGCCAGCCGCTGCATCAGTTCGTGCGCGGGCGTCAGGAAGGACAGCGACGTGGCCGCGACATGGCCGACGGCGACCAGCGTCGGCCCCGGCCGGAACCGGTCGTCGCGCGGCGACTGGACCAGATAGCCCAGCTGTCCCAGGGTGAAGGTCAGCCGCGACACCGTCGATTTCGGCAGGCCGGTGCGCTGCGCGATTTCCGCGTTGCTCAGGCCGTCATCGGTCACGCGGAAGGCGCGCAGCACCGACAGGCCCCGTGCCAGGGTGGTCGCGAAGCGGGGATCATGCAGGTCGGTCATCGGCACCTCACAAGCCATTCGGGATGATGGTCGATATTGCAGGAACCAGGACCAGGATTGCCAGCACGACGATGTCCATCGCCAGGAATCGCGATACCCCGGCGAAGATGGTGTCGACCTTGATGCTGCGGTCGGTCACATTGCCGATGACGAAGACGTTCAGCCCCACGGGCGGCGTGATCAGCCCGATCTCCAGCAGCTTGACCACGATGACGCCGAACCAGATCAGGTCCATGCCCATGTTGTCGACCATCGGGATGACGAAGGGCAGCGTCAGGACGATGATCCCCACCGGGTCCAGGAACATCCCCAGAAACAGGTAGAGCGCGCAGATCGCAAGCATCAGGACCAGATGCGACAATCCTGCCTCGGCAACCCATTGCGACACCATGCCGGCGGCGCCGGTCAGCGCGACGAAGGACACGAAGATCTTCGCGCAGGCCGCGATCAGGAAGATGGCCGAGGTCTGGACCAGGCTTTCGCGGATCGCCATCCACATCGAGCGCAGCGTGAGCGAGCCTTCCAGGAAGCCGATCAGGATGGTCAGGACGACGCAGATCGCCGCCGCCTCGGTCGCGGTGAAGATGCCGCCATAGATGCCGCCGATGATGACCGTGAACAGCAGCACCGCCGGCCAGGCCGAGATCGCCGCCCTGAGGCGCGCGCCCCTGGGCAGCGGCGTCGGGTCGATCGGGGCGGCGCCCGGATCGCGCGAAGTCCACCAGATGACCACGAGGATATAGCCCAGAAGCGTCAGCAGTCCCGGCAGGATACCGGCCAGAAACAGCTTGCTGATCGAGGTCTCGGTGAAGATGCCGTAAAGGATGAACAGCACCGAGGGAGGGATCAGCGAACCCAGCGTGCCGCCGGCGGCGACCGAGCCCGTCGCCAGCTTGGGATTATAGCCCAGCCGCAGCATCTCGGGGACGCAGATGCGGCCCATGGTCGAGGCGCAGGCAATGGACGATCCCGAGATCGCCGAGAACCCGGCGCAGCCCATCAGCGAGGCGACGCTGACGCCGCCGGGCACGCTGCGCAGCCAGACATTCGCCGCGTCATAGATGCGGGTGGTTATCCCGGTATGATAGGCGATGTTTCCCAGCGCCACGAACAGGGGGATCATCGACAGGTCATAGGAATGGATCAGCTCGAAAAAGCTGTTCACGACCATCGAGGAGGTGGGGTTGATGGCGCGCTCCGGCATGAAGCTGCCGCTGCGGAAGGCATAGATCAGGAAGGTGCCGACCGTGGCCACCCCCGCCAGCACGAAGGCGATCGGAACGCGCAGCGCCAGAAGAAGGATGACCAGCCCGAAGGCAACAAGTCCGATGGTGGATGCGTCCATCTCAGACAGACTCCTCTTCGGCATGGCTCTTGTCGGTGACGGTGCCCGTCCGGCGCAGTTCGGCGATGTCGCTCAGCGCCACCAGCACGAGGCGGATCATCATCACCATCAGGCCCAGCAGGAAGGCCAGCTTCATGGGCCAGCGGGGAATGCCCAGCTGCCCGTCGTAGAATTCCCCGGACGACCAGGATCCCGACAGGTTGCGCCAGCTGGCATAGATCAGCGGCAGCATGGCCAGCAGCGCCACGAACCATCCCATGATGATCAGGATCCCGCGCGCACGGGGCGACATCCGGTCGGTCACGAAGGTCACGGCGATATGGGCGCGGTTTGCCGTGGCGACCCCCAGCGGAAAGATGATCGTCGGGATCATCAGTTCGCGCACGATGATGACGATGTCGGGCACGCTCCAGCCAAGGATCTGGCGGCCGATGACGTTGGCGGTGATCGCCAGGGCCAGGGCCAGGGCCGAGACGACGGCGAATTCAAGCATGATGCGTTCGATGGCCTTCATGGCCGCAGCTCCCGGATTGGACAGGTGACGAAGCGGTCCGGACCTTGGCGAAGTTCAAGCCAGGCAGGGCTGCCGGGATCGCCGGCAGCAGGTGCCGCGGCGTTCCCGACAGGGTCGGATCCCGTGGGTCAGTCGGCGTCGGCCTGCGCCGCCCAGGGATAGCCCTGTTCGTCGCGCTGCCGGGTGTATTCCGCGATCAGCGCGGTATAGTCGTCGACCAGCGCCCGGCCATCCAGACCGGCGGCATCGGCGCGCCCGACCCATTCGTCCACATATTTCGTGCCCAGCTCCGCAAGGCGCGCGCGCTCCTCGTCCGAGATCTTCAGGATCGGGACATCCTTGTCCTCGAGGATCCGGATCGACCGCTGGTTCGCATCGGTCAGGATGCGCCCGAACTCGTCGGCAAGCTCTTCGCCCACCGTCAGCAGGACCTGCTGCTGTTCGGGCGGCAGCATGTCGAAGCTGTCCTTGTTCATCAGGATGCCCAGGGCGCCGATCTGGCCGAAGTCGATCTCGGTATAGCTGTCGAACACCTCATCGAACTTCAGCGCCTCGACCAGGTAGGGATAGGTCTGCGTGCAGTCGATCAGGCCGGTATCCAGTCCCTGATAGGCCTCGTAGACGGTCATGTCGACGGGGGTTGCCCCAAGGTCGTGGAACACCTTGCCATAGGCGCCGACGCCGCGGATCTTCACCCCCCTGACGTCGTCCAGGGTTTCGATGGTCTTGCCCTTGCACCCCACCTGCACCGCCGAGGTGGTGTAGGTGCCGATATAGACGAGGTTCTGGCGGGCCAGGTTTTCCCTGATCTGTTCGTTTTCGCGCATCAACCTGTCGGTTGCCTTCATTCCGACCCAGGGGTCCGGGTTCGGGATCGGCAGATCGGCCAGTCCATAGGTGATCATGTCCTGCGGGAAATAGACCCCGATGACCGAACCCATGTCGGCGACGCCGTCCCGGATCGACTGAACGGCGGCCTTTTCGGAAAACAGGGCGCCGCCCCAGTTCACATCGATGTTCAGTTCGCCATCGGTCCGGTCGGCAACCTGGTCCGCGAACCATTGGGTGGCCTCGGCACGGACGCCGCGATTGGGACCGGCCTCGCCATAGATCAAGCTCATGGCGGCGGCGGGCAGCGCGGCCGCACCGGCAAGACCGATCGTGACACAACCTGCGTTCAGAAAATGCATCGTGATTCCCCCTCTCCTGTTCCACTTGATGGCACATTGTTCCGATAAATGGAACACTATTTTCTCGGACATGAGGCTTGGCCGATGAAAAGGGGGGTTTCAGCAAGGGAAAGGCGTGCCTGACCGCATGGATCGGATCGGCCGCGAGCCGCGCCCGCGACGCCGCCCGTGGGCCCCGACAACCAGGACGGACGCGCCGAGGGGGCCGATCACATGGGCCCGTCAGGCGGCGGTTCGCGCCATCGCCGGCAAGGGGTCTCGTCGACGCCGGTCCGGAGCCGATCCGCTATCCGGCAAGAGCGTCGGGAAATTCTTCCGAGAGCAAGGCATGGGTCCGCGCGATGATCGCATTGACCCGCGCCGGCGACAGGCCGAACTGTTCCGCAAGCCGGTTCTGCGCCTCGCCCCGCACCCGGTGCCGCAGAAAGACCTCCTTGTCGCGGCGGGGGCAGGTGTCGAGCAAGGCGTTCAGCTGGCGCAGGGCCTGCCGCCCGGCCACGCAGATTTCGGGATCGCTTTCCGAGGTGGCGGGGTCGATCCGTTCGCCGGTCACCAGGGGCCGGTCCCGGCGCAAGCGGTCGATGGCCAGGTTGCGGATCATCCGCCACGCGAAATGCCGCGGCCGCTCGATCCTTGGATGGCCTTCCTTGCGGGACATGCAGCGCAAGGCGGCTTCCTGCAGCACGTCCTCGGCCTGGTCCGGCGCCCCCAGAATGCGGGCCGCTTCGCACAGGAACAGATTACGATTCGCGATCAGTTCCTGCAGGACATGGGACAGAGCGGCCTTCCCCTCGGCAGGGGCTGAATCGTGGCGTGTCATGTGAACTCCACCGAAGGCATCGCCGCAGGTCAGGTTCTGCGTCGGGGCGATGCTGGTTTCCGTCTGCCGCTGCAAAGCTTCGGTGGATGGCCTTCGGGTCGCACAACCATCGGATGAGTTCAACCGCAGGGCGCGCAGCATCTTCCCGATGCGCGCCCTTTTGCCGATGTCATTCGGCGGCAATCAGCCGGCGCGCGCGGAACGTCTCGGCCGCAGCCGCGATTTCCTGCGCGCGGACCGCCAGGATGGACAGAAGCGTGTCGGACAGCCCGTGCGTGGGCTCGCTGTAACCCTGCACGTAGATGGCGGGGCGGAAGCCCTGCCGCATCGGCAGCCGGTAGAAACGGTCCGGCTGTTCGGCTTGCATCCACGGCGACAGCCCGGCCAGAACCGAGGCCGCCAGATCGCGCCGATAGCCGGTGCCGAGGATGACATGGTCATAGGTCATCTGGTGGCGCCCGGCCGGTCCCTCCAGGGTCAACGCGATCCCGCCGGGCAGCGCCTTCGCGGCGATGGGTCGGGTATCGCGCAACAGGCGCAGCCGCGAGCCGGCCTCGACCTCCTGCTCGTAGAGCAGGTCATAGATCTTCTGCAGCAGGTCCAGATCGGCCACGGCGTAATTGGTGCTTGCGAAATCGTCCAGCAGCGCCTTGCGCCGCTGCGGGTCCATCCCGAACATCAGCTGGGTATGGTCGGCGCCGAAGATCTCGTTCACGAAGGGGCTGTCGTCGGAGGGTTTCAGCGCATGGCCGCGCAGGATCAGGTCGACCGCCGGCGCGGCGGGATGGCCGGCCAGTTCGGCGAAGATCTCGGCGGCGCTCTGCCCCCCGCCGAGAACCGCGACATGCTGGCCCGGAGCGACATGCGGCAGCACGGCGCCGGTGAAATCGTTGGAATGGCTTATCCCCGGCAGGCCCCGCAACGCCCCGAACGGTTCGGGCCAATTGGGCTGCCCGCCGGGCGCCAGAACGATCTGGCGGGCAAGCCGCAGGCTGCGCTCTCCGGCGCTGTTTTCGGCATGGATGCGCAGATGGGTGACCTCGCCCCGCCGCTCGGCGGGCTCGACCGCCGTTACCCGCTGGTCATAGGCGCAGACATCGCCCAGCTTGGCCGCGGCCCATGACAGATAGTCGTTGAACTCGACGCGGCTGGGAAAGAACGTCTTGCGGTTGATGAAGCGTTCCAGCCGGCCCTTGTCGTGCAGATAGCACAGGAAGGAAAAGCGCGAGGCCGGATTGTGAAGCGAAACCAGGTCCTTGAGGAAAGAGACCTGCATGTCCGCGCCGTGGATCATCATGCCGGGATGCCAGGCGAAGCCGGGCCGCGACTCCAGGAAGACCCGGTCGAGGCCGCTGCCGCGTTCGTGCAGCGCGATGGCCAGTGCCAGATTCGAGGGGCCAAAGCCGATGCCGACAAGGTCGTGGATGCGATCGCTCATGGAAGGCTCCTTACAGAATGATCGAAGGGGAAAGGCGAAGCGGCTGGCCATCGCTGCCAGAGGGCCGCGCCCAGAGGCGTTCCTCGAAGAAATGCTGGCGCTCTAGGCGAACCAGGGCCGCGCGCTTGTGGGTGAAGTCGAAATTGCGCAGCCGGGCGAAGCCGCTGCGGGTCAGGTTGCGCAGCTGCTGTTCATGGTTCGCCCGCGGCTCGCCCAGAATGGCGTCGCAGCGCGGTTCGGCCAGAAACATGTAATGCATCAGCGAGGGCAGCCAGGCCGTCAGATAATCGGCGCCGCGGATATCCTCTTCGCCGATCAGCACATGCCAGCCGCGATCCCACGGAGCGCAATCATGCGCCGCGCCAAGCCGGTTCTCGCGCGCCCAGTAAAGTTCGAAATAGGCAAAGTCGCGCCCGTCCAGCGCACCGATCACCGGCAGGATATGCGGATCGGCAAGGAGGCGCTGCAGATAGGCGCGGTGCTGCCGGAGGCTGCCTTCCTCTTCGAAAAAGGCGGCGACGCGCGGGTCGTTCTGCCAGCGGTGAAACAGCGGCAGATCCTTCATGTCCAATGCGCGCAGGGTGAACCAGCGGTCCAGCCAGGGAATGAAACGGCGGTAAAGCAACCCCTGCGGTTTCGGCGGGCGCAGCGGGTGGCGTCCATGCGGGCCCCGGACGAAATATTCCGGCCATGGCGGTGCGGGATGGACCAACCACCGGTCCGGCACCTGCCACAGCAATGCCGGAAACACCGCCAGGCCGTCGCCGTGCCGCAGGGCGATGCCGCGTTGTTGCAATGCGGGCGCCAGGTCTTGCCAGCCGTTCCCGTCCAGCAGGATCACGCTTTCGCCGCCGATGGCGGTCAGCGCCTCGAAGGCGGCCAGCGCGGCGGCCAGCCCGCCTTCCGGGGCGGTCAGCCGCAGCCGGCCGCCGCCTTCGTCTGTCACCTGCAGCCATTCTTCGAGAGGGCCGGAAAGATGCAGCCGGTCGCCGTCATGGCGGGCAAGGATGGGAGGGGGAAGATGATCGAAACTCATGGATCCGTCCTGATCGTTTCTTGTCAGCAGACGCATCGGCGGGGGTGAAATTCACCCCGCCGGCGGAATTCAACGCAAGGCGAAGACGGTCTGGATGGCGCGGTTCACCGCGACCGGCAGGACCGACATGTGGTTTTCCCCGGCATAGGTTTCGTATCGGACCGTCAGTCCGGGCAGGCGCGCCAATGCCTCGGCCATCTCTTCGGCGGCGGCGCGCGTGCGCAGGCGGGCCTTGTCGGCCAGCCGCTGCGCGGCATCCTCGGCGCCCTCCTGGAAGGGGGCCAGCCGGTCGCCTTCCCATTCCCCTGCCGACAGGTGGATCGTCAGCGGCCGACCACCGGGATCGAAGCGGTCGAGATGGGACAGAAGGAAGCCGTCTTCCCAGGTGATCGAGGGGCTGGCCGCGATCCAGTGGGTAAAGGCGTCGGGCCGGGTGAACAGCAGCCACAGCGCGAAAAGCCCGCCGAAGGAATGGCCGAACAAACCCTGCCGTGCGGGGTCCAGCCGTGTCTGCCCGGCCAGGAAATCGCGCACGTCCTCCAGCACGAAGCGCGCCATTTCCGCCCCGCCGCCGGTGCGCACCTCGGGCGTGTCCGGCCAGAAGGGCGGATAGCTGCGTCCCGGCGGCGGGCCCAGATCCCAGCTTCGGCGGAAGGGGTCATAGGCCTCCGCGGTCGGATAGCCCACCGCGATCAGCGCCCCCCAGGCGATATTGGTACCAAGCGGATAGGCGGCCTGCGCGCGCATCGCATCGACCGCCGTGCCGATCACCGCATTGCCGTCGGTCATGGTCAGCGACGGCCAGCCCGCATCCGGCATCCTGCCCGGCGGCAGCCACAGAAACAGCCGGCGGACGGCGCCGGTCGCCCGATCCTGCAGATCGAACCAGCGCGTGCCGCCGCCATCGGCAATCCCCTGGGCGACCGGCGACAGGCTCATCGCCGGGCCTCGTCGATGGCGCTCAGCACATCGGCGACCAGTGCCTCGGGCTCCTCCAGCCCGGCGGCGAAACGGATCGAGCGCGGGCTGACGCCGAAGCGGCGGAAGGAATTGGCGCTGCCCGACAGGCCGAGGGCGGCCTCGGCGGGGATGACAAGGCTCTCTGGTCCACCCCAGCTGACCCCGATCTTCGTCAGCCGCAGCGCATCGGCAAAGCGCGGGATGTCGATGCCCTCGGCCAGGTCGAAGGCGAAAAGGCCGCCGAAACCCGACAGGCCCGCCCGTCCCGGATGATCGTGAAAGGCCGGATGCCTCAGCGCCGTGACCTCGGGGTGATCGGCCAGCGCCCGGCCAAGCGCCAGCCCGTTTTCCATGTGCCGCGCCATGCGCAGGTTCAGCGACCGCATCCCGCGCAGCACCAGCCAGGCATCGAAGGGGGACAGCTTGCCGCCCAGATAGTGATAGGCATCGTGGTTGATCCGGTCGATCAGCGCCTTCGGTCCCGTCACCAGCCCGGCGATGGTATCGCTGTGGCCCGACAGGTATTTCGAAGCCGCATGGACGATCAGATCGATCCCCGCCTCGGCCGGGCGCTGATAGAGCGGCGTCGCCCAGGAATTGTCGATGACCGAGATCACGCCCTCGGCCCGTGCGGCGGCGCCGATGGCGGCAAGGTCCTGCAAGGTGAAGGTCCAGCTGGTCGGGCTTTCCAGATAGACCAGCCTGGCGCCGGGCAGGGCGGCGATGACCGCATCCGTGTCGGCGCCGTCGACATATTGCGTGGTGACGCCGAATTTCCCCAGCACCACCTCGAACAGGCGGAAGGCGTCGGAATAGAGGTTCTCGACCGCCACGACCCGGTCGCCCGCCTGCACGAAGGGAATGATCGCGGCAGAGATCGCCGCCATCCCCGAGGCAAAGCCGCGTGCGGCCTCGGTTCCTTCCAGCCGGGCGATCAGCGCCTCCAGCTCGGCGACGGTGGGATTGTCGCCGCGCGTATAGATGAAGCGGTCCGAGCGGCCGGCGAAGACCGCCGCCAGATCCTCGTAGCGATCGAAAAGGAAGGACGAGGTCTGGAAGATCGGCACGGAGGTCGCGTCATGCGGCTGCGTGGCGGCAGGCGCCAGCAGCGCCTCGGTCAGGGCGGGAGGGACGGGCGGCAGGTGGGTCATGCGGAAACTCCGTTCGGTGCGGCGCGCGGCAGGCGCCACAGGATGAGCGCGGCGCCGAAACCCGTCAGGGCGACGGCAAGCGCGAAGGAAAGGACAAGGCCGGAAAAGCCGAAGGCGGGCACCAGCAGCGCCAGCAGCGGCAAGAGCAGCCAGCAGGACGGTGCAAGGCCGAGCATGGCGGCGACGGCGGCGCGCTCGGTCGCCTGCAGCAGCACCTGCGCCACATGGCGCAGCGCCGCCAGCGGCAGGGCAAGGGCCAGAAGCCGCAGGGCGGGCTCGGCCAGAAGGGCGGTTCCGGGCGTGGCGGCGAAAAGCCGGATCGCCAGTCCCGGCAGGGCGAATGACACCATCCCCGCCAGGAATGCCGCGCCGCAGGTGATCGCCGCCAGCCATCGTGCGGCACGGTTCAGCCGCGCGCTGTCGCCCGCGCCCGCCGCATGAGCCAGGACCGCCTGCGCGCCCAGACAGAAGCCCTCGACCGGCAGGCTGGCCAGCATGAACAACCGCAGCACGATGCCCAATGCGGCCAGGCCCTCGACCCCGGCGGTGATGCCGGCGCCGCGATACAGCAGCAGCACCGCGCCGGTCGCCGCCAGTACGGTGGCGGTCTCGGGCGTGCCGACCCGCAGCACCGGGCCAAGCCCGCGCCATGCGGCAGCGCCGAAAGCCGGGCGCAGCAGGATCCGGCCCCGGCGACGCGCGAAATACCAGGCATAGAGCATCAGCGTGACCGACTGGGCCAGCACCGTCGCCGCCGCCGCGCCACTGACACCCCAGCCGAAGGTGAAGATGAACAGCGGGTCAAGCGCCATGCTCAGGCCGAAGCACAGCGCCAGGCTGCACATGCTGAAACGCGCATTGCCTTCGCCGATGGCGATGAAATCGCACAGGATCTGCACGATGCCCATCCCGGCGGCGACGGCCATCAGCGCCAGATAGGCCCGCGCCGGTTCGCGCAGCCCGCCGGTCGCTCCCAGCAGGTCCAGCAGCGGCTCGCGCCCCAACGTCAGCGCGGCGCAGGCCAGGGCGGCAAGGCACAGGCCCAGCCCCATCGCGCCCGAGGCGATCCGCCCGGCCGCCCTCGCATCGCCTGCCCCCAGCCGCCGGGCAATGGCCGTCGCCGTCCCCACTCCAAGCCCCACGCCCAGCGCGGCCGTCAGCCCGGCCAGGGGCAGCGCGAGGCTGACCGCCGCCAGCTCTTCGGTTCCCAGCCGGCCCAGAAAGGCGCCGTCCACGCCCTGATGCGCGGCATTCAGCGACAGCCCGCACATCGCGGGGGTGCCGGTCCTCAGAAGCAGCCGGGCCAGCCTGGGCGAGCCAAGATCGAGCGGGCGCATGGGTCATCCTGTCCTGTCGCCCTTCACTGACGTTCCGCCGGCGCCGAAATTCACCCTTCGGCAGAGATGGGCGGAAAAATTCGCACGGGGTGAATTTTCGCCGTTCCGATCCGTCCTCAGGGCGAAGGGATCTGCCGAAGGAACCGCTGATGACCCGATCTTTCATTGCCGACGGGCTGTGGCATGTCGTCCGCAACAGCGAGGGCCGCATGTCGGTCTGGCCCGCGCCTCATGCCCTGCCGCCGGGCTGGCGCGCCGAGGGCGAGCCGGCCAGCCGTGCCGAGTGCCTGGCACGGATCGACGCGACCTGGACCGATCCGCGTCCCCTGGCGCTGCGCGCGGCGATGGAGGCAGGACAATGAACGACATGCAGCATCCACGCCCCGCCGACCCGATGCCGCTCAGCGGGATCGAACGGCAGATCCGGGCCCATGAGCAGGTGGGCGGGCTTGGCCCCTTCGCCCCGCAGCGCCTGGCCCTGCATCTTGCCCCCGGCCATGACGGTGCCGCGCTGGCAGAGGCGGCGCGGCTCATGATCCTGGCCCATCCCGCCTTCGCGGCGCGGCTGGAGACCTTGCCCGGCGGCGAGGTCCTGCGCCGGCAGGACGACGCCAAGCGGCCGGCGATGACGATTCACGCCGTCTCGGACGATCCCGCGGCGGATGCGATGCGTCACCTGGCCTCGCTGTCGCCCGAGCTGGCGGCGGTCGATCTGTTTCCGGGCCGGGACGGCAGCCATGTCCTGGCCATCGCCCTGCATCCGATTCTGGGCGATGCCGCGACGCTGGCCGCGATGGAAGGCAGCCTGCTGGCCGCGATGGCGGGCCAGCCGACCGCCCGGCTGGGCCTGCGGCCTCCGGCCGCCCCACCCCTGCGCGACGCCCTGCCCCGCTGGCGCGCGCGGCTTGGGGCCGGCCATGTCATTGCCCGTCTGCCGCAACGCCACGGCGGCAGCGAGGGGACCGTCCGGCTGACCGCAAGCCGCGACCTGCCGGGGGATCTGGTCCGCGACATGGACGACCCGGAAGAGGTGCTGGCCACCGCGCTGGCCGCGTTGCTGGCGCGCTATGGCGGTCATGACCGGCTGCGTTTCGCGCTTGGCCAGCCCTCGCCCGATCCGGCGCGGCGGGGCGAGGATATCCTGCCGCTTTGCGCCGATTACGACCCGGCCGAGGGCTTTGCCGCCATGCGTCTACGGATCGCGGCGGCGATTTCGGATATTCGCGCCGACCGCCTGCCTTCCGAGGCGCTGGTGCAGGACATGCTGCGGCAGGCGGGGGCCGACCGCCATCCGCTGGGGGCGGTGGTGTTGCATGTCCGCCACGCCGCGCCATTGCCCCAGGGCGTCGCCCGCCTGGCGACCCCGCGTCCCGCTGCGCAGGGGGAATGCGTCATTCTGGCCGAGACCCTGCCGGAAGGCGGAATCCGGCTGACCGCCGATCACCCCGAGGGCCTTCACGAACCGGCATTGATCGCGCGCTTCCTGTGCCATCTTGAGCGCTTGCTGACCGCAGCGCTGGCCGATCCCCATCGCCCGCTGGCCGGAATTGCGCTGCTGGAGGATGACGAACTGGACCGGCTTTCGGCCCCCTATCCCGACGACGCCCCCGTTGATCCGCGCGCCACGCATCAGATGATCGCGGCCCATGCCCGGCAGACGCCCGACAAGCTGGCGGTCATCTGCGGCGGGGATCGCCTGACCCATGACCAGATGAACCGCGCCGCGAACCGGCTGGCGCATCGGCTGATCGCGCTTGGCGTCGGGGCCGAGATCCCCGTCGCGATCCTGATCGAACGCGGTGCCGAGGCGCTGGTAGCGATCCTGGCCGCGATGAAGGCGGGCGGCGCCTATATTCCCGTCGAACCAGACCATCCGGCAAGCCGCAACCACCACATCATGACCGATGCCGGCGTGCATGTGGTGCTGACGCGGACCCGGTTCCGGGACCGGCTGCCGGACGGGCTGGCCGCGCATGTCCTGTGCATCGACGACCTGCCTGCCGGCGATTTCCCCGAGACCGATCCGGCCGTCACCATACATCCCGATCAGCTTGCCTATGTCATGTATACCTCGGGTTCGACCGGCAAACCCAAGGGCGTCGCCGTCGAACATGGCCCGCTGAGCCTGCACAACCAGACCACCGCGCGCGTCTACGAGATGAGCGCGGACAGCCGCGAGCTGCCGTTCCTGCCGTTTTCCTCGGATGGCGGGCACGAGCGCTGGATGGTTCCGCTGATGATGGGCGGGTCGGTGGTGATCCCCGACGGCCCGCTCTGGACGCCCGAGGAAACCCTGGCGGCGATGCGCCGGCATGGTTGCAACAACGCCTCGATCCCGACCACCTATCTGCAGCAGCTTGCCGAATGGGCCGAGGCCACCGACGAGGCCCCGCCGATGCGGCTCTATTCCTTCGGCGGAGAGGGGCTTGCGCAGACGACATTCGATCTCTTGTCGCGGGCATTGAAGGCCCGGATTCTGATCAACGGCTATGGTCCGACCGAGACGATCATGACGCCGATGGTCTGGAAGGTGCGGGCGGGCACCCGCTTCGAAGGCGCCTATGCGCCGCTTGGCCGGGCCGTCGGGGACCGGCGTGCCTATGTGCTGGATGCCGATCTGATGCCTTGCCCCATCGGCGTCGTGGGCGAGATCCATCTGGGCGGCTCGGGCGTGGCGCGCGGCTATGTGGGCCGTCCCGGCACCACCGCCGACAGGTTCATCCCCGATCCCTTCGGGCCAAGGCTGGGCGGCGGCGCGGGGGGACGTCTCTACCGCTCGGGCGATCTCGGCCGCTGGCGCGAGGACGGGACGATCGAATTCCTCGGCCGGGTGGATCTTCAGGTCAAGCTGAACGGCCATCGCATCGAGCCGGGAGAGATCGAGGCCGCGCTGCTGGCCGAACCCGAGGTCAGCGAGGCGCTGGTTCTGCTGCGCGAGGATGACGGCGAGAAGCGGCTGATCGCCTATGTCGTCGCCCCCGCGCGGATCTCGGGCGAGGCGCTTCTGCACGCGCTCGAGGCGAAGCTGCCGCGACACATGCTGCCCTCGGCCGTGGTCGTGCTGGACCGGATGCCGACCAATCCCAACGCCAAGCTGGACCGCGCGGCGCTGCCGCTGCCGGGCCGCGTGCAGCGAAAGGCCCTGGGCGTGCCGGCGAAGGACAAGGCCGAGGCAGCGATCCTGGCCGTCTGGCGCGAGGAAATCGGCCATGACGGCATCGGCGTGACCGATGACTTCTTCGACATGGGCGGGGTGTCGCTGGCCGCGCTGAAGGTGCTGGCGCGGCTGCGGGGGGTGTGGCCCGGCGTCGCGCTGACGGTCGCGGATCTTTTCGACGCCCCGACCGTGCGTGGCCTGGCCGCCCGCATCGCCGCCGGCGATGCCACCGGACGCAGCGCCATCACCCTGCGTGCCAGCGGCACGAAACCGCGCCTCTATTGCTTTCCGGGGCTGCTGGTCTCGACCCGCGAATATCTGCGCCTGACCGATTACCTGGGCCCCGAACAGCCGGTGACGGGCTTCCTCTGCCATTCGCTGAACGAGGAAAAGCGGCTGAACGTCGCCGTGGAAGAGGTCGTGGCCGATTACGTGTCGCATATCCGGGCCGAGGCGAAGGGCCAGCCCTGCGCCTTCCTCGGCTGGTCCTGGGGCGGGCTGCTGGCATGGGAGGCGGCGCGGCAATTGCAGGGCGAGATCGACCTGCGGCTGATCGCGCAGGTCGATGTCTGCGATCTGGGCACCGACTTCGCCCCCGGTGCAACGCCCCGCTTCGCCCCCGGCGAACGCGACCGGCTGCAGGCCGAACTGCGCGACTGGCTGGGCCGCACCCGGATGCGCCCCGAATGGGACCGGCTGATCGGCGCCATGGACGACGAGTGCCATGATCAGCTGCTGCGCTTCATCGGCAACGAGGCCGATCCCCTGCCCACCGACGGGCCGGAAGTCTCCAGCCGCGAACATACGTTCTGGGTCCTGATCGACAATGCGCTGGTCTTCCGCCGCCACAGGCTGGAACCGCTGGACGTGGCGGTCGCGTCGTTCTGCGCCGGCGACAGCCTCAGCCGGGGGCTGAACCTGGTCGACTGGCGCCGCCTGTCGTCCCGCGCCACCGCGGCCGAGATCGTGCCGGGGACCAACCATCTGCATATCATCGGCGATCGGCTGTTTCACGCCCGGCTGAAGGCACGGCTGGACCAGGCTTGGCCGGACTGTCCGACCGGCAAGAGATCGCCGGCGCAGAAGCCGCCGGAAGGTTGACATCCCTTCCCATGCTGGTAGCTGTCCCGCACCCAGGCGCGCAGGTTGCATGCGCACCCCGGCATTCCATCGACATCCCGCCCCCCGAACCGCTATTGCGCGGCGCCGTCCGCACGGCACGGATCCCATGAGGACACAGATGACGTTTTCCAGACTCCGCTCTGAAACAGCGCGTTGGGTATGGCCCATCGCGGTTGCCGCCCTGTCCTGCGCAGCCATGCCCGCCACCGCGCAGGAGGCAAGGCAGGATACCACGGTGCTGAACCCGATCGTCGTCGAAGGGGAAGGCCTTGACCCGCTGAGCGGCGGCACAAGCTATGTCGTCGGCGACAGCGCGACCGGCGTCAAGGCCGGGGCCAGGATCACCGAGATCCCGCAATCGCTGTCGGTCGTCACCGCAAGGGAACTGAAGGACCGCGCCCCCGCACAGCTGGAAGACGTCGTGGCCTACAGCGCCGGCATCACCTCGGCGATCTGGGGGGTGGACGACCGCTTCGACCAGTTCCTGATCCGAGGATTCGACAACGGCACCAGCGGCATCTTCCGCGACGGGCTGAACCAGAAGGTGCTGAACTTCTCGGGCTTCAAGATCGATCCCTACCTGATCGAGCGGGTCGATATCCTGCGCGGCCCCTCGGGGGTTCTCTATGGTGAGAACGACGCCGGCGGCATGGTCAACGTGATCACCAAGCGCCCGCAACCCGAAAGGGCCGCCGAAACCTTCCTGTCCTTCGGCGCCAATGATGTGGCCCGCGCCGGGATCGACGCGACCGGCCCGCTGAACGGGGACGGGTCGCTGTCCTACCGGCTTGTCGCGGTCGGGCAGGCCGGCGAGACCGAGATCCGCGATTCCGACAATGACCGGCTGCTGCTGGCGCCTTCGGTCACATGGCAAGCAACCCCCGACACCCGCGTCACCCTGCTGGCCCAGTGGCAGAAGGATCGCCTGACGCCCAACAACTTCCTGCCCGTCGCGGGCGAGGATTACCCGCTGGCCCTGGGGGCGCTGCCGCGCGATTTCATCTATTCGCAGTCGGATTTCAACCGGCTGGAGACCGAGCAATGGGCGCTTGGTTACGAGGTCGAGCATCGGCTGACCGATGCGCTGACGCTGCGGCAGAACTTCCGCTATGCCAGGCAGGACACGGATTACCGGCACCTGTATTTCTCGAATATGCTCGATGAGAGCACGCTGAACTTCGCCGCCTTCACCGTCGATGAAACCGCGACCCAGATCCGGCTGGACACGCAGCTGCAATATGATTGGCAAGGCGCCTCCAGCCGGACGACCCTGCTTGCCGGGATCGATCTGGCGCGGGACGAAATCGACGGCCGGACCGGCTGGGCAGGCGGGCATACCATGCAGGTCGGCGATCCGGGTTACGATTTCCCCGTCGCATCGCCGCCGATCATTTCGGACCAGAAGCAGGTGGTCAGCAGCCGCGGCCTTTACGCGCAGGGGATCACCCGCATGGATTCGGGCCTGACCGTCACCTATGGCGCGCGCAAGGCCTGGATCGAGAACCGCGCGACGGAACGTCTGAACGATACGGTGACGACAAGCGACAATGACGCGCTGGTGGGGATGCTGGGCGCGACATGGGACCTGGGCGGCGGCTGGGTGCCCTATGCCAGCTATACCGAAAGCTTCACCACCAATGTCGGCACCGACCGCCATGACAATCTGTTCAAGCCGACCATGGGCAAGCAATACGAGGTCGGGGTGAAATACGCCCCAGATGAAAACAGCCTGTACACATTGGCGATTTTCGACCTGAAGAAGGACGATGTGCTGACGCGGGACAATGATGATCCGATCTACCGCACCCAGACCGGGCAGATCCGCCACAAGGGGATCGAGCTGGAGGCACGCACCGCTCTCGATAACGGCCTGTCGCTGATCGGCAGCTATACCTATCTCGATGCCGAGATCACCCGGTCGAATGACGGCGATCAGGGCAATACGCCCGCGCTGGTGCCGGAACATCAGGCGGCGCTCTGGCTGGATTACGATA
This sequence comes from Paracoccus sigandri, assembly GCF_003709565.1. Classification (GTDB taxonomy): domain Bacteria; phylum Pseudomonadota; class Alphaproteobacteria; order Rhodobacterales; family Rhodobacteraceae; genus Paracoccus; species Paracoccus siganidrum. The sequence continues at coordinate 22,586 of NZ_QNRC01000014.1, read as the reverse complement.
TCGTCAAGGCCCATCCGGGCAGCGCGCTGGCCGGCCTGACCCTTGGCGGCGGTCTGCGCTATGTCGGCGCCACATGGGGCGACAACGGCAATTCCCGCCGGGTGGACAGCTATCTGCTGGCCGATCTTGCGCTGCGCTACCGGTTTCAGGACTACTCGGTCGGCCTGAACGTCACCAATCTTTTCGACGAGGAATATCACGGCACCTGCACCGCCAGCTCGGGCTGCATCCTTGGCGAGGGGCGCGGCTTCAGCCTGACCTTGAACCGCAGCTTCTAGGCCCGCCGGGATGGGGACGCAGCTCATGGAAATCGCCGAGATCACCAAGGACAAGGCGGCCATCTGCCGCGACATCATGACCGCCCTGTCCGACTGGTTCACCGAGCCTGCCGTGATCGACTTCTGCAGCGAGGCGGTCGAAACCCTGCCGATGTTCGGCTGGGTTGAAGATGGCGCCGTGCTGGGCTTCGTCGCGCTGAAGGATCATCCGCCCTCGGCATCCGAGATCATCGTGATCGGGGTGCGCCCGGAATGCCGCGGCAAAAACATCGGCAGGCAGCTGATCGCGGCGGCCGAACGCCACGCCCGCGCCAGGGGCCGCAGCCTGCTGACCGTCAAGACGCTGGCGGACCGGGGCCTGGACGAGCCGCATTATGCCGCGACGCGCGCCTTCTATCGCGCCAACGGCTTCATCGCGGCCGAGGTGTTTCCCACGCTCTGGCATCCCGACAGCCCCTGCCTGTTCCAGGTCAAGCCGTTGCCGGTCTCGTGACACTTGCTGATCGGGCTTCGGACCGGGCGCCGCCTTTCATGGTCGCGGTTCGCCTACAATCCGGCGGGCAGGACGACCGGCCTGCCGTCCGGCAGCGCCGTGCAATCGAACGCGATGCCGAAGGTCTCGCGTAGCGGGTCTTGCGCCAGGACCTGGGCGGTCGGTCCGAAGGCCGTCAATCGCCCATTGCGCAGCGCCAGCATCCGGTCGCACACCCGTGCGGCGATGGTCAGGTCGTGCAGGATCATGATCACGTTGCGGCTTTCGCCAAGGCGTTTCAGCAACGCGACCAGCTCGGCCTGATGCGGCAGGTCAAGGAAGTTCAGCGGCTCGTCCAGCAGGATCGTGCCGCTTTCCTGCGCCAGGACCAGCGCGATCCACGCCCTTTGCCGCTGCCCGCCGGACAGGCTGTCGACCTGCCTATCGGCCAGATCCGACAGGCCCACCGCCTGCAGCGCACGCCCGACCGCCGCGCGATCCGCCGGGGTCATCGGCAGGAAGGGCCGCAGCCAGGGTGTCCGGCCCCGCGCGACAAGCTGGCGCACGCTGAGGCCGGGCGGGGCCTGCGCGCTTTGCGGCAGCATGGCGATGCGGCGGGCGCGCAGGCGGGCGGGCATCCGGGCGATCTCCTCGCTGTCATGCAGGACCTGGCCGGACTCGGGCGGAAGCAGCCCGGCAAGCGCCCGCAACAGCGTGGTCTTGCCCGAGCCATTGGCGCCGATGATGCCGGTGATGCCGCCCTTGGGCAGGCTGAAATCCAGCCCGTGCAGGATCCGGGCGCCGCCCAGGCTGATCGTGAGGGTGCGAATGTCGAAGGGCATGGTTTTCCTTTCCCGTCAGCCGCGCGCCATCCGGCGAACGGCGAGGATCAGCACCGGCGCACCGATCAACGCGGTGTAAAGGCCGGTCGGCAACAGCGCGGCGGGCGCGATGGCGCGGGCCAGCGTGTCGGCCAGCGTCACGAATGCCGCGCCGGCCAGCATCGCGGCGACGGGGCTTGGCCGACCGTATGACATCAATCGTCCGACGGGTTCGGCCACCAGCGCGACGAAGGCCATCGGCCCGCACAGGGCCACCGCGCCGGCCGCGACGATCGCGGCGACCAGCCCCAGCCCCGCGCGCAACAGCGCGACCCTTACGCCCAGGGCGCGGGCCAGGTCCTCGCCCAGCTCCAGCCGGTCCAGCGCCCGGCCGGCCAGCAGCAAGGGCAGCATCAGCAGCAGAAGCCAGGCCCCGCGGGCGACCTCGGGCCAGCCCACGCCGTTCAGCGTGCCGCTGAGCCAGGTGATCGCCATGCCCGCCGTGCCGTCGCCCATGCGCAGGATCAGGGCTTCGGTGGCCGCCCCGGCAAAGATGGCCAGCGCAAGCCCCTGCAGAACGACGGCGCGCGGCTCTATCCCTCGCCGGGGATGGGCGGCAAGCCAGCCGACGATCGCGACCGCCGCCAACCCTCCGCCCCAGGCCCCCAGCATTGCCGGCGCCCCCAGCAGCAACGCCGCCACCGCGCCGCAGGCCGCCCCCTGCGTCACCCCGATCACGTCGGGCGAGGCCAGCGGATTCTTCAGGAGCGTCTGGAAAACCAGCCCCGCAAGGCCGAAACCCGCCCCGGCGATCAGGCCGACCAGCAGGCGCGGCAGCCGCAGGTTCCAGACCATGCGGCCGGCGCCCTCGGGGTCCAGCAGCGCCTGGACCAGATCGGGCGGGGCAAGCCATGTCCGCCCGGCGGACAGCGACAGTCCCGCCAGCAGGATCGTCAGAAGGATCAGCGCGACCGGCCTCATGCGCCCTCGCGCAGCATGCGGCGGACAAGGATCATGAAGGCGGGGGCACCGATCATGGCCAGCACAAGGCCCAGCTGCACCTCGCCGGGGCGCAGCAGCCAGCGCCCGGCAAGATCGGCGAACAGGGCCAGGCCCGCACCGACCGGACAGGCCAGCGCCACCTGCCGGGTCAGGCTTGCCCCCGGCATGGCCCGGCGCGCCAGATGCGGGGCGATCAGGCCGATGAAGCCGACCGGCCCGGCAATGGCGACGCTGGCCCCTGCCGTCAGCGCCACCGCCGCGAGGCCAAGGCCCAGCACCCGTCCGACATGCAGGCCAAGCGCGCTGCCCATCTCGGCGCCCAGCATCAGCGCCTCGATCTGCCGGGCAACCGCCGCGGCCGCCAGGATCCCCGCCAGCGCGATCGGGGCCAGAACGGCCAGCGCCTGGGACTGCGCCACCGCCAGAGAGCCGACCATCCAGAAGCGATAGATGTTGCGCGCCTCGGGATGGGTCAGAACGACCAGCGCGACCAATGCCATGCACAGGCTGGCAAAGGCCGCCCCCGCAAGCGGCAGGCGCAGGGTATTGTCCCCGCCTCCGGCCAGAAGCCATACCAGAACCGCCGCCAGCGCCGCGCCCGACAGCGCCAGGCCCGCGATGACAAGCTGCGGCAGCGCGCCAAAGGCAAGCAACCCCGACACCACCGCCAGAGCCGCCCCCGCATTCACCCCGGTCAGCCCCGGATCGGCCAGCGGGTTGCGGGCCATCGCCTGCATGATCACCCCCGCCACGGCCAGCGCGCCGCCGACCACCAGCCCCGCCAGCACGCGCGGCAGCCGCATCTCGGCGATGATCGCCTGTCCGGGATCGGCGGGATCATAGGCCGCCAGCGCCGCCCAGAGCAGGCGCGGCGGATAGTCCTGCGCCCCAAGGCACAAGGCCGCCACCAGCCCCGCCAGAGCGGCCAGCCACAGCAGGGTCAGTCGGGAAGCAAAGGGCAACGCGGAATCCGTGCATGTCGAGGTTTCATTGGACGGCTGGCGACATGCTGGCCCGTGGCGCCTGCTTGCCGCCTGTGGACCGGGCGGTCAAGCGCTTGACCCGAGGGGTGGCAGCAAGTAGCCCAAGGTCGACCCAGCGAGGCATACGCAAGGCAGAGATCAACCGGACGGAAACCGCCATGCCACGCCCTCTGCCCATGCTTGCCTGCCTTGCCGCCCTTGCCTTGCCCGTTGAGGCCGACGAAATCAGCTTGCGCCACAGCTTCGGGGAAACGCGGCTGGACCCGGACAGCATCCGGCGCATCGTCTCGGTCGGCTATCACGAGCAGGATTTCCTCTACGCCCTGGGCCTTGCCCCGGTCGGCGTGCATGAATGGTTCGGCGGCCATCCCCATGCGACCGGCCCCTGGGCCGAGGAGGCGCGACAGGCGGTCGGGGCCGAGCCCGAGGTGCAGCATGGCTTCGAGATCGACGTGGAATGGGTCTGGGGCATGGAGCCGGACCTGATCCTGGCGACCTTCGCGCCGCTGGATGCGCAGACCTATGCCCGGCTGTCCGAAATCGCGCCGGTCATCGGCCCGCCCGAGGGTTATTCGCCTTGGGGTGCGCCCTGGGAAACCGAGTTGCGGCTGATCGGCCAGGCGACCGGCCGCGAGGACCGGGCCGAAGCGGTGATCGAACGGATCGACGGCAAGATCGCGGCCGCGCTGGAGGCGCATCCGCAGCTTCGCGGCCTGTCCGGCACCTCGGCCTATTTCAACAGCAACGGCCAGATCGCCGGCTTTCGCGGCATGGAGGGCGCGAATCGGCTTCTGGGGGCCCTGGGCATCCGCACGCCTGCCGCCTTCGATGAAATGGTGGGGGAATCCGATCGGTTCCATGTCAGCGCCGAGCGTTTCGACCTGTTCGATCTGGACGTGATCCTGTGGCTGGTCGATCCGCCGACACGGCAGACGATCGAGGCGCTGCCCGCCTGGCGCAACACGCGCGCCGCGCGCGAAGGCCGCGCCGTCTGGGCCAGCCCCGCGATGATGGGGGCGATGAGCTTTCAGTCGCCGCTGTCGATCGAATGGGCGATCGAGCCGCTGACTCGGCTGCTGGCCGCGGCGGCGGATGGCGATCCGGCGACAGAGGTCCAGTAGCGGCCTGGGCGCGGCGGGTGCCGGATCAGGGGAATTCGCGAAGCAGGGCGATCCGTCCGCACGCACCACGGCGCAGACCGCCACATGGCCCGGTTTGGCACCGGCGCATGGAGTGCGCCCCTCGGGTTGGATGTATCCGCTGGCCTGTGGGTCGAAGGTGAAAGCCGCGGCCGGGAAGCCGGCACCGGTCCCCCTATGCCGGCGATCCCAGAAGCTGGTCCTTCAGGCTGACCGAGGACACCGGCGGAAGATCGAAATCCAGTCCGGCCTCCAGATGGCGCAGATGCTCGTCGGTCAGGCGCAGCAGCAATTCTTCGTCACGCGCCGTCAAGGCATCGACGATCCCCACATGGTCGTCGCAATTCGCGCATGAATGCCCTTCGCCCGGATACATGCCCAGGATCAGGGTGCTGCGCATGGTCAGTTCGGCCAGAAAGCGTTCCAGCACGCGATTGCCGGACAGCTGCGCAAGATACATGTGGAACTGCTGCGACAGCCGCAGCTCGGTCGGCTTGTCCTTGCGGATCCGCGCCTCGGTCTCGGCGGCGATGTTCGCGCGCAGATAGGCGATGTCGTCATCGGTCACGCGGGCCACGGCCTGCCGGGCAATGGTCCGCTCGATCGCGCGGCGGGCCTGGAATACCTCGCGCGCCTCCTGCGCGGAGGGGGTGGCGACGAAGGCGCCGCGATTGGGACGCAGCTCGACGACCTGCTTGGCGGCCAGGGACGCCAGCGCGCGCCGGACATTCGCACGGTTGCAGTTGAACAGCTCGCTCAAGGTCTGCTCGCCCAGCTTCGTCCCGGCGGGAAGGCGCTGCTCGGAGATCGCGTTCAGCACCGCGTCGACAATCAGGTTTTCCGGCTGGACGTCCATCTGGGCTCGGCTTCTTGCTGTTCGGCCTGCGGATACAGGCAATTCCGGAATGTGGCAAGCATGCCACAATTCTGTTGACTTGTTAACATTTCTTGTTAACAATTATTGTTAACATATTTGGAGGTGCTGGTGGATATCCTGATCGTCAACCCGAACTCAACCCAGTCGATGACCGACAAGATCGTCGAAGCGGCCCGCGCGGCGGCCAGTCCCGGCACCGTGATCCATGGCGCCACCGCGGCCGGCGCGCCCGCCAGCATCGAGGGGCATTACGACGAAGCGATGTCCCTGCCCGGCCTGCTGGCACATGTCCGCGAGGCCGAGGCGCAGGGGATCGACGGCATCGTCGTCGCCTGTTTCGACGATCCGGGCATCGCCGCCTGCCGCGAACTGGCCAGCGGCCCGGTGCTGGGCATCTGCGAGGCGGCGGTGAAGGCGGCCAGCATGCTGGCGACCTCGTTTTCCGTCGTGACCACGCTGCCGCGCTCGGTCCCGGTGATCGAGCATCTGATCCACGGCTATGGCCTGTCGTACCAGTGCCGCCGCGTCCGCTCGGCCTCGATCCCCGTGCTGGCGCTGGAAGAGCCCGGCTCGGATGCACGGATCAAGGTGCGTGATGAAATCCTGTGCGCCATCCGGGAAGACCGCTGCGAGGCCGTCGTGCTGGGCTGCGCCGGGATGGCCGACCTGACAGCATGGCTCAGCGAGGAAACCGGCATTCCGGTCATCGACGGCGTCAGCGTCGCGACCCGCATGATCGAGGCACTGGTCGGTGCCGGACTGCGGACCAGCAAGATCAACGCCTACGCTTTCCCCAACGAAAAATAGGGAAGCACGAAAGGGAGGAGGACTGAAAATGACAACTCAGGAAATGGCGCCCGACAGCGCCGTGATCGAACACAAGGGGGTCGGCGAGGAAAGCCTGGCCCCGCAGGAAGCCCGCATCATGGACCCTTGGTCCTACCTGTTCGCCTGGCTGGGTGGATGCGTCTCGATCGGGACCTTCACCGTCGGCTCGGGGCTGGTGGGGACGCTGAACCTGCTTCAGACCTTCGTGGCCATCACCATCGGCTGCACCGTGATCGGCGTGGCGCTGATGATCAACGGGCAGGCGGGCCACAAATACGGCATCCCCTTCATGGTGCAGGCCAGGTCCTCGTTCGGCTTCAGCGGCACGCGGATCCCGGCGCTGGTGCGCTCGGTCCCGGCGATCGTCTGGTACGGCTTTCAAAGCTGGATCGGCGCGGGGGCGCTGAACCTCGTGTCCGAAACGATGTTCGGCTATTCCAATATCTGGGCGTTCTTCATCGGCTTCCAGCTTCTGCAGATCGGCCTGTCGGTGTTCGGCTTCCACGGGATCAAGTGGCTGGAAAACATCGGCGCGGTCTTCATCATCGGCTCGTTGATCTACATGTTCTTCAGCGTCATCAACCGCTATGGCGCCGAGATCAGCGCCAATCTGATCAATGCCGAAGGCACCTGGGGCGCGCCCTTCTGGGGCGGCACGATGCTGTTTCTTGGCGTCTATTCGACGATGATGCTGAACGTGTCGGACTATTCGCGCGAATTGCAGCATCGCGTGGGACGGGTGCGGCAGGTGGTGATCTACGCGAACTCGATCCTGCCGGCGACGCTGTTCATGGGCCTGATCGGGCTGATGGTGTCCAGCGCGACCGGCGAGGTCGATCCGATCAAGGTCTTTTCCAGCGCCGTCGACAACAAGGTGCTGCTGGTCGTGACGCTGCTGTTCATCGCCTTCGCGCAGGTGACGACGAATATCCTCAACAACGTCGTCCCGCCCGCCTATGCGCTGATGGACGTGTTCAAGATCAACTTCAAGACCTCGGCGGTGATCGTCGGATTCCTGGCCTTCGCGACCTTCCCCTGGGAACTGGTCAAGGACGAATCGGCCGCGGGGCTGAGCCTGTTCATCCGCACCTATTCGGCCTTCCTGGGTCCGATCTTCGCGATCCTGGTGGTGGATTACTTCGTGCTGCGCAAGCAGGACCTGAACCTCGAGAAGCTCTATGATCCCGAAGGCCCCTACAAGGGCGTCAACATGGCCGCCGTCATCGCCATGGGGGTGGGCATCGTCTTCGCGCTGATCTTCTCGGGCATCTCGTGGTATGCGAGCCTCCTGCCCTCGGGGATCCTCTATTACCTGCTGATGAAGCACCTGCCCTCGGCGCAGCGCTTCCGGGAGAACTGAGCCATGACCATCACTGGACCCACCCGCCGCCTGGCGCTGGTCGCCGGTTGCACCCTTGGGCTCATGTCGGGACAGGCGCTGGCCCAGGACGCGGACCGGATCATCGTGCTGATCAACCCGAACTCGAACGAGGCTGCCACGCAATCCATGGCCGAACTGGCCCAGGACGAGGTCGGGGATGCCGCCAGCGTGGAGGGCCGCAGCAATACCGGCGCCCCCGCCCTGCTGACCACGCCCGAGGACATGGCCAATGCCGTCCCCGGCGTGGTCGCCGTCGGCACCGAGGCGGCATCGGACCCGCGCGTGGCGGCGCTGATCGTCTCGGCCTTCAGTGATCCCGGCCTACCGGAACTGCGCGAAGCGGTCGACATCCCGGTCTTCGGGATCGGCGAGGAGGTCTTTCACGAGGCCGCCCGCGACGGCCGCCCCTTCGGCATCGTGACGGTGACGCCGGACGAGGAACTGATCGAATCGTTCCGCCAGAAAGCCGTCGCGCTTGGCTACGAGGCGCAGTATCGCGGCGTGCGGGTCACGCCGGGCGATCCGACCGAACTTGTCCAGGATGCCGACCGGCTGGACGCCGCCCTGGCCGATGCCGTCAGGCAGTCGGTGAGCGAGGATGGCGCCGAAGCGGTCATCATGGGCGGCGGCCCGCTTTCGGCCTCCGCCATCCGGTTGCAGCCGCAATTCCAGCAACCCCTGGTGATCGCCGTTACCGCAGCCGCCCGCGCGGCGGTGCAGGAAATCGCCGCCCCGGACTGAACCGCCCGCGCAAGGCCACAGGCCGGCACAAGCTGCCCGCCACGAACCACCTTTGGTCCGTGGCGGGTTCATGCTGTCTGACAGATCCCGCGAAGGCGCATCTCCGGCATTGTCGTTGCGTGGGAAACCCTGCCGCCCACAGCCTCAAGAGGACGCCGGCGAATCCGAACGGCTCAGCCCGGCAGCATTCGGCGCCCCCGTCACAAGGGTCCCCAGACGGAATGCAGACCCCCCGTCTCAGGTCCTCGCCTCGGTTTTTCCCCGCAGCATCGCGCCGGCGCGGTCGAAGAAATCGACGCCGCCCATCTGCCCGCCCTTCAGCGCCATCGGCAGATCGCCTCCTGCGGTCCGGCCGCGCAGCACCGGGACGCCAGGACATAATGTCCCCGCATAGGCAAGCGACGCCGGAGCCAGCCGCCCGATGATGGCGCTGGAGCTGTCGCCCCCTGCCACGATCAACCCGCCGGGCCGGGACGTTTCGATCAACTCGGCGATGAAGGCCGCCGATGCCTCGGCAAGCTCTGCCGGTGAGAACGGCCCGGCATGATCGGCGGTCAGGAAAATCATGCAGTTCTCGTCCCGGGCAAGCCGTTCGGCCGCCCAATCACGGATGCCGGCGCATCTTGCGCCGCCGGCCAGCATGGCGACGGGATCGACCGGCAGCCGGGCGAAGCCCTGCGCGGCCGCGACCTGCGTGGTGGTCAGGGCCGAGCGGCTGCCGACGAAGGCAAGGACCGGGCCATTGTCGTCAAGCGGTGGGGGCGCCGCGACCCTGCCGCGAACCGACCGGGCGGCCAGCCAGCCTTCGGCCACCGAGGACGCACCCATGACGATGCACCGCCCGCCGGCGGCCATGAGATCGCGCCCGGCGGCCTCGATATCGGATTGCTCCAGCGCGTCGTAATAGCGCGGAAAGGCCCCGCCCCGCTGTCCGCGCGCCACGAGGGTCAACCCCTCAAGCCCCAGCGATGCCAGATGCCGCAGCATGTCGGCCTCGCGCATGGGTGTCACGGGATGGCCGGACATCACCGGATGACGGTCGATCCGGTGAACCGCGCCATCCGGCCCGCTGGCGAACAGCGTTCCGAACACGGCGTGGCGCCCAAGCGAGGGCTGCCCGCCGATCACGGCGATATTCGCGATGCCCAGCCCATCCGCAAGCGTCCGGGCCAGAAGGGCGACATTGCCCGTCTCGGGGCTGCTGTCGAAGGTCGAGCAGATCTTGAGATGCAGGAACCGCGGCGCGAAAGCGGCAAGCCCTGCCGCGATATGCCGGGCAAGCGCGACGATCCCGTCCCGACCCAGCGAACGCGCATGGGTCGCGATCCCCCAGGCATCAAGCCCCGCAACCTCTGCGGCATCCGGCAGGTCGAGGAAAAGCCGCGCCTTCAGCCCCGCCCGCGCAAGCGTCGCCAGGGTGTCCGAGGCGCCGGTGAAGTCGTCCGCGACGAAGACATAGGCCACGGCGTCAGCCCTTCGCGCCGAATTTCGCCAGCGCCTCGGCCAGTTCCCTGCGGGTGCGGGCGAATTCGGGCAGCGGCACGTCCAGGGTGGCGGCCTCATGGGCCTGCCGCAGGCTGGCCAGCCCGGCCGCCGGCCCCGAGGGATGGGCCATAATCCCACCGCCCGACAGGAACATCAGATCATCCGAACCGACCTGCGCCAGCGTGTGAGGCAGGGTGCCCGCCCATTGTCCCGAGGAAAAGACCGGCATCACCCGGTCCTCCCCTGCCCCCATCGGCGCCAGGCAATGCCGCGCGGCCTCGGTCACGTCCTCGTCCAGGTCCGAGAACTTGCCGCCCATGCCATGGACATGCATGTGGTCGATCCCGGCCAGCCGGTAAAGCGCCTGATAGGCGCGCACGCCAAGACCCAGCAGCGGGTGTCGGCCCATGCCGCCAAAGCCGTTGCGATGGCCGTGGATCGCCAGGGGCGTGTGGCGGCGAAGGCTCTGCACCGCCGAAAGCCCCGCCCAGTTCAGCGAAACCATCGCGCAGGTCCCTTCTTCGGCGGCAAGCAGATCGGCATGACGGCGCATGGCGTCGGTATCGTCGGTGATGTTGAAGGCAACCATCACCAGCTTGCCGGTCCGGTCGCGATGGCGGCGCACAGGGTCCATGACGGCGCGGATGCGCGCATCCACCGGCGCATGGGGATGCGTGCCCGCGATCTCGTCATCCTTGACGAAATCCGCCCCCGCCTCGCAAAGGCGCGCGACCAGATCGGCGATTTCCTGCGGCGACAACCCGATATTGGGCTTGATGATCGTGCCGAACAGCGGCCGCCCCCGCACCGAGGCCGAGGCGCGCGTCCCCGCGATGCCCACCCGCGGCAGGTCGTAGCGGTCGCGATATTCGGGCGTTAGCTGAATGTCGGTCAGCTTCAGCCCCGTCACCTCGCCCAGGTCAAAGAGATTGCCGGCGACGACCGAGGCCAGCACGGGCAGGTTCACCCCGACATTCTCCTCGGGATAGCCGATCACCACGCGGTAGATGCCGCGCGGGCCGGTCAGCCCCCTGCGCTCGGCCCAGGCCGAACGCAGCGAGGGGCTCTCGGACCGGCCGATTTCCTCGGTGGCGATCACCTTCGCCCCGAAACGCGCGCGCAAGGCGTCGCTTTCGCCCTCGACCCGGACGAAGGTGCCCGCGCTCTGTTCGCCCGCCATCATCGCCGCGACTTCGGCGATGGGACAGGGTGTTTCCACGATATAGGTTGCGCGGATCATCGGCTCAGATCTTCGTCAGGTCGGGGAAAGGGCGAACGCGGTCCCGACCGTCCCAGCCCTGGGCGGCATCGCGGATCATGTCGAACATGCGCCCCTTGGGACCCTTCACCTCGGAAAGCTCGATACAGGTGCCGGGATGGGCCTCGCGGTCGAAATAGGCGAACCGGCCGTTCTCGCCGACCTGGCCGGACATCTTCACGCGAAAGCCCTCTGCCTCCATCAGCGCCAGATCGCGGTCATACTCCTCGGTCCAGTAGGCGGTATGCTGAAGGCCCCAGTTCCCCGCCTCGACGAATTCCCTGTAGCAGGAGGGCACGTCGTTCCGGCACTGGATCAGTTCGACCTGGACATAGCCGGAATTGGCCAGCGCGACCGAGTTGTGCGGCTCGTATCGGCTGCCCTCGAAGGTATATTCCGCGATCGGCACGCGGGGATTGTAGAAGAAGGGGCCGACGCCCATCACCTCGGACCAGTGTCTCATGGCGTCCTCGATATCGGGAACGACGAAACCAAGCTGGCGGATCGGGCCTAGAATACGGCTCATGGGTTACTCCATCAGGTAGTTGGGCAGCCAGGCGCTGAGACCCGGAAAGAATGTGACCAGCGCAAGCGCCACGAACAGCGGCAGGAAGAAGGGCGCCACGCCGCGCACCACCTCGGCGAAGGGCATCCTGCCGGCGATCGACATCATGTAGAGGCTCATCCCCACCGGCGGCGTCAGCAGCCCGATCATCAGGTTCAGCACCATGACGACGCCGATCTGTTCGGCCGGCGCCCCGGCCTGCAACAGCGCCGGCGTCACGATCGGCGCGATGATCAGGATGGCGGCGATGCTTTCCAGGAACATTCCCGCGACCAGCAGCACCAGGTTGAGGATCAGCAGCAGCACCAGCGGATCGTCCGAGATGCCCAGAAGCCACGCCCCCGCCCTGGCCGGGATCTGGTCCATCGTCAGCACCCAGGCAAAGACCGCCGCAGCCGCCACCACGAAAAGGATGTTCGCCGTGGCCAGGACCGTCTCGCGCGTCGCATCCAGCAGGGCGCGCAAGGTCAGGCTGCGATAGATCAGAAAGCCGATCAGGATCGCATAGGCCACCGTTATCCCCGCCGCTTCGGTCGGCCCGAACAGCCCCGACAGCAGGCCCCCGATCAGCAGCACCGGGGTCAGCAGCGCGGGAAACGAGATCACCGCCAGCCTGGCGAAGGCCGGCAGGGTCGGCGCGACATCGTCACGCGGCAGGTTCTGGCGCCGCGCGATCAGGGCGATGTAGCCCATCAGCATGGCCGTGATGATGATGGCCGGCACGATCCCGGCCAGCAGCAGCTTGACCGCCGAGACCTCGGCCGCGGTGGCGAAGATGATCAGCGGAATCGAGGGCGGAAAGATCGGCCCGATGGTTGCCGCGGCGATGGACAACCCGGCGGCGAAGCGGCGGGTATAGCCCTGCGCGACCATCTCGCGCACCTGCATGGCGCCCATGGCACCGATATCGGCAAGGGCCGCGCCGGACATGCCTGCGAAAACCAGCGAAAGCAGCACGTTGACATGGGCCATGCCGCCGCGCACCCGCCCGACGATCATCCGCACCAGATCGAACATGTAGCGCGTGACGCCGGTGGCGGTCAGCAGCCCGGCGGCAAGGATGAACATCGGCACCGCCAGCAGGGGCGCGCTGTCGATCGAATTGACGGCGCGTTGCAGCAGCACGGAAAGCGGCAGATCGTGCCAGAATATCGTGATCCCCGCCGAAAGCCCCAATGCGACCGAGATCGGCGCCCCGATCACCAGAAGGACGGCAAAGGCGATCAGAAGTGTCAGCGTCATGCCGCGCCCCTTTCGGATCTGAGCAGCGACCGGATGCGCCACGCCGCCATGACAACCAGCAGCGCAAGGCAGATCAGGACCGGGCCATAGAGCCAAATGTTCTGCACCCCCAATGCGGGCGTGCGGAAGCGCCAGGCGCGCAGCAGATAGAGATAGCCGCCCCAGATGCTCAGCCCCGCGAAAGCGATGATCGAAAGCTCGGCCAGGATCAGGCACAGCCTGCGCGGCAAGGCGGGCAGCAGGTTCACGAAGACATCGACCGCGACGTGATGCCCCCTCAGCGCCAGCACCGGCGCGGTCAGGTAGACGCAAAGGACCCCGGCCAGCCGCGAGAGTTCCTCGGCGCGCGGCAGGCCCATGTTCCAGAAATTCCGCGCCGCGATCTGCGCCACGATCAGGGCGACGATCAGCAGCATCAGGCCGGTGGCGATGGCCAGAAGGCACGTCGCGGCCATTTCCAGCAGCCTTGGCGCGGGCGCCGGTTCGGGAAGTGCATCGATCTCGGACATGTCAGGAGATCGCAGCGACCTGCGCGTAGAATTCGCCATACCGGCTGTCGAATTCCGTCGCGATACGGGCCTGGACGCTTTCGCGGAAGGCATTCAGGTCCAGATCGCCGCTTTCGTCGATGACGGTCATCCCGCGTCCGCGCAGCGCCTCCAGGTCGGATGCCTCGGACTCCTGCATCTCGGTCGAGGCGCGGGCGCGGGTTTCGGCCGCCGCCTGGGTGATGGCCTCTTTCTGGGCATCGGGCAGGCGCTGCCAGACATCGTCGTTCATCATCACCATCTGCGCCGCCGAGGTATGGCCGGTCAGGATCAGGTGCGACTGAACATCGGCCAGATTGGCGGTCAGGATGACGTTCAGCGGGTTTTCCTGCCCCTGAACGACGCCCGTGGCCAGCGCCGTCGGCACTTCGGACCAGTCGACCGGGACAGGCACCGCCCCCAACCCCTCGACCGTCGCCATGTAGATCGGAAAGGGAATGGCACGGATGCGCTGGCCGGCCAGGTCCGCGGGCTTCAGGACCGGCCTGTTCACGGTCAGCTGGCGGGTGCCGAAATAGAAGCCATAGATCACCCGCGTGCCCGACGCCGCGATCAACCCCTCGTTCAGCGGCTGCATCACGGGACCATCGGCATCGGTCACGGCCAGCAGGTGAGCGACATCGCGATAGAGGTAGGGCGTATCGAAAGCCGCGAAGGGTTCGTAGAGCGAACCGATGGCGCCGGCGGTATTGTGTGAAAAGGCGATGGCGCCGGTCGAGACCGCCTCGGCCAGTTCCTGCAGCTTCCCCAGCTGCGAATTCGGGAAGATCTGGATACGGATCCCGCCATCGGACTTTTCGGCAACCGCCTCGGCAAACCATTCCGCCTGCGCCCCGGCAATCGAGTTCGGGGTATGCATATGGCCATAGCGCAGGGTCGTAGCGGCCATCGCCCCCCTGCCCAGCCAGGGCGTCGCCAGCGCGGCGGCACCGGCGATCATCAGGCCGCGCCGCGACATACGGATCGAATTCGTCATGTTCTCCTCCCGAGGGCTGTCTCTGCGGAGAGGCTCCCTGTCTCAGCGCATTGACAGAAAGGCTAGAGAATGCGCATAGCATCGACAACGACAGTTTTTTGATGGGTTTTGATGGATCTCAAGCGCGCCTCCCGCTTTGGCATCCGCGACATCGCCCGGGCGGCCGGCGTGTCCGAGGCGACCGTGGATCGGGTGCTGCACGGCCGCCCGAATGTCAGGCGCTCCACCGCCGAGCGGGTGCTGGCGGTCGCGGCCGAGCATCGCTATCTGCCCGAGGCCGAGCTTGCCAAGGTGAGGCGGCGCGACCGGCTGCGGATGGTGGTGGTTCTGCCGGGCGGCGCGAATTCCTATATTCGCGGCCTGAACGAAGAGCTGCGCATCTGGGCGCAATCCCGCGATCGCGGCGCGCGTATCCAGAGCTTTCTGACCGACTCGATGGGTCCCGAGGAAATGGCCCGCTGCCTGCGCCGTCTGGGCCGCAAGGCCGACGCCGTGGCCTTCTTCGGGGTCGATCATCCGATGGTCCGCGACGAAGCCAATGCGCTGGTCGATGCGGGCAAGACGGTGATGACGCTGATCAGCGATGTCACGGGCTGCCGCCGGCAGGCCTATATCGGCATCGACAATCTGGCGGCAGGCAGGACCGCCGCCTTCCTGATGGCCCGCGCCGCGCCGCCGGGCGGCGGCAAGCTCGCCATCGTTGCCGCGACGCGCCATTATCGGGCGCATGTCGAACGCGAATTGGGGTTTCAGGAACTGATCCAGAAAGATTGGCCGAACCTGCAATTCGCCGGAACGGTCGAGGGCCAGGACGATCCCCACATCAATGCGCGGCTGACGGCGGAACTGCTGGAAAGAACGCCGGACCTGATCGGGATCTACAATGTCGGCGGGGCCTCGGAAGGGATCGGGGCCGAGTTGCGGCGGCGCGGGAAGGCCGGCCAAGTCCAGCTGATCGGCCACGGGCTCAGTCCGGGCACGAGGCAGATGCTGGCCGACGGGATCATGAGCGCGGTCCTGACCCAACGCAGCCAGTCCCTGCTGGAGGTCATGGTCGACCAGTTGCACGCCGTCGCGGCACCGCCCTTCCTGCCGTTGCAGTTCATCTTTCCGACCAACCTGCCCTGACGGCGCCACAGGGGCCGGCGGTGCCCAGGCTTCTCGGTCAGGCCCCATGAATCGGGTCGAGCGGCCAGAGGCGGCACCAATCCAAGCCGGTCAAATCCCGGATGGCGTTCGGCGTCGGTTCCGCTTCTGGGCGCGTAACCGATGAGGCGTTCTGCGCGGTGCCGCTCTTTCAACCGTCCCGTTGGATCGAACGCAGCAATATTCGCGTCGATGGGGCACCCAAGCGGCAAGAGGGCTGCGGCGGATCCCTGCGGGCTGCCGCGCGGCTTCGACGACAGGACGGGCCTGCTGCCGGGCGGGTTCGGCTTGCGCTTACGATACCGCGCCGACCTGCGCGCCGACAAGCGCGGCCATCTCCTGCTCGTCCAGGGTTTCCTTTTCCAGCAGGCGGCGGGCGGTGCGTTCCAGAAGATCGCGGCGCTCCTCCAGCAGGGCGACGGTCCGCCGGAAGGTCTCGTCCACGATGCGGCGCACTTCCTCGTCCACGGTGGCGGCGGTCTCGTCGGAATAGGCGCGCTCCTGCGGGCCATACCAGGGCTGGTCGGTCGCCAGGAAGGACCGCTGGTCGCGCTCCAGCGCGACATGGCCCAGCCGGTCGGACATGCCATAGCGGGTGACGATGGCGCGGGCGATGTCACTCACCTTGACCAGGTCGTCGGCGGCCCCGGTGGACAGGTGGCCGAAGACGACATGCTCGGCCGCGCGGCCGCCCAGAAGCACCGCCATCTTGTCGTGCAATTCCTCGCGCGTCATCAGGAAGCGGTCCTCGGTCGGGCGCTGGATGGTATAGCCCAGGGCCCCGATGCCGCGCGGGATGATCGAGACCTTGTGGACCGGATCGACGCCCGGCAGCGCCATGGCGACCAGGGCATGGCCCATCTCGTGATAGGCGACGATCTCGCGCTCGCGCGGGTTCAGCAGGCGGTTGCGCTTTTCCAGGCCGGCGACGATGCGTTCCACGGCATTGTTGAAATCCTCCATCGTCACGGCCTCGGCATTGCGCCGCGTGGCCAGCAGCGTCGCCTCGTTGACCAGGTTGGCCAGGTCCGCGCCGGTAAAGCCGGGGGTCAGGGCGGCGATCTTCTCGGGCTCGACATCGGGGCCCAGCCTGGCCTTCTTCAGATGCACCGCCAGGATCTGCACGCGGCCCGGCTTGTCGGGCCGGTCCACCAGCACCTGCCGGTCGAAGCGGCCCGCGCGCAGCAGCGCCGGGTCGAGGATCTCGGGCCGGTTCGTCGCCGCCAGCAGCACCAGCCCCGAGGACGGATCGAACCCGTCCAGTTCCACCAGAAGCTGGTTCAGCGTCTGCTCCTTCTCGTCATGGCCGCCCGACATGGGACCGATGCCGCGGGCGCGGCCAAGCGCGTCCAGCTCGTCGATGAAGATGATGGCCGGGGCCTTGGCGCGGGCCTGCTCGAACAGGTCGCGCACCCGCGCGGCGCCGACGCCCACGAACATCTCGACGAATTCCGAGCCCGAGATGGAAAAGAACGGCACCCCCGCCTCTCCCGCGACGGCGCGGGCCAGCAGGGTCTTGCCGGTGCCGGGCGGGCCGACCAGCAGGATGCCCTTGGGCATCCGCCCGCCCAGACGGCCGTAGCCCTGCGGGTCGCGCAGGAAATCGACGATCTCCTTCAGCTCGTCCTTGGCCTCGTCCACGCCGGCCACGTCCTCGAAGGTGACGCCGGTGTCGGACTGGACATAGACCCTGGCCTTGGACTTGCCGATCTGCATCAGCCCGCCGCCCATGCCCGCGCCCATGCGCCGGATCACGAAGATCCAGATGCCGACGATCAACAGGACCGGCACCACCCAGGACAGAAGGTCGCGCAGGAAGGTGCTTTCGATCTGGCCGGTGACGGTGACGCCATGTTCCTGGAGCTGGCGCGCCAGGTCGGGCTCGACGCGGGTGGTGACGAACATCGGCCGGCCGTCGACGGGCTCGGTGAAGCGGCCCTGGATGAAGCGGTCGGAAACCGAGACCTCGGCGATCCGGCCGTCGCGCAGATAGGTCTCGAACTGGCTGTAGGGGATCTGGGCGACCTGGTTGGCGGTGGTGAAGAAATACTGGAACAGCGCCAGGACGAAGAAGGCGGCCAGCCAATACCAGATGTTGAATTGCGTCTTGCGGTTCATGTCCATCCCGGTTCACCTCGCGACCATGAAGATGCGGCGGCCGTCGCGGATCAGCTCCAGCGCCGCGATGGGGCGGCCGCCCGCGACCATCTCGCGCAGATCGGCGACCGAGGCGACGCGCAGCCGGTTCGCCGCGACGATCATGTCGCCGCGCCTCAGGCCGGCCGATGCGGCAAGGCTGTCGGGCTCGACGCTTTCGACCATGATCCCGGCGGCGCCGGCCCGGCGCGCCTCCGCGCGCGAGGCGTCGCGCAGCCGGGCGCCATCCAGCGGCGTGCCGGCGAAATCCCCCGACGATGCCGCCTCGACGGTCATGGTCAGGCCGATCTCCTGCGCGCTTCCCGCGCGCCGGACCGTCAGCTGGACCGGACTGCCGACGGGGGTCAGGCCCAGCCGGTTGCGCAGATGCGTGGCGCCCTGCACCGGGGCGCCGTCGATGGCGGTCACCACGTCGCCCGCCTTCAGCCCGGCCTTGTCGGCGGGCGAGTCCGGCTCGACATTCGCGATCACCGCGCCATGCACGCCGCCCAGCTCCAGCGCCTCGGCCAGGTCGGGCGTCAGGTCGTGCATCCCGATCCCCAGCCTGCCGCGCCGCACCTCGCCATGCTGGATCAGCTGCTGCATCACGGCGACGGCCATGTTGCTGGGCACCGCGAAGCCGATGCCGATATTGCCGCCGGCCGGGGTCAGGATGGCGGTGTTGATGCCGACCAGCCTGCCGTCCAGCGTCACCAGCGCGCCGCCCGAATTGCCCGGATTGATCGAGGCGTCGGTCTGGATGAAATCCTCGTAGCCCTCGCGGCTGATGCCGCTGCGCCCCAGCGCGCTGACGATCCCTGAGGTCACCGTCTGGCCCAGGCCGAAGGGATTGCCGATGGCGGCGACGAAATCGCCGACCTGCAGGCGGTCGGAATCGCCGATCTCCAGCGCGGTCAGGCCCTCGGCCTCGATCCGCAGCAGGGCGATTTCCGTGGCCTGGTCGGCGCCGACAAGCCGGGCCTGCAACTGGCGCCCGTCCTTCAGCGTGACGCTGATCGCACTGGCCTCGGCGACGACATGGTGATTGGTCAGCACATAGCCGTTTTCGGCATCGACGATCACGCCGGAGCCGGCGCTCATCTGCCGCCGCATCGGCGGGTCGCGAAGATCGAAGAAGCGCCGGAAATAGGGGTCGTTGTAAAGCGGGTTCGAGATCGCGGGCGTCTCGGAGACCACCGCGATATTGACCACCGCCGGCGTCACCCGCGACAGCATCGGTGCGATGGTGGTCACGCCGCCATCCTGGGGCAGGGGCTGGGCGATGGCCGGGGGCGGGGCAAGGGCAAGGCATGTGCAAAGCGCGATGACGGCCGGCCGCAGTCCGGGAAGTTTCGTCAGCATCGGCAACCTCCTTTGCCGGCGAATCCTAGCCCCCTTTCCCGCCCCCGACCAGACAGCGGGGCCGGAAAACCGCCCGGCAATTCAGGCCCCTTCCGGCCGGGCCGAGGACGGCAGCTGGCAGGCCAGCCCCTGCCCCTGCGCATAGCGGATCGCGTCCTCGAGCGTCGGGAAATCCAGCCCCACCTGGGGCAGCGTGTCGCTGCCGCCGGTCCAGCCCATCAGCGGCTCGATGAAGGGCGGGCTGCGGCGCTCGAAGACAAGGCGCCAGCCCTTCGCGCGCGCCCGGCCCGAAGTCATGGCCGAGCGGGACGGGCGGCAGATGCGGGCCACCGCGTCATCCGGCAGGGCCGAGCGGGTGGCGACATGCCGGCCGCGATTCGACGGCCAGCCCGGCGGCGCGGATATGCGGGTGTCGTCTGCCTGACCGACGATCTCCATTGCCTGGTCCCTCCTTTCGAGGCCTTTCGAGAGGGGGGGCGGCGGGTAACACCGCCCCGCCGGTTCAGCTCTTGATGGCGATGCGCCTGACCTGCGACTGCGCCTTTTCGGTCTTGGGCAGGGTCACGGTCAGCACACCGTTCCTGAAACGCGCATCGACCTCGTCTTCCCGGACCTCGGCGCCAAGCGGGATGCGGCGCTCGAAACGGCCGTAATAGCGTTCCGAGAACTGCCGGTCCCGGTCCTCGACCTCCGAGCGTTTCTCGCCCTTCAGGGTCAGCACGCCGTCGTTCAGCAGCAGTTCGATATCCTGCTCCTCAAGGCCCGGCACCTCGGCGGTCACGGTGATCTCCTTCTCGCTGTCGGAGATCTCGACGCTCGGCCAGCCGCCACCGAAGGCGGGGACCGCCCCGACCGAGGGCAGGGCAAAGCCGCGGAAGACGTCGTCGATCAGCCGGTTCACCTCGCGATGCAGCGACAGGAAGGGGTCGCGGTCGCCCTCGCGGAAGGGGGTGGGAAGCTGGTTCTCGCCCCGGCTCCAGGGGATCAGATCACGGACATTCATGGTTTTCCTCCTTCAACAGCTTGCCACCGGTGCCGGGCTGACCCCGGCACCGTCGGCGGATTGCGTGGGTGGAACGGCCTCAGGCGGCCTGCTGGTCGCCTTCGACCTGCTTCGCCCCGGCCTTGGGCAGGGTCCCGGCCGCCGCGATCTCGATCCGGCGCGGCTTCATCTCCTCGGGGATCTCGTGCCGCAGGTCGATCACCAGAAGCCCGTTCGCCAGGTCGGCGCCGGTCACCCTGACATGATCGGCCAGCTGGAAACGCCGCCGGAAGCTGCGCTCGGCAATGCCGCGATGCAGGTAATGGCCCTTGTCCTCGCCGACCTTCTGGCCCGTCACCATCAGCAGGTTCCGTTCCTGGGTGATGGCCAGTTCCTCGGGCGCGAAGCCCGCCACCGCCATGGTGATGCGATAGTCCTCATCGCCGGTCTTGGTGATGTCATAGGGCGGCCAGTTGTCGACGGTCTCGACCCGGCTTGCCGCTTCCAGCGCGTTCAGCATCCGGTCGAAACCGATGCTCGACCGGTAAAGGGGGGAAAAGTCGAAAGTGGTTCTCATAGCCACATCCTCCGTTTGAGCAACATGGGTACAAGTCTTTCGCCGTGGGACGCCGTTGCATCCGCCACGGCATGCCGGACCCGTCGAAGGCTTCCGGCGATTCAGGATCTAGGGCGGCAAAACGGCGGTTCAAGGGGTCGGCGCCGCCCCTTTTTCCGGCCCGCAAAGCCCCTATCTACCTAGGCAGGCCGCGAGAAAACCACAGGAGACAGCCATGCGACTTGAGGACATCAGGGCCATTCTGGGCCCGGCCGACGATACGCTGATCGCCCAGATCAACCGCACCGGGGCGACGGTCGGGGAACTGGCCGAGGCCTGGGGCTGGCTGAATGCCGACGAGGCGATGATCAACGAGGGCCGGCCCCTGCCCAAGGGCCGCGTCGCCGAGCTGGTCGCCATTCTCGAAGCCGCCGAGCCCGACCCCGAGGAATAGCCCCGCCCCTCAGTGCCGCCATCTTGGCGTCAGGAACAGGATCCTGGGCTCCTGCTCGGCCGTGCCGTCATCCTTCAGGGGCCGCTCCTCGACATGCGGGGTGCTGGCCTGCAGCACGTCCAGCATGTCGGGAAAGCCGTGCGCCACATCCGGCATCCCCGCGATCTCATAGGCGCTCTGGCCCAGCCCCGCGTAATGGACGATGCTGCCGCCCCGCCGCGTCAGCCGCGCAGCGAAGAAGGCGCAGGAAATCAGGCATTCGTCCCCGATCTGGCGCGATTCGCCCTGTCTCGCCCGCCGTTGCGCCGCATCCATCAGCCGGACCGTCAGCCGGTCGGGCGCGATGGGGCGGTGCATGTAGCGCGCCAGCGTCGAGGCCAGGTGGAACTCCAGCTCGGACGACAGGGCGACCTGGCTTTCGCGCATCCCCTCGATCACCAGATCACGCGCGGCAGAGAGATATGTGTCCGTCATGAAACCCTCGGCATCGGTCTGAACGAAACCATTCCATAAGGAAAGTTTGGCCCAGCCCCGCCACAGGTCAAGTCCCTTCATCAGCCCGAGGCCCCTGGAATCACACAACATTGCGTGCAATTTTCATGTTACTGGCAGCCGCCTGCTGCGAGTGCTGAAAATTTTTCGCACCACCCCTTGAAACCCGCGACCGGCGTGCCAATTCATCACACGCGCGATGCCATCCGGGTCGCGCGGGCCCCGTGCCGGTCGCCTGCCGGCGCGGAGGAACCTCTCGCAATCTGTTTGTCCATGAGGAGAACGATATGACGTTCCGTCCACTCCATGACCGTATTCTGGTCCGCCGCATCGATGCCGATGAAAAGACGGCGGGCGGGCTGATCATCCCCGACAGCGCCAAGGAAAAGCCGCAGGAAGGCGAAGTCCTGGCGGTCGGCTCTGGCGCGCGCAGCGAGAACGGCACGCTGACGCCGCTGGATGTGAAGCCCGGCGACCGCATCCTGTTCGGCAAATGGTCGGGCACCGAGATCCGGCTCGACGGCGAGGATCTGCTGATCATGAAGGAAAGCGACGTGATGGGGGTGATCGAGACCCCGGCGAGCGCGAAACAGGCCGCCTGACGGTCGCGATCCAACCGAAGACTCAGAAGGAGTGATTCAAATGGCAGCGAAAGAAGTGAAGTTCAGCACGGACGCGCGCGACCGGATGCTGAAGGGCGTGAACATCCTTGCGGATGCGGTCAAGGTGACGCTTGGTCCGAAGGGCCGCAACGTGGTGATCGACAAGTCCTTCGGCGCGCCGCGCATCACCAAGGACGGCGTCTCGGTCGCCAAGGAGATCGAGCTGGGCGACAAGTTCGAGAACATGGGCGCGCAGATGG
>NZ_QNRC01000013.1 GCF_003709565.1 Paracoccus sigandri | reverse complement strand
ACGACGCCGCCGCCCGCCGCCCCCGCGCCGCAGGCCCCCGCCGCGCTGGCTGCCGCGCCGGGCGACGACCTGGCCGCCCGCGTGGCCGAGGCCGAAACGCTGGCGGCCGGCGCCGAGACGCTTGCCGCGCTGGCGGCGGCGCAGGAGGGCTTCGACGGGATCGAGCTGAAGAAGGGCGCGCGGAACTTCTGCTTCTCGGACGGCAATCCCGGCGCGCGGCTGCTGATCCTGGGCGAGGCGCCGGGTGACGAGGAAGACCGCCAGGGCCGCCCCTTCGTCGGCCGCGCCGGGCAGCTTCTGGACCGGATGTTCGGCGCCATCGGGCTGGCGCGCGACGCGGTCGACGCCGAAGGGGCGTTCTACATCATCAACGTGCTGACCTGGCGCCCGCCCGGCAATCGCGACCCCGAGCCGCACGAGATCGCCATGTCGCTGCCCTTCCTGCGCCGCCATATCGAACTGGCCGCGCCCGACCTGATCGTGCTGATGGGCAATATCCCCTGCCAGGCGGCGATCGGCCGGCGCGGCATCCTGCGCCTGCGCGGCAACTGGACCGAGGCCTTCGGCCGTCCCGCCCTGCCGATGATCCATCCCGCCTATCTGCTGCGCAACCCCGCCGCCAAGCGCGAGGCCTGGGCCGACCTTCTGTCCATCGCCGCGCGGCTGGACGACCCGAAGCCCTAGCCCTCGGGGTCGCAGCCCCGCATTTCCACGGCGCCGTCCGGTCCGATCAGCGTCAGCCGCAGGCTGCCCGGTCGCAGATCGAAGGGCTTGCCCTCGGGCGGCACCAGGTCGGCGGTCAGCGCCAGTCCCGCGTCCGTTTCGTCGATCTCCACGCCCGAGACCCAGACCTCCGGCCTCCGGTCCAGCTCGATCGCGGCGGCCTTGGCCGGCATCGGGCCGGTCCGCATGCTGACCTGCATCCCGTCCTCGATCGCGACGATCCGGCAGGCGGGGCGATCCGCCGATTGCCGCGGTCCCTGGGCCAGCGCGGCCTCGATCCGCGGGTCGGGGCGGTCCGCCGGCGCTGCGGCGGTCAGCGCCAGCCGGGCGGGCACGCAGATCCGCTCGCACAGGCCCAGGTCGATCTCTGCCGCCAGCTCGACCGGCGTGCCGGGCCGGGCGGCATGGGCGGTGAAGGGCAGGACCAGCCGGTCGTGGAAGCCCAGGCTGACATCGCCGCCCGACAGGATCGCCTCGGGCGCGGGCCAGTGGAAGGTGACACCCGCCAGGTTCTCGGACCCCGACCAGTCGAATTCCGGCGGCAGCCCGCTGTCGCCGGGGCTGCGCCAATAGGTCTTCCAGCCGGGTTCCAGCTCCAGCTCCAGCGCGGCGACGCGGTCGCCATTGCCATCCGTCCAGCCCGGCAGCAGCCGCGCGCCGGCCAGGCCGGGCGGCAGCGGCTCGGCCATGACGGGCGTGGCGGCCAGGGCAACAAGCGCGATCAGGAAAATCCGGTTCATGCGACGGGTTTAGCGACAGTTCCCGTCGCGATGAAGTCACAAATGCGCGCAGGTCTTGCAGATCGGGGGCCAAGCGCCGATCTTGAGGGGAAAGGAGAGCAGATGAGCCGCGACGCCGAGAACCTGACCGGAAAGATCCTGATCGCCATGCCCGGCATGGCCGACCCGCGTTTCGCGCGCTCGGTGGTGCTGGTCTGCGCCCATTCGGACGAGGGCGCGATGGGCCTGGTCCTGAACCGCCCCCTGCCCGAGATCGATTTCGGCACGCTTCTGGAACAGCTGGGGATCGAGGCCGACGATGCCGCCCGCCCGATCGAGGTGCGCTTCGGCGGCCCGGTCGAGCCGGGGCGCGGCTTCGTGCTGCACAACGTGCCCGAACATGGCAACGATCCCGAGGGCCGGCTGCGCATCGGCCGGGCGCTGGCGATGACCACGACCCGCGACATCCTGGAAGATCTCGCCCATGGCGACGGCCCCGAATCGGCGGTCCTGGCGCTCGGCTATGCCGGCTGGGGTCCGGGCCAGCTGGAACAGGAAATGCTCGACAACGGCTGGCTGACCGGCGAGGGGGCCGAGGAGCTGATCTTCGGCGACGACCACGACATGAAATGGCACCTTGCCCTGCGCGCCCAGGGCATCGACCCCTCGCTTCTCTCCTCCGCCTCCGGCCGCGCCTGAAACGCGCCCCCTGCTTCGCGCCGCCGCTTTCATCTTGGCGAAAATATCCTCGGGGGGTCCGGGGGGCGAAGCGCCCCCGGCCGTCGCGGGACGCAATCCCGCCCGACGGCCCCGCCTGACGACCTAGCCCAGTTCGGGAAAGAACCGCTCCGAGGGCGTGAAGATCTCGCAGCCGTCGGCGGTGACGCCGATGGAATGCTCGAACTGCGCCGACAGCGACTTGTCGCGCGTCACCGCCGTCCAGTCGTCGGCCAGCACCTTGGTCTCGGGCCGGCCCAGGTTGATCATCGGCTCGATGGTGAAGAACATGCCTTCCTCGATCACCGGGCCCTTGCCGGGCCGGCCGAAATGCAGCACGTTCGGCGGCGCGTGGAACACCCGGCCCAGGCCGTGGCCGCAGAAGTCGCGCACCACCGACATGCGCTTGCCTTCCGCATGAGCCTGGATCGCGGCGCCGATATCGCCGAAGGTGGCGCCGGGGCGGACCGCCTCGATCCCCTTCATCAGCGCGTCATGGGTCACCTGGATCAGCCGCTGCGCCTTGATCGGCGCCTTGCCCGCGACATACATGCGGCTGGTATCGCCGAACCAGCCATCGACGATCACCGTCACGTCGATATTCAGGATGTCGCCGTTCTGCAGCAGCTTGTCGCCGGGAATCCCGTGGCAGACGACATGGTTCACGCTGATGCAGCTGGCATGCTGATAGCCGCGATAGCCGATCGTGGCCGAGGCCGCGCCCAGCTCCTCGACACGGCTGCGGATGAAGTCGTCCAGCGCGCCGGTGGTGACGCCCGGCTCGACCATCGGGCCGACCTCGTCCAGGATCTGCGCGGCCAGGCGGCCGGCCTTGCGCATGCCCGCGAAATCCTCGGGGGCATGGATTCGGATCCCTTCACGGGTGATGCGGCTGTCGTCCATCGCAGGTCCTTTCGCTTGGCGCATAGATAGACGCCAGCGGGCACTTGTTCCAGTCCCGCGAACGGGCATAGAAACCAAAGTGTAGAAGCGGGGGCAGGGGCCATGCAATCTGACAATCCGACAGCCGCGATCCTGGTGATCGGCGACGAGATCCTTTCGGGCCGCACGCGCGAGGGCAATGCCCATCACCTGGCGCAGGTGCTGAACGCCACCGGCTTCGATCTGCGCGAGATCCGCGTGGTGGCCGACGACCACGACCAGATCGTCGCGGCGATCCGGGCGCTGGATCGCAGCCTCGGCGGCGCCTATGACCTTCTGTTCACCAGCGGCGGGATCGGGCCGACGCATGACGACATCACCGCCGACGCGGTGGCCGCGGCCCATGGCACCACGGTCGAGATCAACGAGGAGGCCCGCGCCCTGCTGCAGGCCCGTTGCGAGCGGATGGGGACCGAGCTGACGCCGAACCGGCTGCGCATGGCGCGCGTGCCGGTGGGGGCGCGGCTTCTGGACAATGCGGTCTCGGCCGCGCCCGGCTTCTCGATCGGCAATACCCATGTCATGGCCGGCGTGCCCGAGGTGTTTCGCGGCATGGTCGACTGGCTGATCCCGCGCCTGGCGGGCGGGCGCCCGGTGCAGTCGCAGACCGTCGAGGTCCGGCGCGGCGAAAGCGAAGTGGCCGACGAGCTGGGCGTCCTCGCCCTGGAATTCCCGGACCTGTCGCTCGGCTCCTACCCCTATCACGACGAACGCGGCTGGGGCACCAACCTGGTCGTGCGCGGCCTGGATGCGGGCCGGGTCGGCGCGGCCATGGCCGAGCTGAAGAAGAGGCTGGGCCTGTGATCGACGCCGCCCTGCGCGAGGCCTTCCAGGCGACCTGGCCCGCGGCGGAATATGCCGATGCGGGCGGCTTCCGGGTCGGCTGCGGGCTGGGCGCGGGCGGGCGGGTCAGTTCCGCCTGGGCGGTCGGCGCCTGGCGCGACGCCGATATCGACGAGGCGGTGGCGGTGCATGAACGCTGGGGCCAGCGGCCGATGTTCGGGGTGATGGACGACGACGAATTGCTGGCCGCCGCGCTGGATGCGCGGGCCTTCGTGCGCGAGACGCCGACCGTCATCATGGCCGCCCCGGTCGGGCTGCTGACCGACCGCCCGGTTCCGCCGGTGACCGCCTTCGCCATCTGGCCGCCCCTGGCCATCCAGCGCGAGATCTGGGAGGCGGGCAATATCGGTCCCGCCCGGCAGGCGGTGATGGAACATGTCGCGGGCCCGCGCACCGCCATCCTGGGCCGCATGGACGACCGCGCCGCGGGCGCCGCCTTCGTCGCCCTCCACGGCCCCGTCGCGATGGTCCATGCGATCGAGACGGTCCCCGCCCTGCGCCGCCGCGGCGTGGCCGGCTGGATGCTGCGCCAGGCCGCCTTCTGGGCCGGCGAGCGGGGCGCGGACCGCCTTGGCCTTGCGGTCAGCCGCGCGAATGTCAGCGCCCGCGCGCTCTATGACCGGATGGGCTTCCACGAGGCCGCGGGCTATGGCTATTACGCCCGCCCCGAGGGTTGGGGTTAGGGGGCTGGGGTTAGGGGGCCGGGGCTAAAGCTCGGTCCGCAGCTCCCACAGGTCGGGAAACAGCACCACGTCCAGCATCCGGCGCAGGTAGCTGACGCCCGAGGTCCCGCCCGAGCCGCGCTTGAAGCCGATGATCCGCTTGACCGTGGTGACATGGTTGAAGCGCCAGCGGCGGAAATAGTCCTCGAAATCGACCAGCTTCTCGGCCAGTTCGTAAAGCTCCCAATGGCGCTGGGGGTCGCGATAGATCTCGGCCCATGCCGCGCGGGCAGCGGGATCGGGGCGGTGCGGCTCGTCCAGCCGCTCGCGCGGCGCGATCTGGAAGCCCGACGCCCGCAGGCGCGCGATGACGGTGTCATAGAGCGAGGGCCGCGCCGCCTCGGCCAGAAGCGCCTCGGCGATCTCGGGGCGGTGCTCGTGCGGGCGGATCATCGCCATGTTGCGGTTGCCCGCGACGAATTCGATCATCCGGTACTGGTAGGACTGGAAGCCGCTGCTTTCGCCCAGGCTTTCGCGGAACTCGGTATATTCGCTGGGGGTCATGGTGCGCAGCACGTCCCAGGCGCTGTTCAGCTGCTCCATGATCCGCGCCACCCGCGTCAGCATCTTGAAGGCGGGCTGCAGCCGGCCCGCGCCGATCGCCTCGCGCGCCGCATCCATCTCGTGCAGGGCCAGCTTCATCCACAGCTCGCTGGTCTGGTGCTGGATGATGAACAGCATCTCGTCATGGGCCTGCGACAGCGGATGCTGGGCGCGCAGGATCCGGTCCAGGTCCAGATAGTCGCCATAGGACATCCGGCCCGTGAAGGACATGCGGGCGCCTTCGCTGGCGGGATCATAGGTCATTGCTTCAACCTGAAACGCTGGATCTTGCCGGATTCGGTCTTGGGCAGGGCGCTGCGGAAGACCACGCTGCGGGGATACTTGTAGGGCGCGATCACGTCCTTGACGTGGCGCTGCAGCCGCTCGACCGTGCCCTGGTCGGGGGCGACGCCCTCGGCCAGCACGACATGGGCCTGGACGATCTCGCCGCGCTCGGGGTCGGGCAGGCCGACCACCGCGCATTCCAGCACGTCGGGATGGGCCAGCAGCGCGGCCTCGACGTCGGGCCCGGCGATGTTGTAGCCCGAGGACAGGATGATGTCGTCCGACCGCGCGGCGAAATGGAAGCGGCCGTCCTCGTCCTGCCAGAAAGTGTCGCCGGTCAGGTTCCAGCCGTCCCGGACGTAATCGGCCTGCCGCGCATCGTCCAGATAGCGGCAGCCGGTCGGCCCGATCACCGCCAGCCGGCCCAGCTCTCCCTGCGGCAGCTCGCGGCCCTGCTCGTCCACGATCTTCGCGCGATAGCCGCCGACGGGGCGGCCGGTGCAGCCCGGATGGCTGTCGTCGAAGCGGTTGGTGATGAAGATGTGCAGCATCTCGGTCGCGCCGATGCCGTCCAGGATCGGCTTGCCGGTCTTGTCGTGCCATTCCTGCCAGACCGGGGCGGGCAGGGTCTCGCCCGCGCTGACGGCGGCGCGCAGGCTGGACAGGTCCGCCCCCTCGTCCATCGCCCGCAGCATGACGCGATAGGCGGTGGGCGTGGTCAGGCAGATGGTGGCGCGGTGCTTCTGGATGATCTCGACCATGTTCGGCGGCGAGGCGTTCTCCAGCAGCACGGCCGAGGCCCCGAAGCGCAGCGGAAACACCGCCAGCCCGCCCAGCCCGAAGGTGAAGGCCAGAGGCGGGCTGCCCATGAAGACATCCTCGGGCGTCACCCCCAGCACCTCCTTGGCATAGCCGTCGGCGATGATCAGCAGGTCGCGGTGGAAATGCATCGTGGCCTTCGGCACGCCGGTGCTGCCGCTGGTGAAGCCCAGCAGTGCCACGTCGTCGCGGCCGGTGCGCGCGGCGTCGAACTTCACCGGCTTGGTCAGCGCGGCGCGGTCCAGTTCGGCGTCGTGATTGGCGGTGCCGTCGAAGCCCACCACCGTCTCCAGCGTCTGCGAGCCCTTGGCGGCCGCCACCAGCTCGTCCATCAGCCGGGTGTCGCATAGCGCATGGCTGACCTGCGCCTTGTCGATGATCTGGCCCAGTTCCTTGGTGCGCAGCATCGGCATGGTGTTGACCACCACCGCGCCGGCCTTGGTCGCGGCCAGCCAGCAGGCCACCATGGCGGGATTGTTGGCCGAGCGGATCAGCACCCGGTTGCCGGGCTTCACCCCATAGTCGCTGACCAGCGCATGGGCCAGCCGGTTGGTCCAGTCGGTCAGCTCCTTGTAGGTTCTCGCCCGGCCGTTGCCCACCAGCGCCGTGCGGTCGCCGAAGCCGCGTTCGACCATGTGGTCGGTCAGTTCCACCCCGGCATTCAGCCAGTCGGGATAGTCGAAGCCGGACAGGTCCAGCTGCGGCCACAGCTGGGGCGGCGGCAGGCTGTCGCGGGCGAAGCTGTCCAGATGTCCGGTGGGTCCCAGTCTCTGCATGTACCTCTCCTGTCGGTCATTTTCTTCTTCTTTTCAGTCCGGGACGACCGCGGTCGCCTCGATTTCCACCTTGGCGCGGTCCTCGACCAGGCCCGCGACCTGGACCAGCGCCATGGCCGGGTAGTGCCGCCCGATCACCTCGCGATAGGCGGCGCCGATCTCGCGCAGGGCGCCCAGGTATTCGTGCTTGTCGGTGACATACCAGGTCAGGCGCACCAGGTGCTGCGGCCCCGCGCCGCCCTCGGCCAGCACGGCGACGATGTTTTCCAGCACCTGCCGCACCTGGCCGGCGAAATCGTCGGTCTGGAACTGCTGATCGGCATCCCAGCCGACCAGCCCGCCGGTAAAGATCATCCGTCCCCGCGCTGAGACGCCATTGGCATAGCCCTGGGCGGGCTTCCAGTTCCGGGGGTGAAGCAGCTCATGCATGATGCGCCTCCAGTGCCGGGCGGATATGGCCGGGCCATGGCGCAGGCGTAAATCCGCGATCCATCCAGACGACGGTGCTGCGCGCCTCGACCCGGTCCTCGGCACGGACCAGGAACCTGGCGCTGCTGCGGCCGACATGCTCGACCGACAGCAGCCATTCCAGCCGGTCGCCCAGGCGCGAGGGCTTGCGGAAATCCACCTCCAGCCGGGCGGTGGGCATCCCGAAGCCCTCGGCCATCATCCGCGCGAAGGAATAGCCCACCTCGTCGATGAAAAAGTTTTCCACCATATGGTTCACCATCTCGGCATAGCGCGGATAGAAGACGATGCCCGCCGGGTCGCAATGGCAGAACTCGATGGGAATGACGCGGGAATAGCTCATGCGCGGTCCTCCAGGACGCTGCGGGCGATGACCAGCTTCTGCACGTCGCTGGCGCCCTCGTAGATGCGCAGCGCCCGGATCTCGCGATAGAGGCTTTCGACCGCCACCCCCACCCGCACGCCGTCGCCGCCGAACAGCTGCACCGCCTGGTCGATCACCTGCTGCGCGGCCTCGGTGGCATAGAGCTTGGCCATGGCCGCCTCGCGGGTGATGCGGGCGGCGCCCCGGTCCTTGGCCCAGGCGGCGCGATAGACCAGCAGCGCGGCCGCATCGACCTTCAGCGCCATCTCGGCCAGGTGGCCCTGGACCATCTGCAGCCCGGCCATCGGCGCGCCGAACAGCTGCCGTTCCGTGACCCGCCCCAGCGCTTCGTCCAGCGCGCGGCGCGCGAAACCCAGGGCGGCCGCGCCGACGGTGGGGCGGAAGTGATCCAGGACCGTCATGGCGACACGAAACCCCGCCCCCGCTTCGCCGATCAGCGCCGCGCCGGGCAGGCGCACATCCCGCAGCCGCAGATGCGCCAGCGGATGCGGCGCCATGACCTCGATCCGCTCCACGACCTCCAGCCCCGGCGTATCGGCCGGCAGCAGGAAGGCCGACAGCCCCTTCGCGCCCGGCGCCTCGCCGGTGCGGGCGAAGATCACGTAGAGATCGGCGATGCCGCCATTCGAGATATAGGTCTTCTCGCCCGCCAGCACCCAGCCGCCGCCATCGCGCTGCGCGGTCATGGCGATCCGCGCCACGTCCGAGCCCGATCCCGGTTCGGTCAGCGCAAAGGCCGAAATCGCCCGCCCGGCCCGCGTCCGCTCCAGCCATTCCCGCTGCGCGGGGCTGCCGAACAGGCTGACCGCCCCCATGCCCAGCCCCTGCATGGCGAAGGCGAAATCGGCCAGCCCGTCATGGCGCGCCAAGGTCTCGCGGATCAGGCAGAGGCTGCGGATGTCCAGCGCCTCGCCCCCGGAATGGCGCAGCCAGCCGCCATCCCCCAAGGCGCGCACCAGCCCCCGGCAGGCCGCGTCCACATCGCCATGAGCCACCGGCAGGTTTGCGCAGGCCCACTCCTCCAGCCCCTCGGCCAGTTCGCGATGCCGTTCCTCGAAAAACGGCCAGTCCAGAAAGCTTCGATCCATCTTCATCTTGGCCCAAATATCCTCGGGGGTCCGGGGGCAGACAGCCCCCGGCGCGTCAGTTGCCTTCGAAAACCGGCCTCTCCCTGGCGACGAAGGCGCGATAGGCGCGCTCGAAATCGCGGGTCTTCATGCAGATCGCCTGCGCCTGCGCCTCGGCCTCGATGGCCTGGTCCAGCCCCATGTTCCATTCCTGCATCAGCTGCGTCTTGGTGATCCCATGTGCCCAGACCGGCCCCGCCGCGACCTGCCGCGCCAGCGCCATCGCGGCTGCCTCGACATCCTCGTGCAGGCTGTTCCAGAAGCCCCAGCGCTCCCCTTCCTCGGCGGCAAGCACGCGGCCGGTATAGAGCAGCTCCGCCGCCCGGCCCTGGCCGACGATCCGGGGCAGCATGGCGCAGGCGCCCATGTCGCAGCCGGCCAGCCCGACCCGCGTGAACAGGAAGGCGGCCCTGGCCGAGGGCGCCGCCAGCCGCAGGTCCGCGGCCATGGCCATGATCGCGCCGGCGCCGACGCAGATCCCCTCGACCGCCGCGATCACCGGCTTGTTGCAATGAATCATCGCCCGGACCAGGTCGCCGGTCATCCGCGTGAAGGCCAGCAGCTCGGGCATCTCCATGCCGACCAGCGGGCCGATGATCTCGTGCACGTCGCCGCCGGAACAGAAGTTGCCGCCATTGCTGGCCAGCACGACGACATCCACGTCCTCGGCATGGGCCAGGGCGCGGAAGGTGTCGCGCAGCTCGGCATAGCTGTCGAAGGTCAGCGGGTTCTTGCGCTCGGGCCGGTTCAGGCGGATCACCGCGATCCGGTCGCTGACCTGCCACAGGAAATGCGCGGGCGTCAGCCCGGCCATCTGGGTCTTTCTCATTCGCTCCTCCCGGCTTCGTTCTTCCCGGCGCGGGCCAGGATCTCGCGCAGCCTGTCCAGGTCGGTCTCGGTCAGTTCGGCGAAGATCGCGTCCACCTCGGCCTCGTGGCCCACGGCCATGGTCTCGAAGGCGGCCAGCCCGCCGGGCGTCAGCCGCACGCGGATGCGGCGGCGGTCGTCATCCTCGGCCTCGCGCCGGACCATGCCGTCGGTCTCCAGCCGGTCGACCACGGCGGTCGCATTGCCGTTCGAGACCAGCAGCATCCGCGACAGTTCCGACATGGTCACCCCCTCGCGCCGCCGCCACAGGGCGGCCATCACGTCGAAGCGGGGCAGCGTCGTGCCATGTTCGCGGCGCAGGTAGTCGCGCAGCCGGTTTTCCGCCGCCCGCGTCACGCCCAGCAGGCGGATCCAGGTCTTCAGCCGGCGCTTGGACAGATCGCTCATGCGCTTTCGCCCCCGTCCAGCCCGATCGCCTGCCCGTTGACGCAAGCCGCCGCCTCTGACGCCAGCCACAGCGCCGCCGCCGTCACCTCGGCAGGCGCGACCAGCCGCCCCTGGGGGTTCCTGGCCACCAGCGCCGCCCGCGCCTGATCCTCGCTGCGCCCAGTCCTTGCGGCGATATTGGCGGTGCTGCGCCGGGTCATGTCGGTGTCCAGGAAGCCGGGGCAGATGGCGTTGACGGTGATCTCCCGCCGCGCCAGCTCCAGCGCCAGCGAGCGCACCAGCCCCACGACCCCGTGCTTGCTGGCCGCATAGGGCGCGGCATAGGCCGCCCCGCGCAGCCCCGCGATCGAGGCGATGGCGATCAGCCGCCCGCCCGCCTGCATCTGCGCCAGTCCCTGCTGGAAGGTCAGGAAGGTGCCGGTCAGGTTGGTGGCGATCATCCGCTGCCAGTGATCCGCCGTGACCTTGGCGAAGGGCGCGGATTCGGCCAGGCCGGCATTGGCGATGACCACCTGGCAGGGGCCGGCCGCCTCGAAGATGCGCCGCAGCTGATCGGGATCGCCGACATCGCCCTCAACGGCGCGGATCCGGCCGCCGGCCACGCGCGCCAGCCGCTCCATGCTGCGGCCGGCGATGACGATCTCGTGGCCCTGGGCGGCGAAGGCGCGGGCCATGTCGGCCCCGGTGCCGCTGCCGCCGCCGGTGATCAGCACGCGGCTCATGCGCGGATCTCCTCGGCCTGGCGTTCGGCCAGCCGCCAGGCCTGGTCGCGCCCGGCCAGGTAGGGCAGGGGCCATGCAGCCACCCGGTCGCCCAGGGCCACCGCCGCGTGCAGCGTCCAGTAGGGATCGGCCAGATGCGGGCGCGCCAGGCAGACCAGATCCGCCCGCCCGGCCATCAGGATCGAGTTCACATGGTCGGCCTCGTAGATATTGCCGACCGCCATGGTGGCGATCCCGGCCTCGTTACGGATGCGGTCGGAAAAGGGCGTCTGGAACATCCGGCCATAGACGGGCTTCGCCTCGGGGCTGGTCTGGCCGGCGGAAACGTCGATGATGTCGGCGCCCGCCGCGTGGAAGGCGCGGGCGATCAGCACCGCCTCTTGCGGGGTGACGCCGTGATCCTGGGTCCAGTCATTCGCCGAGATGCGCACCGACATGGGCTTCGTCGCAGGCCAGGCGGCGCGCATCGCCCGCAAAAGCTCCAGCGGCCAGCGCAGGCGGTTTTCCAGCGATCCGCCGTAATCGTCGCTGCGCCGGTTCGACAGCGGCGAGATGAAGCTGCTGACCAGATAGCCATGGGCGGCGTGCAGCTCGACCATGTCGAAGCCGGCCCGCGCGGCCATTTCGGTCGCGGCGACGAATTGCGCCGTCACCTGATCCATCTGCGCCCGCGTCATTTCCTGCGGCACGGCATTCTTCGGCGACCAGGGGATGGCCGAGGCCGAGATCAGCGGCCAGTTGTCCCTTTCCAGCGGCTGGTCCATCCCCTCCCATCCGATCCGCGTGCTGCCCTTGCGCCCGGAATGGCCGATCTGGCAGCAGATCCTGGCATCGGTTTCCTGGTGGACGAAATCCACGATCTCGCGCCAGGCGGCCTCGTGCTCGGGCGCGTAGAGCCCCGGACAGCCCGGCGTGATCCGGCCCTCGGGCGAGACGCAGGTCATCTCGGTATAGACCAGCCCCGCGCCGCCCTTGGCGCGTTCGCCGTAATGGACCAGGTGCCAGTTGGTCGGCCGCCCGTCCACCGCCTTGTATTGCGCCATGGGCGAGACGACGACGCGGTTCTTCAGCACCATGTCGCGCAGCCGGTAGGGCGCGAACATCGGCGCCCGGCCGGGCTGGCCGCCGGCCTGTTCCTGGAACCAGTCCTCGGCCCGGCGCAGCCAGTCGGGGTCGCGCAGGCGCAGGTTCTCGTGGCTGATGCGCTGGCTGCGGGTCAGCAGCGAATAGGTGAACTGGATCGGGTGCAGGTGGAAATAGCGCTCCGCCTCCTCGAACCATTCCAGGCTGTTGCGCGCGGCCGATTGCAGGCGCAGCACCTCCAGCCGGCGTTCGTCCTGGTAACGCTGGAAGGCGCGTTCCAGCGTGGGTTCCGAATGCAGGTAGTCGGCCAGCGCGATGGCGCTGTCCAGGGCCAGCCGCGTGCCCGAGCCGATCGAGAAATGCCCGGTCGCCGCCGCATCGCCCATCAGCACGACATTCTCGTGATACCAGCGATCGCAGATCACGCGGGGGAAGTTCATCCACACCGCCGAGCCGCGCAGATGGGCGGCGTTCGACATCAGCGCGTGCCCGCCCAGATGCGCGGCGAAGACCTTGCGGCAGGTCTCGACGATCTCGTCCTTGCTCATCGCCTGGAAGCCGAAGCTGTCCCATGTCTGCTGGCTGCATTCGACGATGAAGGTCGCGGTGTCGGCGTCGAACTGATAGACATGCGCCCACAGCCAGCCATGGTCGGTCTTCTCGAAGATGAAGGTGAAGGCGTCGTCGAATTTCTGATGCGTGCCCAGCCAGATGAACTTGCACAGCCGCAGGTCGATGTCGGGGCGGAAGGTTTCCGCATATTCGCCGCGTATGCGGCTGTTCAGCCCGTCGGCGGCGACCACCAGGTCGTAATCCCCGCGCATTTCCTCGGCGCCGCCGAATTCGGTCTCGAACCGCATCTCGACGCCCAGGTCGCGGGCGCGGTCCTGCAGCAGGCTCAGCAGCTTCTTGCGGCCGATCCCGGCGAAGCCGTGGCCGCCCGACACGTCGCGCTGCCCGTCGCGGATCACCGCGATGTCGTCCCAATAGATGAAGTTCCGCCGGATCGCCTCGGTCGAGGTCGGGTCGTTCCTCTGCATCCGCGACAGCGCGTCGTCCGACAGCACCACGCCCCAGCCGAAGGTGTCGTTGGCGCGGTTGCGCTCCAGCACCGTCACCCGGTGCGAGGGGTCGCGCAGCTTCATCGAGATCGCGAAATAGAGGCCCGCGGGGCCGCCGCCGAGGCAGAGAATCTTCATGCCGTGCTACCTCCTGTCCCCGCGGAGGCTGGCACGGGGCGGATGTTATTTCAAGTTTAAAATGTATCCCCGGATGGCGGCGGCGATCAGGCCTGGCACCTCGGGGGCCAGCCCGATCGGATCGAGGCGCGGGCCGGCAAAGCCCGCCCGGTCCAGCGCCGCCGGAAGGTCGTCCAGCACATGTTCGGCCCGCAGCGCGAAGAGGGGCAGGCTGACGGCGCGGGTCAGGCCCCGCGCGGCCTCGGCAATGAAGGGTTCCTGTTCGACGAAGCCGGTGACGATGCGGGCGAAATGCGGCGCGATCCGGTCGGCCAGCGCGGTGGTGATGGCGAAGCTGGCCTGCGAGCGTCCCGAGCCGTGGGCGGTCAGCAACAGCGTGGTGTCCGCCGCGCCCCAGCCCTGGGCGGCGGCGGCGGCATGGGCCTTGGCGGTAATCAGGCCGGGCAGGGCCGGATCGGTGCCGAAGGGGCGCAGGATGCGGGCGCCGGGCGCGCCGGCCTGGGCCAGGCGGCGGGGCAGCTCGCTGCGGGTGAACCAGCCCTCGGCCATGAACATCGGATAGATCAGGCTGTCGTCACCTGCGACCGAGGCCAGCGCGCCCGGCATGGCCAGCGTCGCGCCCATGACGGGAAGGGCGGGATCGTGCCGCGCGACGGCCCGCGCCAGATCCTCGATGGCCTGCTGCTGCGGGCCGGGATCGCCGGGCTGTCCATGCGAGACGATGACGGCGTTGCGGAACGGCGGGCGCATCAACTGTCCCGGAAATACTGCGCGAAGACCTCGGGCATGGCGAATTCCTGCAAGGCGCGGGCGCGGGCCGTGGCCGACATCTTGCGGGCGGTCCTGTCCACGATCCGCTCCATCTTGTCGTCGGGCTGCTCGGCCGCGAAATCGCCCAGATACCAGCGGATGAAGGTGAAGCAGGCGACATCCTCCAGCGCCTGGACCTCGGGGTCGCGCTTGATGCCCTGCTTGGTCAGCATCCGCCGGGCGCGGTCGATCTGGTCCGGGTCATAGCCCGCCTCGCTCATGATGCCCGCCACCCGCTCGGCATGGCGGCGGCCCTGTTCCTGGCGCCATTGCAGATAGCCCGCCCGGTCCATCGGATAGCTGTCGCGCGGCAGCATCCAGCGTTCGACATGCTGGCCGCGGCAGGCGATCTGCAGCGGCTCGGAGGCGTCGGGATGAAGCTTCAGCTGTTCCTCGGTCATGCGCTGGCCATAGAGCAGCGCGGCGGGCTGGCCGTCTTCCAGATGCGGGTCCTGGGCATTGGCAGCGTCGATGGCGTCGAAAACGGTGGCTATGCGGGTCATGGCTGTCTCCTTTGTCGCACCTTCACCCGCTGGCGCCCGTGGCTGCAAGCCGCTATCGCTGGGGCATGGACGGATGGGGCGAATATCTGGCGGCATGGGCCGCCTTTCTGGGCGCGCATGTGATCCCGGCCATGCCGCGCATCCGCGCCCGGCTGGTCGCGCATCTGGGCCGGCGGGCCTATCTGGCGGGCTTCAGCCTGCTGTCGCTTGGCCTGCTTTACTGGCTGATCCTGGCCGCCGGGCGGGCGCCTTATGTGGCGCTGTGGGAGGCGGGCGGCTGGAGCCGCTGGCTGGTCAACCTGGCGATGCCGCTGGCGATTCTGTCGGGGGTGATGGCGGCCGGGCTGTCGGGGCTGGTGCTGGCTTTCGCGATCTGGGCCGGGGCGCATCTGGTCGCCAATGGTGATCTGGCCCATGCGGGCTTCTTCGGCGGCATGCTGGTCTTCGCGCTGCTGGGGCTGCTGCGGTCGGGGTTGCCTGCGGGCTTTCGGGTGACGCTGCCGCGGCTGGTTCTGGCGGTGCTGATCTGGGCGGCGCTGCTGCATCTGCATCCGCTGGTGATCGGGGTCTCGCCCCTGCCGGTCTGAGCGGCGGGCGGTCCAGCGGGTATTTGGACAACGAAGAAGCGATCAGGCGAGGCGGAAGGCGTCGGGGATCCGGTCCCGGCCGGTCAGGATCAGCTCGGCCATCAGCGCGGCGATTCCAGGGGCCATGCCGAACCCGATCTTGAAGCCGCCATTGGCGACGTAATGGCCGGGACGGCCGGGCCAGGCGCCCAGCAGCGGCGCGCGGGAGGCCGCGCGGGGGCGGATGCCGGCCCAGGTCTCGAGGACCGGGGCGTCCTTGAGCGCCGGGCAGGCCGCGCGGGCGCGGGCGATCAGCGCCTTCGCCTGTTCGTCGGGGCGGTCATCGGCGAAGCGGTTTTCCGAGGTCGAGCCGATGGCCGTGGTGCCGTCGGCATGGGGCACGATATGCAGCCCCTCGGCAAAGACCTGCGGGGCGTCGGGCGCGCTGAAGCCCAGGAGCGCGGACTGGCCCTTGACGCCCTGTCCGATGGGCCGGCCCAGCTCGCGCGAGAGCATGGCCAGCCCCTCGGCCCCGGTGGTCCAGAGCGCGGGGGCGGCGAGGTCGTCGGGGGCGGCGGCCTGGCCCTCGACGATTCGGCCGCCCTTGCTGCGGATGGCCTCGGCCAGGGCGGCCAGCGCGGCGCGCGGGTTCAGCCGTGCCGTCAGCCCGTCCCGCAGCCAGAGCCCGGTGGGGCTGGCGGGGACCAGCGGGCCTTCGGGCGCGTCGGTCAGCCGCATCGGCATGGCGGCGGGCCACCGGCCTTCGGCGGCGGCGATGCGGGGGGCGAGCCTTTCCGCGGTCGCCATGTCGGGGACGGGTTGCAGCCTGCCGGTGCGGGCATAGCCGGTGGGCAGGTCCGATGCCGTCTGCACCCCGGCCCAGAAGCTCTCGGCCATCAGCAGGCTGTCCAGCTGGAAGGCCTTCTTGTCGTTCCAGTTGTCGGGCACATGCGGGGCCAGCGCGCCGACCGTCCCGCCCGAGGATCCCGCGCCGATCCGGCGGGCCTCGATCACCCGCACCCGGGCGCCGCGCCGGGCCAGTTCCCAGGCGCAGGACAGGCCGAATATCCCGGCGCCGACGATGGTGATGCTTGCCAAGGCGCGGCCCTTTCCCCTAGCTGCCCTGATGAGCGAGTTAACCGATCAGGGCGGCGCAGGCCAGCCGGGGCTTGAATGGCGCGAGGGCGGGGTGCCGGTCTCGACCCGTTTCGACGATCCCTATTTCAGCCTGGCCGGGGGGCTGGCGGAGACGCGGCATGTGTTCCTGGCGGGCAACGACCTGCCGGCGCGGCTGCGGCCCGGTTTCCACGTCGCGGAACTGGGCTTCGGGACCGGGCTGAACTGCCTGGCGCTGGCCCGGCTGGCCTCTGTCCCGGTGCGGATGACCAGTTTCGAGGCCTACCCGATGGATCTTGCGCAGCTGCAGCGCGCCCATGCCGCCTTTCCCGAGCTGGCGGAACTGGCGGCGGAACTGCGCGCGGGCTGGGGGCGGCGGGCGATCCGCGTCGGGCCGGTCGAGCTGGAGCTGGTGCTGGGCGATGTGGCCGCGACCCTGCCGCGCTGGCCGGGCCGGGCGGATGCCTGGTTCCTGGACGGGTTCTCGCCCGCCAAGAACCCGGAGATGTGGTCGGATGCGATCATGGCCGAGGTCGGGCGGCACACGGCGCCGGGCGGGTCCTTCGCGACCTATACCGCCGCCGGCCATGTCCGCCGCGCATTGCAGGCGGCGGGTTTCGCGGTCGAGCGCCGCCCCGGTTTCGGGCGCAAGCGGCACATGAGCGCCGGGCGCATGGGCACGCGCCCCTAGCGGCCGACGCGGGGGATGCGGCTGGCGGAATACCTGGCCTCGGGATGCGGCGGCAGGCCGTGGGTGCGGCGCCAGAAGGCGGGGCCGCCGCGGCGCAGGAATAGCGGCAGCACGAGGACCAGCCCGGCCAGGAAGCCGCCGGCATGGGCCCAATAGGCGAC
Organism: Paracoccus sigandri; assembly: GCF_003709565.1. Classification (GTDB taxonomy): domain Bacteria; phylum Pseudomonadota; class Alphaproteobacteria; order Rhodobacterales; family Rhodobacteraceae; genus Paracoccus; species Paracoccus siganidrum. The sequence goes on along the minus strand of NZ_QNRC01000013.1, from coordinate 112,917 downwards.
GCCGCCTTCGCCCGCCGCCATGCTGAAGCCGCCCAGCAGCTGGACGCCGAACCACAGGCCCAGCATCAGCCAGGCGGGCACCGGGAAGATCCGGAAGAAGATGATGAAGATCAGCAGGACGTCGACGCGGGCGCGCGGGAACATCAGCAGATAGCCGCCCATCACCCCGGCGATCGCGCCCGAGGCGCCGACCATCGGGACCGGCGACAGCGGTTCCGCCGCGATCTGCGCCGCCGCCGCCGCCAGCCCGCAGGCCAGGTAGAAGACCAGGAAGCCCGCATGGCCCATCTGGTCTTCCAGGTTATCGCCGAAGATCCACAGGAACAGCATGTTGCCGGCGATATGCAGGAAGCCGGCATGGAGGAACATATGCGTCACCATCCCCGACAGCGCGTCGCCATGCACCACCGCCAGCGGATAGAGCGCCATCTGCGTCCACAGCCAGTCCCCGCCCTGAAGGAAGGGCAGGGTCAGCAGGAACATGACGATATTGGCCGCGATCAGCCCATAGGTGACATAGGGCGTCCGGTGGGACGGGTTGTGATCGCGGATCGGGAACATCGCTGCCTCACTGGGCGGGCGGCGGGCCCAGCAGCAGCCGCGTCGCGCCCGTCGCGTCGGTCAGGGCGACCTGCCCGGCCTCGGGGCCGGCGCTGGCGGCGGTGATCTCGGGCAGGGTGGCCAGGAAGCGCGTCTCGGCGGCCGAGCGGGCCTCGTCGAGGCAGGCCATCCGGGTCGAGGCGCCGGGGCTGATCGAGATCCCCGCGCCCGAGCGGGTCAGCTGCGCCATGAAGCGGTTGCAGGGCGCCTGGCCGGCGACGGCATCGTCTTCCGACAGCTGGAAGCTGGTGCCTTCGGGGGCGGGCTGGCCGTCGATGGCCAGCACGGCGAAGCTGCTGCCGGGGGGCAGCGGATCGGCGGCGGTCTCGGTGCTGCCCGGCAGGCAGGCCGAGAGGGCGAAAAGGGCGGCGCTTGCCAGCAGGGCGTGACGCATCGGTGATCCTTTCGGGTTGCGGGCCGATCATGGCCGAAGCCCGGCCCGCCCGCAAGCAGCCCCCTGTTCGACGGCGATCGGCCGCGCTACAGATGGGCCTGCGGGCCCCGCATGAGGACAGGAGAGACGCCATGACCAGTCTGACCGAACGCAAGGATGCCGCCATCTCGCGCGGCGTCGGCATGACCACGCAGATCTATGCCGACCGGGCCGAGAATGCCGAGATCTGGGACAGGGACGGCAATCGCTATATCGACTTTGCCGCCGGGATCGCGGTGGTGAATACCGGCCACCGCCATCCGAAGGTCATGCAGGCCGTGCGCGACCAGCTGGACCGCTTCACCCATACCTGCCACCAGGTCGTGCCCTATGAAAGCTATGTCGCGCTGGCCGAGCGGCTGAACGCGCTGGTGCCCGGCGATTTCGCCAAGAAGACCATCTTCGCCACCACCGGCGCCGAGGCGGTCGAGAACGCGATCAAGATCGCCCGCCACGCCACCGGCCGGCCCGGCATCGTCAGCTTTGCCGGCGGCTTTCACGGCCGGACCTTCATGGGCATGGCGCTGACCGGCAAGGTCCAGCCCTACAAGGCCGGGTTCGGGCCGATGATGCCCGACATCTGGCACCTGCCCTTCCCCAACCCGTTGCACGGCGTCAGCGTCGAGGAGGCGCTGAAGGCGCTGGAGCGGCTGTTCAAGGCCGACCTGGAACCCTCGCGCGTGGCGGCGATCATCGTCGAGCCGGTGCAGGGCGAGGGCGGTTTCTACGAGGTGCCGGCGGGCTTCATGGAGATGCTGCGCGGGCTGTGCGACAAGCACGGGATGCTGCTGATCGCCGACGAGGTGCAGACCGGCTTCGCGCGCACTGGCAAGCTGTTCGCGATGGAGCATCACGGCGTCGCCGCCGACCTGGTGACCATGGCCAAGGGGCTGGGCGGGGGGCTGCCGATCAGCGCCGTGACCGGCCGGGCCGAGATCATGGACAGCCCCAATCCGGGGGGCTTGGGCGGCACCTATGCGGGCAATCCGCTGGGGGTGGCGGCCGCCCATGCGGTGCTGGACGTGATCGAGGAAGAGGCGCTGTGCGACCGCGCCGTCCGCCTGGGCCAGCGGCTGAAGCAGCGCCTGGCGGCGCTGCGCGACCAGGTGCCCGAGATCGTCGACATCCGCGGCCCCGGCTTCATGAACGCGGTCGAGTTCAACCTGCCCGGCACCGACAGCCCGGCGCCGGAATTCGCGGGCCGGGTCCGGGAAGAGGCGCTGGCGCGCGGGCTGATCCTGCTGACCTGCGGCGTCCATGGCAACGTGGTCCGCTTCCTTGCGCCGCTGACCATTCCCGACGCGGTCTTCGAGGAGGCCCTGGATATCCTGGACGAATCGCTGCTGGCGGCGCGGGGCTGAGAGGGCGGCGCCGGGGGTTTTCCACCCCCGGACCCCCGGAAGGTATTTTTCAGGAGTGCGAGGGGCCGGGCTGGGGCGCTGTATCGGGTCAGGCCGGCCGGTAGTCGTCCTTTTCGAGGCCCGGCGCGCCGGGGCCTTCGGCGGCGGCGGCATCCTCGGGGTTGAACATCCGGCACAGTTCGTGGGACAGACAGCCGCAGCGGATGCACAGGCCGAGGCGGTCGCGGACGCGCTTCAGGGTCTCGATCCGCTGGTCGAGGTCGTCGCGCCAGCCTTCCGAGATCCGGCGCCATTCCTCGCGGCCGAGCGGTTCGCCCGAGAGCGCCGGCCCGAGGGCGTCGCGGATCTCGGCCAGCGGCAGGCCGGCGCGCTGGCCGGCCTTGATGATGGCCAGGATGCGCAGGCTGGCGCGGCTGTAACGGCGGTGATTGGCAGAGTTCCGGGTGGCGCGTAGCAGCCCCTCGCGTTCGTAGTAATGGATGGCAGAGATCGCAATCCCGCTGCGGCGGGACAGGGCGCCGACCGACATATAGGGCGTCGAAGGAGAAGTCGATTTGGATTCCTTGGACATTTTCAGCTTGTCCTCAACCATGGTTGAGGCCCTAGGGTCGCATTCCTGCAACAGGATGGCAAGGAGCGTGACATGGCGGAAATACCCGATCGGCGCGAAGGCGCGGCATCCCGGCGGGGGATGGCGGCCATGATGGACCCGATTCTTCTGGACCGGCGGGTCTGGGTGCTGATGCTGGCGGCGATGCTGACGATCATGTCGAACGCGACGATCACGCCCTCGCTTCCGGGCCTGCAGCAGATCTTCGCCGACAATCCCGACGCGGCGCTGCTGACGCGGCTGCTGATCACCGCGCCCTCGCTTCTGGTCGCCCTGACGGCGCCGGTGGCGGGCGGGGTCGCGGACCGTTTCGGGCGGATGCCGCCCTTGTATTTCGGGCTGGCGCTGTTCGGGATCGCGGGCACGGCGGGGTTGTATCTGACCTCGCTGGAGGCGATCCTGGCCAGCCGGCTGCTGCTGGGCCTGGGCGTCGCCTGCATCATGACGGCGCAATCGGCGCTGATCGGGGATTATTTCGCGGCCCCGGTGCGCGGCCGCCTGCTGGGCTATCAGATGGCGGCGGTGAACCTGGGCGGGCTGGTCTGCGTGACCCTGGCGGGGGTGATGGCGGGATATGACGCCCGGCTGCCCTTCGCGATCTATGGCGTGGGGCTGCTGCTGCTGTGGCCGGTCCGGCGGCACCTGGCCGAGCCCGCGCGCGGCTCCGACGGCGGCGGCGCGCAGCCGGTGGCGGGCGAGGGAGAGCCCGGCTGGCTGCTGGTCGTGGCGCTGATGGCGGGCGCGGCGGGGATGACCTTCGTGATGTATTACGCGGTGCCGACGCAGCTGCCCTATCTGCTGGCCGCGATCGGGCTGGACCGGCCGCATCAGGCGGGGCTGGCGCTGGGGGCGACCATGCTGGCGGCGGCGCTGCTGTCGGTCGCGTCCGGCTGGATCCGGCTGTGGCTGGGGCGGATCGGCACGCCGGTCGCCGGCTTCCTGCTGCTGGCGGCGGGGTTCTGGGGCATCGCCGAGGCCGGCACGCTGACGCTTCAGATGCTTGCCGCCGGGCTGAACGGGGCGGGGCTGGGGCTGACCATGCCGGCCTTCATCACCACCGCGTTGAACGTGACGCCCGCGCATCGGCGCGGCGCGGTGGCCGGGGCGATCACCTCGGCAATCTTTCTGGGTCAGTTCCTGTCGCCTCTGGCAACGCAGCCCATGGTTACCTATCTGGGCTATCCGGGCATGTTCCATGTGGGTGCGGTCGCCTATGTGGCGCTGGCTGCATTGCTGTTTCTGACCCTCAGGCGCCAGTCGCCGCCCGCCGTCATCCGACCCGCCAGCCCCGAATAGGGCCGGGCGTTTCCCGAAAAAGGAGCCTCTCATGGCCGGAATCATCGAGATCGAGAATCTCTCGAAGCAATATGGCAGCGGCACGAAGGCGCTGAGCGATGTCAGCCTGTCGATCGAGGAGGGCGAGATCATCGCGCTGCTTGGCCCGAACGGGGCCGGCAAGACGACGCTGATCTCGATCATCTGCGGGCTGGTGGTGCCCACCGGCGGGTCGGTCCGCGTCGGCGGCCACGACATCGCCACCGACTGGCGCGCGGCGCGCCGGCTGATCGGGCTGGTGCCGCAGGAGATCGCGCTGGAACCGTTTGAAACCGTGATGAACAGCGTCCGATTCACCCGCGGCCTTTACGGCGAGGGGCGCGACGATGCCTGGATCGAGCAGGTGCTGCGCAGCCTGGCCCTGTGGGGCAAGCGCGACGCCGCCACGAAGGAGCTGTCGGGCGGCATGAAGCGGCGGGTGCTGATCGCCAAGGCGCTGTCGCACAAGCCCAAGGTGCTGTTCCTGGACGAGCCGACGGCGGGCGTCGATGTCGCCCTGCGCCGCGAGATGTGGCAGGTGGTGGAACAACTGCGCCGCGACGGCGTGACCATCATCCTGACCACGCATTACCTGGAGGAGGCCGAGGAAATGGCCGACCGCGTCGGCGTCATCGACAGGGGCCGGCTGGTGCTGGTCAAGCCCACGGCCGAGCTGATGGGCGAATTCGGCCGCAAGACCCTGACCATCGAGCTGGACGCCCCGCTGACCCGCATTCCCGACCGGCTGGACGGGCGCGGGCTGCGCCTGGCCGCGGATGGCCGCGCGCTGGCCTATGACTATGACACGCGGGCCGAGCGCACCGGCATCGCCCGACTGCTGGGCGACCTGGCGGCCGAGGGGGTGACGGTGCGGGACGTCTCGACCCGGCAGTCCAACCTGGAAGAGATTTTCATGACGCTGGTTTCCGAGACGCGTCAGGAGGTGACGGCATGAGCGCGATCAACTGGCCCGGAGTCTGGGCGATCTTCCACCACGAGATGATGCGCTTCTTCCGCACCATCATGCAGTCGCTGCTGTCGCCGGTCGTCTCGACGGTGCTGTATTTCGTGGTCTTCGGCGCGGCCATCGGCGGGCGCATCCAGTCGGTCGACGGCGTGCCCTACGGCGCCTTCATCGTGCCGGGGCTGATGATGCTGACGGTGCTGCAGCAATCAGTCAGCAATGCCAGCTTCGGGATCTATTTCCCCAAGTTCAGCGGCACGATCTACGAATACCTGGTCTCACCCGTGGGCTGGATCGAGGTGACGGCGGGCTTCGTCGGCGCGGCGGCGGCCAAGGCGATCCTGATCGCGCTGGTGATCCTGCTGACCAGCTTCGGCTTCGTGGGAGTCCAGATCGCGCATCCCTTCTGGATGCTGGGCTTCCTGTTCCTGACCGCGCTGGCCTTCAGCCTGCTGGGCTTCATCATCGGGCTGTGGGCGAAAAGCTTCGAGCAGCTGCAGATCGTGCCGATGATGGTGATCACGCCGCTGGTCTTCCTGGGCGGCGCCTTCTATTCGGCCTCGATGCTGCCGCCCTTCTGGGAAGGCGTGGCCAAGCTGAACCCGGTACTCTACCTGATCTCGGGGTTTCGCTGGTCGTTCTTCGGCCTGGCCGACGTGCCGGTCGGCGTGTCGCTGTTCGCGGTGATGCTGATGATCGGCGTCTGCTTCGGCATCATCCGCTGGATCTTCGCGACGGGCTGGCGGTTGAGGGAGTGAGGGGCGGCGAGGCTCGCCCCCCTGCCGCGGCCGCGCCCGTGACGGGTTGAATCCAGGCCGGCCATGTGATCCCTATCTGATCGTGGCCGATCATCGTTGTCCGAGTTGTTTCACCAACATGGCGGCAATACGGGATAGGATATGCTCAAGGTCATAGCACAGGACTTTATTCGCCCCGATGCTGTCAGCATTGTTCGTCCGCTCTATGAGGAACTTGTCAGGCTGACGCGGCAGGAGCCGCTATGCATCAGCTACGAGCTGTTTGTCGACCAGAAGGATGCTGGCCATTTCATCTTCATCGAGACATGGCCAGACCGCCCTGCTCTCGATGAACATTGTGCAACCGAGCATTTTCGGCGTCTTGTGCCACAGATCAATGCATATCAGCGGCAGGCGGGCACTTTCATTCTGATGGATGATTTCGGCTCGAACACCTGAACCTCCAGAGCCGCGCTGCCGCCGCTCGGTCCCGCATGACCGCCATCGTTCAGCGCGCCGTCATCCCGCTCATCGCGAAAATCCTACCGCCGCCGCAAGCTGTCGCAGATCTTCGTCTGCGGGTCCAGCCGCACATATTCCTGCGCCGAGATCACGTTCATCTGGTGAGAGCGGTTCCAGCCTGAAAACCAGCGGTCGCGGATGCCGTTGCGGTAATACTGCCCCATGATCTGGTCCACATAGGGCGGGATAATCTGCGTGCCGGGCAGGCGCGGGGCGTGGAAACCCACGCGCGCGCCGGGGCCGAGGCAGGCATTGGGCAGGGTGATCAGGATCGTGCAGGCGGAACGGCAATAGCCGCGGATCCGCACCGTCTTGCCCGAGCGCGCCAGCTGTTCGCGATAGCGGACCATCTGGATCACGTTGCCCCCGCGATTGTTGGTCACGTCGATGAAACGGCCGCGATTCTGCGCCTCGCCGCTGTCGGGGGCCAGGGCGATGATGAGGGCGACAAGCGGGGCGATCAGGCGAAGCGCGTTTTTCATGGCGGCATATCATCCGAAGCGGCAGGGCTGGGAAAATCACGTTACGGCGATCCGGCCACGGGCCGCGACAAAAACGCGGGCGCAGGCTGTGCTGTCTCTTTTCCGGGGCGGGCGAATCACTTATGTGGCGCGGATGCAAGCCAATCCGCCAGACCTGCGCCCGGACCTCGCGCGCGCCCGCATCCCCGCCGACCATCCGGGCGACCGCCGCGACGGCCAGCCGACCATCGGCATGGTCAGCTTGGGTTGCCCCAAGGCGCTGGTGGACAGCGAACGCATCCTGACCCGGCTGCGGGCCGAGGGCTATGCGATCAGCCCCGACTATGCCGGCGCCGATGCGGTGATCGTCAATACCTGCGGCTTCCTGGACAGCGCCAAGGCGGAATCGCTGGAGGCGATCGGCGAGGCGCTGCAGGAAAACGGCCGGGTGATCGTGACCGGCTGCCTGGGGGCGGAACCGGAATACATCACCGGCGCGCATCCGAAGGTGCTGGCCGTCACCGGCCCGCATCAATATGAATCGGTGCTGGACGCCGTGCATCTGGCGGTGCCGCCCGCGCCCGATCCCTTCATCGACCTGCTGCCCGCCTCGGGCGTCAGCCTGACGCCGCGCCATTACAGCTATCTGAAGATCTCGGAAGGCTGCAACCACAAGTGCAAGTTCTGCATCATCCCCGACATGCGCGGGCGTCTGGTCAGCCGCCCCGCCCATGCGGTGATGCGCGAGGCCGAGAAGCTGGTCGCCGCCGGGGTCAGGGAATTGCTGGTGATCTCGCAGGATACCTCGGCCTATGGGGTGGACCGCAAGTTCGCCGAGGAGCGCGGGCATCGCGCCCATATCACCGACCTGGCCCGCGACCTGGGATCATTGGGGGCCTGGGTGCGGCTGCATTACGTCTATCCCTATCCGCATGTGCGCGACCTGATCCCGCTGATGGCCGACGGTCTGGTGCTGCCCTATCTGGACATCCCCTTCCAGCACGCGCACCCGGATGTGCTGAAACGCATGGCCCGGCCCGCCGTCGCCGCGAAGACCCTGGACGAGATCGCGGCGTGGCGGGCGATCTGCCCCGAGATCACCCTGCGATCCACCTTCATCGTCGGCTATCCGGGCGAGACCGAGGCCGAGTTCCAGACCCTGCTGGACTGGCTGGACGAGGCGCAGCTGGATCGCGTCGGCGCGTTCCAATACGAAAACGTCAAGGGCGCGCGCGCCAACGACCTGCCCGATCATGTCGCGCCCGAGGTCAAGCAGGACCGGTTCGAGCGCTTCATGCAGAAGGCGCAGGCGATCTCGCAGGCGAAGCTGGCGGCGAAGGTCGGCCACCGCATCGAGGTGATCGTGGATTCGGTCGATGACGAGGGCGCCACCTGCCGGACCAGGGCCGACGCGCCGGAAATCGACGGCAACCTGTTCATCGACGAGGGGTTCCAGCAGCTTGCCCCCGGCGACATCGTCACCGTGACGGTGGACGAGGCCGGGGAATACGACCTGTGGGGCCGGCTCTGACCGCTATTCGCAGCTTGCCAGCAGGCGCTCCAGCTCGGCGGCGTCGCGGCGATAGCGGCTCATGGTCCGCTCCATCTGCGAACGGAAGGTGGCCTTGGTCGCCATCAGCCCGCCCGAGATCTCCAGCCGCCGGTTGAAGGCGCCCTCCAGCTCTCGGTTATAGCTGGCCATGGCGCGGGCGATCTGGGCCACGGCGCTGACCTTCTTCGCCGTTGCGCTGCCGCCCGTGGTGCCGGTATCGACCGCCTCGGCGCTGCGCTGGACCAGCCCGCCCAGCAGGTCCACCGCGCCTTCCGCCGTGCGTGCCCCGGCCGAGGGCGTGCCCTGCGCATCGGCGATGTTTTCCAGGTTGCCCCAGCCCGACAGCCCCATCTCGGCCATGCCCTTCATATGGGCGGCGCCCCCGCCGCGCGCGGGCGTATGGGCAAGGGCGCGCCCGGCAAGGGTGCGGGTGAATTCGCTGGCCGAGGTCTCGCCGCTGGCGACGCCGGCCGCGCCGGTCCAGACATCGCTGAAGGTCTGGGTGCCGTCGGCAAGGCCCCGGATCGCATCGGCGCCGCGATGGCCGGTGATCGACATGATGCTGGCGCCCAGGTCCAGGCTGGCCAGCGCGGTCTTGTGGATCAGGTCGATGACCAGCCAGACGCGGCCCTCGTTGTTCAGCCGGTCCAGCTCGGCGATGGTTTCGCGGTATTCGCGATCGGCCGCGGCGATCAGGCGGCGCAGGTTGTCCAGCTTGGCGCGGTTGTCCACGCATTGCTGCGGCGGCATGATCCGGTTGCGGCGCATCGCGTCCGAGACGCTGAGCACCGTCTTGCGCGGCACCGGCGAATGCCGGGGCGCGGGGGCGGTCGAGCCGAGGATGTTGGACATGTCGGAACCTCCGTTGCGGGGGCGATCCTAGCCGCCCTGCGCGCCCATGTCGATTGCCCGGATGCAGGGCGGTGGGGATCCAGAGTTTTGCCGGCCGGGGGTTCTGCTGGCGGCGGCTTTGTGGCATCTGGCGGGTCAGGCGGGCCGCGAGGGGTGCCGCATTCACGAACGGGGACCGCCGATGACCGCTTTCGACGTTCAGGGCAAGCCGCGCAAGCCCGCGATCCTGGGCATCGGCGCGCAGAAGGCCGGGACCTCGTGGCTGGCGCAGATGCTGGGCCAGCACCCGCAGATCTGGATCCCGCCCTTCAAGGAGGTCCAGTATTTCAACCACCTGTTCATCCCCGAGCATCGCCGTTGGATCGGCTGGCACTACCGCAACAAGCCGCAGGAGATCCGCGAGCGCCACAAGCGCCGCGACATCCCCATGCCGCCCGAACTGGACGCCTATCTGGAGGCCGTGACCTCGGGCAAGATGTTCCACAACCACTGGTACAAGCGCATCTTCGCCCCCGCGCCGGAAATCGCGCAGCCGATGGACTTCACCCCCGAATATTCGACCCTGCCCGAGGAGGGGGTGGATTACGTCGCGAATTTCCTGCCGAAGGCGAAGATCATCTACCTGATCCGCCATCCGGTCGACCGCGCGGTGTCGCAGCTGCGCATGAACCTGCGGCGCGAGAAGCGCCAGCCCGCGACGCTGGCCGACTGGCTGGCCGAGATCGAGAACCCGGTGCTGGACGACCGGGGCGATTACGCCGCCTATCTGCCGCGCTGGCAGGCGCGCTATCCCGACATGCTGGTGCTGCCCTTCGGCCGCATCGCCCGCGACCCCGAGGCGGTGATGGAGGCGGTCGAGGATTACCTGGGGATCGGCCCCTTCCCCTATCTGAACCTGCACCAGAAGGTCTTCGCCTCGCCCGAGGGGCTGCGCCCGCCGCCCGAGGCCATCCGGGCGCTGGCCGCGCGGATGCAGCCGCAGATCGATTTCCTGGCCGCCCATCTGGGCGAGGAATTCGCCGCCGAGATCCGCTGACCTTTTCAGCCGGCCCGCTTTCGCCTACATAGCCGCAAAACCTGCAGGAGATTTCCGATGGCGTCCTATCAGTTCGTCTACCACATGGACGGCGTGTCCAAGACCTATCCCGGCGGCAAGAAGGTGTTCGAGAACATCCGGCTGAACTTCCTGCCCGGCGTGAAGATCGGCGTGGTCGGCGTCAACGGCGCCGGCAAGTCGACGCTGCTGCGCGTGATGGCCGGCCTCGACAAGGATTTCACCGGCGAGGCCTGGGCCGCCAAGGGCGCGACCGTCGGCTATCTGCCGCAGGAACCGCAGCTGGACCCGCAGCTGAACGTGCGCGGCAACGTGATGGAGGGCGTGAAGGCCAAGCAGGCCAAGCTGGACCGCTATAACGAGCTGGCGATGAACTACTCGGACGAGACCGCCGAGGAGATGGCCGCGCTGCAGGACCAGATCGACGCCGAGAACCTGTGGGACCTGGACAGCCAGATCGACGTGGCGATGGAGGCCCTGCGCTGCCCGCCCGACGATGCGGATGTCGAAAGCCTGTCGGGCGGCGAACGCCGCCGGGTCGCGCTGTGCAAGCTGCTGCTGGAAGCGCCCGATATGCTGCTGCTGGACGAACCGACCAACCACCTCGATGCGGAAACCATCGCCTGGCTGCAAAAGCACCTGATCGAATACAAGGGCACGATCCTGATCGTCACCCATGACCGCTATTTCCTGGACGACATCACCGGCTGGATCCTCGAACTGGATCGCGGCCGGGGCATCCCCTACGAGGGCAACTATTCCGCCTGGCTGGAACAGAAGGCCAAGCGGCTGGAGCAGGAGGCCCGCGAGGACAAGGCCAAGCAGAAGACGCTGGAGCGCGAGCTGGAATGGATCCGCGCCGGCGCCAAGGCCCGCCAGGCCAAGCAGAAGGCCCGGATCAACGCCTATAACGAGCTTGCCGGCCAGTCCGAGCGCGAGAAGCTGTCGCGCGCGCAGATCATCATCCCCAATGGCGAGCGCCTGGGCAACCGGGTGATCGAGGTCGAGGGGCTGAAGAAGGCCATGGGCGACAAGCTTCTGATCGAGAACCTGGATTTCGCCCTGCCCCCCGGCGGCATCGTCGGCGTGATCGGCCCGAACGGCGCCGGCAAGTCGACGCTGTTCCGGATGCTGACCGGCCAGGAACAGCCCGACGCGGGCAGCATCGCCCTGGGCGAGACCGTGCATCTGTCCTATGTCGACCAGTCGCGCGACGCGCTGGACGCGAACAAGACCGTCTGGGAGGAAATCAGCGGCGGGGCCGAGCAGATCGTGCTGGGCGACGCGCAGATGAACAGCCGCGCCTATGCGTCCGCCTTCAACTTCAAGGGCGGCGACCAGCAGAAGAAGGTCGGCCAGCTGTCGGGCGGCGAGCGCAACCGCGTCCACATGGCGAAACTGCTGAAATCCGGCGGCAACGTGCTGCTGCTGGACGAACCGACCAACGACCTGGACGTGGAAACCCTGCAGGCGCTGGAAGCCGCGCTGGAGGATTTCGCCGGCTGCGCGGTGATCATCAGCCACGACCGCTTCTTCCTCGACCGGCTCTGCACGCATATCCTGGCCTTCGAGGGCGACGCGCATGTCGAATGGTTCGAAGGCAACTTCGAGGCCTACGAGGCCGACAAGGTCCGCCGCCTGGGCCCCGACAGCATCGAGCCGAAGCGGGTGAAATACAAGAAGTTCACGCGGTAACGCGACGGACGCCCGGCGCGATCCGCCAGGGATAAAAACGCGCAACCCGGTTCGATGACCGGGTTGGCAGGCAGATCTGCCATGCGGCTAGCGCTTTGCAGATCCGTTGTCCTCAGGACATCGCCTGTTTCGCGCCGCGCAGGCAGCCCGAGCCGCCGGCGGGCTTGACGGTGGCGGGGGTGGTCTGGACGGCGGGTTCGGCGCTGGGCGCGGTGCTGCCGCCGGATTGCTGGGCGAAGGCCGGCACGGCCAGCGCCAGGGCCGCGGCAAGGGCGAGGGGGGCATAGGCGCGACGGGGCATGGGGGCTCCTTTCGGCTGTCTGGGTCGCGGATTCACCACCCCAAGATGCGCCCGAATCGCCCGAAAACCAAAGGAAACCGGCACGGCGGGCGCGAAGCTGCCGGTCGTCGCGGGCCATGTGCGACCCCGCTGCCGCTTCGGAATGCAGCGGCCAGATGGCAAGCGCCTTGAAACGGCGGGGCATTTCCGCCGCCTGCCTCTGCCGGGTCCGATCGGCGGGCAGGGCCGGGCTGACGGCATCGTGACCCTGCGGCGCATATATCTCGGTTGGCGCATGTGTTCTCGGTGCGTTAACTCTGGCGGACGTCTCCCATCCGAAAGGACCTGCCATGCCCACCCGCCGTCTTTTCCTTGCCAGCGGCGCCGCGCTGGGGGTTCCCGCCTTGCCGGCTTTCGCCCAGGGCGTGGACCGTCCCAACCCGATGCCGGAAGAGCTGCGCGAGGCGCTGGAGCGCGACCCCACCGCACCGGTCCTGGGCAATCCCGAGGGCGACATCACCCTGACCGAGTTCTTCGACTACAACTGCCCCTTCTGCCGGACGATGATGCCGGTGGTGCAGCGGCTGATCGGCTCGGACCCGCAGCTGCGCGTGGTCTATCGCGAGGTGCCGGTCTTCGGCGAGGGGTCGGATTTTGCCGCGCGCGCCTCGTTGGCCTCGTTGCAGCAGGGCAAGTACTGGCAGTTCCACGCGGCATTGATGGGGATGAAGGACCGCGCGCAGGAAGCCTCGGTCATGCGCATCGCGCGCCGGGTCGGGCTGGACGAGGCGAAGCTGCGCCGCGACATGGAGGCCGACAGCGTGACCCGCCATATCGGCACCTCGCTGGAGCTGGCCGACCATATGGGGCTGGCGGGCACGCCGACCTTCATCGCCGGGGACGAGGCGCTGTTCGGCGAACAGAGCCTGGCCGACCTGCAGGGGCTGGTTGCGCGCGGCCGGGCGGTGCTGGCGGGCTGAGGGGGCGTTTTGCCGACTGGTCTGTAGCTGCCGGTCCTGTGATGCTATCACGGTGACGAACCGGCAATCTGGATCCCAGCCAAGATGAACCAAGCTGCGCCCAAGAAATGGCAGACCCTGCCAGAGGACTATTTCTTCATCCCCGGCCAGGACGACGGGCTGGCTTTCCAGGAGGCTCCGGATTGGTTTCTCCGCCGCGTTCCGGGCGCCCGCGTGCGGCAATATGCCTGCAGCGAGTTTCCCCGTATCCAGAAGGTGATCCAGAAGAATATCGAAACCCGCTGGACGGATATCGAGCCGGTCATATTCGAGATCAACACCGTTCCCATGGTGGCCGAGAATGTCGTTTTCCGTAACGGCGTCGCCGAGTTGTCCGGGAAATGCCTGCTGAACGGCGCCGCCGGGGATCGGGTCCTGGCGCGCTATTTCAAGCATAACGAAAGCGGCGTGGCATTTCGGCGGACGAACAGGTTCTTTTTCGCGGCGCAGGAAAAGGTTCGGCTGGATCTGCCGGTAGACCCGGCCGATCCGTCGCGGGTCCCGCTTGGCATCGAGTGCCGGAACCGGACCAATTACTATCACTTCATGACCGAGACCCTGCCGCAGCTGACCTATGCCGATCCCGATGCAGGTTCCGATATCGTCATCCATTGCCGCAACGACGATCCATCGGGCTTTTCGGACCGTTTCATCCGCACCTTCTTTCCCGAACTGGTGGATCGCATCAGCTTCACGTCGCGCCGCGCCTCTTATGATCGTGCGATCATTCCCTTCAATTTCCGCCATTGCATCTATTCGAATGGCGATCCGCGCCTGACCCTGCCGCTGAGCGATACCGGCAAGGATGACGGCTGGCAGCGTTTGGGCGCGCATATCAAGCGGCGAAAATTCGTCTTCAAGAACAGTTTCGATATTTCCCTGCGCCGGATGAGAGAACGGGCGCTGTCGATGATCCGCCCCGAGGACCTTGCCCGGATGCCCAGGCGCATCTGGGTCAGCCGCGACAACAGCAGTGATGTGGTGCAGAAGAAGCGGCTTATGGTGGGCGAGGATCGGCTGATTGCCCGGCTGCGCGAACTGGGCTTCGTGCAGATGTTCTTTGAACACATGAGCCCTTATGAACAGATCGCCGCCGTTCACGCTGCCGATGTGATCGGATCGGTGCATGGCGCATTCTTCGCCAACATGATGTTCGCAAGGCCGGACGCCCATGTGATCGAGGTTGGCTCGGTGCAGACGCAACTGCATCGCTGGGGCGATTTCCTGGGCAATGCCCATGCATCCGGCTGCCGATACAGCAAGGTCTTTGCGGATATCGCGACCGCAGACCCGACCAGGGTTCCGTTGATCACCGAGGGTCATGTCGGCGTGAAGGTGGGCGATGCGGCGATCGACCTGATCTGCGGATTGGCCGAGGATAGACAGGACGCCCGAGGGCGCCCCTCATCGGGGTCGGGCCAGGTCGTCAGGCCCGGTGGTGGTCAGGCATAGCTCTCATCCGGCTTGAACGGCTTGAATGCCAGCTTGTGCGCTTCGGCGATCCGCGCCAGATCGGCGTCGCGTTCTTCTTGTGTCAGGTCTTCCCATGGCGTCGTGCCTTCGATCAGGCCAGCGGCTTTCAACTGCCGATACATTTCGCTGAACCGCACCTCGCCGAAAGAGCTGCGGCTGGGACGATTGGAATTGGCCGGAAGCCAGTCATTCACCAATGCGTCGATGACATGACAATCGATGCCACGAAACAGGCTGAGCTGCTGGGTGAACATCTTGCCGAAATCCATGCTGCGCCGGGTCAGGATCCCGACCCGCTGATCGGAATTGCCGACATAGCCCACCAGATGCAGGGGCGAGCAGTCCACCGCAATGATGTTCCTTGCCGCCTTGTATTGGCTCAGCTGGTCCTGTTTCGTCTCATATTGCGGGTGGAAGATCTCGTATCCTTCGGCCGTCAGATATTCCTCCAGCTTGCTTTCCCCAAGCAGGCCGCCCCGCCCGCTGGGAAGGCGAGAGCGCGAGATGTAGATCTTCTCGGCACCTTTCGAAGGGATGCTGCTGCCGGCATATTTCTGGATATAGCTGCGGAATTTCTCGCTGCCGCCGATCAGGTCGCCCAGGCCGAAACCCTGTTTCGGGACATAGAGCTTCGAGACGCGAACCGGCCCGTCAGGGCAGATGATCGGAAGATCGACACCCATCGCATCCAGGATTTCCCGATAGACTTCGAAAGGCCGAAGATTGTCCCTCATCTGGAATTTCGGGGTGAAGATCAGCCCGTCGATCTTGTCGCGCAATTCATCAAGCGCCCAGACACGCGACAGGCTTTCGGTAATGAAATGCCCGAAATGCCCATAGGAAATGCCCGCGAACATATATGTTCCCGAGATATCCTTGACGGTTTTCGGCGCGGGCATCTCGGGCGGGTTGTTAACCTTGCTCTGGCTGGTCGACCAGCTGATTGAATTCTCGACGAGGGCGCCGGAGCCGTCGAGAACGCCGGACGGTTGCCATTTGCTTTTGGTTTCCGGACCCGGCGGCACCACGAGAGCATTTTCCAGCAGGACAAGATCGTCCGTGTCGTCGTTCAGGTTCAACATGGTGCCTCGGATAATATGGGCAATCTAGTACACTTGAAAGCTTAAGAACTCGTAATCGCTGCCCGTGCCGGTCGCAAGGCAATTAGCACGCTGGGGTATCACCGAAGCGGTGGAAATGCCGCAATCACGACCACTCCCACGGTCGCGTGAACTCGCCCAGGCGCTGCTGGACTGCGGCCTCGTCGACCTCGCCCTGGCGCGAGAGGCGGGCGACGAGGCCGCGTTTCTTGTCCTCGTAGACCTCGGCGACGCGGGCGCCGGTGCCCTCCAGCGCCTCGTCATAGACGCGCCTGATCGCCAGCCGGCGCAGGTCGGGCTTGAAGATCTTGCCGACCGCGGTCTTGGGCAGTTCCGCAAGGATCTCGATATGTTTCGGGATCGCCGCGCGTTCGTGGATATGGCTGCGGGCATGTTCGGCCAGGTCCTCGACCGAGACCTCGGCGCCGGCGACAAGCTCCACATAGACGCAGGGCAGCTCGCCCGCGAAACTGTCGGGCTGGCCGATGGCGCCGGCGAAGGCGACGGCGGGATGGGACAGCATCCCGTCCTCGATCTCGGCCGGGTCGATATTGTGGCCGCCGCGGATGATCAGGTCCTTGGCGCGGCCGGTGATCCACAGATAGCCGTCCGGGTCGATCCGGCCCAGGTCGCCGGTGCGCAGATAGCGGTCCTCGGCGAACAGGCGGTGGTTCTTGTCGGCCTCGGTATAGGTACTGCCGGGAAAGACGCCGGGATTGGCCACGCAGATCTCTCCGACCTCGTCGGTGGCGCATTCATGGACATTGCCCGCCTCGTCATGGCGCAGGATGCGGACATGGGTATAGGGCAGCGGCAGGCCGACCGAGCCGACCTTCTTCATCCCGTCGGGCGGGTTGCAGCTGACCAGGCAGGTCGCCTCGGTCAGGCCGTAGCCCTCGGCGATCTCGACCCCGGTGGCCTGCTTGAAGCGGTTGTAAAGCTCGATCGGCAGCGGCGCCGAGCCCGAGATCGCCGTGCGCAGGGTCGAGACGTCGCCGTTCACCGGCCGCTGCATCAGCGCCGAGATCGCCGTCGGCACGGTGATCAGGAAGGTGCATTGCCAGCGTTCGATCAGCTTCCAGAAATTGTCGAACACGCCCTCGCCGCGATAGCCGGCAGGCGTCGGCATGACCACCCGCGCGCCCGAGGCGATGCAGGACATCAGGATCGGATAGGCGGCGAAGACGTGGAACATCGGCAAGGGGCACATCAGCACGTCGGTCTCGTCAAACAGCAGCGTTCCCCCAAGCCAGCCGTTATAGATCATGCCGGAATACTTGTGCTGCGCCACCTTGGGCGTGCCGGTGGTGCCGCCGGTGTGGAAATAGGCGGCGATGCGGTCTTCCTGGACATCCTCGAAATCCAGCCGGTCGTGGTTCATCGCGCTGGAGGCGGCCTCGAAATCCAGCACCTTGGCCTGATGGGCGATCGTCACCTTGGGCCGGACCAGCGGCACGATGTAGTGCTTCAGCCCGCGCAGGTGGCGGTTCAGGTCGATCTCCAGCACATGGGTGATGTCGGGGCACATGGCGACGGCCTGCGCGGCCTTCTGCGCGACGTCGGTCTTGGGGAAGGCCTTCAGCGTCACCAGCACCTTGGCCTTCGTCTCGCGCAGGATGCCGGCGATCTGCTGGGGATCCAGCAGCGGGTTGATCGGGCTGACCACGCCCGCCGTCGCCCCGGCCAGCAGCACCACCGGCGTCTCGACGCTGTTGGGCAGCATGTAGGCCACCGTGTCCTTCGGCCCGATGCCGAGGCTGCGCAGCAGGTTCGCGGTCTCGGTCACGCGCTCGCGCAGCTCGCGCCAGCTCAGCGTGGTGGCGTGGTCGCGCGGGCCGGACAGCAGCTGGAAGGTCAGGGCCGGGCGGTCGGGAAACCGTTCCGCCGTGCGAGACAGAAAGCCGTAGATCGTCTTCGGCAGGTCGCGCGCTTCGTAGGCCATTTCGGCCTCGACGCGCTTGAGGTCTTCGCTGTTGTTGAATCGAGCCATGATCTTCTCCCTTCAGAGCCTTGGCCGGCCCCGCTCCCTGTTTCGACACAATGGGACAAAGGTCGGAAACGGGGCAAGAGCCAAGCACTTGCCCCGGATCGAAACGCGGCGTCAGATCGTCGCGCCCGCAGCGTCACTTACGCGCCGGTTCAGCCGGCGGGGATGCGCAGCACCTGGCCGGGATAGATCTTGTCGGGATGGGTCAGCATCGGCCGATTCGCCTCGAAGATCGCGTTGTACTTGTTCGCGTCGCCCAGATGCTTCTTGGCGATGGCCGACAGCGTCTCGCCCTTCTGGACGGTATGGAAGACCGGCTCCTCGGGCAGCTCGGCCTCGACCTTGGCGATGCCCTCGATATTGCCGACCGCAAGGACCAGCTTCTCCATCGTCTCGCGGTCGGCGCCGCGGGATTCGATCTTCACGGTATCGCCACGCAGCGTGAGATGCACGTCCTTGCCGCCCAGTCCCAGCGCCCGCAATTCGGCCTTCAGCGCATCGACCTTGCGCTGGGTGTCGTCCTGCGCGGCGGGCTTGGGCGCATCAGCGGGGGTGGCCGCCGGGGCCGCGGGCTGGGCGGCTTCCGCCTTGCCGAATACTGATTTGCCTGCATCTTTAACGAAATCCCAGATTGCCATGTGATGTCCTTTCGGCTGGCCAATGCTGTTGAAATGCAGGCTAAGGGAAGCGGGTTCCGTTCCGCAAGCGGCAAGATGGTCCGCGAAACCCCGCCGATCACTAAGAGTTTCAGCAACCTGTGATTGTATCGTCCGGGAAGGGCTTCTAGCTTCCCCCCAACACCAGACCGTCACCCTCTCAGGAGCAGCCATGCCTTTGCCGACCCCGCTCAAGACCCTTGCCGCGCTAGGCTGCGCGGTGCTTGTCACCGCCTGCGCCCAGCCGGAAACCCAGGGGGAGATGGTCAAGCCGGGGACGCGGTTCAGCGACAACGACATCCAGGCGACGGCGGCGGGCAAGCCGACCTGCACCGCGACCAGCGCGGCCCAGAACGCCGCCGGGGCGCAGGCCACCAATGCCGTGCGGCGCGGCGCCGGGCTGCCGCCGGTCCAGCCCAACCCGGCCCTGGCACGGGCCGCCGCGCGCCACGCCTGCGACATGGCCGAACGCGGCCGCATGGCCCATCACGGCAGCGGCACGAAGGGGCCCTCGGACCGGGTGAAGGCGCTTGGCTACCAGCCCTCGGTCACGGCCGAGAACATCGCCGCCGGCCCCTACGGGATCGAGCGGGTGCTGGCCGAGTGGAACGGCTCGCAGGGGCATCGCGCCAACATGCTGATCCCGCAGGTCCGCGACTATGGCATCGGCCAGGCGATCGGGGCGGATGGCAAGACCCGCTTCTGGGCCGCCGTCTATGCCGCCCCGCGCGGCTGAGGCGCCCCGTCAGGCGGGCTCGGCCTCTGCGTCCAGCTGCGCGCCGTCCATGAACTGCATCCGCGCCAGCCGGGCATAGAGGCCGTCCTGCTCCACCAGCTGCCGATGCGTGCCCTGCGCCACGATGCGGCCATGTTCGAAGACCACGATCCGGTCGGCCTTCTTCACCGTCGCCAGCCGGTGGGCGATGACGATGGTGGTGCGGCCCTCGGCCAGGCGGCTGACGGCGGCCTGCACCAGCGCCTCGGATTCGGCGTCCAGCGCGCTGGTCGCCTCGTCCAGCAGCAGCACCGGGGCGTCGCGCAGGATGGCGCGGGCGATGGCGATGCGCTGGCGCTGGCCGCCCGACAGCATCACCCCGCGTTCCCCAAGCGGCGTGTCATAGCCCTGCGGCAGGGCCGAGATGAAGTCATGGGCATGGGCGGCGCGGGCGGCGGCCTCGATCTGCACGTCGCTGGCCTCGGGCGCGCCCAGCCGGATGTTTTCCCGCGCCGAGGCGGCGAAGATCATCGGATCCTGCGGCACCAGCGCCAGTTCCTGGCGGAAATCGTCGCGGCGCATGTCGCGCAGGTCGATCCCGTCCAGGGTGATGCGGCCCGAAAGCGGGTCCCAGAAGCGCTGGATCAGCTGGATCACCGTGGTCTTGCCCGCCCCCGAGGGCCCGACCAGCGCCACCGTCTCGCCCGGCTGGATCAGCAGGTCCACGCCCTCCAGCGCCGAGACATCGGGTCGCGTCGGATAATGGAAGGTGACGCCTTCCAGCGCGATGCGCCCCTTGGCCGGGCGGGGCAGGGCAACGGGCTGGGCGGGATCGCTCAGCGCGTCCTCGGCGGTCAGCAGCTCGGCCAGCCGCTCGGTCGCGCCGGCGGCGCGCTGCAACTCTCCCCAGATCTCGGACAGCGCGCCCGCGGAACTGGCGACGAGGATCGAATAGATCACGAACTGCACCAGCTGGCCGGCGGTCATCGCCCCTTCTTGCACGTCGCGCGCGCCCACCCACAGCACGCCGATCACCCCCGCGAAGATCAGGAAGATCACGATGGCGGTCATCATGGCGCGGGTGCGGATGCGGGCCAGCGCGACGTCGTAGGACTGTTCGGTCACGCCGTCGAAACGGGCGGCGCTGCGGGCCTCGTGCGTATAGGCCTGCACGGTCTGCGCGGCCAGCAGGCTTTCCGAGGCCGCCCCCGAGGACGCCGCGATCCAGTCCTGGTTGGCCCGCGACAGCCGCCGCAGCCTGCGCCCGAAGATGATGATCGGCAGCAGCATGACCGGCACGATCAGCAGCACGAAGCCCATCAGCTTGACCGAGGTGACGGCCAGCATCGCCAGCCCGCCCGCCAGGATCATCGCGTTGCGCAGCGCCAGCGACAGCGAGGAGCCGATCACCGACTGGATCAGCGTCGTGTCGGTGGTGATGCGCGACAGGATCTCGCCGGTCATGATGCGCTCGAAGAAGCCGGGCGACAGGCGGATGACGCGGCCGAAGACGGCCTTGCGGATGTCGGCGACGACGCGCTCGCCCAGCCGGGTGACGAAGTAGTAGCGCAGCGCCGTTCCCAGCGCCAGAAGCGCGACGATCCCCAGCGCGGCGGCGAAATATTCGTCCAGCAGCCCGGCGCCGTCGTCGAAATTGTCCACCACCCGGCGCGCGGCCAGCGGCAGGATCAGGCTGATCCCCGAGGTCAGCGCCAGCGCCAGGAAGGCCAGCAGGACCTGCCGGCGATAGGGCCGCACGAAGGGCCACAGCGCCCGCAGCGCGCCGACGCGCCTGCTGGTGGGCCGGTCTTCCAGGATCGTCGTGCGGCGTGCCATCTGTCTGCCCCGATTGCTTGCGTCCCCGGTTTAGGCGCGGGGACCCGCAAGGACAAGCGCGCGGCCGGCTGTCCGACGCTATCAGAGGGTCAGGGCGCCATCGGTCAGCGCCGTTTCCAGCCGGTCCAGCGCCCCGGCCAGCCTTTCGTCGATCACGTGCAGATATTGCGTCCAGTCTGAGATGCGCTGCAATTCCTCGACCCCGTCCGAGATCCCGCGCAGCCCGATCAGCGGAATGCCGAAATGCTGGGCCACGCGCAGGTGGGAAAATGTTTCCATGTCGACCATGTCCTCGTCGATCGACCAATAGGCGTTGCCGCTGACGATATTGGCGCCGGTGGACAGGCTGGCCCGCGCCACGCCGGGAATGGCATGGCCCATCTCGATCCGCGCGGGCAGGTTCAGGAACGGCGTCCGGCCCTTCTCGAAGCCGAGCGCCGAGGCGTCCATGTCGCGATAGGCGACCGCGCTGGCCTGGTAGACCTCGGCCTGTTCCAGCCGCGCCGAGCCCGCCGATCCCAGCGACACGATCAGTCGCGGCCGGTCAGTCATGCCGGCCAGCGCCGCGGTCAGCTGCACCGCCGCCTCGACCGGGCCGACGCCGGTCATCAGCGGGTTGATGCGGGCGCGCAGATGCGGGCCGTATTCGGCCTCGGCCGCCATGACGAACAGGACCGGGACGCGGGCGATCAGGTCGGGACGGGCAGAGGGCATGGGATTTCCTGCTGGGACGGGCCGCGACTGGCCCGGGAAGATCTTGCCCGGGAAGATCTTGCATGGCCGGGCGGTCCAGACAATCCCCCTTGCGGTCGGCTTTCGGCCTGTGGCAGGTGGCGTTTCATGGGCAAGGTGTCAGAACTCTATCGGCAGCGCGTCGCAGAGGGGCGGATCCGCGCGGATGCCGCGCAGCAGGCCGTGCTGCCGCAGCTGGACCGCGTGATCGGCGATCTGGCGGTCCTGCCCGCGCCGGCGCGCCCGCGTTCCGGCTGGCGCGGGCTGCTTGGGCGCGGCCAGGCGGCGCCGGTCGAGGGGGCGAAGGGCCTCTATCTGTGGGGCGGCGTCGGGCGCGGCAAGTCGATGCTGATGGACCTGATGGCCGAGGCCGCGCCGGTGCCGGCGCGCCGGGTGCATTTCCATGAATTCATGCAGGAGATCCAGGCCGGGCTGGAGGCGGCGCGCAGGCGCGGCGAGCAGGATACCGTCCGCCCGGTCGCGCTGGAGGTGGCCGCGCAGGTCCGGCTGCTGTGTTTCGACGAGATGCAGATCACCGACATCGCCGATGCGATGATCGTCGGGCGGCTGTTCCAGGTGCTGTTCGACCGGGGGGTGACGGTGGTCACGACCTCGAACCGCGCGCCCGAGGAACTGTACAAGAACGGCCTGAACCGCCAGCTTTTCCTGCCCTTCATCGATCTGATCCGGCAGCGGATGGCGGTGGTCTGCCTGGACAGCCAGACCGACCACCGGCAGGGCCGCGCGCAGGGCGGCCAGGTCTGGTTCGTGCCCGCCGACGCCGTCGCGCATCAGGCGCTGGACGCGATCTGGGACGAGGCGACCGGCGGCGCCGCCCCCGCGCCGGCCGAGATCGCCATGAAGGGGCGCAGCTTCTCGCTGGCGGCGATGGCCGGGCGGGTGGCGCGGGCCGGGTTCTGGGAACTGTGCGGCCAGCCGCTTGGCCCGGCGGACTACCTGGAGCTGGCGAGCCGGGTCGACATGCTGCTGATCGACGCGGTGCCGCGGCTGGGGATCTCGAACTATAACGAGGCCAAGCGTTTCGTCACCCTGATCGACGCGCTTTACGAGGCCAGGGTGCGGCTGGTCGCCAGCGCCGCCGACGAGCCCGAGCAGCTGTATAACGAGGGCGAGGGCAGTTTCGAATTCGAGCGCACCGCCAGCCGGCTGCGCGAGATGCAGGATGCCGGCTGGGGTCGGCAGGGAGGCTGAGCGGGCTCAGGCGGGAAGAAGGGGGGCGCTGCCCCCCGTCCCGCTTTGGGGGCTCCGCCCCGTTCGTCGCTGAAAAAGGTCCAGCGGACCTTTTTCCGGGCGCTCCTCACCCCCCGGGATATTTTTGCCAAGATGAAGGGGCGGCGGGGGTCAGCCGTTGTCGCGCAGCACGCGGCCGGCAAGGTAGAGCGAGCCGCAGATCAGGATGCGGGCGCGGGGTTCGGCCTGGGCGATGCGGGTGACGGCTTCCCGGGCGCTGGCGGCGGTGGTCGCGGTCATGCCCTCGGCCGCGGCGAAGGCGGCGGTGTCGCTGGCGGGCAGGGTGTTCGGCTCGCCGGGGATGTCGATCGCGGTCAGGCTGGCGGCATGGGGGGCCAGGGGCCGCATGTAGCCGGCGACATCCTTGGTGTTCAGCATCCCGCAGACCAGATGCGTCGGCCGGTCGGGCAGGCCGGCCAGTGTTCCGGCCAGCGCCTCGCCGCCCGCCGGGTTGTGGCCGCCATCCAGCCACAGTTCCGCCTGCGCACCGGCGGCGGCGACCAGCGGGCCGCGGGTCAGGCGCTGCATCCTGGCGGGCCATTCGGCGCGGGTGACGGCGGCCAGCGCCTGCGCCTCGGTCGCGCCCAGCTGGCGCAGGGCGGCCAGCGCGGTTCCGGCATTCTGGACCTGGTGCGGGCCGACCAGGTTCGGCAGCGGCAGGTCCCACAGCCCGTGATCGTCCTGGTAGACCATGCCCTGGCGGTCGGGCGCGGCCATCCAGTGCTGGCCATGCACGAGAAGCGGCGCGGTCAGCCCCGAGGCGCGGGCCTCGATCACCCGCAGCGCCTCGTCCTGCTGCGGGCCGACCACGCAGGGGATGCGCGGCTTGATGATCCCGGCCTTTTCACCCGCGATCCGGGGCAGGGTCTCGCCCAGATACTGGGTATGGTCGATGCTGACCGGGGTGATGACGGTCAGGCGCGGCCGGTCCACGACATTGGTGGCGTCCAGCCGGCCGCCGAGGCCCACCTCGAGCAGCGTGTAATCCGCCGGCGTGCGGGCGAAGGCCAGCAGGGCGGCGGCCGTGGTGATCTCGAAGAAGGTGATCGGCTGGCCGGCATTCGCGGCCTCGCATTCCTGAAGCAGCGCGGCCAGATGCGGCTCGGCGATCAGCTGGCCGGCCAGCCGGATGCGTTCGTGGAAGCGCGCCAGATGCGGCGAGGTATAGGCGTGGACGCGCGCGCCCCCGGCCTCCAGCCCGGCGCGGATCATCGCCTGCGTGCTGCCCTTGCCGTTGGTGCCGGCGACATGGATCACCGGCGGTAGGTCGCGCTCGGGATGGCCAAGCGCCGCCAGCAGCCGAAACATCCGGTCCAGCGACAGGTCGATGATCTTGGGATGCAGCGCCATCAGCCGGTCGAGGATGGCGTCGGAATGGCTGGCGGGAACAGGGGTGGGGGCGGTCATGAGGGCACCATGGCGGTGGGGGCCGGGGGCCTGTCCCCCAGCCCTGACGACCCCTCGACGGGGTCTTCAGGGCTTCGCCCCCCGATGGGTGGAAAGCGGGTCAGTCCGCCTTTTGCGGGGCGGGTTCCTCGGCGGGCGCGGGTTCGGCTTCGGGCGCCGCTTCGGCGGCGGGCGGGGCCGGCAGGTCGCCCGCCACCGGGGCGGGTTGCAGCGTCAGCATCCGCAGGATCGAGACCAGCTCGTCGCGCAGCCTGGTGCGGTGCGTCACCCGGTCCAGCATCCCGTGTTCCAGCAGGTATTCGGCGCGCTGGAAGCCCTCGGGCAGTTTCTCGCGGATGGTCTGCTCGATCACCCGCGGCCCGGCGAAGCAGATCAGCGCGTTCGGTTCGGCGATATGGATGTCGCCCAGCATGGCATAGGAGGCGGTGACGCCGCCGGTGGTCGGGTGGGTCAGCACGACCACATAGGGCAGGCCGGCTTCCTTCAGCATCTCGACCGCGACGGTGGACCGGGGCATCTGCATCAGCGACAGGATGCCTTCCTGCATCCGCGCGCCGCCGGCGGCGGAAAACAGCACCAGCGGGCGCTTCAGCGCCACGGCGCGTTCGGCCGCCGCGACGATGGCATTGCCGACATACATGCCCATGGAGCCGCCCATGAAGCTGAAGTCCTGCGCCGCCGCCACGACGGGGGTGCGGCCCATCTCGCCCTCGGCGACCAGCATCGCCTCCTTCTCGGCGGTGGATTTCTGCGCGGCCTTCATCCGCTCGGGATATTTCTTCTGGTCGCGGAACTGCAGCGGGTCGGCCAGGGGCTCGGGCACCTTCACCTCGACGAAGGCGCCGCCGTCGAACAGCGCGGCGAAGCGCGCGCGGGGGCTGATCGGCAGGTGGTGGTCGCAGCTGGTGCAGACATTCAGGTTGTCCGAAAGCTCGCGGTGGAACAGCATGGTTCCGCATTCGGGGCATTTCGTCCACAGGTTCTCGGGCACCTCGCGGCGCGAGAACAGCGAGTTGATGCGCGGGCGGACGTAGTTGGTGATCCAGTTCATTCGCGGGCGGCCTCTGCTGTGTCAGCCCCCCAGATAGGCCGGGCGGGGGGGAATTGCAATTGTCGCGGCGGGCGGGAATGATGCCCGGATGTGGCCATCCAGCTTCGTTCTGTTTCATACCGTCGCGACGCTTGCGCTGATCGCCCGCGTCCTGCTGCGCCCGCGCATGGAGCCCTCGGTGCGGCTTGCCTGGATCATGGTGATCGAGGCCGTGCCGATGGCCGGCATGATCGCCTATCTGCTGTTCGGAGAGGTTCGGATGAACCAGGCCGAGGTGCAGCGCATGGCCGATGCGCGCGACCGGCTGACCGGGCTGCGCCAGCCCAGCCCGCATGTCTTGACCGATCCGCCCGCCCATGCCAGCCAGGTGATCGCCGCCAATTTCGCCGTGGGCGGCATGAACGCGGTCGGCGGCAACCGCATCCGCCTGCTGGAGGAAAGCGACGCGGCCATCGAGCGGATGGTCGACGCCATCAATGCCGCGCAGGATCATGTCCATCTGCTGTTCTACATCTGGCTGCCCGACGAGAGCGGCACGAAGGTGGCCGATGCGATCATGCGCGCCGCCCATCGCGGCGTCGCCTGCCGGTTGATCGTGGATGCGCTGGGATCGCGGGCGCTGGTCCGTTCGCATCTGTGGAGCCAGATGCAGGAGGCCGGCGCCGAATGCGTGACCGCCTTTCCCTGGGGGCTGCCCTTCATCAGCATCCTGTTTCGGCGGCTGGACCTGCGCAATCACCGCAAGGTGGTGGTCGTGGACAACCGGCTGGCGATCACCGGCAGCCGCAACTGCGCCGACATGGCCTTCGCGATCAAGCCGCGCTTCGCGCCCTGGATCGACATCCTCGTCTCGGTCGAGGGGCCCGCGGTGCGCCAGCTGCAGGCGGTCTTCCTGGCCGACTGGATGAGCTATACCGGCCGCGACCTGGGCGACATGCTGGTGCCGGTCGGGGCCGCGGGCGCGCCCGGCATGGTGGCGCAGGTGGTGGCGACCGGGCCGGATCTACGGGCCGGCACGATGTCGGACTGCCTGTCGGGAATGCTGCATGCCGCGCGCGAGAGCGTGACCATCACCACGCCCTATTACGTGCCCGACAACGCGCTGGACGCGGCGATCCGGGCGGCGGCGCGGCGCGGGGTGAAGGTGACGATGATCCTGCCCGCGCGCAACGATTCCCTGGTCGTCGGCTCGACCAGCCAGGGGTTCTATTACGGGCTGCTCAGCGCCGGGGTGCGGCTGATGCTGTTCCAGCCGGGACTGCCGCATTCCAAGATCATGACCGTGGACGGGCATATGGCGATGATCGGCAGCTCCAACCTGGACCGCCGCAGCTTCGAGCTGAACTACGAGATCAACATGGCCGTCTTCGACGGCGACCTGGTCGCCGACCTGGACCGGCGGCAGGAAAGCTATATCGCCCGCTCGCGCGAGATCACATTGCAGGAGGTCCGCGAATGGAGCTTCCTTCGGCGGCTGCGCAACAACCTGCTGGCGCTGGCCTCGCCGCTGCTGTGACGGCGCGGGCGCGCGCGCTCAGACCGGCATGGCGGTCGAGTATTTCGTCTGCCGCAGCACGAAATTCGTCTGCGTGCCGCGCACGATCCCCAGCGCCAGCAGCCGGCGCATGATGAAATGCTCCAGCCCCTCGGGGTCGGGGGCGACGATCTTCAGCAGATAGTCCGAGCTGCCGGTGATCGTCGCGCATTCGACGACCTGGTCCTCGGTCTGCACGAAGCGGTCGAAGCGGGCCAGCGTGTCCTCGGTATGTTGCAGAAGCGAGACCTGCACATAGGCCATCGCGTGCATCCCGGCCTTGGCGGGCGGCACCAGCGCCACCTGCCGCGCGATCACGCCCTCGTCCATCAGCCGGCGCACCCGCCGCCATGCCGGGGAACTGGACAGGCCCGCGGCCTCGGCCAGCGCCTGGGTGGACAGGGTGGCGTCCTGCTGCAACAGTCGCAGAAGCCGGCGGTCGGTATCGTCAAGCTCGGGCATCGCATTCCCGCATATGGACAAATTCAGGTGAAATCTGCCCCTTATCATCGCATCCCTGCCGCGATGGGCAAGAAATTTCCGCTGAATCTGGTATGATCGAAAGATCTGCGGAAAGGAGGATCCGGGATGCCCAAATCGACCGAATACGAAGCCAAGACCCCCGATGCGCAGGGGTTCATCGCCTATGACGACCAGGAAAACGCCGTCTGGCGCGATCTGGTCGCCCGGCAGCTGCCGGCCGTGCGCGCGCATATGGCGCGGCCCTATCTGAACGGGCTGAAGCTTCTGGACCTGCCCGCCGACCGGGTGCCGCAATGCCCCGACGTCTCGGCGAAGCTGGGCGCGCTGACCGGCTGGCGGGTGCAGCCGGTGCCCGCGCTGATCGGCTTCGGGCGGTTCTTCGGGATGCTGTCCGAACGCACCTTCCCCGCCGCCAGCTTCATCCGCAAGCGCAAGCATTTCGACTATATCGAGGAGCCGGACATCTTCCACGAGATCTTCGGCCATACGCCGCTGCTGACCGATCCGGCCTTCGCCGCCTTTTCCCAGGCCATCGGCGAGGCGGGGACGCGCTGCGACAAGGCCGATTACAGCTGGCTGATCCGGCTCTACTGGTTCTCGATCGAATTCGGGCTGCTGCGCGAGGATGGGGCGCTGAAGGCGCTGGGATCGGGGCTGGCCAGCTCGGTGACGGAACTGCCCTGGTCGCTGTCGGATGGTCCCGAGCATCGGCCCTTCGACGTGATCGACATGCTGCGCACGCCCTATCGCATCGACATTCACCAGCCGGTCTATTTCGTGATAGAGGATCTGGACGAATTGTTCGCGGCGGCACGGCGCGACCTGCTGGCCGACATTGCCGAGGCGCGCCGCCTGGGGCTGCACGCGCCGAAATACCCGCCCAAGGATGCCGCGTAAGGAGGATGCGATGACCACCGACCTAGCCAGCCAGAGCTGCGAGCCCTGCAAGGGCGGCGTGGACCCGATGAGCCGCGACGAGGCGCAGGCGCTGATGGAGCAGCTGCAGGGCTGGGTGCTGTCCGATGACGGCACGACGATCCGCCGCCGATTCGAATTCAAGGGTTTCGCCAAGGCGGTCGAGATGGCCAACCTGGCCGCCTGGCTGGGCAACAAGCAGGGCCACCATCCCGACATCGCCTTCGGCTGGGGCTATTGCGAGGTGGCCTTCACCACGCACGAGGCCAAGGGGCTGACGCAGAACGACTTCATTTGCGCGGCAAGGCTGGACGCTCTGGTCGCCTGAGGCTTGTCCCGCCGCCTGCCCCGGTCTATTCCCGTATAGGGTGTGGACAGGGGGTGACGATGAAGAATCTGCGTTTCGACAAGTCGCGGCTGCCCAGCCGCCATGTCACCGAAGGGCCGGCCCGCGCGCCCCATCGCAGCTATTTCTATGCGATGGGCATCTCCGAGGAGGAGATCCATTCCCCCTGGGTCGGCGTCGCCACCTGCTGGAACGAGGCCGCGCCCTGCAATATCGCGCTGAACCGGCAGGCGCAGTCGGTCAAGCAGGGCGTCAAGAAGGCCGGCGGCTGCCCGCGCGAATTCACCACGATCACCGTCACCGACGGCATCGCCATGGGGCATGAGGGGATGCGGTCAAGCCTGGCCAGCCGCGACGCCATCGCCGACACGGTGGAGCTGACCATGCGCGGCCATTGCTATGACGCGCTGGTCGGGCTTGCGGGCTGCGACAAGTCGCTGCCCGGCATGATGATGGCGATGGTGCGGCTGAACGTGCCCTCGGTCTTCATCTATGGCGGCTCGATCCTGCCGGGGCGGCTGAACGGCCGCGACGTGGTGGTCCAGGACGTGTTCGAGGCCGTGGGCCAGCACCAGGCCGGCAACATGTCGGATGCGGAACTGGAGATCCTGGAGCGCGTCGCCTGCCCCTCGGCCGGGGCCTGCGGCGGGCAATATACCGCGAATACCATGGCCTGCGTCTCCGAGGCGATCGGGCTGGCGCTGCCGAATTCCTCGGGGGCCCCCGCACCTTATGAAAGCCGCGACCAGTATGGGCTGGCCTCGGGCGAGGCGGTGATGCGGCTGATCGAGCAAAACATCCGCGCCCGCGACATCGTGACCCGCAAGTCGCTGGAAAACGCCGCAAGGGTGGTGGCCTGCACCGGCGGGTCCACGAATGGCGGGCTGCACCTGCCGGCCATCGCGCATGAGGCCGGGATCGCCTTCGACCTGTTCGACGTCTGCGACATCTTCCGCGACACGCCCTATTTCGTGAACCTGCGGCCGGGCGGGGATTACGTCGCCAAGGACCTGTTCGAGGCGGGCGGCGTGCCGGTCGTGATGCGCGAATTGCGCCGCGCCGGACTGATCCACGAGGATTGCATCACCGCCACCGGCCGGACCATCGGCGAGGAGCTGGACCTGGTCGACCGCGCCATCGACGGCAAGGTGATCCATCCGGTCGACGCGCCGCTCAGCCCGACCGGCGGCGTGGTGGGCCTGCGCGGCAACCTGGCGCCCGACGGGGCCATCGTGAAGGTCGCCGGCATGGCGCCCCAGGAGCAGGTCTTCACCGGCCCCGCCCGCGTCTTCGAATCCGAGGAGGACGCCTTCGCCGCCGTCCAGAACCGCGACTATCGCGAGGGCGAGGTGATCGTGATCCGCAACGAGGGTCCCGCGGGCGGGCCGGGAATGCGCGAGATGCTGGCCACCACCGCCGCGCTGTCGGGGCAGGGCATGGGCAAGAAGGTGGCGCTGATCACCGACGGCCGGTTCTCGGGCGCGACGCGCGGCTTCTGCGTCGGCCATGTCGGCCCCGAGGCGGCGCATGGCGGTCCCATCGCGCTGATCCGCGACGGCGACATGATCACGCTGGACGCCGTGAAGGGCGAAATCAGCGTGGCGCTGAGCGATGAGGAACTGGCCGCGCGCAAGGCGGACTGGGCCGGGCCGCGCAGGACCGACTATGCCTCGGGCGCGCTGTGGAAATACGCGCAGCTTGTCGGCGGGGCGCGCTGGGGGGCGGTGACCCATCCCGGCGCGACGGCCGAGACCCATGTCTACATGGATCAATAGGACGCGCGGGGTGGCGATGGATCCTTCCAGCTGGCTTGGCAGGCGGATCAGGCGCCGCGCGGCCGAGCAATGGCGGCGCCTTGGCGCGGCGGTCCGCGCGGGAAGCAAGCGCCCCGGCCGCCGCCTGCGCGAAGAGGCGCAGGACCTGCGCCGCGACCTGTCGCTGTTCCTGCAGGCCAGCGAGGCCGCCGCCCAGTCCGGCACTCCGGTCGAGGCGCTGCATTTCCCGCCGGGCACCGACTGGCGCTGGCGGCCGATGATGTTCAGCGGCCCGATGCAGCCCGCCGGCATGGCCGCCCCGGAAAACGGCCAGCGGCTGGGCGAGGAGGTCGCGCTGTGGCACGACTGCCCGCACCGCTCGCTGATCCTGCGCCAGCAGGTCAACCGCCGGGCGACGGACCTTGCGCCCTACGGGCTGCGGCTGGAGGTGATGGGCTTTGCCGGCAGCTATCTGTCGCTGTCGCTGGACCTGCCCCCCGACGCCCGCGAGGCGCTGTCGGCCCATCACATCCTGCGCCTGGGAACGGCGCTGCAATCGGAACGGCCGATCACCGTCTATGGGCGGCTGAACATCTCTCAGGGGCCGAATACCGAGGTGATCCTGCGCCAGCTGGGCGAGCCCGTGACCGGCCGCACCACCGAACGGGTGGTGGAATTCGACCTGGGCTATGCCGAGCTGAGCCGGCGCGCGGTGGACAAGCTGTGGCTGGACCTGATCTTCGAGGCGCCGCACATGAATGCCGTGACCCTGACCGACCTGGTCATGTCGCGCCACAGTCGCGCCGATATCTGAACCGCCGCAGCAAGGAGCCGGAGATGAGCGAATTCGACGATCACGGCCTGAAGGCGGGCAGATGGAGTGGCGTCCTGGCAAGCCCGCAGGCGCCCGGCCGCGTCGTCGTCACCCATCTGTCGCAGGTGGTGGCGACGGCCAGCGTCACCCCGGCGGGCGACGGCGCCTGGCGCATCGAGGCCGACCTGCCCGCCCGGTTCCTGTCCGACGGCATCCACAGCCTGGTGCTGATCGCCGATGACGGCCAGGGCGACGAGCCGCCCGGCCCCGGCGCGGCGCTGCTGGCGCGGCTGCCGCTGCTGGCGGGCTCGGTCCTGGCCGACGACCTGGTCGCCGAGGTCGAGCATCTGCGCGCCGAGCTGGAATTGCTGAAGCGCGAATTCCGCCGCTTCGCCGGCAACGCATAGCACCGTCGCCGGACTGTCACGCGGCTGTCAGCCTTCCTTGCGAAAACCGGGGCAGGGGACTATATCGGCCCTTCCGCTTTTGCCCCTCGAAGGTTGCCTCATGACCGAGCCGCAGACGCCCTATTACCTGATCGACAAGGCCGCGCTGCGCCGGAACATGGAAAAGGTGGCGTTTCTGCGCGACCGCAGCGGCGCGAAGGCGCTGCTGGCGCTGAAATGCTTCGCCACCTGGCCGGTCTTCGGCTTCATGCGCGACTACATGGACGGCACCACCTCGTCCTCGCTGTTCGAGCTGCGGCTGGGGCACGAGGAATTCGGCAAGGAGACCCATGCCTATTCCGTCGCCTGGGCCGATCACGAGATCGACGAGGCGATTTCCTATGCCGACAAGATCATCTTCAACAGCCTGTCGCAGCTGGACCGCTTCGGCGACAAGGCCGCCGGCATCACCCGCGGGTTGCGGCTGAACCCGCGCTTTTCCACCAGCGGCTTCGACCTGGCCGACCCGGCGCGGCCGTTCAGTCGCCTAGGCGAATGGGACATCTCGCGGCTGGAGTCGGCGATGGACCGCATCAGCGGGGTGATGATCCACTACAATTGCGAAAACGCGGATTTCGACCTGTTCGACCACCAGCTGACCCGGATCGAGACCGAATTCGGCGACATCCTGCAGCGGCTGGACTGGGTATCCTTGGGCGGCGGTATCCATTTCACCGGCGAGGGTTATCCGCTGGAAAGGCTGGCCGACCGGCTGCGCGCCTTCCAGGACCGTTTCGGCGTGCAGGCGTTCCTTGAACCGGGCGAGGCCAGCATCACCCGCTCGACCACGCTGGAGGTCTCGGTCCTGGACATCATCAACAACGGCAAGGACGTGGCCATCGTCGACAGCAGCATCGAGGCGCATATGCTGGACCTGCTGATCTATCGCGAGACCGCCAAGCTGCCGCGGGACGGCACCCACGAATACCAGATCGCCGGCAAGACCTGCCTGGCGGGCGACATCTTCGGCGAGGCGCGCTTTCCGCAGCCCCTGGCCATCGGCGACCGGATCAGCATCGCCGACGCGGCGGGCTATACGATGGTCAAGAAGAACTGGTTCAACGGCGTCGCCATGCCGTCCATCGCGATTCGCGAAGAGGATGGAACGATCCGCATCGCGCGCAGCTTTTCCTATGACGACTACAAAGGCAGCCTTGGCTGAAGGCGCCCCAACCTCTGCCACCTGAAGGAGACAGAATTGGCCAAGAAGAACGTCCTGATCATCGGCGCGGGCGGTGTCGCGCAGGTTTCGGCCCACAAGCTTGCCCAATGGGCGGCCGAATTCGGCGATCTGCACATCGCCAGCCGCACCGTCGCCAAGGCCGACGCGATCATCGACTCGCTGCGCGAGAAGGGGCACCAGATGCCCTTCACCAGCCATGCGCTGGACGCGATGGATTCCGATGCGGTCGAGGCGCTGATCCGCAAGCTCGAGGCCGGGATCGTGGTCAATGTGGGCTCTGCCTTCATCAACATGACGGTGCTGGAAGGCTGCATCCGCGCCGGCGCGGCCTATATCGACACCGCGATCCACGAGGATCCGGCCAAGATCTGCGAGACGCCGCCCTGGTATGCGAACTATGAATGGAAGCGGCGCGAGGATGTCGAGAAGGCCGGCATCACCGCGATCCTGGGCGCGGGTTTCGATCCGGGTGTGGTGAACGCCTATGCCCGCTTCGCCGAGGACGAGTATTTCGACAGGATCGACAGCATCGACATCGTGGACATCAATGCCGGCTCGCATGGCCGCTGGTTCGCGACGAATTTCGACCCCGAGATCAATTTCCGCGAATTCACCGGCACGGTCTACAGCTGGCAGGGCGGCGCGTGGAAAGAGAACGCGATGTTCGAGATCGGCCGCGAATGGGACCTGCCCGTGGTCGGCAAGCGCACCGCCTATCTGTCCGGCCATGACGAGGTCCACAGCCTGGCCGCGCGCTATCCCGACGCCGATGTGCGCTTCTGGATGGGCTTCGGCGATCACTACATCAACGTCTTCACCGTGCTGAAGAACCTGGGCCTCTTGTCCGAACAGCCGGTGACCACCGCCGAGGGGCTGGAGGTCGTGCCGCTGAAACTGGTCAAGGCGGTGCTGCCCGACCCGGCCAGCCTGGCGCCCGACTACGAGGGCAAGACCTGCATCGGCGATCTGGTCAAGGGCAGCCTGGACGGCAAGCCGGGCGAGGTCTTCGTCTATAACGTCGCCGACCACAAGGAAGCCTTCACCGAGGTCGGCTCGCAGGGCATCAGCTATACCGCCGGGGTGCCGCCCGTCGCCGCCGCGATCCTGATCGCGCGCGGGGTCTGGGACGTGAAGAAGATGGTCAATGTCGAGGAACTGCCCGCCCGGCCCTTCCTGGAACTGCTGGGCGAGATGGGCCTGCCCACCCGCGTCATCGACGCGACCGGCGATCATCCGATCTGAGCCCGGCGACGGGTAGGCAGGATCAGGCGGGCCGGCTGCGACCGGGCCCGCCTTTTTCATGGCCGGATGGCGGGCTCAGCCCTCGGCCTGCTGGCGCCTGCCCTCTTCCCGGCAGACCTCGTCGGCGGCCTCGACGCTCATCGTGGCGGGGCGGCTGACCGCGCGGTCCCAGTCCAGCATCCGCTTGGTGTAGAGCTGGCAGGTTACGGCCCCCTCGGCGGTTTCGACCGTGACCGGCTCGGTTTCGTAATTCCTGGGGTTGATCGAGCAGGCCGCAACCATGGCGAGTGCTGCGAGCGCAAGACATGTTCTCATCATATTGATTCTCCGGGAAATATGTACAGCGATCTTTTCCGGCAGGATAGACGAGTCAAGTTAAAGTTGTATTTATCCAGTCCATCCTGACCTTCGGTCCATTTCCCGGAACAGGGGGGCGGGGCCGAATTGGCAAGCGATTGTCCGGGCAGGGGATTTCTGGACCCGGCGCCGGCAGGCTGCAATATCCGGTTCGGTATACCTGCGGCCGGCATGTCGCGGGGGCAGGGGCGGTGCGGGCTGGCATGGTGACCCCGACAGGATTCGAACCTGTAACCTGCCCCTTAGGAGGGACTGGCACCCCGCGCAGATACTGAGAATCTGTGCAAATAAGCAGCCCCTAAAGCAGGCGCGTTCCCGGTTTGTGCAGCCAGAACGCGCCTGCGCAGGTTCAGTGAACCAAAGAGCAAACCCCATAGGGCAGGGCGGTCGTCACCGATCCGGCCACACCTCTTTCACCTTCTTCCTCTCGCCCGCCTCGTATCGCTGCCGTGTCCGCGACCGAAGTGAAATGATGCCCCCACAGCACATATCGGTTGGTAGGCACGTAATCGACCCCGTCCCTGAACTGATGCGCAGGTGTCACGAAGTCCGGATCGAGTCGGTAGATCCTGTTGGCGATGAAACGTGAATGAAACGCCCAGCCAGCCATGATCCCCAGCAAGCCGATTGCTATCAGAACCAATGAGTTCATCCCGGGCTTCTCCCTGTATCACCGGAGGTAGGCTAGCAAAGTTTTTGGTGTGCGGAAGCGTGAAGCGCACGGATAGATGGTGCCCGGAAACGGGCGGGATCCGGTCCGCCCGTCACGAATGCCCGCCAGCGCCAGTCAGGTGAGTTCGCGCTTTTCGGCGATGAGGCCCTTCACGATCGCGAAGCATGCCCCCAGCAGCACGATGGTAAACGGCAGCCCGGTCGACACCGCCATCGCCTGCAAGGCGGCCAGCCCGCCGCCCAGCAGCAGCGCGATGGCGACCAGCCCCTCGAAGCTGCACCAGAAGATGCGCTGCGGCACCGGCGCGTTGATCTTGCCGCCTGCCGCGATGGTGTCGATCACCAGCGAGCCCGAATCCGACGAGGTCACGAAGAAGACGATGACCAGCACGATGCCCACGAAGCTGGTGATCGCAGTCAGTGGCAGCTGCGACAGCATCTGGAACAACTGCAACTCCAGCGCCGCATCGGTCACGCCGGAAAAGCCCGCCAGCGTGAGCGAGATCGCCGTGCCGCCGAATGTCGTCATCCACAGCACCGAGATCAGCGAAGGCACGATCAGCACCGCGATCAGGAACTGCCGCACAGTGCGGCCACGGCTGACGCGGGCGATGAACATGCCGACGAAGGGCGACCAGCTGATCCACCAGGCCCAGTAAAAGGCCGTCCAGCCCTGACGAAAATTGTCGTCGTCGCGTCCGAACGGGTTCGACAGCGGCAGGATATTCGTCGCATAGGCGCCCAGATTGCCGAAGAAACCGGTGATGATCTGCCATGTCGGCCCAACTAGGATCACGAACAGCAGCAGGATGATCGCCATGACCATATTGATCTCGGATAGCCGCTTGACGCCCTTCTCGACGCCCATGACTACAGAGCCAGTGGCCACGGCGGTGATAAGGATGATTAGCACGGTCTTCGAGGTATCGGTTGCGGTCCAGCCGAACAGGAAGCCGAAGCCGGCTGTGGCCTGCTCGGCCCCGATCCCCAGCGATGTGGCCAGCCCGAACAATGTCGCCAGCACTGCCATCACGTCGATGACATGGCCCGGCCAGCCCCAGATCCTTTCGCCAAAGATCGGATAAAAGACTGAACGCAGCGTCAGCGGCAACCCCTTGTTATAGGCGAACAGCGCCAGAGCAAGCGCCACCACCGCATAGATCGCCCAAGGGTGCAGCCCCCAGTGGAAGATCGTCGCGGCCATCGCCAGACGGCGGGCGGCCAGTTCGTCCCCGACCGCGCCGTCCAGCGGCGCCCAGTCGGTGCGCACGCCGTTCTCGACCACCGGCCCGCCAAGCGAGGCGGTGAAGTGGCCCAGAGGTTCGCTGACGCCATAGAACATCAGCCCGATGCCCATCCCGGCGGCGAACAGCATGGAAAACCAGCCGGTCAGGCTGAAATCCGGCGTGGCCTCGGGGCCGCCCAGCCGCACCGAGCCCAGGGGCGAGAAGATCAGCCCCAGGCTCAGCAGCACGAAGACATTGCCGGCGATCAGGAAGAACCAGTCGAAGCGGCTGGTCACGACATCGCGCAGCCCGGCGAAGAACGGCCCGAGCGTGGCGGGAAACAGCAGCGTGGCCACGGTGAAGACCACCACCGCCACGGCCGAGATCATGAAGACCGGGTTGTGGATGTCGAAGGCGACCAGCCGGCGGCCCTCGATATTGTCCTGTCCAATCTCGTAATCGGTCGAGATGATTTCGGTTGGACCTTCGGGCACCGGCAGGGCCTCAACGTCGGCATCGGTTTCAGGAGCATGCTGACCGGTCAGCGCGTTCCGTTCGTGCCGAGGGTCGCCGGGTCGGCCCTTGTGATCCTTGCGAAACGGCTTTCCGGGCGGGGGTGTCTGTGTCATGCGTCCCTTTCTCAGTCTGCTGATCGATCGGCCGCCGAAGGCTTCGGCGCGGCAATTGAGTGTGGCTATACCTTCAAGGTTTCACATTTTCTTGAAAATCTCCACCCCGGCGAGATCCCCATGGATCGAATGGGTGTAGTAGCAACCATCGAGTGGATATTGTCCTACGGCATTTTCACCGCCCACTAAACGTATAAGCTGCAGCCTGAAAAAGCACCAAGAATGACGGCTTTGGGCTCAATCTCACGACCCCTCATGCCACGCCACCAGACACCGCAGCGCGATCCCCGGCGGCGCCTCACACGGGACATGCAGGATCGGCTGTCCCGCCCGCCAAATGGTCAGACCATCCTTGGTGATGCCGAGCGTCGCAGGCGTCGCCAGAGGCTGCGCCACCTCGGCCAGATCCTGCGGCCCCTCACAGCGCGCCGGCATCGCGCAGGGCTTTCGACAGGGCGTCGGCTTCCTGAACCGCCTCGACGGCCTGCGGGCGCGACCAGACAACGCGGGTCCGGCCCATCAAGCGTTCAGCCAGTGCCCAGCCCTGTGCGATCAGGTAGCCGACCAGGCCGATGATCTCGGCCACCTCCTCGGCGCCGACCGGCAGGAAGATCCCGAAGATTGCCAGCAGCGCGAAGCCTGTGGCCACCGCCTGGGCGATGAAGCTGCGGTTGGTGATGAACAGCGACCAGCGCGGGCCATCACCGGCCTGAGCGGCGATCTGGTTGGCCATGCGGACCGTGGCCGAGATTTCACGGATGATGCGGAACATGTTGTGTCCTTTCCAATGATGATGGTCAGTCCAGCAGCACGGCCCAGCTGCGGGGGCCGATGATCCCGTCAGCCACGAGGCCGTTGGCGCGCTGGAATTGGCGAACTGCCGCCTCGGTCTGCGGGCCGAACAGCCCGTCAGAGGCGATGGCATAACCGCGCGCCAGAAGGCGGTGCTGGGCATTGGCGACGTGCTGGCCACTGGAACCACGGCGGATGGTCGGCGGGATCTCGGGTGTGGTGACGGTCGAGGCGCTGCCGGGATCGACCGAAGCCCACCAGCTGCGCACGTCGAAGCCGGGGCATTGCGTCGGGCCGAGGTCGCGATGACCGACCACCTGGGCGCCGGGATGTCTGGCCAGCAGATCGCGCACCAGCCGGATCGTCGCGGCCTTCTGCGCGTCGGTGCGATTGTCCACGCCGACATTGGGCCCGGTGGCGCGCTCCAGCCCGCCGATGCAGCAGATGCCGATGGTCCCGGTGTTGTGGCTCGCGACATGGGCGCCGGTGACGCTGTCAGGCCGGCCCTTCTCGACGGTGCCGTCGCGCTTGATGACATAGTGGTAGCCCACGTCCCTGAAGCCGCGGGCGAGGTGCATCTTGCGTATGTCGGCGACGCCGAGATCCTGATCGGCATAGGTCGCGCTGTAGTGCAGCACGATATAGCGCACGGGTGCGTTTCTCATGGCTGTATCCTCGGTGTGGTTGGAAAACGGGTCGCGGCTGGCGGCTATTCCGCTGGCCGGCGATCCAGGGGCTTGCCTCACCTGGCGGCGCGGTCCATCACGCCGCCATGGCGACGACGACACATGACGAATCCACGTTCACGCTGCGCAAGCGGGAATGGCATGGGACCTATCCGCTGGAGGACCTGCCGAAATGGCTGGCCTTCTACCGCAAGATGAAGCGGGAGTTTCCCAAGTCCGGCAGCGCCTATGACGAGACGATTGCCGCGCTGGAGAAGCTGGAGGCGGAACTGGCAGCGATGCGCTAGACCACCCGCACCACCGCCAATGTGATGAACAGCGCCAGCGCGAAGGCCCAGGCCCGCGCCTCCTCGCGCAGCCAGGCGCGCAGCCAGTCAGGCATCAGGGCTCCCTCCGCTGATCCGGCGCACATTGGCATCGATCGCGCCGAGGATCAGCTTGGCCAGCGACATCCCGGCCAGCCCGGCCGCGAAGCCTGCCGCGCCCGCCACGTCGCCGCTCATCTCGCCCAGCCATCGCTCCAGCAGCGCCAGCATGACGGGGCTGGCATAGCGCGCCATCAGCGCACCCGCGACAACCGAAACGACGCCATCGCGGATCCGGCGCCGCTCCGAGGTCAGCCAGCGAACGAAGCCGCCCGCCGCGCCGGCCAGTGCCGCCCGCCCAGCTTCGCCAGCGATCCATGCCCCGATCATGGCGATATAGAAAAGGACCTGCTGGAACAGGCCGGGCTCGTTGTCAGTCATCACGCCTCCTGCGCATGAAGATTTCCGCACCGTTCGGTGCGATTTGTGCTATGGCGGGAATCGCCCTGGGGATTGGTGCGAGGGGCAGCCCCCGGTCGCCGCCATCAGTCCGGCCGGGGGCGTTTTCCCATCACGAAACGGCGAGGCGTCATGATGCTGCGCGGATGCCATGTTATGGTCTTCCCGCTCCGGGCATTGGCAGTTCGGGGCGACCCCCTCGCCCACACCCCAGATTACCCGGGCGAGGGGCCTATCTGCTCGCGCTTAGAGAGGCCTCGCGCGAGGCGGGGCCGGATCGTCAATACCCCGCCACCGCCACGCCCCGGCCGGCAGCAATCTGCGCCAACCCCCGCAGGATAGTCTCGATTCCCGCCGCGCCGTGCGGGATGCCGTAGACGGCCGCGCACATCACATCGACCAGAGGTCCCTCGCTGTCGCGGTTCGGGCCATTGACGGCGCCCCCGAACAGGAAGGTGCCGTTGCGCTGGCTGAGATTGGTCACGAAGGCGTCTTGGATCAGCGTGTTGCCGCGCTCCGCATCGGTGATGGTGCGGAAATCGGTCAGGCTCTGGAAGCGGGCTGAACCAGCAGGACCATCGACCGAAATCGCGATCGCGTTCCATTGGTCCTGAACGCCGAGGGTATTGGTCATGGCGGTGAAACTGCCGCTGTTGGAGATTGGCGGGCCGAAGCGGATGAAGGGGCCCGGCGGGTTGGACAATGCCGCCCCCATGCCCCAGATCGAGCCGCTGTTGATCAGGTTGAGGTTGCCCTCGTTGCTGGCAGGCAGATTGTTTGCGGTGTCGCTGGTCGTCATGTGGATGAGGTTGTAGGGCGACACGCTGCTGCGCCTGGCATGTGTCCGGACGACCATGGCCATGGTGAACTGGCTGCGCTGCGCCGGGATGCGGGTATCGATCAGGGTACCGTTGATGTTCGGGACCTCGAAGCCGCCGCGGGCGCTGCCGAAATTGCGCATCCTCGGGGCCGCCCAGCCGGGGAATACGCGGCCAGGAGCCGTTCCCGGCACCAGGTTCTCGAACGCCCCGGACCAGACACTGCCGGGCGTGCCCTCCTCCAGCAGGAACAGGCCAAGCGCGCCGGCTGCCGGCAATTCGGTTCCCCGGATGTAGCGGGTGTTGCGGGGAATGCCGCTGTCCGAGAAGTCGGCTCCGGGAATGATGATCTGCAATCCGGCCATCTGGGCCTCCTTGGCTTTAGCTGAGCGGGTCGGTGATGAAGGTTCTGAGCGGCAGGCCGGGCATTTTCACATGCACGTCCGAGACATCGTAGATGATGCTGTCGCCGCGAGGGTTGGGCACGGCGCCGTCGGGATAGATGACCCGGCAGCCGGTCAGGTCCTGCGCCGCGGTCACCAGCAGGTCGTTGCCATCGGTGCGCACCCGCGTGACCGGAACGCCCGGCGACTGCGCGTCGCCGCCTGCCGGGATGATCCAGGGCGCGGCTGGATTGCTGGGCATCCGAATATCGCCCCCGGAGATGGTCAGCCGGACGGTGCGGCCGCCATCCTCCAGCGTGGCCGATGTGACCTGCGGCCCGAGGCGGTTGTTCTGGCCGGCCCGCACATTGTTGACCGCGCGGCTGTAGCGATAACCGTGGGTGTAATGCCCGAGGAAATTGTAGTGGATGTCGTTGTAGACCCTCGGCAGGTCGTAGAGCTCGCAGGCATAGTGGACCCATGCCGTCTCGGCGATCAGCCGCAGGTAGTTCTGGCGCACGGCCGTGTAGCCGCGCGATCTGGCCCGCAGGCCGCTGGATTCGCCGCAGCCCAGCATGCCGATATAGAACTGGGGATCGGTCGCGCCGAGACCGATGAGGAAGTTCCGCATCTCGTTGAACACGGCCTGCATGTCGGCCCAGTGGACGGCGAGCGACAGCGTGCCGTTGGTCAGCGCCTGCGTGTCCCCCTCGCCCTGCGCCCAGATCACGTCCTCGGGCACCGGCTGGCCGTCGGTGACGGCGGTCGTGATGCGGTTCTTCCAGGTCGTCAGGGCCGGGCCGTCCGACTGGGTATCGTTAATCCACCAGCAGGACGGCTGGCTGATGCTGGTGATCGCGGTGGCCCCGGTCGCCCCGTTGATGCAATGCGGCGTCCAGTGCACCGGTGTGGGCATCCAGTTGCCGCCCGGCCGCCACTGCATGTTGGCCATCCCGTCCAGCAGCCCGGCAACCAGGCCCTGGGCGAAACCGCCCGCGATATGGGACTGCCCGCCGAAGGCGATGGAGCGGGCGCGGATCGGCGCAGTGCTCGATTCCACGACCGAGCCGGTCATCACGTGATAGATGATGCGCCCGACGATGCGGAACACGCGGACCACGGTGTAGACGCCGGGCGTCCGGACCAGCGTGTTGTGTGCGGTGCCGCCGAAGCCGATGCGCGAGTAGATATAGGCGGCGTCGTGGTTGAGCTCGATGTTGACCTCGCCATTCGGGGGCAGCCATCCGACATCGACGCCGGCCCCGGCCTCGCCGCTGGCAAAGTTCTGACCCCGGAAGGGTGTCCCGACATACATCTCGCGATCGGTGGTGAAGGTCTTGATCGAGGTCTGTTCGTCGTCGTCGAGGATGGGAACCTCGTCTGCCGCGCGCTTGGCAGCGAAACCCTCGACATCGACGCCGGCGGTCGAACCGCCACCCGACATGGCGCC
This sequence comes from Paracoccus sigandri, assembly GCF_003709565.1. Taxonomy (GTDB): domain Bacteria; phylum Pseudomonadota; class Alphaproteobacteria; order Rhodobacterales; family Rhodobacteraceae; genus Paracoccus; species Paracoccus siganidrum. The sequence goes on along the minus strand of NZ_QNRC01000013.1, from coordinate 70,761 downwards.
GCCATGGACCGTTCCGTCACGACCGATGGCGAATATCGGGTTGCCGCCTTCATCCTCGATCGAGAGCAGGTATTGTGCATTATCGCCGGCCACAAAGGATGATCCCGGCCCGAAGGCGAGCGGGAAGCCCAGGTCGATCATGCGGCGCAGGAGGTGAAAGCCGAGCATCTGACCACCGGCGCCGTCGCCGATCGAGAAGAGATAGTCCAGTTCGCCCGGCTCGCCATCCGACAGGAGCGGCAGGGATCGATCGTCCGCGCGCTGCGCGACCCGTTCCGTCAGGTCGGCCTGCAGCTGTTTGGCGGTCAGGTCCTGGACCAGCCCGTTGATATCGCCCATGCCTGCCGCCCCTTCCAGACGCAGAGTTGCCGGATCGTTGAGGAAGACGAAGGCGCGGTAGCGGTTGCCCCCGATCAGGTCGGCGGCCTCCAGTGCCCCGCCGTTCTTGCGCTTGATGGCATAGGCGACGCCGCCGATGGTGATCGTCGGATCGGCCCCGGTATTGGTCACCGGCCAGCGGAACTGGACGGGTTGGCCTGCGCTGAGCGCGATATGCGATTGTGCGGCCGGGATGGTGGCGGTGATGGCCTGCGCGGTTCCCCCTTCCGCCACGTTCAGGCGGATCGTGTCGCCGAGGTTGTCGGCCTGCTGCTGTTGGGTGATCGCCGCGGTCAGGGCGTTCTGGTCCGCCTTCCCGCCGACAATCAGCCCGAGGGCTGCGAGGTCCGACCCAATCGCCACCAGATCATCAAACGTCGCCCCGCCAGAAATGATCTTCCAGTTCGCACCGAAGCGCTGCGCGATGTAGAACCGGCTCGCCTTGAGATAGCCGACCGGGATGTCGCCGCCGTCCTCGCCGCGCAGGAGCCGCGCCTGGTCGCCCGCGACGAACAGCGTGACCGGGCTGCCGGTGTTGCTGGCCGAGGGTGTGAAGGAGATGGTGGACGTGTTGTTGAGCGTCACGCCGTCGGCAACCACCGATGCCGAGATGCTGGCGGTGATCGCATTTGCCGTGCCGCCGATATCGGTCAAGGGGATGACGCCGAGGCGGTTGAGGGCGGTGAGGGAGGCTTTTGCGACGATCTCATTCCAGAGGGCCACGAAGCCCGCGTTGATCCCGGCCTCCAGCGCCTGCTCGGTCGTATACTGGTTCGGTGCCGACCCGAAGGTCTGCAGATCAAAAACAGGTACGGGCATCTGTCCCTCTCGATGTCAGGAAGTGGTGGCGCTGGCGCTGTCGGTGAACCCGGACAGGTTCGACCACTGGTCGCGTGCGCGCGCGAAGTAGTAGCGTGTGGTGCCGCTGCCCAGGCCTGTCTCGGACCGGGCGACGGAGACGGACGCCCCGGCGGGAACCGTCCAGAGCAGTTCGGCAGTCAGGCTGCTGTCCACGTCATTGCCGTAGATCAGCAGCGTGCGGGCATTGGGGTCGGCCGCCTGCGTCGCGGTGACATTGATACGGTTGGCGCCCTGGGCAACGGCGGTGATCCCCTGCGGGACCGGCAGAGATCCGGACGGGCCTGCCGCCGTGATCGGAGCCGAGGTCCGCCATTCCGACTCACCATAGGTCCCGATGGAGCGCACCCGGATCTGATAGTCTGTGCCGATCTGCGGGAACTGCAGGGTGACGGAAAACACCCCGAATTCGTCGGCCGCATCCAGCGACAGCTTGCCGCCGGGCCGAACGGCGGGCGTGCCGCTGCTCCCGGCATAGACGATCCATTCATATTCGTAGCCCGTGACGGATGCCGAGGGCGAGCCGTTCCAGGCGGCGATCACGCCCGGTATCACCGTGTCGCCGCTCTGCTCGGCGGCGGCGGTGCCGGTGGTCATCACGATCGAGGGCGGCGGCTGGACGCGCCCGACGCTGCCGTCGAAGGCCCCGGCCAGCACGTCCTGTTCCTCGGTCGCCGCGTTCCAGGCATAGATCGCGTCCGAACTCTCGGTCAGCACGGTCGGCAGGCGGATGGTGATCGACTCATCATCGTTGACCCCCGCGAAAGGGGAGATGCTGTCCACCTCGTACTTGCCCTGCCACGCCCCGAAGGGCGAACCCAGATCGACATCGCACATCGAGCCCGCGACCAGGTCGAAGCTATCGGGAAACAGCTCGAAAGAGATCCCGCGCTGCATGCGGCTGCGCTCGGCCGCAATCTTGGCCAGCCGCTCGGCCTGCCGGTAATCGGTTACGAAATCCAGATCGAGCCAGAGGCGCTTGGCCACGCCGCCATCGGCCTCCTGGGCGCCGGGCACCACATAGACGGGCGTCTCCGCGCTTTCATAGGCCCGGTCGGGTGCCGGATAGCGTGCCACCGCCTCGGTATAGAGGTCATCCGAGGACCGCCAGCGGATCAGGTCCAGCGGCTGGCCATCCGTATAATCGGTGATCGTCTTGACGCTCGGCCGCGGCGTGGCCGGGATGATCCCGAGCCGCCCGCCGATGCGCGTCAAGCGCGACGCGCCGGCCGCCAGCAGCGGCTGCAACTGGTCCTCCAGCTCCGCCCCGTCGCCGAAGACCAGGACCCCGTCGCAGCAATAGCGCGGGATCGTCCCGCCGCCCTTGACCGCCACTGCCTCATCGGCCACATCCGCCGCCCACCGGAACGTATCGAGGCGCAGATACTGGTCGCTATAAGCACGCACCGGATTGTTGCGCAGAGCATCGAGAACGATCAACGCCTGGTTGCGCGAGAATGCCAGCGTGCCTCCGGTGCGCGGATCGCGGACCAATGACCAGTTACCATCCACATTCAATTCCGGCGGGGTTGCGGGCCAGCGCTCCTGGCGTCCTTCGTCATCACCGCAATTCAGCCGCGCCCACAGCACCGTGCGTCCCTGCCAGGCGTCTGACGCGGTGAAATACCCATCCGTCTCGCTGACGATCTGGGCCGGGCAGACGATCTGGCTGCCGTTGCCGATCCAGTATCGCACATGGCCCGAGAAGGGATCGTTGGTGGCGACGGCACCACCCCCGCCCCCGAAATCGAATTCGTTGCCGGATTTCTCGACCACGCGCTTGTCGAACAAGGGCGTAAACGGTCCGGCGGATGGCCTGCTGTTGAGCAGGTAGCAGATGTAGAGGACGCGGCCTTTCACTGTCCAGGCAACCGGGGTTCCGGGCGCCCATGTCTTGCCATAGACGAAACGATAGGCAGGCAACGAGGTGGGCCGTGTCAGCTCGGTTCGGACAGCCTCCTGTTTCGGATTGCCGCGCAGCTTCTGAGCGATCAAGTTCAAGCCGACCGAGATGGCCATGGTGACCACTCCCGACACAACCGCGAAGGCAGCCGTCCCGGCAGACAGGCCAAACACTGTTCCCGCAACCCATGCGCCGACCGGCGCCGCCTCGGCCGGCTCGGCATGCGCGAAGCCGACCAGCGCTGTGGTGACCAATAGCAGTTTACGCATGCCAGCCCTTGTCCGCGCTCCGCAGGATGGCGAAGCCGTTTCGTGATTTTCCGGCCCACTGGCCGGGTTGGATGCAGATCAGAAGTGACGCCAGCAGGACCCGGCGTGGGCCATGCAGCAGGCCCAGTTCCGGGGCGAAGTGGACGAAGGCCAGACCGCCGGTCGCGTGACCCGCCCGAAGGCCGGCGCGGCGCGCATGGCGGTCCGCCATCTCCTCCAGGCCGCCGCCGTGATCCAGCAGGCGCACCGCGCCCATCAGCCCGTGATAGCCGCGCAGGGCGGCCATCGGATCGAAGCCCCACAGGGCGGCAAACACGTCGCAGGCGGCGCTGCAGCAGTCACAGGGACCCCATTCGAACGGGCGGGACATCACCCGTTCGACCTCGGCCAGCACTGTCTCCGGCGTCACGGCTCGGGCCACCAGGTCTTTTCGGCCAGCGACTGCGAGAACATCAGGTGCCGCCCGGCCGTGTCGCCCGGATACTGCCGCGACTGGTCCTCATGGCTGTGCGCGATCGAGGCCAGCGAGCGATAGGACGGGCCGGTCGCGATGGTCACGCGCAGACCGAACATCGTCTCGACCCGGCCGTCATCGCTGACGATCTCGACGGTCATCCCCATGCCATCGGCGGTGCCCGACGACACTTCGACGGCGCCGATCAGGCTGTTGCCGCCCCGTTCGGTCACCGCGCCCATGTAGACCGCTGCGGTCGCGCCCTTGATGGCCGTGTTGGTATAGGCCTCCAGATCCGGGAAATCAGAGACCAGCATCATGCTGAACTCGGTCGGGATGCCGGCGGCGACTTCCTCGGGGATATCGACCGAGCCGAACTTGCCGACGCCCAGCCAGGTCTGGCCGTTCCAGGTGATGTTGCCGCGCCCGCTATGCGCCCAGAGCGGCGCGCCGGGCCAGTCGATATGCGCCAGCACCACCGGGAAGAAGAATGGCCCGGAAATGGCCGTCAGCAGCGCTGAAGGAACGCCCCGCGTCAGGTCCATGTGTTCGGCCTTTCCTGAAACCCGCCGACCTCTTCGGCGAAGACCTCGCGGAAGTTCCACGTATAGGACCAGTCGCCGCTGACCGGCTGGACCGCGCGGGGAAGCGCACCCTCGACCCGGAACACCGCCTCATCCTGGCCCGCCATGCTGATCCGGCCGTTGCTGATCGACGGCATGCGGTCGAGCTTCAGCGTCACCTCGCCGGCCGAATTCGTGGCCGCAGGCCGCATCAGCCGGGCAATCTCGCTGACCGCGCTGTCGGCCAGGTCGTATATCCGGATGAAGTCCCCCGGCCTGCCGACGATGGCGTTGCCCGGCAGGCCCCAGGCGGGCAGATGCACCCACGCCCCGGCGGCGACCGGCACCCCGCCACGCACCACGAGGCCGCTATACCAGTTCAGCGGGTTCGGTCCTGAACCAGCTTGATAGGCCAGCGGATTGGGGCCGCTGCCTGCCCGCCACGCCAGCGGATTGGCGTTCATCGTCTCGCCTTGCCGCTGCAGCTCATCCAGCCACCAGTTGATGGGCGAGGACTGGAGGCGAACAGCGTGGATGCCGCCGTCGAGGATCTGTTTCAGCGTCTCGCAATAGCCGGCGCCCATGCGGCCGGCGGCCAGGGCCGAGACCACCACGGTCGCGATCCGGCGACGGGGCTGGGAGGCCTGCATCTGGTCGCGCCCGGTGAGCCCGGAGCGCAGCCGGGCAGTCGGGGCGATCTGCGTCCATTCCCCGCCGAGCGCGCCGACCGGGGGCCAGGGGAAGACCTGTATCGGCATCAGAACTGCCTTCCGAAGGTCTTGGTCTTGCCCATGGCGCGGCCTGTCGCGGATACGGCATCGCCGACGATCGACTGGCGGGCGGAGGAGACGACATTGCCGGCGATGTCGTACATGGTCGCGGTCAGCTCGCCGACCGATTTGTCAAAGCCGATCGACATGTGGTCCGGGCCGCGCTCCGACGCTTCATCGGCCATGCGTTTCGAGATCTCATGCGGGATGATCTGCGTCCCGCGCGGCAGGTTCAGGATCTCGCCGCCGCGCTCATGGACGCGCGTCAGCCCGCCCTGCCAGCTTTTCGTGCCGTTGGCATTCGACCCGATGCCGAGCCAGGACAAGGCGCCGCCGACCACGCTGCCCAGGCCGCCACCGTTCCAGACCATGTCGAATCCCTGCGTCCAGATCATGTCCGCGAACTTGTCGATCAGGCTGGACAGCACATCCCGGAACGAACTGCCGCGGCGCGACAACTCCCGGAAGCCGTCGCTGAGGCTGGTCTTCCACTCATCGGTGGCGCTTTTCAGCTCCTTCATGCCCTCGATCTGCCGCGTGAGTTCCGAGATTTCCCGGCCGGCGACGGACCCGGCCGATACGCCCGCCTTCTGCAGGTTCTCCCAGATCGCCGCATCGGTGGCATTCATCCACAGCGTGGCCTTCAGCTTCGCGGCTTCCTCGCGCAGGCTTTTCAGGACCTTCTGCAGCTCGGACATCTTGCCGCCGGCCTTCGAGGCGCTGGAGCCCGCCTTGTCGGCGGCGCCGGAAAGACCTTCGCCGGAAGCGCCCGAGCCGCCGCCGAACTCGGCAGCCGCGCCCTCTGCGCTGGCGGCGACAAGTTCGTTCAGCGCCGCGACCGAGGCCAGGGGCGCCGTGACGCTTGACCAGCTGCGACGGATCGATTTCGTATTCTCCTTGACCACCGTCGCGCTATAGGAGGCGTGTTCCTCCATGCTGTCGGCCAGTTCAGCGCCGATCCCGGTCAGGCCAGGCGAGGTCATCCCCACCTTCTCGAAGAGCGAATTGATGCCATCGGCGATGGCCGAAGTCAGATCCGCGAACTTCCGCAGGATCCAGGCGAAGGCCTTGGTGAAGGCCGTCTCGATGGCAAGCGCCGCAAGGCCGATGCTTTCCGACATTAGCGCCGCGCCCATCTTCATTCGGTCCCAGACCTCAAGCGCCACGCCTTTCAGGGCGGACAGGGCCCCGCCGAAACTGCCGGTCGCCCTGATCAGCGCTGCAAACCCGGTCACCATCCGGTACATCATCCCGATCGGGGAGTTGGCGATCACCGTCCTGAACGTCTCTCCCAGCCCGGTGAACTCGTTGACCGCCTGCGCGGCCGACCGGACCAGGTTCCAGATCCCTGAGACCGCCGAGGAAATGATGGTGATCAGCGAGGACAGGAAGTTGGCAACCACCCGAACCGCGGCGGCAATGCCGTCGAACATCATCCGCAGGCCGCTGCCCCGTGTCATCAGCGAGACGAACGCCTTGGCCAGGGCCTCGATCATCGGCGCGAAGGCCGCGCCCAGATCGTTCCGAACCCCGCGCATGACGGTGCCGACCTCTGACAGCGCGGTCTTCATCGAGGCCAGGGACTTCACGGTCTGATTGCTCATCACGCCACCCAGGGCGGCGGCGCGATCGGCATATTCCTGCATCTGCTTGCCGCCGTTGCGCAGCAGCGGCAGCAGGGCGGTCGTATCCGAGGCCATCGCCTCCAGGTAGAAGGTGAAGTCCTGCTGGTTCAGGTTGGCCTTTTCCAGGGTATCCACATAGAGCTGCAGCGCCTGGGGGCCCGACAGCTTGCGGAACTGATCCGCCGTGACCCCGACCTTCGGCGCGACCACCTCGAAGAAATCCTTCATCGGCCCGCCGCCGGTCGAGATGAAGTCGCCGACCCGGTCGTTCACGTCCTTCAGGATGTCCGCCAGCTTTTCCTGCTCGATGCCGACCGAGCGCGCGCCGGCCGCCCAGCCCTGGAACTCCTCGGGCGTGGCATTGGCGACGCGCGACAGGTTGCGGATCTCGCCGGCCGTGTTGATCGCCGAGACCGACAGGCCTGCCAGCGCCACCGTCGCGGCGGCCGTTCCCTTCGCCAGGGCTGCCGCGGCATTCTTGCCGATCGAGGCCATGGCCGATTGCAGGGATCGAACGCCGGGCAGGTTGCCAAGCGCGCCCAGGCGCTTGTCCACATCGGCGCTGAAGCGCTGGATGCCGGACTTAGCCTGGTCGATTCCCTTCTGGAATTCGGCCTTGTCCAGTTGCAAACCGACCCTGAGTCGGCCAACCATCGCGCGACTGGTCATTCAACGCTCCATAGCAGGATTAAAATGCGGACAGTTCTCAACGTGGCAATCGCGATCTTTCCCGCCGTTGCCCTGGCCAATGACAATCTGCCGGAACTTCAACAAACGGTGTCTTCGATTGACGGGGTTGAAGTCCAAGCTTCTGGGACCATTGGGCAAACCATAACTGGATGGCAACTTCGGTCAGGAGGTGCGGCTTATGCCGTGGAATTGGCCGTAGACAGATCGACGCTCGCCTCTATCTCCGAATGCAAGTTCGAGCTTTTCCGAAGGGAAGACGATTGCGAGGTCAGCATAAAAGCCGAAGTGAAGGTATCGGGATCGCATGTTGATCTCCTGATATACGAAATCACTCGCCTCGACGCCGAGACCACTCCGCCAACGTAATAGTCGGGAGAACGACCTTCAGGCCGTCCAGATAGGCGCGCAGGTCCTTCTTCCCGTCGCCTGGACGCTCCAGGAGCTTCTTCAGCTTCGGCAGCTTTTTCGCGCGGGTCAGGGCCGCGGTGATCCAGGCGGCGGTGATCGCCAGATCATCGCGATCGCGCGCCCTTTCCTGCGCCGCGTCGATCTCGGCAAGCAGCAGTCGCGGCGTGATCAGCCAGAACCGATCCGGGCAAAGGCCGAGACGCAGCCAGACCGTATGCAGGCGGGCGAGGTCTAGCGCCCCGCCCTCCGCTTTCCCTTGCCGTTTCCCCCGGCATCCTCGACCGTGGGGAAGGCCGCCGCCAGCAGCTTGCCGGGCAGGTCCATGTCCTGCATGAGCAGGCCTTCCGCGACATCCTCGCCCACATCGTCATGGTGGCGCATCAGGGCGATATCGACCACGCGCAGCAGGACGTTCATGTCCGGTATACTGTTGCCCTCGCTCATCTCCATCAGCGGGGTGAGTTCCTTGCCATATTCTTCCTGCAGCCTGGCGATGCCGCGCAGGCCGAGCATGAGCCGGTATTCCCGGCCCTCGAAGCTGGCAGTGATCTCGCCGGTGATCTGTGCCGTCATGATCAGCCCTCGATCTGGGCCGAGATGCGGAACGTCGCCTCGGCGGTCATCTTGTCATCGATCGGAGCGGTGCGCGAATAGCCCTTCAGGAATGCGGAATACTGTTCCGGCGTCCCGCCCGTGCCCACGGTGATCTCCAGGATTACCTCTTCGCCGCTGGCCTTGATCTCCAGCAGCAGGGTATCGGTGGGCGAACCGGGGATGTAGTTCATCGGGATCGACAACTCGCCGCTGTCGATCAGTCCGGCGATGAACTGCCGGCGCCGGCCGGGCGACTTCATATGCGTCACCTCGACCTCATCGATCTGCTCATCGGGCAGTTCGAGGTCACCGACCAGCTCGATTTCAACGAATGTGGGGGTGGTGCCCCGGCCAATGCGCACGGTCGAGCCGTAGCCGATCATTCCAGCAGGCATGATCTGTTCTCCTCGCGAAAAATATCAGGGAAGGGTGGGTTCAGGCTGCCAGGACTGCACCCGGAAGCTCATGATCAGCGTGCCGACGATGCTTTCGGCCTGCGTGTGGGCAACGACACTGGTATCCTCCAGCTGGCATTTCAGTTCTGGGCCCCGAAGGGCGCCGTAGACCAGCGCCTCGATCACAGCGCTGTCGTCATCGAGGCGATCCTCGACATCGTCGCCGCCGACCCGGCGCAAGACCACCTGCAACAGCGTGCGGCGGGTGGTGGATTTCTGGCTGTCGCGCGAGGTCGGCTCGTTGGGCGTCACCACGCCCAGAACCGGAAGCGTGTGGACATCGACCGAGCCCGGCCAGACCTTCATGACGGTGACATCGGCGAAGCCGGGATCCGCGCCGAGGGCGGCCCGGACGGCGGCGCGGTATCCGGAACGGTAATGCGGCACGTCAGCCCCCCGTGATCAGATGCAGTTCGGCGACCAGGAACGCATCCGCGCTCGGCGAACCGGTGCTGTGGACCACGGTCACCCGATAGGAGCGCCCATCGGGCACCGTGATCATGTCGCCCCGGCGCAATTCGGGCGCGAGATTGCGCGCGACACGCCAGGTAGGGGCGTCGATGCGCAGGATCTGGCCATCGGCCGCCGTGACCTCGATGGGCGCCTCCCGGAAAATCGACTGGATCTCGCGATCCGGGCCGGATTGCGGGAAATACCGGGGCCGGGATCCGAAGACCCCGGCCAGAAGCCCGGTCAGGCCGAGATACAGATCCGTCATTACTCGCCCGTGGCGGCCGGGGCGGCCCCGTTCAGCCGGACCCTGCCGAGGCCCGAGGGGTTCGCGGCCGCCGCGACGGCCACGCCCACGAACAGCGTGCCCGCCGCCGGGACGTTGGTGCACAGCCGGCTGGTCGTGTTGACGTGGATGGCCTGGCCGACCGTCCAGGCCTGCGCCGAGACCTTGGCGAGATCGTAGACCCCTTCGACGTGGACCTCGACATCCTCGCCGACCTCGGCATCATGACCGGCGACGCCGGCCAGGACGCCGGCAACGACCATTCCGCCCGAATTGACGGCATGGGGGGCGGGGATCGATACCGCTGCGCCCTTCTGGATATAGTTCTTCATGCTCAGCTCCTGAGGTGATCGTGAATGACAAGAGCCGCCCAGAAGGCGGCTCTTTGTCGACGGTTATGCGGGTGCAGGCGGCTTACTCGCCCGGATTGAAGAACCCGCCGCGGAAATCGGCCGCCCCTTGACCAAAGTCATGCTCGACCGTCATCGAGAAGCCTTGGGTCCCGAAGGGTTCCTCGGTGCGCACGCGCGGGGCTTCCTGGCCTTCGAGGAAGCCATAGACCCAGCAGGGCGCCCGCTCGGACAGCAGATACCAGGATTCGTCCTCGATCTCGGTCGTGACCACCGGCTTCAGCCTGCCCGAGAACGGGTTCACCGCCCCGGCATCGGTCGGCGTGATCTGCGCGACGATCATTTCCGCCTGAGTTTCCATGGCGGGACCGACCAGCAGGATCGACGGCGACAGGTTCAGCTTCAACCCGTCGATCGAGGTCTGCAGCCGCATCGCGGCGCGGCCTCCCGACAGGGCGGCGGCCGTGATCCCCGTCCCGACTGCCGCGACGTTGTTGCGGCTGGCATGGAAGATCGGATTGCCGTCCGACAGGGTCGCGTTCAGGGCCGCAGCATAGAAGGTCTGCTCCTCGAAATGCACGATGGTCTCGCCATAGCTCGACAGCATGTCGTTGATGGCGCCAAGCTCGTCGTTGATCATCATCGTGCGGCTGATCGTGAGGCCGCGGGCATAGGGCACGATGATAGCGTTCTCCCCGCTTTCCCCGAAGGTGCCCCATTTGATCTCACCCGTCTCACCGACAGGCAACAGCGTCGGGAAGTCACCCGAACGGACCAGTGGCATCGGCCGGAAGTCCCGGAAATTCCGCTTCTTCGCGATGAGCCGATAGGTCGGCTGGAACTCGCTGTAGCGCTCCAGCAGCACCTTGTTCAGGGCGTTCTCGAAGATCGCCGGAAAATCGCTGGTCGAGTGAGACGCCGCCATCAGGACATCGATCTTGTCTCCCGAGGTCCTGATCTTGCCGCGATGGCCGATCGACGCCGCCGCCATATCGACAATGGACATTTCCATGTACTGGCGGGCGGCGCCGTTGGCCGGATCGCGGCCGGTGATCTGCGCATGCAGGGCGCTGGCCATGGCCGCGCGGCGGGTGCTGCGCTCATCGCGCAGGATGGTGCCGCGGGTCAGGCCGGCGCGCGCCTTGGCCGGGCGCTGAGCGTGCTTCATCTTGTACTCCTTGGTCGCCTGCTTGATGGTCAGCCCGCGGTTGATCCAGTTCATCGCGATATCCGCGCCGATCTTGCGCGAGGCGGCGAAGTTCATGATGGCCGTGGCATGGGCGTTGGGCTCATCATCTTCCTCGGCGTCGGGATCGTCTTCCCCCTCGGCATCGGGGTCATCATCCTCCGCGTCGGGATCGTCATCGATCTCGGCATCCGGATCATCGTCGTTCTCCAGATCGGGATCGTCCTCCTCCAGGGTGGGATCGTCTTCTTCCATGAGATCCTTGTCCTGGTCTTCCATCTGCGCGCGAAGCTGCGTCTTGGTGCGCTTACCCATGGTCTTCTCCTTCTGCTTGAGGTCAGCCGATCCGGCCATCATGGCCACGATCATCGATCCGGTGGCCCGCCGCTCCAGTCCGTCACCGATCTTCCGAAGCGCCGCAGGGGCCTTCGGATAGAGCCGGTAATCGAAGAGCGCCGCAGCGGCCGCATCGGTGCTCTCATCGGTTTCGGTGGCGAAACCCGCCTCGACGGCGGCAGCGCCGTCGAAATAGGTTTCCGCCTTCATGATGTCGCGCGCTTCTTCGACGGTGATGCCGGCGCGGGCGGCATAGATCGCGGCATATGCGTTCGCCAGGACGGATATCGCCTTGGCCGCGTGCAGGTGATCGTCCTCGGTCCCGCGCCCCTGCGTCCACCACTGTGCCGGATCGTGCACCATCATGATCGCACCGAGCGGCATGACGATCTTGTCGCCGGCCATGGCGATCAGCGAGGCGGCCGAGGCGGCGATCCCCTCGATGATGACGGTGACCTCCCCGGCATAGTTCTTCAGGGCGGTGTAGATCGCCTGTCCCTCGGTCGCGATTCCGCCGCCGGAATTGATGCGGACCGTCAGCGGGCCCGTCATGCCGGCAATCTCCTCGCGCACGGTTTTGGCCGTGAAACATTCCTCCTCCCAGAAGGACGAACCGACCGTGCCTGTCAGGAAGATTTCATTCATCGTTGCTGTCCTTGTCGTCGAAGGTCGCGTTTTTCCTCGACACGTCCGCGCGCGGATCGCTGTCGAAGGGCAATTGCAGCTTGTCGGCCTCTTCCTTGTCCTGGACCTGCTCCTGCAGAAGGCGTTCGGGATCGACGCCCAGCTGGCGCACGACGCCTTGCCGGGACTGGAAGCCTGAGCGCACCGCTTCGCGCAGCGCCGAGAACTCCCGCGCCGGGTCAACGAGGATCCGATGCGGCGGAACCCAGGTCAGGCGGACGGCCTTGCGATCCTCCCAGACCATCAGCTGGAAGGCCTCGTCCTGCTCGACCTCGGCCCAGGCCTCGATGAACCATTTGCCGAAGGGCTGCAGGAACATCGGCACCATCATCGTCCACTGCCAGCGCGAGACGTTCCGGTCCATTTCGAGCCGACCGATCCGGGCCGAACTGAAGTTGACGCCGGACAGGTCGCCTGTCAGCGCCTCATAGGTGATGCCTGCCCCCATCGCCACGGAACGCAGCACCCCCTTCTGGAACACATCGAAATCACCGACCTCGGGAGGGTCGGAGAACGTCAGATCCTCATCGTCGGCGATCTGCATGATGACGCCCGGCTCAAGCATCTTGCCAAGCTCGGGGCGGGGTTTGCCGTCCGCGCCGGTGTGGTGGAAGGCCGCGAAACAGGCTGCGATCTTCTGCCGCATCAGGTGGGCGTCTTCGGAATCGTCCAGGTTCAGCAGCTTTTCCGCGATAGGCGTGAACCAGCTGACGCCCCGCGTCTGGTCCGGTCGATCCACCCGGAAGATATGGATGATCTCATCGGCCGGGACTCGCTCGGAAATGTAGGGCGACGTGCCGGGCCGCCACTCGCCGCCCGGATGCTGGGTAAAGAGCCAATATGCGACACGGCTGTTGTCGGCATCGTATTCGATGCCTTCGCGGATCTCGTTGCCATCGGGCGACCGTCCCCAGCGGCTGTCATCGATATAGTCCGGTTCCAGCACCTCGATCTGCAGGGGGATCGCCAAACCCGAATTCGTGGGCCGGTGGCGGCGGATCAGGACCTCCCCCGCCTCTACGACCGTGTTCATCGCCACCGCCTGGAGCCCGTAGAAGTTCAGCAAGCCATGGCGGTCGATATCGGTCGTGTCCAGGTGATCCTCGATCAGTTCCAGACCGCGATCCCGGATCCGATCCCTGACCTCATCCCGCAACCCCTTCGATACCTGGACCTTGGGAATGATCCCGTCGCCGACGACATGCCCGCAGATCACCTGCTGCACCCGCGACGCGAAGGGCGCGTTGCGGATCATGTCGCGGACATAGAAGGATATCCGGCGTCGGTCTCGACTCGCCAGGTCGGCGTCGGACCCGCTGGGGCGGATACCATCGTTGCGATGCCCGAGGCGGGCAGCCCGATAGTGCATGGCGATGGTGCGCGCCTTCTCCCTCGCCGCCGCCCTTTGCGGCGACAGCGCCAGGATCACCCGATCCAGAAGGTTCATGTCAGCCACGCGAGAAGGTCGGCAGGTGGAAGCCGGAAGCGGGCTTCGGAGAGAGTTCATCCTCGATCATCGACACGATACGGCGCATCTCATCGAGGCTGCGAAACGTGACCTTCTCGCCATTGACCTCCAACGAGGTGACGCCCTTGGCGATGTTCGCCTTCAGCGCCGCAAGGTCTTCAACGGTATAGGCCATCAGAGCCACCTTCCTCGTTTCTGGATCCATCCGCCCCGACCAGGCGCCGATAGCGGGGTTTGTGCCGGCGCGGACGGCGGGCGAGCGGGCGCCGCGGCTGGGGCATCGGCAACCCCATCCTCGGCGGCTTCAAGATCATCGGGCGCGGGATCATCCTTCTGCGCCAGCGACAGATATGGGTTCTTGCTGCTCCAGCTGGCCCAGGTGACCGGATCGGACCAATCTATCTTCTCGCCGCCCTTTTGGATGTGCATGGCGCGCGCCTGGACCAGGTGATCAAGGCTTTCGTTGCGCACCATGCCCGGGCGCTTCTGCCATCCGCCCGGCTGGCGCCGTTCCGCCGTGAACTCGGTCAGGTGATCGTCGCCCATCCATTCCGGGATAAGGCAGGAGTTCACCATGCCTGCTTCGGCGCGAAGCGAGGCCATCACGGCGTCCTTCAACCGATCCGTCGCCATGAACAGGATCTCGACATCCTTGGCGACGCGACGGCGGCGGCTGCGCTGGCTGGCGCTTTCGGGCGCCTTCTTCCAGACCCGATCCTTGTGCTTCAACCCGCCTTCGCCCCGCGTCAGGTGCCACAGGTCGCGCTGGCCCGCACGGCGACGGCCGCGATAGAAACGATAGGCATTGTCGGTCGTGGCGCCGCCGCCATGAAGATCCACGCCGATGGCGACCGCGCGCAGCCGAGCGTCGGAGCGATCGACCGGCCAGCTGCGTTCCGCCAGGGGCGAGAGGGCTTCCCAATCCTCGGCGGCCTCGAATGGCTTCAGCAGCCGATCGGGATCGCCCCCCGGCAGCGTGAAGATGTCGAACCGGTCGATCGGCTGGTGCTGGCCGTTCTCGCCCCACGCCGTCACGCCGACATCGAAGCGGGTGGCCTGCACGTCCACCGAGATCGTCAGATAGCGCGCCCATGTCGGCGCGATGCCCTTGGGCAGGTCGAGACCGCGCGCCTTGTCGCGCAGCCCCTGCACGGTGACTTCCAGTTCCGACGCCGCCGAGCGCGGGAAATAGGGCTGGGCCTGACCGGTGTTCATGGCGGTTTTCAGCTTCTCCTCATCGCCGGTGGCCTCGAAGGTTTCGACGGCCTGCCGGTAGGACGTGACCAGCTCCCGCCAGGACGCGAAGGCCGCGGCGGCCCCGTCCAGCCAGTAGCTGAGCATGTCGGTCTTGCGGGCGATGCCGCTGTCGATCGGGACCAGCGTCGGCAGCCCCCGGTCATCCAGTTCGCGGCTCTCATGCAGCCAGCGCCCCACGGCGTTCAGTTCACGCTTCAGGTCGTGACCGAACCCGAACCCGCAATGCGGGCAGATCATTTCGGCGGCCTCGCCGGCCTCCATCGGATCGGCGCTGTCCGGATAGCGCAACCGCTTGAAGGTCGGCTCCAGCTCCGCCTCGCAATGGGGGCAGGGCCAATACCAGCGGCCGCGCGTGCCGTGCGGATAGAGCGACAGCACGCCATACTCGACGGGCGGGCAATCATGCGGCGTGACCGGACGCCAGCTTTCGTCCTTCAAGGGGGCGCCCGGGCTGCTTTCGACAACCACCATGCCGCGGGACAGGTAAGTCCGGGCGCGGGCGCGCATCAGCGAATAGGCATCGCCTTCCCCGTCGATGCTGTCGGGGAAGTGATCGTAATCCGTCCCCAGCACCAGCCGCATCGTCGCCGAACTCAGCTTGGTGATCGTCGGCCAGTCCAGCGTCAGCTGCGTCCCGCCCGTGAAGAGCTTGTGGTAGATGTTGTCCGAACCACGGCCATGCGCCTGGCGCGACCGAAGCTCGGGGCTGTTGCGCACCATCGGCGCGATCTTGTTGCGCTCGAATTCCGCCGCCGCTTCGCGCGTCATCTGAAACAGCGCGACCCGGCCCGGGTCCGAGGTGATCATATAGGCGATGGCCGATTGCAGCATCTGGGTCTTTCCCGACTGCGACGGCCCGCAGAAGGCCATGCCACGATAGGACCGCGATGCGATCATGTCGGTCGGCTCGACCATGTAGGGCGTCACGTCCCGCCGGAACGGCTGCCACTGGCCCGACACGTTGACCCGCATATACCGCTCGGCCGCCTCGGTCACGGTGATCCGCTGCGCGGGCCGCCATGCCGGCAATGCCTGTTTCAGCGCCGCCCTTGGATCAGCATAGGGCGGCAGCGGTTCGAACCGTTGATGTGCGCCCATGGTCAGATCAGCAGGCGCGCGCCCAGGTCGGAATCATCGATGTCCCGGCCGGTAAGTTCTTCTTCCTCGATCCGGTCGGCGATCGCGGTCAGGATGTCCTTGCCGATCCTGTCGACAACGGCGACCTGGGCGGGCGTGAGGTCAAGCTCGCGCTCCAGCCGATCGGGCATGCCCTCCAATCCGTCCCGGACGATCTTGCCGATGCTCTCCAGCAGATCGACCATGTCGGTCCGCTGCACCAACCGGCGACGGCGCAACTGGGCTTCCGACCAGCGCATGTCCGCCTCGGCCAGCTCGCGCCGTTCCTTGGCGCTCAGCTGCGCGGCCTGGTCGCCGACCTCGACGCCCAGGAACTCGGCCCGCAGCAGGCTGATCTGGTTCTCGTTGTGGCGGTTGCGCTGATCCGCCTCGGCCTCGCGCGCCATGCGCCATGCCCAGCAATGCGACAGGCGCAGCACATAGGCACGGCCATTGCCGCCGATCTGCGCGACCGGCATGCCGTCGCGGATCCATTTCGACACGGTGTTGACCGTGGTATCGAAGGCCCGCGCGATCTCCTCCTGGTTCATGTCGGCGTCGAGAATCGTCTCGGGCAGCGGGAAGCGGCGCAACTGCTGCGCCAGTTCGTCGTCAACCTCGACCGGCAGAAGCTGCGGCGGCTGATCCTGATCCGTCATGCCAGACCCCAACAACAACCCCATCTCCCAGCGCAGAAATTTCCCAAGTTAGTTGCGATTGTCGGGGCGCGAATGACCCCCGACAGGTTTCATCGAGGAAGGACCCGCGCCAAATCGTTATGCCCCCGACGCCCGGCGGCTGACCATCTTGGCGAGGGTCCGTTTCAGGTGGAACGGCAGGCGGTCCGCGTAGACCTCGGCCGCGCCATCGAAGAAGCCGAGCCGTTCCTCGTAAACCGGCGCGACGGTGGTGAAGTGCAGGATCTTCTGGATCGACCCGTCCGGGTTGCGCTTCCAGATGCCCGGCGAAAGTTTCGAGCCCTCGCGCGGAACGAAGAACCCGGCCCGCTTGCGGTTTCTGCGGCGCGAACGATCCGTGGTGTTCGCCGTCCGGTCCCGTTGCGCCTGCACCGCCGACAGCGCCTGGTTGCGTTCCCCGCTGGACCAGTTGCCATAGGCGTCGAGCTTGGCCCCGGCTGCCGGAACGGCGGCCTGAATATGGCCATCATAAGCCAGGCGCGCAGACAGAAGACCTTCAAGCCCGGTCTGGCCGCGCTGCCCGCCGAATTCCTGAACCTTCAGGAAATGGCGCCGACCGACCGATGGCCGCTCGATCACCTCGGCTTCCAGCTTGGTCGGGCGCGCGCCGCGAACGGTGAAGGCGTTCTTCGCAAACCGCGTCGGACGGTCGAAAACCTCATCCATGCGATCCTGGACATGCTGAAGCACATCCGAGGCGGTATCGTTCAGCGCCCAGGTCGCGGCCACACGGATATCGCGTTCGGCAAGGTGCCGCAGGCTGTCCTGCAACGCCTGATCCTCGACCGTGATCTTCAGCATGGTGATCCTCGATTGCTGCGGGCCTTCCACCCGCCTGGCTGCCGGGGTCCGCATCGGGCGGACCTGTGCATGATCGGGGCGCCGCAGCCTCCCCTCGTATGGCAGAAATGGAAGCGCCCGCCGGGGATGATCCCTGCGGGCGCACTTCCTGATACTATCCATGTGATTCGCACAGAGGGGCGTAAGCGGTCAAGAACTTTTTTCAGCCCGATATCCCATCATGCGGTCCAGAGACGCGCTCAGCGCCTCTCGCAGCGCTTTCTTGTTTCGACCATCGTCCTGCCAACCATGCGCCAGCAGGATCGCCTTTATGCCCCGGCCCTGCAGGCACACCATATCGACCAGCACCCTGTCGGTGATCGTGCCGCGCGCCTTTGATCCTCGATCAGACGGACGGATGCGGCGCACCGCCATGGCAACGCCATTTCCGATCCGCCGCCGCATCCCGGCCAGTTCAGCCGACAGCGCCAGCCGCCGGTCCATCCAGCCGCCATTGTCGCCGGAACCGGTCGAGCCTTGCAGCTGCGAAAGCTTGGTGCCGTCCGATGACAGCATCTCAACCAGATCATGATACCGGCGACCGATGGCGATCTGGCCATAGGACAGCGGCATCTCATCACGCTTGGCGCGCAGGGCGGCGGCGATCATCGCGTCGAACGCATCGGCCCTGCGAACCGGCAGCCTGCGGACATAGCCCTTGCTGGTCTGGATGAACTCATCGTCGCGGCCCTCTTCCAGGTGGCGAAACCGTTCGAGGACAAATCCGCCCCGAGCGGGAGAAGGTGCGATCTCATCCCCGCATTCTTCCGGCAATGCCGCCGCCGCCATCATCACCCGGCAGCGCTGCGCCTCGATCGCCATCCGGTCCTTGATTTCCGGGTCAGCGGCAGCGATTGCCGCAAGCCGATCAAGATAAAGAGCGGGGCGCGTCCTGATCTCATTCAACATCTTGATGTTTGGCTCTTTCATTCCACTACCTGTAGTTTTTCGTTGCTTTTTATCAGGGAGGTCAGGGAGGACAGTTTCTTTGAAGGGAAGATGAAGGGAGGATGGTTTGAGGGGATAAAGGGAGTAAAAACAGATGGTTGATTGGAAAGGGGAGCATAGGGAGGATATTTGCCAACTACCGCACATGAGGGTGTTTCCCCTTCACCCCCTATTCTCGCGCGCGCGCATATGCGGAAGGTCGCAAATATCCTCCCCATGATCCCCATGATCCCCAATCGGCCCCTAACCCCCTGATTTGTCACGGCTCGCCCCCGCACCCCTCATTGTCCCCATCTTCCCCCAGGGGAGTTTGAACCTCCCTGATCGCAGCCAGCGAAAGGGGGGTGCGGGGAGATTTGCATGCGCGGTCGAACGCTGGCCAATGCCAGCGGGCGGCGTCATCGCACATGCGGGTGATGATCTCGGGGCCCGAGAGCGGCAGATATCCGACATCACCGCACAGGTTGCAAGGCACGTCAGGGCGGTGAATAGGCGCCGTATCCTGCGCCTCGCGTCGCAATGCGCAGGCCGGGCATGGGTCGTGGTTGCCGTGCAGGTAGGGTGTGGGGTTAGCCATTCCGCGACCCCTTCCAGCTGACCCGGCCCTCAACATCCATCGGCAGGTCGCGTCTGAACGTGTCGCTGAACCGGATGCCGTCATAGCGCATGATCCCGCTGGACTTGCGGTCCTGGAAGCCCTTGCCGGTCGCGGCGCTGCGCCAGTTGCGGGACTTTTCCTTCAGCCTCAGGCTGATGGTCCGGTCCTTCCACTGGCCTTCGCCGCGCTGGTCCAGCCAGAAGTTGAAGGCCTGCACCAGGTCCTTGGTGAACAGGCTGTCGGCCGGATCTCCCGTCACGACGCAGGCGGTTTCGAGGAACATGCCGATCGGGTCGGACTGCTCGCGATACTCGCGCGTGGCGTCTAGCACGGCCGCAGGCTCCTGCAAGCCGCCTTCCAGATAGGCGATCAGGCCCTCGATCATCCAGTTCAGGATCCCGGAGCGTTCTTCCCACAGCTTGGCGCCCAGGTTCTGGTCGCGCTCGGCTTTCGGAATCTGAACATCGAATGGGACCAGCAGCACACGCCGCCAGATCCCGTCATCCAACCCGCGAATATCGGGCTTGTGGTTGCCGCTGATGGTCAGCTTGAAGAACGGCTTGATCTCGAAGAAGTCCTTCTGCAGGGCCCGAACAAGGATCGGCTCGCCGCCGGTCAGTTCCTTGATCAGCCCTTCCTGCAGCTTCTCGCCTTCCTCGGGCTCGGACGCGCGAACCATCCGAGCCCCGACCAGTGGTATCAGGTCCGGCGTGGCATCGCCCCCACCGCGCCTGTTTCGCCCCGTCAGAGACTCGATCTTGGCCGTGCTGGCATAGTCGCCCATGATCCGGGCGATCAGGTCCACCAGCAGCGATTTCCCGTTGCCGCCGCCGCCGTGGAAGAAGCACAGCTTCTGTTCGCCGGTCAGGGCGGTCATGTTCAGCCCGAACCAGCGCTGGACGAATTCGCGGACCCCTTTGTCCGGCAGAATCCGGTTGATCGTCTTGTGGAACAGCGGGGCCTGCGCGTCGGGGTCGTATGGCACCGGCATCATCTTGGTGATCAGGTGATCTCGGGCGTGATCCAGCAACACGACATTGGCGGTCCGACTGAAACCCGTCCCGGGGCCGCCATCGACCGTGAACCGCAGCACGCCGGATTCGCAGTTCACGTCCAGGTCGGCAGCGTCCAGCAGATCCAGCTTGCGTGCCAACCCGACCGATGCTTCCGTCATGGCCGCTTGTATCCGGGTCGTGTTTCCCGATGTCCGAGCAAACCCGCGATGATCCTTCCGCTTGCTGGTCAGGAGCTTCTCCAGCCCCTCGATCCGGGCCAGCTTGGCATCTAGCGTGGCGCGCTCCGCCCGGGCCTCCTCAGCCTCATCGCCGCCGATCGAGATCGAATCGTCCAGCTCCTTCGCACGGGCGCGTAACTGTCGCGCGTCGGCCAGGATCGCCATCTGCCACTCTTCCAGGACCAGATGCGGGAGCTCATGCTCGATCAGGCCGCCCAGCTTCTGGGCATGGCGCCGAACCTCGATTTCGTCGGGATCCTGTTCCCAGCGTTTCCCCGACCAGACGAACCAGCCGACGCGAGGGACCCAGATCACATCCCGCCCGAAATGCCGCACGAAGCGCTGGCCGTTGCCAAAGTCGTTGAGCGGCAGGTTCGCACAGTCACGGGGAGCATCGTCGTCTTGGTCATCAGGGGGTGCGGGGGAGCCGTCATCCGGCCCACGGCCAGGGTCCTGCCCGTCAATACCATCATCGGCGGGCGGCAGATCCATGCCCTCGGGCAGATCCACCTCTTCCTGCGCCTCGAAAGCGGCGCGGACCTTGTCGGAATCGTCACTCATCATCGCGGCCCATCAGCAAATCGTTCATGTCCAGCCCCTCGCCGGGATGGACGATGGTGCCGATCAGGCCGGGGCGCTTGAGCCGCGCCCGGCGCAAGCCGGCCTCCAGCTTGGCGCGGGTCAGCCTGGGATCGCTGTCGCCGTCCTGGATGAAAATCAGGCGGCGGACCCATGCCGGCGGCACGAAGGCCTCGCGATCAGCCATGTCCGGGATGCCGGCATAACGCAGGCCGCGCCCCGTGATGCGGTGGCCAGACATGTTGCCCAGATCGACCCCGGCCCAATACGCAGCAACACCATCATGGCGCACCTTCGCGGCCAGCGGCGTCAGGGTGGTCTCGATACCCTCGCCCATGACAAGCGTGGTCGCGTCCCGCGGCGTGAACAGGCGGATCGCACCTCCCTTCTTCGAGCCGTAGACCTTCTTGGCGGGCACCGTCTCCCCATCCTTGAAGGGATGCGCGATCACCGGCCGGCCCTTGCGCTGGCGAAGATCGATCCATGTCCGGTGCACGCCCGTCAGGCTGTCGTCGGGACCGAGGATCGCCGACAGCATCGCCGGCCCTTCATGCACCGTCTGAAATTCGCTCGGGCGTCCCGACACCGGCACAACGAGACGCGCGGCCGGCTCGAAGCGGAAGCACCTGGGCAGGCGCGCACCTGGGCGAGGCGCCAGGCCGCGGCGGGCGAGATAGTCCACGACCAGCGTGTCATCGGCCGGCCGGGCCGCCGACCACATTTTGCGCGCCAGTTCCATGGCCTTCTCGCGGTGGCGTGCGGCCTCGGCCGCGCGCTTGCGCTCTGCCGCCTCTGTCCGCTGGCGCAGCGCTTCTCGCTGTGCCGGCGTCAATTCCTGGCGCGGGCCGGCCAACCATTCCAGCGCGGCCGGGAAATCCATTCCCAGCACCAGCTGCACCAGCGCGATCTGGTCGCCCTTGGCATCGCAGCCCCGACAGAAGATCACCCCTTTCTGCGGGTTGATCGAAAAGCGGTCCTTGCCGCCGCATCCGGGGCATGGCCCAACCAGCTCGCCGGCCGTCCTGACCAGACCGCCAATCTGCAGGCGGTCGATCAGCTCGGGCCAGGGCGTGGCCTTGGCGGCATCGATGCGGGGGTCGTCAACCATTCAACGACGCCCTTGCCTTGTCCCAGAAGGCCGCCATCATCGATTCATCGAAACGGTTCATGGCGGCCGCGACGTGATGCGCGATGGCCCCGTGCGGGCCCAGATTGCTGGCGATGCGATCCGCCTCGGCGATCAGCGGCCGCATGATTTCGGCCTCGGCCGTGGCCCGCTCGGCGGCGGCGGCCAGGATCCTGACCTGCATCTTGTGATTGGCCGGGTCCGCCAGCAGCGGCGGGCGGGACATCAGCCCAAGCCCATGGATCAGCACCCGGTCGTAGACGGAAAACTTCATGGCTCACCCTTCCAGATCGGCCCGCGCGCTGGGGCGCGGCCAGGTCGAGCGCTTGACGGCGTCCCAAAGCTCATCGCCCGCGCTCATCAAAAGTTCTGGATCCCGGCGAATGTCGGGAAAGCTCCTGGCGAAGCGATCCAGGTCGGACCGCAACGGATCACCCTCGGGCAGGCCGGCCAGGACCGCGCGCTGCGCCCATGTCAGGCGGCGCTCATCGACATGGCCCAGGCAGGCCTGCATGGCGACATCGAGGCAAAGCCTCTGCGCAGCCATTCGGTGTCGGTCGGTTCTGGCCATCGATCCTGTCCCTGGTGCCGGGCCGCCCGAGGAAAGGAGGGAGGCGGCCCGGCGATCCGCCCCCGGGAGGTCATGAGGGGCGGGTTCCGAATAAAAGGGGCGCGGCGGCGAGCAGGTCGCCGCGCCAGTTATCGGTCCGAAGCAGGAACTTGCGGCACCGAAAACGTGAATTTCCGCCCCGCCGCCATAAGGCGGCTCTCGGCCGGGCCAGCCGCAGGTTCTGCGATTGCGCATGACGCCCGATAGGACCCGAGGCGGAACGCAATCGCAGCGGGTTGAGGCCAGGTGCTGCGCCCCGACCGTTCTCCCCGCCTCGGGCAACCTGAAACCCCGATGGTCATCATTGCACCCTTTGACCTGTCCGGCACGACGCCCCAAACTGGCGCCGCGCGAATCCAGCCGGAGAAGATCCCCACATGACCGACACATCCGACCGTCTCGCAGGGCGCGTTGCCGCGCTCGAAACCATAATCGTCGACGTTCTCGCCCTTGCGGCGCGCGAGGTCCCCGAGTTGCGCGCGGAAATCGTGCAGCGCCTGAGCGCGGCAGCCGAGGATGCCGCCGAACGGGAAGCGCCCATCGAGGCCCGGTCCATCGAAATCATCAGGGAAAGCTTCAAGCACAGCACCTGACGTCACCTCCACCGATCGATGGCGGCAGCTTCCGCGGCATCGGCGCTTGCGCGGTCAGCGGCTTCCCGGTTGGCTCTCGCCAGATCGGCGCCTCTCTCATGCTGATCCATGCCGAAAGCGATGTTGATGGCATTGATCATGCGTTCACAGGACAGCTTCACTTCGGGATCTTCTGCCGAGCGCAGCAGATCCCACCACTCATTTCGCCAGCGCAAGAAAAACCGGCTGCTGGGCAGGCCTACATGCGGGTTGCACAGCAGCCTGGCCTCATCCTGGCTGATCGGGTGACGACCGACATTATGGAGTCGAGGGGCCTTATGCCTTGGCAGGTCGATCTCCAGAAAGTCCGCGGGGGCACCTGCGAAGTGCATCGATTTCGATGTTTCCGTCATGCCCGCCCCCTCATGATCTCGGCGTAGCGCGGCAGCGTTTCCTGCGCGAAATCGACGTGGTGGCCGTAGGGCGAATTGAAGGCGTCGAACCAGTTGCACGCCGTCTGGAAGGACACGCCGAAATGCTCGGCACAGGCTTCCCGCCGCGCGAAACTGGCGATCATCAGCAGCGACCAGCGGCGCAGGAACAGATCGCGGTCGGGGCGGGCATGGATATGCGCCCGGCGCGCGGCGGATCTGCCGCGCCCCCGACCTTCGAACACATTGGGCGGGGACATTGGAGCGGACAGGCCGCTATGCCGCGTCTGACGCGGGCTTTTGCGAGGTATGGTCATGAGAGGTCTCTTGGTTGGGGTTGGTATCGATGGCGTTCCAGGATGAAACGGGCACCTGACCGTCAGTGGCACGCTCAATTTTCTGAGCCAACTTGAGGCTGGGAAGCATGACTCCCCTAGCCAGTTTGGAAACCGTCCCCTGCTGGATGTTGATCCGCTGCGCGAAAGCCGCCTGCGTCTCACCAGAGGTTTCGAGATGATGTCTGAGCGTAGCCATAGCGGCATATATGATCCACAGGAATATTCCTGTCAAGCATCATATTCCCGTCGAGAGTTTGCCACCGCCGGAGATGGCGCAGACTATACGCCCATGAACATCGAACGCCTTCGCATCGCACGCGGCCTCAATCAGGATGATCTGGCTGAAATGGCTGACGTAAAGCAGTCGACAATATCGAAGATCGAGAATGGCTTCGATGGCGTCACGCTGCGGGTGCTCAAGAGGATCGCGATAGCACTGGAGGTCGAGGTGCGGGATCTTTTCGATGACGATCGCACGGCTGCAGAGCAGTCCCTGATAGCTGCTTTCCGCAATCTTTCGCCCGCGCGACAGCAGGGCTGGCTGGACCTGGCCGAGACTCTAACTCTCCCAGACTCGCAAGGACCAAAAGAAAGCGAATAAAGCACTCGTCGCTCATGTTGCTGAGGGCCGCAGCGAATCGCTCTTCATTTTTCATCGTGACCCCCGCAGGAACAAACTGGCAACATCTTGCCGATGGCTCGCAAAGTCCGCAACCCCAACGGCACACGTTGCGGTTGCGGATCGAGTGTAATTCCTATCAGGAATTTTTAGGATTGACAGGAATATTCCTGACAGTCATTTTTTCTCCATCGCAACCCGATGGAGATCCGCGCCATGCGCCCCAGCCTGACTGTTTCGCTGCCCGATGCACCCGCCGCAGTTGCCGACGCCATGGCGCTGCTGTCCTGTCCTGACATCGCCGCCCGCGCACCCGAGCCGATCCGCCGCCTCGCGTGGATGATCGCGGCCAGCCGCCGCGGGGTGACCGTCCGCCAGCGCCACCGCCCGGCCAATACGTGCGGGGAGCCGCGCTGATGGAGCGCCCCCTGACCGCCCGCGAGGCGAAGATCGTTCGGTCCAGCCCGCAACTCGGCTGGCCCCACGACACGATGGCCGAGGCGCAGCGCCACCTGGTCGATCCGTCCTTGCCCTATGCCGGCTGGACCGATCCCTGCGCGCCCGACCCCGACCAGTCCGCCTGCGAAGGCAGGGTAGCGCTGCTTGCCGCGGCGGCGGCCGTCCTCGGCGCGGTTGCCGGGGCGGCCCTGGCCGTGTGGGTGCTGGCATGAGCGACGGCCTGACCCTTGCACAACGGATGCGGGTCGCTGCCGCCCTGCAGGATCAGATCGTTCTGCGCCTGGACAAGTCGGCGGCGCATTCGCTGATCAAAGTTCTGGAGCGCCAAGCCGAGGTCATGCGGATCATCGACCGGCAGGCCGATCTCGATGCAGCCCTCGCCAACATGAAGGCCCAGCAGGACCGCGTCGAACAGTCGGTCTTTCGCGTGCTGGCGCTGCTGGCCTGGACAATGCTGTTCGTGCCGATGGTCGCACGGTGGGCGTCATGACCGGCAGCACGACCTATCGCGGCATCCAGATCGTCGCCGCCGACCTGCCGTCTGGCCCGTTCTCGTGGATCGATGACGAAAGCGACATGGGCGGCACCGCCGCGACCCTGGACGAAGCCCGCCGCCAGATCGGCCGATACCTCGGCCCGCGTGGCGGGGCTGAACCCTGCCCGGAGTGCTGCGGCCATGCCGCGCTGGACTGGGCGCATCTGTCAATCGAGCGCTGCCCCTGGTGCAGCCCGGAAGAGGAGGAAGCGGCGTGAACGACCTGCTGACATTGCTAGGCGTCATCTGCCTCTACGCATTTGGCTGTTTCATGACCGTTGGCCTCTGGCTGATCGGCGCCGCGTCGTTCCTCAAATGGCTGGGGTTGATCGCATGACCGTCGTCCCCAGCCTCTCCCCATGCCCCTTTTGCGGCTCTCACCTGATGCTCCTCGGCCCGTCCCGCGCGCAGCATCCGCCAGCCGACTGCATCCTGTCCGGCCGCGAGATTGCCGCGCGCGAGGTCCGTGAG
Organism: Paracoccus sigandri; assembly: GCF_003709565.1. GTDB lineage: Bacteria > Pseudomonadota > Alphaproteobacteria > Rhodobacterales > Rhodobacteraceae > Paracoccus > Paracoccus siganidrum. Next base: position 44,603 of record NZ_QNRC01000013.1, on the reverse strand, counting down.
TGGAACAAGCGTGCGGTGGGGGCGGAGGCGTGTCAACTGTGCAGTTGCACAGCGGAGGACGCTGACTGGCGGCGGTGGAAACTTGGCGAGCGGATCGAGGTCTTGGCCCGTGAGCGCGGCGTCACCCGAGAGCGGATGCGTCATCGCCTGGAGCGCTTCGACGCCGGCGTGGACACGGTCCAGATGCAGGAAGCTCTTCGCATCATCAGCATCAGCCCGGAACTGATCCATCTGTCTCCCGAGCAGCAGCATGAGCGTTGCGTGGCAATCGCCCGCGCCGCCCTCGCGAAAGGCGGTGGGGAATGACCTATCAGCCGCACCTGCCCCTGATCATCGACTCCTTCGCCGGCGGCGGCGGGGCCAGCACCGGGATCGAGATGGCCCTTGGCCGGTCGCCCGATGTCGCCATCAACCACAGCGAAAAGGCGCTCGCGCTGCACGCCGCGAACCATCCCGAGACGCTGCACCTGGACAGCAACATCTGGGACGTGGACCCGCTGACCGTGACCGGCGGCCGCCATGTTGGCCTGCTGTGGGCCAGCCCGGACTGCAAGCATTTCAGCAAGGCGAAGGGCGGCGCGCCCCGCGACCGAAACATCCGCGACCTGGCATGGGTCGTGGTGCGGTGGGCCGAGGAAGCAAAGCCCGACGTGATCTGCATGGAGAACGTCGAGGAATTCGTGACCTGGGGGCCGACCGACAATGACGGCCAGCCGATCAAATGGCTGGCGGGTCAGACCTTCGAGCTATGGATCTCCCGGCTGAAAAAAGCCGGATACCGCGTCAAATGGCGCGAGTTGCGCGCCTGCGACTATGGCGCGCCGACGATCCGCAAGCGCTGGTTCCTGGTCGCGCGCCGCGACGGCCGGCCCATCGTCTGGCCGAAGCCCACGCATGGCGATCCGAAATCGGCCGAGGTCCGCAAGGGCAAGCTGCTGCCTTGGCGCACCGCCGCCGAATGCATCGACTGGTCCCTGCCGTGCCCCAGCATCTTCGACACCGGCGCCGAGATCATGGCCAAGCACGGCCTGCGCGCCGTCCGGCCGCTGGCGTCGAACACACTGGCCCGCGTCGCGCGCGGCATGAAGCGCTATGTCATCGAGGCCGAGCGGCCGTTCCTGGTCAACCTGACGCATGGTGGCCGGGTCGAGGACGCGGCCGAGCCGTTCAAGACGATCACCGGGGCGCACCGCGGCGAGAAGGCCGTGGTGGATATCAGCGTCGCCAGCGCGGGCGGCTTCGAATATGCGCCGCGGGCCACGCTCGCGCCGCACATGATGAGCCTGAAGGGCACCGCGCGCCGTGACAGCGCCATCACTGCGCCGCACCCGACCGTGCTTGCCGGCGGCGGGCACAGTGCGCTGGTCGTCCCCAGTATCGTCGGCTGCGGCGGCCGGGCCGGGCAGAGCCGCCCGCGCGGCGGGGATGAGCCTTTCGCTACGGTGACGGCCAAGGCCGATGCCTGCCTGGTGGCGGCCAGCCTCCAGCGCTTCAACGGTGGTGCGACCGGATCGGATCTGCGCGACCCCGCGCCGACCGTCACGGCGAACAGCTGGATCAAGAAGCCGGGTGGTGCCGCGCCGCTGGGGATGCTCGCGCCATTTTTGGCCGAACTCGGCCATGGGGAAACGTCGAAGACCGGCGCGAAACGCTGGGGCTTCGGCAGCAAGCCCTTGACCGATCAGCTTGGGACGATCACGGCCGGCGGCAAGTCTCATGCCATCGTCGCGCCGGTGCTGACCTATGCCCAGCAGGGCGGCGGCAACCGGGACGCCCGCGATCCGCACCATACGATCTGCGCCAGCAAAAAAGACCAGAACAGCCTGATCGCGGCGACGATGGTGCATGTCGGGAACGGCGAGCGCGCTGGCCAGCAGCCTCGGGCGCTGGACATCGGTGCCCCGCTGAACACGGTAGTCGCCAGCGGCGTGAAGCAATATCCGGTCGCGGCCTTCCTCGCCCAGCAGAACGGAGGGCCGCGCATGGAGGCCCACGCCGGGCACGATATCGGATCTCCGATATCGACCATCGCGGCGACAGGCAGCCATCAGACGCCGGTCGCGGCATGGCTGGCCAAATGGTTCAGCACCCCGCAAGACCCGCGCATAGACGAGCCGATCCACACGGTCACGACGAAACCCAGGTTCGATGTCGAGATTGCGCACCTGGCCGTGCCGCCCTTCGCCCCCGAGCATGAGGCCCGCGCCCGCGAGGTGGCCGAGTTCCTGCGCGCCCATGATGCATGGGACGGCGGCGAATTTGTGACGCTGGAGATCGCCGGCGCGACCTTCGTCGTCGTGGACATCGGCATGCGGATGCTGACGCCGCGCGAATTGTACCGCGCGCAGGGGTTCCCGGATGACTACGTGATCGAGGGTGTCTGGGAGGGTCTGGACAGCGACGAACCGCGCTGGCGCGCCTTCGCGAAGGACGTGCAGGTGTCGTGTTGCGGGAACAGCGTCTGCCCGCCGCTGGCCGAGGCCATCGTGGCCGCGAACTGCCAGCATCTGGTCGTCGCCGAGCGGCGGGAGGCGCAGGCATGACCGCCCCCACCCTCAAAGACTGGCAGCAGGAACGCATCCTCGACGCCCTGTCCGAGGGCTTCGGGGTCGAGGATATCGCCGAGCGCACGAAATGGTCGGTCGATGCCATCCGACAGTTCGTGTTTTCGATGCCAGTGGAGCTGCGGCGGGAGATCTATTCGACAGAGACGCCGGGCGAGGGGATGGTGAAATGACCCGCGCCCCATCCGCCAAGCCCCTGTTCCGGGCCATCAGCGGCAAGGCCAGGCGCGTGCAGGCGGCGCCGGGCATGTTCCCCGACCTGCCGGAACAGGAAAAACCGAAGGCAGTCGCCGCGCGCCGCGCCGAGGATTTCTATACTACCGGCCAGCCCGAGGCGATCCGGGCGCTGTTCGCCTATGACGGCCAGCGCATTCGCGACTGCTGGGGTGTGTGGGAACCGGCCTGCGGTGACGGCGCGCTGGTCCGCGAGATCCGCGCCATGGGCGTGCGATGCATTGCCTCGGACCTAATCGACCGGGGCTGTCCCGACAGCACCGTGGCGGATTTCTATGAGGCGAAACGCAGCCCGGCGCGGGCGATCATCACGAATCCACCTTTCTGCGAGATCAACGCGCGCGACGGCAAGGGCCGCTGGCTGCGCCACACGCTCGATCTGCCAGGGTGGGATTACCTGGCATTGCTGCTGTCCTGGGATTGGCCTGCGGCGCGCGCCAACGGGCTAGGCGATCTGCTGGACCGGCATCCATTCAGCTGGTGCTACCTGATGCGGTGGAAGCTGGATTTCACCGGCGAGGGGAGCCCGCCGCAACGCAACGCATGGTTCGTCTGGGACAAGCGCGATCCGCGCGGGTCGGGCGAGGCGAGGCAATATCCGGATTTCCGGTGGATGGACCGGATCGATGCACGACAGGAGGTGATGTTCTGATGGCGAGGCCATGGACCCCCGATGAATTGGCTGCCCGCTGGGGCTGTAGCGGCGAGACTGTCCGTAGCATGATTCGCACAGGGCAGTTGCCCGCGTTCAGAGTCGGACGCATGCTCCGCGTCACCCATAAAACCGTGGAGGATTACGAATGCGGGATTATCGAATCGGCCGACTCAATGGCCGCTTCGTCGTCATGTGGAACAACGACGATGGAACGCGGCGACGTTATCGCCTTGCGGCACACACGCAAAAGGACGCCGAGCGCGAAGCACGAGAGGTAATTATTTGCCAGACCGCGCCCTCGGCAGGGATCACGGTGGAACAGATCTGGTCAGCCTATCAGACCGAGGTCGAGGGACGCAGGCAGGCGGCAAAACTCGCCCAGACAGGCAAGAACGTCTTGCCTTACTTTGGTCATTTCACGCCAGATCAGGTCACTGTTGAGGACTGCCGCGCCTTCATCGCCGCGCGTCGGGCAGAAGGGCGGAAGGACGCGACGATCAGGACCGAGCTGGGCTGTCTGCGCACCAGCCTGTTGTGGGCTGCAAAGTCACGCCTGATCCCCTTGGCGCCGCGGATCGAGATGCCCCAGACGCCGCCGCCGCGCGAGCGATACCTATCGCAGGATGAGGTTGGAGAGCTGCTGGCGGCGGCAGGTGAGCCGCATATCCGGCTGGCGATGCTGCTGATGCTGACCACCGCCGGCCGGATCGGTGCGCTGCTGGAGCTGACGTGGGACAGGGTGGATATCGATCGGCGGCTCATCAAGCTAGCCACGAATGATATCGGCCCGAGAAAGGGCAGGGCGACCGTCCCGATCAACGACACGCTGATGGCGGCGCTGATGCCGGCGAGGGAGGCCGCGCTTTCGCGATATGTTATCGAATGGGGCGGGCGGCGCGTCGGGTCGATCAAAACCGGGTTCAATGCCGCCGTCGCCCGCAGTGGCATCGATCACTGCACGCCGCATGATTTGCGCCGGACGGCCGGGCGGTTCATGGCCGAGGCGGGGGTGCCGATGGAAGAGATCGCGCAGTATCTCGGGCATACGAATCCTGCGGTGACGCGCAGCACATATGCCAAGTTTTCGCCCGATCATCTGCGCAAGGCGGCGGGCGCTCTGGAGTTTGGAATCAGGTCTTCGGTTCAGCGAACCAAAGTACAAACCCCCTCAAGCAATGTAAGTGGTTGATTTTATGGTGACCCCGGCAGGATTCGAACCTGCAACCTGCCCCTTAGGAGGGGGCTGCTCTATCCAGTTGAGCCACGGGGCCGCCGTTGCCCTTTTGACCGCAGTTCGACGCTTTGGCAAGGTTGTCGCGCCCCCTGCGCTCCGCTAACATTCATGATGTTCTTTATCAGCAGCGTTCGATCATGACCCCTTCCCGCCCTCGCCGCCCCCTGACCCTGCGTGATGTCTCCGAGGCGTCGGGGGTTTCGGAAATGACCGTCAGCCGCGTGTTGCGCAATCGCGGCGACGTCTCTGCCGCCACGCGCGAGAAGGTGCTGACCGCCGCCAAGACGCTGGGTTACGTGCCCAACAAGATCGCCGGCGGGCTGGCCAGTCAGCGGGTCAACCTGGTCGCGGTGGTGATTCCGTCGCTGTCGAACCTGGTCTTTCCCGACGTGCTGGGCGGGATCTCGGCCGAGCTGGACGATACCGGGCTGCAGCCGGTGGTCGGGGTGACGAACTATTCGCCCGCGCGCGAGGAGATGGTGCTCTATGACATGCTGTCCTGGCGGCCCTCGGGGGTGATCCTTGCCGGGCTGGAACACAGCAAGGCGGCGCGCGCGATGCTTGAAAGCGCGGGCATTCCGGTGGTCGAGATCATGGATGTCGACGGCGAGGGGATCGACACGCTGGTCGGCATCTCGCATATCCGCGCCGGCCGCGAGATGGCCGAGCGCATCCTGGCCGCCGGCTATCGCCGCATCGGCTTCGTCGGCACCCACATGCCCGAGGACCATCGCGCCCGCAAGCGGCTGGTGGGCTTCGAGGAGCGCCTGGCCGAGGCCGGGCTCCACCTGGAGGCGCGCGAATATTACCAGGGCGGCTCGTCGCTGCTGAAGGGGCGCGAACTGACCGAGCGGATCCTGACCCGCGCGCCCGACCTGGATTTCATCTATTATTCCAACGACATGATCGGGGCGGGCGGGCTGCTCTACTGCCTGGACAAGGGCTATGACATCCCCGAGCGGATCGGCCTTGCGGGCTTCAACGGCGTCGACCTGCTGGACGGGCTGCCGGTGCGGCTGACCACGACCGATGCGCGGCGGGTCGAGATCGGCCGGCGCGCGGCCCGGATCGTGGCGGGCAAGGATGTCGCGCCGCCCGACCGGATCGTCGCGCTGACCCCCACGGTCATTCCCGGCGACACGATTCGCGCCGCGCGGGAGTGATCCCTGGCAGGCGGCGGTCGCGCCCGGTCGTCGGGCCCCCGGGCGGGCGGCCAGGGCGGGATGCCTCCGGCGGGGATATTTGGGCCAAGATGAAAGCGGCCGCGCGATGGGGCGGGGCTTGCGGGAATGCTTGTGGGCGCGCGGGGCTGCGGCTATGTCTGTGCCATGCGTATTCCCTTTCTGAATTCAGGGCCCCGCGTGGCGGTCATCCGGTTGCAGGGCGCGATCGGCGGGGCGGCCCGTGGCGGGCTGTCCGATGTCGCGCTGGCCCCGGTGATCGAGCGCGCCTTCCGCCGCGGCAAGCCGGTGGCCGTGGCGCTGGTGATCAATTCGCCCGGCGGCTCTCCGGTCCAGTCCTCGCTGATCGCCGCGCGGATCCGGCGGCTGGCGGAGGAGCGCGAGATCCCCGTCCATGCCTTCGTCGAGGATGTCGCCGCCTCGGGCGGTTACTGGCTGGCCTGTGCGGCCGACCGGATCTGGGCCGATGACAGCTCGATCCTGGGCTCGATCGGGGTGATCTCGGCGGGGTTCGGGTTCCAGGACCTGATCGCCCGCTGGGGGATCGAGCGGCGGGTGCATACGGCCGGGCGCTCGAAATCGACGCTGGACCCGTTCCGCCCCGAGAAGCCCGAGGATGTGGAGCGGCTGCGCGGCATCCTGGAGCCGATCCACCAGGCCTTCAAGGATCACGTCACTGCCCGGCGCGGCCAGCGGCTGGCCGAGGGGCGCGACCTGTTCACCGGCGAGTTCTGGGCCGGGCGGCAGGCGGTCGAGCTGGGCCTGGCCGACGGGATCGCCCATCTGGTGCCGAAGATGAAGGCGCTGCATGGCGACAAGACCCGCTTCCTGGTCTATGGCGCCCGCCAGCCGTGGCTGCGCCGGATCGGGCTGTCGGCCGGGGCGGTGCTGGATGCGGCCGAGGAACGCGCCGCCTTCGCGCGCTTCGGAGCGGGCGGATGAGCATTCGCGCCGTTCTCGTCTTCCTGGTGGTGATGATCGTCATGGCCATCGTCGCCGGGCCGCGCTTCCGCCGGGCCGTGGCCTGGCTTCTGGGAATCTCGCGCAATGGCCGCCGCTGAGCCGCGCGGGGTGGCGCTGGTCACAGGTGCCGCGCGGCGGCTGGGCCGGGCCATGGCGCTGTACCTGGCCGGGCGCGGGCATGACGTGGCGATCCATTACGACCGTTCGGAGGCCGAGGCCGAGGAGACGGCGGCCGAGGCGCGGGCGATGGGCGTGCGCGCAGAGGTATTCCGGGCCGACCTGCTGGACACTGACGCCGCCGCCGCGCTGGTGCCGCGGGTCGCGGGGGCGCTGGGGCGGCTGTCGGTGCTGGTCAACAACGCCTCGATCTTCGACTATGACAGTATCCGCAGCGCCACGATGGAGAGCTGGGACCGGCATCTCGGCTCGAACCTGCGGGCGCCGTTCCAGCTGATCCAGTCCTTCGCCGCGCAGGCCGCTCCGGTGGGCGCCGAGGCGGGCGAGCCGGTGGCGACCGGGCTGGTCGTCAACATGGTCGATCAGCGGGTGCTGAAGCCGACGCCGGAATTCATGACCTATTCGCTGGCCAAGGCCGGGCTGTGGTCGCTGACCCGCACCGCCGCGCAGGCCCTGGCCCCGGCGATCCGCGTCAATGCGATCGGTCCCGGCCCGACCATGATCGGCGCCCGCCAGACCCCGGCGCATTTCGCCGCGCAACGCGCCGCGACCATCCTTCAGCGCGGCGCCGATCCCCAGGACGTGACCGCCGCGCTGGGATATCTGCTGGACGCCAGGGCGGTCACGGGGCAGCTGATCTGCGTCGATGGCGGCCAGCATCTGGGCTGGCGCACCCCCGACATCCTGGGGCGCGAATAGGCCGGAAATGCGGATGGCGCGCATCTTTGTCCACCGTTGGCGGGACAGATTCCCCGGCCCGCGGAATCTGGGCGCAATTTCAGTCCCTTGCGGCGATCACATAAAAAATCGTTGCGAAACAACGCGGTATTTTGCTGCCTATTTTCTGGGCAATGCTACAGGAATGTAACGATCATTGGACGAAGCGCCTGCGGCTCACAACTCGCCCACAGAGTTATCCACATGTTCGGTGGAAACCTTAACCCTTGCAATCGCACGCCGGAACTTGCAGCCAGTGCAAAGAATCACTTTCTTGACACCATGACCCAGAAGACCGGCCACGCGCTGATCCAGGATTATCTTCGCACGCTCGACGGCAGCCCCGGCGTCTATCGGATGCTGGATGGGCAGGGCGCGGTTCTCTATGTCGGCAAGGCGCGGGACCTGAAGGCGCGGGTGTCGAACTATGCGCGCCCCTCGGGGCATTCGGCGCGGATCGCGCGGATGATCCGCGAGACCGCCAGCATGATGTTCCTGACCACGCGCACCGAGACCGAGGCGCTGCTGCTGGAGCAGAACCTGATCAAGCAGCTGAAGCCGCGCTACAACGTGCTTCTGCGCGACGACAAGTCCTTCCCGAACATCCTGGTGGCGAAAAGCCATGCCTTCCCGCAGATCAAGAAGCATCGCGGCGCGAAGTCCGAGAAGGGCGACTATTACGGCCCCTTCGCCAGCGCCGGGGCGGTGAACCGGACGCTGAACCAGTTGCAGCGGGTGTTCCTGCTGCGCAACTGTACGGATTCGGTCTTCGAATCGCGCACCCGGCCCTGCCTGCTGTATCAGATCAAGCGCTGCAGCGCGCCCTGCGTGGGCCGCATCTCGCAAGAGGATTACGCCACGCTGGTCTCTGACGCGGAACGGTTCCTGCGCGGCAAGACCACCGCGATCCAGTCCGCCCTGGCGGCCGAGATGGCCGAGGCGGCCGAGGCGATGGAATACGAGCGCGCCGCCGCGCTGCGCGACCGGATCAAGGCGCTGACCGCCGTGCAGTCGGTGCAGGCGGTCAATCCGCGCGGCGTGGCCGAGGCCGATATCGTCGCGCTGCACATGGAAGGCGGGCAGGCCTGCGTCCAGGTCTTCTTCATCCGCGGCAACCAGAGCTGGGGCAACCGCGACTTCTATCCGCGGCTGGGCGGGGCGGAATCGCCCGACGAGGTGATGCAGGCCTTCCTGCTGCAATTCTATGACGACAAGCCGCCGCCGCGCATGATCCTGCTGTCGGACGCGCCCGAGGATCCCGAACTGACCGCCCAGGTCCTGTCGGAACGCGCCGGGCGCCGCATCGTCATCGGCGTGCCCCGGCGCGGCGAGAAGTTCGAGCTGGTGACGAACGCGCTGCGCAATGCCCGCGAAAGCCTGGCCCGCCGCATGTCGGAAAGCGCCGCGCAGATCCGGCTGCTGGAAGGCGTGGCGCAGGCCTTCGACCTGCCCGGCCCGCCGCGCCGGATCGAGGTCTATGACAACAGCCATATCCAGGGCACGAACGCCGTCGGCGGCATGATCGTCGCGGGCCCCGAGGGCTTCATCAAGAGCCAGTATCGCAAGTTCAACATCAAGGGCACCGAGATCACCCCCGGCGACGACTTCGGCATGATGCGCGAGGTGCTGACCCGCCGCCTGACCCGGCTGCTGAAAGAGGATCCCGACCGCGAGAGCGAGGCCTGGCCGGACCTCTTGCTGATCGACGGCGGCGCGGGGCAGGTCTCGGCGGTCGAGGGCATCCTGGCCGATCTGGGGGTCGAGGACATCCCGGTCATCGGCGTGGCGAAGGGCGTGGACCGCGATCACGGCAAAGAGGAATTCCACCGCCCCGGCCGGCCCCCCTTTGCGCTGCGGATGAACGATCCGGTGCTGTATTTCATCCAGCGCCTGCGGGATGAGGCGCATCGTTGGGCCATCGGCACCCACCGCGCCCGCCGCGCGAAATCGGTCATGGCCAACCCGCTGGACGAGATCGCCGGCATCGGCGCGGCCCGCAAGCGCGCCCTGCTGGCCCATTTCGGCAGCGCCAAGGCGGTCAGCCGCGCGGGCCTGGCCGATCTGCAGGCGGTCGAGGGGATCTCGGCCGCGATGGCGCAGAAGGTTCATGACCATTTCAACGCGCGCGGATGAGCCTGCCGCAGGGGGGTGATTCGGCGGCCGGTCCCCGCGGCGGCGCGCCGATAGACTTAAATCACGATTGACTTAGTGTAGAATTATCTTCTTTTTTGCATCCGGCCCGAAAATAATCCCCGACCGGCACAGTCGCGATTTATCCTTCACACAGGCGTGTTTGCCGGAATCTCCTCGTGATGACAAAGGCATGGTTCTGCGCTGCGGCACGGTTTCCGGTAATTTCCTACCGCTTTGCCGGCCATTCGTCACGCTAAGGTTGTGATCTGCTCAACCAATCGACGAAGGAGGCCCCTCATGCCCCGTTTGCCCCATCAAGGCATCGCTGCTGCCCGGACCCCTGTCTTCCCGTTGACCGAGGATTTCGGCGACGACCTGTGGTCCGAGTTCAAGCCGAGCCTGACCGAACTGCACGCCATCGTCACCGACAACTATATCGATGGCAGCGATCCGGTGCTGCATGTCCGTTGCCGTGACGGCCGCAACTGGACCATCGAACTGGCCAACCGCGCGCGCAATGTCGCGGTCGGCCTGACCGGCGCCGCCGCCCTGCCGGGCGACGAGGTCCATGTCATCGGCCGCCGCACCCGGCATTTCGGCGAATACCGGATCAAGGCCGTGCATCTGACCATCGGCGACCGCGCCTTCGAGCTTTATCCCGAGGCGCTCTGCTAGACCCCACGCGCGGCGCCCCCGATGCGCCGCGCGCCATATCCCCTGCCGATCACTCGATTTTCGCGCGCTCTCATGGCGCAGGGTGATTCGCCGGCCGGAACGCGATCTCGCCAAAAATCCACCTATCTTTCGGTCAGGTAGGTTGCTACCGCCAACATCGGCTCGGATCACGTTATGGTTGATATCTGCTCACCCCGAAAACTGAAGGAGGCTGCCATGCCGCATTTCCCCCTTTCAGGTCAGATTGCCCTGCGATTCCCTGTCTACGCCCGCGACGACATCCTTGCGCAGGACAGCTGGGCCGAGTTCGAGGCCGAAATGACCAGCCTCGAAGCGACCGTGATCGACAACAACATCACCGGCTCGGACCGCACCCTGCAGGTTCGTGCCGCGGACGGCTATAACTGGACCATCGAACTGGCCGACCGCGCCCGCAACGAACAGGCGGGGCTGAACAACGGCTCGGCCAGCACCGGCGACAGGATCACCGTCGTCGGAATGCGCACCCATCATTTCGGCGAAAGCCGGATCAAGGCGGTGCAGCTGACCATCGGCGACCAAAGCTATACGCTTTATCCGGAATTGCTGGAAAACGCCTGAGCCCGGACCGGCAATGCCCGGCCGAACCGGGGCGGCGCGGACGGTTTCGTCTTCGCCGCCCCTTTCCAAGTCCCGCGCCAGTGACTAGCTTGCCGCCATGCGCTGGACCGTTCCCAATATCCTGACCCTTCTGCGGTTGATCGCGGCACCCGGCGTGCCGCTGATGTTTCTGTATTTCCACCGGCCCTGGGCCGACTGGGCGGCGCTGGCGCTGTTCCTGCTGGCGGCCGTGACCGACTGGTTCGACGGCTATCTGGCGCGGGCCTGGCAGCAGGAAAGCCGCTTCGGCGCGGCGATGGACCCGATCGCCGACAAGGCGATGGTGGTCATCGCGATCGTCGTCATCACCGGCTATTCCGGCATGAACCCCTGGCTGATCCTGCCCGCCACGGTGATTCTGTTCCGCGAGGTCTTCGTGTCCGGCCTGCGCGAATTCCTGGGCGCGAATGCGAAGCTGCTGAAGGTCACCTATCTGGCCAAGTGGAAGACCACCACCCAGATGGTCGCCATCGCGGTCCTGTTCCTGGGCACCGGCCTCGCCTATGTCGAACATGGCGAGCCGCCCCTGGTGGGCGAGGCGCATCTGCCCTGGTTCTCGGCCAGCTGGGCCGACCTGGCGACGCAGGCCGGCTTGTTGCTGATCTGGATCGCCGCCGGCCTGACGGCCTGGACCGGCTGGGAATATTTCGTGAAGGCGCGCCCCTATCTGCGCGATGATCGCCGTGGCAATTGACGTCCTCTATTTCGCCTGGCTGCGCGAGCGGATCGGCCAGCCCCGCGAACGGGTCGAGACCGGCGCTGCGACGGTGCGCGAGCTGGTGACCGAACTGGCCGCGCGCGACGACTGGCACGCGGCCGCCTTCGCCGATCTTTCCGCCGTCCGCTGCGCGGTCGATCAGCAGCTGGCCGACCTGGACGCGCCCCTGGACGGCGTGCGCGAGGTCGCCTTCTTCCCGCCGATGACCGGGGGCTAGGCGATGGCGGCGCGCGTCCAGACCGAAGCTTTCGATCTCGCGCAGGAACTGGCCGGCTTCGGCCGCGGGGCGGGCGCGGTGGTCAGTTTCACCGGCCTGGTGCGCGACGATACCGGCGCGATGCAGGCGCTGGAGATCGAGCATTATCCCGGCATGACCGAACGCGCGCTGCAGGATTACGGTGCCGAGGCCGCGCGCCGCTTCGGGCTCAGCGACTGGCTGATCGTCCACCGCCACGGCCGCCTTGCGGTCGGAGAGCCGATCATGATGGTCGCCACCGCCGCCCGCCACCGCCGCGCGGCCTTCGACGCGGCCGATTACCTGATGGACTGGCTGAAATCCCGCGCCCCCTTCTGGAAGCGCGAGATCGGCGCCGATGGCGGCGGCGACTGGGTGGCGGCGAAGGACAGCGACGAAGACGCGCTGGGGCGCTGGTGATCGCGGCGGCCGGCGCCCTGCGGCGGGCCGTGCCGTGATTCGCCCCGAATTGCGCGACTGGGCGGCGCGTCATGCCGAACTGCTGATCGCCGGGGCGATCGCCCTTGCCGGGCTGTGGCTGGCGCTGCGCGGCGGCTGGTTCTTCGGCGTGCTTGGCGGGCTTGCCCTGCTGGTGGGCGCCGCGCTTCTGGTCGGGGCGATCCGCCGGCTGCCCTTCCGGCGCGCCGTCGCCTCGCCCGGCATGGTCGAGATCGACGAGGGCGCGATCCGCTATTACGGCGCCCGCACCCTGGGCGGAGAGATCGCCCTGCGCGACCTGGTCCAGATCCGGCTGCTGATGGTGGCCGAGCATCCGCACTGGCAGCTGCGCAACCAGCGGGGCGAGGCGCTGCTGGTGCCGGTCGATGCGGCCGGGGCCGAGGCGCTGGCCCATGCCTTCACGGCGCTGGACGGGCTGGACATGGGCGCCGTCGCGCTGGCGCTGCAGCATCTGTCAAGTGGTTCCGCGACAATGCGCACCGTTTGGACGAGGCCGCATTGAGGCGGCTTGACTTGACCCTTGCGGCTTGCCACCTGTGACCGACCGGCAATCCAGAAAGGCCACGTTCACGCATGTCAGTTCCTCAGCAGGGCGGTGGCCCGATTGAAAGCCGCGATCAGCTTGCCGCCTATCTGGCCGCGGGCGAGAAGACGCCCGACCGCTGGCGCATCGGCACCGAGCACGAGAAGTTCGGCTATGACCACGCCCGGAACCTGCCGCTGCCCTACGAGGGCGACTGTTCGATCAAGGCGATGCTGACCGGCTTGCAGGAACGCTTCGGCTGGACGCCGGTGCTGGAGCAGGACAACATCATCGGCCTGGAACGCGACGGCGCCAATATCAGCCTCGAACCCGGCGGCCAGCTGGAGCTGTCCGGCGCGCCGCTGGAAACCATCCACCAGACCTGCGACGAGGTGAACCAGCACCTGGCCGAGGTGAAGGAGGTCGCCGACCGCATCGGCGCGGGCTTCATGGGCCTTGGCGCGGCGCCGATCTGGACGCAGGACCAGATGCCGATGATGCCCAAGGGGCGCTATCGGCTGATGACCGACTATATGGGCCGGGTCGGGACCATGGGCACCGACATGATGTACCGGACCTGCACCGTTCAGGTGAACCTGGATTTCGGCTCTGAATCCGACATGGTGCAGAAGCTGCGCGTGGCGCTGGCGCTGCAGCCGGTGGCCACCGCGCTGTTCGCGAATTCGCCCTTCCTGAACGGCAGGCCCAACGGCATGAAAAGCTGGCGCAGCCATATCTGGCAGAACCTGGACGACGCCCGCACCGGGATGCTGCCCTTCGTCTTCCAGGACGGCTTCGGCTACGAGGCCTGGGTGGATTACGTCCTCGATGTGCCGATGTATTTCGTCTATCGCGACGGCAAGTATATCGACGCGCTGGGGCAGAGCTTCCGCGACTTCCTGAACGGCCGCCTGCCGGCCCTGCCGGGCGAGGTGCCGACGCTGTCGGACTGGGCCGACCACCTGACCACGGTCTTCCCCGAGGCGCGGGTCAAGAAATTCATCGAGATGCGCGGCGCCGATGGCGGTCCGTGGCGCAGGCTTTGCGCGCTGCCCGCCCTGTGGGTCGGGCTGACCTATGACCAGACCGCGCTGGATGCTGCCTGGGACCTGGTCAAGGGCTGGGACCACGAGACCCGCGAGGGGCTGCGCCGCGCGGCCGCGCGCGATGCGCTGGCCGGCCAGGCGGGCGGCATCGGGCTGCACGATCTGGCGCGCGAGGTGCTGAAGATCGCCGAGCAGGGCCTGAAGAACCGCGCCCGCGCCGGGGCGGGCGGGCTGGTCCCGGACGAGACGCATTTCCTCAACGCCCTGAAGGAAAGCGTCGATTCGGGCAAGGTGCCCGCCGACGAGCTTCTGGCGAAATATCACGGCGAATGGCAGGGCGACCTGTCGCCGGTCTATCGAGAATATTCCTACTGACCTTGCCCCGGCCGCCAGCCTGCGCCAGCATCCTCGGGACTTTCCAAACCAGGAGACGGCAATGCGCGACTTTTTCATTCTGTGGATGGAGCGGATCATCAATGTGGTGGTCGTTCTGGGGGCTGCGATGATCGTGATCGGCGCGCTGATCACCATGTTCAGCGCGCAAGGGGGCTTCCTGCAGGGGCTGGCCGTGCTGCTGGCCGGGTCGCTGTACCTGATCCTGATGGCCGGGATGATCTATCTGGGCCTCGGCATCTACAACAACACCCGCCGCACCGCCGAGGCGGTCGAGAAGCTGGCGCAGCCCTGATCCGCCCGTCCCCCGCGCACGAGATTATGACCGGCGCCGGCCCGCGCCGGGCTTGCAACGCGCCGCCGCCGGTGGCACCCCGGATGCCGTGAAACACCGAAAAAATCGGGGGCAGGACATGCGGGCGGATGTGATGGTTTGGGTGCAGCGCGTCGTGGGCGCCGTCTTCGCGACGGGCGTCGTGGCGCTGATCGCGGCGGTCGTGACTTTGGCCACGCGGGCCGAGACGGTGCCGCCCCTGCCGATCTTCCTGGGCGTGCTGGGCCTGGTCGCGCTGGTCCTGCTGGCCGGCGCCTGCATGGCGCTGATCTCGATCGCGATTTCGGCGCGGCGCGGGGCGGAATCGCTGAAGCGCCTGGCCAGCCAGGCGGCGGCGGCCGGTCCCTCGGTCGGGCTGGCGCGGCCCTTCTCGGGCCAGCCGCTGCGCGAGGTGGCGCCGTCAGAACCGGCGTCCCAGGCCCCGGCCCGTGCCGCCACGCTGCCGGCGCGTCCCGCCGGGCGGACCTTGGTGGCCGAACGCTGAGGCTCAGCCCTTGCGGCCGATCCGGGGCTCGGTCCCGTCCAGCAGCCGCGCGATATTGGTGCGGTGGCGAAGGAAGATCAGCACCGCCATGAAGGCGCAGACCAGCGCCACGTCGGTGCGGCCCGCGGCCCAGGCGAAGACCGGCGACAGCGCCGCCGCCATCAGCGCCGACAGGCTGCTGATGCGGCTGATCCCCGCCGTCACCGCCCAGATCGCGCAGGCGCCCAGCCCCAGCGGCCAGTAGAGCGCGATCAGCGTGCCCAGGAAGGTCGCGACGCCCTTGCCGCCCTTGAAGCCCAGCCAGACCGGGAAGCAATGGCCCAGGAAGGCCGCGCCCCCGGCCAGCAGCGCCGCCGTCTCTCCGCCGAAATGGCGCGCCAGCAGCACGGCGATGGCGCCCTTGCCGGAATCCAGCAGCAGCGTGGCCAGCGCGGCGGGCTTGTTGCCGGTGCGCAGCACATTGGTCGCGCCGATATTGCCCGAGCCGATCTTGCGCAGGTCGCCCAGCCCCAGCGCCCGCGCGATCACCAGCCCGAAGGGGACCGAGCCCAGCAGATAGCCGAAAACCGCCCAGAGCGCCGCGATCATGGCCGTTCTCCGAAAACGCGCTTGCCCGCGACCCAGGTGCCCAGCACCCGGCCCTCCAGCCGCGCGCCGTCGAAGGGGGTGTTCTTCGATTTCGACAGAAGCGTGAAGCGGTCCAGCACGAAGGGCGCGTCGGGATCGAACAGGACCAGGTCGGCGGGCGCGCCGGCCGACAGCCGCCCGGCGGGCAGGCCCAGCCGCTTCGCCGGGTTCAGCGACATCGCCCGCCACAGCTGCGGCAGCGACAGCCCGCCCTGATGATAAAGCCGCATGGCGGCCGGCAGCAGCGTCTGCAGCCCGACCGCGCCGGGGGCGGCGGCCTCGAAGGGCAGGCGCTTGGATTCCTCGTCCTGCGGGGTGTGGAAGCTGGCGATCACGTCGATCAGCCCCTCGGCCACCGCCTGCACCATCGCCTGCCGGTCGTCCTCGGGGCGCAAGGGCGGGGTGAAGCGGAAGAAGGTGCGGTAATCGCCGACGTCGAATTCATTGAGCGTCAGGTGGTGGATCGAGATCCCCGCCGTCACGTCCAGCCCGCCCTCGCGCGCGCGCCGCAGCGCGGGCAGGGCGCCCGCCGTGGTGACCTGGTCGGCGTGCCAGCGGCAGCGGGTCATCGCGACCAGCGCCAGGTCGCGGTCCAGCCCCATCGATTCCGCCACGGGCGAGGCGGCGGGGATGCCGTAGAGCGAGGCGAACTTGCCGCTGGTCGCCGCCGCGCCCTTGGACAGGTCGGGTTCCTGCGGATGGCCGACGATCAGCGCGTCCAGCCCGCGCGCATAGGTCATGCAGCGCGCCAGCAGCTTCGCGTCGCGGATCACGCGCACCCCGTCCGAGAAGGCCACCGCGCCCAGGTCGGTCAGAAAGCCGATCTCGACCATCTCGCGCCCCTCGCGGGCCTTGGTCAGCGCCGCCATGTGGCGGATGTTGACCGGCGCGTCACTGGCGCGGCGGGTGACGAATTCCAGCGATTCCGGCGTGTCGATGGGCGGGGCGGTGTCGGGGCGCGCGATCACCGTGGTCACGCCGCCCGCCGCCGCCGCCAGCCCGGCGCTGCGGAAGCTTTCCTTGTGACGCTCGCCCGGCTCGCCGATCTTGACGCCCCAGTCGACCAGGCCGGGGGCCAGCGCGCGGCCCTGGCAGTCGATCACCGCCGCCCCTTCCGGCGCGGCCTCGTCCGGCGCGCCCGTCCCCGCGATCACGCCCTCGCGGACCAGCAGGCTGCCGGGGGTGTCGGTCTGCGCCTCGGGGTCGATCAGGCGGGCATTGGCGAAAAGCGTCGTGGTCATACCATCACTCCGGCGGCGGCGCGGCCGCGTTCGGCGCGCAGGTTGCGGGCCAGCAGGTCCAGCGCGGCCATGCGCACGGCCACGCCCATCTCGACCTGGTCCTGGATCACCGAACGGTTGATGTCGTCGGCGATGGTGCCGTCGATCTCGACGCCCCGGTTCATCGGGCCGGGATGCATGACGATGGCATCCGGCGCGGCCAAAGCCAGCTTTTCCGCGTCCAGCCCCCAGCGGTGGTAATATTCGCGCTCGGACGGGATGAAGCCGCCGTCCATGCGTTCGCGCTGCAGCCGCAGCATCATCACCACATCGGCGCCCTTCAGCCCCTCGCGCATGTCCTCGAACAGCTCCACGCCCATCTCGCTTGCGCCCGCGGGCATCAGCGTCGCCGGGCCGATCAGGCGGATGCGGTTCTCCATCTTGCCCAGCAGGATCAGGTTCGAGCGCGCGACCCGGCTGTGGGCGATGTCGCCGCAGATGGCGACGGTCAGGCGCTGCAGCCGGCCCTTGGCCCGGCGGATGGTCAGCGCGTCCAGAAGCGCCTGGGTGGGATGTTCGTGGCGCCCGTCCCCGGCATTGATGACGGCGCAATTGACCTTTTCGGCCAGCAGGTTGACGGCGCCGGAATGCGGGTGGCGCACGACCAGCAGGTCGGGCTGCATCGCGTTCAGCGTCAGCGCGGTGTCGATCAGCGTCTCGCCCTTCTTCACGCTGGAATGGGCGACGGCCATGTTCATCACGTCGGCCCCCAGCCGCTTGCCGGCCAGCTCGAAGCTGGACTGGGTGCGGGTCGAGTTCTCGAAGAACATGTTGATCTGGGTCAGCCCGGCCAGCGCGTCGGAATGCTTGACCGTGCGGCGGTTGAGCGCGACGTAATCCTCGGCCAGGTCCAGAAGCGTGACGATTTCGGAGGGCGCGAGGTGGTCGATGCCCAGAAGGTGACGGGCGCGGAAACTCATGGGCCTCCTCCATGTCGGCTGGAAACGGGCCTTCTATCGCAGATGCTTGACCGCCCGGCAAGCGGGGTGGGGGGCCGTCTGCCCCCGTCGCCGGCTGGTGCTTGAACCCGTGGCGCATCAGCCGGCGACCCCGAAGGTATTTTCAAGCAGTGCGAGAGGCAGGTTTTTGCAGGACGTGCAAATCGGGTGATTGCCGGAACCGGCGGGCAAGGATATGCCGCTGAAATGAGCAGCCGTTACGCCCCCCATGTCGCCGCGACCCTGTCGCTGGGTCTGCCGCTGATCGGCAGCCACCTGGCGCGCATGGCCATCGGGGTCAGCGACACGGTGATGATCGGCTGGTACGGGGTGGTGCCGCTGGCGGCGCTGGTCATCGCGACCTCGTTCTTCCATGTGCTGTTCTTCCTGGGCATGGGCTTCGGCACCGGGGTGATGGGGCTGATCGCCACCCATATCGCCAGCGGCAACGAGACCGAGGTGCGGCGCGGCGCGCGCATGGCTTTGTGGCTGTCGGCGGGCTATGCGCTGGCGGTCATGCCGCTGATGTGGTTTTCCGGGCCGATCCTGCTGGCCCTGGGCCAGACCCCCGAGGTGGCCGCGCTGGCCCAGCAATATCTGCGCATCGCGGGCTGGGGATTGCCGGCGGTGCTGGGGCAGCTGACGCTGAATTCCTACCTGGCGGCGCTGGAGCGCACGGCGGTGGTGATGTGGGTCACGCTGGTCGGGCTGGGCGTGAACATCCTGCTGAACTGGATCTTCATCTTCGGCAACCTGGGCATGCCCGAGCTGGGCGTGAAGGGCGCGGCGATCACCAGCCTGTCGGTGCAGGTGCTGCAGCTGGCGGCGCTGGTGCTCTATGCGCGCTGGCTGCCGCGGGCGCGGCAATACCAGCTGTTCCACCGCTTCTGGCGGCCGGACTGGCAGGCGCTGCGCGAGGTGGCGCGGATCGGCTGGCCGATCGGGCTGACCATGGTGGCCGAGGGCGGGCTGTTCGTCGGCTCGAACGTGATGATGGGCTGGATCGGGACGCAGCAGCTGGCGGCGCACGGGATCGCGCTGCAAATCACCTCGATCACCTTCATGGCGCATCTGGGCCTGTCGAATGCCGCGACGGTGCGGGTCGGGCAGGCCAAGGGGCGCGGCGACGCGATCTGGATGCGCGACGCCGCCGTGACGGTGATCGGGCTGTCGCTGGTCTTCGCCTGTATCGCCATCGCCATCTACCTGCTGTTCGCCCGGCCGCTGGTGATGCTGTTCCTGGACCCCGGCGATCCGCAGGCGCCCGCCATCGTCGCCATCGGCGCGGGGCTTCTGCTTTACGCGGCGCTGTTCCAGCTGACCGACGCCTTCCAGGTGATCGCGCTTGGTTTCTTGCGCGGGGTGCATGACACCCGCGTGCCGATGGTGATCGCCGGCTTCAGCTATTGGGCGGTGGGGATGCCGGTCGCCTATGGGCTGGCCTTTCCCCTGGGCGTCGGCCCCGCCGGCCTGTGGCTGGGGCTCTGCGTCGGCCTGACGCTGGCCGCGATCCTGCTGATGGCGCGTTTCTGGCGCGGCCATGCGCGCGGGGACTGGACCCCGCGACCGCCCGCGCGCTAACCTGCCGCCGCCCCCGCTGACAGGAGAGCCGCGATGCGCCCCGTTTTCGTCCAGTTCCGCTGCGCCCCCGGCAAGACCTACGAGGTCGCCGAGGCCATCTATGACCGCGAGGTCGTCAGCGAGCTTTACTCGACCTCGGGCGATTACGACCTGCTGGCCAAGATCTACATCCCCGAGGACGAGGATGTCGGCCGCTTCCTGTCCGATCGCCTGTTCGACATTCCCCATATCAGCCGCACCCTGACCACGATGACCTTCCGCGCCTTTTAGGCCCGCGCCCCCTGCCGGTTGACGCATGGCCGGCTTGCGCGGCAGGCTGTGCGGGCGATGCAGAACGAGAGGGCCGAAGGATGCCGAAGAATGTCGTGACCGTGGATGGCAATGATCTGGTGATCTCGCGCCATCTGGATGCCCCGCCCGACCGCATCTGGCGCGCCTGGGTCGAGCCCGACCAGCTGCGGCAATGGTTCGCCCCGAAGCCGGTCGAGGTCCTGCGCGCCGCGCTGGAGCCGCGCCCCGGCGGCATCTGCGACATCGCCATGCGGATGCCCGACGGCACCGAGATCGACCAGGGGCCGGGCTGCGTCCTGCTGGCCGAGCCGAACCACAAGCTGATCTGGACCGATGCGCTGGGGCCGGAATTCCGCCCGACCGGCACCGGCTTCATCACCGTGATCGTGCTGATGGACCCCGAGGAAGGCGGCGGCACGCGCTATTCCGCGCGCGTGCTGCACAAGGACGAGGCGGACCGCCGCAAGCACGAGGAAATGGGCTTCGCCGAGGGCTGGGGCCAGTGCCTGGACCAGCTTGCGGCGCTGGTCGAAGGCTGAACGCCGTTCCGGCCGTGCGCGCAGCCGGGACTTGCGGGACGGGACTTGTGGAAGGGGGCCGAATCGGCCATCGCTTGCAGCCATGAAAACACCGCGCTTCGCCCCGATCCCGGCGGCTCTTCCCGCCACCGTGCCCTTCACCGGCCCCGAGACCCTGCAACGCCGGCTGGGCCGCCCCTTCGCCGCCCGCCTGGGCGCGAACGAGAACGGCTTCGGCCCCAGCCCCCGCGCCGTCGAGGCGATGCGGGCCGAGGCCGGGTTGGTCTGGCAATATGGCGATTCGGTCAGCTTCGATCTGGTGCAGGCGCTGGCCGGACGGCTGGGGGTGACGCCCGGCCATATCCAGGTGGGCGAGGGGATCGACGGGCTTCTGGGCCTGCTGGTGCGGCTGATGATCGCGCCGGGTGATGCGGTGGTGACCTCGGACGGGGCCTATCCGACCTTCAACTATCACGTCGCGGGTTTCGGAGGCGTGCTGCACAAGGCCCCCTATCGCGACGATGCCGAGGACCCGCAGGCCCTGCTGGACCTTGCCTGGCGGACCGGCGCGCGGCTGGTCTACCTGGCCAATCCCGACAACCCGATGGGCAGCTGGCTGGCCGGCGGCGCGATCGAGGAGATGGTGGCGATGCTGCCCGAAGACTGCCTGCTGATCCTCGACGAGGCCTATGCCGAATTCGCCCCGGCCGAGGCGGTGCCGCAAATTTCGGCCGACGATCCCCGCGTGATCCGGATGCGGACCTTTTCCAAGGCCTATGGCATGGCCGGCGCGCGGGTCGGCTATGCCATCGGCCATCCCGAGCTGATCGCGGGCTTCGACCGGATCCGAAACCATTTCGGCATGTGCCGCATCTCTCAGGCCGGCGCGCTGGCGGCGCTTGGCGACGAGGACTGGCTGGCCCATATCCGCACCAGCACCGCCGCCGCCCGCGACCGGATCGGCCGGATCGGGGCGGAGAACGGGCTTCGCGCGCTGCCCTCGGCCACCAATTTCGTGGCGCTGGACACCGCCCGCGACGGCGCCTTCGCCCGGCAGCTGGTCGCCGCGCTGGAGACGGAAGGCGTCTTCGTCCGCATGCCCGGCGTCGCGCCGCTGGACCGCTGCATCCGCATCAGCTGCGCCCCCGCGCCAGAGCTGGACGTGCTGGCCGAAACCCTGCCGCGCGCGCTGGCCCGTCTGCGGCATCCGTCGCACCCGTGACGCGCCGGCGGATGGGTATTTTATCAACAGAGAAGCCGGCTTCTTCGTTGTTCCAAATACCCCCGCCGGAGGCGCCGGCGCTCTTGGCGGGTGCGCCGGCGCGAGGGCTTACATCGCCGCCAGCTGGGCCAGCGCGGCGTTCAGCCGGGCGATGTCGTCCTCCAGAGCGGCCAGCTTGTCGCGGGTTTCCTCGATCACCTCGGCTTCCGCATTCTCGGTGAATTTCGGATTGCCCAGGCGCTTGCGCAGGCCCTCGGCGTCCTTTTCCGACCGCGCCAGCGCCTTTTGAAGCCGCGCGGTTTCCGCCGCCACGTCGATCACCTCGCCGATGGGCAGGGCGAAACTGGCGCCCTGGGCGGCCACCGCGATCATGCCCTTGCCCGCCCTGCCGTCGACGGGGGCGTTCACGCGGGCCAGCCGTTCGATCAGCGGGGCATTGGCGGCCAGGGCCGAACGGGCGGCAACGTCGGCCTCGGTCACCACCAGGTCCAGCTTGGCGCCCGCCGGGACGCCCATCTGCGCGCGGGCCGAGCGGACCCCTTCGATCAGCGCGATCACCCAGTTGATTTCCCGGTCGGCGGCGGCGTCGATCAGTTCCGCGCCATAGGCCGGCCAGTCGCCATGGACCAGCATCTTCGTCCGGTCGCCGGTCAGGCGCCACAATTCCTCGGTGACGAAGGGCATGATCGGGTGCAGCATCAGGTAGCACTGGTCCAGCACCCAGCCCATCGTGGCGCGGGTTTCCCCGGCATGGCTGCCGTCGAACAGCGGCTTGGCGAATTCGACATACCAGTCGCAGACCTTGCCCCAGACGAAGGCATAGAGCCCGGCCGCCGCGTCGTTGAAGCGATAGGCGGCCAGGGCCTCGTCGGTGGCGATGCGGATGCGGGCGACCTCGCCGATGATCCAGCGGTTGACGGTATGCGCGGGTTCGGGCCGGGGGCCGCCGCCGCGAACGCCGTTCATCTCGGCGAAGCGGGTAGCGTTCCAGATCTTGGTGACGAAATTGCGGAAACCCTCGACATGGCGCGGGCCCAGCTTCGGGTCGCGGCCCATCGCCGCCATCGAGGCCAGCGTCATCCGCAGCGCGTCGGCGCCGAAATCGTCGATCAGCACCAGCGGGTCGATGACGTTGCCCTTGGACTTGGACATCTTCGCGCCCTTTTCGTCCCGCACCAGGCCGTGGACATAGACGGTGCGGAAGGGCACGTCGCCGACCACCGCCAGCTGCATCATCATCATCCGGGCGACCCAGAAGAAGATGATGTCGAAGCCGGTCACCAGCACGTCGGTCGGGAAATACTTGCGCAGTTCCTCGGTGTTCTCGGGCCAGCCGAGCGTGCCGATGGGCCACAGCCCCGAGCTGAACCAGGTGTCCAGCACGTCCGGGTCGCGCCAGACCGGATAGAGCAGGTGGGTCGGGTCCTGCGACAGGTTGTAGTCGGCCCAGCTTTGCGCCAGCATGTCGATCGCCGCCTCGCGATCGGCCACCTCGACGATGCGGCTGACCTCCAGCGGCTGGGGCAGGCCGGCGATGTCGTCGCGGAACCGCTTGCGCACATCGTCGAAATGCGCGGCGCAATGCTGGCGCTCGCCGGTATGGACGATGCCGTCGGCCAGCAGGCGGAACAGTTCTACCTCGTCCAGCGCGCCGTCGCCCTCGTCATCGGTGAAATTTTCGATCCCCAGGTCCAGCCCGTACCAGACCGGGATCTGGTGGCCCCACCACAGCTGGCGGCTGATCGTCCAGGGTTCGATATTCTCCAGCCAGTTGAAATAGACCTTCCTGTGCTGCTCGGGCAGGATCTCGGTGCGGCCCTCGCGCACTGCGTCCAGCGCGGGCTGGACGATCCGCGCCGTGTCCACGAACCACTGGTCGGTCAGCATCGGCTCGATCACCACGCCCGAGCGGTCGCCGAAGGGCTGCATGATCGGCTTCTGATCGACCAGCGGGCGGCGCTCCAGATGCTCGGCCCCGGTCTCGGGGTCGATCTCCTTGTGCAGCCGGGTCACCGCCAGCCCCTCGGCGGTGATCGCCTCGATCACCCGCTTGCGGGCCTCGAGGCGGTCCAGCCCGCGCAGCTCGTCCGGCACCAGGTTCACGTTCGACACGTCGCCCACATCCTCGCCCCGCGCGGCGCGGGTGGCGATCTCGGCGGATTCGGCATAGGGCAGGCCGTCCTCGCGCATCCGCGCCTTGCCGTCCATCAGCGCATAGAGCGGGATGCCGTTGCGCATCGCCACGCCGTAGTCGTTGAAGTCATGCGCGCCGGTGATCTTGACCGCGCCCGAGCCGAAATCCGGGTCGGGATAGTCGTCGGTGATGATCGGGATCAGCCGGCGGTGTTCCTTCGGGCCCACCGGGATCTCGCACAGCTTGCCGACGATCGGGGCATAGCGCGCGTCGCCGGGATGGACCGCCACCGCGCCGTCGCCCAGCATGGTCTCGGGCCGGGTCGTGGCGATGCTGATATAGTCGCGCGTCTCGCGCAGGGTGACGTTGCCGTCGGCGTCGCGTTCGACATATTCATAGGTCTCGCCGCCCGCCAGCGGATATTTGAAATGCCACATATGGCCGGGAACCTCGCGGTTCTCGACCTCCAGGTCGCTGATCGCGGTCTCGAAATGCGGGTCCCAGTTCACCAGCCGCTTGCCGCGATAGATGATGCCCTTGTCGTAAAGCTCGACGAAGACGCGGATCACGGCGTCGTGGAAATTGCCCTCCTCGCCCGCCGGGGCGCCCGGCGCGCCGGACATGGTGAAGGCGTTCCGCGACCAGTCGCAGGAGGCGCCCAGCCGCTTCAGCTGGTTGATGATCGTGTCGCCCGATTCCTGCTTCCACGCCCAGACCTTTTCCAGGAAGGCCTCGCGCCCGATCTCGCGCCGGTTGGGTTCCTGCCGTTCGGCCATGCGCCGTTCGACCACCATCTGGGTGGCGATGCCGGCATGGTCCTGGCCGGGCTGCCACAGCGTGTCGAAGCCGCGCATCCGGTGCCAGCGGACCAGGATGTCCTGCAGCGTGTTGTTGAAGGCATGGCCGATATGCAGGCTGCCGGTCACGTTGGGCGGCGGGATCATCACCGTGAAGGTTTCCCTGCGCGAGGCATTGGCCCCGGCGGCGAAGGCGCCCTGCGCCTCCCATTCGGCGCTGATCCGGGCCTCGGCGGCCTTGGCGTCAAAGCTCTTGTCCATCGTCATGTCGGCTGATCCCCTTGCTTGGGGATGGATTAGCGAAATGACGCGCAAAGGCCAAGAGACGCCGCGCAACTCGTCGGGCTGCCGGCGGGCCGGGTAAGGACGCGCCCGGCGCGATGAACCGCATTTGAATTACCGGATGCGGATCCGATTATTAATGATCCGCAATGCGCATATGATAATTAATTTGATTTTCATTTAATTTGAAATATCATCGGATCAGATTGGGGGCGATGATGAAATATGCCACGATTCATGCCGATGACGCCGCCATTCCCGGCCTGATTGCCGTGATCGAGGAGCGCCGCGGCTGGTGGAGCCGGCTTGGCACCGATCTGTTCCTCTGCGTGGCCAATGACGGCTGGCCCGGCCTGGCCAGGGCGCTGCAGGATGCGGGCCATGTCCTGGGCGTGCAGGGCAGCGTCCGGCAGGGCGCACTTTGGCTGGTCGTGCAGAAGGGTCGCGCCTTCCAGCGCGAACATCCCAGGGCGCGCGTGCTGCTGGACAAGGGGCGCTATCTGGTCGCCGAGCTGACGAAGGCGCAGGCGGAACGCATGGCGGCGCGGGGCGAGGGCTGCTTCCAGGTCATGGCGCTGCCCCGGAACGCGGCGGTCTTCCAGACCCATGCGCCGCGGCGGGCCAGGGCGATGCCGCCCGCCGCCCCGGCCCTGGTCGCCGGGGTCCAGGACGAGGTTTTCCGCCAGGCGATCACGCATCTTGTCTCTTATCGCACGCGCCATTCGACCAGCGCGGACTATGCGCAGGCCGCGGCATGGGCGCAGGCGCAGTTCCAGGCGCTGGGGCTGGCGGCAAGAACCGTCCCGATCACGGTCGGCGGCGGGACAAGCGCCAATGTGATCGCGACGAAGCCCGGCCTCGGCCCGGATGCGGGCCAGGTTCTGGTGGTCGGGCACCTGGATTCGGTCAATCATCCGGGCGGCCCGGATGCCCCCGCGCCCGGCGCCGACGACAATGCCAGCGGCTCGGCCGGGGTGCTGACCCTGGCTGCCGCCGCCGCCGCGCATGATTTCGCCCATGACCTCACCTTCATCCTGTTCGGCGGAGAGGAGCAGGGGCTGCACGGCTCCACCCAATATGTCGCCGGGCTGGAGGGTGAGGCGCGGGCGCGGATCCGCGCGGTGCTGAACATGGACATGATCGGCTCGGTCAATGCCCAGCCGCCCGCGGTGCTGCTGGAGGGCGCGGCCCTCAGCCAGCCGCTGATCGACCGGCTGGCCGAGGCGGCAGGCGCCTTCACCGACCTGGATGTGCAGGTCTCGTTGCAGCCCTTCGGCAGCGATCACATGCCGTTCCTGGACGCGGGCATCCCGGCCGTGCTGACGATCGAGGGGACCGACGGCGCCAATGACGCCATCCATACCGCGAATGACCTGCTGGACCGGATCGACATGGGCTATGCGCTGCAGATCCTGCGGATGAATGCCGGCTGGCTGGCGCAGGAGGCCGGGCTGGCCGAGCCCGCGCTGCCGCGGCCCGACGCCCCGGCGGCGGGCTGCGGCAATGCGGGGCCGGCGGCGTTCGACCAGGCGGTGCTGGCGGCGCAGAACCAGCTGGCCGGGCATTACCAGGCGCTGCTGGCGCAATATGCGCGGCTGGATCGGGACGGGCTGCTTGCGCCGGGCGACCTGGTCGAGCGACAATCGCTCTGGGCGCTGTGCGATCATCTGCGCTCCGACTGCGGTTGAGGCCGGGGGCCGGGGCGTTCGCGGGCGCCAGGGCGGCGCCCGCCACAAGGGAAGGGAAAGCGATGGCCGACGAAGCGAAGCTTTGCCGCGAATGGATCGAGATCCGCGAGGAAACCACGGCGGATCATTTCGTCTTCCGTTCCAGCACCGTGCAGATCCCGCCGACGCGGGGCGGGCGCCGGGGGCTGGAGCTGTCGGAATCCGGGCTTGCCGAGGCGAAGGCCCCCGGTCCGACCGATGCGATGCAGAGCCAGGGAACCGGGCGGTGGAGCCTCGAGGGCGACATGCTTCATATCGAGCTGCCGGGATGGGCGGGCGATTACGAGATCGAGGAGCTGAAGGACAATATCCTTGTCCTGAAGAAGCGCTGACCCGCCGCCGGCAGACGGGAATTGCCCGCCGCGCGTGACGGCGGGGCGGGAAAACCATTGTTTCAGTGGAGGTCATCATGGCGGAGAACAATACCAAGGTCTGCCGCAGCTGTGGCACCATGCAGGTGCATCGGCGGCTGTTGGACAGCGACCCCGACTATGCGCGCAGGCTGGCGCGGATCGAGGAGCAGGCCTTCCGTGCCCGGCGCGGCATGATGCCGCTGCGTCCGGGCTGCACGCGGATCCCGGTGGTGGTGCATGTGGTCTGGAAGACCCCCGCGCAGAACATCTCTCAGGCGCAGATCGACAGCCAGATCGCGGTGCTGAACCAGGATTTCCGGGCCACCAACGGCGACATCTCGACCGTGCCCGCGCCCTTCGCGCCGCTGACCGGCGATGCGCGGCTGGTCTTCGCGCTGGCCGATCGCGACCCGGCGGGCAACCCGCATGACGGGGTGGTCCGGGTGCAGACCGATCGCGACGGCTTCGGATCCGACGATGCGGTGAAATTCTCGTCCTCGGGCGGCTCGGACGCGTGGCCGCGCGACGAATACCTCAACATCTGGGTCTGCCAGCTGACGGGCGGGCTTCTGGGCTATGCGCAATTTCCGGGCGGCGCGGCCGCGACCGATGGCGTCGTCGTCACCCATACCGGCTTCGGCACCACCGGCACCGCCAGCCCGCCCTTCAACCGCGGCCGCACCACCACGCACGAGATCGGCCACTGGCTGAACCTGCGCCATATCTGGGGCGACGACGGCGGGGGCTGCTCGGGCAGCGATTTCGTCGACGACACCCCCAACCAGGGCGGGCCGAATACCGGGGAGCCGAGCTTTCCGACGATTTCCTGCAGCAACGGGCCGAATGGCGACATGTTCATGAATTTCATGGATTATGTCGACGACGCGGCGATGGTGATGTTTTCCGAGGGCCAGGTGGTGCGGATGCATGCCTGTCTGGACGGGCCGCGCAGCGCCATCGGCGAGACGGTGCCCTGCGGCGGCAAGCCGCCCTTCAAGGATGCCGCCAAGGATCCGCTCTCGGATCCGGTTCCTAAGTCGCTGGCCAACGATCCGCCGAAAAGCATCATCCAGGACGGCCCGAAGAACCCGGTGCAGGATCCGCCGAAACCGCCGATCTATGACCCGCCGAAGGGGATTTTCGAGCCGCCGAAGCAGGTGATCGACCCGCCCAAGGGGATCGCGGACCCGCCCAAGGGCCTGACCGATCCGCCGAAATCGGCGCTGGAGCCGCCCTTCGGCCCGCCGCTGGGGCCGCCGGTCGTGACGCCGCCGATACAGCCGCCCATGCAGCCGGCGACGCCCTTCGTGCTGGGCACCGGCGCGCCTGCCGCCTCGGCCCAGCAACCCGCGCCGCTGCTGGCGCATTACGCGCAGATCCTGCAAAGCTATGCCAGCCTTCACCAGCGCGGCCTGCTCGACGCGCAGGGGCTGGCGGCCTGGCAGCAGGCCTATGCGGCCTATCAGCAGCTGGGCGGCCGATAGCGGGCGGAGGCGAAGACGCGGCCCGCCGCGGCGGCGGGTCCGTATCTGCTGCGAAAGGGCGGCCCGATGATCCTGATCCTCTCGTTCATCGACAACGACCATGTCCGGCGCGTGGTGCAGCATCTGACCATGCCCTGTCAGGTCGTGGATATCGGCTGGTTCCCCTCGCGGATGCGGATGCACGCCCGGACCGGGCGGCGGGCGGACAGCTTTCAGCTGACATTGCCGGACGGGCAGCGGCTGGACCTGGACGCGGTGCGGGCGGTCTGGCACCGGCGGGTGCGGCCCTTCACGCTGGATCCGGCGCTGACCGACCAGACGGCGCGGCTGTTCGCCTGGTCGGAATGCACCGAGGCCCTGGCGGGGATGTGGCACGCGATGCCCTGTTTCTGGATGAACCCGCCCGATGCCGACGACCGGGCGCTGAAGAAGGTGATGCAGCACCGGCTGGCGCATCGGCTGGGGCTGCGGGTGCCGGAAACCCTGGTCACCAACGACCCCGACGAGGCGCGCGCCTTCATCGACGCCCATGCCGCCGCCGGGGTGATCCGCAAGGCGTTCCGCAACATCCCGCAGGCGCCGCGCAACACGCTGCTGCTGGGGCCTGCGGACCTGGCGCGGCTGGACAGCGTGGCCTACGCGCCGGTGATCTTCCAGGAATACGTCCCGCTGGCGCTGGATCTGCGGGTGACGGTGGTGGACGGCGAGATCCACGCGACCTCGTTCCGCTCTCGCCCGGAATACGAGGTCGACTATCGCCCCGGCATCGGCAGCGCCGAGGTGGCGCCCTATGCGCTGCCCGATGATGTCGCGGCGAAGCTTCTGGCGCTGATGGCGCAGATGAACCTGTATTTCGCCGCCGCCGATTTCCGCCTGACCCCGGAGGGCGAGCATGTCTTCTTCGAGATCAACCCGGCGGGCGAATACCTGTTCTGCTCGGACCGGACCGGGCAGCCCATCCCGCAGGCGATCGCGGCGGCGCTGGAGCGCCGCGCAAGGGCCGGGGGGCGATAGGTCCCGAACCGCCCGGCCGCGCCGGATCGGGGCCCTTGCGCCGGTCGCGGGCGGCGGCGCTTCCCTGGCGTGCATGTGCCCCGGCCCCGCTATTGATAGCCGCGGATCAGCGCCCCGGCGATCATCGACCAGCCATCGACGACGACGAAGAAGGCCAGCTTGAAGGGCAGCGAGACCACCACCGGCGGCACCATCATCATCCCCATCGCCATCAGCACGGCGGCGACGACGAGGTCGATGATCAGGAAGGGCAGGGCCAGCAGGAAGCCGATCTCGAAGGCGCGCTGGATCTCGGACAGCATGAAGGAGGGCACCAGGACCGACAGCCGGTCGGGATCGGCCATCGAGGCCGGGGCGATCTCGGCCAGGCCCTGCAGGGTGTCGGGATTGGTGCGGGCCTCCATGAAGGCGCGGAAGGGGACGATGCCGCGCTCGAAGGCCTCGGCGAAGCCGATCGAGCCGTCCCTGAGCGGCGCGCCCGCCACCGTCCATGCCTCGCGCAGGACCGGGTCCATGATGAACCAGGTCAGGAACATCGCCAGGCTGACGATCAGCATGTTGGGGGGCGACTGCTGCAGCCCGATCGACTGGCGCAGGATCGACAGCACGGTCACGATGAACGGAAAGCAGGTCACCATGATCGCCATGCCGGGCGCCAGCGACAGCGCCGTCAGGGCCAGCAGCAGCATGACCGAGTTCCGCCCCAGCCCCTCTCCCAGCCCTTGCGCCGCCTGTTCCAGGCCGGCCATGTCCTGCGCATGTCCCGTGCCGGGGACCAGCAGCACCAGCAGAAGGGCGAGGCGGATCACGGGGCCTCCGAGGCGCCGATGACGCGCACGCAGAGCCGGTCCTCGGGCGTGCCGTCCCCGGTCAGCTCGCCCCGCGCGATGACCTTGTCGCCGACGCAGATCTCGACCCCGTCGCCGATCGCCTGGTCCAGCGTCAGGATGTCGTCGGGCCGCAGGGCCGCCAGCTGGGCGACCGTCTGCCGGGTCCGGCCCAGCCGGATGGTGATTTCGACCTGGATGGTGTCGGTGTCGATCAGATGGCTCAATGCGTCCATGTTTCCTCGCTTTCGGTGATTTCGGCGACAAGCGCGCGGATGTCCTGCGCGACCCGGTCGGCAGAGAATTCGATCCGCCCGCCCTCCAGCGACAGGCTGATGCGGTCGCTGTCGCAGCCCTCCAGTTCGACCTGGTCCAGGCCGGCCTCTTGCAGGCAGCGCTCGACCATGCCGCGCAGGCCGGGATTGCAGGTGATGCGGCAGCGCAGCGGCGCGGTCAGGCCGGCAAGGCGGTGCAGCTCGGCCAGCAGCGCCTCCTCCATCCGCCGCGATTGCGCCGAGGGGACCAGCATGTCCAGGATCGCCGACAGGACCGGCGCCAGCGCCTGCACCGCCTCCTCGCGCAGCGCCGCGCGGCGCGCCTCGTCGGCGGCAAGCGCCTCTGCCAGGCGTTCCAGCCCGCTGCGCAGGCTCTGGACGTCCTCGTCCAGGCGCTGGCTGCGGCCATCGGCCAGCCCGTCGGCATAGGCAAGGTCCAGGTCGTCGCGGGTGAAGCCGGCGCCGCCCCGTTTGCCGGGCAAGGAGGCGGTGAAGGATTCAAGTTTGATGACGGCGGGTGACATCAGGCGTTCTCCTTGTCGTCGATCCAGCCCGAGAGGATCTTCACGCTTTCCTCGTGCCGCTCTCGCATCATGCCGCGCAGGCGGGCCACGGGATCGGCAGGGGGCAGCGACAGCTGTTCGCGGCGCGCCGGCTCGGGCATCTCGGTCCGCGAGGGGGGCAGGATCGAGGCCTCGGCGGGTTCGGGATCGCCGGCGGCCGGCAGTTGCGGCGGGGTGCCGGCGTCCAGCGCAAGGCGTGTGGCGGCGCCGGCCTGGCCGCGGGCGCGCAGGACCGGGCGCAGCACCAGCAGGATCACCGCCAGCGCGAACAGGCCGATCAGCGCGATCCGGGCCAGCCCGTTCAGCTCCAGCCGGTCCAGCAGGCCGGGGCTGGCCAGGGTGCCGTTCTCGCCCAGGGCCGCGAAGGGCAGGGACTTCACCGTCAGCAGGTCGCCGCGCGCCTCGTCATAGCCGATGGCGGAGGCGACCAGTTCGCGCAATGTCTCAAGCTCGGCATCCGGGCGCGCCACGACCTGGACCTCGCCGCCGGTGCCGGTCTGCGGCACGCCGTTCACCAGCACCGCGACGGTCATCCGCCGGGTCGCCCCCGGCTGTCGCGAGACCTCGCGGGTCAGGGTGCTGACCTCGTAATTCTGCTGCTGGCGCGCCTCGGACCGCGTCGATTCGCTGCGATCGCCCGATGCCTGGTCGCCATCGGGCAGGTTCGAGGCCGCGGTGACCGCGCCCGATCCGGTCGAATTGCTCTGGTCGGTGCTTTCCTCGCTGACCTGAGAGATCAGCGCCCGCTGGTCGGGATCGAAGCGCTGCTCCAGCAATTGCTCGGTTTCGGTGACCAGGTCCAGGTTCAGCTCGACGATCGCATTGCCCGGCCCGACATGGGATTCCAGGATACGCTCGACATTGCGCTTCAGCGCCGCGGCACGATCCAGCCCGCTCGCGTCCTCGCCGGTCGAGACGATGCCCGCGACCGAATCGATCACCGTCACGCTGTCGGGCGACATGCCCGGAACGCCGGACGAGACCAGGTATTTCAGCGCCGCCGCCTGTTCGCGCGTGACGGTCGCGCCGTTGGTGGTCAGCGTCACCGAGGCGTTGCCGGTCAGCTCGCGGCGATAGCCGCGGCCGTTTTCGACGGCCAGGTGGACGCGCGCGGCCTTCACGTTCGGCAGCGCAAGGATCGTGCGCGCCAGCTCGCCCTCCTTCGCGCGCCAATAGGCGGCGTCGAACATCTGCGAGGTGGTGCCGAAACCCGACATCCCGTCCAGCAACTCGTATCCGGCGCCGCCGCGCGCGGGCAGGCCCTGGCCGGCAAGATCCATCCGCAGGCGGTCGCGCTGGCTGGCATCGACCCAGATGGAATCGCCCTGGACCCGATAGGCGACGCCCGCCCGTTCTATCCCCGCGATCACCTCGCCGGCCTGGGCGGGATCCAGCCCGCCATAGAGCAGCGCCATGTTCGGCCGGTTCGCCAGCCAGCCGAAGGCGATCACTGCCAGGAAGGTCGCCACGAAGGCCGCCGCGAGGATCGTTTTCTGTTGAGAGCTTCGCTCTTTCCAATAGTCCTGCAGTTTTTGCAAAACCGGCCCTTTCGAATCAGCGATTGATTTATCGACAGGTCCTTTTTGCATGGGCCATGTTAAGAATTGGTTAGTCGCATGGTGCTAGATCCGTTTCATCACGACGGAGAATCGCCATGACTGATGCTGTAGAAACGGCAGCGGAACCACCGGAAAGGAAAAAGGGCATCCTCGTCCCGCTGATCGCCGCGGTGATCCTGGGCGGCGGGGGATTTGCGTCCACCTTCCTGGGTTTCTGGTCTCCGGCCGGGCTTTTCCAGCCCGCGCCGCAAAAAACCGGGCCGGATGATTCGGTCGCGTTCGTCGACATCCCGGCGATCGAGATGACGATGCCGGGGACGCGGGCCCGCAGCGTGATCCTGGCGGCCTCGCTGGAGGTGGCGGCGGCCGATCGCGCCGCCGTCGAAAGCCTGATGCCACGCATCCTGGATGCGATGAACGGCTTTCTCTCCGAGGTGGACCCGGCGGCCTATGACAAGCGCGGCGTGCTGGAGATCATCCGCGCCGAGCTGACGACGCGCATCCGCAACGTGCTGGGCGACACGCCCGTGAAGGACCTGCTGATCACGGAGTTTCGCATCAAATGACCATTTCCGAATTCATGCAAGTCGCCCTGGCCATCGCCTCGGTCGGACTTGCGGCCTTCTGCATGATCCTTGCGCGGCGCCTGCGGCGTCTGAATGACCTGGAGACCGGCCTGGGCGGGGCGATCGCGGTCATGGCGGCCGAGGTGGACCGGCTGGAGAAGGCGATCTGCGCGGCGCGCGACGAGGCGACGGCCGCGGGCGAGGCGCTTGCCGCCGAGATCACCCGCGCGCGCACCGAACGCGCCGCCTGGGAGCTGCGCCAGCGCATCGGCCAGGCGGCGGGCATCGAGGCCCCGGCCAGGCGCGCGCCCCGCCTGCGCAAGCGGATGGAGCAGGCGGATGCGTAAGCTGCTTCTTCCCGGCTTGGCGCTGATGCTTGGCCTTCCCGCCATCGCCATGGGCCTGCAGGGGCAGCAGCCCTCGCGCCTGTTCGCGGCCTTCGCCGAGCCGCCGGGGCTGATGCAGGGCTGCACGGACGTCCCCGAGGCGGTGGCGCTGGCCGAAACCCTGCGCGACCGCGCCTTGCGGATCGAGCGCTACATGGAAACCATCGACGAACGGAAGGCCGAGCTTGCGGTGGCCGAGGAAACGCTGCGCGTCCGGCTGGCGGAACTCAGGTCCCAGAAGGGCGGCATCCAGTCGCGTCGGACCGCGCATTCCGATGCGGTCCGCACCGATATCGAGCGGCTGGTTGCCGTCTATGACCGCATGAAGCCGAACGAGGCGGCGGCGATCCTGACCAACCTGCCCACCGATTTTGCCGCCGAGATCCTGATCCGCGTCCAGCCCGAGACCGGCGCCCGCATCATCGCCTCGGTCGAGCCCCGCCAGGCCGCCCTGCTGACGGCGCAAATGGGCGCGCGCAGCGTCCGCAACCAATAGAGAGGACCGCGCATGTTCGGTTTCGTCGGCATCTTCGTGACCATGGCGATGGTCTTCGGCGGCTATCTCCTGGCCGGCGGCAAGATGGGGGTCATCCTGCATTCGCTGCCCTTCGAGATGATGATGATCGGCGGGGCGGCGGTCGGATCCTATCTTTTGTCCAATGACAGCCACGTCCTGAAGGCGACAGTCGGCGGATTGGTGCGCGCCTTCAAGGGCGCCAGATGGACGACGCAGGACCACCAGGATGTCCTGTGCCTGATGTTCCAGCTGCTTCGGGTCGCGCGCGAGAATCCCGTCGCGCTGGAGCAGCATATCGAGCAGCCGGCCGAATCGCCGATCTTCGCCGCCTATCCGCGGCTGATGGGCGACGAACAGGTGGTCTCGCTGATCGCGGATACCCTGCGCTCGGCCAGCCTCAACTACGACGATCCCTACCAGGTCGAGGAAATGCTGTCGCGCCGCATCGCCAGCCTGCGCGAGGACGAGATGCACGTTCCTCACGCGCTGCAGACCATGGCCGACGCGCTGCCGGCGCTGGGGATCGTGGCGGCGGTGCTGGGGGTGATCAAGACCATGAGTTCGATCGACCAGCCGCCCGAGGTGCTGGGCAAGATGATCGGCGGCGCGCTGGTCGGCACCTTTCTGGGCGTGTTTCTGGCCTATGGTTTCGTGGCGCCGCTGGCCGGCCGGCTGGGCGCGGTGATCAAGCAGGACCTGACCTTCTACGATGTCATCAAGTCGGTGCTGGTCGCGGGGCTGCACCAGCACGCCACCAATCTGTGTGTCGAGGTCGGGCGCCAGGCGGTGCCCGAACATGTCCGGCCCAGCTTCGACGGGCTCGAATCCGCACTGCGGGAACTGAAGAAGGCCGCGTGATGATCCTGCCGATCATTCTGGCGCTTGCCGCCGATACGGCCCTCGCGGCCGCGCCGGGCGAACCCGAGCTGCCGCCCGCCGTCGCGGCCATCGCGGCCGAGGCTTCCGAGCGCCTGCTGGCCGGCGAATCGCTGCCCCCGGACTATCGGCTGCGGCTGCTGGCCCTGCCCCCGGCCGAGCGCCTGCTGGCGATCATCTATCTGCGGCGCACGGGCCTGCTGCGCGGCGATCCCTGGCCGCTGGAGGATGTCCTGCGCCCCGCCCCCGTGTCTGCTCCCGTGTTCGCCCCCGCGAATGACGAGGCCCGCGAATGAAGGCTATTGCCGCCGTGACCTCCGGCAGGTTCCTCGATGCGCCGATCATCGTGACCGGCGCGCTGGTGCTGATCGTGGTCTCCATGGTGATCCCGATGTCGCCCGGCATGCTGGACCTGGGCATCGCGCTGTCGATCGCCAGCGCCACGCTGGTGCTGGTCATGGCGTCCCTGGTCGACAAGCCCACGGATTTCCAGGCCTTTCCGGTGCTTCTGCTGATCAGCCTGGTGATCCGGCTGTCGCTCAACGTGTCCTCGACGCGCCTGATCCTGACGCAGGGCCATAGCGGGCCCGAGGCCGCGGGCCATGTCATCAACGGCTTTGCGGGCTTCGTCGCCGGCGGCTCGCTGCTGGTCGGGCTGACCGTCTTCGCGGTGATCTCGGTCGTCAATTTCATGGTCATCACCAAGGGCTCGACCCGCATGGCCGAGGTCGCGGCGCGTTTCGCGCTGGATTCGCTGCCGGGCAAGCAGCTGGCGATCGACGGCGACCTGAATTCGGGCGCGATCGACCATGCCGAGGCGCGCCGCCGCCGGGCGCAGGAGCAAAGCGAGATCAGCTTCTTCGGCTCGCTGGACGGCGCGTCGAAATTCGTCAAGGGCGACGCGATCGCGGGGATCGTCATCACGCTGATCAACCTGATCGTCGGGCTGGCCGTCGGCATCGGCCTGCATGGCATGGCACTGGGGGAAGCGGTCGCGACCTATTCGCATCTGACGATCGGCGACGGGCTGGTGACGCAGATCCCCGCGCTGATCACCTCGATGGCCGCGGCGTTGCTTCTGTCGCGCGGCGGCGCGACCGATCCGACCGCGCAGCTGCTGTCCTCGCAATTCGTGCGCAGCTGGAAACCCGCCGCCATCGTGGCGGGGGCGATGATCGTCGTCTCGTTCATTCCCGGGATGCCGCGGGCGCTGTTCCTGACGATCGCCGCGATCTCGGGCGCGCTTGCCTGGCATCTGGCGCGGCGTTCCACGGCTGAGCCCGAAGATCCCGCCATCGAGGAGGAACCCGCGATCCGCCCCGCCAGCCGCATCGGCGACGTGCTGGACACCGACGAGATCAGCGTCGAGATCGGCACCGACCTGATCGCCATCGCGCTGGACCAGGCGCGCGGGCTGGGCACGCGCATCAACAACCTGCGCATCCATATCGTGCGGAACTATGGGCTGATCCTGCCGGATGTGCGTATCACCGATACCGAGGAACTGGCGCCGGGCGACTATGTGATCCGGGTGCAGGGAGTCGTGCGGGGACGCGGCAGCCTGCGGCCGCAGGAGGTGCTGGCCCTCGGCCCGGACCCGATCCTGCGGCAGCTGCGCGGCGCCGAGGTGCGCGAGCCGGTCTATTCCAGCCCGGCGCGCTGGATTTTGCGCGACGACCAGGACGATGCGGCGACGCTTGGCGCCACGGTCGTCACGCCGATGGAGGTGCTGTCCACCCATCTGATGGAGGTCGTGAAGACCAACCTGCCCGCCCTTCTGACCCTGTCGGCGATGCAGCGCCAGATCGAGGAGCTGAAGGCGATCTCGGACCCCGCGCGGGCCGAGCGTTACCGCCGCTATTTCGAAAGCATGATCCCCGACAAGGTCAGCCCCGAAACCCTGCTTGCGGTGCTGCGCGCGCTGCTGGAGGAGCGCGTGTCGATCCGCAACCTGCCGCTGATCGTCGATGCCATCGCCGAGTTCCGCGCCATCGATTCCGCCGAGACGCTTTACGAACTGGTGCGCAAGCGCCTGCGCGGGCAGATCTCGCAGCAATATGCAAGCGAGGCGGGAGTGATCAGCGCGGTCCAGCTGCACCCGGCCTGGGAGGCCGAATTCGTCCGCGCCGACAGCGAAACCGGCCGCAGTGGCGGCGGGGCAGTCACGCCCACCCTGTCGCGGCGGCTGCTGGATTCGGCCCGCAAGGCGCTGACCCTCTCGGACCCCGCGCTGCGGCCCGTCATCGTGGCCCCCGACCACCGCCGGCGCGTGGTCCGCGCGGTCTTGGGCTCGAACGGGATCTCGGTGCCGGTCCTGGGCTTCGAGGAGGTCGACCCTTCCGTGGAACTGAACTTCGTCTCGACGATCGAGGCCGCCTGATGTGGGAGGACCTGGCCCGACTGGTTCCGGGGCTGGAATGGTCGCTGGTGCTGACCTATGTGCGGGTCCAGGCCTTCTTCCTTGCGCTGCCGGGCCTGGGCGAGCGGACCGTTCCGGCGCGTGTCAAGATCTCGCTGGCGATGGCGGTCTCGCCGCTTCTGGCCGGACATGCGGCGCCGCTGGCCGCGCCCGGCACGGTGACCGGCATCCTGGCGCAGGTTGCGGGGGAAACCCTGATCGGCCTGGCGGGGGGCGGGCTGCTGCGGCTGATGGCGATGGCGATCGACATGGCCACCTCGGCCATCGCGGCCACCGCCTCGCTGTCGCAGATCGTCGGCGCGCCGAACGAATATGCGCCCCATCCGATCGGCAACCTGCTGCATCTGGGCGGCATGGCGATCCTGATGGCGCTTGGCCTGCCGGTGATGCTGGTGCAGCTGATCGCCGACAGCCTCGTGCTGTGGCCGCCGGGCGGATGGCCCGATGTCGCGGTCTTCGCGCCCGAGGCGATCAGGATCCTCGCCTACAGCTTCGGGCTGGCGATGCTGCTGGCGGCGCCGTTCAGCCTCGGCGGGTTCCTGTTCCAGGCGCTCTCCGGGGTCATCAACCGCGTCATGCCGGCGCTGCCGGTGGTCTTCATCGGCTCTCCGGCGGCGATCATGCTGGCGCTGGCCGCGCTGGCGATCCTTGCGCCGATGATCGTCTCGATCTGGGCCGAGGCAATCCTCGATTTCACCATGCCGGGGCCGCGATGAGCGAGGACAGCAGCGACAAGCAATATGAGGCGACCGAGCAGAAGCTGCGCAAGGCGCGCGAGCAGGGCGACATCCCGCGCTCGACCGAGATCAACGTGGCGATGATGTATCTGGGCGCCTGGCTGGGCTTCGCCATCGGCGCCGGCTATGCGGTGAAGCACTGGCTGTCCATGGCCGCGCGCTCGATGGGATCGGACGGCTGGCCGCTGGATTCGGTCTTCGGCCTGGCCGGGTCGCTGTGGCGATTTGCGGGCCTGGCGCTGGTCGCGCTGGCCATGGTGCCGCTGGTCGCGATCTTCCTGGGGCTGATCACGCCGCGCGCGCTGATCTTTTCGCCCAAGAAGCTGGCCTTCGACTTCAAGCGGATCAACCCGGTGAAGAATGCCGGCCAGAAGTTCGGCAAGTCCGGCCTGGTCACTTTCGCGATCTCGGTCGGGAAGGCCGGTTTCGTCTGCCTGGGCGGCTGGTACCTGTTCGGCCTGCTGTG
Organism: Paracoccus sigandri; assembly: GCF_003709565.1. Taxonomy (GTDB): domain Bacteria; phylum Pseudomonadota; class Alphaproteobacteria; order Rhodobacterales; family Rhodobacteraceae; genus Paracoccus; species Paracoccus siganidrum. Next base: position 5,800 of record NZ_QNRC01000013.1, on the reverse strand, counting down.
GCAGCGGCTGGCGGGCAGCGCGCTGGGGTCTGGGACCACCTGGGCGCTGGGGCTCGGCAGCCTGCTGGGGCAGGTCCTGATGATGGCGCTGGCGATCTCGGCCGGGTTCGCGGTGCTGGATTTCCTGTGGAAGCGGCACGAACATCTGCAGAAGAACCGCATGACCCGCAAGGAGATGGAGGACGAATACAAGGAGGTCGAGGGCGATCCGCACATGAAGGCCGCGCGGCGGCAGCGGGCCGTCGATATGGCCTCGAAGCAGATGCTGGCGGATGTGGCGCGGGCGGATGTGGTCATCGTAAACCCGACGCATTACGCGGTGGCGCTGGAATGGAAGCGCGGCAGCGGGCGGGCGCCGGTCTGCCTGGCCAAGGGCACCGACGAGGTCGCCGCGCGCATCCGGGAACGGGCGAAGGACCACAAGGTCCCGATCTGGTCCGACCCGCCCTGCGCCCGCGCCCTGCACGCCACGGTCGATATCGGCAAGGAGATCCGGCGCGAGCATTTCGCCGCCGTCGCCGCCGCGATCCGCTTTGCCGAGAAGATGCGCGAAAGGGCGCGGGCCGGATGGTGACCGAGGCGGGGAAGCTTGCGCTGCTGGAACGGATCGCCCGGATCAAGGCCGAGCGGGAGCTGAAGAAATTCGCGGCCTTCAGCGGCCACATGACCCTGGCCCGGCAGAAGGTCGATTCGCTGCAGGCGGCGTTGCGGCAATGCTATGAGAGCGGCGCGCCGCTGTCGGTGGCCGAGGCGCGCATCGCCAGCGCCCAGGCCGCGCGTTCGGCGCGCGAACTGAGCCGGGCGGTCGGCGATCTGGAGCGGATGACCCCGCGTTTCGAAAAGGCCCGCGCCGAGGCCGCGAAGGAGTTCGGACGCGCCGAGGTGCTGCTGGAGCTGGCGCGATCGGCGGGCAAAAAGCCGCATCGGATGTGAGGCAGGTGATGCCTGCATGGTTGGCCGCAGCGGGACATTCGCGTCAGCCGGCATCGGGCGAGGCGTCAGTCGTCGGTGCGGACAGCCATCTGCGCGCCGGGCGCCAGGTCGACCCAGACCAGCCGGTGGTTCGAGGCCATCGCCACGGCTTCGGCCAGCGGATCTTCTGGTGCGGGCCACAGCACGCCGCTGCCGGCAACCGCCAGCGTCCTGGCGGGAAGGATATAGTCGACGCGCAGATTGCCCGGCCCGTCGCTGGCGAATTCGGCCGTATCCAGTGCCGGATCGCCCCGATGGCCGGCATTCGCGCCGTCCTGCGGCGGCTGCCACGCGCCGCGGGGGGCCGGATCGGCGGCATGGTCCAGCAGCGCGTGCAAAGCCTCGGGGCGGCCCTCGCCATCGACCAGGTCCAGGTTGATGTTGCCGATCAGCACGAAGGGCGCCTCGGGCAGGTGGTGCAGCCAGAAGGCGGCCTCGTCATGGTTGCGGCGGCCGTTGCGATCCTCGGGGCCGTCGAAGACCGGCGGCGTCGCGGCCCAGGCCAGCAGATGCAGCGGCCCGTCCGGGGTCTGGACCGCCACGTCCCAATGCGCGGTCGAGGACAGGCGCTGGATCGCGGCGACTTCCGGGGACGTCCCGTCGGGCATCAGGTTGCCGGGCAGGTCGCGCCACAGGACGTCCGAGTGATCGACCGCCGGACCCAGCGGCAGGCGCGACAGGATCGCCATGCCGTTCTGGCCGCTGAACCGGCCGAAACCCTGCGCGTCGCCGGCCCCGCCACGGCGCCCGTCCCCGTCCAGGTCGAGCCCGGTGGCCATGCCGCTGTTGGGCCGCGCGGTGAAGTGGTGCGGCATCGGATGGCCGGCATCGCCCAGCAGCCCGGAGAAGGCGGCCAGGGCCAGCGCGTCATGGTCCCAGTCGATCCCGGTCAGCAGGATCACGTCCGGTGCGGCCGTGGCGATCACCTGCGCGGCGGCCAGCACCTGCTCGTCGCCCGCCCGGATGTCGCGCAGCAGAAGCCCCGGCCCGTCGCGCGTCAGGCCGGGGTCCCATGTCGCGATGCGCAGCGGATCGCCCCCCGAATCGCCTGCCGAATCGCCTGCCGCGCCGGATGCCGGCAGGGCCAGCGCCAGGGCGCAGCCGAGGACCCTCAGATCCAGGGCCGGGCCTGCGCCATTTGCGTCTCGAACCTGTCGATGGCGGGCGCCTTTTCCATGGTCAGGCCGATATCGTCCAGCCCGTTCAGCAGGCAATGCTTGCGGAACGGGTCGATGTCGAAATGGAACTCCTGGCCGTCCGAGCTGCTGACCGTCTGGTTTTCCAGGTCGACGGTCATGCGGGCATTGGCGCCCTTGCGGGCATCCTCCATCAGCGCGTCCACGGCCTCTTGCGGCAGGGTGATCGGCAGGATCCCGTTCTTGAAGCAGTTGTTGAAGAAGATGTCGGCGAAGCTGGTCGAGATCACGCAGCGGATGCCGAAATCCAAGAGCGCCCAGGGGGCATGTTCGCGCGACGATCCGCAGCCGAAATTGTCGCCCGCGACGAGGATCTGCGCGTCGCGCCAGGCGGGCTGGTTCAGGACGAAATCGGGGATCTCGTTGCCCTCGCGGTCATAGCGCAGCTCGTCGAACAGGTTCACGCCCAGGCCCGAGCGCTTGATCGTCTTCAGGAACTGCTTGGGGATGATCATGTCGGTGTCGATATTGACCAGCGGCATGGGCGCGGCGATGCCGGTCAGGGTGGTGAATTTGTCCATGATCCTGTCTCCTTACGCCGTCACGGCCGCGAATTCGCGGATATCGACCAGGTGGCCGGCCACGCCCGCCGCCGCCGCCATGGCGGGCGACATCAGGTGGGTGCGGCCCTTGTAGCCCTGCCGCCCCTCGAAATTGCGGTTCGAGGTCGCCGCGCAGCGCTCGCCCGGCGCCAGCTGGTCGGGGTTCATGCCCAGGCACATCGAGCAACCGGCCAGCCGCCATTCGAAGCCGGCCTCCTTGAAGATGGTGTCCAGCCCCTCTTCTTCGGCCTGCGCGCGCACCAGGCCGGATCCGGGCACGACCATGCCGCGCACGCCCTCGGCCAGCCTGCGGCCGCGCAGCACCTCGGCCGCGGCGCGCAGGTCCTCGATCCGGCCGTTGGTGCAAGAGCCGATGAAGACCGCGTCGATGGCGATGTCGGTCAGCTTCGTGCCCGCCGCCAGGCCCATGTATTCAAGGCTGCGCCGCGCGGCCTCGACCTTGCCGCCGGTGAAATCCTCGGGGGCGGGGACGGTCGCGGTGATCGGCAGCGCGTCCTCGGGGCTGGTGCCCCAGGTGACGGTGGGGGCGATGTCCTCGCCGCGCAGGGTCACGACCTTGTCCCAATGCGCGTCCGGGTCGCTGTAGAGCGTCCTCCACCAGCTGACCGCGGCCTCCCATTGCGCGCCCTTCGGGGCATGGGGGCGGCCGTTGACATAGGCGAAGGTGGTCTCGTCCGGGGCGATCAGCCCGGCGCGGGCGCCCCCTTCGATGGCCATGTTGCAGATGGTCATGCGGCCTTCCATCGACAGGTTGCGGATCGCTTCGCCGCAATATTCGATGACATGGCCGGTGCCGCCGGCGGTGCCGGTCTCGCCGATGATCGCCAGCACCACGTCCTTGGCGGTGACGCCGGGGGCGAGGCGGCCGGTCACCTCGACCTTCATGTTCTTCGACTTCTTCTGGATCAGCGTCTGGGTGGCCAGCACATGCTCGACCTCGCTGGTGCCGATGCCATGGGCCAGCGCGCCGAAGGCGCCATGCGTGGCGGTGTGGCTGTCGCCGCAGACCACGGTCATGCCGGGCAGGGTCCAGCCCTGTTCGGGGCCGACGATATGCACGATGCCCTGGCGGATGTCGTTGACCGGATAGTAGTTCACGCCGAATTCGCGGGCATTGCGGTCCAGCGCTTCGACCTGGATGCGCGATTCCTCGTTGTCGATGCCCTTTTCGCGGTCCCAGGTGGTGGGCACGTTGTGGTCGGGCACGGCGATGGTGCGTTCCGGCGCGCGGACCTTGCGGCCGGTCATGCGCAGCCCCTCGAAGGCCTGCGGGCTGGTCACCTCGTGGACCAGGTGGCGGTCGATATACAGCAGGCAGGTGCCGTCCTCTTGCCGTTCGACGACATGGGCATCCCATATCTTGTCATAGAGCGTGCGCGGGGCACCGGCGGTGGTATTCGTCATGGCTGGAACTTTCGGCTGTGATGCGAATGGATATGCGTGCGGGTGGGGGCGCGGGCAATCACCCGCGCAGCCTCAGCCCCGCGCCGTTACGCAGAGCGTCTCGCCATAGAAGCGCTGCGGCAGGCGCGCGCGGTCGTGAATGTCGAAATAGACAAATCCATGCATGGAACCCATTTACGACGGCTTGCGGCGCGAAACAAGGATATTGGCGCGAATTGTGGCCGGATTTACCGGATGGTAGCTTTTGTCCGGCAAGCTGAACCCATCGGGAATCGCAAGAGGATCGCATGGGCCGGTCGATATGTCATTCGTGGTGGTTGGTCGGGGTGATGCTGTCGGTCGCGGGCTGAACGGCGCCGGTTGCGCGCGGATTGCCGGATCGCTGGCCAGCACAAGCCGGGCGACCGCCTGCCTGCCGGGCGATTGCGCAGCGGTGAACGATCTGGGCATTGAGAAAACGGCGTGCGATGCTACATTGGTATTGCCCCTGCGCCGGGGGTGATCGGCGCGCTGACCGGAGGATACAACCCTGTCAAAAGACGTCTCGCCGGCTGCCCGGCCGGCCGCGACCGCCGCGGCGCAAGAACTGACCAGCGACCAGCTTCTCAGCCGCATCCTGTCATCGCTGGATGACGACAAGGCCGAGGATGTCGTGACGATCGACCTGCGCGGCCGGTCGGCCATGGCGGATCACATGGTGATCGCCTCGGGTCGAAGCTCGCGCCAGGTGGCCTCGATCGCCGAGAAACTGGCCGAGCGCTACAAGCAGCTGACCGGCCACAGCCCCCGGATCGAGGGCAAGGATGCCGGCGACTGGGTGCTGATCGACACCGACGACGTGATCGTCCATGTCTTCCGCCCCGAAGTGCGCGAATTCTATCAGCTGGAAAAGATGTGGATGCCCTCCGACACGCTTGGCCGCATCCGCGAGGCACCGCACGGCACGAACTGAGGCGATGCGGATCGACATTGCCGCGGTGGGGCGGCTGAGGAAGGGCCCCGAGGCGGCGCTGGTTTCCGATTACCTGGACCGCTTTGCCCGGACCGGCCGGGGCCTGGGTTTTCCGGCCGTGGGCGTGACCGAGGTCGAGGACCGGCGCGGCGGCGGCATGGCGGCCGAGGCCGAGCTTCTGTCGCGCGCGATCCCGCCGGGCGCCGTCCTGGTGATGCTGGACGAGCGCGGCGAGCAGCCGGGATCGCCGGACCTGGCCGCGCGGCTGGGCGCCTGGCGCGACGGCGCGCGCGACGTCTGCTTCGTGATCGGCGGCGCGGACGGGCTGGACCCGGCGCTGCGGGCGCGGGCGGACTGGCAGATCAGCTTCGGGCGCATGGTCTGGCCGCATATGCTGGTCCGCGTGATGTTGGCCGAGCAGCTTTACCGGGCGGCGACGATCCTGGCGGGCTCTCCCTATCATCGGGCCTGAGGGCGGTGGCCGGGCCGCCGGCTGGCTCTTGAACCGGTGGCGCACCAGCCGGCGACCCCCGAGGGTATTTAGGCAACAGAGAAAGCGCCGCCTCGTCTCTCGGCAAGCCTGTTTTTCTCTGATGCTGTGACCGCCCCCCGACGGCATCTGTGTGCCAAGGTGGGTCTGCAATGATCCACAAAGGAGAGCGGTCATGTCGGAGATTATCACGGTCGGACTCGATTTGGCGAAGAATGTGTTT
>NZ_QNRC01000012.1 GCF_003709565.1 Paracoccus sigandri | reverse complement strand
GGCCGCCGCCCACGCTGTCGAACCAGCCGCCTCCTCAGGAGCTGGAGCAGATGCTGCACATCGCCCGCAAATTCGATGTCGCGGCAAGAGACGAGCGAAACCGCGCCCTCGGCCGTGCCGATGAGGAACGCGTGCTGGCGCACGAACGTGCAGCCCTGAAATCAGCGGGCCGCGACGATCTTGCGCGCAAGGTCAGGTGGGTGACCTTTGAACCCATGACCGCAATGCCCGTTGCCACTAATCTCATCCTTTACGGCCCGCCGGGGACCGGCAAGACCTACGCCACGGCCTGGGAGGCCGTGCGGCTTTGCCTGGGTGATGCCGTAGCCGAACCGCTGCGAGATGATCGCGACACCCTGATGGTCGAATATCGGCGTCTTGCCGGCGAAGGTCGGATCGAGTTCGTCACCTTTCACCAGTCATTTTCCTACGAGGATTTCGTCGAAGGGCTGCGGCCGACGACGGGGAGTGAGCAGGAAGGTGACGACGAGGGCGTCAGCAGGTCGGGCGGCTTCAGCCTCAAGTCCCACGCCGGTGTGTTCAAGATCGTTAGCGAGAGAGCACGGCTTGACACCGGCGATGCGCCGGCCAAGCGCCTCGACCGTTTGCGTTCGATCTACAAGATCGCGCTCGGCCAGCGCGGCAGCCAGGAAGATCGAATCCGCGAAGGCCTCGATGGCGGATTGATCCATCTCGGCTGGGGCGGCGATATCGACTGGTCGGAAGAGCGCTTCGACGATTTCGAAGAAATCAGGAAGGCGTGGAATGAGCAAAAGGATCCTGACGCATCGGGCAAGGATCCCAATATCGAGATGCTCTACGCGTTCCGCTCCGGTCTTCAGGTCGGCGACTATGTCGTCATCTCCGATGGCCGCGACAGCTATCGTGCCTTCGGACGGGTGAGCGGCGAGTATTATTTTGATGCCGATGCCGATTTCCATCCACACCGGCGCAGCGTCGAATGGATCTGGCGAGATGACAACGGAGCGGAGCGCGCACCATTCTACGCCCGGAACTTCCGCCGTCAGTCGGCCTATCGGCTCGATCCGAACCGGATCGACTGGGATGCGCTGCAAGCGGTGGTGATCGATCCCAATGCCGAGCGGCCAGTGGCCAGCGCGCGGCCGCATGTCCTCATCATCGACGAGATCAACCGGGCCAATATCTCCAAGGTTTTCGGCGAGTTGATCACGCTGCTCGAGATCGACAAACGGCTCGGTTGCGAAAACGAAGTCAGGGTCCGGCTTCCCTATTCGGGGACGAGTTTCGGCGTGCCGGCTAACCTGCACATCATCGGCACCATGAACACGGCGGACCGCTCGATTGCCCTGCTCGACACCGCCTTGCGCCGCCGCTTCACCTTCCGCGAGCTGATGCCCGACGTTGAAGAACTGCGCCGGGCGCTGGCGGCGCGGCAGCTTGATGCCGCAAATCTCGATGGGGTCGATCTGTGCAAGCTGCTGCACACAGTCAACGAGCGGATCGAATATCTCTTCGATCGCGAACACCAGATCGGACATGCCTATTTCACCGGCTGCCGCAGTCGCGCCGATGTCGAGAACGTCATGCGCCACAAGGTCATCCCGCTTCTGGCGGAATATTTTTACGAGGACTGGTCGAAGGTCGCCGCCGTGCTTGGCGATGGCGATGGCGCCAATGGCTCCCATTTTCTCGAAGCCAGACGATTGGCGGCGCCGGCCGGCTTTGCCGATGATGAACTGGGCGGGGACAAGCTGCGCTGGAGCGTGAAGGCCAGCTTCGATTTCTCGGACTTCGCAGCCTGATGTCCGCCTACACGGTTCGCGAATGGGACAAGCTCGCCTATGGCGAGGCCGAGGGTCAGATCCCGGCTCACCATGCCGACCGACTGGCGGGGCTGGCGGCCCGCTCGGCCTTCGCCGGCCGTGGCGGCAGCGGGGTGCTCGAGCATGGCCGGCATGCGTTGCGTGCCCGCGGCGTGGTGGGGATTCTCGCAGCAGGCGATGCGAGCCTGGAGATCTTGCCCAAGATCGATGTGGCGCCCGGTGAAACACCCGCTCACCAGAACGCGGCAATCCGCAAACGCTTGGTGCATATGCTCGCCGTCGCGCTCGATCTCAAGATCGACCTCGGCGTCATCACCGATCTCGCCTGGCAGCGCGAGACCCTGCTGGAAATCCTGATCCGCATCTTTTGCGACAAGCTGATCGAAGCTCTGCGCAAGGGCATGCCACGCCGCTATGTCGGGCGTGAAGAAGACTTGCCGACCTTGCGTGGTCAGCTCGACATTACCCGCCAGTTCACCCGTCATGCGGTCAATCCTTCGCGCCTCGCCTGCCGCTTCGATCTTCTCTCCGAAGACACCCCGCTCAATCGGATCATGAAGGCGGCAGTGGTCCGCCTGTTGCGTCTCTCGCGGCGCAGCGCCAACCAGCAGCGCCTGCGCGAACTCGCCTTTGTTTACGCCGATATCGCCGATGTGCCGGTCCCGGGGCTGCAATGGGATAAGGTCATCATCGACCGCACCAACCAGTCCTGGCAGGATCTGTTCGCTATGGCGCGCCTCTTCCTTCAGGACCGCTACCAGACGACGACGGGCGGGACGGGCCAGGGCACCGCGATGCTGTTCGAGATGAACGCACTGTTCGAAGAATATGTCGGGCGGCTGATCGCCCGCGCGCTGGCCGGAACCGGGCTCACCGTCTCGCTGCAGGGCGGGCGCCTGTTCTGTCTGAGCGCGCAGGACAGCGAACGCGGGCTGTTCCAGACCAAACCCGACATCCTGATCCGCAGGGGCGGCACAGTAACCCATGTCATCGATACCAAATGGAAGCGGATATCCTCACGGATCGATGACCCCAAACAAGGCGTCTCGCAGGCCGACGTCTATCAGATGATGGCCTATGCGCAGCTCTATCGCGCGCCGCGCTTGACGCTGCTCTATCCCCATCACCCTGGACTCGGAACCGACGAAGTGATTCACGCCCGCCATCGGATTACCGGGCATGCCACTATTCTGGAGACCGCGAGCATCGACGTGGCGAACAGTAAGAATATGCTTGATCGCATTCGGCAACTGCTTATCGGCGATGACGCCATGGTCGACGCCATTGTTTGACCGTGGTCGAAGCCGTCTTACCCGATTGACTCCAGGCAATGGCCGGGTGGCAGCCCACCCCTCCGGTCTGTGGCGACTGGCACGACGGTCATCAACCGCCGACCATCAGGACGGCGCCATCCGGTTTGGCGTGACCGCAGCGTGATCGGTGAAGTGGTCGATCCGGCGGGGACACCGGGGCAAGCATCTCTAAGTTCCCCGGATCGCCCGCCGCTGCAAGCACCTGCATTACCCTCGGCGTCAAAGCCGTCAAGCTTTCTGCCGCTGGCTCTCGAACCACGGATCATGCCGCGTCGCGCGTGTAGGACGTGATGATGCCGCCGAGCTGGCGCCGGCAGCGGATCGGGCCGTCACGGGGGGGACGAAAATCGACCTGAAGCACATTGTTCCCGATGTCCCGACCGCGATGGGGACGCTCGACATTGTGATGGCGCACCCATGTGCGCAGGATGTAGTCGAGCTGAGACCGGCTGAAGCAGACGAAGAAATCCAGGCATTCGCGCTTGATGGTGCCGATGAAGGATTCCGCGAAGGCGTTGGCATCTGGCGCCCTGTGCGGGATCTGGATGACCCGAGCAGCTTCCGATGCCCAGACGGTATCGAAGCTGGCGCTGAACTTGGTGTCGGCGTCGCGGATCAGAAAGCGCGGCGTGATCCCTTGCTCAGCGCACCACATCAGCGTGTTGCGGGCCTGCTGCGTCACCCATGCCGAGTCGGGGGCGTAGGTCGGGGCGCTGCAGAACACGCGGCGGCTGCCGAGATGGATGAAGATCAGCACATAGGCCGTCAGTGGCCCGCGCGCGGTGAACACGGTCTTGGTGAAGAAATCACAGGCGACCATGCTTTCCATATGCGCCTTGACGAAGGTGGTCCACGGCAGGGCCGGCTTCTTCTTCCGCTTCTCGGGGCTCGGGTGGATGCCCGCCTCATTGAGAATGCGCTTGACCGAATTGGTGCCGGCGTAAAGCCCGAGCTTCTTCAGTTCCCCGGCGATCCGCTTGTAACCCCAGAGGAGGTTTTCCGACCCGATGCGGATGACGACATCGCGCAGCTCCTGCGTCAGACGCGGCCTACCCACCGCCTTGAAGGGGCGCCCGCTGTGCATCTGGGCGAGCCAGCGCTTGTAGGTCGCGGGCCTGGCCACTTCCATGAGCCCTTCGATATCGTGCCCGCACTCGGCCCCGATGCGCAGCAGCTCGGATTTCTCGGCGGGCGACAGGATGATCCTTTGCGCCGGGATGCGGGTCCGCAGAATATGGATCTGGGCCTTGAGCAGCCGCATCTGCGCGTTGTGCCGCGGCATGAAGAGCCGGGTCAGGAAGACCAGAAGGAGGGAAAACGTCGAATTCATCTTGCCGGACCCTACCACGGCCCTTAAAAAATTGCCGTCATGTCAATGCGATGAGACTTGCCTACATTTTGGCACCCCGCTCAGGAAGGCCAAAAACGCGCGGGACGGACAATGGCCGTCGTGAATCCACGGCGCGCCGCAGCGGACGGGGCCGTTGATCTCCGCATGAGAGCATAGGGACCACAGTCATCCGTTTCGCTGTTAGTCGCGACTGAACCAGACGACCATTCAAACCATCATCCGCGCCATATAAAACAATTACTTAGATGGTGGAGAAGGTTCGACGTCAGACCCATCCCCTCCGCCATCCATCACCAAACCCGCACCACCCATGCGCTGCCTCGGCCGGGCTTCCGCCTTGCCATTCCGGTTGCGAAGCGGCGCGGGCCGCCTCAGGCAGTCGGACAAGGCTACTGGCGGAACGCCGTGGACAGGCCTATATGGCGGCCATGGACAGGCATTCCTCAAACGGCCTGGGCTTCATGAAGATGCATGGGCTGGGCAACGACTTCGTGGTGATCGACCTGCGCGCCGGGGGGCAGCCCCTGGCGCCGGAACTGGTCATGCGCATCGCGGATCGCCATCGCGGGGTCGGCTTCGACCAGCTTGCCACCATCGAGGAGGACCCGCAGGCCGATGCGCGGCTGGTCTTCTGGAATGCCGACGGCTCTCGCAGCGCCGCCTGCGGCAATGCCACGCGCTGCATCGCGCGCCACCTGATGGACCAGACCGGCCGCACCAGCCTGCGCCTGCGCACCGATCACGCCATCCTTGCGGCCGAGGACGCGGGCGAGGGCAGGACCCGCGTGAACATGGGCCCTCCGGTCCTGGACTGGCAGGCGATCCCGCTGGCCGAGGATGTCGATACCCTGCACCTGCCGGTCGAGGGCGACCCGGTCGCGACCGGCATGGGCAATCCCCACATGACCTTCTTCGTGCCTGACGCGGCCGCCATCGACCTGGCCGCCTTCGGCGCGCTCCACGAACATCACCCGCTTTATCCCCAGCGCACGAATGTCGAGATCGTGCAGGTTCTCGGGCCAGAGGAAATCACCCTGCGGATCTGGGAACGCGGCGCGGGGGCGACGCTGGCCTCGGGGTCGTGTTCCTGCGCGGCGGCGGTGGCGGCGGCGCGGCGCGGGCTGACCGGACGGCGGGTGCGGGTCAACGTGCCGGGCGGCGTGCTGGACATCGACTGGCGCGAGGACGGCGTCTGGATGGAGGGGCCGACCGCGCATGTCTTCTCGGGCCGCTTCACCGAGGAATGGCTGAACGGATGAGCGCACCGGTCTTCTCCACCCTCGGCTGCCGCCTGAACGCCTACGAGACCGAGGCGATGCGCGAGATGGCCGACGCCGCCGGCCTGTCCGGCGCGGTCGTGGTCAATACCTGCGCCGTGACCGCCGAGGCGGTGCGCAAGGCCCGGCAGGAGATCCGCCGGCTGGCGCGCGAAAACCCCGGCGCCCCGGTCATCGTCACCGGCTGCGCCGCCCAGACCGAGCCCGAGACCTTCGCCGCCATGCCCGAGGTCACGCGCGTCATCGGCAATCACGAGAAGATGCAGCCCCAGACATGGGCCGGCCTGCGCGCCTCAAGCCTGCGCGCCCCCGACCTGATCGGCCAGACCGAGAAGATCCGCGTGGACGACATCATGTCGGTCAAGGAAACGGCGGGCCACCTGATCGACGGCTTCGGCCGGCACCGCGCCTATGTGCAGGTCCAGAACGGCTGCGATCACCGCTGCACCTTCTGCATCATCCCCTATGGCCGCGGCAATTCCCGCAGCGTTCCCGCCGGCGTCGTGGTCGAGCAGATCAAGCGCCTCGTCGGGCGCGGCTTCAACGAGGTGGTGCTGACCGGCGTCGATCTGACCTCATGGGGCGCCGACCTGCCGGGCCAGCCGCGTCTGGGCGATCTGGTGATGCGCATCCTGCGCCTGGTCCCGGACCTGCAGCGGCTGCGGATCAGCAGCATCGACAGCATCGAGGCGGACCAGAACCTGATGCTGGCCATCGCGACCGAGCCGCGGCTGATGCCGCATCTGCACCTGTCCCTGCAGGCGGGCGATGACATGATCCTGAAGCGGATGAAGCGCCGCCACCTGCGCGACGACGCGATCCGCTTCTGCGAGGATGCGCGGCGGCTGCGCCCCGACATCGTCTTCGGGGCCGACATCATCGCCGGCTTCCCGACCGAGACCGAGCCGATGTTCGAGAACAGCCTGAAGCTGGTCGGCGATTGCGGGCTGACCTTCCTGCATGTCTTCCCCTTCAGCGCGCGCAAGGGCACGCCGGCCGCGCGGATGCCCGCCGTGCGCGGCCCGGTGATCCGCGACCGCGCCGCCCGGCTGCGCGCCGCCGGCGATGCCGCGCTGCGCCGTCACCTGGAGGCGCAGGTCGGCCGCACCCACCGGGTGCTGACCGAAGGCCCGCGCCTCGGCCGCACCGAACAGTTCACCGAAGTGGGCTTTGCCGAGGACCAGCCCGAGGGATCGCTGATGGAGCTGCGCATCAGCGGCCATGACGGCGCCCGGCTGGTGGCCTAGCGGCTTACTCTGCCGTTGCCGCGCCGACCGTGCCGCCGACGACCGCGCCGGCGGGGCCGGCGATCACCGCGCCGCCCAGGCCGCCCGTCGCCGCCCGTCCGGCAGGCGAATCGCCACAGGCGGCAAGCGTCGCGGTCAAGCCGAGGGCTGCGAGAATCGAGATCAGTTTCATCGGAACCTCCCCATTGTCATTGCGGCCATCATCGGCCGGTTATGGAAAATGACGCTTGAAGGGGGGATCGGGTTCCCCGGCCCGCAAAGGGCTGGCCGGATTGTGAACAGAAAGTGAACGCGGGCTTTCCTTGCCGCGCCCCGGCGTCTATGTTGTGGCCATGGAGCTTCTGGACGATTCCGACGATTTCGATGGCGTGCCCCTGTCGCAGCGGGCGCTGGCCGCGCGGCCGGCGCCTTATCTGGACGGGCTGAACCCGGCGCAGCGCGAGGCGGTCGAGGCCCTGGACGGCCCCGTCCTGCTGCTGGCGGGCGCGGGGACCGGCAAGACGCGGGCACTGACCACCCGGATCGCGCATCTGCTGATGCTGGGCAAGGCGCGGCCCGGCCAGATCCTGGCCGTCACCTTCACCAACAAGGCCGCGCGCGAGATGAAGGACCGCATCGCCCGGCTGCTGGGCGAAACGGTCGAGGGGATGCCCTGGCTGGGCACCTTCCATTCCATCAGCGTCAAGATCCTGCGCCGCCATGCCGAGCTGATCGGCGACGGCCAGTTGCACCTGAAGCCCAGCTTCACCATCCTGGACACCGACGACCAGGTCCGGCTGATGAAGCAGCTGATCCAGGCCGAGAACCTGGACGAGAAACGCTGGCCCGCGCGCCAGCTGGCGCATCTGATCGACGGCTGGAAGAACCGCTGCCTGACGCCCGCCAATCTGCCCAAGGGCGAGGCTTCGGCCTTCGACGGCTGGGGCGGGCGGCTCTATGCGGCCTATCAGCAGCGGCTGCTGGTGCTGAACGCGGTCGATTTCGGCGATCTGCTGATGCATTGCGTGATGCTGTTCCAGGCGCATCCCGACGTGCTGAAGGGCTGGCAGGACCGGTTCCGCTATATCCTGGTGGACGAATACCAGGACACCAACATCGCGCAATACATGTGGCTGCGGCTGCTGGCCCAGGGGCATCACAACATCTGCTGCGTGGGTGACGACGACCAGTCGATCTATGGCTGGCGCGGCGCCGAGGTCGGCAACATCCTGCGCTTCGAGAAGGATTTCCCCGGCGCGCAGGTGATCCGGCTGGAACAGAACTACCGCTCGACCCCGCAGATCCTGGCCGCCGCCTCGGGGCTGATTTCGGCCAACCAGGGGCGGCTGGGCAAGACGCTGTGGACCGAGGCCGAGCCGGGCGAGAAGCTGCGCCTGATCGGCCATTGGGACAGCGAGGCCGAGGCGCGCTGGATCGGCGAGGAGATCGAGGCCTTCCAGGGCGGCCATCGCGCGGCGCTGGGTCGGGTCAGCCTGAACGACATCGCGATCCTCGTCCGCGCATCCCACCAGATGCGCGCCTTCGAGGACCGCTTCATGACCATCGGCCTGCCTTACCGCGTGATCGGCGGGCCGCGCTTCTACGAGCGGGCCGAGATCCGCGACGCGATGGCCTATTTCCGGCTGGTGGTCAGCCCCGCCGACGACCTGGCCTTTGAACGCATCGTGAACACCCCCAAGCGCGGCCTTGGCGACAAGGCCTTGCAGACCATCCAGGGCGTGGCGCGGCAGAACGGCGTCGGCCTGCTGGAAGGCGCGCGGATCGTGGTTCAGGACGGCCACCTGACCGGCAAGGGCCTGGCCAATCTGCGCGAATTCGTGGCGTCGGTGGGGCGCTGGCACGCCGATGCGCTGGACAGCACCGTCTCCCATGTGGAACTGGCCGAGCGGATCCTGGACGAATCCGGCTATACCGCCATGTGGCAGAACGAGAAGTCGCCCGATGCGCCGGGGCGGCTGGACAACCTGAAGGAACTGGTCAAGGCGCTGGAGGAATTCGAGAACCTGCAGGGCTTCCTGGAACATGTCGCGCTGGTCATGGACCGCGACGAGGGCGAGGCGGGCGAGGAGGTCAGCATCATGACGCTGCACGCCGCCAAGGGGCTGGAATTTCCCGTGGTCTTCCTGCCGGGATGGGAGGACGGGCTGTTTCCCAACCAGCGCGCCATGGACGAACAGGGCACCCGCGGGCTGGAGGAGGAGCGGCGGCTGGCCTATGTCGGCATCACGCGGGCCGAGCGGCTGGCGACGATCAGCTTCGCGGGCAACCGGCGGCTTTACGGGCAATGGCAAAGCTCGATGCCCTCGCGCTTCATCGACGAATTGCCCAGCCAGCATGTCGAGGTGCTGACGCCGCCCGGCCTCTACGGGGGCGGTTATGGCGCGGCGATGGCCTTCGCGGGGGCGAACCCCTCGGATGCGATGTATGAACGCGCCGCCAGGGCCGATGTCTACAACTCGCCCGGCTGGAAGCGGATGCAGGCGCGCGCGGCCGAGCGCAAGGCGCCCGTCCATCGCCGGCCGGTCATCATCGACGCCGAGCCCGCCGCGCGGTTCAGCGTCGGCGACCGCGTGGCCCATGCGAAATTCGGCGAGGGCAAGGTCATGGGCATCGCCGAGGACACGCTGACCGTGCAATTCGACGCGGGCGGCTTCAAGACCATCAAGGCCGCCTATGTGCATCCCGTCGGCGGGGACGGCGACGTGCCGTTCTGAGGCCCGGCTATTCCGCCCATTCCAGGTCGGTGGTGAAGGCGATGGTCAGCCAGCGGTCGGGGCTTTCGCCGCCGATCTGCTGGCCGATCTCGTCGCGCAGCCGGTCCCATGCCTCCAGCGGGCGCGGCGGCAGGCCGGTGGGCACGATGAAGTAAAGCTCGATCTGCCGCCCGCGCCCGACGCGGGCGACATAGGCGCGATAGCCCAGAAAGCCGTGGCGCGCGACGATGTCGGCGGCGACCCGGTCGACATGGCGCTTCAGGTCGGCGGGCGTCACCAGCAGGATGTCGGCCAGCGCGCGGCGCACGGTGGGGATCGGCATCGGGATCACCACCAGGCAGACGATGGCCAGCACCGCCGGGTCGACATAGGGCGACAGCCATTCAAGCGCCGTGCCCTGGATCAGCCAGCCGAAGACGAAGGCGATCAGCAGCGCCGCCGTCAGCGCGGCCGAGATCACCCAGGCCTTGGCATCCAGCGCCACGAAGTTCGAGCCGATGGTGCGGTTCGCCCGCGTCCCGAGGATCGCCATGCCCACCGCGCCCGCCAGGGTGATGACCGCATAGACGATGGCCAGGTCGAAGGCCAGCTCGCGCCCGCCGGTCATCAGGCTGCCCACCGCATTGATCAGCGCATAGACCGCCGCGCCGATCAGCAAAAAGCCGCTGAGCCCCAGCACCATCGGCTCCAGGTGCCAGAAGCCCATGGTGAAATGCCGCACCAGCCGGGCGCGGGTGCGTTCGGCCAGCGACTGGGTGATCAGCTTCGAGACCAGCAGCGCCACCATGGTCATCACCGCGTCGGTCAGCGAATAGACCCCGTCGAAGACGATCGAGAAGGACCCGGCCCACAGCCCGAAGCCGACGCCGAACAGGGCCAGCACGAAGGTGACGATGATCGACAGGCGCAGCACGCCCTGTTCGGTGTGCATCAGGGTTCCCCTTGCAATGGTTTCGCCCGTTCTAGCCGTCCTGCGGCCCGACCAGAAGATCCTCCAGCACCAGCGCCATGACCTTGGCGCTGTCCAGCATGTCGGTGACGCCGATCCATTCGTCGGGCTGATGGGCCAGCGCCAGCACCCCCGGCCCGTAGGCGATGCAGTTCTTCAGCCTGCCGATCCGGTCGATATGCTTCTGGTCATAGGTGCCGGGGCTGACGACATAGCCCGCCTCGCGGCCCAGCACGCGCTGGATGGCGGCGGCGGTGGTGCGGACCACCGGGGCGTCCTTGCCGGTCATCGAGGGGACCACCTCGAACAGGTCGCGCACCTCGTAGCAAAAGCCGGGGCGCTGCGCCTTCACCCGTTCCAGCAGGGCGGTCACTTCGGCCTTCACCTCGGCCAGGTCCTCCTCGATCAGGAAGCGGCGGTCGATGACGATGCGGCAGCGGTCGGGCACGCAGGGGGCGGGCAGGCCGGTGAAATCCGCCGCCTGTTCCGCCGCGCCGCCATGGACCGAGTTGATGTTCAGCGTCGAGGACCGAGCGCCTTCCGGGATTACCGGCATCTGGGTGTGCTTGCCGGCCAGCAGCGGCCACAGCGCGGCCTCCATCTCGGCGATCACCGCGCCCATGTGGCGCACCGCGCAATCGCCCAGGAAGGGCATCGAGCCATGGGCGATGCGGCCCTGGGTCTCGATCTCGGCCCACCAGACGCCGCGATGGCCAAGGCAGATCTGGTCCTTGTGCAGCGGCTCGGGGATGATGACGTGCTGGACATGGGCGAAGGCGCCCTGCTGCGCCAGATGGGCCACGCCGCCATAGCCGCCCGATTCCTCGTCCGCCGTCGCGCTGATCTCGATGCTGCCGGCGTGGTCGGGATGGGTGGCGACGAAGGCCTCGGCGGCGATGATGCTGGCCGCAAGGCCGCCCTTCATGTCGCAGGCGCCCCGGCCATAGATGCGGTCGCCCTCCAGTTCCGCGCCGAAGGGGTCGCGGGTCCAGCCGTGGCCGACCTCGACCACGTCGTGATGGCTGTTGAAATGCACGCAATCGCCGTCCCGCGCGCCCTTGCGGCGGGCGACGATGTTCCAGCGCGGGAATTCCTCGCAGTCGCCGGGGGTGCCATGGGCGCGGATCAGCTGGCAATCCCAGCCCTGCGGCGCCATCCGCGCCTGAAGATAGTCGCAGATGTCGCGGTAATGCCGGCCCGGCGGGTTCAGCGTCGGGATGCGGATCAGGTCCTGGGTCAGTGCGACCAGCGCGTCGCGGCGGGCATCTATGGCGGATTTCAGCGCGTTCATGGCCGCAGGCTAGGCCGCGGGATGCGGCCTGGCAAGGCAATCGCGCCGCGCCCCTTGCGCCGCCCGTTCATGCGCCTAACATTCGCGCATCAATTATCGGGAGGCCGCAATGGCATCGCTGGACCAACAGATTACCGACAGCCAGAAGCAGGTGCATCTGGCGCAGGAAAAGATTGCCGAAATGACCGCCGCGCTGGACCGTGTCACGACGCGGGCCGACGTGGCCGACCTGCCGCTGGACGTCGCCAATGCCACGCTGGCCGATGTCCACTCCCATACCGAGGCGATGAACGCCAATATCGCCGAGCTGATCATGGGCCTGGACGACGTGACCGCCGGCTTTTCCCGCGATTTCGAGGATCTGCGCAGCAAGACCGGGTGGGAGAAGATCGTCGGCATCTTCGCCAGCGGCAAGTCCGAGGCGATGCGCCAGGAACGCCTGCGCGCGGCCAGCATCGACGACAAGCTGCAGGACCTGATCTCGAAATCCGACACGATCACGCGGCTGCTGCAGGGCCAGCTTGACCTGCTGAACGACCAGAAGGCCAGGGTCGAGGCCAACCTGGTCGGCACCCTGTCCGAGCGCGAGGAGGCTGTCGCCACGCTGGAGGATCTGCGCCAGAAGATCACCGCGATGGATCCGAAGCTGATCGAGCTGGAGAACCGGATCGCCGCGACCACCGATCCCAGCGCCCGCACCCAGCTGGAAAGCGAGCTGGCGCTGGCCAACAAGGACCATAACGAGCTGGTGCAGCAGGAACAGGTCGCGCTGGCGCGCTCGCAGACGCTGGAACGCTATATCGAGGCCGGCAAGACCTGGGTGGACAGCCTGCAGAACCAGGCGGCGACCCAGATGGTGCTGATCAACAAGCTGCAGACCGACACGCGCCAGCGGGTGGTGCTGTATGACGCGCTGACCAAGTCGCTGAAGACCGCGCAGCAGCAGGACGTCGCCCACCGCATCAACGAGATCGGCGTGAAGACCGACCAGGAGGCGCAGGCCGCCATGGCCGCGATCGGCACCGCGACCAACGACCGGATGGCCGACATGCTGGAGGCCCATGGCGACCACATGGTCTTCGCCCGCAAGGTGCTGGAGGAAAAGGCCAAGGCCGACGAACGCTTCGCCCGCCGCTTCGCCGAGATCGTCAAGAAGCATGACAGCAACCTTTATGGCGGGTAGGCGCGCGTGAGCCGGACCGGAACGCTGGACGCGGATCACCGCGCGCTGGAGGACGAGGCGACGGCCCGCGCCTTCTTTGCCCAGACGCGCAAGGTGGCGGGGCTGCTGCCGGCCGCCCTGTCGGAGATGGTGCGCGACGGGCTGATCTCCCGCCTGGATACCGACGTCATCGGCGGCTATCTGGACGCGCTGAAGGTCACGCTGGACGCGCTGGCGATGAAATACCTGATCGCCGGGCGGATCGAGGGGCCCTTGCGCCGCCATGTGACCATCGACATCCACGAATCCGGCTTTCCGGTCTGGTCCGAGATCGCCCAGACCGCCGCCGATGCCGCGCAGGCGGCCGAGGAACTGGCGCGCAGCCCCTCGGGCCAGTCGATCAAGGACGACATGATCCGCCAGATCGTCGGCGACCTGACCATTCCCACGCGGCTGCAATACGCGCTGTCGCAGCGGCTCTACTACGAGATGCTGCAAGGGGGCGGGCTGTTCTGGCCGCAGATGCATCCGCAGGGCTATTGGGTGTCGGGCAGCGACAGGGAAAGGCGGCGCTGGCTGCTGCATTGGGCGGTCTATGACAGCCAGCTGAACGTGCCGGTGCTGTATCTGATGGATGTCGACGACAGCGGCCGCCGCCCGCTGACCGAGGATGCCCGCCGCTGGCCCGAGGTGCGCGCCCATCTGCTGGCGCAATCCGTGACCTCGCTGCAGCTTCTGACCATCGCCCAGGGCTTCGACCGCGATTTCGCCACGCTGCATCCGCGCCGGCTGCGGCGGATCGTGCTGGGCCCGGTCTATTCGCAGGGCTTTACCATGCAGGAAGGCCCGATCCGGCAGGTGCTGGAAAACGCCGCCGCGCCGGCGGGCGAGGACTGGGCGATGGCCATGACCATCGAGGAATTGCAGGCCGAACGCGCCACCGTCGAACCCAGCGGGTTGTTCGGCGTGGTGGAACGGCAGGTGTTCCGGCTGGACCCGCTGGACCGGGGCGGGGCAGGGCAGGGCGCCAGCCGGGCCACGCGGCTTCTGGTCCTGCCGCAGCGGCCCTATCAGGCGCTGGTGGCGCTGGCCCCGCCGGGGTTTCGCGACATCCGCAAATATGTGCCGGGTCCCGATGGCCGGGTCTCGGGCTATCGCTGAGCCGTTTTGACGATTTCGATTTGACGCAAGGGGATTTGAATGGACGCCCGCAACGAGATGGAACTGCCCGAGGACGAGATCCGCGGCTATTACCCGCAGGCGCTGTCGCTGCTGACGGCCTTCGACCACGCGCCGCGCTTCGGCCAGCAGGCCGCGCCGCAGGCGGCGGAACGCTCGCCCGGCATCCCGGCGGTGTCGCGCTTCCGGCCGACCACGCCGGGGCTGGCCGCGCGGCCGCAGCTGCGCGCCGACGGCGTGCATCTGCTGGAACGGATCGAGAATGCCGGCGGCGACGACCTGCTGACCCCGGCCGCCGCGACCATGGCCCGCGTGTTGCGCCGCGCCATCGCCATCGCGCTGGCCGTGGCCGACGAGGTCGCGGCGCGCTCGGGCGCGGTGGAGCTGAAGCGGATCAACCTGGAAAGCCGCCTGCCCGCCGACCGCCACCGTGAATTCGCCGAGCTTCTGGCGGTCGAGGCCCTGGCGGCGCTGTCGGTCTGCGCCAATGCGGTGGCCTTCCTTCTGGCCGAACATGCCGATCCCGAGACCGTCGAGGGCGTCAGCGCCGACGAGATCCTGACCGACAATCCGCTGACCGCGCTGCAGGGCGCGCTGTGGGAGCTGGACCAGAACCTTGCCCGCCACGCCCGCGACGACAAGACGCTGATCGCCACCGCCATCGCCTGGGCCGAGGCGCTGTCCACCGCCGTCGCCGCGCGGGCGGAGAACGCCGCCCGCATCGCCGCCTTCACCGGCGCCAGCTGGCGCGTGGCCGAGGACGATTTCCCCATCGCCGGCTTCGCCCCCGCCGCCAAGGGGTGCGGCGCCCCCCTGTCGATGAGCTTCAAGAAGCCCGAGGAGGTGGTCGGCAACGCCATCGCCAAGCACCAGGCGATGCGGCTGGCGCGGATGATGGTCGCCTATGACTTCGACCGCAAGACGAACCCCTTCGTGGAACTGGGCGGCTTCGTCTTCACCTTCCTGGGCGACGGCCGGCCCGGCACCGGCAAGACCACGCTGATCCAGATGATGGCCGGGATGCTGAACGACTATTGCGAGGTGGCGGGCTATCCCTTCCGCTATCGCAACCTGTCGGTGGACAATATCGACAGCTACCAGGGCAAGTCCGGCCAGAACGCCCGCGCCTTCGTCAACGCGGTGATCGACCCGGCGGTGATCGGCTTCGGCACCGTCGACGACATCGACCAGATCGCCGGCCGGCGCGGCGATCGGC
Organism: Paracoccus sigandri; assembly: GCF_003709565.1. Classification (GTDB taxonomy): domain Bacteria; phylum Pseudomonadota; class Alphaproteobacteria; order Rhodobacterales; family Rhodobacteraceae; genus Paracoccus; species Paracoccus siganidrum. Next base: position 137,170 of record NZ_QNRC01000012.1, on the reverse strand, counting down.
AGTCCTCCTCGGGCCAGCAGGAGATCACCGCGGTGCTGATGGAGGCCTTCGCCGGCGCCTCGACCGTGGTGCGCGGCAATTGCACCTTCGGGATGTTTTCCAACCATGCCGAGAATATCGACGACGCCCTGCGCCAGCGTGCCGCCGCCCGCTTCCTGATCGACGGGCCGAGGACGCAGGCGGATTATATCGACATCCTCGCGCTGCTTCTGGGCCGGCGCCACGACATCCCGGTCGGCGATCACGACCTGATGCGCGCTCAGGCGCTGCAACGCGCGGTGGCCGAAAGCTATGCGGGCCATTCCCGCCCCTCCGAGCCGGGCCTGGTCAAGGTCTTCGACCAGGTCAACCGCCAGTTCGGCGCGCTGGAGACGCTGGCCGACCTGGGCAGCTACCTGCACGCCATCGCCGAGGCCGAGCCGCGCTTCACCGGCCGCGCGGTCAAGAACATCACCGATGCCGTCAAGGCGCGCGCGATGGATTTCGACATGCCCGACGAATGGTTCGACCGGCCCGAGCCCTTCCTGCACCAGCCCTACCAGCGCAAGCTGGAGATGATCGACGCGCTGCGCAAGCCGGTGACGGTCCAGATGGTCGTGCAGGAGATCAACCGCTATGCCGACAGCGAATTCCGCTATGCCGAGGGCGCCGACGAGGCCGCCATCGACGAGGCGGTGCGCAACATGGAACGCATGGCCGAGGCCAAGCGGCGCTTCGAGCTGCGGGGATGAGCGGGATGATGGACAGGGGGGCCGGGCCATGGAACGCCTGATCGAGAAGGGGCTGATGTTCGGCAACCTGGTCCGGGTGAATTCCGCCGCCTGGATCCAGCTGTACAATCGCGCGCTGGAGAAGCTGACCGGGCACAGGACCGCGCTGGACGAGTTCCACATCGACATCACCGGCCATTCGCCCGAGATCGGAGACGAGCTGGGCGACATGGACTATCTGGCGCCCGATGGCGGCACCCGGCAGTTCATCCTCTTGACCACCGAGCAGAAGACCGCGCCGATGCTGGCGGCCGACCTGTCGGTGATGCGCGACGTGCTGCGCCGCTTCATCACCCAGAACGAAAGCCAGCTGTTCAGCCTGACCGCGCGCGACGCCGTGGTGGGCGAGATCGACGACCATGTCTGGCAGCTGGACGGGCCCGCCGACCTGACCCAGATCCGCAGCCTGCGCATCAGCGCCGACACCACCGGCAACCATGTCGCCGAGGCCGACCGGCTGGCGGCGATGATCGACACCTTCCGCAACCACAAGGATGCGTGGTGGGACGACGTGCTGATCGCCCGGATGATCGAGCAGGCGAAGAAATCGGGCGACGTGCTGCGCCATCCGGTGCGGCTGGACCATACCGATTTCCCGGTCCCCGATTTCTGGACCGGCGATTTCGGCGGCGTCTACGTGCTGCGCTCGGCGCGCGAACCGGCGATGATCTTCGCCGATCCGGCGCAGCGGGCCGAGGTGCCGGGCTTCGTCTCGCTGGACCTGGAGCAGCGCCACCAGATCGCCGCCTGGCTGGCGCGCAATGCCCTGGCCGAGCCGATCATCTCGGCCCGCGGCGCGGATGCGGCACCGATCCTGCGCCAGAAGATCGACTTCGTGCTGGTCGACGCGGCGACGCGGCTGGGGCTGGATACCGGGCAGGGCAGCCGGGGCGAATTGCGGCGCGCGGCGGCGCGGATGGGCAGCGGGCTGCCGCCCGAGATCCGCGGCCTCTCGGCGCTCTTGCGCTATGCCGAGCAGGGCGGCGACTGGCCGGTGATCGACAGCAGCGACCCGGCCTATTTCCACGCCCTGCGCGCGGTGCCGGGCCCGGCGCGCGACCTGGTCAACCGGCTGCTGTCCGAACTGGCGCCGCATGACGTGCGCCAGCTGTTCATCACCCACAAGCCGCTGTTCTACCGGCTCTACCAGACCTGGGACGAGCCCAAGCGCATCTATGTCGCCGAGGTGCTGGCACGCGAATACCAGATCGACAAGCAGGGCACCCGCGACGCGCTGTTCGGCGCGGAACCCGACATGGCGGAACCCGACGCGCCAGCCCCGCCGCGCTCTGGTCCCTGGGGGCCGCCCCGTGCTAGCCTGCCGCGTGTGAACCTGTCCGAGACCGGGCTGCCGCGCCCGGCCGGACCCTGGGGAGGGTGAGCTGACGTGGCGGCGCTGTTTCGGCTGATCGTCCTGGTCCTGCTGCTGGAGGTGATGTTCTTCCTGCTGCTGCGGATCTACATCCGCTCGCTGCGGCGCGAGAAGCTGGAGGATATCTGGGACGACCGCCATCCCGAGATGGCCGGGAACAATCCCGCCCGGCGCGAATTCGTCCGCAAGTCGATGGTCGGGTTCGAGAAATCGCTGAAGTCCAGGCTGATCTGGCTGGTCTTCGTCATCCCGACGGCGGCGATCATGGCGATCGTCGTCATGGTCAACTGGCAGTAGGAGCCGCCGCATCATGCATTATGTCAAGGTCGTTCTGGGGGTTCTGCTGGGGGTCGTGGTCTTCCTGTTTCTGGACTATGCGCTGCCCTCGAAGAACACGGTGCGGATCTCGAACACCTATAACCGGGTGACGCCGATCAGCAGCGCGAACGCGATCTTCTACGCCTCCGAGGATACCGGAACGGTGCAGAACGCCGCCGGGCAGCGCGACGTGCGCTTCATCGAGACGGTGCGCCCGAACGGCAAGGTCTTCGTCTATCGCAACGAGGATACCGGCTGGATCTGGCCGCCCTATTTCAAATACGACAGCGCCAACCTGCATGCCGAGGCGACCAACCTGCGTTCCGCGGCGGGCGATCCGCAATGGGTCAGCGTGACCGCCTATGGCTGGCGGCTGCCCTGGCTGACCGCCTATCCGAACGCGATCGCCATCGACACCCTGGCCGGGCCGGATCAGCGGCCGCGCAACTGGGCCGCGTCGATCACCTGCGTGGTGCTGCTGCTGTTCCTGGCGCTGCTGTGGCGGATGTGGGCGCAGTTCCACGAACGCACCATCGAGCCCGCCGTGCGCCGCGTCGACGAAGGCTGGGACCGGGTCGAGGCGCGCGCGGATGCCGCCCGCGACCGCGTCTCGGACAGCACCGCCGAGGCGCGCGGCCGCTTCCGCGGCTGGCTGGGCACCTGGAGGGGGAAGCCGCGCAAATGACCCGCAATCCCGGCACCGACCTGCGCCTTGACTGGTTTGACGGCATCCGCATCAACACCCCCGCCGCCGAGCGCCGCGCCGCGACCCTGCCCGCGCGGCGCAGCCTGAAGAAGGACCACCAGGCGGCCTGGCTGCTGAACGCGATCCGCTGCATCGACCTGACCACGCTGGCGGGCGACGACACGCCCGACCGGGTGGCCCGGCTGTGCGCCAAGGCGCGCCAGCCCGTCGCCCCCGACCTGCTGGCGGCCCTGGGCGTCACCGGCCTGACCACCGGCGCGGTCTGCGTCTATCCGACCATGGTGGCGGCGGCGAAACGCGCGCTTGGCAATTCCGGCGTGCCGGTCGCCAGCGTCGCCACCGGCTTTCCCGCCGGGCTGATGCCCCTGGACCTGCGCCTGGCCGAGATCCGCTATGCCGTCGACCAGGGTGCCGACGAGATCGACATCGTCATCACCCGCGCCCATGTGCTGCGCGCCGACTGGACCGCGCTCTATGACGAATTGCGCGCCATGCGCGAGGCCAGCGGCGCGGCGAAGATGAAGGCGATCCTGGCGACCGGCGACCTGAAATCGCTGGAAAACGTCGCGAAGGCCAGCCATGTCGCGATGCAGGCGGGGGCGGACTGGATCAAGACCTCGACCGGGAAGGAGGGCGTGAACGCCACCCTGCCGGTGTCGCTGGTCATGTGCCGGGCCATCCGCGACTATCGCGCGCGGACCGGCCATGCCGTCGGCTTCAAGCCCGCCGGCGGGCTGCGCACCGCAAAGGACGCGCTGAACTGGCAGGTGCTGATGGCCGAGGAACTGGGCCGCGACTGGCTGGCGCCCGATCTGTTCCGCATCGGCGCCTCCAGCCTCCTGGGCGATATCGAGCGCCAGATCAGCCATCATGTGACGGGCCGCTATGCCGGCGCCCATCGCCAAGCCATAGCCTGAGGGACCGATGAGCAGCGTGAGCGAGATCATGGAGACCATGGAATACGGCGCCTCGGTCGAGGACAGCAGCGCCGTGCGCGACTGGCTGAAGCGCCACGGCGCCTTCGGCCATTTCATCGGCGGCGCCTTCACCAGACCGGGCCGGACCTTCGCCACCCGAGACCCCTCGACGGGCGAGGCGCTGGCCGAGGTGACGCAGGGCACGGCTGACGACATCGCCCAGGCGGTCAAGGCCGCCCGCAAGGCGCAGCGCGGCTGGGCCAAGCTGTCGGGATCCGAGCGCGCGCGGCATCTCTATGCGCTGGCCCGCCATGTGCAGAAGCGCGAACGCTTCCTGTCGGTGCTGGAAAGCCTGGATAACGGCAAGCCGATCCGCGAATCGCGCGACATCGACATCCCGCTGGTCGTGCGCCATTTCTATCACCATGCGGGCTGGGCGGAACTGCGCGACAACGCCTTTCCGGGCCATGCGCCGCTTGGCGTCTGCGGCCAGGTCATCCCCTGGAACTTTCCGCTGCTGATGCTGGCCTGGAAGATCGCGCCGGCGCTGGCGGCGGGCAATACGGTCGTGCTGAAACCCGCCGAATACACGCCGCTGACCGCCCTGGCCTTCGCCGAGATCTGCCAGCAGGTCGGCCTGCCGGCAGGCGTCGTCAACATCGTCACCGGCGATGGCGAGACCGGGGCGGCGCTGGTCGGCGCCGAGGTGGACAAGATCGCCTTCACCGGCTCGACCGAGGTCGGCCGCGCCATCGCCGGCCGCCTTGCCGGGACCGGCCGCGGGCTGACGCTGGAACTGGGCGGCAAGTCGCCCTTCGTGGTCATGGAGGACGCTGATCTGGACGCGGCGGTCGAGGGCGTGGTCGATTCGATCTGGTTCAACCAGGGCCAGGTCTGCTGCGCCGGCTCGCGCATCCTGGTGGCCGAGGCCGTGGCCGCGCGTTTCGAGGCGCTGCTGGGCGCGCGGATGGCGCGGCTGCGGGTCGGCCCACCGCTGGACAAGTCCACCGATATCGGCGCCATCGTCGACCCGGTCCAGAAGGACCGCATCATCTCGATCTGCGCCGCGGCGACCGATGCGGGCGCCGAACTGGTCGGCGGCCAGCCGGGGCAGGGCTGCTTCATCGCGCCGGGCTATCTGAAGAACATCGCCCCCGCCAATCCCGGCATGGAGCAGGAGATCTTCGGCCCCATCGCCACGCTGTCCACCTTCCGCACCGCCGACGAGGCGGCCGAGCTGGCCAACAATACCCGCTATGGCCTCGCCGCCTCGGTCTGGTCGGAAAGCGCGACGGTCGCGACCGACCTGGCGGCGCGGATCAAGGCCGGCGTGGTCTGGATCAACAGCGCCAACCTGTTCGACGCGGCGGCGCCCTTCGGCGGCTGGCGCGAAAGCGGCTTCGGGCGCGAGGGCGGGCGCGCCGGAATGCTGGACTACCTGGCGCCGCCCGAGGTCAAGCCGGCCAGGGAACCCGCGCCGAAGCCCGTGACCGCCGCGCCGGATGGCGGGGCGGGGCAGGCGGGCGGCATCGACCGCACCGCCAAGCTCTATATCGGTGGGGCGCAGAAGCGGCCCGATGGCGGCGCCTCCTATGCGGTGCCGGGCGGGCTGGCGCCGCTGGGGAACCGCAAGGATATCCGCAACGCGGTCGAGGCCGCCGCCAAGGCCGGCAAATGGGCGGCGATGGGCGGCCATGCCCGCGCGCAGGTGCTGTATTACATCGCCGAGAACCTCTCGGCCCGTGCCGCCGATTTCGCGGCCCTGACCGGCAAGCCCGAGATCGAGGCCGCCATCGCCCGCGCCTTCCACTATGCCGCCTGGGCCGACAAGTTCGACGGCGCCAATGTGCAGGCGAAACCGGGCCATCTGGTCAACGTGATCCCGGAACCCTGGGGCATCCTGGGCATCGCCTGCCCGAATGCGCAGCCGCTGGCGGGCTTCATGTCGCTGGTCATGCCGGCCATCGCTATGGGCAACCGCGTCGTGGCGATCCCCGCCCAGGACAATCCGCTGGCGCTGGCCGATCTCTACCAGGTCTTCGACACCTCGGACCTGCCGGGCGGCGTGGTCAATATCGTGACCGGCGCCCGGAAGGACCTGGCCCCCGTCCTGGCCGCCCATGACGAGGTCGCGGCCATGTGGCATGTCGGCCCGCCCGACAGCCTGGCGGCGGTCGAGCGCGCGGCCTGCGGCAACCTCAAGCCGGTCTGGTCGCCCGCCCATCGCGACTGGACAAGCGCCGCCGCCCAGGGCGAGGACTTCCTGCGCCATGCCGTGCAGATGAAGACCGTCTGGCTGCCCTATGGCGCCCTGCCGGCGGGAACCGGCAGCCTGGCCTATTGAGGCAAGGCTGGGGGCGCTGCCCCCAGACCCCCGGGATATTTCTACCAAGATGAAAACGATCCCTTTCATCTTGGCGAAAATATCCCGGGGGGAGTCCCGCAGGGACGGGGGGCAGCGCCCCCCCCTTCTTCGTTCAGCGCCCGCGGATCCGCGGGTCCATCGCGTCGCGCAGCCCGTCGCCGATATAGTTGACGCACAGCACCGTCAGCGAGATGAACAGGCCCGGCAGGATCACCCGCCAAGGATAGAGCACCATCTGGTCCACCGCATCGAACAGCAGCCGCCCCCAGGTCGGGAAGTCGGGCGGGAAGCCCAGGCCCAGGAAGCTGAGCGCCGATTCGGTGATGATCGCGGTGGCGATGCCAAGCGTGGCCGCGACCATGATCGGCGACAGCACGTTGGGCAGGATGTGGCGTAGGATCATCCGGTGCGGGGGTGTGCCGATGGACTTGGCGGCCAGGATGAATTCCCGCTCCTTCAGCCCCAGCACCTCGCCGCGCACGATCCGGGCGGCCTGCATCCAGCTGGTCGCGCCGATGGCGGTCACGATCAGCAGGAAGATCCCGGTGGCCGGGCCGAAGTTCTTCGACAAGGGCTCGCGGAACAGCGTGACCATCAGCAGCAGCAAGGGCAGCAGCGGCAGGGCCAGGAACAGCTCGGTCATGCGCATCAGCGGCGCGTCCAGCCGGCGGAAATAGCCCGACAGCACCCCGATCAGGCTGCCCAGCAGGATCGCGATGACCATCGCCGTCAGGCCGACGGCGATCGAGACCCGCCCGCCCGCCATCAGCCGCGCCAGCAGGTCGCGGCCCAGCTGGTCGGTTCCCAGCGGATGGGCGGCCGAGAAGCCGGAATTGCGGGCGCGGATGTCGACATAGGTCGGGTCGATGGTCCACAGCCAGGGCCCGACCGACACGAAGAGGATCGTCAGGATGAACAGCGCCAGCGCGATCATCGCGCCGCGATGGCTGCGGAACTGCCGCCAGACGTCGCGCCACTGGCTGCGGGTCTCGCCCCCGGCCACCTGCGGCGTGTCGGGGGGCAGGGTGCCGGTCAGGCCGGCGGAAGCGGCGGTCTCGTCCACCAGTTCGGCGGTGTTCAGGGCCTGTTGGCGTTCGGTGTCAGTCATAGCGGATCCTCGGGTCCAGCACGCCATAGAGGATGTCGGCGATCAGGGTGAACAGCACGATCAGGATCGCGAACAGGAAGGTCAGCGTCAGCACCATCGGGATGTCGTTGGCGTGGATGGCCGAGATCAGCAGCTGCCCCAGCCCGTTCACCTTGAAGACCTGCTCGGTGATGATCGCGCCGCCGAAGACGGTGGGCAGTCCCAGCGCGATCACGGTCACCACCGGGATCAGGCTGTTGCGCAGCACGTGCTTCAGCACCACCACCCGCTCGCTGAGGCCCTTGGCGCGGGCGGTGCGCACATAGTCCTGCCCCAGGTTGTCCAGCATCGAGGCGCGCATGAAGCGGCTGATCTGCGCCGCGTTGTAAAGCGCCAGCACCGTCACCGGCATGACCATCTGGCGGACCTGCACCATGAAGCTGTCCCAGTCGGTCACGCGGTGCGTCGTGTCATAGACCGAGGGGAACCATTGCAGGTTCACCGCGAAGACGATGATCATCACCACGCCGGTGAAGAAGGTGGGCATGGAAAACCCGACCATCGACACGAAGGTGCCCAGCTGGTCGAACCAGGAATATTGCCGATAGGCCGAGATGATCCCGATCGGGATCGCGATCAGCACGCCGACCAGATAGGACATGCCGACCACGGTCAGCGTCTGCGGCAGGCGCTGCGCGATCACGTCGAAGACCGGGCTGCGCGACTGGAAGCTGATGATGCGCTGCATCCCATCGCTGAACGCGGTGCCGAAGACGCCGTCGAACCAGTAGAGCGGCTCGACCCAGAAGAACTGCTTCAGCCACAGCGCATAGCGGATGTACCAGGCCTGGCCCAGCCCCAGCGCCTCGCGCATCCGTTCCTTGACCTCGGGCGGCACGGTCAGCGGCACGTCGCCAAGCGGATCGCCGGGCGAGGCTTCCAGAAGCAGGAAGATCACCAGCGAGATGAACAGGAGCGTGGGCACCGCCAGCAGCAGGCGGCGCAAGGTGAAAGTCAGCATCCGAACCTCCGTCGAGGGTTGCGGGTCATTTCGCGCGCGACCGTTCCGCGACGTTCCAGGGCGAACCTTCCCGGCCGCCGGGCGCGGCGGCGGTCGGGGCGGGGGCCGGTATGGGCGCTGTCGTCATCGCGGCGGGGTCTTTCGCAACTGTCGTGACCTCATCGGGTATGCGCCCCGCGCCGGCCAGGCACGGGGCTTGCGGTCGCGTCGCGTCACTCGGTGACGCGATACCAGTCGCTGGCGTTCCACAGCTCGCTGTCCCAGGTATTCAGGATGACCCCGCCCAGCCGGTTGGAATGGGCCGAGACCCGGCCACGATCGACCAGCGGAACGATGGTCATGCTTTCCCTGGTCAGCATGTCGTTCAGCTCCTTGGCGATCTCGGCGCGCTGCTCGATCTCGCCGGTCCTGCCCAGCTCGACGATCAGCGCGTCATATTCCTCGTTGCAATAGCGGTTGACGTTCTCGCCCTGCCACTGGGTGTCCGGGCCGGGGATCTTCTCGCAGGTCAGCTGCGCCAGGTAGGGCTCGGGATCGGTGCCGTCGAAGTTGTTGGCATACATCTCGACATCGGCATAGAACTTCTGGAACGTGTCGGGAGAGCCCGCGTCGCCGCCGAAGAACACCGAGGGATCGACGGTCTTCAGCTCGGTCTCGACGCCGATTTCCGACCACCATTGCTTGATCAGCGCCTGGAAGTCCTGGCGCACCGCATTGACCGAGGTCTGGAACAGCAGCGACAGCCGCGCGCCATCCTTCTCGCGGATGCCGCCGGCGCCGACGGTCCAGCCGGCTTCCTCCAGCAGCGCCTTGGCGCCCTCGATGTCCTGTTCCAGGCAGTCGGTATTGTCCGAGGCGAAGATTTCCGGCGCCGGCACATAGTTGCAGGTCGGCCGCCCCGCCTCGCCATAGCCGATCTCGGTCAGCAGGCTGCGGTCGATGGCCATGGACAGGGCGCGGCGGACGCGCTCGTCCGACAGGATCGGGTGCGGGTGCTGGGTGGTCGAGCGCTCGCCCTCGGGCAGGCTGGACGAGGGGTCGGTCAGGTTCATCTCGATCCGCTCGACCAGGGTGCCGAAGGCGACGACCAGCTTGCCGCGGCCCGCGGCCTCCATCCCGGCCAGCACGTCGGGGGCCAGCTGCAGGTTCCAGGCATAGTCGTATTCGCCGGTTTCCAGCACCGAACGCGCCGCCGCCGCCGCATCGCCGCCGCCCTTCAGCGTCACGGTCGCGAAGCGCGGCTTCGCGGGGTCGCGATATTCGGTATTGGCCTCCAGCGACACCACGTCATTGGTGCGGAAGCTGGTCACGCGGAAGGGCCCGGTGCCGATCGGGTTGAAGTTCTGCTCGGTGCAGGTCGAGGCCGCGGGCCCGAGGCAGGCCTCGAACTGCGCCTTCTGCAGCACCGGCGATTGCGCGCCGGTGAAGGCGGTGAAGGGGTTCGGGCGGGGTTCGCGGAAATTGATGACGACGGTCAGGTCGTCGGGCGTCTCGATCGATTCGATGCCCTCATAGCGCGCGGCCTGCGCGCAGCCGCCTTCGGGATGCAGGCAGTATTCGGCGGTGAATTTCGCGTCGGCCGAGGTGACGGGCGTGCCGTCGGACCATTTCAGCCCTTCCTTCAGCTTCCAGGTGACGGTCTTCAGGTCCTCGCTGATGCCGCCGTTCTCCAGGCTGGGGATCTCGGCGGCCAGCCGCGGGATGACCTCGCCGGTCTCGGTGAAGCCCGCCAGGCCCTCCAGCACCAGGCTGGACGCCTCGACATCCTTGGTGCCCGACGACAGGTAGGGGTTCATCGTCGAGGGGGCCTGCCAGTAGATGATGTTGACCTGACCGTCGGCGCCGCGTTCGGCGAAGGCGGCGGGGGCGAATGCCACCCCGGCGGCCGCGCCCATCAACAAGGTCCTCAGTTTCATTTCTCTCTCCTGTTGGAAGTTCTGGCCCGCTGGGGCATGGGCGTCGGGCGCCACAATCCGGTTTTCGCGACCGTGTTGTCCTTCGTGCTTGCCCCGTTCGTTCGGGTGTTGCTTGTTGCCCGCCATCCCCGCGGAATGGGTGCAGTTTCCGCCAAAGCCCGTTCTGAAAGCAAGACTTATCGCGCGGGGTGTGACGTGATGTTTCGGCTTTGACTTTGGCGCGGCTGCGGCTAGCCTCCATGCCTGAAAGATGGAAGGGGCTGCCGATGCTGGACGAAAAACCTCTTGTTTCCATTGAGAAACTTCGGGTCGAATTCGAAACCGCCGATGGTGTCGTGGTGGGCGTCAAGGATGTCAGCTTCTCGATCAGGCCGGGCGAATGCGTCTGCGTGGTGGGCGAATCCGGCTCGGGCAAGTCGGTCAGCTCGCTTTCGCTGATGCGGCTGGTGGAATTCGGCGGCGGCACGATCGCGGGCGGGCGGCTGATGTTCGACGCCGGCGGCGGCAAGGTGATCGACCTGGCCGCCCAGTCCACCCCGGCGATGCGCGACATTCGCGGCAACCAGATCGGCATGATCTTCCAGGAACCGATGACGGCGCTGAACCCGGTCTTCACCATCGGCGACCAGCTGACCGAGGGGCTGATCGCCCATCGCGGGCTGAGCAAGGCGCAGGCCCGCGCCCGCGCGCTGGAGATCCTCAGGCAGGTGCGCATCCCCGAGCCCGAGCGGCGCCTGGACCAGTATCCGCACGAGCTGTCGGGGGGCATGCGCCAGCGCGTCGTGATCGCCATCGCCATGGCCTGCGAGCCGCGCCTGCTGATCTGCGACGAACCCACCACGGCGCTGGACGTGACCATCCAGGCCGAGATCCTTGCGCTGATCGACCGGCTGAAGCGGGAAAAGCAGATCGCCGTGCTGTTCATCACCCATGACATGGCGGTGGTCGCGCAGATGGCCGACCGGGTGGTCGTCATGTATCGCGGCAACAAGGTCGAGGAAGGCCCGGTCGAGCAGATCTTCGAGGCCCCGCGCGAGGATTACACGAAGATGCTGCTGGCCGCCGTGCCGCGCCTGGGCGAGATGACCGGCAAGCCCGCGCCCGAGCCGATGCGGCTGATGAAGGCCGGCGGCATCGAGGAGACCGCGCCCGTCGTCGCCCGCGATCCCCGGCCGCTGCTGAAGGTCGAGAACCTGAAGACCCGCTTTGCCGTCAAGGGCGGGGTGCTGCGCCGCACGGTGGCGCATGTCCACGCGGTCGAGGATGTCAGCTTCACCATCAATGCCGGCGAGACCATGTCCCTGGTCGGCGAATCGGGTTGCGGGAAATCGACCTGCGGCCGCTCGATCCTGCGGCTGGTGGAGCCCGAATCCGGCAAGGTCGAACTGGACGGAACCGACATCCTGGCGCTGTCGCAATCGGGCCTGCGCCGGGCGCGGCGCGACATGCAGATGATCTTCCAGGACCCCTTCGCCAGCCTCGACCCGCATATGAAGCTGTATGACCAGGTGGCCGAGCCGATGCAGAACTACGGCATCGGCAATCGCGGCGAACGGCAGGACCGCATCGCCGCGCTGTTCGACCGGGTGGAGCTGCCGCGCAGCTTCATGCGCCGCTATCCGCACGAGATGTCGGGCGGCCAGCGCCAGCGCATCGCCATCGCCCGCGCCCTGGCGCTGAACCCCAAGCTGATCGTCGCCGACGAGGCGGTCTCGGCGCTGGACGTTTCGGTCCAGGCGCAGGTGCTGAACCTGCTTCTGGAACTGCAGCAGGACCTGGGCATCTCGATGCTGTTCATCAGCCACGACATGGCCGTGGTCGAACGCGTCAGCCATCATGTGGGGGTGATGTATCTGGGCCGCATCGTCGAGATGGGCACCCGCCAGCAGGTCTTCGAGAACCCGCAGCACAGCTATACCAAGCAGCTGATGCTGGCGGTGCCGGTCGCCGATCCGCGCCAGAAGAAGATCCGCGAGGACCTGACCTTCCGGCCCATCCCCTCGCCGATCCATCCGGTCGACCACCAGCCCGCCGCTTCGATCTATCGCGAGGTCGCGCCGGGCCATCGCGTGCTGGTCGATCCGGTGACGCATTCATGATCCTGGCCGCGCCGGTCGATGCCGCCAGCCCGCCGCGTTTCCGCGACGCGCTGCCGCAGGAAACCGGCGTGGCGATCATCGGCGGCGGCATCGCCGGGGTGATGACGGCGCTGTATCTGCGGCGCGACGGGGTGCGGGTGGCGCTGTTCGAGAAGGGGCTGGTCGCGGCCGAGCAATCCTCGCGCAACTGGGGCTGGGTGCGCGCGCAGGGCCGCGACGCGGCCGAGATCCCGGTGATGCTGACCGCCCGCCGCCTGTGGCGCGCGCTGGCGCAGGATCTGGGCGACGTGCTGGGCCTGGCCACTTGCGGCGTCAGCTACCTGGCCCGCGACCAGGCGGCGCTGGACCGCTACGAAGCCTGGCTGGATGTCGCCCGCGCCCATGGCCTGGACAGCCGGCTGGTCGGCCGGGCGGAACTGGCGAGGATCCTGCCCAATGGCGCGGGCTGGGTGGGGGCGCTGACCACGCCCTCGGACATGCGCGCCGAACCCGGCGCCGCGGTGCCCGCCATCGCGGCCCTGGCCCATGCCGAGGGCGTGCTGATCCGCGAACATTGCGCCGTGCGCGGCCTCGACATCCGCGCGGGCCGGGTGGCCGGCGTGATGACCGAGGACGGGCCGGTCCGGGCCGAGCGCGTGCTGCTGGCGGGCGGTGCCTGGTCGGGGCTGTTCGCCGCCAATGCAGGGCTTTCGCTGCCGCAGCTGTCGGTGCGCGCCACCGTCGCCGCCACCCGGCCGATGGCGGAATTCTGGTCCGGCGCCGCCGCCGATCCCGGCTTCGCCTTCCGCCGCCGCGCCGATGGCGGCTATACGCTGGCGCCCGGCACCGGCCATGACTTCTGGATCGGCCCCGCGGCCTTGCGCCACCTGCGCGCCTGGCTGCCGCAGATCCGCCGCGACCTGCGCCAGACCCGGCTGCAACCCGCCGCGCCGCGCGGCTTCCCCGACGCCTGGACCACGCCGCGCCGCTGGCCGAACGACCGCCCCTCGCCCTTCGAGGCCATGCGGGTGCTGAATCCCGCCCCCGATCCCGCCCGGCTGGAGCGCCTGCGCCGCGACTTCGCCGCCGCCTTCCCGCAGGCCGGGCCGCCGGTCCTGCGCGCCGCCTGGGCGGGGATGATCGACGCCACGCCCGACCAGGTGCCGGTGCTGGACCGGGCCCCGCTGCCCGGCCTGTTCATCGCCACCGGCCTCTCGGGCCACGGCTTCGGCATCGGCCCCGGCGTGGGCCGCGTCATGGCCGACCTGATCCAGGGCCGCGCCCCCGAACACGACCTGACGCGCTTCCGCTTCTCGCGCTTCTCGGACGGCTCGCCGATGATCCTCGGCCCGGATCTCTGAGCCCCGCCCCTCGCACTCCTTCCAAATACCTCGGGGGTCCGGGGGGGACCCCCGGTCTGGACGCCGACCCTCCTCTCCGCACTTGCAGACTCTGCACAAAGCTCTCATCCTGCGCGTTGAAGGAGACCGAAAATGCCAGTCAAGAACCGCTTTGCCGAGCTTTTGCCCGAAATCACCGCCTGGCGGCATGATTTCCACGAAAACCCCGAACTGCTCTACGAGGTGCATCGCACCGCCGGCCGCGTCGCCGGCCTGCTCAGGGAATTCGGCTGCGACGAGGTGGTCGAGGGGATCGGGCGCACCGGCGTCGTCGGCGTGATCCGCGGCAGGACCGACACGAAGGGCCGCGTCGTGGGCCTGCGCGCCGACATGGACGCGCTGCCGGTGACCGAACAGACCGGGCTGCCCCATGCCTCGAAAGTGCCGGGCAAGATGCATGCCTGCGGCCATGACGGCCATACCGCGATGCTGCTGGGCGCGGCGAAATACCTGGCCGAGACGCGCAATTTCGACGGCACCGCCATCGTCATCTTCCAGCCCGCCGAAGAGGGCGGCGGCGGCGGCAAGGCCATGGTCGAGGACGGGCTGGTCACCCGCTGGAACATCCAGGAGTTCTACGGCATGCACAACATGCCCGGCCTGCCCACCGGCAGTTTCGCGATCCGCCCCGGCCCGGTCATGGCGGCGGCCGACCAGTTCGACATCACCGTCACCGGCAAGGGCGGCCATGCCGCCAAGCCCCATGACTGCATCGACACGACCCTGGCCGCCGCCCAGATCGTCGTCGCGCTGCAATCGGTGGTCGCGCGCAATATCGACCCGCTGCAGAACGCGGTGATGTCGGTCTGCGTGATCGAGACCGATTCGACGGCCCATAACGTCATCCCGCAGGTGGTCCGGCTGAAGGGCACCGCCCGCAGCCTCGACGACGGGGTGCGCGAGCAGATGGAACAGGCCATCCGCCGCGTCGCCAGCAATGTCGCCGCCGCGATGGGCGCGGTGGCCGAGATCGACTATCAGCGCGGCTATCCGGTGACGGTCAATGACGCGGCCGCGACCGACTGGGCGGTCGAAGTCGCCAGCGACATCGCCGGCGGGGTCGACCTGGACTATCGCCCGATGATGGCGGGCGAGGATTTCAGCTACATGCTGAACGAACGCCCCGGCGCCTATATCTTCGTCGGCAATGGCGACACGGCGATGGTCCACCACCCGGCCTATGATTTCAACGACGAGGCGATTCCGGCCGGCTCCAGCTGGTATGCCGGCATGATCGAGGCGCGGATGCCGGCTGCCTGACACCCGGCCGCGCGCGCGCGCCCCGCGACCGCTTGACGGACCGCGCGCGTCCCGGCATCTCGGGGCGCGATGTCGCAGCCATTCGGAGCGGTGTCGGAAATGCGATGCCGCCCGGCCGGCATTGCCCCTTAATGCTCGCACCCCGCGCCGCCAACCGCGCGCCTCACCATATGACAGGGAGCCGATCCTCAAGATGAAGACCTATACGCTGCGCGTCACCTGCGCATCGACCCGTGGCATCGTCGCCGCCGTCTCGGGATTCCTGGCCCGGCAGGACTGCAACATCACCGACAGCGCCCAGTTCGACGACGCCGAGACCGGCCGCTTCTTCATGCGCGTCAGCTTCCGCTCGGAGGGCGCGGCGACGCTGGAGGCGTTGCAGGCGGGCATCGCCCCGATCGCCGATGAATTCGACATGCAGGCCGAATTCTCGGACGATGCCGAGAAGATGAAGGTCGTCATCATGGTCTCGCGCTTCGGCCATTGCCTGAACGATCTTCTCTATCGCTGGCGGATCGGGGCACTGCCGATCGAGATCGTGGCGGTGATCTCGAACCACATGGATTACCAGAAGGTGGTGGTGAACCATGACATTCCCTTCCACTGCATCAGGGTGACGAAGGAGAACAAGCCCGAGGCCGAGGCGCGGATCATGGCCGTGGTCGAGGAGACCGGCGCCGAACTGATCGTGCTGGCGCGCTACATGCAGGTGCTGTCGGACCAGATGTGCCGGCAGATGTCGGGGCGGATCATCAATATCCACCACTCGTTCCTGCCGTCCTTCAAGGGCGCCAACCCCTACAAGCAGGCCTATGAGCGCGGCGTGAAGCTGATCGGCGCGACCTCGCATTACGTCACCGCCGACCTCGACGAGGGCCCGATCATCGAGCAGGACACCGTCCGCGTGACCCACGCGCAGTCGCCCGAGGATTACGTCAGCCTCGGTCGCGACGTGGAAAGCCAGGTGCTGGCCCGCGCGATCCATGCGCATATCCACCGCCGGGTGTTCCTGAACGGCGACAAGACGGTGGTCTTCCCGGCCTCGCCCGGAAGCTATGCCTCCGAGCGGATGGGCTAGGCCCGACCGTCGCAAGAGGGGGGCTTTGCGCCCCCCGCCGCGCGTGCCGCGCGACTCCCCCCGCAGGATATTTGCGCCAAGATGAAAGCGGCGGATGTCTTTCATCTTGGCTTAAGTATCCCGGGGGGAGTCCCGCAGGGACGGGGGGCAGCGCCCCCCTTTCTTCGCCTGCGCTATTGCGGGATCTCGGCGGTGATGCCCTCGACATAGAAGTTCATGCCGGACAGGTCCTCGTCCTTCGCCACCTCGCCCTCGGCCAGCCAGGCCGAACCGTCGGCCTTGTTCAGCGGGCCGGTGAAGGGGTGGTATTCGCCGGCCGCGATGGCGTCGCGCAGGGCCTCGGCCTCGGCCTTCACCTCGGCCGGGACGGCCTCGGTGATCTCGCCGATGGCGACGATGCCGTCGCCGATCCCGCCCCAGACCGCCTCGGGCTGCCATGTGCCCTCCAGCACCCGGCCGATGCTTTTCACGTAATGCGCGCCCCAGTTGTTCACCACCGCCGACACCCGCGGCGAGGGGGCGAAGGCCGACATGTCGCTGGCCTGGCCGAAGCCGATCTTGCCCGCCTGCTGAAGCTGTGCCAGCGGCGCGGTCGAGTTGGTGTGCTGCAGGATCACGTCCACCCCCTCGGCCATCAGCGCGGTCGCGGCGTCGGCCTCTTTCGCCGGGTCGAACCAGGTATAGGCCCAGACGACCCGCATCTCGACATCCGGGTTCACCTTCTTCGCATGCAGATAGGCCGAGTTGATGCCCTGCAGGACCTCGGGGATCGGGAAGGTGGCGATATAGCCGATCTTGTTCGATTCGGTCATCCGGCCCGCGATCGTGCCCATCACGGCGCGGCCTTCATAGAAGCGGCCGTCATAGGTGCCGACATTCTCGGCCCGCTTGTAGCCGGTATTGTGTTCGAACTTCACGTCCGGGAACTTGGCCGCGACATTGATCACCGCATCCATGTAGCCGAAGCTGGTGGCATAGATCACGTCGTTTCCGGCCAGCGCCAGCTGGGTCAGGGCGCGTTCGGCATCGGTGCCTTCGGGGACATTCTCAAGGTAGGTGGTCTGGACGCGGTCGCCATATTCGGCCTCGATGGCCAGCCGGCCCTGGTCGTGCTGATAGGTCCAGCCGCCATCCGCCACCGGCCCGACATAGATGAAGCCGACCTTCAGCGGTTCCTCCTGCGCCCAGGACGGCTGGGCGAGGGTGACGGCCGAAAGCGCGGCCACGCTGGCCATGAGTTGTCTGCGATTCATCGGTCTTGCTCTCCTTGAACTGGCCTGCGCGCTCTAGCGCAGCGCGTGAAAATTCTGTCCCAGCGAGCCGGGGGCGGCGCTGCCCGCGCGGCGGCTGTATTTCTGCCGGGCTGAGATCAGCACCAGCACCAGGATCGTGGCCAGGTAGGGCGCCATCGACAGGAACTGCACCGGCACCCGGACCCCCGCGGCCTGCAGCCGCAATTGCAGCACGGTGACGCCGCCGAACAGCCAGGCGCCGGCCAGCACGCCCGGCGCGCTCCAGCTGGAAAAGACCACGATGGCCAGCGCGATCCAGCCCGCGCCCGCCGTCATGCCCTCGGTCCATTGCAGCACCGTCGCGATCGAGATGTAGGCGCCGCCGATCCCCGCCATGGCGCCGCCGAAGGCGATGGCGCCCAGCCGGATCGCCCGGACCTTGTATCCCAGCGCATGGGCGGCATCGTGGTTTTCGCCCACGGCGCGCAGGATCAGCCCGCTGCGAGAGCGGTTCAGGAACCACCAGATCAGCGGCACCATGGCCAGTCCCAGCCAGACGATCCAGTTGAT
The DNA here is from genome assembly GCF_003709565.1 of Paracoccus sigandri. Lineage (GTDB taxonomy): Bacteria > Pseudomonadota > Alphaproteobacteria > Rhodobacterales > Rhodobacteraceae > Paracoccus > Paracoccus siganidrum. The sequence continues at coordinate 119,080 of NZ_QNRC01000012.1, read as the reverse complement.
GCGGAACGGGCCGGGCGCCATGCCGGGGGCCTTCACGCCCTCCAGCGGCTTGCCGAACATCGCCGCCAGCCCCAGCCCGAACAGGGTCAGTGCCAGCCCCGAGGCCACCTGGTTGGCCAGCAGGAACTGGGTCAGCGCCGCGAAGGGCAGGGCGACCAGCGCCCCGGCCAGCGCCGCCGCGGCGAAGCCCAGGAACGGGTTGCCGCTGTGATAGGCGGCGGCGAAACCGGCCAGCGCGCCCAGGATCATCATCCCCTCGACGCCCAGGTTCAGAACGCCCGCGCGTTCGACCACCAGCTCTCCCAGCGCGGCGAAGAGGATCGGGGTCGAGGCCGACAGCAACAGCAGGAACAGCGCGACGGGGTCGATCATCATGCCGCGCCCCCCGACGTTGCGTGCAGAAGCCACAGCACGACCGCGATGCCCGCCGCGAAGCCCAGGCCGAAGGCCAGGCGCATCGGGAAGGGCGGCGGCTGCGTGCCGCCCTCGCGCATGATCGTCCGGCCGAGTGCGGCGATGGCGCGCCACAGCAGGCCCAGCAGCGCCGTGACCAGCTCGGACAGGAAATACAGCTCGAACCAGGCGCCGAGGACGAACAGCACCGCAAGGACGATCATGATCGCCCCGACATAGGGAAGCTGCAGCAGCAGCCCGGCCCCGGCGCCCAGGGCCAGCCCGACCGCCGCGACCAGCGCCATGCGCTTCAGCTCCGTTCCGTATGGGCGGTTCATGCCGCGACCCTCCTTGCGATGCGGTATCGGGTCAGCAGGTCGAAGCCCAGCAGGAAGAACAGCAGCATCCCCTGGAAGACCTGCACGGAGGCGGCGGGCAGCTGCATCATCAGCTGCGCCAGCTCGCCGCCGATATAGGTCAGCGCCAGCAGCAGCCCGGCCAGCAGGATGCCCAGGGGGTGCAGCCGGCCCAGGAAGGCCACGATGATCGCGGTGAAGCCATAGCCCGAGCCGAAGCCGGGGCTGATCTGCCCGGCGGGGCCGGCGACCTCGAACAGCCCGGCCATGCCCGCCAGCGCGCCCGAGACGCCGAGGCAGAAGGCGACCAGCGTGGCGGGGCGCACGCCCGCGAAGCGCGCGGCGCGCGGGGCGATGCCGGCGGCGCGGATGTGGAAGCCGCGGATGTGGCGGCTCATCAGGAACCAGGCCGCCAGCACGGCCAGCGCCGCCGCGACCACGCCCCAATGCGCGCCGGTCCCGGCGATCAGATCGGGGTTCGAGGCGGGCGGGTATTGCTGCAGGTTGCGCGATCCGGGAAAGCCCATCCCCTCGGGGTTCTTCATCGGCCCGAAGGCCATCCACGCCGCCACGCGCTGCGCGACATAGACCAGCATCAGCGACACCAGGATTTCCGACGCCCCGCACCAGTTGCGCAGCATGGCCGGGACCATCCCCCAGGCCCAGCCGCCAAGCGCGCCGGCCAGCACCATGGCCGGGAAGATCCACATCCCCTCGGCCGGATAGGCGGCCAGGGCCACGGCGGCGCCGGTGATGCCGCCGATGATGTATTGCCCCTCGGCGCCGATGTTCCAGATGCCGGCGCGAAAGCCGATGGCCAGGCCCGAGGCGATCAGGATCAGCGGCGCCGCCTTCACCAGAAGCTGCGGGCGCGAATAGCTGGAGGCCGGCCCGAACAGCGGATCCCAGAAGATCGTGCGGATCGCCGCGACCGGATCATGGCCCATGACCCAGAACAGCAGGCCGCCGGTCAGCATGGTGGCCAGCACCGCCAGCAGGGGCGTGGCGAATTGCCAGGCCAGCGAGGACTGGCTGCGGGGAACCAGGTGGATCATATATGGGCGACCTCCATGCCATGCGCGCCGCCCAGCATCAGCCCGATCTCGTCCAGGCTGAGCCCCTCGGTGGGGCGGGGTTCGGACAGCCGGCCCTCGTTCAGCGCGCAGAAGCGGTCGGACAGTTCCAGAAGCTCGTCCAGGTCCTGGCTGATGACCACGACCCCTGCGCCCGAGCGCGCCAGGTCCAGCAGCGACTGGCGCACGGCGGAGGCGGCGCCGGCGTCGACGCCCCAGGTGGGCTGGTTGACGACCAGCACGCGGGGCGCCTGCAGCACCTCGCGGCCGATCACGAATTTCTGCAGGTTGCCGCCCGACAGCGCGCGGGCGGCGGTGCCGGGGCCGGGGGTGCGCACGTCGAAGGCGTGGATCACCTGTTCGGCATAGGCGCGCGCGGCGCGGTGGTCGATCAGCCCGCCCCTGACCAGCCCCTTGCGGCTGCCGGCGGTCAGCAGCGTGTTCTCGGCCAGGCTGAAATCGGGGACGGCGGCATGGCCCAGGCGATCCTCGGGCGCGGCCAGCAGCCCGGCCGCGCGCCGCCCCTGCGGCCCCGTGCCGCCCAGGTCGCGCCCCTCCAGCGCGATCGTGCCGGGGGGGCTGCGCAGCTCGCCCGACAGCGCGGCCAGCAATTCCTCCTGCCCGTTGCCGGCGACGCCGCCGATGCCCAGGATCTCGCCCGCGCGCAGGGTCAGGCTGACGGATTTCAGCGCCGTGCCCTCGGCATCGGGGGCGGGCAGCGAGAGATCGCGCAGCTCCAGCAGCACTTCGCCCGCCTGCCGCCCGGTGCGGTCGACCAGCCGCATCTGGCCGCCGACCATCATCGCCGCCAGCTCGCGGGCGGAATGGGCGCGCGGGTCGCAGCTGTCCACCACGCGGCCGTGGCGCAGGATCGTGGCGCGGTCGCAATGGGCGCGGATTTCTTCCAGCTTGTGGCTGATATAGAGGATCGCGGTGCCCTGGTCGGCCAGCTTGCGCAGGGTGGCGAACAGCAGTTCCGCCTCTTGCGGGGTCAGCACGCTGGTCGGCTCGTCCATGATCAGGAGCCGCGGGTCCTGCAGCAGGCAGCGGATGATCTCGACCCGCTGGCGTTCGCCCGCCGACAGCATCGCCACCCGCCGCGCCGGGTTCAGCGGCAGGCCGTATTCCTGCGACACGCGGGCGATCCGCGCCGCAAGCGCGCGCCGGGGCGGCGGGTTTTCCATCCCCAGCGCGATGTTTTCCGCCACGCTCAGCGCGTCGAACAGGCTGAAATGCTGGAACACCATCGCCACGCCCGCCGCGCGGGCGGCGCGGGGATCGGCGGGGGCGTGGGGCCGGCCGTTCAGCGACATCTGCCCCTCGTCGGGCCGCACCAGCCCGTAGATCATCTTGACCAGCGTCGACTTGCCCGCGCCGTTTTCGCCCAGCAGGGCGTGGATTTCGCCCTCCGCGACCTGGAAGGAGACATCGTCATTGGCGCGCACGCCGGGATAGGTCTTGCCGATGCCCTCGGCTCGGAACAGGCTGGCCGTCAAATTTGTCCCCTTGGTCAAACCATTCCTGCTTAGCGCGCTTTCCCGCAGCTGGGCAATTGCGCAGTTCGGCCGGGCTGCGATACTGTCCCGATCATGACCGCAAGATCCCCCCGATTCATCCATCTTCGCACACATTCCGAGCATTCCCTATTGGAAGGTGCCGTTCCGGTGGGCAAGCTGCCCGCGCTTGCGGCAGAGGCGGGGATGCCGGCCGTGGCCCTGACCGATACCAATGCGATGTTCGCGGCGCTGGAATTCAGCGTGAAGGCGATCGACAAGGGGGTCCAGCCGATCATCGGCTGCCAGGTCACGCTGCAGGCGGGCGAGGATTTCGGCGGCGCCACCGGGCCGGTGGTGCTGCTGGCGCAGGACCAGGCGGGCTGGCTGAACCTGATGGCGCTGTCGTCCTGCCTCTATCTGCGCGAAGGCGGCGCGCTGCCGCATGTCACGCTGGAGGAGCTGTGCGAGCGGTCCGAAGGGCTGATCTGCCTGACCGGCGGCGCGACCGGCCCGCTGGGTCTGCTGGTCGCGCAGGGGCAGGCCGAGAAGGCCGCGCTGCTTGCCGACCGGCTGGCCGATGCCTTCCCGACCCGGCTCTACGTCGAGCTGCAGCGCCACCCGGCCGAGAATGGCCGGCTGATGGAGGCCGAGGCCGCGTCCGAGCCCGGCCTGATCGACCTGGCCTATGCGAAGGAACTGCCGCTGGTCGCGACCAATGACGTCTATTTCCCGAAAGCTGCGATGTTCGAGGCCCATGACGCGCTGATCTGCATCGCGGAAAAGGCCTATGTGGACCAGTCCCAGCCCCGCCGCCGCCTGACCCCGCAGCATTATTTCAAGACCGCCGAGGAGATGGCGGTCCTGTTCGCCGACCTGCCCGAGGCGCTGGAAAACACGGTGGAAATCGCCCGCCGCTGCGCCTTCGCGGTCAAGAAGCACGCGCCGATCCTGCCGCGCTTCGCCGATGACGAGGTCGCCGAGCTGCGCCGCCAGGCGAAGGAGGGGCTGGAGGCGCGGCTGAAGGTCATCCCGCACGCGGTCAGCACCGAGGAATACCACCAGCGGCTGGAATTCGAGCTGGGCATCATCGAGCAGATGGGCTTTCCCGGCTATTTCCTGATCGTTGCCGATTTCATCCGATGGGCCAAGGATCACGACATCCCGGTCGGGCCGGGCCGGGGCTCGGGCGCCGGGTCGCTGGTCGCCTATGCGCTGACCATCACCGACCTGGACCCCTTGCGCTATTCGCTGCTGTTCGAACGCTTCCTGAACCCGGAGCGGGTCTCGATGCCCGACTTCGACATCGACTTCTGCATGGATCGCCGCGAAGAGGTGATCCAGTATGTGCAGGGCAAGTATGGCCGCGACAAGGTCGGCCAGATCATCACCTTCGGCGCGCTGCTGTCCAAGGCCGCGGTGCGCGACGTGGGCCGCGTGTTGCAGATGCCCTTCGGCCAGGTGGACCGGCTGTCCAAGATGATCCCGGTCGAGGGCGTCAAGCCGGTCAGCATCACCAAGGCCCGCGCCGATGAGCCGCGCCTGCGCGAGGCCGCGAAGGAGGAGGTTGTCGCCCGCCTGCTGGACTATGCCGAAAAGCTGGAGGGGCTTTACCGCAACGCCTCGACCCATGCCGCGGGCGTGGTGATCGGCGACCGGCCGCTGGACCGGCTGGTGCCGCTCTATCGCGATCCGGCGTCCGACATGCCGGCGACGCAGTTCAACATGAAATGGGTGGAACAGGCCGGGCTGGTGAAGTTCGACTTCCTGGGCCTGAAGACGCTGACGGTGATCCAGAACGCCGTGGACCTGATCAATGGCGGCGGCCGGCCGCTGCATGTCGCGGCCGACGGGCGCAAGCTCTATGATCCGCCGCCGGGGGCCGAGAACCAGATCAACGCCATCCCGCTGGACGACAAGCCCAGCTACGACCTCTTCGCCTCGGCCCGCACGGTGGCGGTGTTCCAGGTCGAAAGCTCGGGCATGATGGACGCGCTGCGCCGGATGCGGCCGACCTGCATCGAGGACATCGTGGCGCTGGTCGCGCTCTATCGTCCCGGCCCGATGGAGAACATCCCGACCTATTGCGACGTGAAGAACGGCGTCAAGAAGCTGGAATCGATCCATCCCAGCATCGACCATATCCTGGCAGAAACGCAGGGCATCATCGTCTATCAGGAACAGGTGATGCAGATCGCCCAGGTCATGGCGGGATACAGTCTGGGCGGCGCCGACCTGTTGCGCCGGGCGATGGGCAAGAAGATCGCCAGCGAGATGGCCAAGGAACGGCCGAAATTCGTCGATGGCGCGGTCGCGAACGGGGTGGACGCCAAGAAGGCCGGCGAGGTCTTCGACCTTCTGGAGAAATTCGCCAATTACGGTTTCAACAAGTCCCACGCGGCGGCCTATGCCGTGGTCAGCTACCAGACCGCCTGGCTGAAGGCGAACCATCCGGTCGAGTTCATGGCCGCGGTCATGAACTGCGATATCCACCTGACCGACAAGCTGGCCGTCTACAAACGCGAATGCGACCGCATGGGGATCGAGATCGTGGCGCCCTGCGTCAACCGCTCGGCCCCGCTGTTCACGGTCCGGGACGGCCGCATCCATTACGCGCTGGGGGCGCTGAAGGGGGTCGGCGTCGAGGCGATGCGGCTGATCGAACAGGCGCGCCATTCCGAAAAAGGCGGCGATGCGCCCTTCCGCGACATCACCGACTTCGCCCGCCGCGTGGACATGAAGCGCGTCGGCAAGCGCCCGCTGGAGATGCTGGCGCGGGCGGGGGCCTTCGATGCGCTGGACGACAACCGCGCGCGGGTGCTGAAATCGCTGGACGCGCTGGTCGCCTGGTCGGCGGCGGTGCAGGAACAGGCGGCGTCGTCGCAATCCTCGCTGTTCGGCGGGGGCGAGGACCTGCCGCCGCCGCGCCCGGCTCTGGCGCAGGTCTGGCTGCCGGCCGAGAAGCTGGGCGAGGAACACAAGGCGGTCGGCTTCTACCTGTCGGGCCATCCGCTGGACGACTACCAGACCGCGCTGAAGCGCAAGAAGGTGCAGACCCTGGCCGAGATCAGCCTGGAGGCCGAGAACGGTCCGCTGGTCGCGTCCATCGCCGGCACCGTCGGCGCGCGGCAGGAACGCAAGTCGGCCAAGGGCACGCAATATGCTTTCGTCAGCCTGTCCGACCCGACCGGGCTCTACGAGGTCACGGTGTTTTCCGACCTCCTGAACGCGGCGCGCGACCGGCTGGAGCCCGGCCAGAACGTGGTGCTGCAGGTCAAGGTCGAGCCCTCGGGCGACCAGGTCAAGATGCTGGCCAATTCCGTCGCGCTGCTGGACGAGGCCATCGCCGATGCCGGCGCGGGCTGCCTCGCGGTCGAGATCCAGGGCATCGACACGGTGGACCGCCTGGCCGAGACGCTTGGCCGGATCCGCACCGAGATCACCGCCTCGTCCCGGTCGCGCGGGCCGGTCAGGCTGCGCATCCGCGAGGGCGACGAGGTGATCGAGATCGAGGTCGCCAATGACGCGCCCCTGACCACCCCGGCCCGCCAGGCCCTGCGCGCCGTGCCGGGCGTCCTGGACGTGATCGAGGAATAGCCCGCCCGCCCAAGCAAAACCGCGGCGGCTTTCATCTTGGCACAAATATCCATCCGCCGCTGCCGCCCGGCGCGACGCCGCCGGGTCCGAAACCACCCCCGGCCGGGCTTAGCCTCTAGGCAAATGTTCGCCCTTCGTGCTAGTTCTTGGAAAAATGGGGGCAGCATGAAGGTTCTGGGCATCGATCCCGGTTTGAGGAACATGGGCTGGGGCGTGATCGAGGTGGACGGCCCGCGCCTGCGGCATGTCGCCAATGGCGTGATCCGCTCGGTCGGGGCGGATGCAGAGCGTGACCTGGGGGCGCGGCTGTCGATGCTCTATCGGGGGCTCTGCGCGGTGATCGCGCTGCACGCGCCCGATGCCGCGGCGGTCGAGCAGACCTTCGTGAACAAGGACGCCTCGGGCACGCTGAAACTGGGCCAGGCGCGCGGCATCGCGCTGCTGGCCCCGGCCGAGGCGGGGCTTCCCGTGGGCGAATACGCCCCCAATGCGGTGAAGAAGACCGTGGTCGGCGTCGGCCATGCCGGCAAGGAACAGGTGCAGCACATGGTGCGGGTGCAACTGCCCGGCGTGAGTTTCGACAGCCCGGATGCGGCCGACGCGCTGGCCATCGCCATCTGCCACGCCCGCCACCTGCAGGGCCGCAGCCTGCGCATCGTGGCGAGGTCGGCATGATCGGGCGGATCGCCGGGATCATCCTGCACCGCGCCCGCGATCACGTGATGATCGACGTGCGCGGCGTGGGCTATATCGTCCATGTCAGCGAAAGGACCGCGGCGGCGCTGCCGCCGGCGGGGCAGGCGGTGGCGCTCTATACCGACCTGCTGGTGCGCGAGGACCTGCTGCAGCTGTTCGGCTTTCCGACGCTTCTGGAAAAGGAATGGCACAAGCTGCTGACCAGCGTGCAGGGCGTCGGCGCGAAGGTGTCGCTGGCGGTGCTGGGCACGCTGGGCCCCGAGGGGCTGGCGCGGGCGATCGCGCTGGGGGACTGGTCGGCGGTGCGCAAGGCGCAGGGCGTCGGGCCGAAACTGGCGCAACGCGTGGTGCTGGAACTGAAGGACAAGGCGCCGCAGGTCATGGCGCTTGGCGGCGACCTGACGGTCGATGCCGGCAGCGCGCCCGGCCCGGCCATCGAGGCCGAACCGGGCGCGGTCCCCGCCCCCTCCGGGGCAGGGACGGCCGCTCCCTCGGCGGCCGTGGCCTCGGCCCGCATCGCGGCGGATGCGCTGTCGGCGCTGACCAATCTGGGCTATGCCCAGTCCGAGGCCGCCGCCGCCGTGGCCGAGACGCAGGCCGGGGAACCGGGCGCCGACACATCCGCGTTGATCCGCGCGGCGCTGAGGTCGCTGGCTCCGAAGGGGTGAGGCAGGAAGATGGAAGGAAACGCACGGACATTCATCCTGATGGCGGCGCTGACCGCCATCGTCATGGCGCTTGGCTGGATGATGGGCGGGCAGGGCGGCGCGGTCATCGCGCTCTTGATCGCCGGGGCGGGCAACCTGTTCGCGCTGTGGAACAGCGACAAGATGGTCCTGCGCCAGCATGGCGCGGTGGAACTGACGCCCGCCCAGGGGGGCGATCTTCACGCGCTGACGGCGGCCCTGGCCGAACGGGCCGGGCTGCCGATGCCGAAGCTCTACCTGCTGCCGACCGAGCAGCCCAATGCCTTCGCCACCGGCCGCAACCCCGACAATGCCGCCGTGGCGGTGACCCAGGGCCTGCTGCGCGGGCTGAACCGCGAGGAACTGGCCGGCGTCATCGCCCATGAGCTGGCCCATATCCGGCATCGCGACACGCTGACCATGACCGTCACCGCCACCATGGCCGGCGCCATCGCGATGATGGGCAACATGCTGCTGTTCACCGGCGGGCGCGAGGGCCGGGGCGGCGGGCTGGGCGCGATCCTGGCGATGGTGCTGGCGCCGCTGGCGGCGGCGATGGTGCAGATGGCGATCTCGCGCACCCGCGAATACGAGGCCGACCGGACGGGCGCCGAGATCTGCGGCCAGCCGATGGCGCTGGCCTCGGCGCTTGCGCGGATCTCGCAGATGGCCGGGCGCAGCATGAACATCCCGGCCGAGCGCAACCCCGCCTCGGCCGCGCTGTTCATCGTCAACCCGCTGAACGGGCTGCGCATGGACAATCTGTTCGCCACCCATCCGCCCGTCGAGGAGCGTATCGCCCGGCTCAGCGCCATGGCCCGCCGATGACCCAGCCCGACCCGGCCCTGCGCCCCGAACGGCTGGAAGGCGAGCCCGAGGACCGCGCCCTGCGCCCCCAGTCGCTGTCCGATTTCGTCGGCCAGGCCGAGGCGCGCGCCAATCTGCGGGTCTTCATCGAAAGCGCGAAGATGCGCGGCCAGGCGATGGACCACACGCTGTTCTTCGGCCCGCCGGGGCTGGGCAAGACCACGCTGGCGCAGATCATGGCGCGCGAGCTGGGGGTGAATTTCCGCATGACCTCGGGGCCGGTCCTGGCGCGGGCGGGCGACCTGGCGGCGATCCTGACCAATCTGGAAACCCGCGACGTGCTGTTCATCGACGAGATCCACCGCATGAACCCGGCGGTCGAGGAGGTGCTCTATCCGGCGATGGAGGATTTCGAGCTGGACCTGGTCATCGGCGAAGGCCCCGCCGCCCGCACCGTCAGGATCGAGCTGCAGCCCTTCACGCTGGTCGGCGCGACCACCCGGCTGGGCCTGCTGACCACGCCGCTGCGCGACCGCTTCGGCATCCCGACCCGGCTGCAATTCTACGAGATCGACGAGCTGGACCTGATCGTGCAGCGCGGCGCGCGGATGATGGGCATCGATGCCGACAAGGACGGCACGCGCGAAATCGCCCGCCGCGCCCGTGGCACGCCGCGCATCGCGGGCCGGCTGCTGCGCCGGGTGGTGGATTTCGCGCTGGTCGAGGGCGACGGCCGCCTGACCCGCGCCATCGCCGATGCGGCGCTGACCCGCCTGGGGGTGGACGACCTGGGCCTGGACGGGGCGGACCGGCGCTATCTGACGCTGATGGCGGAACATTACGGCGGCGGGCCGGTGGGGGTCGAGACCCTGTCGGCGGCACTCTCCGAGAGCCGCGACGCGATCGAGGAGGTGATCGAGCCCTATCTGCTGCAGCAGGGCCTGATCGCCCGCACCCCGCGCGGCCGGCAGCTTGCTGCGCGCGCCTGGCGGCATCTGGGACTGGACGCGCCCCGGCCGCCGGGACAGGCGGCGTTGTTCGAGGATTAGGTCGCATCGAGGACCGGCCGCGGCGGGACGAAGAAGGGGGGCGCTGCCCCCGCCGCCATTCCGGCGGCTCCCCCGGGATATTTCAGGACCAAAGCAGGATCGGAGAACGCCCCGCCCTGGGAAAGGACGGGGCGCCTGCTTCGGTCACGGTCATCGGCGTCCCCGCCTGTACCGTAACGCCACTCTGGCAGCGAAGGGTTAAGACACGGTTAAGCCGCCCCTGCTTTGGTCCTGAAATATCCCACGGGGGTCCGGGGGTGTGAAACCCCCGGCGCGCGCGGTTCAGGGCGTCAGGCCCTCAGGATCGGGCAGGCCGTTGGCGCGGGCCGTGGCGGTCAGCGTATTGGCCAGAAGGCAGGCGATGGTCATCGGGCCGACACCGCCGGGCACGGGGGTGATCGCGCCGGCCGCCTGGCGGGCGCCGGCGAAATCGACATCGCCGACCAGGCCGGAATCGATGCGGTTGATGCCCACGTCGATCACCGTGGCGCCGGGCTTGATCCAGTCGCCCTTGACGAAATGCGGCCGGCCCACCGCCGCGACCAGGATGTCGGCGCCGCGGCAGAGCGCGGGCAGGTCCTGCGTCCTGGAATGGGCGATCGTCACCGTGCAGCTGTCGCGCAGCAGAAGCTGCGCCATCGGCTTGCCGACGATGTTGCTGCGGCCGATGACCACGGCGCTTTTCCCCGACAGATCGCCCAGCCGGTCGCGCAGGAGCATCAGGCAGCCCAAGGGCGTGCAGGGCACCATCGCCTTCTGGCCCGTCGCCAGCCGGCCGGCATTCAGGACGTGGAAGCCGTCCACGTCCTTTTCCGGGCGGATCGCGTTGATGACCGCGGCCTCGTCCATATGGGCGGGCAGGGGCAGCTGCACCAGGATGCCGTTCACCGCCGGATCCTCGTTCAGCCGCGCGATCAGGGCCAGCAACTCGGCCTCGGGCGTCTCGGCCGGCAGGCGGTGCTCGTAGGAATTCATGCCGACCTCGACCGTCATCCTGCCCTTGGAGCGGACATAGACCTGGCTTGCCGGATCCTCGCCCACCAGCACCACGGCAAGGCCCGGCGTGATGCCGCGATCCTTCAGCGCGGCGGTCTGGGCGGCGATGCGGGCGCGCAGCCCGGCGGCGAAAGCCTTGCCGTCGATCAACGTGGCGGTCATGAACGGTCCCCCTTCAGATGGCGGTCTTCCTGCGCGATGGCGGCATCGACCAGCTGGCGCCAGATTGACTCGAAAAGCGCGCCGTCCAGCCCCGCGGCAACGGCATGACGGCGCACATTCGCGACGACTTCCTCGACCCGCGCGTCGATCCGGGCGGGCAGGCCCTCGCGCGCCTTGATCCGCGCGGCGCGGTCGATCAGGGCGTGGCGTTGCGCGAACAGCGCCACCAGCTGCTGGTCCAGCGCGTCGATATGGGCGCGCAGGGTGGCCATGTCGTTGATGTCGTCGATCCGGGTCATGGCAGCCTTCCTTTCGCCAAGGGGGATGCACCGGGGCGGGCCGGGACGCAAGGCCCCAGGAGGGCGGCAAGGCGTCGCCGGGCCGCAGAATGGCGGGGCACGGCCGTCGCGGCCGGCCGCGCGACGCCCCCGCAACCGAAAACCCCGGCCGGGGCCGGGGTTCGCGCGCATTCGGGAATGGATCAGGCCGGGGCCGGATCGCCGCCCGGCGCGGGCTTGCCGCCCGCCTTCGGCACCGAGGTGACCGAGGGGATCACGCTGCCCGGCGTGTCGTCGTCGCCCCCCAGCTGCTCGCCGCGAAGGATCTTGCCGATCTCGTCGCCGGTCAGCGTCTCGTATTCCAGCAGGCCCTTGGCCATCCGCTCGAATTCCTCGGATTTCTCGGTCAGGATGCGATGGGCGGTCTGATAGCCTTCCTCGATCAGGTCGTGGACCTCGCGTTCGATCAGCTCCTTCGTCGCCGCCGAGACCGAGAAGCCGCCGGTATTGCCGGAATAGCCCTCATGCGCCTCGGCATAGTCGATATTGCCGACCTTGTCGGACATGCCCCAGCGCATCACCATCGCACGGGCCAGCTGGCTGGCCTGCTGGATGTCGCCCGCCGGGCCGTTCGAGACGCCCTCTTCGCCGTATTTGATGATCTCGGCCGCCTTGCCGGCCATGGTCATCGCCAGCTTCTGCTTGGCCTCGTCCTTGTGGAAGTTCAGCCGGTCCATTTCCGGCAGGCTGACCACCATGCCAAGCGCGCCGCCGCGCGGGATGATCGTCGCCTTGTAGACCGGGTCGCATTTCGGCAGGCTGAGCCCGACGACGGCGTGGCCGGCCTCGTGATAGGCGGTCTTTTCCTTCTGCTCGGGCGTCAGCACCATCGAGCGGCGCTCGACCCCCAGCATCACCTTGTCCTTGGCGTTCTCGAAATCTTCCATGGAAACGAAGCGGCGGCCGATTCGCGCGGCCATCAGCGCGGCCTCGTTCACCAGGTTCATCAGGTCGGCGCCGGAAAAGCCCGGCGTGCCGCGGGCGATGATGCGCAGGTCCACGTCGGGGCCGACCGGCACCTTGCGCGAATGCACGGCCAGGATCTTCTCGCGGCCCTTGATGTCGGGATTGGCGACATAGATCTGCCGGTCGAAGCGGCCGGGGCGCAGCAGCGCCGGGTCCAGCACGTCCTTGCGGTTGGTCGCGGCGATGATGATGATGCCCTCGTTGGATTCGAACCCGTCCATCTCGACCAGCAGCTGGTTCAGGGTCTGCTCGCGCTCGTCATTGCCGCCGCCGATGCCGACGCCGCGCGACCGGCCGACCGCGTCGATCTCGTCGATGAACAGGATGCAGGGGGCGCTTTTCTTGGCCTGCTCGAACATGTCGCGCACGCGCGAGGCGCCGACGCCCACGAACATTTCCACGAAGTCCGAACCCGAGATGGTGAAGAAGGGCACGCCCGCCTCGCCGGCGATGGCGCGGGCCAGCAGCGTCTTGCCGGTGCCCGGAGGGCCGACCAGCAGCGCGCCTTTCGGGATCTTGCCGCCCAGGCGGCTGAACTTCTGCGGGTTGCGCAGGAATTCGACGATCTCCTCAAGCTCTTCCTTGGCCTCGTCGATGCCGGCCACGTCGTCGAAGGTCACCCGGCCGTGCTTTTCGGTCAGCAGCTTGGCGCGCGACTTGCCGAAGCCCATCGCGCCGCCGCGCCCGCCGCCCTGCATCCGGTTCATGAAGAAGATCCAGACCCCGATCAGCAGGATGAAGGGCAGCCAGACGCCCAGCATCGACATGAAGCCGGATTGCTGCTGCTTGACCACCTTGACCTCGACCCCCTGGGTGATCAGCCGGTCGGCGATATCCTCGCCCAGGGGGCGGACCGAGGTATATTGCTGGCCGTCGGCGCCGGTGATCACCAGATCCTCGCCATCGATGGTCACGGCGGTGACCTGGTCGTTCTGGACCCGCTCGATGAAGTCCGAATAGCTGATCTGGCGCCCGTTCATGGTCGAGGCCCCGTCGCTGAACAGGTTGAACAGCGCCAGGATCATCAGGAACAGGACGACCCAGAAAGCGAGATTGCGTGCGTTGCCCAAAGACGGCTCCTCCGGCGGGAAATCGGTTTGCGTTGAAAATAGGGATTATCGGCGCAGGTTCAATGCGCCATCACCAGCCTGCGGAATTCTGTCGCGCCGCGCAGGGGCGAAACCCGCAGGGGCGGCGCGGGCCGCAGCAGCGGCGCGGCGATCAGGCGGCCGCCCTGCCAGATCGCGGGGCTGGCGGCGGCCTCGTCGCGGGGCAGGCCCGACAGCCGCCAGTTCACCTGGGCCAGCGCCTCCAGCCCCAGCGCGGCGACATGCTGGCCGGGCCGCAATCCGGTGATTCGCCAGCGATTGTCCCAGAGCGGCCCTTCCGACGGCTCGGCGCGCATCGCGGCGGCGGGTTCGCGCGACAGCCGGATGCGGTCGCCCGCCGGCTCGATCAGCGCGCCGTCCAGCGTCACCCGGCTGCCCGCCGCCATGGCGTTCAGCGCGTGCAGCAGGGTGGCGCGGCGGGGCGGATAGTCGGCGCCGGTGATCCAGCGGCAGCCCGCGACCAGAAGCCGGCGCCGGATCTCGGCGGGCGCGTCGCTGAACGGGCGGCGGGGCAGGATCAGTGCGCCGTTGCGGATGATCGCCCCCTGCGAGGCCAGCGCGGCATAATGCGACAGCGCATCGCGCGCCTCGCCGATATGGGCGGCGGCGCGGGCCAGGGCGGCGATGTCCAGCCCCATCGCCGCGATCGCGTTGCGGATGCGGATGCGCTCGAATTCCTCTTTCTCGTTGCTGGGATCCTCGATCCAGGGAATGTCGCGGGCGCGCAGCCAGTCGCGCAGCTCGTCGCGGCCCACGCCCAGCATCGGGCGCAGCCAGCGGATGCCGAAGGCGTCGCGCCATTCGGTCATCGCGGCCAGCCCGTCGATGCCCGAGCCGCGCGCCAGCCGCATCATCAGCGTCTCGGCCTGGTCGTCGGCGGTATGGCCCAGGGCGACGGCGGCCAGCTCGTTGCGCTGCGCCCAGGCCGACAGCAGCCGCAGCCGGGCGTCGCGGGCATGGGCCATCAGGTTGCCGGCCTCGGTCTCGCGCTGCCACAGAAGCGCGGCATGGGGCAGGCCAAGCGCCCTGGCGGCCTGGCCGACCTGGCGCGCCTCGGCCTCGCTTTCGGGGCGCAGCCCGTGATCGACGGTGGCGACCATGATCCGCCGCCCGCGCGCCCATTCGGCGATGATCCGCATCAGCGCGACCGAATCACCCCCGCCCGAGACCGCCACCCCCAGCGAGGGCATGTCGCCCGCCAGCCGGTCCAGCGCGGCGCGGATGCGAGCGGCCGGATCGCGGGGCGGGGCGGTCATCGGCGTCGCCTCACTGATGCTCGGCCATGTCGGCTGCGGCTTCCGGGTCCTCCATCAGCCCGTCCAGCGTCGCCCCGGCGGCCCCCAGGCCAAGCTCGGCCGAGCCGCATTGCAGCGCGGCCATTCGGCGGTCGGCCTCGGCGGCATGGTCGCTGCCGGGAAAGCGGGCCGGGATCTCGGCCAGATACAGGCAGGCGGCCATCGCGTCGCCCTGATCGGCGATGACGCGGGCGATGCCCAGCAGGTTTTCCCCGGCGCGCGGCCCGTCGGGATCGGCGGCGAAGCCCTCCAGCCAGGCGGCGGCGGCGGCGCGCGGCTCTCCGGCGCTGTCCAGCGCGGCGCCGCGCAGATACAGCGCCTCGCCGGTCAGCGGGCCGCCCGCGTGGTTCTGGGCGACGGTGGCGAACAGCTCGGCCGCGCGGCGGAAATCGCCCTGGCCCAGCACCTGCCGGGCAAGGTCGAAATCGGCCTGCTCGGCGGCGCTGGCGGCCTTGGCGCCGTTCGCGCCATCGTTGCCTGCCGGCGCCGAGGGCAGCACGTCGACCGAGATCGCGCCGCCGCCGATCATCTCCATCCCGCCCAGCTCGGGCGAGGTCAGCGCGCTGAGGTCGCAGGTCTCGTCCATCTCGCAGAGCCGGAATTCCAGGTCGCCGATGCGGCGGGTGCCGTCCTCGACGATGCGGTTGATGCGGTTCTGCGACTGCTCGATCCGGTCGGTCAGCCGCGCGATCTGGGTCTCCATCGCATTCATGCGGTCGATGGCGCTGTCGCCGCCCGCCGCCTGGAAACCCTGCGCGCCCGAGGCGACCAGCTCGGCCCGCAGCGATTGCAGGCCCTGCTGCACGGCGGCCAGTTCCGCCCACATCTCGGCCAGCGTCGCCCCGTCCTGCTGCGCGGCGGCCGGCAGCGCCAGAAGCGCGGCCAGCCCCAGCCCGGCAAGTCCCAGCCTGGCAGGCCCCAATCTGGCGGTCATGGCGCGCATCACGTTCCGGGCCCGGCCGGGGTGACCACGGTCACGACGCGGCGATTCTGGGCATAGCAGGCCTCGTCCGAGCAGACGGCGGCGGGGCGTTCCTTGCCGAAGCTCAGCGTGCGGATGCGGCTGGCGGGCACGCCCTGGGCGATCAGGTATTCCTGCACCGCGCTGGCCCGGCGGGCGCCAAGCGCGAGGTTGTATTCGCGGGTGCCGGTTTCCTCGGCATGGCCCTGGACCACGGCGTTGAAATCCGCGTGCCGGTTCAGCCATTGCGCCTGGCGCGACAGCGTCGCCCGCGCCTCGGCGCTCAGCGTGGTCTGCTCGGCCGCGAATTGCACGGTGTCGCCGACCTGGGCGCGGAAATATTCGGCGCTGGCCTCGCCCCCCAGCGCGCCGCCGGGTAACCCGCCCTGATACAGCGCGCCCGAGCCCATGTTCGCATAGGGGTCCACCACCGGCGCCTGCTGCTGGGGGGGCGGGGCGCAGGCGGCCAGCCCGGCCAGGCAGGCGGCGGCGATCAGCGGGGCAAGGCAGGGTTTCATCGCGCTCTCCTTATCGCAGCAGCGGCCCCCACGAGGGGTCCGAGGCGGCAAAATCGAGTTTCAGGGGCCGCATGTTGCGGCCGGTAATATCCACCGAATGCAGACGCGGCTCACCATTGCCACCCGGTGTCACGCGGGTGAACATCACGACGCGGCCATTGGGCGCCCAGGTCGGGCCCTCGTCAAGGAACGATTCCGTCAAAATCTTCTCATCCGAGCCGTCGGTGCGCATCACGCCGATATGGAACTTGTCGCCCAGCCGCTTGGTGAAGGCGATCATGTCGCCCTTGGGCGACCAGGCGGGCGTGCCATAGCGGCCCTCGCCGAAGCTGATCCGGGTCGGCTCGCCGCCCGTGACGGGCATGATGTAGAGCTGCGGCGTGCCCGAGCGGTCGGATTCGAACACCACCCGCTTGCCGTCGGGGCTGAAGCTGGGCGAGGTCTCGATCGCCGGGGATTGCGCCAGCGGGCGTTGCGCGCCGGTCGCGGCATCCATCAGCCAGATGTCGGTATTGCCGCCCTGTTCCAGCGAATAGACGATCCAGCGCCCGTCGGGCGAGAAGCGCGGCGAAAAGGCCATGCTGTCGCCGCCCTGGGTCAGCGGGCGCGAGGTGACGGTGGCCACGTCCATCGCCCGGATCTGGGGGAAACCACTGTCGAAGCTGGTATAGAGCAGCTGCCGCCCGTCGGGCGAGAAATGCGGCGCCAGCACCAGCGACGAGCTGTCGGTCATCCAGCGGATGTTCTGGCCGTCGTAATCCATCACGCCGATGCGCTTGATGCGGGCGTCCTTGGGCCCGGTCTCCTGCACGAAGGCGATGCGGCTGTCGAAATAGGGCTGCTCGCCGGTCAGGCGCGAATAGATCTGGTCGGCGATCTTGTGGGCGGCGCGGCGCCAGTCGCCGGCGCGGGCGTCGAACTGCATCCCGTCGCCGAGCGGCTGGCCGGCGAAGACGTCGAACAGGCGGAACTTGACGCTGATCTCCTCGCCCGAGCGGGTCACCTCGGCGGTGACCAGCGCCTGGGCGTTCACCGCGCGCCAGTCCTCGTAGGCGACGGCGGCGGCGAAGCTGTCGGGCTGGGCGATCATCGCCTCGGAGGGGATCTCGCGGAACAGGCCGGTGCCGGTCAGGTCGTCGGCGACCACCCGGCGGATCTGCTGGGCGGCCTCGGAATCGCCGTGGAAATCGGCGATGGCGATGGCCATCGGCTCGACCACGCCGTCGGTGATCTCGATGCGCAGCGGGCCGTCCTGCGCGGCAAGCGGCAGGGCGGTCAGGGCGGTGGATCCGAATCCCAGGATCAGGGCGACGGTCAGCGTGCGGAACATGACGTCCTCTTTATCTCGATTGCGCAGGGGGAAAAAGCCATCCGGGTCCTGCTTTTTTCGTCACTGGAAGCCGATGCCGTCGGGACGGAAATCGACGACGACATCCTGCCAGCGGCCGTATTTCTCGCGCGGCAGGGGGAAACCGTTGCGGCCGCACATGCGGATCGCGCGGCTGGCCACCTCGAAGGCGTGCTGCGCGGCGCCTTCCGAGCCGTCGCGGTAGCCGGCCAGCCGCAGGCTGGCGGGGTCGGGGCGGCCGTCCGGCGTCATGCGGAAGCCGACCGAGACGGTCATGCGCGAGGCCTCGACCGACAGCGCGCCCAGGTTCCAGCATTCGCGCAGCGCCATGCGGAAGCCCTCGCGCTCGGACAGCGACAGCGGCTCGCCCATCGGCAGCCCGCCGGGGGGCGCGGCCGCGGCCTCGGGCTCGGTCGCGGGCTCGGGCAGCACGGTCGGCCGGATGGTCGAGGGCGCCAGGGGCATCACCTCGCCGGTTTCCGCCGGCGCGCCGGATTCGGCCCCGGATTCGGAGTTGCGGCCCTGCGCCATGGCCCCGGCCAGCGCCGCCGCCAGCGGGTCCTGCGCGGCCGAGGCGCCGTCGCCGCCCTCGATCCGCTGCGCGCCGCCGAAGGGGTCGGTCCCGGTCGTGGCCGTGTCGGTGCCTTCCGCGCCCGCCTCGCCCTGCCGGGCCTCGCGCAGGGCATCCTCCAGCGCGCGCTGGCGTTCGGCCTCGGCGGCGCGGCGTTCTTCCTCGGCGCGTGCCTCCGCCGCCCGGCGCTCTTCCTCGGCGCGAGCTTCGGCCTCGCGACGTTCCGCCTCGGCGCGTTCCGCGGCCCGGCGCTCCTCTTCCGCACGCGCCTCTGCCTCACGGCGTTCCGCCTCGGCGCGCTCGGCCGCGCGACGTTCTTCCTCTTCGCGTGCGGCGGCTTCTGCGGCCCGGCGCTGCTCCTCGGCACGGGCTTCCGCAGCCCGGCGTTCCTCCGCCGCCTGACGCTCTTCCTGCGCCCGCGCTTCGGCTTCGCGGCGTTCCTCGGCGGCGCGCGCCTCGGCAGCCTGCCGTTCTTCCTCGGCGCGGGCCTCGGCCTGGCGCTGCGCTTCGGCCGCGCGCTCGGCCTCCTGCCGGGCCGCTTCCTGACGCGCGGCCTCTTGGGCGGCGGCGGCTTCCGCGGCCTGGCGTGCGGCCTCGGCGGCGGCTGCCGCCTGGCGCGCCGCCTCGGCGCGGGCGGCTTCCTGCGCGGCGATTCGCGCCTCATAGGCCTCGACCAGCCCCTCGGGACGCCCGCCCGGACGCGGCGAGTCGTCCAGCGCCAGCGCCGAGCGCGGCGCGACCGGCTGGGCCGCGTCGTCGGGCGCCGGAGAGGCGGGCAGGGCGGGGCTGGCCTCGGTCACCGGGGGCTGCGCGGCGGCGGGCGCGTCGGGCGCGGCCTCGGGTTCGGGCTGGCTGGGCGTCGGGCGCGGCAGGTCGGTGGCGACGGTGACCGGCTGGGTCGGGGTGAAATCGCTCAGGTCGGGCTCGGCCTCGGGTTCGGCGGGCGCGGGCAGCGGCTGCGCCTCGGCCTCGGCCACGGGCGGGCTGGCCTCGGCGGGCGCGGTGGCGCTGTCCTCGGGTTCGGGCGCGGGGGCGGGCATGGTCGCCACGGCGGTGGCGTCGCGGCCCACCGGCCCCGCGCCCCGCGCGGCGGCGGCATAGGCCTCGAACTCGGCGCCGCTCATGGTCGCCACCTCGGTCGTGCGGATCGCCGGGCTGGGCTGCGGCCGGAACAGCACGCCGCCAAGGATCGCCCACAGGATCACGCCCGTATGCACGATCCCCGAGATCCACCAGCCGATGCGTCCGTCGCGATCCATCGCTCAGCCGTCCATTCGCGGGCCGCCGGTATCGGTGACCAGCACGATGTCGGAAAACCCCGCCGCATTCAGCGCGCCCATCACCTGCACGACGCGCGCATAGGGAAGCGCGCCGTCCGCGCGCAGGAAAATGCGCTGCGACTGGCGCTGCTCAATCACCGCGCGCAGCCGGGTGACGATCTGGTCCTCGGCCAGGGGCTCGTTCATCAGCGTGATCTCGCCCTCGGCCGGGATCGAGATCACCAGGGGCTCCTCGGGCTCGGTCGGCATGGCGGTGGCGGCGGTGCGCGGCAGGTTCAGCGGCACGCCCGCCGTCATCAGCGGCGCGGCGACCATGAAGATCACCAGCAAGACCAGCATCACGTCGACGAAGGGGGTGACGTTGATTTCCGACATCGGCGCGTTGCGGCGCCTGCCCCTTCCCTTGCGCGCGACCCTCTTGACGACATCCGACGACATGGCTCAGTCCTCGTCGAGCTGGCGCGACAGCAGGGTCGAGAATTCGTCGGCGAAGGTTTCCCAGTTGCCCACGACGCGCTCGGCATCGCCCGACAGCTTGTTGTAGAAGATCACCGCCGGGATCGCGGCCAGCAGGCCAAGCGCGGTGGCCAGCAGCGCCTCGGCGATGCCGGGGGCGACGACGGCCAGGCTGGTGTTCTGGGTCATGGCGATGCCCTCGAAGGCGGTCTTGATGCCCCAGACCGTGCCGAACAGCCCGATGAAGGGCGCGGTCGAGCCGGTGGTCGCCAGGAAGGACAGGCCCTTGAACAGCCGCGCCTCCTCGCGCTGGATGGCGACGTTCATCGCCCGGTCGATGCGCTGCGGCCCGCCGGGGATCAGCCTGCCGTCGTCGCGATGGCTGCGGCGCCACTCGGTCATGCCGGCGGCGAAGATGCGCTCGGAGGCGCCCGAGGGGCGTTCCCCCAGCCGGTCGTAGAGATCGTCCAGCGGCTCGCCCGACCAGAAGCTGCGGTCGAAGCGGGTGGCCTCGCGCCTCGCATTGGCGAAGGCGATCATCTTCTGGATGATGATCGCCCAGGCCCAGAACGAGGCCACGACCAGCAGCACCATCACGATCTGGACCGTCAGGGATGCCCGCGCGAACAGCGCCACGAGCGAGAAATCAACGGCCTGCGCGGCCTGAATGGGTTCCATTTGCTGCCTCATCGTCACGGACCGTCAGTCGCGGCCTTCTAGCGCCTCTCTAGCAGGGGTTTTACCCCCCTGCGTAACACAAAGCCGTCAATTTCGGGAGAGTGGCCGCGGCGCGACAGCGGCCGGGGCGCGGCTCAGATCACCCCGCCGCCGCGAAGCGCGTCCATCACCCGGACCGGAATCCGCGCCGGGCGGCCGTCGGGAGCCAGGCAGGCGATGGTCACGCGGGCGGTGAACAGCAGGTCGTCCCCGCGCATGACCTGCTGGGACAGGACCAGCCGCGCCGGGGTGATCTGCGCGACATCGGTCCTGACCTCCAGCATCTCGTCGAAGCGGGCCGGGCGCAGATAGTCGGCCTCGATCCGGCGGACCGCGAAGACCTCGCCGGTCTCGGCCTTCATCGCCGACTGCTCCACCCCCAGCTCGCGCAGCCATTCGCTGCGGCCGCGTTCGATGAATTTCAGGTAATTCGCGTAATAGACGATCCCGGCAAGATCGGTGTCCTCGTAATAGACGCGCAGGCGGAAGGAATGCGGCATGGCTTGGGGTCCGGGTTCAGGGCGTGGGGGCGAGGCGCGCGGCAAGCCGCATCGCGTGGCTGGGATCATGCGCGGCCACCGGCAGGACCGGGTCATAGGCGGCGCGGATCAGGGCGGCCAGGGCGGGGCCGGGCACGACCTCGCCCGCGAAGCTCAGGGCCGAGCGCATCACCAGCGCCTCGGCCAGTTCCGCCGGATGGCTGTCGGCCAGCGCCCCCGACATGCGCAGGAAAGCCAGGCAGGCGCGGATCCCGCCATCGCCGTCGAAGCGGAACAGCCGGTACTGGTCGGCGCCCTCGGCGGCCAGCCGCGCGGGCAGGCCCGGCATGCCGGTCAGCCGCTCCAGGTCGGGCACGGCCTCCAGCTCGGACCAGTCGCGCAGAAAGAACAGCATCAGGTTGGCGCCCATCTCGGGATCGGCATCGGTGACCGGATGGCCCGCATGGGCGAAACCGGCGCGGATCGCGGCGCGGAAGATGTCCAGGCTCTCATCCGCCAGCCCGAAGACGACCGGCGCCACCGGCCGCCCCCAGCGGGCGCAGAGATAGCTGCCATCCGGCCGCGTGAACAATGCGGCGATCTGTTCTGGCGTCATGTCCGGCCTCCGCCTCTCACTCGTCAATCGCGGCGCGCCGATTCGCGGCACCCCGCCCCCCTTCATCTTGGCACCAAATATCCTGGGGGGAGTCGCCAGATATGGCGACGGGGGGCAACGCCCCCCGCCGCGACGGCTTTCGGGGCGTGCCCTTCAGCCGACGATGGTCGCCTCGGTCGCGCTGCGCAACTCCTCCTCGCTGACGCCCTCGGCCAGCTCGACGATCCGCAGCCCGCCTTCTGCCACATCCAGCACCCCCAGGTTGGTGATGATCCGGTCCACGACGCCCTTGCCGGTCAGCGGCAGGGTGCAGGCCTTCAGCACCTTCGATTCGCCGGCCTTGTTGGTGTGGTCCATGACCACGATCACCCGGCCGACGCCCGCCACCAGGTCCATCGCGCCGCCCATGCCCTTGACCAGCTTGCCGGGGATCATCCAGTTGGCCAGGTCGCCGTTCTCGGCCACCTCCATCGCGCCCAGGATCGCCGCCGCGATCTTGCCGCCGCGGATCATGCCGAAGCTGGTCGCGCTGTCGAAATAGGACGTCCGCGCCAGTTCGGTGATGGTCTGCTTGCCGGCATTGATCAGGTCGGGATCCTCCTCGCCCTCGAAGGGGAAGGGACCCATGCCCAGCATGCCGTTTTCCGATTGCAGGGTGATGTCCTTGTCGCCGACATAATTGGCCACCAGCGTCGGAATGCCGATGCCCAGGTTCACATACATGCCGTCTTCCAGCTCCTCGGCCGCGCGGGCGGCCATCTGGTTGCGGTCCCAGGGCATCAGGCGGTCTCCTTCTTGCGGGTGGTGCGCTGCTCGATGCGCTTCTCGTGCTGCCCCTGGATGATCCGGTGGACATAGATGCCGGGCAGGTGGATGTGGTCGGGGTCCAGGCTGCCGCGCGGCACGATCTCCTCGACCTCGGCCACGCAGACGCGCCCGCACATCGCCGCCGGCGGGTTGAAGTTCCGCGCCGTCTTGCGGAAGACCAGGTTGCCGGTGTCATCGGCCTTCCACGCCTTCACGATGGACAGGTCGGCGACGATGCCGCGCTCCAGGATATAGGTCTCGCCGTCGAATTCCTTGTGCTCCTTGCCCTCGGCGATCACCGTGCCGACGCCGGTCTTCGTATAGAAGCCGGGAATGCCCGAGCCGCCGGCCCGCATCCGTTCGGCCAGCGTGCCCTGCGGGTTGAATTCCAGCTCCAGCTCGCCCGACAGATATTGCCGCATGAACTCGGCATTTTCACCCACATAAGAGCTGATCATTTTACGGATCTGCCGCGTGTCCAGCAGCTTGCCCAGCCCGAAGCCGTCGACGCCGCAATTGTTGCTGGCGATGGTCAGGTCCTTGACGCCGCTTTTCACCAGCGCGTCGATCAGCAGCTCGGGGATGCCGCACAGCCCGAAGCCCCCGGCGGCGATGGACATGCCGTCCTGCAAAAGCCCGTCAAGCGCCTCATCCGCATTCGCATAGACCTTCTTCATCGGCCCTCCCCTGATGAAATCCGAAACCTGTCCCGAGTTGTGGCCCGCGGGTCGGGCCAAGTCAATCTGGCGGCCGACTGTTTGCGACAGCACTTGACTTCGGCGGCCCGAACGGCCCATCAGGGCGGCATGAACCGGATCGCTGCCGCCCCTGCCGCCTATTATCGCCCGCTGAAATAGCGGGGGCAGCATCATGTCAACCGCGCGGGGCCCGGCGGTTGACAGCATCCAGTAACCACGACCTTGCGCCAATCGGAAAGGTCGTTCCCATGCCCCGCCACCTCGCCTCCCCGCCGCGCATCGCCATCATCGGCTTCGGCGCCTTCGGCCAGCTGATCGCCCGCCACCTGCGCGATCACGTCCCGCTTTGCATCTGCGATCCGCAGGTCCGCGCCAATGACCTGCCGCAGGTCCCGCTGGCTGCGGCCGCCCGCTGCCAGGTGGTGGTCCTGGCCGTGCCGCTGTCACAGCTTGAAGGCGTGCTGCGCGGGATCGCCCCGCATCTGCGGCCGGGCGCGCTGGTGGCCGATACCTGCTCGGTCAAGGTCCGTCCGGCCGAGCTGATGCGGCAGATCCTGCCCGCGCATTGCGACCTGCTGGCCTGCCATCCGCTTTTCGGTCCGCAAAGCGCGGCGACGGGCCTGGCCGGGCATCGCGTCGCCTGGTGCCCGCTGCGGGGTCGGGGCCACCTGCGGGCCGCGGCACTGCTGCGCCGGATGGGCCTGCGCCTTCTGCCCACCACGCCCGAACATCACGACCGAGAGATGGCGGTGGTGCAGGGGCTGACCCATCTGATCGCCCGCGGCCTGGCCGGGCTCGGCCCGCTGCCTGACCGGCTGGCCACCGCCAGCTTCCGGCACCTGGCCCGCGCGGTCGGCATGGTCCAGGCGGATTCGCCCGAGCTGCTGCGGACGATCCTGGCCGAGAACCCCTATGCCGAGCCGGTGCGGAAGCAGTTCCTGGCCGCCGCCGATCTTGCCGCGCGGCAGGCGGGCTAGCTCACTCGCCCGCCTTCGCCTCGGCCTTGGCGGCGGTCTTCTTGCCGGCCGCCTTCACTGCGGGCTTTTTCGTCCCGGCTGCCTTCGCGGCTTTCGCGGCCGGTTTCTTCGCCCCCTTCCTGGGCGATTTCGCCGCCTTGGCCGCGATCAGCTCCAGCGCCTGCTCGGTGCTGATATCCTCGGGCGACATGTCGCGCGGCAGGGTCGCATTGATCTTTTCCCATTTGACATAAGGGCCATAGCGGCCGTTCATCACCTGGATCGCGCCGCCGTCGGGATGCTCGCCCAGCTCTTTCAGCGGTGCGGCCGCCGCGGCGCGGCCGCGGGTCTGCTTGGCGGCAAGAACCTCGACCGCGCGGTTCATGCCGATGGTGAAGACCTCATCGACCTCGGGCAGGTTCGCGTATTTCGCGCCGTGCTTCACATAGGGGCCGTAACGCCCGATCCCGGCCTCGATCAGCGCGCCGTCCTCGGGATGCGGGCCGACGGGGCGGGGCAGGGACAGCAGCTGCAGCGCCTTTTCCAGGTCCAGCTGCGCGGGGTCCCAGCCCTTGGGGATCGAGGCGCGGGGCGGCTTCGGGTTCTCGGCCGTGGCCTCGCCGCGCTGCACATAGGGGCCGAAGCGGCCGGTCTTCAGGCTGATCTCCTCGCCTGCGTCATGGCCCAGGATGCGGTCGCCCACCGGCTCCTCGCCATCGGGGGCGGAAAGCGGGCGGGTATAGCGGCATTCGGGATAGTTCGAGCAGCCGATGAAGGCCCCGCCCGAGCGCGCCGTCTTCAGGTTCAGCCGCCCCTTGCCGCAGAGCGGGCATTCGCGCGGATCGCCGCCATCGGCGCGCGGGGGGTAAAGATGCGGGGCCAGCGCCTCGTCGATCGAGTCCAGCACCTCGGAGATGCGCAGCTCGGACGTGCCCTCCAGCGCCTTGGAAAAATCCTTCCAGAAGCGCCCCAGCACGTCGCGCCACATCAGGTCGCCGGCGCTGATCTCGTCCAGCTCGTTTTCCAGGTCGGCGGTGAAGTCATAGCTGACATAGCGCGGGAAATACTTGACCAGGAAGGTGGTCACCAGCCGGCCCTTGTCCTCGGGGATCAGCCGGTTCTTGTCCTTGCGGACATATTCGCGGTCCTGGATGGTGGTGACGATGCTGGCATAGGTCGAGGGCCGGCCGATGCCCAGCTCCTCCATGCGCTTGACCAGCGTGGCCTCGGTATAGCGGGGCGGCGGCTGGGTGAAATGCTGGCGCGCGGCGACGGCGGCCGCGTCGGACATCAGCAGGCCCGGCGCGGCGCGCTGGCCCTTCGGCGCCTCGGGGGGCGTCGTCTCCTTGTCCCGCGCCCTGGCGAATTCGGCCTCGAAGGCCTGGGCGACCAGCGTCGCGGGCTCGCCCTGGGCGATGGCGGGCAGGCGGGCGCTGTCCTCGCCCTCGTCGTCGTCGCGGCCCTGGTCGTAGACCCGCAGGAAACCGTCGAACAGCATCACCTGGCCGGTGGCGCGCAGCCCGACCTGGCCGTCGGGGCTGGCGATCTCGACCGTGGTGCGCTCCATCCGCGCGGCCTCCATCTGGCTGGCGATGGTGCGCTTCCAGATCAGGTCGTAGAGCTTGCGCTGGTCATCCGCGCCGACCTTCAGCCGGTCCGTGGACAGCATCATGTCGGTCGGGCGGATGCATTCGTGGGCTTCCTGGGCGTTCTTGGCCTTGTTCTTGTACATGCGCGGGCTTTTCGGCAGGTATTGCTCGCCGAAGCGCGCCCGGATCGCGTCGCGCGCGGCCATCACCGCCTCGGGCGCCATGTCGATGCCGTCGGTCCGCATGTAGGTGATCAGCCCCGCCTCGTAGAGCCTTTGCGCCGCCGACATGCAGGCCTTGGCGCCCATGCCCAGCTTGCGCGAGGCCTCCTGCTGCAGGGTCGAGGTCATGAAGGGCGGCCAGGGGTTGCGGCTGGCGGGTTTGGCGCTGACGCCGGTGACGCGCAACTCGCGGCTGGCGACCGCGCTGACCGCCATCGCCGCCCGTTCGGCATCGGCCAGGTCGAAGCGTTCCAGCTTCGATCCTGCCAGCGAAACCAGCTGCGCATCATATTCGTCGCCGCCCGGAGTGGCCAGCCGCGCATGGACCGACCAGTATTCGCGGGCCTTGAAGGCCTCGATCTCCATTTCCCGGTCGACGATCAGGCGCAGGCAGACCGATTGCACGCGGCCCGCCGATTTCGCGCCGGGCAGCTTGCGCCACAGGACCGGCGACAGGTTGAAGCCGACCAGGTAGTCCAGCGCGCGCCGGGCCAGATAGGCATCGACCAGCGCCTGGTCGATCTGGCGCGGCTGGGCCATCGCCTCGGTCACGGCGTTCTTCGTGATGGCGTTGAAGGTGACGCGGTTGACCGCGCTGCCCTTCTTCAGCGCCGGGGCCAGCGCCTCCAGCAGGTGCCAACTGATCGCCTCGCCCTCGCGGTCGGGGTCGGTGGCCAGGATCAGGTTCTGGTCCTCCTTCAGCGCGTCCCTGATCGCCTTCAGGTGTTTCTTGCTGTCGCTGGCGACCTCCCATTTCATGTCGAAATCCTGGTCGGGATCGACGCTGCCGTCCTTGGGGGGCAGGTCGCGGACATGGCCGAAGCTGGCGAGAACGCGGTAATCGCCGCCGAGATATTTCTCGATGGTCTTGGCCTTGGCCGGGGATTCGACGACGACGACGGGCATTCTTACCTCGGGCGGTTGCAATGGCCCGGCAACATGGGTTCAGGGGCGGGGACTGTCAACGGCCGAGGATGGTGCGGCGATCAACAAGGCTTGTGGTCGGGCTGTCCTCCGTTCAGCTGAGCGCCAGCCTTCCCCCCGCCAGCCGGTTCAGCCTGCCCTGCAGTTCCAGCGACAGGATCGCGGCGCTGGCGGTGGCGGCCGGGACGCCCAGGTCGCGGATCAGGTCGTTCTCCTCGGTCGGGCTGGGACCCAGCCGCGACAGGATCCGCGCCTCCAGATGGACGGGGCCGCCCGAATCGGGTAGCCGGGCCGCGGGTTGGGGCGGTGCGGGGGGCAATGAAGGGGTCGCGGCTTCGGGCCTTGCGGGACGGTCCCGGCCGGCGGCCAGCGCCTCGGCCACGTCGCCCGCGCCGCGCACAAGCAGCGCGCCGTCGCGGATCAGCATGTTGCAGCCAGCCGCCCGCGCGTCCATCGGATGGCCCGGCACCGCCATCACCTCGCGGCCCTGGTCCAGCGCGTTCTTCGCGGTGATCAGCGTGCCCGAGCGATGCGCGGCCTCGATCACCACCACGGCGCGCGACAGGCCCGACACGATGCGGTTGCGCGGCGGGAAATGCCGCGCGGCGGGTTCCGTTCCGGGCGGCTGTTCGGAAATCAGCGCCCCCTTCTCGGCGATCTGCGCGGCCAGGACCGCGTTCTCGGCCGGATAGATCACGTCGACGCCCCCGGCCAGCACCGCGACGGTCCCGGTGGGCAGCGCCGCGTTATGGGCGGCCGTGTCGATCCCGCGCGCCAGCCCGGCGACGACGCAATGCCCGGCCTCGCCCAGGCCCGCCGCCATGCCGCGCGCCATGCGCAGCCCCAGCGACGAGGCGTTGCGCGCGCCGATCACCGCCACCGGATCGCGGGTCATCCAGGCGGGATCGCCGCGCAGCCACAGCACCGGTGGCGCGCCGTCGATCTCCTTCAGCGCCGGCGGATAGAGCGGCGAATCGCAGCGGATCAGCTGCGCGCGCGCCCGGCGGCCGGCCGCCAGCTCGGCCTCGGCCACGCCTTCGGGGCAGGGCTGATAGTCGCTGATGCCCGCCGCCGCGGCGATCTGGGGCAGGGCGCGCAGCGCCTCGCTGGCCGAGCCGTGTTCGGCCAGCAGCCGGTGGAAGGTCGCCGGCCCGACGCGGCGCGAGCGGATGAGGCGGAGGACGCTCAGGTCGTCTTCCGCCGAGTTGGGTGGGGTTGGGGGAACGCCGAAAGACCTGGACCCGATACGCATGTTGCCTCTGCCTCATCCTGGGACAAGGCATAGCCGGCAGTCGTTAACACAAGGTTAGCGCCGGGCGGAATTCCTGCGGTCCGGCGGGGCGCGCGCCCGGCGGCCTCAGGCGGCCGAGCCGCCCACCGTCAGCCCGCCGATCAGCAGCGTCGGCTGGCCCACGCCGACCGGCACCCATTGCCCCTGCTTGCCGCAATTGCCGATGCCGGGGTCCAGCCTCATGTCGTTGCCGATGGCCCGGACCTGCTGCAGCGCGGTGGCGCCGTCGCCGATCAGCGTCGCGCCGCGAATCGGGTCGCCCAGCACGCCGTCCTTCACGCGATAGGCCTCGGTGCAGGAAAACACGAACTTGCCGTTGGTGATGTCGACCTGCCCGCCGCCGAAGCCCACCGCATAGATGCCGTCCTTCAGATCGGCCAGGATCGCCGCCGGGTCGGCGTCGCCGCCGGGCATGTAGGTATTGGTCATGCGCGGCATCGGCGCATGGGCGAAGCTTTCGCGGCGGCCGTTGCCGGTCGGCGCCACGCCCATCAGCCGGGCGTTCTGGCGGTCCTGCATGTAGCCCACCAGGATCCCGTCCTCGATCAGCACGTTGCGGGCCGGCGGCGTGCCCTCGTCGTCGATGCTGATGCTGCCGCGCCGGTCGGGGATGGTGCCGTCATCGACCACGGTGACGCCGGGCGCGGCGACGCGGCTTCCCATCAGCCCGGCGAAGGCCGAGGCCTTCTTGCGGTTGAAATCGCCCTCCAGCCCGTGGCCCACGGCCTCGTGCAGCAGGATGCCCGGCCAGCCGGGGCCCAGCACCACGTCCATCACCCCGGCGGGCGCGGGGACCGAGCGCAGGTTGACCAGCGCGATTCGCAGCGCCTCCTCGACGGCGGGGCGCCAATGGGCCGGGTCCATCAGCCCGGCCAGCGGCACCCGCCCGCCGCCGCCATGGCTGCCGGATTCCCGCCGGTCGTTGTTTTCCACGATGACTGCGACATTCAGTCGCGCCATGGGCCGGACATCGCCGGCCAGCCCGCCCTCGGGGCGCAGGATGAACACCTCCTGCAGCGATGTGGCGATCGAGGCGGTCACCTGCACCACCCGCGGGTCCAGCGCGCGGGCATAGTCGTCGATCTCGCGCAGAAGCTCGATCCGGCGGGCGAAGGGGATGCCCTCGGCCGGGTCGATCGCGGCATAGAGCGGGCGGACCTGCATCGGCGCCGGATCGGCGGCCACGCCGCCGCCCGCGCCCACCGCCAGCCGGGCGGTTTCGGCGGCGCGGCGCAGCGAAGCGTCGGAGATCTCGGTGGAATGGGCGAAGCCCGTCACCTCGCCGCGCACCGCGCGCAGGCCGAAGCCCTGGGCCGCGGTATAGTTGGAATTGCGCAGCCGCCGGTCGTCATAGACCAGCGTCTCGGCGGTCGAGCGTTCCAGGAACAGCTCGCCATCGTCGGCGCCGCTCACCGCGTCGCGCAGGACGGCCAGCGCGCGGTCGCGATCCAGAAGCTGGGCGAAGGGGTCGAAGGGGTCGCGGCTCATGGCGGATATCCTGCTTGTTGCGGGGCGCCCGCGTGGCATCCGGGGCAGGGATGCGGCGGGAATTCGTATCTATTTCTTAGGTATCACTTGCCCGAGAGGACGAGATATGGTCATAGAACGGTCACTGTGAAAGGGAAAGGGGCGGCCTTCCGGCGGCCCTTGCGGTCCATTTATGGGCCAGACCAAACGCTACGGGATGGAATGATGGCAAATGCGATGATTCGCCGTGCAGGCGCGGCAGCTTCGGGGTTCGCGACCGCGGCAATGTTGGGCGGCGCTGCCTGGGCGCAGGACGCACTGGGCGATCTGCCGGTGATCGGCAAGCCCGAGGCGAGGGGCCTGGGCTTCCAGCCGGCGGCGACCGAACTGGCGCGCGACCAGCAATGGCTGGACTATTTCGTGCTGATCATCATCACGGTGATCACGGTCTTCGTCTGCCTGCTGCTGCTGATCGTCATCTTCCGCTATAACAGCCGCAGCAATCCCGTTCCCGCCAAGTTCACCCACAACACACCGCTGGAGATCGCCTGGACGCTGGTGCCGGTGCTGATTCTGGTGGCGATCGGCGCCTTCTCGCTGCCGGCGCTGTTCCGCAGCCAGGAAATGCCGGAAAATCCCGATGTCGTCATCAAGGCGACCGGCCATCAGTGGTACTGGTCCTATGAATATCCCGACAATGGCGTGATGTTCGATTCGATCATGCTGGCCAAGGAAGAGCTGGAGGCGAACGGCTATGCCGAGGACGAATACCTGCTGGCCACCGATACCGCCGTGGTCGTGCCGGTCGGCCGGACCGTGCTGCTGCAGGTGACCGCCAGCGACGTGATCCATTCCTGGACCATCCCGGCCTTCGCGGTGAAGCAGGACGCCGTTCCCGGCCGGATCGCCCAGGCCTGGTTCAATGTCGAGCAGGAAGGCGTCTATTTCGGCCAGTGCAGCGAGCTGTGCGGCATCAACCACGCCTACATGCCGATCGTCGTGAAGGCGGTCAGCCCCGAAGTCTATGACGCCTGGGTGGTCGAGCAGGGCGGTACGCTGGAAGGCGAGGAGGCGCAGGCCTCGGCCGCCGATCCGGCCCCGGCCCGTTTCGCCAGCGTCGACTGACGCCAGCCTTAAGCCCCGACGAACGCGCAATGAGCGATATCCACACATATGAAGGCGCCCCCGAGGCCGAATTCCGCGACTATGTCGCGCTGCTGAAGCCGCGGGTCATGTCGCTGGTGGTCTTCACCGCCTTCGTCGGGCTGTGGATCGCGCCGCAGCCCATCCATCCCTTCCTGGCCTTCTGCGCGGTGCTTTTCATCGCCCTGGGCGGCGGCGCCTCGGGCGCGCTGAACATGTGGTACGACGCCGATATCGACGCGGTGATGCGCCGCACGCAGGGCCGCCCGATCCCCTCGGGCCGGGTCAGCGGGGCCGAGGCGCTGGGGCTGGGCATCGCGCTGTCGGGCCTGTCGGTGATGATGCTGGGCCTTGCGGCCAACTGGTTCGCGGCGGGCTTCCTGGCCTTCACGATCTTCTTCTACGCCGTCGTCTACACCATCTGGCTGAAGCGCTGGACGCCGCAGAACATCGTCATCGGCGGCGCCGCCGGGGCCTTCCCGCCGATGATCGGCTGGGCCTGCGCGACCGGCGGCGTCAGCCTGGAATCGCTGCTGATGTTCGCGCTGATCTTCTTCTGGACGCCGCCGCATTTCTGGGCGCTGGCGCTGTTCATGAAAGAGGATTACCACAAGGCCGGCGTACCGATGCTGACCGTGACCCATGGCCGCGCCGCCACCCGCCGCCACATCTTCGCCTATACGCTGGTGCTGGCGCCCTTCGCGATCTGGCTGGGGCTGACCCCGGTCGGCGGGCCGCTCTACATGGCGGTGGCGGTGGTGCTGAATGCGCTGTTCATCCATGGCGGCTGGCGCATCCTGCGCCGCAGCGAGGACCAGGCGCAGGCCGATGGCTATGGGGCCGAGCGGCGCTTCTTCAAGCTGTCGCTCTATTATACCTTCCTGCATTTCCTGGCGCTTCTGGTGCAGCACGGGATGGGGACATGGTGATGCCGCTGAACAACGAACATGAGCTGCATGGCCGCCGCCGCTCGCGCAATGTCGGGCTGGGGCTGGTGCTGGTGGGCTTCGTGGCGCTGGTCTTCGCGCTGACCGTGGTCAAGGTCCGCCAGGGCGACAGCCTGGAGGCCTTCGACCACCAGCCGCGGGTCTCGATCCTGCCGCGCGACGAGGCCGCCGAGGCCCCCGCCGCCCAGGCGCCGGCGGCCGTGGAACCCGCAACCGAGGAGGCTCAGCAATGAGACGCGAAACCCGCACCGCCCTGTCGCTGGTCGGCGTCGTCGTGACCATGGGCGCGCTGGCCTGGGCCGCCGTGCCCTTCTACGACTGGTTCTGCCGCGTCACCGGCTTCGGCGGCACCACGCAGGTCTCCAGCGCCGCCCCCGACGAGGTGCTGGACGAGATGGTCCGCGTCCGTTTCGACGCCAATGTCGATCCGAACCTGGAATGGACCTTCCGCCCGCTGCAGACCCGCATGGACCTGCAGATCGGCGAGAACGGGCTGGCCTTCTACGAGGCGATCAACAACAGCGACCAGCCGATCACCGGCACCGCCAGCTATAACGTCGCCCCCGAGGTCGCCGGCTATTACTTCGACAAGATCGAGTGCTTCTGCTTCACCGAGCAGACCCTGCAGCCCGGCGAACGCATCGAGATGCCGGTCAGCTTCTATGTCGACCCGCGCATCGTCAGTGATCGCGACGCGGGCCGGGTGCGCGACATCACGCTGTCCTACACCTTCCACCGGACCGAGCCGAAACGGGCCGCGCTTGACAGTGCCCCGGCCGAGACCATCAACTGAAACGAGTACGAGGAACCGACGGGGATCCGCACATGGCGCACGCTAAGAACCACGACTATCATATTCTTCCGCCGTCCATCTGGCCCTTCATCGGCGCGGTCTCGACCTTCGTGATGCTGTTCGGGGCGGTCCTGTGGATGCAGGACGGCGGCCCCTGGATGTTCCTGATCGGCCTGGTCGGCGTGCTCTACGTGATGTTCAGCTGGTGGGCCGACGTCATCCGCGAGGGCGAGTCGGGCGATCATACCCCGGTGGTGCGGATCGGGCTGCAATACGGCTTCATCCTGTTCATCATCTCCGAGGCGATGTTCTTCGTCGCCTGGTTCTGGAACTTCATCAAGAACGCCATGTATCCGATGGGCCCGGAAAGCCCGCTGAAGGATGGCGTCTGGCCGCCCGAGGGCATCGTCACCTTCGACCCCTGGCACCTGCCCTTCATCAACACGCTGATCCTGCTGCTGTCGGGCGTGGCCGTGACCTGGGCGCACCATGCGCTGGTCCATGAAAACGACCGCAAGACCACCATCAACGGGCTGATCGTCGCCGTGGTCCTGGGCGTGATCTTCACCGTCATGCAGGCCTATGAATACAGCCACGCCGCCTTCGGCCTGGCCGATACCGCCTATGCCAGCGCCTTCTACCTGGCGACGGGCTTCCACGGCTTCCACGTCATCATCGGCACGATCTTCCTGGCCGTCTGCCTGTTCAGGATGCTGCGCGGGCAGATGACCCAGGAACAGCATGTCGGCTTCGAGGCCGCCGCCTGGTACTGGCACTTCGTCGATGTGGTCTGGCTGTTCCTGTTCGCCGTCGTCTATATCTGGGGCAGCTGACCCCCGATCCGGCATCCGGTCTGCGCGCGGGGGACAACCTCCGCGCGTTTTTCGTTGCCGCCGCCCCCTCCGCGAAACCCGCCCCCCGCAACCCGCTCGCGAAACACGTAAGGTCCGATCCATGCGCCGCTACCTGTTCCCGCTGATCCTTGGCATCCTGGGCTGCGCGATCCTGGTCGGGCTGGGACTGTGGCAATTGCAGCGGATGGGCTGGAAGGAGGCGATGCTGGCCGACATCCAGGCGCGCATCGACGCCCCCGCCGTGCCGCTGCCCGCCGAGATCGACCCCTCGATGAAATACATGCCGGTCGAGGTCCAGGGCACCACCACCGGGGACGAGATCGACATCCTGTCGGGCAGCCGGGAACAGGGCGGCGGCTATCAGGTCGTCTCGGGCTTCGTGACCGATGACGGGCGGCGGATCATGGTCGATCGCGGCTTCGTGCCGCAAGAGGCGCGCCATGCGCCGCGCCCCCCCGTCCGGCTGCAGGTCCAGGGCAACCTGCACTGGCCCGACGAGAAGGGCAGCGCCACGCCCGCGCCCAACCTGGCCGAGAACATCTGGTTCGCCCGCGACGTGCCGGCCATGGCCGGGGCGCTTGGGACCGAGCCGATCCTGGTCGTCGCCAGCCAGGTGCGCGGCGAGGCGCAGGGAGTCCAGCCGATCCCGGTCGCCATCGAGGGCATTCCCAACAACCACCTCTCCTATGCGGTGCAATGGTTCCTGATCGCGCTGGCCTGGGCAGGGATGACAGTCGCGCTGATCTGGCGTATCAGGCAGCAGAAATACTGAAGGAACGGCGATGCGTTACATCTCGACGCGGGGCGAAGCCCCGGCTCTGGACTTCGAACAGGCGATGCTGACCGGGCTGGCGCGCGATGGCGGGCTTTATGTGCCCGAAACCGTTCCGGCCATCTCCGACATCGCCGCGCTGGAAGGGCTGCCCTATGAAGAGGTCGCCTTCCGCACCGTCCGCCCCTTCACCGGCGACAGCTTTTCCGAGGACGAGCTGCGCGACGCCATCGCCCGCGCCTATGGCCGCATCAGCCATGCCGCCCGCGCGCCGCTGGTCCAGCTGGCCCCCGGCCATCACCTGCTGGAGCTGTTCCACGGCCCGACCCTGGCCTTCAAGGATTTCGCGATGCAGCTGATCGCGCAGCTGTTCCAGATCGCGCTGAAGCGGTCCGGCCAGCGGATCACCATCGTCGGCGCGACTTCGGGCGATACCGGCTCGGCCGCGATCGAGGCGTTCAAGGGGCTGGACAATGTCGACGTCTTCATCCTGTTCCCGCATGGCCGGGTCAGCGAGGTGCAGCGCCGCCAGATGACCACGCCCGACGCGCCCAATGTCCATGCGCTGGCGCTGAGCGGCCATTTCGACGATTGCCAGGCGCGGCTGAAGGATCTGTTCAACGACCATGATTTCCGCGATCGCGTGGGGCTTGCGGGCGTCAACAGCATCAACTGGGCGCGGATCGTGGCGCAGGTGGTCTATTATTTCACCGCCGCCGTCAGCCTGGGCGCGCCGCATCGCGAGGTGGATTTCACCGTCCCCACCGGCAATTTCGGCGACATCTTCGCGGGTTCCATCGCGCGGGCCATGGGCCTGCCGATCCGCCGCCTGGTGGTCGCGACGAACCAGAACGACATCCTGCACCGCGCGCTGGAGACCGGCGAATACCGCACCGGCACGGTCGAGCCCTCGATCAGCCCCTCGATGGACATCCAGGTCAGCTCGAATTTCGAACGCGCGCTGTTCCTGGCCTATGGCGGCGATGCCGGCGCGATCCGGCAGCTGATGGAGGAGCTGAAATCGGGCGGCTTCGCGATCAGCCAGGGGGCGCTGGAAGCCCTGCGCGCGCAATATGCCTCGGGCCGGGTGTCCGAGGAGGAGACGCTTCAGATGATCCGCACCATCCGCGAGGAAACCGGCGAGGTGCTGTGCCCGCACAGCGCCGTGGGCGTGGCGGTCGCGCGTCGCCACCTGGAAGCCGGCGTGCCGATGGTGACGCTGGCCACCGCCCATCCGGCGAAATTCCCCGATGCGGTCGAAAGCGCCGTGGGCATCCGCCCGGCCCTGCCGCCGCACATGGCGCAACTGTTCGACCTGCCCGAGCGGGTCAGCCGGGTTGAAAACGACGTGACGGCGCTTAAATCGCTGATCCTCGAACGGAGGACCGCGTGAGCCACGACCCCGATTTCAACCTGACGACCCTGCCCAACGGCCTGCGCGTGGTCACGCGCCACATGCCGGGGCTGCATTCCGCCGCCCTCGGCGTCTGGATCAGCGCCGGCGGGCGCGACGAGCGCGCCGAGCAGAACGGCATCGCGCATTTCCTGGAACACATGGCCTTCAAGGGCACCAGGACCCGCAGCGCGCTGCAGATCGCCGAGGCGATCGAGGATGTGGGCGGCTTCATCAACGCCTATACCTCGCGCGATGCGACGGCCTATTACGTGCGCGTACTGGAAAACGACGTGGCGCTGGCCTTCGACGTGATCTCGGACATCGTGCTGAACCCGATCTTCGACGAGCGCGAGATCGAGGTCGAGCGCGGCGTGATCCTGCAGGAGATCGGCCAGTCGCTGGACACGCCCGACGACGTGATCTTCGACTGGCTGCAAGAGGCCGCCTATCCCGACCAGGCGATGGGCCGCGCCATCCTGGGGCAGGCCGAGCGGGTCAGCGGCTTCGGCCGCGCCGACCTGGCCGGCTTCGTGGCCGAGAATTACGGCCCCGGCCAGATGATCGTCGCCGCCGCCGGGGCGGTCGATCACGACCGCATCATCCGGCTGGCCGAGGCGGCCTTCGGCCACCTGTCGCCGATCATCCAGCCGCCGCGCGAGGGCGCCCGCTGGGACGGCCGCGAGGTGCGCCAGCTGAAGCGGCTGGAACAGGCGCATTTCGCGCTGGCGCTGGAGGGGCCGGGCTACCTGGCCCCCGATTTCGACGCGGCGCAGATCTTTTCCTCGGCCCTGGGCGGGGGCATGTCCTCGCGCCTGTTCCAGAAGATCCGCGAGGAGCGGGGCCTGTGCTACACGATCTTCGCGCAGTCGGGTTTCCATGACGATACCGGGATGCTGACCATCTATGCGGGCACCGGTGCCGGCGATATCGGCGAGCTGGCCCGGCTGACCGTGGACGAGATCCGCCGCGCCGCCGAGGACATGAGCGAGGCCGAGATCGCCCGCGCCAAGGCGCAGATCCGCGCCAGCCTGCTGATGGGGCTGGAAAGCCCGTCCTCGCAGGCCGAGCGCATGGCGCGGACGCTGGCGATCTGGGGCCGCGTGCCCGACCCGGCCGAGGTGGCCGAGCGGATCGCGGCGGTCTCGGTCGCCGAGGTGCGTGCCCATGCCGAGCGGCTGATCGCGGCGGCGCGGCCGGCGCTGGCGCTGTATGGTCCGGTCGAGGGGGCGCCCGCGCGCGAGGAACTGGCCGAGCGGCTGGCCGCCTGATGTTCCTGCGGCGCCGTTCCTTCCGGCTGGAAAGCGAGCGGATCCTGTTGCGGCTGCCGGCCCATTCGGATTTCGCCGCCTGGACCGCGCTGCGGATCGAAAGCCGGGATTTCCTGACCCCGTGGGAGCCCGTCTGGGCCCATGACCACCTGTCGCGGAAAAGCTTCACCAATCGCGTCTACTGGGCGGCGCGGGCCAGCAAGGCGGGTTCGGCGCTGCCGCTGTTCCTGGTCAGGCGCGACGGGGTGCTGCTGGGGGCGATCACGCTGGACAATATCCGCCGCGGCCCGGCGCAATCGGGCACGATCGGCTATTGGATCGGCGCGCCCTTCGCGCGCCAGGGCTTCATGCGCGAGGCGATCGGCGCGCTGGTCCATCACGCCTTCACGACGATGGACCTGAGCCGGATCGAGGCCGCCTGCCTGCCCGAGAACGCCGCCTCTCGCGGGGTGCTGGAACGGTCGGGCTTCAAATACGAGGGCGTGGCGCAGAGCTATCTGCAGATCAACGGGCGCTGGCGCAACCATGTGCTTTACGCCAATCTGCGCAGCGACCGGCGCGGGCGGACGGATATCCGCTGAGCGTGGTCGCGGGCGGCGAGGCCGGGGGTTTCACACCCCCGGACCCCCGTGAGGTATTTGGAAGGAGTGCGAGGCATGGCGGCAGGGCTGAATTCGGCGGACGGGGCCCTGGCGGCGCGCCTGCCCGAGGGCGTGCTGCGCGAGGTGGCGCCGGCCTATCTGGAAGAGCCGCGCGGGCGCTGGCCGGGCCGGGCCGGGCTGGTGGCGGCGCCGCGCGATGCGGATGAATGCGCGGCGGTGATCCGCGCCTGTGCGGATGCGCGGGTGGCGGTGGTGCCGCGCGGCGGCGGCACCGGGCTGGTCGGCGGGCAGGTGATGCCCGACGGCCCGGCGCCGCTGGTCCTGTCGCTGGAGCGGATGGCCGCGATCCGCGCGATCTTTCCCGACGAAGGCGTGATGATCGCCGAGGCCGGCACCACCCTGCAGGCCGCGCGCGAGGCGGCGCAGGCGGCCGGGTTGCAGTTCCCGCTGTCGCTGGCCTCGCAGGGGACGGCGCAGCTGGGCGGGGTGCTGTCGACCAATGCCGGGGGCGTCAACGTGCTGCGCCATGGCAATGCGCGGGCGCTGTGCCTGGGGATCGAGGCGGTGCTGCCCGCGGGCGAGGTGATGCATGACCTGAAGCGGCTGCGGAAGGACAATACCGGCTATGACCTGCGCGACCTGTTGATCGGGGCCGAGGGCACGCTGGGGGTGATCACCGCGGCCTCGCTGGTGCTGGCGCCGGTCCCGGCCGAGACGGGCGTGGCCATGCTGGTGGTCGAGAGCCCCGAGGCCGCGCTGCGCCTGCTGGGCCTTGCGCAGGCGCGCATGGCCGGCGGGGTGACGGGTTTCGAGCTGATCTCGGGGCAGGGGCTGCGCTTCCTGGACGAGGCGCTGCCGCAGATCCGCCAGCCCTTCGCGGCCCGCCCGGACTGGCTGGTGCTGGTCGAGATCGGCCTGCCCGAGGGCCTCTCTGCCGATGCGGCGCTGGAGGGGCTGTTCGAGGCGGGTGTCGGGGCCGGGCTGGTCGGCGACGGGGTGATCGCGCGTTCGGGCCAGCAGGCGGCCGAGTTCTGGGCGCTGCGAGAGCATATTCCGCTGGCCAATCGCGCGATCGGCGCCATTGCCAGCCATGACATCAGCCTGCCCTTGTCCGAGATCGCCGGCTTCATCCGCGATGCCGGGGACTGGCTGGCCGGGCAGGAGGAGATGCGGATCAACTGCTTCGGCCATCTGGGCGACGGCAACCTGCATTACAACCTGTTCCCGGCCAAGGGCCGCGACCGCGCCGAATATGACGCGATCCGGTCCGGCCTGTCGCGCCACCTGCACCAGATGGTGGTGGCGCGGGGCGGGTCGTTCTCGGCCGAGCATGGCGTCGGGCGGCTGAAGGTGGCCGACCTGGAACGCTGGGGCGATCCGGCGCGGCTGCGGGCCATGCGCGCGATCAAGCAGGCGCTGGACCCGGCCGGCATCATGAATCCGGGGGCGGTGCTGGGCTAGGCGCCCTCGAATTCGCACAGCACATGGACGGGCATGTCCATCGCCTCCAGCAGGCGCCGCCCGCCCAGTTCCGGCAGGTCGATGATGAAGGCGCAGCCCACGACCTCGGCGCCCAGGCGGCGGCACAGCGTGATCCCGGCCCCGGCCGTGCCGCCGGTGGCCAGCAGGTCGTCCACGATCAGCACGCGCTCGCCCGCAGCCAGCGCGTCGTCGTGGATCTCCATCACCGCCTCGCCATATTCCAGCTGATAGGCTTCCGAGATCACCGTGCCCGGCAGCTTGCCCTTCTTGCGGATCGGCACGAAGCCGGTGGACAGCTGATGCGCCACCGCGCCGCCGATGATGAAGCCGCGCGCCTCCAGCCCGACCACCTTGTCGATGCGCATCCCCGCATAGGGGGTCAGCAACTGGTCGATCGCCATGCGGAAGCCGCGCGCATCGGCGAACAGCGTGGTGACGTCGCGGAAGATGATCCCCTCATGCGGGAAATCGACGATGCTGCGGATATAGTCCCTGACGCTCTTGCTCATTCGGGGCGTTCCATCTCGAACAGCTCGGTGACGGCGGTATAGTCCCTGTAGCCCAGCCGGGCGATCCAGCCGCCGGCGGCGCGCGGATCGAAGCGGCCCTCGCGCAGGCAGTCGTCGCGGATGTGGATGCCGGTGACGACGCCGAAGATGGCGAAATTCGCCGCGCCGGCCAGGGGCAGGACGCGGGTCATGCGGCATTCCAGCGCCGCCGCCGCGTGGGCCACGCGCGGGCAGTCGATGGTCTCGCATTCGGTCGCCTCGATTCCCGCCGCCTCGAACTCGCTGGTCCCGGCCGGCAATGTGGCCGAGCTGGCATTGACCTGGTCGCGCAGGTCGCCGGTGGCGATATTGACGCAGAAGACGCCCGATTCGACGATCTGCGCCACGCTGTCCTTGGTGCCGCGCCGGTCGGGCTTGGCCGAGGTCGAGGCGAACATGACCTGCGGCGGCACATAGGCCACGGCATTGAAGAAGGAATAGGGCGCCAGGTTGTCGCCCCGCGCGCCGCGCGTCGAGATCCAGCCGATCGGCCGCGGCGCCACCAATGCGTTGAAGGGGTTGTGCGGCAGGCCGTGGCCGGCTTCGGGTCGGTAGAACATGGGTCTGCCTTCTGGTGTTGTGCGCCGCCAAACTGCCACCGCTTTTCCCGCGGTGCAATGTTCCGCCGGCAGGCAAGCCGTGTTATGGGCGCCTCCCGGACCAAGGAGGCGCGATGTTCGAGATCTGCCCCGAGTCGCCTGCGGACGAATATGAAGTCGAGGCGCTCTACGACCTGTGCTTCGCGCCGGGCCGCACGGCGCTGTCCTCCTACCGGCTGCGCGAGGGGGTGGCGCGGGTGGCCGAGCTGTGCCTGACGCTGCGCGACGGCTCGGGGATCCTGCTGGCGGCGATCCGCTTCTGGCCGGTGCGGGCGGCGGGGCGGCGGGCGCTGCTGCTGGGCCCGATCGCGGTCCATCCGACGGCGCAGGGCGAGGGGCTGGGCGCGCTGCTGATGCGCGACAGCCTGGAACGCGCGCGGGCAGGGGGCTGGGCGCGGGTGCTGCTGGTGGGCGACGCGCCCTATTACCAGCGCTTCGGCTTTCGCAAGCTGGAGGATGTCGAGA
This sequence comes from Paracoccus sigandri, assembly GCF_003709565.1. Lineage (GTDB taxonomy): Bacteria > Pseudomonadota > Alphaproteobacteria > Rhodobacterales > Rhodobacteraceae > Paracoccus > Paracoccus siganidrum. The sequence continues at coordinate 78,296 of NZ_QNRC01000012.1, read as the reverse complement.
TGCCGCCGCCGACCAATCCCGACCGGGTGCTGGGGCTGGAACTTCGGCCCGGCGCATGGGTTGGTCTGACGGGTCCGGTGACGCGCGCGGAAATGCCCGCGCCACTGGCACAGACCCCTCCGGCCCCCCATATCAGGCCGGATCAGAAGCCGCATCCGGGAGAGAGCGCAGATGAACGCAAACCGGCAGATGGTGCTGCCCCCGATCAACGACCCCTCGGTCCATGAGCAGGTGGACCGGCTGGCGCGCCGCTACCTGGACGCCTCGGGGCTGGGGATGGAGATCATGCATGTGGTCGGCAGCGGCGCCGAGGGGCTGGTCGACAAGCTGCCCGGCTTCGTGCGCGGGCGGCTGGACCGGATCACGCGGGCGGCGCTGAACCGGGCCTTCTCGACCGCCTCCGGCTCGCGGCGGCTGTTGCGCGACCGGGGCGAATGGTTCAACCGCATGGCCTCGACGGTCAGCGGCGCCGCGGGCGGCGTCGGCGGCTTCGCCGGCGCGCTGATCGAACTGCCGGTGACGATCACCCTGCTGCTGCGCGCCATGCTGGACATCGCGGCCGAACACGGGCTGGACACCGACAGCGAGGAGGTGCGCATGGAATGCCTGCGCATCTTCGCCGCCGCCGGCCCGATGGCCGAGGATGACGGCACCGACCTGGGCCTTCTGGCCGCGCGGCTGTCGATCACCGGCCAGTCGCTGCAAGGGCTGATCAGCAAGGTGGCGCCGAAGCTTTCGGTCTCGATGGGCCAGAAGCTGGCCGCGCAGGCGGCGCCGGTCTTCGGCGCGGTGGTCGGCGCCTCGATCAACTATACCTTCACCCGCTACTACCAGGAACTGGCGCGGGTCCATTTCGGCCTGATGCGCCTCTCGCATGAAACCGGCATCCCGCACGAGGCGCTGGTCGAGGCGCTGCGCCTTTCGGCCGAACGGCTGGACCACCGCCGCCCCTGACCGCGAACCCCGCTTCGCCTCGCACTCCTTCCAAATACCTTCTGGGGGTCCGGGGGGCGAAGCGCCCCCGGCGGTCGCGGGACGCAAGCGATGCGCCCCGCCCGAGCCCCGCCCCTACTGGGTCAGCCAGGTATTGAACCGCTCGGCGATCTCCATCTCGTGATCGACCCAGAACTCGTGCGAGGATTGCAGCGCGGTCTTCAGGTTCTCCTCGTTCGTCGGCAGATGCGGCTTCATGTCGGTCTCCTCGTCCTCGAACAGGCCGACCAGCGGGATCGAGGACTGGCGCGCCGGGCCATAGCTGATCCATTTCGTCTGGGCGGCCAGGCGCTCGGTTCCGGTCGCGAAGCGGATATAGTCCAGCGCCTCGTCCCTGTTCGGCGCCCCCTTCGGGATCGCGAACAGCTCGTATTCCAGCACCTGCCCGTCCCAGACGATCTCGAAGGGCTTGTCCTCGGTCACCATGGCCGCGAACAGGCGGCCGTTATAGGCGGTGGTCATCGCCACCTCGCCATCGGCCAGAAGCTGCGGCGGCTGGGCGCCGGCCTCCCACCAGGTGATCTGCGGCTTGATGCTGTCCAGCTTGGCGAAGGCGCGGTCCAGCCCCTCGGGCGTGGCCAGTACCTCGTAGACCTCGGCCGGGGGCACGCCATCGGCCATCAGCGCCAGTTCCAGGTTGATCTTCGGGCCGCGCCGCAATCCGCGCTTGCCGGGGAACTGCTCCAGGTCGAAGAAATCCGCCAGGGCCGAGGGCTTCGCGTCCGGGAACTTCGTCGCATCGAAGCCATAGACGGTCGAGAAGACCATCGAGGCGACCGCGCAATCGGTCAGCGCGCCGGGCAGGAAATCCTCGGCGGCGGGGGTGCCGTCGGGGGCGGGCGGCAGCGATTCCAGGTCGATCTCCTCCAGCGCGCCCTCGTCGCAAAGCCGCACGGCATCGGTATATTCCAGGTCGGCCACGTCGATGGTGACATTGCCCGCCTCGACCATGGACTTGATCGGGGCGGCGGGGTTGTCGGCGGCCAGCATGGTGACGGCGATGCCCGTCTCGGCCGTGAAGGGCTTGTTATAGGCCTCGACCTGGCTTCTCTCATAGGCGCCGCCCCAGCTCATCACCGTCAGGTCGGCATGGGCCGGCAGCGCCAGCGCGCACAGCGCGCCCGCCGGGACCAGAAGTTGCTTCATCATCGTAGCTCCCTGTTTTTCTGTTGTGGTTGTTGGTCTTTCGCCATTCGCGCCGGAACCCGAGGGCCCGCGCATCGCCGGATGCGCGCCCCTGCCGGGGGCAGGATCCGGGGCTTCGCCCGCAAGCGGCTGGCCGCGGCGACGTTCCCGGTCCCGATCGCGGGCAGCGCCGGCATCGCCGGCAGGCATGTCGCCCGCAGCCGTCCCGTTCGGGACGGCCGGATCCTGAAGGAAAAGCTTCATCGCATGGGTCTCGCGCTGCGTTCCCGATGGATCTTCCAAACCCCGCCGCGCCAGGTAAATTAGCGTTTTCCGCTGTCTTGCTTCGGCTGATCCTAAGCCCGTCGCGGGGCTTTCGCCGGCTGCCCATGCAGGAAGCACCGCGCGGCGCCGGCGCGGCAGGGATGCCCGTCATATGGCCAGATCCGGCCCGGCGCCGGCCCGGACATCCGGGCGGCGGGGCGGGGGTGACGGGGGGCGGTGGGGGGGCGACTGGCCGGGGTGGGCGGGCGCTATTCGGCGGCCAGCGCGAAGTCGCGCCGGAAGCCCGCCGTGCGCTCGGCGACATATTGCATGAAGTCGTAGATGGGCCGTTCCAGATAGGACAGGTGCCCGGCCCGCGCCGCATCCGCGCCAAGGCCGCGGAACACCTTCTCGGTGCAGCCGCGATCCTCCAGGTTCACCTCGTCCAGCAGCTGCTTCAGCGTCGCCACATATTCCTCGGCGCGCGGGTCGGCCATGAATTCCGGCGCAAGCCCGCCGCCGAAGACGATCGAGACCTGGCCGGTGCCCTTGGGATGCAGCGACAGATACCAGAAATAGCCCGGCGTCAGCGTGATCAGGTGGCTGGGATAGAGCGTGATCAGCGCGGTCGTCTTGCGCCAGTGGCCTTCCAGCCGGGTGTTGTCGGGATGCGCATTGCCCATCGGCAGCGAGGCTTCCTTGGTGATCCAGTGATAGTTGAAGGCGGGCAGGCCCGGCGGGCAGTCCATTTCCTCCAGCCGCGAATGGCCGCCGACGGTGGCGGCATGGCAGACCGGCAGGTGATAGCTTTCCATGAAATTCTCGGCCAGCACCTTCCAGTTCGTGTCCCAGACATGGGTCTCGCGGAAGCACTCGACATAGTTCTCCATCCGGTAGGGCGCGATCATCTCCTCCAGCGCGCCCAGCCCGGCGGCAAGGCCGGGGCGGTCCTTGTCCAGCGTGACATAGATCCAGCCCAGCCATTCCTCGCAGCGGATCTGCGGCAGGGCATAGTTCTCCTTGCAGAAGCCGGTGGTCCTGGTCATGAAGGGCGCCCCGCGCAGCTTGCCGTCCAGGTCGTAGGTCCAGGCGTGATAGGGGCAGACGATGACCCGCCTGTTGCCCGAGCCTTCCAGCAGCGTCGACATGCGGTGCAGGCAGACATTCGAGAAGGCGCGCAGCTGCCCCTGCCGGTCGCGCAGCACGACGATCGGCTGGCCGGCAAGGTCATGGGTCAGATAGTCGCCGGGCTTCGCCAGGCCGCTGGAACGGCCGACGCAGATCCATTCCCTTGCGAAGATCGTCTCCAGCTCCCGTTCCAGGAAATCGGCGCTGGTATAGACCGAGGGCGGCATGGCGCGGGCGTCCTCCAGCGGGCGGCTGGCGGCGTCCAGCAGTTCGGCGACGGGGCGATCAAGCGACGGGCGATCAAGCGACATGGGGTCCTCCTTGGCGGCGCGGAACATGCCTGGGTGGGATGAAACAGGGTCAGACCCAGCTTGACTCGGCGCGAAGGAATATGAAAACTTGATTTTCCTTCGATAAAGGAAGGCATCATATGGTTCGATTCACCCTGCGCCAATGCGCCTATTTCCGCGCGGTGGCCGAACAGGGCGGCATCGCGCAGGCGGCGCGGGTGCTGCACATCTCGCAGCCCTCGGTCGCGCAGGCCATCGACAAGCTGGAAGACGTGACCGGGCTGGTGCTGTTCGACCGCCATCACGCCCGCGGCCTGACCCTGACCCTGCAGGGGCGGCTGTTCCTCGATCATGTCGGCCGGCTGCTGGACCAGGCCGAACAGGTCGCGCGCGAGGCCGCGGCGCTGGCGGCGGAGACCGCGGGCGAGATCCGCCTGGGCATGTTCTGGACGCTGGCGCCCTTCCATGCCGCGGGCCTGGTGCGCAGCTTCGCCGAGGTCGCGCCCGGCGTGGTCGTCCGGCAGCGGGAAATGTCGCTGACCCAGCTGGCCGAGGCGGTGCGCGAGGGCTCGCTGGATGTCGCCGTGACCTATGACCGCGGCGCCGAGATGGAGGATCTGGAGCTGGTCGAGCTGGCGGCGCTGCGGCCGATGGTGGTCGTGGCGCGCGACCATCCGCTGGCCGGGCGGGCCTCGATCGACCTGGCCCTGTTGGCCGACCAGCCCTATGTCATGTTCGACGCGCCCGGCAGCCGCAGCTATTTCGAGGAGCTTCTGGCCGAGGGCGGGATTTCCCCGCCCATCGCCCACAGCTCGACCTCGATGGAGGCGGTGCGCAGCGCGGTCGCGGCGGGGCTGGGCTTCACGCTGCTGGTGATGCGCCCGCCCTCGCCGCTGACCTATGACGGGGGCGAGGTCCGCACCATCGAGATCGAGAACGAGGTCCGCCCGCTGCGGGTGGTGCTGGTCTCGCGCCGGGGCGGCCATTCGGGGCGGATCATGCGGCGCTTCGCCGAACATGCGGCGGCCTATTTCGCCGCGCGCCACCGGCCGGGTCCCGTCAGCGCATGAGCGTCTTCAGGTCGGTCCCCGCATCGGCCACAAGCGCGGGATCCACCGTCCTGCCCGCCTCGATCAGCCGCTTGCCGATCATATAGGCGCGCGGGTCGTTCATCGCGTCGACCGCCAGAAGCCGCGGGCCGGCATAATACCAGACGCTCAGCGCGCCTGCCGCGCCGGGCCGGGCGATCACCCGGTCATGGCCGGCATTCAGCCCGGCGATCTGCAGCTTGCAGTCATATTGGTCCGACCAGAACCAGGGCCGGGGCAGGTAATCCCGTTCCGCGCCCAGCAGGTTCTCGGCGACCAGCTCGGCCTGGGCGATGGCGTGCCCGACCGATTCGAGACGCATGAACCCGCCCCCGTAGGGAAAGGAGGCGCAATCGCCCGCCGCCCAGAGATGGGGAACCGAGGTCCGCCCCCGCGCATCGGTGCGGATGCCGTTCTCGACCACGGCCCCGGCCATCGCGGCCAGTTCGGTCGCAGGCAGGACCCCGATGCCGAGGATGACGAAATCGGCCGGCAACTCGCGCCCGTCCCGCAGCCGCACGGCCGCGACGCGCCCCTCGCCCAGCAGCCTGTCCAGCGCCGCGGTCTCGATCAGCGCGACGCCGCGATCGCGGTGCAACTCGCGGAAATAGGCCGAGGTCTCGGGCGCGGCGACGCGCTGCAGGATGCGGGGCGCCATCTCGGTCACGGTGACATCCAGCCCCAGCTTGCGGCCGACCGCCGCCGCCTCCAGCCCGATATAGCCGCCGCCGATCACCACCAGGCGGCGGCCGGGGACGAACTCGGCGCGGATGGCGTCTATATCCGCCAGGGTGCGGATGGTGTGGACCCCTGCCAGATCGCCCCCGATCCGGGCGGGCAGGCGGCGCGGCACCGCCCCGGTCGCCAGCACAAGCTGGTCATAGCCCAGGCTTTCCCCGCCGACCCGCAGGGTCCGGCTTTCGGCATCGATGGCGGTGACCGGCGCGCCCAGCCTCAGCGCGATCCGGTTGTCGCGCCAGTAATCGGCCGAGCGCAGCCACAGCCGTTCCTGCGCAAGCTCTCCCAGCAGATAGGCCTTGGTCAGCGGCGGGCGCTGGTAGGGGGGCGCGTCCTCTTCCCCGATCAGGGTGATCTCGCCCCCGAAATCCAGGGCGCGCAACCTGGCGGCCAAGGCGGCCCCCGCCTGTCCGGCCCCGACCACGACGATATGCGGCATGATGGCTCTCTCCGGTTCCGCCGGCCCCAGGGCGCGGCCTGGCCTGCCTCGGGGGTGTCGGCGCTTGCGGAAAAATGGGCCGGCGCGGCGCCGATGGCCACCAGCTTTTCCCGAAGCATTGCATCGCCTTTCCCGAAGCAGCGGGGCCTTCGGCAGCGCCGCACCGGCGCGAAGGACGGCATCCTCACGGCCAGGCGCGCGCCCGGCGCCGGAATCACCCGGCGCCGCTTCGGCAGGCGGCCAGCCAGGCCTCCAGCACGGCGATGCTCTCGGGCTCGTCCAGCCAGGGCACATGCGCCCGGCCCGGCACGTCGGCCCGGATCATGTCCGGCCGCCGCCGCTGCATCTCGGCGGCCACCCCGGCCGAGAGCAGATCGGAATTCGCGCCCCGGATCAGCGCCACCGGAAGGCCCGCCGTCGCCTCCCACAGCGGCCACAGATCCGGCGCCTCGCCCTCGAAGGCGGCCAGAAAGGCCTCGCGCAGGGCGGGGTCGTATCTGATCCGCAGTCCCTCGGGCGTTTCGTCGTAATGCCTCTGCGCATCCGCCAGCCAGCGCCCCTCGGGAACATCGGCAAAGCCCGGCATGGCGCCGGGCAGCCGCGCCGCCAGCGCCGCATGGGTCCGCGCCGCCGGGTTGCGCCCGACATAGTCGAAGATCCGCTCCAGCCCGGCGCGCTCGATCACCGGGCCGACATCGTTCAGGCACAGGCCCAGCAGCCGCTCATGCGCCACCGCCGCCAGCAAAAGCCCGATCAGCCCGCCGCGAGAGGTGCCCAGCACCGCCGCCCGGCCGATCCCCAGATGGTCCAGCAATTCCAGCGCATCGCGGCCCTCCTGCGGCACGGTATAGGTCGCGGCGCCAGTCCATTCCGACTGCCCGCGGCCGCGATAATCCATGCGGATCAGCCGCACATCCGGCAGATGCGGCGCGACATGGTCGAAATCGCCCATGTTGCGCGTCAGCCCCGCCAGGCACAGCACCGGCAAGCCCTCGCCCTCGTCGCGATAGGCCAGCCGCGCCCCGTCGCCTGCCTGAAAGAAATCAACGCCCATTCATCTTGGCCCAAATATCCCGCGGGGGGTCCGGGGGGCGCGAAGCCCCCCGGCCTCGCCTCACAGGTTTTCGCTCTGCGGCATGCCCAGCACGTGATAGCCGCCATCGACCATGACCACCTCGCCGGTGGTGCAGGCGCCCCAGTCCGACATCAGCCAGACGGCGGTGCCGCCGATCGCCTCCAGCGTGGCATTGGCACGCAGCGGCGCATTGGCCTCGGTGTGGCGGAAGGTCTTGCGCGCCCCGCCGATGGCCGCGCCGGCCAGGGTCTTCATCGGGCCGGGGCTGATCGCGTTCACCCGGATCCCGTCCGGCCCCAGGTCGTTGGCCAGGTAGCGCACCGCGCTTTCCAGCGCCGCCTTGGCCACGCCCATGACGTTGTAGAAGGGCGTCACCCGGTTCGAGCCCGCATAGGTCAGCGTCAGGATCGAGGAGCCCGGCGCCATCAGCGGCATGGCGCGCCGCGCCACCTCGATCAGCGAATAGCAGGAAATGTCCAGCGAATGCTTGAAATTCGCCCGGCTGGTATCGACGAAACGGCCGGTCAGCTCGTCCTTGTTGGAATAGGCGATGGCATGGATCAGGAAGTCCAGCCGCCCCCAGCGTTCGGCCAGCCCGGCGAAGCCCGCCTCCAGCGATGCGTCATCCGTCACATCCATGTCCAGCAGGACATCCGAACCCAGCGTCTGCGCCAAGGGCTGGACCCGCTTGCCGAAAGCCTCGCCCTGATAGCTGAAGGCCAGCTCGGCCCCCTGGGCCGCGGCCGCCTTCGCGATGCCCCAGGCGATGGAGCGGTCATTGGCGACCCCCATCACAAGGCCGCGTTTGCCCTTCAGAAGTTCGCCCATATGCCGTCCTCGTTCCTGTTTCTTCTTATTCCATGTATCTGGACATCAGCAGCGTGGCATTGGTGCCGCCGAAGCCGAAGCTGTTGGACAGGAGCGAATCCAGCCCGGCATCGTCCACGCGGGTGGTGGCAATCTCGCCCGGCTGCAGCTCGGGGTCCAGCGTGCCGACATTCGCCGAGGCCGCGATGAAGTCGTTCTGCATCATCAGCAGGCAATAGATCGCCTCATGCACGCCGGTCGCCCCCAGCGAATGGCCGGTCAGCGACTTGGTCGAGCTGACCGGGGGCGTGGACCCCTCGCCGAAGACGCGGCGGATCGCCTTGATCTCGCCGATATCGCCCACCGGGGTCGAGGTGCCGTGCGAATTGACATAGCTGACCTTGCGCCCCTCGGGCAGGGTTTCCAGCGCCAGCCGCATCGACCGCTCGCCGCCCTCGCCCGAGGGCGCGACCATGTCATAGCCGTCCGAGGTGGCGCCATAGCCCGTCACCTCGGCATAGATCTTCGCGCCGCGCGCCAGGGCGTGGGACAGTTCCTCCAGCACCACGACGCCGCCGCCGCCGGCGATCACGAAACCGTCGCGGCTGGTGTCATAGGGGCGCGAGGCGGTCTCGGGCGTGTCGTTGTATTTCGACGACATCGCCCCCATCGCGTCGAACAGGCAGGAAAGCGTCCAGTCCAGCTCCTCGCCGCCGCCGGCGAAGACGATGTCCTGCTTGCCCATCTGGATCTGCTCGACGCCATTGCCGATGCAATGCGCGCTGGTCGAGCAGGCCGAGGTGATCGAATAGTTCACGCCCTTGATCTTGAAGGGCGTCGCCAGGCAGGCCGAATTGGTCGAGGACATGCAGCGCGTGACCATGAAGGGGCCCATGCGCTTGGGGCTGCCCTTCTCGATGACGATCTGGTGGGCGTCGAAGAAATTGCTGGTCGACGGCCCGCCCGAGCCCATGATCAGCCCGGTGCGCGGGTTGGACACGTCGGCTTCCTCCAGCCCGCTGTCCCTGATCGCCTGCTCCATGGCGATGAAGTTATAGGCTGCGCCGGGGCCCATGAAGCGCAGGTTGCGCTTGTCGACATGGTCTTCCAGCACGATCTGCGGCATCCCGTGGATCTGGCTGCGGAAACCGTGTTCGGCATATTCCGGGGCGAAGACGATCCCGGACCGGCCGGCGCGCAGGCTTTCGGTCACCTCGTCGGCATTGTTGCCGATGGGCGAGACGATCCCCAGCCCGGTGATGACGACGCGTCGCATGAGAGGGCTCCTCCTGAATGTTTCTCAGCTGGCCGACAGCGCGACCTTCATGTCCTTGACCAGATAGATGGTTTCGCCATCCGCTTCGACGCGGCCATCCGCCACGCCCATGGTCAGCCGGCGGGTCTGCACCGCCTTGGTGAAATCGACGTAATAGCGCAGCATCTTGCGGTCGGGGCGGACCATGCCGGTCAGCTTGACCTCGCCCACACCCAGAGCATAGCCGCGCCCCTCCCAGCCACGCCAGCCCAGATTGAAGCCGGTCAGCTGCCACAGCCCGTCGAGGCCCAGGCAGCCCGGCATGATCGGGTTGCCGGGGAAATGGCAGGGAAAGAACCACAGGTCGGGATGGATGTCGAATTCGGCCACCACATGGCCCTTGCCATGCGCGCCGCCATCCTCGGAAATATCGGTGATGCGATCCATCATCAGCATCGGGGGTTCGGGCAGTTGCGCATTGCCGGGGCCGAACAGCTCTCCGCGCGCGCAGGCCAGCAGGTCGTCGCGGTCGAAGCTGGTTTGGGTCATTGCCATGCGGTCTTGCCTTTCCTGTCGGCGCGGGCGGGCGCGCCGCCATCGCCGTTTCGTGATCAAATTGACGTTCCGTCTATCATTCGCGGCAAACCGCGTGCAAGTGCAAGCGGGTTGCGGCGGATTGTGCCGCGACCGTGGCATCACAGCCGGTCGAAGACCGAGCCCATGCGCGGCGCGAACAGCCGCTCGTAGCTGCGCAGCAGGTGGGCGTCGGTCATCGCCGCCAGGGTGTCGCAGATCACCCGCAGGGCGTCCTCGCCCCGCCCCAGGCGGTCCCGCGCCTCGTCGGGCAGCAGGCGTTCGGGGTCGGATTCCAGCGCCTCGAACAGGGCGACGACCATGCGCTGGCCCTTGAATTCCAGCTGCTGGACGCCGGGGCTGCGGATCAGGCGGCGGAAGACGAAATCCTTCAGCGCCGCCAGGAACGCGGCCTGCGGGGCGGGCAGGGCCGCGCGCCAGCGCAGCAGCGGATCGGCGAATTGCGGCGCCTGGGAAAATTCGACGGCGGTGATCAGATGCCCGACCATGCGGCTGATATGGCGCTTGCGGCTGCCCGCCTCGCCGAACAGCGCGGCGACCATGCTGGCATGGGGATCGTTGCTTTCGCCGGGATAGTCGCGCCGCAGCGCCGCGACGAAGGAGGAGCAGCGATCCGGCGTCACTTCCTCGCGGAACTGCTCGGGCGTGACCAGCCGCAGGGCGATCGCGTCCTCCAGGTCGTGGACGCCATAGGCGATGTCGTCGGCCAGGTCCATCAGGCTGCAATCCAGCGACTTGTGCAGCGGTTTGCGGTGGCCCTCGGCGCCTTCGCGGCTGTCCTGGAAGGCGTCGCGATCCGCGGGGGACAGCGGCGCCAGGATCCAGTCCACGACATCGGATTCGCTGTCCAGGTAGCATTTCGGCGGCGTCGAGGCCGCCACGTCGATGGTCTGCAGCGTCGACAGGCCCCGGTGCAGGCGCGGGCTTATCGCCGGATTGCGCGCGGCCGAGAAGGCCAGCGGATATTTCAGCACGCCCAGCAGGCTGCGCCGGGTCAGGTTCGCGCCCGCATTGGCCGAGAAATTCTCCAGCCGCGACAGGATGCGCAGGGTCTGGCCGTTGCCCTCGAAGCCGCCGGGCTGGCACCCGTCGCGGTCGCGCATGCAATAGTTCAGCGCCACCTCGCCGCCATGGCCGAAGGGCGGGTGGCCCAGGTCGTGGGTCAGCGCGATGGCCTGGATCATCGCCCGGTCGGGCAGGGCGGCGGCGGCGGGGTGATCCGGGAAGGCGCGGCGCAACCGCTGGACCAGCCCGCCGGCGATCTGCGCCACCTCCAGCGAATGGGTCAGCCGGGTGCGGTAGAAATCGCTGTCGCCCAGGTTCAGGATCTGCGTCTTGCCCTGCAGCCGGCGGAACGAGGCCGAATGGATCACCCGGCCGAAATCGACATCGCCCTCGTCGCGGGCATCCGCGTCCTGCCGGCGCCAGCCCTCGCGCCGTTCCAGCCAGGCTGCGGGGTCAGCCTGCATGCGGCGTTCCGTTCAGAACCATTGCCCCGGCTCCATCAGGCCCAGATCCATCAGCTGCTGCGACGACCAGTCGAACCGGTGCGAGCTGCGCCAGACGAAGCCGCCGATCCGGTCGCGCGAGCCCGGATTGCTCGCCAGGGCCTTGGCGACCCGGAACGAGGCGATGGCGGCGGTCAGGTTGTGGTGCCAGGGGCAGGAATAGGTGTTGTATTCCGGGATGTTGAAGCGGTGGTCGGGGGTGACGCGCAGCTCGGGCAGGGCGCGGAACAGGCCGATCCGGTCGATCCGGCGGCGGTCGGCGGGCACGAATTCCTCGAAGCGCCAGCGCAGCCCGCCGTGGAAATCCAGCTGCCGTTCCAGCGGGTGGCCGTCCGGGCCGGGCCGCCCCAGCGCGTAATAGCCGGTGCGGTCGAACATCGCCTGTTCCAGGTCGACGGCATCGGGGTGGGCCGCCAGGTCGGGCGCATAGAGGTCGATCACATAGGTCAGCATCGCGTCGCGCCGTTCCTCGGCATGGAAGGCCAGCATTTCCCCCACGCGGCGCGATTCCGAGAAGGGGAAGAACAGGAATTCGGCGTTGAAGCAGTAATAGAGCCAGGTGCCGGCGGGCACGGCCCGGATGACCGCGTTGACGGCGCCGACATGGGCGGCGGGGCGGCGGGTGTTCCAGATCAGGTTGGTGATATGGGTTGCGGTGTCCTGCGGCATCGCCACCGGCTCGGGCGACAGCGCCAGGACGTGGCGGAAGCCGGCGCGCAGGTGGTGCAGCAGGGTTTCCTCGACGGCGGCGGAATCCTCGATCAGGACGACGGCGATGGGTCCCTTCGCCAGCGTGGCGGGGCGCCGGGCCAGATAATCCTCCAGCCGGGGCGGGTTCATTGCATGACGGCCTTCACCTGCTCCAGGGCCTGCCGCAGCAATTCGGGATTGTCCGAGGCGCTCTCGACCAGCCGTTTCAGCGTCTGCTTCTGCAGGTCCGGAATGGCGGCATTGTCGATGATCCGCTCGACCTGGGCGGCGTCGAATCCCTCGGGGCTCAGCAGCGCCTCGATCCGCGTCGCGGTGACGGCCGCGTCGGCGGCCTCGTTGGTGGCCTCTGCCGCGTCGCGGGCCGCCTGGGCGGCGCCCGAGGCCGAGGCATTGCCCGCCGCGGTCGCCTGTCCCGCCACGTCCGAGGCGATGCCCGCCGCCGCATCGGCCGCGCGGGCGGCGGCGTCCAGCGCCGCCTCGGCGGCGGCCTCGGCCTCTTGCGCGGCCTCGCTGGCCTGGGGCAGGCCGGTCTGGTCCGAGGCACGGGCGGCCTCGGCCGCCGCATCCGCCGCGATCGCCGCCGCATCGGCCGCGGCGTCGGCGGCGGCATTGGCGGCCGCCTCGCGCTCGGCCTCCAGCGCGGCCTCTTCGGGCGAAGGTTCGGCGGACGTTTCCTCGGGCGCGGACTCGGGGGCCGAATCGGCTGGCGGCGGGGTGGTCTGGGTCGCCTCGGGCACCGGTTGCTGCGTCACGCTGGTCGATTGCCGGCTGTTCCACCACAGCAGCGCACCCAGAATGACGACCAGAATCACGATGACGGGCAGGATCTTGCGCATGGGGCGTCCTTTGCGACTGGAACGGCGTTGCCGCATCTATCGCATAGCGGCGTGCAGGGGAAAAGCCGGCAACCCGAAAGCGGATCGGCGAAATTCGACGTAAAAACCGACCCGACAGGCCCCCGGCACGATCAAATCAGGTTGAACTGGCGCCGCGCGGCGCTTATTTTCCGCCCATTCCCGCCATGGCCATAAAAGGAGCAACGCCATAGCCCGCAGACCGCATAACGCACCGCCCACCCGCGACACCGGCCCCCGCGTCAACGAACGCATCCGCGTGTCCGAAATCCGCCTGATCGGCGCTGATGGAGAGAATGTCGGCGTCGTGCCGCCATCCGTCGGGCTGCAGATGGCGCAGGATGCCGGGCTGGATCTGGTCGAAATCTCGCCGAATGCGACCCCGCCCGTCTGCAAGGTGATGGATCTCGGCAAGTTCAAGTACGAACAGCAGAAGCGCGAGGCCGAGGCGCGCAAGAAGCAGAAGATCATCGACATCAAGGAGGTCAAGTTCCGTCCGGGGACCGACACCCATGATTACGACGTGAAGATGCGCAACGTGATGAAGTTCCTCGAGGCGGGGGACAAGGTGAAGGTCACGCTGCGCTTCCGCGGCCGCGAGATGGCGCACCAGGAACTGGGCCTGGACCTGCTGAACCGGGTCAGGGACGATGTCGGCGAGGCCGGCAAGATCGAGGCCATGCCGAAGCTGGAAGGCCGCCAGATGGTGATGATGATCGCCCCGCGCTGAGGCGGTCTGCGATCGGAAGGAACCGGGCCGCGCTGGCACTGCCGCGCGGCCTTTGCTTTGCAGGAAACGGGGGACGACATGGCGCAGGCACCGGTCATCAGGATCAAGCGGCTGGAGGGGGCGGACCCCGCCCTGCCGCTGCCGCGATACGAAACAGTGGGTGCGGCGGGGGCCGATCTGCGCGCCGACCTGCCGGAGGGGCTGGAACTGGCGCCGGGCCAGCGGGCACTGGTCCCGACCGGGCTGGTCTTCGAGATCCCCGAGGGCTGGGAGGTGCAGATCCGCCCGCGCTCGGGCCTGGCGCTGAAACACGGGGTGACGCTGGTCAATGCGCCGGGCACCATCGATTGCGACTATCGCGGGCCGGTCGGCGTGATCCTGGTCAATCTGGGGCAGGAACCCTTCCGCATCGGCCATGGCGACCGCATCGCGCAGATGGTCGTCGCCCCCGCCCCGCAGGCCCGTTTCGAGGAAGTGGCCGCGGTCGGCGGCACGGCGCGCGGGGCGGGCGGCTTCGGCTCGACCGGGGTCGCGGCAGAGCGCGGGGCGCAGGCCGGGGCCGGCGGCACGGGCTGATGCTGGGGCTTGCGCTTCTTGCCGGGCTGGGGGCGCTGGCCTTGCTGCTGCGGCTGCCGGGGCGGGTCGCGGCGCTGGCGGCGCTGCTGCTGTGGGCGGGGATCCTGCTGCTGCACGGGCTGGCGCCGAACAGCCCGGCGGCGCGCGCCCTGGGGGGCGATCTGCGCATCTGGCTGGTCGCCGGCGGCGCGGCGCTGCTGGTGCTGGCCTATCGCGCCGGGCTGCGCCGCCTGCGGGCGGGCGCGATCCCGGTTCCGGGTCCCGAACCCGCCGCGCAGGACGGCATGAGCGATGCCGAGCTTGACCGCTATGCCCGCCACCTGGTGCTGCGCGAGATCGGCGGTCCCGGCCAGATGCGGCTGCGCGGGGCGAATGTGCTGGTCGTCGGCGCGGGGGGACTTGGCGCGCCGGTCTGTCTCTATCTGGCGGCGGCGGGGGTCGGGCGGATCACCCTGGCCGACGACGATACGGTCGGGCTGTCGAACCTGCAGCGGCAGGTGATCTTTCGCGCCGATCAGCGGGGCCAGATGAAATCCCGCGCCGCCGCCGCCAATATGGGCGCGCTGAACCCGCATGTCGCCGTCACCGCGCTGGAGCGCCGCATCACCGAGGCCGATACCGCGCTGGTCGCCGCGCATGACCTGGTGCTGGACGGCACCGACAGCTTCGCCAGCCGAGAGGTGGTCAACCGCCTCTGCGTCCGGGCGGGCGTGCCGCTGATCGCGGGGGCGATCGCGCAATGGGAGGGGCAGGTGACGCTTTACGACCCGGCGCGCGGCGGCCCCTGCATGGCCTGCCTGTTCCCCCAGGCGCCCGCCCCCGGCCTTGCGCCGCCCTGCGCCGAGGCGGGCGTGATCGGCCCCCTGCCGGGCGTGGTTGGCAGCCTGATGGCGCTGGAGGCGATCAAGCACCTGGCCGAGGCGGGGCAGGGGCTGCGCGGCCGGATGCTGATCTTCGACGGGCTCTATGGGGAAAGCCGGATGATCGGCACCAATGCCCGCCCGGATTGCCCGGTTTGCGGTGGTGGCCATTTCGTGACTGGAACATGACGGCGGGGACTTCTAAGTAAGCCCCTGAAACCGCAGGAGGTCCGCATGAATTCCGAACTGATCCGCTGGACCGGCCCCGAGGGGCTGCCCCGTTTCGACCGGATCGCTGACGGCGATTTCGCCGCGGGTTTCGATGACGCCCTGGCCCGCGCCGAGGCCGCGATGGAGGCGATCGCCGCCAATCCCGAACCGCCCAGCTTCCAGAATACCCTGGCCGCGATGGAGGTGGCCGAAGAGGGGCTGAACCGCGTGCTGGCGATCTTCTACACGCTGGCCTCGGTCGATTCGAACCCGCTGCGGCAGGAATTGCAGCGCGATTTCGCGCCGCGCCTGGCGGCCTATAACAGCCGGGTCAGCATGGATCCGCGGCTTTACGCGCGGGTGAAGGCGGTGGCGGCGGACCTGGCGGCGCTGGATCCGCAGGACGCGCGGATCACCGAACTGGCCCTGCGCGACCTGACGCGGGCGGGCGCCGGGCTGGACGAGGCCGCGCGCGAACGCATGGCCGCGATCCGCGCCCGCATGGCCGAGCTGACCACGAAATTCACCCAGAACGTGCTGGCGGACGAGCGCGACTTCGTGCTGCCCCTGCGGGACGACCAGCTGGCCGGGCTGCCCGACTGGCTGGTCCGCGCCATGCGCGCGGCGGCGAAGGAACGCGGGCTGGACGGGCAGGTCGTCACGCTGAACCGCTCGCTGATCGTGCCCTTCCTGGAACATGCCCGGGACCGGGCGCTGCGCGAGCTGGCCTTCCGGGCCTGGGCCGCGCGCGGCTCGGGCGAGGGCGCGGGGGGTGCGGCCACCGACAACCGCGCCATCGCCGCCGAGATCCTGGCGCTGCGCCACGAGCGCGCGCAATTGCTGGGCCATGCCGATTTCGCCGCCTGGAAGCTGGAGCCCGAGATGGCCGGCACCGCCGGGCGGGTCGAGGAACTGCTGCACCAGGTCTGGGACGCCGCCCGCGCCCGCGCGGCCGAGGACGAGGCGAAGCTGACCGCGATGCTGCATGCCGACGGCGTCAACGGCGCGCTGGAACCCTGGGACTGGCGGCTCTACGCGGAGCGGCTGCGCCGGCAGGCCCATGATTTCGACGCCGACCGGGTCAAGCCCTATCTGACGCTGGAGGCGATGCTGGGCGCGGTCTTCGACGTGGCCAATCGCCTGTTCGGGCTGGAATTCCAGCCCATCGAGGCGCCGCTCTGGGCGCCGGAGGTGCGGGCCTGGCGGGTGACGCGCGACGGCCGGCCGATGGCGATCTTCCTGGGCGACTACTTTGCGCGGCCCTCGAAACGCTCGGGGGCCTGGTGTTCGGCGCTGCAGGTCCAGCACAAGATCGGGCAGGGGCAGCGGCCCATCGTGGTCAATGTCTGCAACTTCACCCCGCCCGAGCAGGCCGGCGCGCCCGCCTTCCTGTCCTGGGACGACGCGCGGACGCTGTTTCACGAATTCGGCCATGCGACGCATCACATCCTGTCGGACGTGAAATGGCCCTCGATCTCGGGCACCTCGGTCGCGCAGGATTTCGTCGAGCTGCCCAGCCAGCTGTATGAGCATTGGCTGGAACAGCCTCAGGTGCTGGACGCCCATGCCCGGCATTTCGAAACCGGCCAGCCGCTGCCCGCCGATCTGCGCGACCGGCTGCTGGCGGCGGGCAAGGCGGATGCGGGCTTCGCGACCACCGAATACCTGGAAAGCGCGCTGGTCGACCTGGCCTTCCATCGCGGTCCGCCGGCGGGCGACGTCATGGCGCGGCAGGCCGCGATCCTGTCCGGGCTGGGCGCGCCATCGGCGATTCCGATGCGCCACGCGACGCCGCATTTTGCCCATGTTTTCAGCGGCGACAGCTATGCCAGCGGCTATTACAGCTATATGTGGTCGGAAGTGATGGACGCCGACGCCTTCGCCGCTTTCGAGGAAACGGGCGACATCTTCGACCCCGCCACCGCCCGCCGGCTGGAGGAGACGATCCTGTCGCGCGGCGGATCCGCGCCTGCCGACCAGCTGTGGATCGCGTTCAGGGAACGGATGCCGGGGGTCGAGGCGTTGTTGCGTGGGCGCGGCTTGATCTGACCGCCCCGTCAGCAAGGGAGAGACGCGATGAAGACTTCGGGCACCGTCCTGATCCTGTCGGCCTTGGCCATCGCCGCCTGCGTACCCGATGCCGTGCCGGAAAGCGGGTCGGATCCGGCGCCGGGCGATCCGGTGCCGGTGATCGACGGACGCTATGATCTGGATGCCGCCCAATGCGGCGACCCGAACTCGCAGACCCGGATGACCGTGCAGGGCGACGGGTTCGAATTCTACGAATCCAGCTGCACCTTCGGCCGCAAGGGCGGCCAGTCGGGGGCCTCGGAAGGGGTGATGATCTGCCTGGGCGAGGGGCGGCGCTTCACCCGCGACCTGCGGCTGGAAAGCCGGCCCGAGGGGCTGGTGCTGCACGAGAACGGCAGCCAGCGCGTCTATGCGCGCTGCCCCGCCTCGGCCTGAGCCGCCCGGCCGGGGCCGAGCGCCGGGGCCGCGATCAGTCCCGGACCTCGCCCGGATCGACGCCCCAGATGGCCGATTTGGGCACCCAGCCGCGTTCGCCCCCGCCCGAGATGCGGCACCAGTCGGGGTTGCATTCGCCCAGGCGGACGATGGCCCCGGCCTCGGCCCGCGCGACCACGTCCGCCTCCATGTTCGGCCTTGCCCGCAGCTCGGCCATGTCCTCGACGACCAGCGCGGTGCGCACGCCCGACAGCAGCGCGTAATGGATCCAGCCGCCGGCACCGTCCTTATCCTCGACCCGGCGCCAGTGGCCGAATTCGGCGACCACCCGCAGCGGCATCCCGGCATGGCGGAAGACCCAGTCGATCCGGTGCGACAGGCTGGGGCCGCGCCGCGCATTGCCTTCGCCGCCCTTCAGGCTGACATAGCGGGGCAGGGGCAGGTTCGTCACCGGGCCGCGCATGGTGCCGCCGCCTTCGGGGGTGCGGCTGATCTGCGCATCGGCCGAAGGCGCCGCCTGCGCCAGGCGGACGGGCTGGCCCGCCCCCGGCCCCTCGGCCCCCGGTCCATCTGCCGCTACCGGGCCCGCGCCCCAGGCCATCGCAGCCGCCATCGCCACCGCCGCAGCCAGACCCATCGCCCCGCGGTGCCCGAACCCTATCCGTGCTGTCATCCGTTTTCCGTTTCTGCCTGACCCAACCGCCGGTCGCCCTCTTGTTTCCGGGCCGTCCGCCGGTGGGGCCTTGCCCCGCTGCCCGCGACCCGTGGGGTCTTGTGCCTGCCCCTCATCGCGGGCAGTTTGCCAAAAGCCGTCCGTCATTGGAAGTGCGCGGCCGACACGAGTTCGAGAAAGTGAGGTCATCATGCAAGCCGTCCCCACCTCGCCTGCCCGCCAGCGCCTTCGCGTCGCGGTGACGCGCCGCCTGCCCGAGGCGGTCGAGACCCGGATGAAGGAGTTGTTCGACGTCGCGCTGAACGAATCGGATCGCAGGATGAGCCGGGACGAGCTGGTCCTGGCGATGCAGAACAGCGACGTGCTGGTGCCCACCGTGACCGACCATATCGATGCCAACATGCTGGCGCAGGCCGGCGGGCGGCTGAAGCTGATCGCGAATTACGGCGCCGGGGTGGACCATATCGACGTGCTGTCGGCCCGGCAGCGCGGGGTCCTGGTGTCGAACACGCCGGGCGTCGTGACCGAGGACACCGCCGACATGGTGATGGCGCTGATCCTGGGCGTGACGCGGCGCATCCCCGAGGGCATGGCCGAGATGCAGGCCGGGCGCTGGCAGGGCTGGGCGCCGACCGCGCATCTGGGCGGGCGCGTCGGCGGGCGGCGCCTGGGGATCCTGGGCATGGGCCGGATCGGCCAGGCGGTCGCGCGGCGCGCCAATGTCTTCGGGATGCAGGTCCATTACCACAACCGCCGCCGCCTGCGCCCCGAGATCGAGGCGGAATTGCAGGCGACCTGGTGGGAGAGCCTGGACCAGATGCTGGCGCGGATGGACATCATCAGCGTGAACGCGCCGCATACGCCCTCGACCTTCCATCTGCTGAATGCGCGGCGGCTGAAGCTGTTGAAGCCGACGGCCGTGGTGGTGAACACCTCGCGCGGGGAGGTCATCGACGAGAACGCCCTGACCCGGATGCTGCGCGCCGGGGAGATCGCCGGGGCGGGGCTCGACGTGTTCGAGCATGGCCACGAGATCAACCCGCGGCTGCGGGAACTGCCCAATGTGGTGCTGCTGCCGCATATGGGGTCGGCCACGGTCGAGGGGCGCGCCGAGATGGGCGAGAAGGTCATCATCAACATCAAGACCTTCGCCGACGGGCACCGGCCGCCGGACCTGGTCGTGCCGAGCATGCTGTAGCCGGGGAAGGCGGCGGCCGGGGCAGGGGGGCGCTGCCCCCATCCCCGTGCCGGGGATTCCCCCGGGGTATTTTGCGCAACGGAGATGAGGGCGGGCATGATGTCCCGAGCTTACGCCGCAGGAGGGGCCGGACGGCTGGCCGTTTCGGGGCTGTTCTTCTGCAACGGGGTCCTGGTCGGCAGCTGGGCGCCGAAGCTGCCGGTGCTGATGCAGCGGCTGGGGATCGGCGAGGCCGTGGCCGGGCTTCTGGTCCTGGCGCTGGGGCTGGGGTCGCTGGTGGTGATGCCGCTGGTGGGGGCGATGGTGGCGCGGCGCGGCTCGGACGCGGCGCTGCGGCTGATGGCGGTGCTGGCCTGCTTGCCGCTGCTGCTGGTCACGCTGGCGCCCGGCTTGTGGACGGTGGCCGTCGCGGTCTTCCTGTTCGGGGGGATGCTGGGCGGCATGGATGTGGCGATGAACGCCAATGCCGTCGCGGTCGAGCGCGCGCGGCGCCGGGCGATCATGTCCTCGTGCCACGGGTTCTGGAGCCTGGGGGCCATGGCCGGCGCGGGCCTGGGCGGGATGCTGATGGCCGGGCTGGGCGAGACGCGCCACGGCCTCATGGTCACGCTGCTGGTGGGCCTGGCCGTCGCCTGGCTGCTGCCGCGCCTGCTGCATGACCGGCCGAGTGCTGCCGAGCGCGGCCAGAAGCTGCGCCTGCCGCGATCACCCATGCCCTATGTGATCGGCACGGTGGCCCTGTGCTGCATGATCCCCGAGGGGGCGGTGCTGGACTGGGCGGCGGTCTATCTGAAGCGCGAGTTGGGCGCCTCGCTGTCGCTGGCCGGCTGGGGATTCGCGGCCTGTTCGGGCACGATGGCGGTGATGCGCTTCCTGGGCGACGGGTTGCGGCGCCGGCTGGGCGCGGTGAGGACATTGCGGCTGAGCGCGATGGCGGCGATCGCCGGGCTGGGCCTGGCGGGCATGGCGGGCAGCGCCGGCTGGGCCATCGCGGGTTTCGGCCTGGCCGGGCTGGGCATCGCCAACATGGTGCCGATCGCCTTTTCGGCGGCGGGCAACCTGCCCGGCATGGCGCGCGGGGTCGGGCTGTCGGTGGTGACGATGATGGGCTATTCCGGGATGCTGTTCGCGCCGGGCTCGATCGGGTTTCTGGCCGAACATGTCAGCCTGGCCAGCATCTATGCCGGGCTGGCGGTGCTGCTGCTGGTGCCGCTGAGCCTGTCGCATCTGGTCGCGGCCGCCGATTTCGAGGCTCGGGAGTGAGGTGGTATGGTTGGAGGGCGGCTTTGCGGGACGAAGCGGACATTGAGCGGGGGTGCGAGTGAGTGCTATCGCGATGCGACGACTTCGTCAGATCAATCAACCATCCTGAAGAGAATGCACAATATGATTGGTTACGTCACCGTCGGCGCTGACGATATCGCTCGCGCGAAAAGGTTCTTCTCTGCCTTGCTGCCAGCCCTTGGCTACGAACTGACGGAGGGAGAAGACGGTCTGAGTTACGTGCTGCCCGATCAACCGGATGGGTCAGCCGTTCTTCCGGATTTCTATGTCAAACCTCCCTTTGACGGACGCCCGGCCACGGCTGGCAACGGCGCGATGGTCGCATTTCAGGCTCGCAGTCAAAAGCAAGTTCGTGACCTTCACGCCGCGGGTGTTGCCGCTGGCGGCGTTGACGAGGTCCAACCGGGATTCCGTGACTTGTATGGACCCCACTTTTATGTCGGTTACCTTCGTGACCCTCAGGGCAACAAGATCGCCCTGTTCTCCAACGATCCGAACGAACCGGGGCGAGACGGATAGTGCGGGTTCCTGCGGGCGCGTAAGGCCATGTCATTCCGGCTGGTAGCCAGTAGAATGGCCGCTAGGAGCTTACCGCCCCCGCGATTTCACCGGTAAACCTGCTCCTCGGTCGGGAAGCTGCGGTCGCGGACGGCGGCGGCGTATTCGGCGATGGCCGCCGATGCCCGCGGCCCCAGGTCGCCGAACTTCTTCACGAAGCGCGGCACCCGGCCCGACAGGCCCAGCATGTCGTCCAGCACCAGCACCTGCCCGTCGCAGCGGGCCGAGGCGCCGATGCCGATGGTCGGCACCGGCACGGCCTCGGTGATGCGGTCGGCCAGGCCCTCCATCACGCCCTCGACCACGATGCTGAAGGCGCCGGCCTCGGCCACGGCCGTCGCGTCCTCGATATGGGCGGGCCAGCTGTCCTGGTCGCGGCCCTGGGTCTTGAAGCCGCCCATCGTCAGCGTGGATTGCGGGGTCAGCCCGACATGGCCCATGACCGGGATGCCGCGCCGGGTCAGGAAGCGGATCGTGTCGGCCATGCGCGCGCCGCCCTCCAGCTTGACGGCGCCGCAGCCGGTCTCACGCATCATCCGCGCGCAGTTGCGGAAGGCCTGCTCGGGGCTTTCCTCGTAGCTGCCGAAGGGCATGTCGATCACCACCATGGCGCGGCGGCTGCCGCGCATGACGGCCTGGCCGTGCAGGATCATCATCTCCATGGTCACGCCGATGGTCGATTCCAGCCCGTGGACCACCATGCCCAGGCTGTCGCCGACCAGGATCACGTCGGCATGGTCATCGACCAGCGCCGCCAGCGGCGCGGTATAGGCGGTCAGCACGACGATGGGCTGGTCGTTCTTGCGGGCGGCGATTTGCGGCACGGTGACGCGGCGGATCGGGGCTTGCGCGGACATGGGATCTCCTTACGGGTGGGCGACGCGCTGGTCGATCAGCAGGACGGTGCCGAAGCGCACCGCCAGCAGGATCACGACCGGGCGGTCGATGGTGACGATGCGCGACAGGTCGGCCGCATCGCGGATGTCGATCGAGCGGACCTCGGCCCGCGGCTCGGCGGCGATCAGCGCGCGCAGCTCGCGCCGGATCGCGCCAAGGGGGCTGCCCGCCTGGACCATCGCCTGGGCCCGGTCCAGCGCGCGGGCCAGGATCGGGGCGGCGGCGCGGTCCTGGGGCGTCAGGCGCAGGTTGCGCGAGGACATCGCCAGCCCGTCCTCCTCGCGCACGGTCGGCACGCCGATGATCGCGACCGGCATGTCCAGGTCCGCGACCATCTGCCGGATCACGGTCAGCTGCTGGTAATCCTTTTCGCCGAAGGCCGCCGCATCGGGGCCGACGATGTTGAACAGCTTGGTCACCACCGTCGCCACGCCGCGGAAATGGCCGGGCCTGAGCCGCCCCATCAGCATCCGCGACAGGCCGGTCACGTCGACCATGGTCTGCGCGCCGGGGCGATAGATGTCCTGGACCGAGGGCAGGAAGGCCGCGTCCGCGCCGATCTGGCGCAGCAGGCGCAGGTCGTTTTCCTCGTCGCGGGGATAGGTGGCCAGATCCTCGTTCGGGCCGAACTGCGTCGGATTGACGAAGATCGAGGCGACCAGCCGCCCGCCGCCATGCGCGTCCAGCCAGTCGCGCGCCCGTTCGCACAGCGTCAGGTGGCCGCGATGCAGCGCCCCCATGGTCGGCACCAGCGCCACGCGCTGGCCCTCGGCGCGCCATTCCGCCACGCAATCGCGCATCGCCTGCTTGCTGCGGCAGATCTGCATCACTGTCCTCCCGGCCCCTCGGCGTGGCGCGCAACCTAAGGCTTCGGGGGGATTCAGGCAAGTGCTGCGACGCAGCATGTCGTTTTTGGCCGCCAAAGGTCGGGGCGATGGCTCCGGCGGGATCAGTCTCTGGCAGTAACGGGAGCAGAGAACAGGCCAGGGGAGTCGCGCCGATGAAAACGCATGTGAAGGTTCTTGTCGTCGGAGGCGGCGCGGTCGGCTGCGGCATCGCCCTGCATCTTGCCCGCGCCGGATGGGAGACGCTGCTGGTCGAGCGCGACGAGCTGACGGCGGGGTCCACCTGGCACGCGGCGGGCCTGCTGCCGCTGTTCAACATGGGCTATGCGACCAGCCATATCCACGACTATTCGGTCAGGCTCTATGCCGGGCTGGAGGCCGAGACCGGGCTGAACGCGGGCTTTACCCGCTGCGGCAACCTGCGCATGGCCCAGACCGATGCGCGGATGGACGAATACATGCTGTATTCCGCCACCGCCGAGACGGTGGGCGTCGAGCATGAATTCCTGACCCCCGCCCAGATCAAGGAACGCTGGCCGCTGCTGCGCACCGAGGACCTGAAGGGCGCGCTGTTCCACCCGACCGACGGCTATATCAACCCTGCCGACGTGACCCAGGCCATGGCCAAGGGCGCGCGGATGGCCGGCGCCAGCATCGAGCGCAAGCTGCAGGTCAACGGCTATCGCTGGACCGGCAGCGAATGGGTCGTCAGCTGCGAGAAGCTGGTCGAGAAGGGCGGCAACCTGGTCCCCTCGGGCGAGCAGTTCGAGATCCGGGCCGAACATGTCGTGACCGCGACCGGCAACCATGCGCAGCGCACCGCGCGACTTCTGGGCATCCGTATCCCCGCGATCCCGGTCGAGCATCAGTATATCGTCACCGAGCCCGACCCGGCGCTGGCCAGGTGGCGGGCCGAGGGCAACCCGGAACATCCGGTGCTGCGCGACGCCGACGCCAAGTGGTATGTCCGCGAGGAACGCGGCGGCTGGATCCTGGGCCCCTATGAGCGCAATGCGCCCGCCCGGTTCCTCTATGAGGTGCCCGAATCGTTCCGCGCCGATCTGTTCCCGCTGGACCTGGAACGGATCGAGGAGGAATACATGTCGATGATCCACCGCCTGCCGACCTCCGAGACGGTGGGGCTGAAGGACGATTTCAACGGCCCGATCTGCTATACGCCCGACGGCAACCCGCTGGTCGGCCCGGCGCCCGGCCTGCGCAACATGTGGCTGGCCGAGGGCTTCAGCTTCGGCATCACCGCGGCGGGCGGCGTCGGCCACTACCTGGCGCAGATGATGGTCGAGGGCGAGGCCGAGATCGACATGGCCAGCCTCGATCCGCGCCGCTATGGCGGCTGGATGACCACCGAATATGCGGCGCGGAAGAACGAGGAATGCTACGAGCATGTCTTCGTCCTGCACCATCCCGACGAGGAACGCGAAGCGGCCCGCCCGCTGCGCAGCTCGCCCGCCTATGACCGCCAGAAGGCGCGGGGCGCGCAGTTCGGCCAGGTGAACGGCTGGGAGCGGCCGAACTATTTCGGCCCGCTGGACGCGCCGGCCGGTTTCGACCACGATGCCCGCAGCTTCCGCCGCGGCGGCTGGTGGCAATATGCGAAGGCCGAGGCCGAGGCGATCCGCAATGCCGCCGGGCTGATCGACGCCACCGCCTTCGCCAAGCACATGGTCAAGGGGCCGGGCGCGACCGCCTTCCTGGACTGGCTGACCACCAACCGCCTGCCCAAGGTCGGCCGCATCAACCTGACCTATGCGCTGACCGACAAGGGCACGACGCGGACCGAATACACCATCGTGCGGCTGGCCGAGAACGACTATTACTTGGTCTCGGCCGGGGCCTGGGCGGCCTATGACGGCGACCACCTGCTGAAATCGGCCGAGGATTTCATGGCCTCGGGCGGCGAATTCGTCAGCATCCAGGACGTGACCACGCAATGGGGCGTCTTCGCCATCGCCGGGCCGGCCTCGCGCGATGTCCTGGGCCGGCTGATCCGCGATGCGCAGCCGGAAACCGCCTTGTCGAACAAGCGTTTCCCCTGGCTGTCCTCGAAACGGATCGAACTGGGCATGGTGCCGGTCCAGGCCATCCGCGTCGCCTATACCGGCGAATTGGGATGGGAGCTGCACCACCCGATCGAGATGCAGAACCACCTGTTCGACCGGCTGCTGGAGGCGGGCGAGCCGCTGGGGGTGAAGCTGGTCGGCGCGCGGGCGCAGAACTGGCTGCGGCAGGAGAAATCCTATCGCGCCTTCGGCACCGAGCTTGGCCGCGACGCCACGCCGCTGGAGGCCGGGCTGGATCGTTTCGTCGACCTCTCCAAGGAGTTCCGCGGCAAGGCGGCGATGGAGGCCACGGGCATCCGCTCGAAATGCGTCACGCTGCTGATCGACGGGCCGCAGGACGCCGATCCCTGGGGCCGCGAGGGGCTGTTCCTGGAGGGCCAGCGGGTCGGGCGGCTGACCTCGGGCGGCTGGTCGGTGGCCTTCGGCAAGCAGATCGGCATGGGCTATGTCCGCCCCGGCCTGGCCCAGCCGGGCACGAAGCTGAAGGTGCGCATGTTCCGCGAACTGTGGGATGCCGAGGTGGCCGAGGACAGCCCCTATGATCCGACCAACGCCCGGATCCGCGTCGACGGCTAGGCGTCCTCACCGGCAGGCGGCCGGGTTCAGCGCCCGGCCGCGTCGATCCGGTCCGCCAGCAGCAGCCGCAGGTGCCGCTCGTAATCCTGGGCGGGGAGGGGGCGGTCGGGCCGCGCCTGGCCCAGATGCAGCACCGCGAAGCCATGGGTCAGCGCCCAGACCGCGGGCGCCAGCGCCGCATCGCCGCCGCTGAAGGGCGCGCAGATCATCCCCAGGACGTCATGGCATTCCTGGGCGACCTGGCGCAGCCCGGCATCCCGGCCGTGATCCGCTTCCTCGAACATGAC
Source organism: Paracoccus sigandri (assembly GCF_003709565.1). Taxonomy (GTDB): domain Bacteria; phylum Pseudomonadota; class Alphaproteobacteria; order Rhodobacterales; family Rhodobacteraceae; genus Paracoccus; species Paracoccus siganidrum. The sequence goes on along the minus strand of NZ_QNRC01000012.1, from coordinate 52,186 downwards.
GTGGAACAGGCCGGGATGGGCGTCGGCAAAGCCGATATAGGCCAGGTTGCAGGCCAGCAGGCGGGCGAAGGGCTGCGGCGCGGGCCGCGCCAGCACCTGCGCCAGCTGGGCCAGGAACAGCTCGAAGCCGCGCCGGGCGATGGCGTTCTTCAGCCCCTGCAGCCCGTCGAAATGATATGCCGGCGCGGCATGGGAAACCCCGGCCCGCGCGGCCGCGCGCCGCAAGGTCAGCCCGCCGATCCCGGCATCCTCAAGCAACGCGATGCCGGCCTCGATCAGCGTGTCGCGCAGGCCGTTCCGGCCGTCCCTGGGGCGCGCCGCGCTCATGGCGTTACATGCAGTTGCATTGAACTTGACAGTGTAAAACATCTGTGGGAAATGCGCGCAGCCCAAATGGTGTGCTGTGGGCGAGCCGTGTCGGCAGGGGCGCGTTCTCGCGGTTTGTGATGTTGCATTGGGCACCCTGCCCGCAATCCCTCATGGTCTTTCCCCGGAATCTGTCAGGCGCTGGAATCTGTCAGGCCGCCGCCTGTGCGACGGCACGGGATCTACATGGCACCATGAACGACCAAATCAAAAAGCCGGACCCTGGACAGGTCCGGCTTTTTGATTTTGGAGCGGGCGATGAGATTCGAACTCACGACCCTTACCTTGGCAAGGTAATGCTCTACCCCTGAGCTACGCCCGCATCCGGTTCCTTCGGCGTTGCCGCCTTCGGTGAGCGGTGATTTATGGGACTGCGCCGGGGGGTGCAAGGGGAAAAATGGGTCGCCGGCCAGATTTTTTCCGTTGCTTGACAGCGCCGGGTTCGCGTCCGAACCTCGGCCCCGAGCAGCAGGAGGAAACGGTGCGTCCGGCCGATCAACTCGCCGATTTCGTCAGGGCGTCGCTGCAGGCGGGGCAGGGCCGCGAGGCCGTTGCCGAGGCGCTGCGGCAGGCCGGCTGGTCGGGCCGCGAGATCGAGGAGGCGCTGGCCGGCTGGGCCGATCCGGCGCCCGGCCTGCCGCCGGTGCCGCGTCCGCGCCCGGTCGTCTCGGCCCGCGACGCGGTGGTCTATGGGCTGCTGTTCGTGGCGCTGGTGACGATCGCCTGGCATGTCGTGCAGCTGGGCTTCGGCATCATCGAGGCGCTGTTGCCCGAACTGGACGACTGGGGCGCGGCGCCGGGCAGGATCCGTTGGGCCATCGCCGCGCTGGTGGCCTTCCTGCCGGTCTTCCTGCTGCTGGACCGGCGGGTGGCGCGGGCCTCGGGGCAGGATCCGGGGCAGCGGCGGTCGCTGGTGCGGCGCTGGTTCGCCTCGGTCGCGCTGCTGATCGCGGCGCTGGTGCTGCTGGGCGACCTGGTGGCGGTGGTCTATGCGGCGCTGACCGGGGACCTGACGCTGCGCTTCGCCGCCAAGGCGGTCCTGGTGGCCGTGATGGGCGGTCTGGTGCTGGCCTATTACCGGGGGGATCTGGATGGCTGAGCGGGTGCAGGGCTGGCCGGTCTGGGCGATCACCGCGCTGGCGCTGGCGGCGATCGGCGGCGGGCTGGCCGTGACCGGCGGCCCCATGCAGGGCCGGGTCGAGCGCCGGGACGATGTGCGCCGCAGCGACATCGCGGCGCTGGCGCGGCAGGCGAACTGCCTGTCGGCGGCCGAGGGGCGCGCGGATGGCGAGTTGTCGGCCACCGCGCTCTGTCCCGATCCGCCGCGCCTGGACGACCCCTATACCGGCACGCCCTACCGGGTCGAGCCGCTGGACGGGCGGCACATGCGGCTCTGCGCCGAATTCGAGCAGGACGAGGACCGGTTGTCGCGCCGATGGGCCTATGGCCTGGGCGAATGGCAGGGCGGTTGCGTGGTGATCCAGCTGTCGCAGCCCGGCTGAGGCTGAGGCGCTCAGCCCCGCCCGATCCGGCCCAGATGGGTGTCCTGGAAGCCGCTGGCCTCCTTCAGCCCATAGCCCAGGGCGCGGTCCGCGCCGACATGCGCCATCCAGATGGCGCCGCCGGCGATCAGCGCGGGCAGCCCCGCCAACAGCCCGATCAGCGCCAGGACCAGCCCGCCGGCATAGAGATGCGCGGCATTATACAGTGCCGCGCCGATGCGCGGTCCGGCCAGGTAGCCGATCATCGCCAGGTCGGGCGCCAGCAGCAGCAAGGGCCACAGCCACAGCGGCCAGCCGGGCGCGACCGCCCCGGCCAGCGCCAGCGCGGCCAGGGCAAGCAGCGCGCCCTCCAGCCGCTGCCAGGCGACGGCGCTCATTCCGCGGCCCGGATGCGGGCGGGCTTCAGCATCGGCGCCAGATAGCGGCCGGTATGGCTTTCGGCGATCTGCGCGACATCCTCGGGCGTTCCCGTCGCCACGATCCGGCCGCCGCCATCGCCGCCTTCGGGGCCGATGTCGATGATCCAGTCGGCGGTCTTGATGACGTCGAGGTTATGCTCGATGACGATCACCGTGTTGCCCTCGTCGACCAGGTGGTGCAGCACCTCCAGAAGCTTGCGCACATCCTCGAAATGCAGGCCCGTGGTCGGCTCGTCGAGGATGTAGAGCGTGCGCCCGGTCGAGCGCCGCGACAGTTCCTTGGACAGCTTGACCCGCTGCGCCTCGCCGCCCGACAGGGTCGTCGCCTGCTGGCCGACCTTGATATAGCCAAGCCCGACCTGCATCAGCGCGTCCATCTTCTCGCGGATCGCGGGGACGGCGGCGAAGAAGCCCTGCGCATCCTCGACCGTCATGTCAAGAACGTCGGCTATGCTCTTGCCCTTGAAGCGGATTTCCAGCGTCTCGCGGTTGTAGCGCTGGCCCTTGCAGGTCTCGCAGGTGACATAGACGTCGGGCAGGAAATGCATCTCGATCTTGATGACGCCGTCGCCCTGGCAGGCCTCGCAGCGGCCGCCCTTGACGTTGAAGCTGAACCGGCCGGGCTTGTAGCCGCGCGCCTTCGATTCCGGCAGGCCGGCGAACCAGTCGCGGATCGGGGTGAAGGCCCCGGTATAGGTGGCGGGGTTACTGCGCGGCGTGCGGCCGATGGGGCGCTGGTCGATGTCGATGACCTTGTCCAGATGTTCCAGCCCCTTGATGGTCTCGCAGGGGGCGGGGGTCTGGCGGGCGCCGTTCAGCCGCAGGCTGGCGGTCTTGAACAGCGTCTCGATGGTCAGCGTCGACTTGCCGCCGCCCGAGACGCCGCTGACGCAGACGAACTTGCCAAGCGGGAATTCGGCGGTGACGTCCTTCAGGTTGTTGCCGGTCGCGCCGACCACCGTGACCGACTTGCCGTTGCCCTTGCGGCGCTCGGCCGGGACGGCGATCTCGCGCGTGCCGGCCAGGTATTGCCCGGTCAGGCTGGCCGGGTCGGCGGCGATCTGCTCGGGCGTGCCGTGGCTGACCACGGTGCCGCCATGCACGCCCGCGCCGGGGCCCATGTCGAAGACGTAATCGGCATGGCGGATCGCATCCTCGTCATGCTCCACGACGATGACCGAGTTGCCCTGGTCGCGCAGCCCCTTCAGCGTTCCCAGCAGCCGGTCGTTGTCGCGCTGGTGCAGCCCGATCGACGGCTCGTCCAGAACATACAGCACCCCGGTCAGGCCCGAGCCGATCTGGCTGGCCAGCCGGATCCGCTGGCTTTCGCCGCCCGACAGCGTGCCCGCCGCGCGCGACAGCGTCAGATAGTCGAGGCCCACATTCACAAGGAAACCAAGCCTTTCGCGGATCTCCTTCAGGATCGCGGCGGCGATCTCGTTCTTCTGCTTCGTCAGGCTGGCCGGGGCGGATTCGATCCAGGCCAGGGCCTCGCGGATCGACAGCTCGACCACCTCGCCGATATGGTTGCCGGCGATCTTGACCGCCAGGGCCTCTGGCTTCAGGCGATGGCCGTGGCAGGCGCCGCAGCTGCGGTTGTTCTGGTAGCGCTCGAATTCCTCGCGCACCCACTGGCTGTCCGATTCGCGCAGGCGCCGCTCCATGTTCGGGATCACCCCCTCGAAGACGCGGGCGATCTGATAGACCCGGCCGGCATCGTCGAAGCGGAACTGGATCTCTTCCTTGCCCGAGCCGTAGAGGAACATCTGCTGCACCGCCTCGGGCAGGTCCTTCCAGGGGGTCTTCTTGTCGAAGCCGTAATGCTTCGCCAGGGCGTTGACGGTCTGGGTCAGATAGGCCGATTTCGACTTGGCCCAGGGGGCGATGGCGCCCTTGTCCACCGACAGCGCGGCATCGGGGACGACCAGCCTTTCGTCGAAGAACAGCTCCACCCCCAGCCCGTCGCAGACCGGGCAGGCGCCGAAGGGGGCATTGAAGGAAAACAGCCGCGGTTCGATCTCCGGGATGGTGAAGCCGCTGACCGGACAGGCGAAATTTTCGCTGAAGGTGATGCGCTCGGGCTCGGCTCCGTCTGCGGGCGCGGCGGTCTCCAGCACGGCGATGCCGTCGGCCAGGTCCAGCGCGGTGCGCAGGCTGTCGGCCAGCCGGGTCTCCAGCCCCTCGCGCACCACGATCCGGTCCACCACCACGTCGATATTGTGGCGGAACTTCTTGTCCAGCGTGGGCGGCTCGTCCAGCTCGTGAAAGGCGCCGTTCACCTTGATGCGCTGGAAACCCTGCTTGCGCAGCTCCAGGAATTCCTTGCGATATTCGCCCTTGCGGTCGCGCACGATCGGGGCCAGCAGATAGGCCCGCGTGCCCTCGGGCAGGGCCATGATCCGGTCGACCATGTCCTGGACCTGCTGCGCCTCGATCGGCAGGCCGGTGGCGGGCGAATAGGGCGTCCCCGCCCGCGCGAACAGAAGCCGCAGGTAGTCGTAGATTTCCGTGACGGTTCCGACGGTTGACCGAGGATTCTTCGAGGTCGTCTTCTGCTCGATGCTGATCGCCGGCGACAGGCCGCTGATATGGTCCACATCCGGCTTGCCCATCATGTCCAGGAACTGCCGCGCATAGGCCGACAGGCTTTCGACATAGCGGCGCTGCCCCTCGGCATAGATCGTGTCGAAGGCGAGGCTGGATTTGCCGCTGCCCGACAGCCCGGTGATGACCACCAGCCTGTCGCGCGGGATGTCCATGTCCACGCCTTTCAGATTGTGTTCGCGCGCGCCGCGCACCTCGATGAACTTCTGTTCCATGGGCGTGCCTCAATCGACCAAGCGCATCAGATAGTCATGCGACTTGAAAAAGCAACCGCAAAATGAGAACGTAGCATGAACTTTGGCGGAAAGGGGGGATTCGTCATGTCACGCGCGGAATATTCCGGCAGCTGCCAATGCGGCGCCGTCGCATTCGAGGTCGCGGCGGACCTGGACCAGGTGATCGCCTGCAACTGTTCGCGCTGCCGCAGGCTGGGCTGGGTGCTGACCTTCGTGCCGGCGACGGATTTCCGGCTGGTGAAGGACGGGCCGACCGCCGAATACCTGTTCAACAAGCACGCGATTTCGCATCGTTTCTGCCCGGCCTGCGGGATCCAGACCCATGCCATGGGCGCGCAGGACGGGGTGGCGATGGTGGCGGTGAACGTCAATTGCCTCGACGGCGTCGATGCGCGAAGCCTGACGCCGCAGCAGGTGGATGGCGCAAGCCTGTAAGGCGTCGCGGGCGGGGCGTGGTCTCTTTTGCCGATGGCTCTAACGCTTGCGCTGCATCGCAGCATTGCTAGGATGCCGCGACTGAACAAGGGGGACGGCATGTTCAACAAGATTCTTGTAGCGAATCGTGGTGAGATTGCGATTCGCGTGATGCGTGCGGCGAACGAGTTGGGGAAGCGGACGGTTGCGGTCTTTGCGGAGGAGGACAAGCTGGGCCTGCACCGTTTCAAGGCGGACGAGGCTTACCGGATCGGGGCGGGGCTGGGTCCGGTGGCGGCCTATCTGTCGATCCCCGAGATCATCCGGGTGGCGAAGCTGTCGGGCGCCGACGCGATCCATCCGGGCTATGGGCTGCTGTCGGAAAACCCCGATTTCGTGGATGCCTGCGCCGCGGCGGGCATCGCCTTCATCGGGCCGCGCGCCGACACGATGCGGGCGCTTGGCGACAAGGCCTCGGCGCGGCGGGTGGCGATTTCGGCCGGCGTGCCGGTGATCCCGGCGACCGAGGTGCTGGGCGAGGATTTCGAGGCGATCAAGACCGAGGCCGAGGCGATCGGCTATCCCTTGATGCTGAAGGCCAGCTGGGGCGGCGGCGGGCGCGGGATGCGGCCGATCAACACCCCCGAGGAACTGGTCGAGAAGGTCCGCGAGGGCCGGCGCGAGGCGGAAGCCGCCTTCGGCAATGGCGAGGGCTATCTGGAAAAGATGATCCTGCGCGCGCGCCATGTCGAGGTGCAGCTTCTGGGCGACACCCATGGCGGTCTTTACCATCTCTATGAACGCGACTGCACCGTGCAGCGCCGCAACCAGAAGGTCGTGGAGCGCGCCCCCGCGCCCTACCTGACCGAGGAACAACGCGCCGAGGTCTGCGAGCTGGCGCTGAAGATCGGCCGGGCGGTGGGCTATCAGAACGCCGGCACGGTCGAGTTCCTGATGGACATGGACACGGGGCGCTTCTACTTCATCGAGGTGAACCCGCGGGTGCAGGTCGAACATACCGTGACCGAGGAGGTCACCGGCATCGACATCGTGCAGGCCCAGATCCGCATCGCCGAGGGCGCGAGCCTGGCCGAGGCGACCGGGGCGGCCTCGCAGGGCGAGATCCAGCTGTCGGGCCATGCGCTGCAATGCCGGGTGACGACCGAGGATCCGCAGAACAACTTCATCCCCGATTACGGCCGCATCACCGCCTATCGCAGCGCCACCGGCATGGGCATCCGCCTGGACGGCGGCACCGCCTATTCGGGCGGCGTGATCACCCGCTATTACGATTCGCTGCTGGTCAAGGTCACGGCCTGGGCGCAGACGCCGGACCAGGCGATCAAGCGCATGGACCGGGCCCTGCGGGAATTCCGGGTGCGCGGGGTGTCGACGAATATCGACTTCGTCATCAACCTGCTGAAGCACCCGACCTTTCTCGACGATACCTATACAACCAAGTTCATCGACACCACGCCCGACCTGTTCAGCTTCCGCAAGCGACGCGACCGGGCGACGAAGATCCTGACCTACCTGGCCGATATCAGCGTGAACGGCCATCCCGAGACGGCCGGGCGCAAGGCCCCGCCGGCGCAGGCCCGCCTGCCGGTGCCGCCCGCCCCCGCCATCGAATCGGGGGCCGAGCCCGCCCCAGGCACGCGGCAGATGCTGGAGGCGCAGGGCCCGCAGGCGGTGGCCGACTGGATGGCGGCGCAGCAACGGCTGCTGATCACCGACACGACGATGCGCGACGGGCACCAGTCGCTGCTGGCCACGCGGATGCGCTCGATCGACATGATCCGGGTGGCGCCCAGCTATGCGGCGAACCTGCCGCAGCTGTTTTCCGTCGAATGCTGGGGCGGGGCGACCTTCGACGTCGCCTATCGCTTCCTGCAGGAATGCCCCTGGCAGCGGCTGCGCGACATTCGCAAGGCGATGCCGAACCTGATGACGCAGATGCTGCTGCGGGCCTCGAACGGGGTGGGCTACACCAATTATCCCGACAATGTCGTGCAGGCCTTCGTGCGCCAGGCGGCGGAAACCGGGGTCGACGTCTTCCGGGTCTTCGACAGCCTGAACTGGGTCGAGAACATGCGCGTCGCCATGGATGCGGTGATCGAGAGCGGCAAGATCTGCGAGGGCGCGGTCTGCTATACCGGCGACATGCTGGACCCGGAGCGGTCCAAATACGACCTGAAATATTACATCCGCACCGCGCAGGACCTGAAAGCCGCCGGCGCGCATGTGCTGGGGCTGAAGGACATGGCGGGGCTGCTGAAGCCGGCCGCCGCCTCGGTCCTGGTCCGGGCGCTGAAGGAAGAGGTCGGGCTGCCGGTGCATTTCCATACCCATGACACCTCGGGCATCGCCGGGGCGACGATCCTGGCCGCGGCCGAGGCCGGGGTGGATGCGGTCGACTGCGCGATGGACGCCTTCTCGGGCGGCACCTCGCAGCCCTGCCTGGGCTCGGTGGTCTCGGCGCTGCGCGGCACGGATCGCGACACCGGCCTGGATATCGGAAGGGTCCGCCAGATCAGCAATTACTGGGAACGGGTGCGGGAAAACTACGCGGCCTTCGAATCGGGCCTGCAGGCCCCGGCCTCGGAAGTCTGGCTGCACGAGATGCCGGGCGGCCAGTTCACCAACCTCAAGGCCCAGGCGCGTTCCATGGGGCTGGAGGATCGCTGGCACGAGGTCGCGCAGGCCTATGCCGACGTGAACCGGATGTTCGGCGACATCGTCAAGGTCACGCCCAGCTCCAAGGTGGTGGGCGACATGGCGCTGATGATGGTGGCCCAGGGGCTGACGCGGGCGCAGGTCGAGGATCCGGGCGTCGATGTCAGCTTCCCCGATTCGGTCGTCGACATGATGCGCGGCAACCTGGGCCAGCCCCCCGGCGGCTGGCCCGAGGCGATCCAGGGGAAGGTGCTGAAGGGCGAGGCCCCGATCACCGACCGCCCCGGCGCGCATCTGCCGCCCGTGGACCTCGAGGCCGCTCGGGCGAAGCTCTCGGAGGAGCTGGACGGCAAGCCGGTCGATGACGAGGACCTGAACGGCTGGCTGATGTATCCCAAGGTGTTCCTCGACTACATGGCCCGGCACGAGACCTATGGCCCGGTGCGGGTGCTGCCGACGCGGACCTTCTTCTACGGCATGGAGCCGGGCGAGGAGATCACCGCCGAGATCGACCCCGGCAAGACGCTGGAGATCCGCCTGCAGGCGATCGGCGAGACCGACGAGACCGGCGAGGTGAAGGTGTTCTTCGAACTGAACGGCCAGCCGCGCATCATCCGGGTGCCGAACCGCAAGCTGGCCGGCGCCTCGGCGGCGCGTCCCAAGGCGGATGCGGCCAACCCCGCCCATGTCGGCGCGCCGATGCCCGGCGTCGTCGCCTCGGTCGCGGTGACCCCCGGCGCCAGGCTCCGCCAGGGCGACCTGATCCTGACCATCGAGGCGATGAAGATGGAAACCGCCCTCCACGCCGACCGAGACGGAACGGTGACGGCGGTCCACGTCACGCCCGGCGCGCAGATCGACGCAAAGGATCTGCTGGTGGAAATGGAATAGGCCGGGCCGGATCCATCCCCCGTCTCCGGGCCGGGCGGCCCCGCGAAGCTTCGCGCCCCGCCCGGCCCGCGCCCCTGCAAGGGCACCCCACGGCAGCCCCGCGCCAGCTTTCATCTTGGCAAAATATCCCACGGGGGGTCGCCGGCTGGTGCGCCACTGGTTCGAGAACCAGCCGGCGACGGGTGTGAAACCCCCGGCGTGGCCAACCGCGAACCCGCCCGGAAATCGCCGGAAGGCGACATCGGAAGCCTCGAATGCGTCGCATTTCGGCGCCCGCGAAAGCCCGAGGGGCAATTGACCCTGCCCGCAGTCGGGTCTAAACGGACCCTAGCCAACCCGTCGCGGGGCAGCTAGTGCATCCCCCGCGACCGAAAAGGGGACACTAGCCCGTGGAAAACCTTCTGCAGGAATATCTGCCGATCCTCGTCTTCGCGGGGATGGCGTCTGCCCTGGCGATCGTTCTGCTTCTGGCCGCCGCCGTCATCGCCGTGCGCAATCCCGACCCCGAAAAGGTCAGCGCCTATGAATGCGGCTTCAACGCCTTCGACGACGCGCGGATGAAGTTCGACGTCCGCTTCTACCTGGTCTCGATCCTGTTCATCATCTTCGACCTGGAAGTGGCCTTCCTGTTCCCCTGGGCGGTCAGCTTTGCCGGACTTTCCGACGCGGCCTTCTGGTCGATGATGGTCTTCCTGGGCGTGCTGACCGTGGGCTTTGCCTATGAATGGAAGAAGGGGGCGCTGGAATGGGCGTGATGACCGGAGCCAATGCCGCCGGCCCCGACCGCGAGGTCGCCACGGCGGCGCTGAACCGCGAATTGCAGGACAAGGGCTTCCTGCTGACCACGACCGAGGACATCATCAACTGGGCCCGCAACGGGTCCCTGCACTGGATGACCTTCGGCCTGGCCTGCTGCGCGGTCGAGATGATGCAGACCTCGATGCCGCGCTACGACCTGGAACGCTTCGGCACCGCGCCGCGCGCCAGCCCGCGCCAGTCGGACCTGATGATCGTCGCCGGCACGCTGACAAACAAGATGGCCCCGGCGCTGCGCAAGGTCTATGACCAGATGCCCGAGCCGCGCTATGTCATCAGCATGGGCTCCTGCGCCAATGGCGGCGGCTATTACCATTACAGCTACTCGGTGGTGCGCGGCTGCGACCGGATCGTGCCGGTGGACATCTATGTTCCCGGCTGCCCGCCCACGGCCGAGGCGCTGCTCTACGGTATCCTGCAACTTCAGCGCCGCATCCGGCGCACCGGTACGCTGGTGAGGTAACGATGGCCGTCTATCCCGATACCGATGCGCTGAGCCAGCTGGCCGAACATATCCGCCTGCGCCGCGCCAGCGAGGTGCTGGACGCCGAGGTCGCGTTCGACGAGCTGAACGTGACCTGCACGCTGAGCGGCCTGCCGGGGCTGATCGAGTTCCTGCGCAGCGATTCCGGCTGCCGCTTCTCGACGCTGGTGGACATCACCGCGGTGGACCATCCCGAGCGCCCGCAGCGTTTCGACGTGGTCTATCACCTGCTGTCGATGTACCAGAACCAGCGGATCCGCGTGAAGGTGGCGGTCCGCGAGGATGAATCGGTGCCCTCGCTGACCGGGATCTTCCCGAACGCGAACTGGTACGAGCGCGAGGTCTTCGACATGTTCGGGATCCTGTTCTCGGAACATCCCGACCTGCGCCGCATCCTGACCGATTACGGCTTCCACGGCTTCCCGCTACGCAAGGATTTCCCGACCACCGGCTATGTCGAGGTCCGCTACGACGAATCCGAGAAGCGGGTGGTCTATGAACCCGTCAACCTGGTCCAGGAATACCGGCAGTTCGACTTCCTCTCGCCCTGGGAGGGCGCGAAATACGTCCTGCCGGGCGACGAGAAGCAGGGGGCGAAATGAAGCCGGGGCTGGCAGTCGGCTCGACGGGCCGCCATGCGCTGAAGATCGGCGACGAGCATCTGGTGCCGGCGCTGTTCGGCGGCGTGGCCTTCCCAAACATGCCGGCGGTCTTCGCGACGGCGCAGATGGTCGGGCTGATGGAATGGGCCTGCGTCGCGCATCTGCGCCCCTATTACGAGGCGGGCGAGGATTCGCTGGGGATCCATGTCGATGTCGACCACGGCGCGCCGACGCTTTCGGGCCAGACCGTGACGGTCGAGACCGAGGTCGAAGAGATCGACGGCCGCTTCGTCTGGTTCCGGGTCCGCGCCCATGACGGCGTGGAGGTGATCGGCCAGGGGCGCCACCGCCGCGCGGTGATCGACGTGGCGAAATTCAACGACCGGCTGGCCGCCAAGCGGGCCGTGGCCGGGCTGGAGGGCTGACGGATGGACGGCGATATCCGCAAGAACAGCTATGACGACGGCTCGACGGACATGCTGTCCGGCGAACAGAGCATCCGCAATTTCAACATCAACTTCGGCCCGCAGCACCCGGCGGCCCATGGCGTGCTGCGCATGGTGCTGGAACTGGACGGCGAGGTGGTCGAGCGCGCCGACCCGCATATCGGCCTGCTTCATCGCGGCACCGAGAAGCTGATGGAAAGCCGCACCTTCCTGCAGAACCTGCCCTATTTCGACCGGCTGGACTATGTGGCGCCGATGAACCAGGAACATGCCTGGTGCCTGGCGATCGAGAAGCTGACCGGCACCGTCGTGCCGCGCCGCGGCAGCCTGATCCGGGTGCTGTATTCGGAAATCGGCCGCATCCTGAACCACCTGATGGGGCTGACCACCGGCGCCATGGACGTGGGCGCGCTGACCCCGCCGCTGTGGGGGTTCGAGGCGCGCGAGGAGCTGATGATCTTCTACGAACGGGCCTGCGGGGCGCGGCTGCACGCGGCCTATTTCCGGCCCGGCGGCGTCCACCAGGACCTGCCGCCCGACCTGCTGGACGATATCGAGGAATGGTGCGAGCGCTTCCCGAAGCTGGTCGACGACCTGGACACGCTGCTGACCGAGAACCGGATCTTCAAGCAGCGCCTGGTCGGCATCGGCGTGGTGGCCGAACAGGATGCGCTGGACTGGGGCTATAGCGGGGTGATGGTCCGCGGCTCGGGGCTGGGCTGGGACCTGCGTCGCGCGCAACCCTATGAATGCTATGACGAATTCGACTTCATGATCCCGGTCGGCAAGAATGGCGACTGCTATGACCGCTATCTGTGCCGGATGCAGGAGATGCGCGAGTCGGTGAAGATCATGAAGCAGGCGGTCCAGAAGCTGCGCGCCGAGCCCGAGGGCGACGTCATGGCCCGCGGCAAGCTGGCCCCGCCCAGGCGCGCCGAGATGAAGCGCAACATGGAAAGCCTGATCCACCACTTCAAGCTCTATACCGAGGGTTTCAAGGTCCCCGCGGGCGAGGTCTATGCCGCCGTCGAGGCCCCCAAGGGCGAATTCGGCGTCTATCTGGTCAGCGACGGCACCAACAAGCCCTATCGCAGCAAGATCCGCGCGCCCGGCTTCACCCATCTGCAATCCATGGACTGGATCGCCAAGGGGCATCTGCTGGCCGACGTGCCGGCGATCATCGCGACGCTGGATATCGTCTTCGGCGAGGTGGACCGGTGATGTTGAACAATATCGGCCTTCCAGGATTGGTGATGCTGCTCGGCATATCAACCAATCCATTCCTGCAGTTCTTCGCGTTGGCCGGGATCGCGGCCGCATCAACTTTCGGGGGCTAATTCATGCTTCGCCGTCTTCATCCCGAACAGCCCGCCAGCTTCGAATTCACGCCCGCCAACCTGGAATGGGCGCGGGCGCAGATGACCAAATACCCGGAAGGCCGCCAGCAATCGGCGATCATCCCGGTCCTGTGGCGCGCGCAGGAGCAGGAGGGCTGGCTGACCCGCCCGGCCATCGAATATTGCGCGACGCTGCTGGGAATGCCCTATATCCGGGCGCTGGAAGTCGCGACATTCTACTTCATGTTCCAGCTGCAACCGGTTGGTTCCGTGGCGAATATCCAGATCTGTGGCACCACCAGCTGCATGATCTGCGGGGCCGAGGACCTGGTCGAGGTCTGCAAGCGTCGCATCGCGCCGACGCCGCATACCGTCTCGACCGACGGCAAGTTCAGCTGGGAAGAGGTCGAATGCCTGGGCGCCTGCGCCAATGCGCCGATGGCCCAGATCGGCAAGGACTATTACGAGGACCTGACGCCCGCCAAGCTGGAGGCGCTGCTGGATGCCTTCGCCGCCGGCCAGGTGCCGCTGCCCGGCCCGCAGAACGGCCGCTATGCCTCGGAGCCGCTGACCGGGCTGACCAGCCTGGCCGAGCTGAAGGGCACCGGCCACGAGCTGAACGCCAGCGCCGAACGGGCCCGCGAATTTGGTGAGACGGTCAAGCGCATCGACGGCAGCGAGGCGCCGATCCTGACGAAATGGCTGCGCCCCGACCCCTCGGCCGACCAGCAGGAGGGCCAGGACGGGCTGCCCGACCAGGAACCCGACGCCGCCAAGCCCGTGGTCGAGAAGGCCGCGCGGGCCGATGCCGAGAAGGTTCGCAGCGAAGGTGACAAGGAACGCGAGATCGAGGCCGAGGTCTCGTCCAGCGCGCCGGAAAATGCTAAGGAAGATAAGGGCTGAGGGCCAGCCGACGGGATTGGGACCGCAACACGGGGATGACCGCCATGCCGGTATCGGACAGCGCAAGGACCTGCTGGATCGCCGCGGCCGTGATGGGCCTGCTGGTGTGGGTCTTCACAGCCGGCTTCGGCGAGTTGCGCTGGTTCGAGGGGCTGTTCCTGGCGCTGATGGCGGGCTGGCTGCTGGGATCGGCGCTGGTCTGGATCTCTTGCCGCGGGCAGCAGGTGATGGACGGCGACGCCTGGCAGCCCGATCTGCCGCGCGATCTGCCGCAGCCGGGCAGGGAGCCCGCGCCGGTGGCCGAGGAGCCTGTGACCCGCGCCGCCGCGCCGGTCGAGACGCCGAAGGTTGCGGCGCCGCAGGCGCAGGTGGACGACCTCAAGCAGATCAAGGGCATCGGCCCCAAGCTTGAGGAGGTGCTGCAAGCCGAGGGCGTGACCGGCTTCGCCCAGATCGCGGCCTGGGACGAGGCCGAGATCGACCGCTTCGCGGAACGGCTTGGCCGCCTGGGCCGGCGCATCCGCAGCGACGACTGGGTCGGGCAGGCGCGGGCCCTGGTTGCCGCGCAGAAAGGTGGCGGCGCGTGATGTCGAAGCCACAGGACAGGCCGGGGGACAGGGACGCGCGGCAGATGCGGCTGGCCGCCATCGTGATCGCGCTGGCCATGCTGGGCTGGCTGGTCGTGCAGGCGCTTGGCCGGGAATATGGCTGGGCCGGGAAATGGGCCTTCCTGGCCGATCTCGCGGCCATCGGAGCTTTTGTCTGGTCGCTGCTCGTGACCTGGCGTATCTGGCGGCGCAGGAATGGGTGACGCCCGGATGATGAGGATAGGCAGGCAAGGATGCTGAAAGATCAGGATCGTATATTCACCAACCTCTACGGGATGGGCGACCGCTCTCTGGCTGGTGCGAGGAAGCGCGGGCTGTGGGACAACACCGCCGAGATCATCGGCCGCGGCCGCGACAGGATCATCGAGCAGGTGAAGGCCTCGGGCCTGCGCGGGCGCGGGGGCGCGGGCTTCCCGACCGGGCTGAAATGGTCCTTCATGCCCAAGGAAAGCGACGGGCGGCCGTCCTACCTGGTCATCAACGGCGACGAATCCGAGCCCGCGACCTGCAAGGACCGCGAGATCATGCGCCACGATCCGCATACGCTGATCGAGGGCGCTCTGGTGGCCAGCTTCGCGATGGGCGCGAATGCCGCCTATATCTACCTGCGCGGCGAATTCATCCGCGAGCGCGAGGCGCTGCAGACGGCCATCGACGAATGCTATGACGCGGGCCTTCTGGGTGCCAATGCGGCGGGTTCGGGCTGGGATTTCGACCTCTATCTGCATCACGGCGCCGGCGCCTATATCTGCGGCGAGGAAACCGCGCTGCTGGAATCGCTGGAAGGCAAGAAGGGCATGCCCCGGATGAAGCCGCCCTTCCCGGCGGGGGCGGGGCTCTACGGCTGCCCGACCACGGTGAACAACGTCGAATCCATCGCCGTCGTGCCGACCATCCTGCGCCGCGGCCCGGAATGGTTCGCGGGCTTCGGCCGCCCGAACAATGCCGGCGTCAAGCTCTACGGCCTGACCGGGCATGTCAACGCGCCCTGCGTGGTCGAGGAAGCCATGTCGATCCCGATGCGCGAGCTGATCGAGAAGCATGGCGGCGGCGTGCGCGGCGGCTGGAAGAACCTCAAGGCGGTGATCCCCGGCGGCGCCTCCTGCCCGGTGCTGACCGCCGAACAGGCCGAAAACGCCATCATGGATTACGACGGCATGCGCGAACTGCGGTCGTCCTTCGGGACCGCCTGCATGATCGTGATGGACCAGCAGACCGACATCATCAAGGCGATCTGGCGGCTGTCCGCGTTCTTCAAGCATGAAAGCTGCGGGCAATGCACGCCCTGCCGCGAGGGCACCGGCTGGATGATGCGGGTGATGGAGCGGCTGGTCAGGGGCGATGCCGAGGTCGAGGAGATCGACATGCTGCTGGACGTGACCAAGCAGGTCGAGGGCCACACGATCTGCGCCCTGGGCGACGCGGCCGCCTGGCCGATCCAGGGGCTGATCCGCAATTTCCGCGAGGAGATCGAGGACCGCATCAAGGCCAAGCGCACCGGCCGCATGGGGGCATTGGCGGCGGAATGAGGGTTGCGGCGGCATATGCTCACGCCCCGCGCACGGGGATGTGCGGGGCGAAGCCCTCGGCCAGTGGTTATGTCTGCGGACGCAACCACCGAAAGAGGCATGCCATGAACCGCAAGACCCTGACCGCCCTTGTCGCGCTGGCCGCCCTGGCCGCGCCCGCCGCCGCGCTGGAGCCGCTGGCGCAGGAGCGCCATATCAACGACAGCCTGGTCCAGGCGCGCGTGGCCGACGTGCTGCGCCGCGGCTGCCCCGACCTCGGCGCCCGGATGGTCCGCGCCTTCAACGAGGCGCGCAAGCTGAAGCGTTACGCGCTGGACAGGGGCTACAGCGAGGCGCAGATCGACGCCTTCCTGGACAGCCGGGAAGAGCGCCAGCGGATCTATCGCGAGGCCGATCGCTACATGGTCGCGAATGGCGTCGTGAACGGCGAGCCCGAAACATTCTGCCGCCTCGGGCGGGAAGAAATAGCCCGGAAGACGATCGCGGGATCGCTTCTGGTTGCCAGGTAAGGATAGCGATGATGGCCGAATTGCGGACAATCAGGATCGACGGCAAGGAAATCGAGGTCGATCCCAACCTGACACTGATCCAGGCCTGCGAACTGGCCGGGATCGAGGTGCCGCGCTTCTGCTATCACGAGCGGCTGTCCATCGCCGGCAACTGCCGGATGTGCCTGGTCGAGGTCGTGGGCGGCCCGCCCAAGCCCGCCGCATCCTGCGCCATGCAGGTCAAGGACCTGCGCCCCGGCCCCGACGGCGCGCCGTCCGAGATCCGCACCAATTCGCCCATGGTCAAGAAGGCTCGCGAGGGGGTGATGGAATTCCTGCTGATCAACCACCCGCTGGATTGCCCGATCTGCGACCAGGGCGGCGAATGCGACCTGCAGGACCAGGCCATGGCCTATGGCGTGGATTTCAGCCGCTATCGCGAGCCGAAGCGCGCGACCGAGGACCTGAACCTGGGCCCGCTGGTCGAGACCCACATGACGCGCTGCATCAGTTGCACCCGCTGCGTGCGCTTCACCACCGAGGTGGCGGGCATCACCCAGATGGGCCAGACCGGCCGCGGCGAGGACAGCGAGATCACCAGCTATCTGAACCAGACGCTGGATTCGAACCTGCAGGGCAATATCATCGACCTCTGCCCGGTGGGCGCCTTGGTCTCCAAGCCCTATGCCTTCACCGCCCGCCCGTGGGAGCTGACCAAGACCGAGACCATCGACGTGATGGACGCGCTTGGCAGCAGCATCCGCGTGGACACCAAGGGGCGCGAGGTCATGCGCATCCTGCCGCGCAACCATGACGGCGTGAACGAGGAATGGATCAGCGACAAGACCCGCTTCGTCTGGGACGGGCTGCGCCGCCAGCGGCTGGACCGGCCCTATATCCGCGAGAACGGCAAGCTGCGCCCGGCCAGCTGGCCCGAGGCGCTGGCCGCCGCGGCCCGCGCGCTGAAGGGCGGCAAGGTGGCGGGGCTGGTCGGCGACCTCGTCTCGGTCGAGGCCGCGTTCAGCCTGAAGCAGCTGATCGAGGGGCTGGGCGGGAATGTCGAATGCCGCACCGACGGCGCGCGGCTGCCCGCCGGCAACCGTTCCGCCTATGCCGGCACAGCGCGGATCGAGGATATCGACCATGCCGCGATGATCCAGCTGATCGGCACCAACCCGCGCGACGAGGCGCCGGTGCTGAACGCGCGGATCCGCAAGGCCTGGGCGCTTGGCGCGCAGATCGGGCTGGTGGGGGAAGCGGTCGACCTGACCTATGACTATGCCCATCTGGGCAATGACCGGGCGGCGCTGGAGAACCTGTCCTCGAAGGAGATCAGCGAGGAGACGCGGGGCAAGCCGACCCTCGTGATCGTCGGACAGGGCGCGATCCGCGAGGCCGATGGCGAGGCGGTGCTGGCCCATGCGATGAAGCTGGCCGAGAACTCGAATTCGAAACTGCTGATCCTGCATACCGCCGCCAGCCGCGTGGGCGCGATGGATGTCGGCGCGGTGACCGAGGGCGGGCTGCCCGCCGCCATCGACGGCGCCAGCGTGATCTACAACCTGGGCGCGGACGAGGTCGACATCGATTCGGGCGCCTTCGTGATCTACCAGGGCAGCCATGGCGACCGCGGCGCGCATCGCGCCGACCTGATCCTGCCGGCGGCCTGCTATACCGAGGAAGGCGGGCTCTTCGTGAATACCGAGGGCCGCCCGCAGCTGGCCATGCGCGCCAATTTCGCGCCGGGCGAGGCCAAGGAGAACTGGGCGATCCTGCGCGCGCTGTCGGCCGAACTGGGCGCGACGCTGCCCTGGGACAGCCTGGCACAGCTGCGCCAGGCCCTGGTCCGCGAGGTGCCGCATCTGGCGCAGCTCGACCAGGTTGTGCAGAACGAGTGGCAACCGCTGGAGCTTCGTGACATGGGCAAGGCAAGTTTCGTCAACCCGATCAAGGACTTCTACCTGACCAACCCGATCGCGCGCAGCTCGCCCCTGATGGCTGAGCTGTCGCGGATGCAGGCGGCGCGCCGCGCCCCTGCTATGGCCGCGGAGTAGGGCGCGATGCGGCCGGCCCTCCGCCAGCCCCTGGTCCTGACCGGCGCGCTTGCGCTGGCCGCGCTGCTGTCGGGCTGCGGCAAGCAGGGAAATCCCGACGGGCGCCCGCCCGCGAAACCCGCCGAGATGACCGCCGCCATGGTCGATCCGGGCAGGGGCACGCTGTCGCGGGCGCGGATCTCGACGAAATCGGGCGAGATCCTGATCCTGGAGCCCGACGGATCGGTCTCGACCATGGCGCTGGACAGCCCCGGCGGGCGCGACGCCTTCGCCGTCACCGAGGCCGATCTGGCGGCGCTGAACGCCAACCTGGACCTGAACCTGTCGGGTGTCGCTGCCCCGGTGCGCCGGCGCGGCCCGACCGCGCAGGAACTGGCGCTGGAGGCCTTCGCGGCCCGCACCCGGCCCGCGCTGCCCGCCTGGCAGGAGGGGACCGAGCTTGCCCCCGAGGACTTCATCGCCGTGCGCGTCGATACGCTGAACGCCTCGGGCGCGGGCGACCTGGTCGAGGTGACGGCGAATCTGCGGCAGGGGGTGGACGCCGATATCGCGTTCTCGTATGCCACCTGCGCGCTGGCGGGGTGGGCGAAGGACAACGGCGGCAAATACGGCCGCCACATTCGCACCCTGCAGGATACACGCAACGGCAAATTGCTGATCGGCGCCGCCTTCACGGTGTCGGACAGCAAGCCGATGGGACTGCGGGTGATGGAAACGAACGAGACCTTGCGCGAATGCAAGGCACGCGGCATTCCCGCGGCGTAGGAAGAGGGACGGTCGGTCATGGCTGAATTCTGGGCATCCTCCTGGGGCATCGCGCTGATCCTGCTGCTGCAGGGTCTGGCGGTGATCGCCTTCGTGATGCTGTCGCTGGTCTACATGGTCTATGGCGACCGCAAGATCTGGGCCGCCGTGCAGATGCGGCGCGGTCCCAACGTGGTCGGCCCCTGGGGGCTGCTGCAGACCTTCGCCGACGCGCTGAAATATGTCGTCAAGGAGATCGTGATCCCGGCGGGGGCCGACAAGTTCGTCTTCTTCCTGGCGCCCTTCCTGTCGATGACGCTGGCGCTTCTGGCCTTCGTGGCGATCCCCTTCGCGCCGGGCTGGGTGATGGCCGACATCAACGTGGGCATCCTGTTCATCTTCGCCGTCTCCTCGCTGGAAGTCTACGGGGTGATCATGGGCGGCTGGGCCTCGAACTCGAAATACCCGTTCCTGGGCTCGCTGCGCTCGGCCGCGCAGATGATCTCCTACGAGGTCAGCCTGGGCCTGATCATCATCGGCATCATCATCTCGGCCGGCTCGATGAACCTGACCGCCATCGTCGAGGCGCAACGCGGCATGGGCGCGCTGTCCTGGTTCTGGCTGCCGCACCTGCCGATGGTGGTGCTGTTCTTCGTCAGCGCCCTGGCGGAAACCAACCGCCCGCCCTTCGACCTGCCCGAGGCGGAATCCGAGCTGGTCGCGGGCTTCATGGTCGAATATTCCTCGACCCCCTACCTGCTGTTCATGGCCGGCGAATACATCGCCATGTGGCTGATGTGCGCGCTGATCAGCCTGCTGTTCTTCGGCGGCTGGCTGTCGCCCATTCCCGGCATCCCCGACGGGGCGCTGTGGATGTTCGCCAAGATGGTCTTCTGGTTCTGGATGTTCGCCATGGTGAAGGCGATCGTGCCGCGCTACCGCTATGACCAGCTGATGCGGATCGGCTGGAAGGTGTTTCTGCCGCTGTCACTGGGCTGGGTCGTGATCGTGGCGTTCCTTGCGAAATTCGAGGTGCTTGGCGGGTTCTGGACCCGTTGGGCGGGAGTGTAAGACGATGGCGTTCGATATCGCGCGGGCCACCAAGTATTTCCTGATGGTGGATTTCATCAAGGGCTTCGGCCTGGGGCTGCGATACTTCTTCGCGCCCAAGGCGACGCTGAACTATCCCCACGAGAAGGGGCCGCTGAGCCCGCGCTTCCGGGGCGAACACGCGCTGCGCCGCTATCCCAATGGCGAGGAACGCTGCATCGCCTGCAAGCTGTGCGAGGCGATCTGCCCCGCCCAGGCGATCACCATCGATGCCGAGCCGCGCGAGGATGGATCCCGCCGCACGACGCGCTATGACATCGACATGACGAAATGCATCTATTGCGGCTTCTGCCAGGAGGCTTGCCCGGTCGATGCCATCGTCGAGGGACCGAATTTCGAATTCTCGACCGAGACCCGCGAGGAGCTGTTCTACGACAAGCAGAAGCTGCTGGACAACGGCGCCCGCTGGGAGGCCGAGATCGCCCGCAACCTTGCCATCGATGCGCCCTACAGATGAGTGATCCGCTGCAAAAGCTGTTCCAGCAGATGCTCCAGTCGGGGCAGGAGATGGCGCGCGCCTTCAACCCGGCGCTGGAGAATGTCGATACCAAGGCATTCGAGAAGCTGATCCCGACCATGCCCGCCGACATGCTGGAAATGTGGTTCGGCAAGACCTTCAACCGCGACGGGCTGGACGCGCGGACCCGGCTGCTGGTGACCATCGCCGCGCTGACCGTGCAGGGCGCATTCGCGGAACCGCAGCTGCGCCTGACCATCCGCCATGCGCTGTCGGCCGGCGCCACCCAGCGCGAGATCGCCGAGGTGATCTATCAGATGGGGATGTTCGGCGGCATCCCGGCCATGCAGAAGGCGCTGGAAATCGCCCAGGGCGTCTTTACCGAATCCGAGGGGGACCAGAGCTCATGATCACCTTTGCCTTCTACCTGTTCGCGATTTCGGTCTGCGTGTCGGGCTTCATGGTCGTGCTGTCGCGCAACCCGGTCCATTCGGTGCTGTGGCTGATCCTGGCTTTCGTCTCGGCCGCGGGGCTGTTCGTGCTGACCGGCGCGGAATTCGTCGCCATGCTGCTGGTCGTCGTCTATGTCGGCGCGGTGGCGGTGCTGTTTTTGTTCGTCGTCATGATGCTGGATGTCGATTTCGCCGAGCTGAAGGGCGAGCTGGCGCGCTATCTGCCGCTGGCCGGGCTGATCGCGATCGTGCTGCTGGCGCAGCTGGCCATCGCCTTCGGCGCCTGGGAAAGCTCTCAGCTGGCCGAAAGCCTGCGCGCCGCGCCGATCACCGATCAGGCGCATAACACCAACGCCCTGGGGCTGCTGCTTTACGACCGCTATCTGCTGGCCTTCCAGCTTGCCGGGCTGATCCTGCTGGTCGCGATGATCGGCGCGATCACCCTGACCATGCGCCACCGCCGCGACATCAAGCGGCAGGACGTCGTGGCCCAGATGCATCGCGATCCCGCCAAGGCGATGGAGCTGCGCGACATCAAGCCGGGGCAGGGGCTTTGAGCCGCGGCGCATCGATCGCGGCGAACGGAATATTCAACGGGTGACGGACCCGGAGGGACAGAAACGATGATAGGGCTGACACATTATCTGGTCGTGGGGGCGATCCTCTTCGTCACCGGGATTTTCGGGATCTTCGTGAACCGGAAGAACGTCATCGTCATCCTGATGTCGATCGAGCTGATGCTTCTGTCGGTGAACATCAACTTCATCGCCTTTTCCGCCCATCTGGGCGATCTGGCGGGGCAGGTCTTCACCATGTTCATCCTGACCGTCGCCGCCGCCGAGGCCGCGATCGGCCTGGCGATCCTGGTGGTCTTCTTCCGCAACCGCGGCACCATCGCGGTGGAAGACGTCAACGTGATGAAGGGGTAAGAGACCATGGCCCAATTCATTCTCTTCGCCCCGCTTCTGGGCGCGATCATTGCCGGTTTTGGCTGGCGGATCATCGGCGAGAAGGCGGCCCAGTACCTGACCACGGGCATCCTGTTCGCGGCGATGCTGTTTTCCTGGATCATCTTCCTGGGCTTCGACGGCCAGACGCAGCACATCCCGGTCCTGGACTGGGTGGTCTCGGGCGATTTCCACGCCGAATGGGCGATCCGGCTGGACCGGCTGACCGCGATCATGCTGATCGTCGTGACCAGCGTGTCGGCGCTGGTCCATCTCTATTCGATGGGCTACATGGCCCATGACGACAATTTCGAGCATCACGAGCATTACAAGGCGCGCTTCTTCGCCTATCTCTCGTTCTTCACCTTCGCCATGCTGATGCTGGTGACGGCGGACAACCTGCTGCAGATGTTCTTCGGATGGGAGGGCGTGGGCGTCGCCTCCTACCTGCTGATCGGCTTCTACTACAAGAAACCCTCGGCGGGCGCGGCGGCGATGAAGGCCTTCATCGTCAACCGGGTCGGCGATTTCGGCTTCCTTCTGGGCATTTTCGGGCTGTTCTGGCTGACAGGCTCGATCCAGTTCGACACGATCTTCGGGCAGGTGCCGGACCTGGCGCAGACGCAGATCCGTTTCCTGTGGACCGAATGGAACGCCGCGAACCTGCTGGCCTTCCTGCTGTTCGTGGGCGCCATGGGCAAGTCGGCGCAGCTGTTCCTGCATACCTGGCTGCCCGACGCGATGGAGGGCCCGACCCCGGTTTCCGCGCTGATCCACGCCGCGACCATGGTCACCGCCGGGGTCTTCCTGGTCTGCCGCATGTCGCCGCTGTTCGAATTCGCGCCCGAGGCGAAGATGTTCGTCGTCATCATCGGTGCGACCACCGCCTTCTTCGCCGCGACCGTGGGCCTAGTGCAGAACGACATCAAGCGCGTCATCGCCTATTCGACCTGTTCGCAGCTGGGCTACATGTTCGTGGCGGCGGGCGTGGGCGTCTATTCGGTCGCCATGTTCCACCTGTTCACCCATGCCTTCTTCAAGGCGATGCTGTTTTTGGGCGCCGGCTCGGTGATCCATGCGATGCATCACGAACAGGACATGCGCAACTATGGCGGCTTGCGCAAGAAGGTGCCGCTGACCTTCTGGGCGATGCTGATCGGCACGCTGGCCATCACCGGCGTCGGCATCCCGCTGACCCATTTCGGCTTCGCGGGCTTCCTGTCCAAGGACGCGGTGATCGAAAGCGCCTATGTCGGCTCGTCCTATGCCTTCTGGCTGCTGGTGATCGCGGCGCTGATGACCAGCTTCTATTCCTGGCGGCTGATGTTCATGACCTTCTGGGGCAAGCCGCGCGGCGATCACCATGCGCATGACCACGCCCATGAAAGCCCGCCGGTGATGCTGGTGCCGCTTGGGGTGCTGGCGCTTGGCGCGGTTTTCTCGGGGATGGTCTGGTACAACAGCTTCTTCGGCAAGGAAGACAGCGTGCGTGGCTTCTTCGGCATGCCCGAGGTGGTGGCCCAGCACGAGGAACCCGCCGAATCCACCGAAGGCGCGACCGCGCTGGAGGGTTCGGTGGCCGAGGATGCGCATGTCCAGCCCGAGGGCGCCGCGACCCATGCCGCTTCGGGCGCCGCCTCGGACCCGGCCGAGGAGGCCGCCGCCGCGATCGTGGTGACCGAGGGCGCGATCTACATGCACCCGGAAAACCACGTGCTGCACGATGCGCATTACGTTCCCGCCTGGGTCAAGCTGTCGCCCTTCGTCGCGATGCTGATCGGGTTGTCGCTGGCCTGGCTGTTCTATATCCGCCGCCCGGATTTCCCGGCGAAACTGGCGGCGCAGCAGCCGGCGCTGTACCAGTTCCTGCTGAACAAGTGGTATTTCGACGAGATCTATCACTTCGTCTTCGTCCGTCCGGCGCTGTGGCTGGGCCGCAAGCTGTGGACGGGCGGCGATGGAGCCGTTATCGACGGCGCCATCAACGGGGTGGCCATGGGAATCATCCCGCGCCTGACCCGTTTCGCCGGCCGGGTGCAGTCGGGCTATCTGTTCCATTACGCCTTCGCGATGGTTCTGGGCATCGTGGGCTTGCTGATCTGGGTGATGATGCGGGGCGCGCACTGACATGACGAACCTTCTTTCCATCATCACCTTCCTGCCGATCGTCGCCGCGGCCATCCTCGCGCTGTTCCTGCATGGCGAGGACGAGGCGGCGCAGCGCAACGCCAAGTGGCTGGCGCTGATTGCCACCTCGGCGACCTTCGTGATCTCGCTGTTCCTGCTGGCGGGCTTCGATCCGTCCGACACGGGCTTCCAGTTCGTCGAGGATCACCCCTGGATCATGGGGCTGCGCTACAAGATGGGCGTGGACGGGATCTCGATCCTGTTCGTCATGCTGACCACCTTCCTGATGCCGCTGACCATCCTGTCCTGCTGGGACGTCAAGGCGCGGGTCAAGGAATACATGATCGCCTTCCTGGTGCTGGAAGGGCTGATGATCGGCGTCTTCACGGCGCTGGACCTGATCCTGTTCTACCTGTTCTTCGAGGCCGGGCTGATTCCGATGTTCCTGATCATCGGCATCTGGGGCGGCGCGAACCGCATCTATGCGGCCTTCAAGTTCTTCCTCTACACCTTCCTCGGCTCGGTGCTGATGCTGGTCGCGATGATCGCCATGTATCGCATGTCGGGCACGACCGACATCGTGGCGCTGCTGGACCCCGCGACCACCTTCCCGTCCGAGACGATCCGGGTCCTGGGCATCACCGTCATCGGCGGC
This sequence comes from Paracoccus sigandri, assembly GCF_003709565.1. Lineage (GTDB taxonomy): Bacteria > Pseudomonadota > Alphaproteobacteria > Rhodobacterales > Rhodobacteraceae > Paracoccus > Paracoccus siganidrum. Next base: position 27,319 of record NZ_QNRC01000012.1, on the reverse strand, counting down.
GTGCAGACGCTGCTGTTCATCGCCTTCTTCGCCAGCTTCGCGGTCAAGATGCCGATGTGGCCGGTCCATACCTGGCTGCCCGACGCCCACGTCCAGGCGCCGACCGCGGGCTCGGTCGTGCTGGCGGCGGTGCTTCTGAAGATGGGCGGCTACGGCTTCCTGCGCTTTTCCATGCCGATGTTCCCGGTGGCCTCGGACTTCATGCAGCCGCTGGTCTTCTGGATGTCGGCCATCGCCATCGTCTATACCTCGCTGGTGGCGCTGGCGCAGTCGGACATGAAGAAGCTGATCGCCTACAGCTCGGTCGCGCATATGGGCTATGTGACCATGGGCATCTTCGCGGCGAACCAGCAGGGGCTGGACGGGGCGATCTTCCAGATGCTGTCGCACGGCTTCATCTCGGGGGCGCTGTTCCTGTGTGTCGGCGTGATCTACGACCGCATGCACACGCGCGAGATCGACGCCTATGGCGGGCTGGTGAACCGGATGCCGGTCTATGCGCTGGTCTTCATGTTCTTCACCATGGCCAATGTCGGCCTGCCCGGCACCTCGGGCTTCGTGGGCGAGTTCCTGACGCTTCTGGGCGTGTTCTACGCCAATACCTGGGTGGCCTTCGTCGCCGCCACCGGCGTGATCCTGTCGGCGGGTTATGCGCTGTGGCTCTATCGCCGGGTGACGCTGGGGGCGCTGATCAAGGAAAGCCTGAAGACCATCACCGACATGACCCCGCGCGAGAAATGGATCTTCGCGCCGCTGATCGCGATGACGCTGATCCTCGGCGTCTATCCGCGGCTGGTCACCGACATCACCGGCCCCTCGGTCGAGGCGCTGCTGGTGAACTTCCACGACGCCCTGCCGTCCGAGGCCGAGGGCCTCGCGACCGCCGCCGCCAGCCATTGAGGTAAGCACATGACCGCGCTCGATTTCTCGACGATCCTGCCCGAGCTGCTGCTGGCCCTCTATGCGCTGCTGGCGCTGATGGCCGGGGCCTATCTGGGCAAGGACAATATCGCCCGGCAGATCCTGTGGGTGACGGTGGCCGCGCTGCTGGTCGCCGCCTTCTATGTCGGCTTCACGGACCGGCCCGAGGGCACCGCCTTCTTCGGCGTGTTCATCGACGATGCTTTCGCGCGCTTCGCCAAGGTCACGTTGCTGGTCGCCGCCGCCGCCGTCCTGGCGATGAGCGCGGATTACATGCACCGCCACGGGCTTCTGCGCTTCGAATTCCCGATCCTGATCACCCTGGCCGCGCTTGGCATGATGATCATGGTTTCGGCCGGCGACCTGCTGTCGCTCTACATGGGGCTGGAGCTGCAATCGCTGTCGCTCTATGTCGTGGCCGCCATGCGCCGCGACAGCGTGAAATCCTCGGAGGCGGGGCTGAAATATTTCGTGCTGGGCTCGCTCAGCTCGGGGATCCTGCTCTACGGCGCCTCGCTGGTCTACGGCTTCGCCGGCACCACCACCTTCGAGGGCATCATCTCGACGATGAGCGCGGGCGAGATGTCGCTGGGGGTGCTGTTCGGCATGGTCTTCCTGACCATCGGCCTGGCCTTCAAGGTCTCGGCCGTGCCCTTCCACATGTGGACGCCCGACGTCTATGAAGGCTCGCCCACGCCGGTGACGGCCTTCTTCGCGACCGCCCCCAAGGTCGCCGCCATGGCGCTGATCGCGCGGCTGCTGTTCGAGGCTTTCGGCACCGTTCCCGGCGACTGGGGCCAGATCGTCGCGGCGCTGGCGGTGATGTCGATGTTCCTCGGCTCGATCGCCGGGATCGGCCAGCGCAACGTCAAGCGGCTGATGGCCTATTCCTCGATCGCGCATATGGGCTTCGCGCTGGTCGGTCTGGCGGCGGGCACCGCCTATGGCGTGCAGGCGATGCTGCTCTACATGGCGATCTATGCGGTGATGAACGTCGGCACCTTCGCCTTCATCCTGTCCCTGGAACGCGACGGCCGTCCTGTCACCGACCTGGACAGCCTGAACCAGTTCGCGAAGGCCGCGCCGCTGAAGGCGCTGGCGGTGCTGCTTCTGATGTTCAGCCTTGCCGGCGTGCCGCCCTTCCTGGGCTTCTTCGCGAAATACGGCGTGCTGTCCGCGGCGGTCGAGGCCGGCATGGCCTGGCTGGCGGTGCTGGGCGTGATCGCCTCGGTCATCGGCGCCTTCTATTACCTGCGCATCGTCTACTACATGTATTTCGGCGCCGATTCCGAGGGCGTGGACAGCCGCATGGGCCCGGTGCAGCTTGTCGCGCTGCTGGTTCCGGCCGCCGTCCTGCTGCTGGGCGCCATCTCGATGATGGGCGTCGAGGAAGCCGCCGCCACCGCCGCGCAATCGCTGGTGCCGGGCGAGGCGGCAGCCGCCGGCGCCCCGGCAGAGACCCCGGCGGGTGACTGAGCCCGCGCGGGACAGCTGGCCCGAGGATGTGGCAAGGCACGTCCTCGACCGGGTGGACAGCACCAATGCCGAAGCCCTGCGCCTGGCCCCCTCGCTGAGCGGGCCGGCCTGGATCCTGGCGCGCCGGCAGCAGGCCGGCCGCGGCCGGCGCGGACGGTCCTGGTCCGATCCGCCGGGCAATTTCGCCGCCACCCTGGTCCTGCGCCCCGAAGGCGGGCCGGGCGATGCCGCGCGGCTGTCCTTCGTCGCGGCGCTGGCGCTGCATGATGCGCTTGGCCGCCTGATCGGCCCGCATGGCCGGCTGGCGCTGAAATGGCCCAATGACGTGCTGCTGAACGGCGGCAAGCTGTCGGGGATCCTGCTGGAAAGCGCCGGCGCGGGCCCGCAGGTCGCGGCGCTGGCCATCGGCATCGGCGTCAACCTGGCTGCCGCGCCCGAGGACGGGGCCATCGAGCCCGGCGCGGTCCGTCCGGTCAGCCTGAAGGGCGAGACGAGGCTGGAGGTCGCGCCCGAGGAATTGCTGGACGTGCTGGCCCCGGCCTTTGAACACTGGTGGCGCCAGCTGCGCAGCTACGGGTTCCAGCCGATCCGCCGCGCCTGGCTGGCCCGCGCCGCCCGGCTGGGCGAAACCATCGTCGCCCGCACCGGCGAGACCCGGACCGAGGGCCGCTTCGAGGGGATCGACGACAGCGGCGCGCTGATGCTGACCACGGCGCGGGGCAGGGTGCTGATCCCCGCCGCCGACATCTATTTCCGCGAGGGCTGAGATGCTGCTCTGTATCGATACCGGCAACACCAATACCGTCTTCTCGATCTGGGACGGCGGCAAGTTCCTGGCGCATTGGCGGATCAGCACCGATCACCGGCGCACCGCCGACGAATATTACGTCTGGCTGTCGACGCTGATCGCGGTCCAGAAATTCGGGCTGCAGATCAATGCCTGCATCATCAGCGCCACCGCGCCGCGGGTGGTCTTCAACCTGCGGGTGCTGTGCAACCGCTATTTCGACACGCGCCCGCTGGTGGTGGGCAAGCCCGACTGCCTGCTGCCGGTCGCGCCGCGGGTCGATCCGGGCACCTCGGTCGGGCCGGACCGGCTGGTCAATACCGTCGCCGCCTTCGACCGCCACGGCCCCGACCTGATCGTGGTCGATTTCGGCACCGCGACGACCTTCGATGTGGTCGATGACGACGGCGCCTATATCGGCGGGGTGATCGCGCCGGGGGTGAACCTGTCGCTGGAGGCGCTGCACATGGGCGCGGCCTCGCTGCCGCATGTCGACGTGACCATGCCCGCCAGCGTGATCGGCACGAATACCGTGGCCTGCATCCAGTCGGGCATCTTCTGGGGCTATATCGGCCTGGTGGACGGGATCGTGCGGAAGATCCGCGAGGAACGCCACCGGCCGATGAAAGTCATTGCGACCGGGGGGCTTGCGCCGCTATTCGATCAGGGATTTGATCTTTTCGACGCGATCGAGGACGACCTGACCATGCATGGGCTGCGTCTGATACATGATTACAACAAGGAGATGGGCAATGGCTGAGCGCCTGATTTATCTGCCGCTTGGCGGCGCGGGCGAGATCGGCATGAATGCCTATGTCTACGGCTATGGCGCGCCGGGCAAGGAACGCCTGATCCTCGTCGATCTGGGCGTGACCTTCGGCGACATGGACGGCAGCCCCGGCATCGACCTGATCATGCCGGACCTGGCCTGGCTGCAGCAGAACCGCGACCGGCTGGAGGCGATCTTCATCACCCATGGCCACGAGGATCACCTGGGCGCGGTCGGCCATCTGTGGCAGCGGCTGGGCGTGCCGATCTATGCCCGCCAGTTCACCGGCGCCCTGGTGCGGCTGAAGCTGGAGGAGATGGGCCATCCCGCCAATGTCGTGAACATCACCGGCCCGCGTCCCGAGGTGACCCGCACCGGCCCATTCACCGTGCAATTCGTGCCGGTCAGCCACTCGATCCCCGAAAGCGCGGCGCTGATCATCGATACGCCGGCGGGCCGGATCGTCCATACCGGCGATTTCAAGCTGGACGGCACCCCGGTGGTCGGCGATCCCTTCGACCCGATCCTGTGGCACGATATCGCGGGCGAGGGGCGGGGGATCAAGGTCCTGGCCTGCGATTCCACCAATATCTTCACGCCCCATCCCGGCCGGTCCGAGGCGGTGCTGGCCAATCCGATCCTGGAATGGGTGATGGCGCAGAAGAACCTGGTCGTCGCCACCACCTTCGCCAGCAACATCGCCCGGCTGAAGACCCTGGCCGAGGCGGCGATCGCCTCGGGGCGCAAGGTCTGCCTCCTGGGCCGGGCGATGCGGCGCATGGTCTCGGTCGGGCTGGAAACCGGGGTTCTGACCGATTTCCCCGACACGATCAGCCCCGACGAGGCCGCGGGCCTGCCGCGCAACCAGGTGATGCTGATCGTGACCGGCTCGCAGGGCGAACGCCGCGCCGCCAGCGCGCAGCTGTCGCGCGGCCGCTATCTGGGGCTGCAGCTGAAAGAAGGTGACAGCTTCCTGTTCAGCTCGAAGACCATCCCCGGAAACGAGCGTCCGGTCGGCCGGATCATGAACGCCCTCAGCGAACTGGGCGTCGACGTCTATGACGCCGATGACGGGCTCTACCATGTCTCGGGCCATGCCAACCGCCCCGATATCGAGGCGCTGCACGAGCTGCTGAAGCCCGAGATCGTCATCCCCATGCATGGCGAGCACATGCATCTGCGCGAACATGTGCAGATGGCTCGCGCCCGGGGGCTGCAGGCCGAGATCGCGGTCAACGGCACCATGCTGGATCTGACCGGCGAGGCGCCGAAGGTGGTCGATCAGGTCGAATCCGGGCGGCTCTACCTGGACGGCACGGTGCTGATCGGCGCGATGGACGGCATCGTGCGCGACCGCATCCGCATGGCGCTGAACGGCCATGCGCTGGTCAGCGTGATCGTCGACGAGGAAGACAACGTGCTGCCCGACGCCTGGGTCGAGCTGATGGGCCTGCCGGGCCGGACCCGCGGCGGCGACGACCTGGCGCGCCATGTCGAGGGCGAGCTGGCGGAATTCCTGGAAGGCGCCGATGCCCGCACGGTGGGCGACGACCGCAAGCTGGACGAGGCGATCCGCAAGATCACCCGCCAGGTCGCCATGGAAGAGATCGGCAAGAAGCCCGAGGTGACGGTCATCATCAGCCGCCTGATGGCCGACTGACCCCTCAAAAGATCTCCCATCTTTCATCTTGGCCAAATATCCTCGGGGGGTCCGGGGGGCGAAGCGCCCCCGGCTTCCGCGGGACGCCACCCCGCGCAACGCTCGGCCCTTGACCCGGCCCGCCGCCCGGTGCAAAGCCCCGCGCCATGAGCGACACGCCGAAATCCGCCTTCGACCCGAACCCGCCGCGCCGCAACTTCTACGGCCGCCGGCATGGCAAGACCCTGCGCCAGAGCCAGAAGGGCTATCTCTCCGAGGATCTGGGCGAGCTGCGCCCGCGCGGCATCACGCCTCGGGAAAACCCCGCGCGCGCGCCCATCGACCCGGCGGCGATCTTCGGCGACGCCCGGCCCGTCTGGCTGGAGGTCGGCTTCGGCGGCGGCGAGCACATGGTCCACATGGCAGCGAGCTATCCCGAGATCGGCATCATCGGCTGCGAGCCCTTCATCAACGGCGTCGCCATGCTCCTGGGCAAGATCCGGGCGGCGGGCGTCGGCAATGTCAGCGTCCATCCGGGCGATGCGCGCGACCTGATGGACGTGCTGCCCCCGGCCAGCATCGCGAAGGCCTTCCTGAACTATCCCGACCCCTGGCCCAAGGCGCGCCACCATCGCCGCCGCTTCGTGACCCCCGAACATCTGATCCCGCTGGCACGGGTGATGCAACCGGGGGCGGAATTCCGCGTGGCGACCGACATTCCCGACTACATGCGCCAGACGCTTGAGGAGGTGCCCCTGGCCGGGTTCGACCTGGTGGCCGAGGGGCCCGAGCCCTGGCAGGACTGGCTGTCCACCCGCTATGAGCAGAAGGCTCTGCGCGAGGGGCGGGTGCCCCATTACGCCACCTTCCGCCGCAGGTGATCCCGGTCAAGGGGCTGAATTCCTGCAAGACCGCGGGGCCATGTCGCGGCGTTTTCGACTGCCTGCGAGGCGGGGCCGCGACGGCCGGTCCTGGCCGATGCCGATCAACCGAGACGATTGGTCGGATTTTCGCCATTGAAATCGCCCTGTCATAGCCTCTATGTTGCAGTCATGCGCTTTGCGATCCTCAACCACGGGTTGCTTGCGCCGACAGTTTCGCAGCGTGGCACCTCTGGTCCCGACCGATTGGCGGGCAGCATGTGCCACGCGGAAAACGCGCCCTTCGCTGCGGTCATTCGCGCCGGGGGCGGTAACGGACAGCGACCCGGTCCGGCCTCGTGCCGCCGGGTATTTCGAAGGAACAGACGCGATGACGCGCGCGCAGGAAGGATCGGACCAGGGGAGGCGGACGGCATGTCCGGCCCAGGGTCGGCTTGTCTCTGCCGCGGCGCCCGTGTCCTCATCATATCGCAGCCATCAACCGGGGGCGCCCTTGGCGCCACCCGGCGCATGCCTGCGCGAAAGACATAAAAATGGCAAAAAAGATGCTGATCGACGCCACCCATGCCGAGGAAACTCGGGTGGTCGTGGTCGATGGAACAAAGGTCGAAGAATTTGATTTCGAGACCGTAAACAAGCGACAGCTTTCCGGAAACATCTACCTGGCCAAGGTCACGCGGGTCGAGCCCTCGCTGCAGGCGGCCTTCGTGGATTACGGCGGCAACCGCCACGGTTTCCTGGCCTTCGCCGAGATCCACCCGGATTACTACCAGATCCCCGCCGCCGACCGCGAGGCGCTGATCGCCGAGGAACGCGCCTATGCCGAGGCGCAGGAGGCCGAGGAATCCAGCCCGCGCGGACGCCGCCGCAAGCCCGCCCCCAGGGCGCAGAAGGCCGAGCAGGGCGACGAGATCGCCACGCAGGAGGCGGCCTCGGCCGATATCGAAGCCGACGCCGATAGCGCGGCCGAGGCGGGCGACAACGGCGACGACCAGGGCGCCGACGATGCCGGCGACCGGCCCGAAAGCGATGCCTCGGACCGCGACGAGACGATCGAATCCGTCGCCGAAGAGGACGTGACCGAGGAAATCCGCGTCTCGAAGAAGCCGCGCCCGCGCCGCTACAAGATCCAGGAAGTGATCAAGGTCCGGCAGATCATGCTGGTCCAGGTCGTCAAGGAGGAACGCGGCAACAAGGGCGCCGCGCTGACCACCTACCTGTCGCTGCCCGGCCGTTACTGCGTGCTGATGCCCAACACCGCGCGCGGCGGCGGCATCAGCCGCAAGATCACCAATGCGGCCGACCGCAAGAAGCTGAAGGACATCGCGGGCGAGCTGGACGTGCCGAAGGGCGCGGGCCTGATCATCCGCACCGCCGGCAGCCAGCGCACCCGGACCGAGATCAAGCGCGACTACGAATACCTGCTGCGCCTGTGGGAACAGATCCGCGATCTGACCTTCAAGTCCATCGCCCCCGCGCCGATCTACGAGGAGGGCGACCTGATCAAGCGCTCGATCCGCGATCTCTACTCCAAGGAGATCGACGAGGTGCTGGTCGAGGGCGAGCGCGGCTATCGCGTGGCCAAGGACTTCATGAAGATGATCATGCCGTCCCACGCGAAGAACGTGAAGCATTACGGCGACCAGATGCCGCTTTTCGCCCGCTATCAGGTGGAAAGCTACCTGGGGGCGATGTTCAACCCGGTCGTGCAGCTGAAATCCGGCGGCTATATCGTCATCGGCGTGACCGAGGCGCTGGTCGCCATCGACGTGAACTCGGGCCGGGCGACGAAGGAAGGCTCGATCGAGGAAACCGCGCTGAAGACCAACCTGGAGGCCTCTGACGAGGTCGCCCGCCAGTTGCGGCTGCGCGATCTGGCCGGGCTGATCGTCATCGACTTCATCGACATGGAAGAGCGCAAGAACAACGCCGCCGTCGAGAAGCGCCTGAAGGACAAGCTGAAATCGGACCGCGCGCGGATCCAGGTCGGCCGCATCTCGGGCTTCGGCCTGATGGAGATGAGCCGCCAGCGGCTGCGGCCGGGGATGCTGGAATCGACCACCCAGCCCTGCGCCCATTGCCACGGCACCGGCCTGATCCGCAGCGACGACAGCCTTGCGCTGACCATCCTGCGCGCCATCGAGGAGGAAGGCACCCGCAAGCGGTCGCGCGAGGTGCTGGTCAAGGCGCCGGTCGCGGTCATCAACTTCCTGTTCAACACCAAGCGCGAGCATATCGCCGGGATCGAGGCGCGCTATGGGCTCTCGGTCCGGCTGGAGGCCGATCCGGCGCTGATCTCGCCCGATTACGCGATCGAGAAGTTCAAGACCGCGACCCGCGCCGTCCCCGAGGTCGCCCAGCCGGTCCTGTCGGTCGATGCCGACCTGATGGCGCGGATCGACGACGAGGAAGAGGACCTGGTCGAAGAGGATCTGGAGGTCGAGGAAGAGCGCGCCGAGGAGCCGCAGGCCGCTGCCGAGGACGAGAACGGCGAGGGCCGCGGACGCCGCCGCCGCCGCCGTCGGCGCCGGAAACCCGGCGAACGGCCGGAGGCGGGCGAGGGCGAGGACGCCGCCGCCGATGGTGACGAGGTCGAACCCGTTGCCGCCGAGGCCGCCGAGGCCGAGCCTGATGTCGAGGCAGAGCCGGTTGTGGCAGCCCCCGAGGGCGAGGCGGAGGAGGGCGGCAAGCGCCGGTCCCGCTCGCGGTCCCGGTCGCGGCGCAAGGGGGATCGGGCCGAGCTGCAGGGCGAGGCGCTGCCCGAAGTGGTCGACCTGCGCGACCAGGCAGGGGATGCCCGCGCCGATGCCTTGCCCGGCCTGAATGCGCCGAAACCGGCGGTTGCCGACAGCGCGCCGGTCGAGCCTGTGGCCGAGCCCGCCGCCGAACCCGCGCCGCAAGCGGTCGAGGAAACCGTCGCCTCCGAGGCGCCGGCCGAAGCCGAAATCGTCGCGGAAGCGCCGGTTGCGGAAGCGCCTGCCGAGGAAGCGCCTGCCGAGGAACCCTCGGCACCCGAGGCGGAACCCGCCGAGGAGCCTGTCGCGGATGCCGATGCCGACGCGGAACCCGCGCCGGCCGAGGATCCCGCCGCCAATGTCGCCACGGCGCCCGAGGCGCGCGAGCCCGAGCTGGCCGAGACCGATGCCGACCGGCCCAAGCGCCGCGGCTGGTGGTCCGGCGGCCGCTGACCGGACAGGCGAACAGGAAATCGGGCGCGGGGGGAAACCTTCGCGCCTTTTTCCATGATGCACGCAGCCGTGACGTTCTGGCCTCTGGCCCCGGCCGCGCCAGCGGCTAGAGTGCCTGCCATGCTGGGAATCGATCTTGCCGCCGCCGCCTTCCTGCCTGCCGCCTTCGTGGCGCTGCTGGCCGGGCTTCTGTCCTTCCTGTCGCCCTGCGTGCTGCCGATCGTGCCGCCCTACCTGGCCTATATGACCGGCGTGGGCGTGGGCGGGCTGAAGGCGCGGGAACGCAGCGCGGTGCTGCCGGCCTGCTTCTTCGTGCTGGGCCTGTCGACGGTGTTCCTGGTGATGGGCTTCGCGGCCTCGGCCTTCGGGCGGGCCTTCCTGCAATATCAGGACGTGCTGGCCAAGGTCGCGGGCGTCATGGTCATCGCCATGGGTCTGCATTTCCTGCATGTCTTCCGCATCCCGATCCTGGACCAGGAGGCGCGGCTGGAGGCCGGGCGGCAGGATGGCGGCGCGTTCGGCGCCTATGTGCTGGGCCTGGCCTTCGCCTTCGGCTGGACGCCCTGCATCGGCCCGCAGCTGGGCATGATCCTGTCGCTGGCCGCGACCGGGGGCGAATTGTCGCGCGGCACGGCGCTGCTGGCCGTCTATGCGCTGGGGCTGGGCATTCCCTTCCTGCTGTCGGCCATCTTCATCAACCGCGCCATGGGGCTGATGAACCGCATCAAGCCGCATCTGAAGGCCATCGAGCGGGCGATGGGCGCGCTGCTGGTCGTGGTGGGGGTGATGCTGCTGACCGGCGCCTTCTCGGCCTTCGCCTTCTGGCTGCTGGAAACCTTCCCGATCCTGGCCACCCTGGGCTGATCCGGGCGGATGATCGGGGCTGGTCTTCGCCCGCGCTTGCGCCATGATGGCAAGGCGCCAGCACAGGAGAGCCCCATGAAACCCGCCACGCCCGAACATCCCGCCCCCCAGGACGCCGATGCGCGCCGCGCCGTGGCGCCGGTCATCTGCTATCCGGTCCAGCACCTGCCGGATCCCGGCCTGCCGGCGCTGCGGGCCGCGCGGGCGGGCTGGGCGCGGATCGGCGAACATGTCGTGCCCGCGCGCGAGGCGCGCTGCTTCGAGGTACCGGCCGGGCATTTCTTCCGCATCACCAGCATCGAGGGGCCGCAGGTGGGCGATTTGAACCTGTGGTCGGCCGACCTGTCCGAACGGTTCTATTCCGGCAAGACCCGTGCGCTGCATGGCACGCATCTGTCGGCGGGGGACCGGATGTGGTCCTCTTTCCCGACGCTGCGGCCGATGGCGACGATCACCGAGGACACGCTGGACTGGTATGGTTTCGACGCGTTCGGCGGCGGGGTCCATGACGTGATCGGCACGCGCTGCGATCCCTATACGCACAACCTTCTGTCGGATGGCGGGCAGTATCACCATTGCTGCCATTCCAACCTGACCCGCGCTCTGTCGCAGGCGCGCGGCCTGCCGCTGGCCGAGGCCGAGCGCCATGTCCATGACGTGCTGAACGTCTTCATGTGCACCGGATTCGCGCGCGACACGGGCCAGTATTTCATGAAGGCCAGCCCGGTCCGGCCCGGCGACTTCATCGAGTTCTTCGCCGAGATCGACCTTCTGGGCGCGCTGTCCGCCTGTCCGGGCGGCGATTGCGGGGGCGAGCATTCCTCGGACAAGGCCGCCTGCCATCCGCTGCTGGTCGAGATCTTCCGCCCCGCCGCCGCGCCCGAGGGCTGGGCGCCGCCCCCGCCCAACGGCTATGACCGCAGCCACGGCACGGCCGAGTGATCCGGGCGGGCTGATCCGGGCGGGGGCGCCGGCAAATCCTGTCAAGTATCTGCGATCAACGCATAATCGACTGTGGCGCGGAGGCATCTTTCGCGCTATGCTGGCGGCCAGATCCGGGAAAACCGGACAGGACAGAGGCAGTGACGGCGGTATTCCCATGACCGAGATGGTCTTTGGCTCCACGCCCGCGCGGGCGGGCGACCCGATTCTTCCACGCTGGTGGCGCACATTGGACAAATGGTCGCTGGTCTGCGTGCTGGGCCTGTTTGCGATCGGGCTGCTGCTGGGTCTGGCGGCCTCGGTGCCGCTGGCGGAAAAGAACAACCTGCCGCGCTTCTACTATGTGCAGCGCCAGGCCTTCTTCGGCGGCGTGGCGCTGTTCGTGATGCTGGTGATCTCGATGCTGTCGCCGCGCCAGGTGCGCCGGCTGGGGGTGCTGGGCTTTGCCGGGGCTTTCCTGATGATCCTGGCGCTGCCGGTGATCGGCACCGATTTCGGCAAGGGCGCGACCCGCTGGCTGAGCCTCGGCTTCATCTCGATCCAGCCGTCCGAGTTCCTGAAACCCGCCTTCGTCGCGCTCTGCGCCTGGTGCATGGCGGCGGCGCAGCAGGTCGGGGGGCCTCCGGGACGCTCGATCTCGCTGGCGGTCGCAGCCATCGTGGTGACGCTGCTGGCGCTGCAGCCCGATTTCGGCCAGGCCTCGCTGGTGCTGTTTTCCTGGGGCGTGATGTATTTCGTCTCGGGCTCGTCGCTGCTGCCGCTGATGATCGTCGCCGGGCTGGCGGTTGTGGGCGGGGTGTTCTCCTACGGCGCCTCGGACCATTTCGCGCGCCGCATCGACGGATTCCTGTCGCCCGAGATCGACCCGCGCACCCAGATCGGCTATGCCACCCATGCGATCATGGAGGGCGGCTTCTTCGGCGTCGGCGTGGGCGAGGGCAGCGTGAAATGGCAGCTGCCAGACGCGCATACCGACTTCATCATCGCCGTCGCGGCCGAGGAATATGGCCTGGTCATGGTGCTGGCGATCATCGTGCTTTACGCGATCATCGTCACCCGCAGCCTGCTGCGCATGATGCGCGAGCGCGAGCCCTTCACCCGCATCGCCGGGGCGGGGCTGGCCTGCGCCTTCGGCGTGCAGGCGCTGATCAACATGGGCGTCGCGGTGCGGCTGCTGCCGGCCAAGGGGATGACGCTGCCCTTCGTCAGCTATGGCGGCTCGTCCGTGATCGCCTCGGGGATCGCGGTGGGGATGCTGCTGGCGCTGACCCGGACGCGGCCGCAGGGCGAATTCGCCGAATTGCTGCGGCGGGGGCGCTGATGGCGGCACCCCTGGCCCTGATTGCCGCCGGCGGCACCGGCGGGCACATGTTTCCCGCGCAGTCGCTGGCCGAACTGCTGCTGGCCGAGGGCTGGCGGGTGAAGCTGTCCACCGACGATCGCGGCGCGCGCTATGCCGGGGCCTTCCCGCCCGCGGTCGCGCGCGAGGTCGTGGCCTCGGCCACCACCGCGCGGGGGGGGCTGCCGGGCAAGCTGGCCGCGCCCTTCAGGATCGCCGCCGGGGTGATGGCGGCGCGGCGGGCCTTTCGCGGCGACCGCCCCTCGGTCGTGATCGGCTTCGGCGGCTATCCGACGATCCCGGCGCTGTCGGCAGCGGTGACGCTGGGGCTGCCGCGCATGATCCACGAACAAAATGGCGTGATGGGCCGGGTGAACCGGATCTTCGCGCCGCGCGTGGGCCGCGTCGCCTGCGGCATCTGGCCGACCGAGCTGCCCGAGGGCGTCAAGGGCGTCCATACCGGCAATCCGGTCCGCGCCGCCGTGCTGGAACGGGCGGGCGCGCCCTATGCCGCGCCGGGCGAGGGGGTGCTGGAGCTGCTGGTGATCGGCGGCAGCCAGGGCGCGCGGGTGCTGTCCGACGTGGTCCCCGCCGCCGTCGCCGCCCTGCCCGAGGAGATGCGAAAACGCCTGCATGTCAGCCACCAGGCGCGGGCCGAGGACGCCGCGCGCGTCACCGCTGCCTATGCCGATGCGGGCGTCCGGGCCGAGGTGCGGCCCTTCTTCGACGACGTGCCGCAGCGGATCGCGGCGGCGCAGCTGGTCGTCAGCCGGTCGGGCGCCTCCTCGATCGCCGACATCACCACGATCGGCCGGCCGGCGATCCTGATCCCCTATGCCGCCGCGGCAGGCGACCATCAGAGCGCCAATGCCCGGATGCTGTCGGAAGGCGGCGCGGCCAGGGTCTGGCCCGAATCGAGGCTTGACGCCGCATCGCTGGCGGGCGACATCCGCGCGATCCTTTCCGACCCCGCGCAGGCGCAAGCCATGGCCAGTGCTGCGCTGTCCCTCGGCCGGCCCGATGCGGCGCGGCGCCTGTATGAACTCGTGACGGAGATAGCGACATGAACGCCGCCACCAAGCTGCCCTTCGATCTGGGCCCGATCCATTTCGTCGGCATCGGCGGCATCGGCATGTCCGGCATCGCCGAGGTGCTGCTGACGCTTGGCTATCCCGTGCAGGGCAGCGACCTGAAACGCTCGAAGATCACCGACCGGCTGGAAGGCCTGGGCGCCACCGTCTTCGAGGGCCAGCGCGCCGAGAATATCGGCGAGGCGGGCGTGGTGGTGATCTCGACCGCGATCAAGAAGGGCAATCCCGAGCTGGAGGAGGCCCGCCGCCGGGGCCTGCCCGTGGTGCGCCGGGCCGAGATGCTGGCGGAACTGATGCGGATGCGCTCGAACATCGCGATTGCCGGGACGCATGGCAAGACGACGACGACGACCATGGTGGCGACGCTCTTGGATGCGGGCGGGCTGGATCCGACGGTCATCAATGGCGGCGTGATCCATGCCTATGGCAGCAACGCGCGGGCCGGCGCCGGCGAATGGATGGTGGTCGAGGCCGACGAGAGCGACGGCAGCTTCAACCGCCTGCCCGCCGACATCGCCATCATCACCAATATCGACCCCGAGCATATGGAGCATTGGGGCAGCTTCGACGCGCTGCGGAAGGGGTTTTACGATTTCGCCTCGGGCATTCCCTTCTACGGGCTGGCGGTGTGCTGCACCGACCACCCCGAGGTTCAGGCGCTGGTCGGCAAGCTGACCGACCGCCGCGTGGTCACCTTCGGCTTCAACGCCCAGGCCGATGTGCGGGCGATGAACCTGCGCTATGAATCGGGCATCGCGCATTTCGACATCGCGCTGCAGGGCGAGGGTCCCTCCGAGACCGGCGATATCGAGATGATCGAGGGCTGCAGCCTGCCCATGCCGGGCGATCACAATGTCAGTAACGCGCTGGCCGCCGTGGCCGTCGCCCGCCACCTGGGCATCAAGAAATCCGAGATCCGCGAGGCAATGGCCAAGTTCGGCGGCGTGGGCCGCCGCTTCACCCGCGTGGGCGAGGTGAACGGCGTCACCATCATCGACGATTACGGCCACCATCCGGTCGAGATCGCCGCCGTGCTGAAGGCCGCGCGCCAGGCGACGACCGGCCGGGTCATCGCCGTGCATCAACCGCATCGCTATTCCCGGCTGTCCAGCCTCTTCGACGATTTCTGCACCTGCTTCAACGAGGCCGACGTGGTCGCCATCGCCGAGGTCTATGCCGCGGGCGAGGAGCCGATCCCCGGCGCCAGCCGCGACGACCTGGTCGCCGGGCTGATCGCCCATGGCCATCGCCACGCCCGCGCCATCCTGTCCGAGGACGACCTGGAGCGGCTGGTGCGCGAACAGGCGCGGCCGGGGGACATGGTGGTCTGCCTGGGCGCCGGGACGATCTCGACCTGGGCCAACGGGCTGCCGGCGCGCTTGCAGGGACGGGCCGCGTGATCGTTCCCTCCTACCTCTCGCTGCTGGTGGCCTCGGCCTGGCTGGTCGCGGCCTGCCTGATCCCCTTCCTGCGCGCGAAGCATCGCCCGGCGGCCTTCTGGGGGCTGGTGCTGGTCGGCGTGCCGGTGCTGGGCTGGCTGACGCTGCATTGGGGGCCGGTCATGGGCTTCGGCGCCTTCGCCATGGGGCTGTGGGTGCTGCTGCGTTCGCCGCTGCAGACGGTGCGGCGGCGGCGAGAGCCGGTCCATCGCGGCCTGCACTGAGGCGCGGGCATGATCGATGTCGCGGTCTTCGCCGTTCCGGCCGTTCTTGCGCTTCTCGCCGCATGGTCGGGCTGGGTGCGCGTGGCGGCGCGCAGCTTCGGCTGGCTGCTTGGCGCGCTTGCGGTTTTCGGGCTTGGCGCGATTGTCTGCTGGGTTATCAGCGAGGGAAAGACCGTCGGCTACCTAGCCGGGATCGTCGGCATCATCATGATGATCCTGATGGGTGTGGGTGCGGCGGGCATGGTTGTGGGCGCGCTGCTGCGCTGGGGATATGAGCTGTTTCAGCGCCATGTCGCAGGGCGCCCGGTGACGCGGCACGCGTCTTTCGCAAAGCCCTGGGACGTTATCGCCTTTGCTATCGTGGCCGGGATTGCCGTCATGCTCAGCGCGATCGAATAGGGCGGGATCGCCGCCGATCCCCCGCGCGCGGCGGTTTCGGGGCTTCTGATCCGCGATATGTGGTGATATTTCCGCAGCCATGACAAGCGAACTTCCCCCCACCCGTGGCAACCTGATCCCGAACCGCGCCCTTGACGGGCTGACCTGGCTGCGCGTGGGCGGACCCGCCGACTGGCTGTTCCAGCCCGCAGACGCGCAGGACCTGGCCGACTTCCTGCGCGATCTGGACCCGGCCATGCCGGTCTTTCCCATCGGTGTCGGCAGCAACCTGATCGTGCGCGACGGCGGCATCCGGGGCGTGGTGGTCCGGCTGGGGCGCGGCTTCAACGCCGTCTCGGTCGAGGGCGATCTGGTCACCGCCGGGGCCGCGGCGCTGGACGCGCAGGTGGCCAGGCGCGCGGCGGATGCCGGGCGCGACCTGACCTTCCTGCGCACCATTCCCGGCAGCATCGGCGGGGCGGTGCGGATGAATGCCGGCTGCTATGGCACCTATGTGGCCGATCACCTGGTCCAGGCCCGCGCCGTCACCCGTGACGGGCGCGAGGTGGTGCTGACGCCCGCGGACCTGAACTTCGCCTATCGCCATTCCGACCTGCCCGAGGGCTGGGTGCTGACCGAGGCCGTCTTCCGCGCCGACTCCGGCGATCCCGACGCCCTGCACGAGAAGATGGCCGCGCAGCTGGCAAGGCGCGACGAGACCCAGCCGACCAGAGAGCGCAGCGCCGGTTCGACCTTCCGCAACCCGGCCGGCTTCAGCTCGACCGGGCGCGAGGACGACACGCATGACCTGAAGGCCTGGTCGCTGATCGACCGGGCGGGGCTGCGCGGCCACAGCTGGGGCGGCGCGCAGATGTCGGAAAAGCACCCGAATTTCCTGCTGAATACCGGCGGCGCCACGGCGGCCGAGCTGGAGGCCCTGGGCGAGCTGGTCCGCCGCCGCGTGCTGGAAGACAGCGGCCACGAGCTGCAATGGGAAGTGATCCGCGTCGGCGATCCTCTGCCCGAGGGCGACCAGCCGGCCTGAGCGGCCGGATTCCGCCAATATTCTGATGTGATTGCGCGAAATGGCCCTTTTGTGATTCGCGCTTTGACGCTATCCTGCCCTGGCAGGCGCAGGACCGGGCTGAACCCGGCCGCGCGAAATTGAACGAAAGCCCGGACAAACCGGGCGCGAAAGGCAAAGAACGTGGCGGGCAGGTCGAGCAGGACAGCCCACACCGTAGCCGTTCTGATGGGCGGACCCTCGGCCGAGCGCGAGGTGTCGCTGTCCTCGGGGCGCGAATGCGCGGCGGCATTGCGGGTGGCGGGTTACAAGGTGATCGAGATCGATCCGGGCAAGGCGCTCGGCGGCGGGCTGGTGGCCCGGCTGGCCGAGGCCGCCCCGGATGTGGTCTTCAACGCCCTGCATGGCCGCTGGGGCGAGGATGGCTGCGTGCAGGGGCTGCTGGAATGGCTGGGTCTGCCCTATACGCATTCGGGCGTGCTGGCCTCGGCCCTGGCGATGGACAAGACCCGCGCGAAAGAGGCCTTCCGCGCCGCCGGCCTGCCGGTGGTCGAAAGCGTCATCGCCGAGGCGGCCGAGGTCTGCCGCCGCCACGTCATCGCCCCGCCCTATGTGGTCAAGCCCAATGACGAGGGTTCCTCGGTCGGCGTATATATCGTCCAGGACGGCGCCAACCAGCCGCCGCAGCTGGGGGCGGAGATGCCCGCGCGGGTGATGGTCGAAACCTATGCGCCGGGGCGCGAGCTGACCACCGCGGTGATGGGCGACCGCGCGCTGGGTGTGACCGAGATCCTGACCGATGGCTGGTATGACTATGACGCCAAATACACGGCGGGCGGCTCTCGCCACGTGATCCCGGCGGAAATCCCGGCCGAGATCGAGGCCGCCTGCCTGGACTATGCCGTCCGCGCCCATGCCGCGCTGGGATGCCGGGGCCTGTCGCGCACCGATTTCCGCTGGGACGACTCGCGCGGGCTGGACGGGCTGATCCTGCTGGAAGTGAACACCCAGCCCGGCATGACGCCCACCTCGCTGGCGCCCGAACAGGCCGCCCATGCCGGCATCGACTTTCCCGCGCTGATGCGCTGGATGGTGGAGGACGCGCTGTGCCCGAGGTGATCGATCATCGGCCCGGCCGGCAGCCCCAGCCCCAGCCGGTCCAGCGCGTCAGGCGCGACCCGGCGCCCTCGCGGCTGAAATACCGGCTGGAGCGGATGTGGCTGCGGCCGATCTGGCGCCGCACCGTGCGCATCGGCCTGCCCGCCTTCCTGGTCGCCATGACCGCCGGGCTGTGGCTTGCCGACGAGGATCGCCGCGCCAGCCTGACCGACGGCATCGACGGGCTGGTCCAGAAGGTCCAGAGCCGCGAGGAATTCATGGTCAGGATGATGACCATCGAGGGCGCCTCGCCGGTGGTGGACAAGGCGCTCAGGGCGATGCTGCCCGTCGATCTGCCGGCCTCCAGCTTCGACATCGACCTGACCGCGCTGCGCCTGCAGGTGATGCAGCTTGACGCGGTGGAAACCATCGACCTGCGCATCAAGCCCGGCGGGATCCTGTCCGCCGTGGTCAAGGAACGCGTGCCCGCGCTGCTGTGGCGGCATGGGCGCGGCATCGAGATCCTGGACGCCTCGGGCCATCGTGTGGCCAGCGTGACCTCGCGCGAGGTGCGTCCCGACCTGCCGCTGATCGCGGGCGAGGGGGCGGATCGCGCTGCGCAAGAGGCCTTGGCGCTGGTCGATGCGGCGGGGCCGATCCTGCCGCGGCTGCGCGGGCTGGTCTATCGCGGCGAACGGCGCTGGGACGTGGTGCTGGATCACGGCCAGCGGATCATGCTGCCGGCCGAAGGCGGCGCCGTCGCGCTGGAGGCGGCGATCGCGCTGCACCGGCAACAGGACCTGCTGGGGCGCGACATCGACGTGATCGACCTGCGCAATCCCTCGCGGCCGGTGATGCGGCTGGGGGTCGATGCGCGCAACACGATTCGTTCCGTTCGCGGGCTGCCGCCGCTGGGGCCCGACGGCAAGGTCATTGACGAGAAACAGGGGGGCTAGGCGATGGCGGCACTGTATCAGACGCAACGGGCAATGCGGAACATGCGGCGCGCGGCATTGCAGCGCGGCGTGATCGGCATCCTGGATGTCGGGACCTCGAAGATTTCCTGCCTGGTGCTGAATTTCGACGGCACCGGCACGTTTCGCGAAACCGACGGCGTCGGGCCGATGGCGGGGCAGGCGAATTTCCGGGTGATCGGCGCGGCCTCGACCCGGTCGCGCGGGATGCGCCATGGCGAGATCGAGACCATGGCCGAGACCGAAAAGGCGATCCGCACCGTCGTCGCCCAGGCCCAGAAGATCGCCGGCGTGCGCGTCGATCACGTCATCGCCTGCATCTCGGGCGGGCGGCCCGCATCCTATGGGCTGGCCGGAGAGATCCCGCTGGCCTCGGGCAAGGTGACGGAACATGACGTGGCCTCGGTCCTGGCGGCCTGCGATGTGCCGGATTTCGGCCGCGGCCGCGAGGTGCTGCACGCCCAGCCGGTGAATTTCGCCGTGGACAACCGCTCGGGCCTTGCCGATCCGCGCGACCATGCCGGCAACAAGCTGGCCTGCGACATGCATGTGATGACCGTCGACGGCGATGCGGTCGGCAACCTGGTGCAATGCATCCGGCGCTGCGACCTGGAACTGGCGGGGATCGCCTCGGCCTCCTATGCGGCGGGGCGCGCCAGCCTGGTCGAGGACGAGCAGGAACTGGGCGCGGCCTGCATCGATTTCGGCGGCGGCGGGACCGGCGTTTCGATTTTCATCAGGAAACACATGATCTTCGCCGACACAGTTAGAATCGGCGGCAACCTGGTCACGCAGGATATCGCGCAGGGGCTGCGGGTGCCGCTGCCGGTGGCCGAGCGGCTGAAGACCCTGAATGGCGGCATCGAGGCCACCGGCCGCGACGATCGCGACATGATCGAGGTGGGCGGCGAGACCGGCGACTGGGAATCCGACCGCCGCACCGTCAGCCGTGCCGACGTGATCGGCGTGATGCGCCCCAGGGTCGAGGAAATTCTGGAAAACGTCCGCCAGATCCTTGATGCGGCTGGATTTGACTACCTTCCCAGCCAGCAGATCGTGCTGACCGGCGGCGGCAGCCAGATCCCCGGCCTGGACGGGCTGGCGACGCGGATCCTGGGCCCGAACATCCGCTGCGGGCGGCCGCTGAGGATCGACGGGCTGGCCCATCAGTTCACCGATCCCAGCTTCTCCAGCGCGGTCGGGCTGGCGCTGTTCGCGGCCCATCCGCAGGACGAATGGTGGGATTTCGAGATGCCGGTGGACAGCTATTCCGCGCGCAGCCTGCGCCGCGCCTATCGCTGGTTCCGCAACAACTGGTAGCGGCGCCGGCCCCGGAATATGGTGGGGACCCCGGTCTTCCACCATATTGTGATGCCGTGGCAAGATACCGCCTAGAGTCGCGGAATTCACCGCCAGATTTTGCGTTACTTCGCCCTTTTTCGGGTGACGTGACGCGGCAGAAACGCTACGATTGGCGGAATAACGGGGATTCGAGCGGGTGGACCGCGCCCGGCCAGACCAACGAGAACAGGCGGAAACCATGAACCTCAATCTGATGATGAACGACGAAGAAGAGCTGAAGCCGCGGATCACCGTTTTCGGTGTGGGCGGGGCAGGCGGCAACGCGGTCAACAACATGATCGAAAAGCAGCTCGACGGGGTCGAGTTCGTGGTCGCCAATACCGATGCGCAGGCGCTGGCCGGCTCGCGCTCGAACAGCCGCATCCAGATGGGTCCGAAAGTGACCGAGGGGCTGGGCGCGGGCGCCAAGCCCTCGATCGGCGCGAAGGCCGCCGAGGAAACCATCGAGGATATCGTCGATCACCTGATGGGCGCGCATATGTGCTTCATCACCGCCGGCATGGGCGGCGGCACCGGCACCGGCGCCGCCCCGATCATCGCCCAGGCCGCGCGCGAGATGGGCATCCTGACCGTCGGCGTCGTGACCAAGCCCTTCCAGTTCGAGGGCACCAAGCGGATGCGCCAGGCCGAGGAGGGCGTCGAGGCGCTGCAGAAGGTCGTCGACACGCTGATCATCATCCCCAACCAGAACCTGTTCCGCCTGGCCAACGAGAAAACCACCTTCACCGAAGCCTTCGCCATGGCCGACGACGTGCTCTATCAGGGCGTCAAGGGCGTGACCGACCTGATGGTGCGTCCGGGCCTGATCAACCTCGACTTCGCCGACGTCCGCGCGGTGATGGACGAGATGGGCAAGGCGATGATGGGCACCGGCGAGGCCGCGGGCGACAACCGCGCGCAAGAGGCCGCCGAGCGCGCCATCGCCAACCCGCTGCTGGACGAGATCAGCCTGAACGGCGCCAAGGGCGTGCTGATCAACATCACCGGCGGCTATGACATGACCCTGTTCGAGCTGGACGAGGCCGCGAACGTCATCCGCGACAAGGTCGATTCGGACGCGAACATCATCGTCGGCTCGACGCTGGACCCGGACATGGAGGGCTCGATCCGCGTGTCGGTCGTGGCCACCGGCATTGATGCGGCCGCCGCTGCCGCCGCCGAGGCGCCGGCCCCGCGCCGCGGCATGGCCGCGCCGCTGACCCAGAACCCGCCCGTCGCGCAGAAAGACGCCCCCGCCGCCCGGCTGGAGGACGACGACCAGGTGCCGCCGCGCCGCAGCCCGGCGCCGATGGCCGAGCCCCGCGCGGCCGAACCCGCCGCGCTGGACGACGACCTGCCGCCGCCCGCCTACCAGGCCCGCGCCGCCGCGCGCCCGGCCGCGACCCCCTCGGTCGAGCAGGGCACCGACAGCTTCTTCGCCCCGACCCGCGGCAGCGCCGCGCCCGGCACGCCCTCGCCGCAGGTGCAGGAGCGTCTGCGCCGCGCGGTCGAGAACCAGCCGGGCCGTGCCGCCGCGCAACAGCCCGCCGCGCCGGCGCAGACCGAGCAGGATCGCCACCAGGGCCGCATGGCCGGCCTGGGCCGGATGCTGGAGCGGATCGCCGGCCACGGGGGCGACCAGCCGGCCGCCAAGCCCGCCGCCGCCTCGATCGCCGAGCGCGTCAGCGACCGCATGGCCGTCCGCTCGCGCCAGCAAGAGGCCGATTTCGACGATCTGGCCAGCCCGGACCACGCCCAGGACAATGTCGAGATCCCGGCTTTCCTGCGTCGCCAGGCCAATTGATCCGATCACGAATCCGGCATGAATGCCGCCTTGAAGGGCCGCCCAGAGCGGCCCTTTTTTCGTTCCGTGTCATGGGGTTGGGTGTTTCCCCGCAGGGGCCGTGCGGGGTCGGGCGGCGAATGTTTCACCCCGTTACAATTCGTTAATTGAATGCGTGTGCGGCGCGTCCTAGCTGGATGGATACCGGAGCGAGTGATTCCGGGAAGATCAATTCACAGGCAGGCATGACATGCAGGCGACGCTGAAATCCAAATCTGTCTTCACCGGGGTCGGGCTTCATTCCGGCGCCCCGGCGCGGCTGGAGATTCATCCGGCTCCGGCGGGATTCGGCATCATGTTCCGCCGCACCGACCTGACGCCCTCGGTCGACATCCCGGCCCGCTGGGACCATGTGACGCCCTCGCAGCTGTGCACGCTGATGGACAACGGCAAGGGCGTGACCCTGTCCACGGTCGAGCATGTGATGGCCGCGCTGGCCGGGACCGGCATCCATAACGCGCTGGTCACGGTCGACGGGCCGGAAGTGCCGATCCTGGACGGCTCGGCGGCGCCCTTCGTGCGCGGCATCCTGCGCGCCGGCATCCTGGTGCAGGCCCAGCCGCTGCGCGCGATCCGCGTGCTGCGCCCGGTCGAGGTGCGCGACGGCGCGGCCTGGGCGCGCCTGACCCCCGCCGATCACCTGGAGATCGATTTCCAGATCGACTTCACCGATGCCGCCATCGGCCATCAGGAGAAGGCGCTGGACATGGCCAATGGCGCCTTCCTGCGCGAGCTGGCCGACAGCCGCACCTTCTGCCGCCAGGCCGATGTCGAGGCGATGCGCCAGAATGGCCTGGCCCTGGGCGGCACCTATCTGAACGCGGTGGTCGTCGACGGCGCCCGCGTCCTGTCGCCGGGCGGCCTCCGCCATCGCGACGAGGCCGTGCGCCACAAGATGCTGGACGCGATGGGCGACCTGGCGCTGGCTGGCGCGCCGCTTCTGGCGCGCTATACCGGCCACCGGGCGGGTCACGCGATGACCAACCGGCTGCTGCGCGCGCTGTTCGCCGATCCCACCGCATGGGAATGGGTGACCTGCTCCAGCGACCTGGAAAGCCGCCTTCCCGGCGCCGGCGTCGCCGCCTATGGCGCCGAGGCGGGAATCGACGCGATGGCGATCTGAACGCGGCGATTTGGACCCGAGTCGGCGGGCGGCGTTTTCTTGCGCATCACCCGCCGACAGGGCGCTGGAAACAGGCGCGGAATTCAACGGATTGCCATTTTGCGCCCCCTGATGTTCTGTGCTAGGAGGTGCCGGCGGCCAGCCAAAGGCGGGCGGCACGGCAGGATCTAAGGGCAGGATGAAGATGGCGCGCTCGAAACTTTCGGCTTCTCTGATTGCTGCGGTGGTTTGCTCGGCCATGCTGGCGGGATGCGGCGATCGCGGGGCCCTCTCATCGGCAGAGAAGCGCAACCTTGACCGCTTCACCGCCGAGGAAATCTACAAGCGCGGCGAATTCGAGCTGGAGAACAGCCGCCGCCCCGGCGAGGCGGTCTTCTTCTTCTCCGAGGTCGAGCGGCTCTATCCCTATTCCGAATGGGCCAAGCGGGCGCTGATCATGCAGGCCTATGGCCACCACCGGGCCAAGGATTACGAAGAGGCGCGCGGCGCCGCGCAGCGATTCCTGGACACCTATCCGGGCGATGCGGACGCGGCCTATGCGCAATATCTGCTGGCCCTGTCCTATTACGACCAGATCGATGAGGTCGGCCGCGACCAGGGCCTGACCTTCCAGGCGCTGCAGGCGCTGCGCCGCGTGATCGAGGAATATCCCGACAGCGAATATGCCCGCAGCGCGATCCTGAAATTCGACCTGGCCTTCGACCACCTGGCCGCGAAAGAGATGGAGATCGGGCGCTATTACCTCAAGCGCGGGCATTACAGCTCGGCCATCAACCGATTCCGCGTCGTGGTCGAGGAATTCCAGACCACCACCCAGACCCCCGAGGCGCTGCTGCGCCTGACCGAGGCCTATCTGGCGCTTGGCCTGACCGACGAGGCGCAGACGGCCGGGGCGATCCTGGGCCACAACTTCCAGTCCTCGCCCTTCTACCAGGACGCCTATGCGCAGCTGCGCGGCCGCGGCCTGTCGGCGACGGTGCAGGGCGACAGCTGGCTGACCTCGGTCTATCGCCAGATGATCCAGGGCCGGTGGCTGTAGCGGCCGCCCGCGCGGTCTGAAAGGGGCGGCGATGCTGCGTTCGCTGGACATCCGCGACATGCTGCTGATCGACCGGCTGGAGCTGTCCTTCGGGCCGGGCCTGAACGTGCTGACCGGCGAGACCGGGGCCGGCAAGTCGATCCTGCTGGATTGCCTGGGCTTCGTGCTGGGCTGGCGCGGCCGGGCCGACCTGGTCCGGCAGGGCGCGGCGCAGGGCGAGGTCACGGCGGTGTTCGACCTGCCCCCCGCCCATCCGGCCCGCGCGATCCTGTCCGAGGTCGGGATCGAGCCCGAGGACGAGCTGATCCTGCGCCGCATCAATGGCGGCGACGGGCGCAAGACCGGCTATGTGAACGACCGGCGCGTCTCGGGCGAGGTGCTGCGGCAGCTCTCCGAGGTTCTGGTCGAGCTGCATGGCCAGCATGACGATCGCGGGCTGCTGAACCCGCGCGGCCACCGGGCGCTGCTGGACGCCTTCGGGGGGCTGGACCTGTCGCCGGTGCGCCAGGCATGGGCGGCGCGGCGCGAGGCGCGCCGCGCGCTGGCCGAGGCCGAGGCGGCGCTGGCCCGCGCGCGCGAGGAAGAGGATTTCCTGCGCCACGCGGTCAGGGAACTGGACGACCTGGCGCCCATGCCGGGCGAGGAGGCCGAGCTGGACACCCGCCGCCGCTCCATGCAGGCGGCCGAGCGGATCCGCGAGGATGTCGCCCGCGCCCTGCAGATGCTGGGCGCCGAGGGTGCCGAGGGCGCGATGCTGGACGCGAATCGCTGGCTGGAAGGGGCGGCGGACCGGGCCGAGGGGCGGCTGGACGAGCCGATCCAGGCGCTGTCGCGGGCGCTGATCGAGCTGGGCGAGGCGCATCGCGGCGTCGAGGATGCGCTGTCGGCGATGGAATTCGATCCCGCCGCGCTGGAATCCGCCGAGGAGCGGCTGTTCGCGCTGCGGGCCCTGGCGCGCAAGCATGACGTGCTGGCCGACGACCTGGCGGGGCTGGCCGACGAGCTGCGCCAGCGGCTGGGGCGGATCGATGCGGGCGAAGCCTCGCTCGCGGCGCTGCAACAGGCCGCCCGTGCCGCCGACGAGGCCTATGCCGAGGCCGCCGATGCGCTGAGCGTGGCGCGTGCCCAGGCGGCGGCGCGGCTGGACCGGGCGGTATCGGCGGAGCTGGCGCCCCTGAAGATGGAGCGCGCGGTGTTCGAGACCCGCCTGGCCGAGGCCGAGCCCGGCCCCGAGGGCCAGGACGCGGTGGCCTTCACCGTCGCCACCAATCCCGGCGCGCCCTCGGGTCCCCTGGACAAGATCGCCTCGGGGGGCGAGCTGTCGCGCTTCCTGCTGGCGCTGAAGGTCTGCCTGGCGCGCGGCAATGACGCGCTGGTGCTGATCTTCGACGAGATCGACCGGGGCGTGGGCGGGGCCACCGCCGATGCGGTCGGGCGGCGGCTGAAGCGGCTGTCCGAGGATGCGCAGGTGCTGGTCGTGACCCATTCGCCGCAGGTCGCGGCGCTGGGGACGAATCATTTCCGGGTGGCGAAATCGGTCGAGGACGGGATGACCACCTCGACCGTCGCCGCGCTGGCCCGCGACCAGCGGGTCGAGGAGATCGCGCGGATGCTGTCGGGCGACCGGATCACCGAGGCCGCGACCGAGGCCGCGCGCGTCCTGATCAGCGGTTGATCCGGCAGGTATTGATGCCGAAAAGCGAATAGAGCGGGCAGGTTCCGGCCACCGCCGTCAGCAGCGGCACGATTCCGATCAGATACAGCCAGCGATGGCCCGCCTCGCGGTCGATCAGGAAGGCGGCGATCAGCGCCATGCCAAGGACCAGGCGCAGGATGCGGTCGATGCCGCCGACATTGCGGGTCATGAGAACCTCCAGACACATTACGTTATCAGAATGTGTCTGGGCGGGTCGGGCCGTCAAGCCCGGACCGGCGCCGGGGGCTGCGGCATTCAGTCCAGGATCTGGTCGGTCTGCCGCAGGATCGACAGCAATTGGCCGTCGCTGGCGCTGAAGCGGACGATCTGCCCGTCAAGCACGCCATAGCGGCTGCCCGACGGCGCCAGGCTGAGCCCGTAGCGGCCGGGATGGGTGATGACATGCAGCGCCTCTTCGTCGACCGGCTCGCCGATGGCGGGCAGGGGCTGGCCGCCGCCCGCGCAATCCGCGAGGCAGCTGGCGGTGACGGCGCTTTCGGCGGCCGTGGAATCGCTCAGGACCCAGGCGCTTGTCGCGGCGATGGCGGACAGCGCGATCCCCACCGCCGTGGCGGTCAGGTAAAGCCTCTGTGCCACGATATTCTTCCTTCTGCTCGTTTTCGGGACAACCATCCAGGGCACCCCGTGGTTCCGCCGCCGCGCGCGAAAAGCCGCGAATAGCGGCCCTCAGTCCAGCGGCCGCGCCTGCTCTCGCAGGACGGACAGCACCTTGGTCGTTTCCGCATCGACCCGGATCAGCATGCCATGCGCCACCGCATAGCGGCTGCCCGGGGGCTCGGGCCCCAGCCCGTAGACGCCGGGCGAGGTGACGATATGCACATCCGCCTCGGGCAGGACGTCGCCGACCTGGAAGATCGGGGGTGAACTGGCGGCGCCGTCATTGGTGGCGCCCTGGGCGAAACTGGATACGGTAAAGCAATAAGCCAGCACCGCCGCTGCGGCAGAGGCCGCGACCGGTCGGGCAATCGTCATCGTGGGTTTCCTTGGCCTGCGTTAACTCTCAGGCAAAACGATGCCGCGGAGGGTTCCGTTCCGCGACATCGGCTTTGGTTCCCGCGAAAAGCGCCGGATCAGCGGTTTTTTTCGACGAACTGTGGCAACATTGCCGAAAAATCGCGGCCCTTGCCGCCTTCCTCTTCGACAAATCGATCATATAGCTGCCGGGCCAGCGCCCCCATCGGCGTCTGCGCCCCGGCCGAGGCGGCGGCCTCTTGCGACAGGT
>NZ_QNRC01000115.1 GCF_003709565.1 Paracoccus sigandri | reverse complement strand
GGCCTGCCGCAGGTTCCGCATTCTGGCCGTGAACGACGATTGCTGCCGCGAAAACCGCACCTTGATCGCCGACACCAGCATCTCGGGGGCCAGGGTGGCGCGGGAACTGGATGCGCTGGTCAGGATCTACGGCAAGCCGGCCTGTGTCGTCAGTGATCGACGAGGATCAGAAAACGATCCGGGGGATCGTTTTCCCGAGGAGGGGCACCGAGTTCACCAGCAAGGCGATCCTGAAGCGGGCCAACGAGAACGGCGTCGAATGGCATTATATCGATCCGGGCAAGCCCCAGAAAAATGGCTGCATCGAGTCATTCAATGGCAGCCTGCGCGACGAATGCCTCAACGAGGAGATCTTCGAACGCCTGGCCGATGCCCGCCGAAAGCTGGCCCTCTGGCGCTACGACTACGACCACGTCAGGCCGCATGCCTCGCTCGGCAACCAGACCCCGGCAGAAGCGCGCAGGGCGATTGAGCAAACTGGGGGCTCCGCGCCCGACGCACTTGCCCAACCCGAAACCGACCAATATCAACCCCAAGGACTCTACATCACGGCGAGGGACGACCGGGGGGCAGGTCA
>NZ_QNRC01000114.1 GCF_003709565.1 Paracoccus sigandri | reverse complement strand
ATCGTCTCGCCCAAAGCCGCGCCCGAAAGGCCGGCTGACCCCTTTCAAAAAATACCAACGGCACAAGCACGGAACTCTGGTCGGGCTACGCCCTCCCGACGTTCCGTGCTTGTGCCGCTAACTGGCAAACTTTTGCGCCGCCGCGTGGCAGGGTTTTACCCCGCCGTTGACAGCTTCGACCTGGTCATGGAGGACAACCTGCCAGAACCTTGCGTCCTGCTGGCCGATCGCGGGTATGATTCAGATAGGGGTCGCAGAACCATGGAGGCACGCAACGTCGTGCCGGTGATCCCAATGCGCAAGTCTCTCAGGCTTCGTGTCGCCGTTGACCGACGGCTCTACCGGCTGCGAAACCTCGTCGAGCGATGCTTCAACAGGCTCAAGAATGCTCGCCGCGTTGCTACTCGCTACGACAAAACCGCTGAAAGCTTCCTTGGCTTCATCGACATCACATCCATCCGCCTCTGGCTGCGCCATTTGTCAACATGACCTAGGTTCTGTGGACACTTACTTGATCCACAGGACGATGGCAGCGATGGTGATGACGGCGAGGTAGTTTCTGGCGGTTTTCTCGTATCGCGTGGCGACCCTTCGGAACTGCTTGAGCTTGGAGAGTGAGCCTGTGAACG
>NZ_QNRC01000113.1 GCF_003709565.1 Paracoccus sigandri | reverse complement strand
CACCCACCTGACCTTGCGCGCAAGATCGTCGCGGCCCGCTGATTTCAGGGCTGCACGTTCGTGCGCCAGCACGCGTTCCTCATCGGCACGGCCGAGGGCGCGGTTTCGCTCGTCTCTTGCCGCGACATCGAATTTGCGGGCGATGTGCAGCATCTGCTCCAGCTCCTGAGGAGGCGGCTGGTTCGACAGCGTGGGCGGCGGCCCGATCCAGATCGGCCGCGCCTCCGCGAGACCGGTCGTCGCTCTGATACCCGAATGGCGGCCGAGCCATGCCGGGTTCAGCGCCAGCCAGCGCGCCACGGCATCCACCAGCGTCATCTGGAAATTGAAGGCGGGCTTGTAGCCCGGGATCCAGTCCTCACCCAGCCCCTTCAGCACGGCGCTGATGTTCTGGTGCTTGAACTCGACCGATCCCTCGGACCGATCGTTCAACAGCGGCAGAAGCCCGCGCCGGTGCTCGGCCTTGTTGTAGGGGCGGCCAGAGACGTCGTCGGCCAGCATCGCGAAGTAATCCGCAACGATCAGGTCGTTCTCTTGATCTGTCCAGGCCCCGTTCGACATCGCGCCAGGCTAGGGGCCGAAACTGCGTTTGTCATCAGAGACTTCGCGCAAAACTCCCAAGACATACCAACGACCACGCCGCCCGTGTCGCGTC
>NZ_QNRC01000112.1 GCF_003709565.1 Paracoccus sigandri | reverse complement strand
GGGCCCCGACGAGGCCATCGCCCTCTTGGAGGAGATGGAGATCGCGCCGGATGCGCTGCTGATCGACTATCAGCTGGATCACGGCGCCAACGGGCTGGAGCTTGCGGCCGCGCTGCACCGCCGCCACGGCGCCTGCCCGACGCGCATCATCTCGGCCGAGCGTTCCGCCAGCCTGCGCGACAGCTGCGCCGAAATGGGGCTGGAGCTGATGCCGAAGCCCCTGGATACCGAGGCGCTGTTCCGCTTCCTGGCCGAAATTCCCCCGACCTCGGACGCGCAAACCTTCCCTGGCCCGGTGGGTCAGATCCCCTCGAAATAGCGGATGCCCTTGACCACCAGGTCCGCCAGGCTGGTCGCGCCCAGCTTCTCGCGCAGCACCAGGCTGACATTCGAGACGGTCTTGTAGCTGATGCAGGCGCGGTCGGCGATCTCGCGATAGGCCAGGCCCTCGGTGATCAGGCCCAGGATCTCTTCCTCGCGCGCCGTCAGGCGGGTGCCGGGGCTGCGCTTGCCGGGCACGTTCATCAGCGCGATCTGGGTGGCGATGCGGCCCTCGACATAGTGGCCGCCGCGCAGCACCTCGTCCAGCGCGGTCAGGATCTCCTGCGCCGAGGCATCCTTGTTCAGGATGCCGTTCGCGCCCGCGTGAAGCGCCCGCCGCGCCA
>NZ_QNRC01000111.1 GCF_003709565.1 Paracoccus sigandri | reverse complement strand
GTATTGCTGACATGGGGGAGGGTGGAGATCTTCTCGGCCAGGATGCGGCGGAAATGGGCCATGTCGCGGGAGCGGAGCTTGATGAGGTAGTCGCAGCCGCCGGCGATCATGTAGCATTCCTCGACCTCGGGGATGGCGCGGATGGCGGCGTTGAACTGCTGCAGCGCGGCTTCGCGGGTGTCGCTCATGCTGACCTCGACATAGGTGACATGGGTCAGGCCCAGCTTCAGGGGCGACAGGATGGCGCGATAGCCGGTGATCAACCCGATCTCCTCGAGGTGCCGGATGCGCTGCGCGACCGGGGTCTTCGACAGCCCGACCCGCCGGGCCAGCTCGGCGATCGGGATTCGGGCGTTTTCGGTCAGTTCGGCCAGGATCCTGCGGTCCTGCGCGTCCAGTTCCGGCTTCATCCTGAAAATCGCCCTGTTTTTGTTCCTTCCGCCTGGCATCCGGCCCATCTTCAGGCACATCGCCTGGGAAACATCTGCTAGACCTGCCGCATCGAGTAAGGAGATCGGCATGGCCCCTGTCAACCCCGCCCCCTTTTCCACGCAGGCGAAATTCGCCGATGAAGCGGCGCTTCTGGCCGGGCTGGTCGCGCAGGCCGGGCTGGACGGGGCGGCGCGCGCCGCGATCGCTGCCCGCGCCGCGGGCCTGGTGCGCCGGATCCGCGCCGAG
>NZ_QNRC01000110.1 GCF_003709565.1 Paracoccus sigandri | reverse complement strand
CTCTTGGGATTCCCTATTCTGAGGAAAGATGATTCAAGGTTTCTGTTGCAGGAGGTTTGCGATGGGAGTGTTGGATCGGCTTGTGCTGTCGGACGGGCAATGGAATCGGATTTCCGGCCATATCATCGGGGACGAGCGGACACGGGGCAGCAGTGGTCGCGACAACCGGATGTTCGTGGAGGCGGTGCTTTGGATCGTGCGGACGGGTTCGCCGTGGCGCGAGTTGCCGGACGTGTTCGGCTCGTGGAACAGCATGTTCCGCCGCTTCAGCCGATGGAGCCGGAAGGGGGTCTGGTGGCGGCTCTTCGCGGCGATGTCCGACGATCCCGATTTCGAATACCTGATCGTGGACAGCACGATTATCCGCGCCCACCAACACGCCGCTGGTGCAAAAAGGGGGCTGAAGATCAGGCCCTTGGCCGGTCCCGCGGCGGGCTGAGCACCAAGCTCCACCTGGCAGTGCGAGGCCTTGGCTGTCCGGTCCGCTTCACCCTGACCGCCGGGCAGAAGGGCGACGCCCCGCAGGCCGAGGCGCTGATCGCCGACCTGCCTGCCGAGGTCGTCATGGCCGACACCGCCTATGACAGCGACCGCCTGCGTGAGGCGATCGCCCGCAAGAAAGCTCTTGCCGTCATCCCTAACAACCCGTCCCGGGCGCGCAAGCATCCCCTCGACAAGCATCTCTACGCCCAGAGACATCTGATCGAATGCGTGCGCCTGTTCTCTCGAACCAGTGGCGTTCACAGGCTCACTCTCCAAGCTCAAGCAGTTCCGAAGGGTCGCCACGCGATACGAGAAAACCGCCAGAAAC
>NZ_QNRC01000011.1 GCF_003709565.1 Paracoccus sigandri | reverse complement strand
TACGCCCAGAGACATCTGATCGAATGCGTGCGCCTGTTCTCTCGAACCAGTGGCGTTCACAGGCTCACTCTCCAAGCTCAAGCAGTTCCGAAGGGTCGCCACGCGATACGAGAAAACCGCCAGAAACCACCTCGCCGTCATCACCATCGCTGCCATCGTCCTGTGGATCAAGTAAGTGTCCACAGAACCTAGAGCAGGAAATCGTCGGCATCCAGCTGCAGCCTGCCGGTCAGGTGGATCAGCATGTCGGCCTGGCCGTCGCCGTTCAGGTCGATGAGGATATGGGTGCGCTGGCCGACGATGTCCCAGCGAAGCTGGGCGGGGCCCGAGAAGCCGGCGCGGCCGATGAAGACCAGGTCCAGCGCCGACAGGTCCAGCCGGTCCGCGCCGGGCTGGAAATCGGTGACCAGGTCCGGCGCGGCGGGGCGGCTTTCGCTGGCCGCGCCCCAGGCGAAGACATCCCTGCCGGCGCCGCCGGTCATGGTGTCGCGGCCCGCGCCGCCCCGCAGCAGGTCGCGCCCGGCGCCGCCGAACAGCCGGTCATTGCCCGCCCCGCCCAGCAGCGTGTCGTCGCCGCCATCGCCGTAGAGCAGGTCGTCCCCGCCGCCGCCCAGCAGCCGGTCGTTGCCGGCGCCGCCGCGCAGCGTATCCTTGCCCGCGCCGCCCTGCAGAAGATCGTCGCCGGGGCCGCCGCGCAGCGTATCGTTGCCCATCCCGCCCAGCAGCCGGTCATTGCCGCCCCCCCCATCCAGCAGGTCGTTGCCGGCGCCGCCCTGCAGGGTGTCGTTCCCCGCCCCGCCCCACAGCCGGTCATTGCCGGGGCCGCCGGCCAGCCAGTCGTTGCCGGCCTCTCCGTAGAGCAGATCGTCGCCGGGGCCGCCGTTCAGCCGGTCGTTGCCGGCACCGCCCCAGAGCGAGTCGTTCCCCTGGCCCCCGAACATCCGGTCATTGCCCGCGCCGCCCAGCATCCGGTCGTTGCCGGGGCCGCCGTCCATATAGTCGTTGCCGCCGCCGCCCAGCAGCGTGTCGCGCCCGCCGCCGCCGAACAGCCGGTCATTGCCGGCGCCCCCCTCCAGCAGGTCGTTGCCATTGCCGCCGACCAGGCTGTCGCGCCCCGCCCCGCCGTGCAGCTTGTCATTGCCTGGCCCGGCGATCAGCGTGTCATGGCCGCCGCCGCCGATCAGCACATTGTTGCCCTGCATGTCCTGCAGCAGGTCGTTGCCGGCCTGGCCATGCAGCGTGTCGTTGCCCCGGCCGCCGATCAGCGTGTCGTGCCCCGCGCCGCCATAGAGCGTGTCGTTGCCCTCCTCTCCCATCAGCAGGTCGTCGCCGGGGCCGCCATAGAGCAGGTCCGGCCCGGCGCCGCCGCGCAGCGTGTCGTTGCCCTGGTCGCCGAACAGCGTATCGCGGCCCGGACCGCCCGACAGCGAATCATTGCCGGCATGGCCGCGCAGCATGTCGTTGCCCTGGTCGCCATTGATCGTGTCATGGCCCGCGAAGCCGAAGATGCGGTCGTTGCCCGGCCCGCCCGAGATGAAGTCCGACCCCTGCCCGCCCTGGATCACGTCATGGCCCGTGCCGCCGAAATGATAGCGGCCGATGGTGCTGGGCGTGTCCGAGGGCGCGATCTTCGCGGGGTCCAGCGGCGGCAGGTTGTAATGGGTGATCGCGAACAGGTCGTTGCCGAAATCCGCCGGACCCAGCGTGCGGCCGCCCTTCGAGAAGATGTCGATCACCGCCTCGCCATAGAAGATCTTGACGCCATAGCTCTGCGGCACGAAGCGCAGCTGCCAGGTGCTGCGCACCATGCCCAGTTGCGACAGGTCCAGCCGGTCGATCCCCACCTCGTAGTCGCGGATGGCGATGCGGCCCTTGAAATTCGCCGCCACGAAGACATCCGCCCCCGGCCCGCCCAGCAGCGCGATCGATTCGCTGGTCGCGATCAGGATGTCGTCGCCCGGCCCGCCCCCCATCCAGATCGTGCCGGGGCGCGACATCATCAGGTCGTTGCCGTCGGTCCCGGTCGGAGACCCCGCCGCCGCGATGCCGGTGAAACCGATGGCGCCGGGATCGAAGACCAGCTGGGTGATCCCCGGCTCGGTCCCGCTGGCGACGAAAAGCGCGATCCGGCCGTCCATCGCCCGCGCCTCGATCGCGGTGACATGGGCCAGGGTCATGTCGTGGCTGTCGGCGATGGTCGTCAGGTGCAGCAGCCGGCCGTCGGGCTGCAGCGTGAAGACGCTGATCCCGCCGTCGCGCCCGCCCGCGAAGACGAAGGCGCGGCCGTCGATCTCGGCCGTGGCCAGCGCCGTGACCGACTGGAAACGCGTCGTCAGTTCGTCGATGACATGGTCGCGCGCGATCAGCCGGCCATCGGCCTGCAGCTGGAACACGCTCAGCGAGGAAGAGCCCTGCGCCGCCATCACCAGGAAGGTCGCGCCGGCGGTCCGCACCGCCTCGACCGCGGTGGGCGTGTTGAAGCCGGTGCCGATCGCGCCGCCATGCAGCGCCCCCGCGCCCAGGCTGCCATCGGCGCCGACCAGATGGGTCGAGATGAAGTTCCCCAACCCCGAGATCGCCACGAGGATCTTCTGGCTGCCCAGATCCACCGCGATGATCCGGTCCAGCGAGGCGCCCTCGGGCACCAGCGTGCTGTTCAGCCGCAGGGTCGAGACATTGCCCAGCTGGCCGTCGCCCAGCAGCTTGCGCACGGAGATCGCCGCCTCGCCGATCCGGGCGGAATAGATGAAATCGCCCGACGGCGTGCTGAAATGGCCCAGCTCGGTCAACCGCGTGCCGATCTGGGCGGGGTTGAACAGCCGCGCGAAACCGCCCAGGTCGCCGCTGCCGTCCAGCGGGCTGGCGAAGGGCTCGGCCCCGCCCAGCCCCAGCTGGTAGAGCTGCGTGCCGCCCTCCAGCGCCAGGACCGAGGTCCGGGGCGTGGCGCGATAGGTCAGGCCGGACAGATAGGGCAGGTTGTCGACCAGTTGCAGCGGCTGGCCGGGATCGCTGATCGCGAAGCTTGACAGCCCGCCGCCGGGCTGGGTGGTGACGGTCAGGATCACCCGCCCGTCCACCAGTGCCAGCGTCAGGTCGGTGATGTTCGTCGTCCAGCGTGTGGGGGCGGCCCCATAGGTGGCCACCAGCCGATAGGCAACCATGTCCTGTCCGCGCATCCGGTTTCCGTGAACCGCCAGACTAGGCGGTCCCGCTTAACAGGCCATTGAACCGGCGGCGCGGGAAAGCCCCCGAATGCCCGGCATTTTATGCGAAAACCCGGCATTTTCGGGGCGGGTCAGTCCTGCGGGACCTGGTGGTGGAAGGCCAGCGGGCCGAACATGATCAGG
Organism: Paracoccus sigandri; assembly: GCF_003709565.1. Classification (GTDB taxonomy): domain Bacteria; phylum Pseudomonadota; class Alphaproteobacteria; order Rhodobacterales; family Rhodobacteraceae; genus Paracoccus; species Paracoccus siganidrum. Next base: position 150,135 of record NZ_QNRC01000011.1, on the reverse strand, counting down.
CCGGGATTGGTAACGGCGGCGCCGCGCAACTCTCGCGCCAGCCCGTCGATGGTGGTGCGCAGCAGGCGCTGGCCGGGATGGCCGACGGCCTCGGCGAACAGCGCCGGCGTGTCGCCGGGCAGGCCATGGGCGCGCAGCCCCTCGGCCAGTTGCGGAAAGCTGCGCTGGCCCATGAAGACCACGGTCGTCACCGCCGGATCGGCGATGGCGGCCCAGTTGATGTCCTGGGGCAGGGTTCCGGTCACGTCGGCGCCGGTGATGAACTGCACCCGCCGCGCGGTCAGCCTGCGGGTCAGCGGCACGCCCGCCGCCGCCGCCGCCGCGCTGGCCGAGGTGACGCCGGGCACGATCTCGAAGGGGATGCCGGCCTCGGTCAGGGCGATCAGCTCCTCTTCCAGCCGCCCGAAGATCCCCGCATCGCCCGATTTCAGCCGCACGACGCGGCAGCCCGCCTGCGCATATTGCACCAGCAGCTGGTTCACATGTTCCTGCCGGGCCGAGGGCCGCCCCGCCCGCTTGCCCACCGCGATCAGTTCCGCCTGCGGACCCGCCTGGTCCAGCACCGGACCCGAGGCCAGGTCGTCGAACAGCACCACATCGGCCTCGGCCAGGCGGCGCGCGGCCTTCAGCGTCAGCAGTTCGGGATCGCCGGGACCGGCGGAAACCAGAGAGACGAAACCGGCATCGGGATTGGTATCGGACACGCGAGGACTTCCGGGCTGGGGCAAGGGACAGCTATACCACCCGGACCGGCGCTGACAATGCCGCAGCCCCGGCGCGCGGCGAAGAAACCCGCCGCGCGCGAAATATGCGCAAGGCCCTGGCGCGGAAGCGGCGAATGGCGGCCGCGATCTGCCGGTTTCGCCGCCTGCCGCCGAAATCGCGCCAGGGGCTCAGGACGACAGATAGGGCGCGATCGCGGCGCGGATCTTCGCGTCGCCGGGCCTGGTCATCGATCCCCAATGGCCCAGGATCCGCCCGTCCGGCCCCAGCACCAGCTTGTTGAAGTTCCATTTCGGCACGAAGCCGGTCTGCTCGCGCGCCCAGGCATAGAGCGGATGCACCTCGCCCCGCGCCACATGCAGGATGTCGGTCATCGGCAGGGTGATGCCATATTCCAGCGTGCAGAATTCCTGCACCTTCTGCGCGTTCTCCAGCTCCTGGTTGAAATCGTCCGAGGGGACCGCCAGCACCACCAGCCCCTGCGGCCCCAGCTCCTCGTGCAGCGCCTGCATGTCGCGCAGCTGGCCGGTGAAGCCGCAGAGCGAGGCGGTGTTGACCACCAGCACCGGCCGGCCGCGCCATTCGGCGCTGTCCAGCTGGCCGCCGTCGATCGAGGGGAAGGTGAAGCTGGGCGCCTCGCCCCCGGCCATGGCCGGGCGGCGGTGGATCAGCCCGGCGAAGATGGCCGAGACGGCGGTGGCGAGCGACAAGAACAGGCGGCGTTTCATCGGGCGGTCTCCTTCTTCGCATCGGCGGCACCGGAAAAGGCGCGGAAGGCCAGCAGCGCGGCCCCGGTGGCCGAAACCAGCAGCAGCAGCCAGTTGGGCGGCGACAGGTTGGCCGCGAAGATCCCCGCCAGCGCCCAGATCACCGCCACAGGATAGCCCCATTCCTCGGGGCGCGCAGCATGTATCGCCGCGGCCAGCGCCGTCACGCCCAGCAGGCTCAGCACCGCTGCCGCCTGCGCGGGCAGGATCCCGTGGCCGCCTATGAGGATCCCGACCGAGGCCCCCGAGGCCGCCGTCAGCCAGCCCGCATAGATCGCCAGCGGCCGCAGCAGCCACGGCCGGTCCCGCCCGCCCGCGCGCAGGAAGGCCGCCACCGCGAAGGCCAGCATCGCCAGGATCATCGCCGTGGCCCAGCCGGGCGAGCGGTTGGCGACCGGGATCCAGAAGATGCCGATGATCAGGCTGGCCAGCAGCGGCGGGCGCGCGCCCTGCCAGCCCGGCGCGTCAGAGGCCCTCCACAGCCCATAGGCCGATCCCAGGATCAGCCAGCCATAGATCAGCGTCCAGATCGCGAAGGTCCAGCCCGCCGGCTGGACGGGCGGGTCGTGCTGCGGGATCGGGAACAGGTCGGCCCGATAGCCGCCGAAGCCCGGAAACAGCAGCGGAGACGCGGCGAAGCCGATGGCCGCCAGCAGCACCGCATGGGCAAGGTATCTGTGCATCGTCACGCTCCGCGCTTGCGCCGCCAGGGTCGGGGTTCGGGTCGGGCCACGCTGACCGGAACGCAGCTCCGGCCCGCCGCGTTCCTTTCCCGAACCGGACGGTCTCCCCGATGGTTGCCTTGCGCCCCCGATGCGGGCAAGCATGGGCTCCGGCCGGTGTGAACGGCATCCGGCAGCGCGACAAGGACAAGATGAAGCTCAAGGAATTCGCCAAGGCGGTCGGCATGTCGCAGACCACCGTCAGCCGGGCGCTGAACGGCCATCCCGAGGTCAGCGAGGCCACCCGCGCCCGGCTGATCGAGGCGGCGCACCGCCTGGGCTATGCGCCCAATGCCCATGCACGGATGCTGGCCACGGGCCATGCCTCGACCATCGGCTGCGTCATCCCGATCGGCGGCCGGAACGAGCTGGTGAACCCGATCTATGCCGATTTTCTGGCCGGCGTGGGCGAGGTCTGCGCCCGCCGCAAGTTCGAGATCAACCTGACCGTCGTGCCCCAGGACGAACAGGCCGAGGCCTATCGCGCGCTGAAGTCCAAGGGGCTGGTCGGCGGGCTGATCGTGCAGTTCCCGCGCCGGGGCGACCCGCGCCTGGCGCTGCTGAAGCGGATCGGCCTGCCCTTCGTCGTCCATGGCCGGGTCGGCGACCATCCCGAGCCCTATTCATGGGTCGACGTGAACAACCTGCGCGCCTTCGAGCGCGGCACCCAGTTCCTGCTGCAGCTGGGCCACCGCCAGATCGCGCTGCTGAACGGCGACGAGGCGCATGACTTCGCCCTGCGCCGCCGCGAGGGCTTCCTGCGCGCGCTTGCTGCCGCCGGGCTGCCCGCGCCCGCCCCCGACCGGATGCTGAGCGGCGAGATGTCGGCAAGCTACGGCTATGCCGGGGCGGTGGCGCTGCTGTCCTCGGACAATCCGCCGACGGCGGTGCTGACCTCGTCCATCATGATCGCGATGGGGGTGAAGCAGGCGCTGGAGGAACGCGGGCTGCAGCCGGGGCGCGACCTGTCCATCGTCACCTTCGACGACGACCTGTCCTATTACAGCAATCGCGGCGCGGTGCCGGTCTTCACCGCCATGCGCTCTCCGGTGCGCGAGGCCGGGCGGCGCACCGCCGAGATGCTGATCGGCCTGATCGACGCGCCCGAGGGCAAGGCCGTGACCGAGCTTCTGGAGGCGGAACTGGTCGTCGGCCGCTCGACCGCGCCGCCGCGCTGCTAGCCTTTCGAAGACTCGTCGAAAGGCCGCAGGTCATTGTTCTTGCGCATTTCCGGGCGCAAAACCGGCATCCGCTCTTGCTGGAAATGCTTCAGCCGGTGCGCGGGATGGTTTCGGCGATGACCTCGGCGCGGGCCAGGTCCTCGGGCCGGTTCACGTTGAAGAACGGGTCATGGGGCCTGCTGTCCCAGATGGCGCGGCCGGGCTGGTGGCGGGCGGCGAAGGCCAGCACGCGGCGCTGGCCCGCCGCAAGCGTGGCGCGCAGGTCGTCGCGCAGGGCCACCGGCCACAGCGCGAAGGTCGGATGATCGCGCATCGCGCCCTGCGGATCGGGGCTGGCGGCGATGGCCAGGCCGGACGGCCCCGCCGCCTCGGCCAGCCGCCGCGCCAGGTCGGCGGGCGGAAAGGGCGTGTCGCCGGCGGCGGTCAGCACCGAGGGCGCGCCCAGCCCCGCCGCCCAGTCCATCGCCGCCAGCACCCCGGCCAGGGGACCGGGCCGGTCGGGCATCCCGTCCGGCAGGACCGGCAGCCCCAGATCGGCGAAACGCGCCGGATCGCCATTGGCGTTCAGCGCGACGGGCGCGCATTGCGGCGCCAGCCGGTCCAGCAGATGCGCGATCAGGCTGCGGCCGCAAATCCGCAGCAGCCCCTTGTCGCCGCCGCCCATGCGGCTGGACAGGCCGCCGGCCAGGATGACGGCGGGAAGCGGATCGTCCAGGGGCGCGCGCGGCATGGTCATCGCGCGACTGTGCCGCCGCGACGTGCGCGACGCAAGGGCTTCGGGGCAAGGGCGCGCGGGGGCTTTGCCCCCAGCCCTGCCGGCCCTTCGAGGGGGCCTGCAGGGCTTCCTCCGCCACCGGTCACCCGGCCAGCCTGGCGCCCTGCGGCAGCAGCCAGACGCCCTCGCGCGGGGTGTGGCTGACGCGCAGCTCGCAGCCATAGGCCTCGGACAGCAGGCGGTCGGTCATGACCTCGGCCGGGCTGCCCTCGGCCCGCGCGCGCCCGTCCTTCATCAGCAGCACGTGATCGGCGAACATCGCCGTCAGGTTCAGGTCGTGCATCACCGCGATCACCCCGCCGCCGCGGCGGGCGTAATCCTCGGCCAGCCGCATCACCGCCAGCTGATGGGCGATGTCCAGGCTGCTGACGGGTTCATCCAGGAACAGCCAGCACGGCCCGTCCTCGCCCACCGGATGCCAGACCTGCACCAGCGCGCGGGCCAGCTGCACGCGCTGCTGCTCGCCCCCCGACAGTTCCTGATAGAGCCGCCCGGCATGGCCCGGCAGCCCGACCTGCGCCAGCGCCGCGCGGATCAGCGCGCCGCGCTCGGCCTCGCCCGCCGCCAGCGAATGCAGCCCGATGCGGACGATCTCGGCCACGGTGAAGGGAAAGGACAGCGCGCTCTGCTGCGGCAGCACGGCGCGGCGGCGGGCCAGCATCTCGGGCCGCTGGCGGGCGATGGGCGCGCCGTTCAGCAGCGCCTCGCCGGCATGGGGGGCAAGCTCTCCGGTCAGCACCCGCATCAGGCTGGTCTTGCCCGAGCCGTTCGGCCCGATGATCGCCGTCAGCCGCCCCGCCTGCGCGGTCAGGTCGACCCCGTGCAGGATCGGCGCGCGACCAAGGCGCAGGCGCAGGTCGCGGGCGCAGACGCTCATAGGTCGATCACCCGGCGGTTCGACAGCAGCACCCACATGAAGAACGGCCCGCCGATCATCGCGGTGATGATGCCGATGGGCAGCTCGGCCGGGGCGATGACCGTGCGGCTGACCATGTCGGCGCAGACCAGGACCGAGGCGCCCAGCAGCGCGGAATTGACCAGCAGCCAGCGATGGTCCGGCCCGGTCAGAAGCCGCAGCAGATGCGGCACGACGATGCCCACGAAGCCGATCCCGCCCGAGATCGCGACCGAGGCGCCGGTCGCCGCCGCCGCCGTCAGGATCGCCACCGCCTTGACCCGCTGCACGCGGATGCCGACATGGGCGGCCGCCGCCTCTCCCAGCGCCAGGCCGTTCAACCCGCGCGCCAGGAAGGGCGCCGCCAGCAGCGCGGCGGCGATCAGCGGGCCGGCGGCCAGGATCTTGGTCCAGCTTGCCCCGGCCAGCGAGCCGAGGCCCCAGAAGGTCAGGTCGCGCAGCTGGCTGTCATTGGCGTAATAGACGATCAGCCCCGACAGCGCGCCGATCATCGCCGCCAGCGCGATCCCCGCCAGCAGCATGGTCGCGACCGAGGTGCGCCCGCGCCGGGTCGAGATGCCGTAGAGCAGCAGCATCGCCAGCCAGCCGCCGCCGAAAGCCGCCAGCGGCACCAGATGCCAGCCGGTGAAGGACAGGATCGCGGCCGGCAGCATCCCGCCCAGCACGATCCCCGAGATCGCCCCCAGCGAGGCCCCGGCGCTGACCCCCAGCAGGCCCGGATCGGCCAGCGGGTTGCGAAACAGCCCCTGCATCACCGCCCCCGACACCGCCAGCCCGGCGCCGACCAGGATCCCGGTCAGCAGGCGCGGCAGGCGGATGTCCACCAGCACGATGCGGTCGGTCGGCGCGATCTGCCGACCGGCCAGCCAGTCGGCCAGCACCCGCGGCGCCGAGACGCCCGAGGCGCCATGCCCCAGCGACAGGATCGCGACCAGCGCCAGCAGCAGGACCAGCAGCAGGCACAGCACCCGCCCGACATGGCGCCGGTCGCCCTCCAGCCGGTCGCCCTCCGGCCGGTCGCGGGGGGCGTCCACGGCGACCATCAGCTGCCCGCGCCATAGATGGCGTCGTGCAGCTCCAGCGCCGCCGCGCCGGTGCGCGGGCCGAAGCCCAGCAGCAGCAGACCGTCCATGGTGACGACCGCGCCGTCGCGCACCGCCGGGGTCACGGCCAGCGCCGGCATGGCAGCCAGTTCGGCAAGGCTGGCATTGTGGTCGGAATCGGCCTGGGCGTCGCCGCGCTGCATCATCAGGATGACATCGGGCGCGGCGGCGGTGACAGCCTCGTCGGTCATCGGCTTGTAGCCCTGGAAACCGCTGACCGCGTTCTCGGCCCCCGCCAGGCGGATGATCGCATCCGCGCCCGAGCCCTCGCCCCCGGCCATCACCCGGCCGCCCTGCAGGGACAGGATGAACAGCACGCGCTTCTTCTGGCCACCCCCGGCATTCGCTTGCTCGACGCGGGCCAGGTCGGCACGGATCTCCTCGATCACCGGGCCGGCCGCGTCGGGAACGCCAAGCGCCTCGGCCACGGCCTCGACCTTGCGGGCCAGCCCCTCGGCGTCATGGCCCTCGGGGATGGTCTCGAAGGGGATGCCCGCCTCTTGCAGCAGGGCGATGGTCTCGGGCGGGCCGGCGCCTTCCTCGGACAGGATCAGGTCGGGCTGCACCGACAGCACCCCTTCGGAGCTGAGCGCGCGCACATAGCCGACATCGGGCAGCGCCAGCACCTCGGGCGGGAAGCTGGAGGTCGTGTCGCGGCCGACCAGCCGGTCCTGCTGCCCCAGCGCGTGGACGATCTCGGTCACCGCGCCGCCAAGCGACAGCACGCGGCTGGCATCGGGATGCGGATCGGCCAGCGCGGGGCTGGCGCAGGCAAGCGCGGCGGCGGCGGCAAGGCGGATCAGGCGCGGCATGGTCATGCCTCCGCCTTCGCGGGCAGCCCGGCAACCAGCGCGGCCCAGCCCTCGGCATCGCCGCCCTTCTCGGGGCGCATCCCGAAGCACTGGAAGATCAGCTCGCCCGCCTCGTCGAAGGCCTCGACCGAGATCGCCGGGCCGCGTTTCGTCGGCTTGTCGACCAGCCAGACCTCGGCCACATGGTCGCCGCGCAGATGCAGGTTGAAGCGCGGGTCCATCACGTTCAGCCAGGGGCCCATCGGCTTCAGCGTCGCGATCGGGCCGGAATGGATCTCGATGCAGCCCGCATTGCCGACGAAGAACATCACCTGCTGGCCGCTGTCGCGCACCCGCTCCAGCAGCAGCGGCACGGCGGACACCTCCAGCTGCCGCGCCAAGGGCGCGCCGGCCAGGCGATAGGCGCCCAGCCGGTTCATCTTCAGCCGCCGCACCAGGGTGTTGAACTGATGCGTGTCGGTCATCCGCAGCCATTCCTGGCGCAGCGTTTCCGCCCGGTCCGCGGCGATGCGGGCGCCTTCGGGCGCGGGGCGGGGGGCGTAATCGGACAGGCCGGTCTGGTCGGGCAGCGCCAGGTCGCGGATCAGCGCCGACCAGGCCTGAAGGTCCGAGCCCGCGCGCAGGTGGATCTTGTGGACCGCATCGCCCGCCGCGTCGAAGACCTGGATCGAGCGGCGGGGGCCGCCCTCCGCCTCGACCTCGACGGCGAAGGCATGGACCCAGTGGCGCGGAAAGATGCGCAGGTCGATCTCGGCATCCAGGGTCATCGCGGCGTGGTCGCCGTCGTGGAAGTCGCGATAGGTGCCGAGTTTCTCGATCACGCAGGACCGGTTGCGGGTCAGCGCCATCACCTCGCCCAGGGTTTCGACCGCCGGGATCAGGCGGCCGGGCACGGCGTCGATCCTGACCGTGCCGAAACCCAGTTCGGCCTCGGCCAGCGCGGCCTCGGGCAGGCCAAGCTGGGCGGCAAGATCGAAGGGGCGGACGGTTGCTTCGCGCTTGATTTCGCGCAGCCGCGACGGGGTGAGATCGTTCATGGATGCCCTCGCTGAGGCCTGTGTGGATGACCCTGCGGCAGCCGGGCCTATACTTGACAGGTTTAGTCAGAATCAGTAGCCGCTGCAAGATGCGCGGCCATGCGATGCGGCGCGGCACCCGGCATGTTGCGATGGATCCTTGTGCGCCGGGCGATCCGACCCGCCCTGCGGCCCGCCCTGGACGGGCCGGGTGGGGGAAGGATCGGGACCGCGACCATGACGTCACGCCGCGCATCGGACGCCATTGCGGGCCGATGCGCCCTAAGCAGACCAAGGATCGACAGATGCGCCACCCCCTGATCGCCGCCCTTCTGGCCAGCGCCGCCGCCCTGCCCGCGCTGGCGCAGGAGGATCCCTATATGCTGCCCGAGATCACCATCCAGGCGGAAAGCAACACCACGCTGGAACAGCAGGGCTATGTCCCCATCGCCAGCCGCGAGGCGACCAGGCTGCAGACGCCCATCGCGAAGATCCCGCAGGCGATCAGCGTCGTCACCCAGGACCAGATCGAGGACCAGGCCCCGCGCAACCTCAACGAGGCGCTTGGCTATTCCGCCGGGGCCAATCCCAACAATTTCGGCTTCGACACCCGTTTCGACGCCTTCTTCCTGCGCGGCTTCCCGGCCTATTACAACGGCTGGTTCCGCGACGGGCTGCGGCAGCTGAGCGCGCCCACGGCCTGGTTCAAGTCCGAACCCTATGGGATCGAGGGCGCGGCGGTGCTGAAGGGCCCGGCCTCGTCGCTCTATGGCGTCAGCGGGCCGGGCGGCATCGTCAACCTGATCACCAAGCGGCCCAAGGACGAACCCTATCACGAGCTGGAATTCACCACCGGCGCCAATGACCGCGCGCAGATCGCGGCCGACATCTCGGGGCCGCTGGGGGAGGGCGGCCACCTGTCCTATCGCCTGACCAGCCTGCTGCGGCAGTCGAACAGCGACCTGCCCGGCTATGCCGACGACAAGGTCTATGTCGCCCCGGCGCTGACCTGGGACGACGGCGTGACGCGGCTGACGGTGCTGGCGGAAAGCACGCATTCGCTGACCGGCGGCACGGCGGCCTTCTACAACCCGGCCCATGGCGAGGTCTCGGATCTCTATGAGGGCGACCCCGACTACAACGATTTCGAACAGAACCAGTGGCGGATCGGCTATGAGCTGGAACATGCGCTGACCGATACGCTGACCCTGCGCCAGAACTTCCGCGCCGCCCATGTCGATATCGACCTGGAATACAGCGGCCACGATGACGCGGGCGGCATGCTGAACCGCTATTGGGGCCATTACCTGGAAGAGGTGGACACGCTGGTGCTGGACAGCGGGCTGCGCTGGAACGTCGCGACCGGGGCCGTCGAGCACGAGATCCTTGCCGGCATCGACCTGACCCGTGCCGATTACGACAGCCACAGCGCGATCGGCTATGTCTCGGCCGAGGACACCGCGGCGATCGAGCCCCCCTTCGCGGGCGGCCAGAAGACCCGGCAGGCGGGCATCTACCTGCATGACCAGATGCGCTTCGGCAGCTGGCAGGTCTTCGCCAGCGCCCGCTACGACCATGTGCGCACGACCGAGACCGCCTGGGACGGCAGCCAGACCCGGCAGACCGATACCGGGCGCTCGGGGCGGCTGGCGGTCAGCCATGAATGGGACAACGGGGTGATGGCCTATGGCAGCCTGTCCACCTCGTTCTCGCCCAACCTGGGGATGGTGTATGACGGCGGCCCCGACGATCCCGGCCGCGCGGCAGATCCCACGCAATCGACCCAGCGCGAGATCGGCCTGAAATACGCGCCCGAGCACAGCAACCTGCTGATCTCGGCCGCGCTGTTCGACATCGACCAGCGCGACGGGGTGGTGCTGGATGCCTCGACCCGCGAGAACCGCCAGCGCCAGCTGGACCTGAACAGCCGCGGCTTCGAGCTTGAGGCCCAGGCGAACTGGGACAACGGCTTCAGCCTGATCGCCGCCTATGCCCATCAGCGGGTCAAGATCGAGCGGGGCCGCGACGGCGGCACCGGCGCCGACACCTCGGGCAACGAACTGTCCGCGACGCCGAACGACACGCTGTCGGTCTGGGGCAAGTATCAGCTGCAGGCGGGCAGGCTGGACGGGCTGAGCCTGGGGCTGGGCCTGCGGCTGGTCGGCGAAAGCTATGGCGACGATGCCAATACGATCACCAACGAGGCGCGCGGCTATGTCGACATGGCCCTGGCCTATGACATCCCGCAGGCGCCGGGGGTGCAGCTGCAGCTGAACGTCAAGAACCTGCTGGACGAACAGAAGACCACCTGCACCGCCGGCTATTGCTATCGCGACGAGGGCCGGACCTGGACGGCCAGCCTGCGCAAGCGGTTCTGATCATGCGCGCCGGGGGACAGGTCGCGGTTCTGTCGGGGCTCTGGGCGGCCTATGTCGCGCAGAGCGTGATCGGCGGGCTGACCTGGGGCGGGCTGCCCGCGGTGCTGCGCGCGCAGGGGCTGCCGCTGGACCAGATCGGCCTGCTGTCGCTGCTGGTCGCGCCCTGGGCGCTGAAGGTGCTGTGGTCGCCCTGGATCGAGGGCTGGCGCCTGCCCGGCGGCCGCGCCCCCCGCAGCGGCGCGCTGGCGCTGGCCTTCGGCGCCGTGGCGGTGGCCGGGCTGGCAGCGGCCGGGGCGCTGGGGCTGCAGCCGCTGCTGCCGGTGCTGGCCTGCCTGATGGTGGTGGCCTTCGCCACCGCCACCGTCGACATCGCGGTCGATGGCCATGCCGTCGGCGCGCTCAGCCGGGCGCAGCATGGCTGGGGCAATGCCGCGCAGGTGGGCGGCGCCTATGTCGGCGCGGCGATCGGCGGCGGCGCCTTCCTGGTCGCGGTCGACCGCTGGGGCTGGAGCGCGGGCACCTGGCTGATGGCGGCGCTGGTCGCGGCGCTGCTGGCGGGCTTCGCGGTCTCGGCGCGCGGGGCCGAGGCCGCGCCCTCGGCCGGGGCCGCCGCGCCCAGCCTGAAACGCGCCCTGCGCCGCCCCGAGATCCGGCGCGGCCTGGTCCTGACCGCGCTGTTCGTTCTGGCGCAGAAGGCGGCGATGGGGATGCTGGGGCCGTTCCTGATCGACCTGGGCCTGCCGCTGGGGACGGTCGGGCTGCTCAATGGCATCGCCAGCCTGGGGCTGGGGCTGCTGGGCGCGCTGGCCGGGGGCGCGGCGGTGCGGCGCTGGGGCGTGCGCGCCGTGCTGACCGGCGCACTGCTGGCCCAGGCGCTGATGGTCGGGCTGCTGGCGCTGGGGGCGCTGGGGCTGCCGCTGCCGCCGGTGCTGCTGGTGGCGGCGGCGCTGCTGTCGGGCTCGGCGCTGATGGCGCTTGGCTTCACCGCGCTTTACGCGCAGTTCATGCGCTGGTCCGACAGCGCGCAGGGCGGGGTGGATTTCACCCTGTTCCAATGCCTCGACGGCGCGCTGAGCATGGCGATCGGCCTGGTCGCGGGCCTGATCGCCGAACATGCCGGCTATGGCGCCTTCTTCGCCATCTGTGCTTTACTTCCGCTGATCGTGGCAGCGCGGCTGTCGCGCCTTGCCGCGCTGGCCCCCGGACAACCCGCTTAAGACCCGACATCCCGCATGAGACACGACCCGCTGCCCCCCTATCAATCCGAAGCGCAGCTGGCGCTGTTGCCCTTCGCGGCGGCGGATGCCCTGCTGCGCGCCGAGGCCGCCGAACACGGGCTGGAGCTGCATTCGGGCCACGGCCGCTCGACCTGGTGCAAGGTCGAGGGCGGCGAGTTCGGCGCCCGGATGGGACCCGAGGGCAGCATCCTCTATGCCCGCGCCCACAGCCGCGAGATGCTGTTTTCCCTGCAGGAGGCGATCGTCGCGCATCTGGCGGAAGCCCTGCCCGAGGCGGCGGCGGCGCTGCGCTGGTCCTCGATCGACCGGCCGGGGGCGCATCCGCCGAATTTCAGCCTGGCCCGCGTGGCGGGCATCAGGCCCATCAGCGCCGATTTCCTGCGGCTGCGGCTGGAAGCGCCAGACCTGCACCGCTTCGCGCGGCAGATCATCCATTTCCGGCTGATCCTGCAACCCCCGGACGCGGCCAGGCCGCAATGGCCGGTGATCGGCGAGAACGGCCAGACCCTCTGGCCGCAGGGCCGGGCCGCGCTGCACCGTCCGGCCTATACCGTGCGCGCCATCGACGCGGAGGCGGGCTGGATGGAGACCGACATCTTCGTCCACGCGGGCGGGCGGGCCTGCGCCTGGGCCGCCGAGGCCGCGCCGGGCAGCCAGGTCGGGCTGACCGGCCCCGGCGGCGGCGGCATCCCCGTCGCGCAAAGCCTGCTGATCGCGGGGGACGAGACCGCCTATCCCGCGCTGGCCCGGATCCTTGCCGCGCAGGCGCCCCAGGCAAGCGGCGAATGCCTGCTGCTGGGCGCGCGCGACGACTATCCCCTGCCCGCCCATCCGGGCATTCGCGTGACCCATGCGCCGCGGGGCGAAGCCGCGCTGGCCGACCGCCTGCGCCGCGAGGGCTGCCCGGCGCAGCAGATCTGGATCGCCACCGAGCGCAACCGGCTGGAGCCGCTGAAACAGGCGATCGCCCAGGATCCGGGCATCGACCGCAAGCGCACCCATCTGGCCGCCTACTGGACGGCCTGACCCGGCCCCCTTGGTCTGCCCCCGATCTGGCACGACCGGTCTGGCGCGACTGGTCCGGCACGTCGGCGGGCATTCCGGGCAGCGGGGCGCGGGAAACCGCCGGTCCGGGCCGGCCCGCGGGCCCGAGCGGGACTTCGCCCACCCCGCCGGGCGGTTTCAGCAGGGTTCGGCCATGCCCCGCCCGGCCATCTGCCACCATCCGGCCGGCTGCGCTAGACTTGCCGCATGGGTATCATGCTGTTCCTTCCCCTGACCGCGCTTGCCGCATTCCTCGTCGGTCTGGACCGCACCGGCAAGGCGCGCACGCTGGCCTTCGGCTTCGGCACGCTGGCCACCGCCGTCTGGCTGTGGGTCGTGGTGGCGCTGGTCGCGGTCAGCCGCCCCTTCTGACCTCTCGCCCCGCGGCGTCAGGCATGGTGCAGGACCAGCGGTCGGCCCAGATGGCTGCCGATGCTGACCGGCGTGTCGTAAAGCCCGCTCAGCACGGCTTCGGTCAGCACCGCCTCGGGCGGGCCCTCGGCGGCGATGCGGCCGTCCTTCATGGCGATGATGTGGTCGGCCCATGCGGCGGCATAGTTGATCTCGTGCACGACCATGACCGCGCTGCGGCCGCCGTCGCGCACCAGGCCGCGCAGCCGCGCCATCAGCGCGCGGGCATGGGCCATGTCCAGGTTGTTCAGCGGCTCGTCCAGCAGCAGCCAGTCGGTGGCCTGGGCGAAGCTCATCGCGATATGGGCGCGCTGGCGCTGCCCGCCCGAGACCTCGTCCAGGAAGCGCCCGGCGATGCCCGCCAGGCCGAAGGCGTCCAGCGCGGCCTCGACGGCGGCCTGGTCGGCGGGGCCGGGACGGCCGCGATGATGCGGCCAGCGGCCGAAGCCCACCAGCTCGCGCAGGCGCAGGCGGCTGGCGATATGGGTCTGCTGGCCAAGGATCGCCAGCTTCAGCGCCAGCCGCTCGGTGGGCGTCCGGCCGACGTCCAGCCCGTCGACCTCGATCCGGCCCGCCTGGCAGGGCTCCAGCCGCCCGATCAGCCGCAGCAGCGTCGATTTCCCCGCCCCGTTCGGCCCGATCAGCGCGGTCAGGCGGCCGGCGGGCATGGCGGCGGTGATGTCGTGCAGGATCGGGGCGGTGCCGATGCGGTGGCTGACGCCGGTGATCTGGATCATCGGATGCGGCCTTTCAGCAGAAGATAGAGGAAGAACAGCCCGCCCGCGAATTCGACCACCACGGACAGCGTCGCGGCCTGGCCCATCGCGCGCTCGAACAGCAGCTGGCCGCCGACCAGGATATTGGCGGCGATCAGCGCGGCGGCGGGCAGCAGCGCGGCATGGCGGGCGCTGCGCATGACGCCATGCGCCATGCCGGCGACGATCAGCCCGAAGAAGGTCACAGGCCCGACCAGCGCCGTCGAGACCGAGACCAGCACCGCCACCAGCGCCAGGACGCCGATCACCATCCCGTCGAAGCGCAGCCCCAGCGAGACGGCGGGATCGCGCCCCAGCGCCAGCACGTCCAGCCGCGCCGCCAGGGCCAGCGCGACCGCGATCCCCGCCAGGGTCAGCGCGGCGGCGAAGGGCAGCAGCGCCGCATCCACGCGCGAGAAGCTGGCGAAACTGGCCCCCTGCACCACGGCGAATTCGTTGGGGTCCAGGATCCGGGCCACGAATTCGGACATGGCGCGGAACATGACGCCCAGGATCACCCCGGTCAGGATGGTGCGCGGGATGTCGCGCGCGCCGCGTCCCAGCAGCAGCCCGAACAGCAGGCAGGCCAGCAGCGTCATCAGCGCCACCTCGGCCGCGAATTTCGTCCCCGTGGGCAGGGCGGCGAAGCCCGCGACGCCAAGGCCCGCGACCAGCAGCGTCTGCAGCAGCACGTAAAGCGCGTCGAATCCCATGATCGAGGGGGTCAGCACCCGGTTGGCCGAGACGGTCTGGAACAGCACCGTCGCCACCGAGACCGAGGCCGCCACGGTGACCAGCCCGCCCAGCTTGACCGCCCGCAGCTCCAGGATGAAGCCGCGATTGCCGGTGCCCAGCCCCTGGAACAGCCACAGGCCCGACAGCGCCAGCAGCAGCCCCGTCAGCCCGGCCAGCACCAGGCCCGCGCGCCTATCCATGGGCCTGTCCGCGCGCCTGTCCATTGGCGGGCCGGCGATGCAGGATCCACAGGAACAGCCCGGCCCCGATGACGCCGAGGACCAGCCCGACCGGCAGCTCGTAGGGGTGGCGGACCAGCCGTCCCAGGATGTCGCAGGCCAGCACCAGAGCCGCCCCGGACAGCGCCACCACCGGCAGCGAGGCGCGCAGGTTGTCGCCCATCACGCGCGAGACCAGGTTGGGCACGACCAGCCCGACGAAGGGGATCATGCCCACGGTGGTCACCACCATCGACGTCACCACCGCGACCACGACCAGCCCCAGCCGCATCACCGCCCGGCCCGACAGGCCCAGCCCCGTCGCCACCTGGTCGCCAAGCCCCAGGATCGCGAAACGATCCGCCGCGAACCAGGCCAGCGCCGCCGCCGCGCCCGCGACCCATAAAAGCTCGTAGCGCCCCGCCAGCACGCCCGAGAAATCCCCCGCCATCACCCAGGCGTTCACATATTGCAGCAGGTCGGTCTGCCAGCCGATGAAGGTCACGACCGAGCCCAGCACGCCCGACAGCACCAGCCCGGCGATGGGGACCAGCATCACCTCGCGCACCGGCAGGCGGCGGATGATCGCCAGGAACAGCGCGGTCGTGGCCATCGCGCAGAGGCTGGCGGCAGCCATCCGCAGCCAGACCGGGCTGGCCGGCCACAGGATCGCGACCAGCAGCAGCCCAAGCGCCGCGCCCTCGGCCGTGCCCGCGGTTTCCGGGCCGACGAAGCGGTTGCGCACCAGCGACTGGATCACCACCCCCGCGACGGCCAGCGCCGCCCCGGTCAGCACCACCGCCAGCGTGCGCGGCAGCCGCGATTCCATCAGCACCAGCAGCGCCTGCGGATCGCCGCCGGCCCGCAGGATGTCGACGCTGGAGGCGCCGGTCATCAGGCTGGCCGCCATCAGCGGCGGCAGCAGCAAGGCCAGGGCGGGCAGCAGCCGCATCAGTCCAGAAGCGCCTCGGCCAGCCGGTCCAGGCTGTCGCTGAGCGAGGTATGGCCGCCGGCCGAGATATAGGTCTCGGAGGGGTCCAGATAGACCACCTGCCCCCGCTGCCAGGCGGTCGTGCCCTCGATCAGCGCATTCCTCAGCGTGGCCTCGGCGGTCTGGCCCTCCTCGCCGATGGCGGCGCCGCGGTCGATCACGATCAGCCAGTCGGGATTGGCCTCGGCGATGAATTCATGGCTGATCGCATCGCCATGGGTGGCGGCGTCCAGCCCCTTCACGGCCTCGGCCAGCCCGGTCGCGTCGAAGACCCAGCCGAAGCGCGACCCCCTGCCATAAGAGGACATCTTCGGCCCGTTGGTCATCACCACCAGCGCCGTCTGCCCCTCGCCCGCCGCCTGCAGGGCCGCCAGATTGCGATCCAGCGCGCCGGCCAGGGCCTCGGCCTCGGCCTCCTTGCCGAACAGCGTGCCATAGGCTTCCAGCCGGGCCTTCGCATCCGCCAGCAGGTCGGTGCCGATGGTCATGTCGATGGCCGGCGCCACGCGGGACACCGAGGCCAGCTGCGTCGCCGAGCGGCCGCCGACGACGATCAGGTCGGGGGCAAGCCCGGCCAGCGCCTCCAGGTCGGGTTCGTGCAGGGTGCCGGCGGGCGCGGCCTCCATCACCTGCGGCAGGTAATCGACATAGAGCTGGTCGGGCCGCCCGACCGGCTGCACCCCCAGCGCCGCCAGCGTGTCCAGCGCGGCCACGTCCATCACCGCCACCCGGCCCGGATTGGCGGGCAGCGTCGCCTCGCCCTGGACCGTGGCGATCGTCACCTCATCGGCGACGGCGGCGGAACACAGCGAAACGGCCAGAAGGCCGGACAGGGCAAAACGGCGCATGATATCATCCTTCCCGTGGCGGTCCCCCTCCCTTAGCCAGCGCCCCGTCCGAGGTAAAGATTGGCTGAATAAAACCGTCGGGAATTGCGGCCCGGCTGCGGCGGGACTATCTGGGGGGCAAGGCGGCCCGTTGCCGCGCAAGGTTCAGAAAGGCGATTTGATGCAATCCACGGCAGATTTCCCCACCGCGCGCGGCGCGCAGCTGATGCAGACCATGGCCAAGCATTTCGGCCACAAGATCGAGGTCGAGATCACCGAGACCCGCGCCCTGATGCGGTTCCAGCCGGGCGACGCATGGGCCGAGATCGTGCCCGAGGGGCTGCGGCTGACCGTCCGCTCGGACACGCCCGAGGGTGTGGCGCGGGTCCGCGAGGTCGTCGAAAGCCACCTGCTGCGCTTCGCCCATCGCGAGGATCCCCGGCCGCTGGTCTGGGCCGAGCCCGCATGAATGCCGCGCCCGACTGGATCGCGGCCGAGGCCGGTCCCGGCGGGCTGCGCCTGTGGGCGATGCGCGGGGCCGAGGTCGCGGCCCGCCAGGACGTCGCCGACCTGGCGGCGGCGCGCGCGGCCTGGCCCGGCCTGCCGCTGCTGCTGGCCGCGCCCGAGGACTGGCCGGGCCTGCCGGAGCCGCGCCCGGTGCCCGCCACCGGACTGATCCTGCATCCCGCGCCGGATGCCGAGCGTGTGTGGCTGGTCGGCCCGCTTGCCCAGCAGGACCCGCCCGACCGGCTGGCGGGCGGCGCGGCTCAGGTCGCCGGGCTGCTGGAAGCGCAGCCGCATTTCGACGGCGTCGCCCTGCTGACCGGGCCGCGCAGCCATTGGCTGCGCCTCTCGGCCGGCGAGATCTGCCATTTCCACAGCTTCCTGACCGGCGAATTGCTGGCGCTGCTCTCTGCCGCCGCGCCCGATGGCGCGGGTTTCGACGAGACGCTGGACGAGGCTTTGTCGTGCCCGCATCGCGCCTATGGCCGGCTGGCGGCGCTGCGTGATACGGGGGACGGGGCGCGGCTGGCCGGGCTGCTGGTCGGGCTGGAACTGGCGGCGGCCAAGCCCTATTGGCTGGGCCAGCAGGTCGCGATCCTGGGCGAGGCGCCGCTGCGGGACCTCTATGCCCGCGCGCTGGCCGCGCAGGGCGTCGCCACCCTGCAGCCCGATCCCGAATCCGCGCTGCTGGCGGGGCTGCACGCCGCATGGAAGGGCCTCGCGGCGGCGGGGTAAGGAAATCGCCGGCGCGATTCGACGCGCCCATCACCAGATCTGGTGTTCCTGCAACCGGGCGAAATTTATTTCCGGCGGGCTTGACAGGCTGCCCGGCCAGCACCGGCTGGGCATTTCCCTTTTTGTTCTCACCACTACCGGCTGGGGCCAAATCCGTTTTCACCTACCAGATATAGTTGACAGCGGCGTGAATTGGGGGCCTATTAGGGGGGTCCAGGTTCATCGGCTTCGGCCGGCGAGCAAGAGGGAAGATCGGTGAAATGCCGACGCTGCCCCCGCAACTGTAAGTGGTAGGCAAGGCTGACGATGCCACTGGAGCGATCCGGGAAGGCCAGCCAAGCAAGGCCGCAAGCCAGGAGACCTGCCTGGACGACGAAAACACGAAACCGCGCGGCGGGCGCGGGGCTGTGATGTTCTGACCGGCCTTGGCCGGAAGGGCAGCCTTTCACCACCGCCGCCACACGACTGGGACCAGAGGCATGAGCATCACCGTCTATTCCAAACCCGCCTGCGTTCAATGCACCGCCACCACCCGCGCGCTGGATGCGCGCGGCCTGTCCTATGACATCATCGACCTGACCGAGGACGACGCCGCGATGGAGCGCGTGACCGCCCTGGGCTATCGCCAGGCGCCGGTCGTGATCGCCGGCGACGCGCATTGGGCCGGATTCCGGCCCGACATGATCGGCGCACTGGCCTGACCCCGAAGGGGGATCTGGGCCATGGGCGGGATCGTCTATTTCTCATCGGCCTCGGGCAACACGGCGCGCCTGGTCGCGCGCCTTGGCCTGCCCGCCCGGCGGATCCCTATCTCGCCCTCGGACCCGATGCCCGCGGCGCCGGAACGCTATGTGCTGATCTGCCCGACCTATGCCGATGGCCAGGGCCGGGGCGCGGTGCCCAAGCAGGTCATCCGCTTCCTGAACGACCCCGAACGCCGCGCCGGATTGCGCGGCATCATTGCCGGGGGAAACCGAAATTTCGGCGCGACCTATGCCTTGGCAGGCCGGGTCATTTCCGACAAATGCAACGTCCCGGTCCTGTATCGATTCGAACTGGCCGGGACCGAGACCGATATTGACCGCATCGCTGCGGGGCTGAATGAATTCTGGGGGACGGAATGCTTGATAACGGCGTGAAGACGGGCAGCGTCAAGGCTGGCGGCGTGAAGGCTGGCGGGGCGCAGGCGGACGGCGTCAAGGAAACGCTGGATTATCACGCGCTGAACGCGATGCTGAACCTGTATGACGCGGACGGCCGCATCCGCTTCGACGCCGACCGCATGGCCGCGCGGCAGTATTTCCTGCAGCATGTCAACCAGAACACCGTCTTCTTCCACAACCTGGACGAGAAGCTGCGCTATCTGGTCGACGAGGGCTATTACGAGCCCGAGGTCCTGGACCAGTATTCCAAGAATTTCCAGCGCGCGATCTGGGACGCCGCCTATGCGAGGAAGTTCCGCTTCCCGACCTTCCTGGGCGCCTTCAAGTATTACACCAGCTATACGCTGAAGACCCGCGACGGGCAGCGCTTCCTGGAACGCTACGAGGACCGGGTGGTCATGGTCGCGCTGACCCTGGCGCGCGGCGACGAGGCGCTGGCCATGCGCTTCATGGAGGAGATCCTGTCGGGCCGCTTCCAGCCCGCCACGCCGACCTTCCTGAACGCGGGCAAGCAGTCGCGGGGCGAGCTGATCTCCTGCTTCCTGCTGCGGCTGGAAGACAACATGGAATCGATCGGGCGGTCCATCAACTCGGCCCTGCAGCTGTCCAAGCGCGGCGGCGGCGTCGCCTTGATGCTGACCAACCTGCGCGAGGCCGGCGCGCCGATCAAGGGGATCGAGAACCAGTCCTCGGGCGTCATCCCGGTGATGAAGCTGCTGGAGGATTCGTTCAGCTATGCCAACCAGCTGGGCGCGCGACAGGGGGCGGGCGCGGTCTATCTGAACGCGCATCACCCCGACATCCTGCGCTTCCTGGACACCAAGCGCGAGAACGCGGACGAGAAGATCCGCATCAAGACCCTGTCGCTTGGCGTGGTGATCCCCGACATCACCTTCGAACTGGCCAAGAAGAACGAGGACATGTACCTGTTCTCGCCCCATGACGTGCAGCGGATCTATGGCGTGCCCTTCTCGGAGATTTCCGTCACCGAGAAATATGCCGAGATGGTCGACGACAAGCGCATCAAGAAGAAGAAGATCAACGCCCGCGCCTTCTTCCAGACCCTGGCCGAGATCCAGTTCGAGAGCGGCTATCCCTATATCATGTTCGAGGACACGGTGAACCGCGCCAATCCCGTCCATGGCCGGATCACCATGTCGAACCTGTGTTCCGAGATCCTGCAGGTCAACGAGGCGTCGGAATTCAACGAGGACCTGTCCTATGCACATCTGGGCACGGATATTTCCTGCAACCTGGGCAGCCTGAACATCGCCGCGACCATGGACGGCCCGGATTTCGGCGCCACGGTCGAGGCCGCGATCCGCGCCCTGACCGCCGTGTCGGAAATGTCGGCCATCGATTCCGTGCCCTCGATCCGGCGCGGCAATGACGAGGCCCATGCCGTGGGCCTTGGCCAGATGAACCTGCACGGCTTCCTGGCGCGCGAGCATATCCATTACGGCAGCCCCGAGGGGATCGAGTTCACCTCGGTCTATTTCGCCGCGGTGGCCTATCACGCGATCCGCGCCTCGAACCTGCTGGCGCGGGAAAAGGGCCAGGTCTTCAAGGATTTCGACAAGTCGAAATATGCCGACGGGACCTTCTTCGACAAGTATACCGACCGCGACTGGCTGCCCACCCTGCCCGATGTCGCCCGCGTCTTCGGGGATGTCGCCCTGCCGACGCGCGAGGACTGGGCGGCGCTGAAGGCCGATGTGATGACGCATGGGCTTTACAACCGCAACCTGCAGGCGGTGCCGCCGACGGGCTCGATCAGCTATATCAACAACTCGACCAGCTCGATCCATCCGATCGTCTCGAAGATCGAGATCCGCAAGGAAGGCAAGATCGGCCGGGTCTATTATCCGGCGGCGTTCATGTCGAACGAGAACCTGGAATATTACCGCGACGCCTACGAGATCGGCCCCGAGGCGATCATCGACACCTATGCGGCGGCGACCGAACATGTCGACCAGGGGCTGTCGCTGACGCTGTTCTTCCCGGCCGAGGCCACCACGCGCGACATCAACCGCGCCCAGATCCATGCCTGGAAGAAGGGCATCAAGACGATCTACTACATCCGGCTGCGGCAGACCGCGCTGGAAGGGACCGAGGTGCAGGGCTGCGTGTCCTGCACATTGTAGGCAAGGCCGGGGGGCTGTCTGCCCCCCGGACCCCCCGAGGATATTTGAACCAAGATGAAAGAGGGGGTTCTTCGGCGATGAAGGATCAGGTGATGCGGACCGTGGCGCGGGCGGTGAACTGGAACCGGCTGGAGGACGAGAAGGACCTGGAGGTCTGGAACCGGCTGACGGTGAATTTCTGGCTGCCCGAGAAGGTGCCGCTGTCCAACGACGTCCAGAGCTGGGCGACGCTGCGCCCCGAGGAGCGCGAGCTGACCATCCGGGTGTTCACCGGGCTGACGCTCTTGGACACGATCCAGAATACCGTCGGCGCGCCTTCGATGATGCCCGATGCGATCACTCCGCATGAGGAGGCGGTGCTGTCCAACATCGCCTTCATGGAGGCGGTCCATGCGCGGTCCTATTCCTCGATCTTTTCCACCCTGTGCCTGACCAAGGAGGTGGACGAGGCCTTCCGCTGGTCCGAGGAGAACCCGCATCTGCAGGCCAAGGCGCGGCTGATCCTGGAGGAATACAAGGCGGGCAGCGATCCACTGAAGCGCAAGATCGCCAGCGTCTTTCTGGAGAGCTTCCTGTTCTATTCGGGCTTCTATCTGCCGATGTACTGGTCCTCGCGCGCGAAGCTGACCAATACCGCCGACCTGATCCGGCTGATCATCCGCGACGAGGCGGTGCATGGCTATTACATCGGCTACAAGTACCAGCGCGCCCTGGAGAAGCTGGATGCGGCGCGGCAGGCCGAGCTGAAGGATTTCACCTTCGCGCTGATCTTCGATCTCTATGACATCGAGCAGCGCTATACCGCGGAACTTTATGACGGCATCGGGCTGACCGAGGACGTGAAGGCCTTCCTGCATTACAACGCCAACAAGGCGCTGCAGAACCTGGGCTATGAGGCCTTGTTCCCGCCGCAGGTCTGCGAGGTCAATCCGGCGATCATGGCCGCCCTGTCCCCGGACAGCGAGAACCACGACTTCTTCTCGGGCTCGGGGTCGAGCTATGTCATCGGCAAGGCGGTCGCGACCGAGGACGAGGACTGGGATTTCTGATCCGGTCAAAGGTGGGAACAGGAGCGGGGTGCGGCTGATCGCGCCCCGTTTTTTTTATGCGTGCGGTGGGGTTATGTGGCGGCGCAGGCGAATTGGCCAAAAGGACAGGGGGATCGGCGGATTTCCGCTTTGACCCGTACTGACGACAACCTATAAGTGGCTCGTGTCCGGCCGCTTACCGGCTAACGGGGCCAAAACGGCGCTTCATTCACAGATTGACCTTTTTCGGAGTTACGCATGTCGAACCCTTCCATGCCGCATGATGCGATCACCTATAACGATGGCGATCTGCTGATGCTTGGCACTCCCTCATTCGCCGGCCCTGCAACCGCTACTCTCAGGGCACCGGCTTATGCGCATGTGTCGGTTTCGATCCCGGATCGGATCGAGTTGCGAGAGGGTCAGTCAGTCCTGGTGACGCTTGGCTTCAACAATATGACCATGAATTCGGTCAGCTACAATTATGGGATTTCAACCGTCGGCGGGACCGCGTCGCCGAACGATCTGGCGCCAGCGTCGGGCAGCGGGTCGATGTCAATCTGGTCAACCAGCCCGACCAGCCGCAGCACCCAGTTCCAGATCACCGCAAATCGCGACGGACAGGCGGAAGAAACTGAAACCGCCTACCTGAACATCAGTCTTGGCGGAAACATGCCCTTCGTCGATGGGACATATTCCAAGCGGATCGAAATCGCGATCATCGACGACAACCGGACGATCGGTACCGCTCGAAACGACATTCTCTACGGCACCTCGGGCGCGGACGAGTTCGCGGGCGGTGCGGGCAACGACACCTATCACGTCACCGCGGGCGACAGCATCCTGGAACTTGCCGGCGAGGGGATCGACCGCGTGGTCGCCGGCATCGACTGGACGCTGGGGAACCATGTCGAGAACCTGACCCTGACCGGCAGCGCCGATCTTGCCGGGCGGGGCAATGCGCTGGACAACCTGCTGACCGGCAATGCCGGCAACAACCGGCTGGAGGGCTTCGCCGGCAACGACACCCTGGTCGGCGGGGCCGGGCATGACCTGCTGCTGGGCGGCAATGGCAACGACCTGCTGCAGGGCGATGCGGGCAATGACACGCTGCGCGGCGGGGGCGGCGACGACCGGCTTTGGGGCGGCGCCGGGAACGACCTGCTGGAGGGCGGCATCGGCAATGACACGCTGATCGGACATGGCGGCAATGACCGCCTGATCGGCGGAGCCGGCGACGACCTGCTGAATGGCGGGGCGGGCAATGACCACCTGAATGGCGGCAACGGGCATGACCTCCTGAACGGGGATGGCGGGAACGACACGCTGATCGGCGGGGCCGGGAACGATACCTTGAACGGCGGCGCGGGGGCCGACAGCCTGGTCGGCGGTGCGGGGCATGACCTGCTGAATGGCGGGGCCGGCCATGACCTCCTGGATGGCGGGGCGGGCAATGACAGCCTGCAAGGCGGCGCGGGGGCGGACCGGCTGCTGGGTCGCGCGGGGCATGACCGCCTGGATGGCGGCGCCGGGCACGACCTGCTGAACGGCGGCGCGGGCGATGACACGCTGCTGGGCGGCGCCGGGCGCGACACGCTGATCGGCGGCACCGGGGCCGACATGCTGTATGGCGGCGCGGATCGGGTGCGCGACGTGTTCGTCTTCAACCAGTTGGCGGATTTCGGGCGCGGCGATGCGCTGGACCAGATCTTCGACTTCGTCTCGGGGATCGACGTGATCGATGTCAGCGCGCTGGATGCGAACAGCCGCCGCGCGGGAAACCAGGATTTCGCCTTCAGCGGCACCAGCGCGCAGGCCAACTCGGTCTGGTACAGCCGGCAGGGCGACGACCTGCTGGTGCAGGGTGACCGCACCGGCGACGGCCAGGCCGATTTCGCCTTCTGGCTCCGCGACCTGGACCGCCTGACCGCCGACGATTTCATCCTGTGAGGCCGGCGCCGGGACGACCCCGGCGCCGCATCAGCCCTTCGCATCCTCCAGCATCATGCGCGCGGCCTTTTCCGCGATCATGATCGTGGGCGAGTTGGTGTTGCCGCTGGTGATTGTCGGCATGACCGAGGCGTCGGCGATGCGCAGCCGCCCCAGCGCGCGGAAGCGCAGCCGCGGATCGACCACCGCGCCGTCATCCGCGCCCATCCGGCAGGTGCCGACCGGGTGGAAGATCGTGGTGCCGATATTGCCCGCCGCCGTGACCAGCTCGTCCTCGGTCTGGAAGGCGGGGCCGGGCAGGTATTCCTCGGGGGAAAACCGCGCGAAGGCGGGCTGGGCGGCGATCCGGCGCGCCAGACGGATGGCGCTGGCCGCCACCTGCCGGTCGCCCGGCGTCGAGAGATAGTTCGGCCGGATCGCCGGATGGGCGCGGAAATCCGGCCCCTTCGCATGGACCGAGCCGCGGCTTTCCGGCCGCAGGTTGCAGACCGAGGCGGTCATGGCCGGGAAGGGATGGACCGGGTCGCCGAACTTGTCCAGGCTGACCGGCTGGACGTGGAATTCCAGATCCGCCGTCGCCTTGTCCGGGCCCGAGCGGGTGAAGATCCCGACCTGGCTGGGCGCCATCGACATCGGGCCCGAGCGTTTCAGCAGGTATTCCAGCCCGATCGAGGCCTTGCCCCAGAGCCGCGAGGCCTTCTCGTTCAGCGTCGGCACCCCGGTGACCTTGAAGACCAGCCGCAATTGCAGGTGGTCCTGCAGGTTCTCGCCCAGGCCGGCGACCTCGACCTGCGGGGCGATGCCCGCCGCCTGCAAGGCCTCGCCCCGGCCGATCCCCGACAGCTCCAGCAGATGCGGAGAGCCGATGGCGCCGGCCGACAGGACGGTCTCTCGGGTGGCGCGGGCCTCCTTGCGGCTTCCCTCGTGATGGAAGGTGACGCCGCGGACCTCGCCCTCCTCGACGATCAGCCGCTCGGCCTGGGCGCCGGTCAGGATGCGCAGGTTGGGCCGGGCGCGCGCCGGGCGCAGGAAGGCCTTGGCGGTGTTCCAGCGGATGCCCGAGCGCTGGTTCACGTCGAAATAGCCGCCGCCTTCGTTGTCGCCGGTGTTGAAGTCATCGGTGCGCGGGATGCCGGCCTGTTCGGCCGCGTCCAGGAAGGCGTCCAGCACCGCCCATCGCACGCGGGCCTTTTCCACCCGCCATTCGCCGCCCGCGCCATGGGCGTCGGAGGCGCCGCGATAGTGATCCTCTTGCGCCTTGAACAGCGGCAGCACGTCGTCCCAGCCCCAGCCGGTGCAGCCCAGCTGCCGCCAATGGTCGTAATCCGCCGCCTGCCCGCGCATGTAGATCATGCCGTTGATCGAGGAACAGCCGCCCAGCACCCGCCCGCGCGGATAGCCAAGCACCCGGCCGTTCAGCCCCGGCTCGGGCTCGGTCCTAAAGCCCCAGTCGGTGCGCGGATTGCCGATGCAATAGAGATAGCCGACCGGGATGTGGATCCAGTGGTAATTGTCGCGCCCGCCCGCCTCCAGCAGCAGCACGCGGGTCCGGGGATCGGCCGAGAGCCGGTTGGCCAGCACGCAGCCCGCGCTGCCGGCGCCGATCACGATGTAATCATAGCTTTCCATTGCACACTCCATGCAGGGTCGACCCGCCTTCCGCAGGGGCTGGCCGTCGTGATCCGTCATGTGATCCGCCTGTCGGGATGGCCGGGAAGCGCAGCGCCCCCCGGCCAGAGCTCAGGACTCGGAGCGGAACCCGAGCTTTCTGCCCAGTTTCGTTGCGAAGAACTCGCCCACCAGGCCGCGACGGAACAGCAGGACGCAGACCATGAAGACGAGGCCGGTGATGATGGTGACGGGGACGTCGGATGTGGCCAGGAAGTTCTGCAGCGTCACCACCAGGCCGGCGCCGAAGACCGGGCCGGCCAGGGTGCCGATGCCGCCCAGCAGCGTCATCAGGATCACCTCGCCCGACATCTGCCAGGTCACGTCGGTCAGGGTCGCGAACTGGAAGACCAGCGCCTTCACACCCCCCGCAAGCCCGGTCAGCGCCGCCGACATCACGAAGGCGCCCAGCTTGTAGCGGCTGACCGAATAGCCGAGCGAGATCGCGCGCTGCTCGTTTTCGCGGATCGATTTCAGGATCATCCCGAAGGGCGAGTTCACGAAGCGCCAGATGATCAGCAGCCCGATGACGAAGACCGTCAGCACGAAGAAATACATGGTCATCGTGTCGCCGAGATTGATGATCCCGAACAGCCGGCCGCGCGGCACCGACTGGATGCCGTCCTCGCCATGGGTGAAGCGGGCCTGCAGGCAGAAGAAATAGAACATCTGCGACAGTGCCAGCGTGATCATCGCGAAATAGATCCCCTGGCGGCGGATGGCGATGGCGCCCATCACCAGCCCCAGCGCCGCCGCGCCCAGGACGCCCAGCAGGATCCCCGCCTCGGGCGACCAGCCCCAGACCTTCACCGCATGGGCGGTGAAATAGGCCGCGCCGCCGAAGAAGGTGGCGTGGCCGAAGGACAGCAGCCCGGTATAGCCCAGAAGCAGGTTGAAGGCCGCCGCGAAGAGCGCGAAGCACAGAAGCTTCATCAGGAAGATCGGATAGAGGAACTGCGGCGCCAGGATCAGCGCCACCAGCGCGATGGCCAGGAAGGCGATCTTGATCTGCCCGGCCTTCGCGTGGATGGCCACGGTCTCGGTCGCGGCGGGTTCGGATTTGCCTGCCATGTCACGCATCCTTTCCAAACAGACCCGCGGGACGCAGGATCAGGACGATCGCCATGATGACGAAGATCACGATGTTCGAGGCCTCGGGATAGAAGACCTTGGTCAGCCCCTCGACCACGCCCAGCATGTAGCCGGTGACGATCGCGCCCAGGATCGAGCCCATGCCGCCGACCACCACCACCGCGAAGACGATGATGATCAGGTTCGTCCCCATCAGCGGGCTGACCTGGTAGACCGGCGCCGCCAGCACGCCCGCGAAGGCCGCAAGCCCCGCGCCAAGCGCATAGGTCAGCGTCAAAAGCAGGGGCACGTTGATGCCGAAGCTCTGGACCAGGACCGGGTTTTCGGTCGCGGCGCGCAAGTAGGCGCCCAGCCGGGTCTTCTCGATCATGAACCAGACCGCGAAGCAGACGATCAGCGAGGCGATCACCACCCAGCCGCGATAGATCGGCAGGAACATGAAGCCCAGGTTGACCGCGCCGGTCAGCTGCGCCGGCGCCGCATAGGGCTTGCCCGAGGCGCCGAAGAAATAGCGGAAGGTTCCCTCGATCGCCAGCGCCAGCCCGAAGGTGAACAGGAGGCCATAGAGATGGTCCAGTTTATACAGCCGCGACAGCATCGTGCGTTCGACGATGGCGCCGAACAGGCCCACGAACAGCGGCGCCAGGATCAGCGCGAACCAGTAGTTCACGCCCCCCACCGTCAAGAGCAGCAGCGCCACGAAGGCGCCCAGCATGTATTGCGCGCCATGGGCGAAGTTGATCACCCGAAGCAGGCCGAAGATCACCGCCAGGCCAAGGCTCAGCAGCGCATAGAAGGACCCGTTGATCAGCCCGACCAGCAATTGCCCCATCAGGGCCTGGACGGGTACGCCGAAAATCATCGTCATCTCACACCCCCAGTTCCCGATGCAGCATGTCCATCTGCGCCTCCAACTCGGCCACCGGGAACTCGGCCGCCATCCGGCCGTGATCCATCAGGTAGAAGCGGTCCGCGACCTTGGACGCAAAGCGGAAGTTCTGTTCCACCAGCACCACGGTCATGCCCCGCGCCTTCAGCTTGCGCAGCACCTCGCCGATGGCGTTGATGATCACCGGGGCCAGCCCCTCGGTCGGCTCGTCCAGCAGAAGGCAGCGCGCGCCGGTGCGCAGGATCCGCGCCATGGCCAGCATCTGCTGCTCGCCCCCCGACAGCTTGGTGCCCTGCGAATTGCGGCGTTCCTTCAGGTTCGGGAACAGCGCATAGATCTCCTCGACCGACATGCCGCCCTCGGCGACCTTCGGCGGCAGCAGCAGGTTCTCCTCGACCGAGAGCGTCGCGAAGATGCCGCGTTCCTCGGGGACGAAGCCAAGCCCGGCCCGCGCGGTCCGGTGCAGGGGCACCGACATCATGTCGCGGCCGGCGAAGCGGATCGCCCCCTGGCGCTTGCGCAAGATGCCCATGATGGTGCGCAGCGTCGTGGTCTTGCCCATGCCGTTGCGGCCCAGGATGCAGATCATCTCGCCTTCGTCGACATGCAGGTCCACGCCATGCAGCACATGGCTTTCCCCGTACCAGGCATGCAGCCCGGCCACTTCCAGAAGCGGGGCGCTCATTCCTCGTTCCCCATATAGGCGGTGCGCACCCGCGGATCGGCCGAGACGGTGGCATAGTCGCCCGCCGCGATGATCTCTCCGCGTTGCAGCACGGTGACGTGGTGGCAGATGTCGGCCACGACGCTGAGATTGTGTTCCACCATCAGCACCGCGCGCTGCGTCGCCACCTCGCGGATGATGCCCGCGACCATGGCCACGTCCTCCTGGCCCATGCCGGCCATCGGCTCGTCCAGCAGCAGGACCTCGGGGTCCAAGGCCAGGGTGGTCGCGATCTCCAGCACGCGCTTCCTGCCATAGGACAGGTCGGCGGCGCGGCTGTCGCGATAGGGCGTCAGGCCCAGGTCGGCCAGCAGCGCCTCGGCCCGCGCGTTCAGCCGGTCCAGCGACGACAGCGGCAGCCAGAACTGCGTCGAGAGCCCGTTCGGCCGCTGCAGCGCGACGCGGACGTTTTCCAGCACCGTCAGATGCGGGAAGACGGCCGAGATCTGGAAGGACCGCACCAGCCCCATCCGCGCCACCTTGTCGGGCTTGGTCTGGGTGATGTCGGTGCCCAACAGCTCGATCCGGCCCCGCGTCGGCTGCAGGAACTTCGTCAGCAGGTTGAACACCGTGGTCTTGCCCGCGCCATTGGGCCCGATCAGCGCATG
Organism: Paracoccus sigandri; assembly: GCF_003709565.1. Taxonomy (GTDB): domain Bacteria; phylum Pseudomonadota; class Alphaproteobacteria; order Rhodobacterales; family Rhodobacteraceae; genus Paracoccus; species Paracoccus siganidrum. Next base: position 121,018 of record NZ_QNRC01000011.1, on the reverse strand, counting down.
GATGCGCGCGTGATGCACATCCAGGTCGACATCGTTCACCGCCGTGAAACCCGCGAAATCCTTGCCCAGTCCGCGGGCGGACAAAACCACCCGCGGATCGGCCACTTCTGCGGCCACTGCACTCATCCCTGAACCAGCGGGCAGCCGCTTTCGGCCGGGTCCATATAGGCCTCGTCGCCCGGAATCGTCGCCAGCACGTTGAAATAGTCCCATTCCTCGGTGATGTCGCCCGGCGCCTTCACTTCCAGCAGATAGACGTCCGAGATCATCCGCCCGTTCGGCGCGACCTTGCCGCTCTCGGCGAAGAAATCCTCGACCGGCATCTCGTGCAGCTTGGCGGCGACGGCCTCGGTCTCGTCGGTGCCGGCGGCCTCGATCGCCTTCAGATAGGAGGTCACGGCGGAATAGGTGCCGGCATGGACCATGTTCGGCATCGCGCCGGTGCGTTCCTTGAAACGCTCGGCGAATTCGCGCGATTCCGGGGTGCGGTTCCAGTAGAAGCTTTCGGTCAGGGTCAGGCCCTGCGCGGAATCGGCGCCGATGCCATGCACCTCGGCCAGCGTGAACAGCAGCGCGGCAAGGCGCTGGCCGCCGGCGGTGATGCCGAATTCGGCCGCCTGCTTGATGCTGTTCTGCGTATCCGCCCCGGCATTGGCCAGCCCGATCACCTTCGCGCCCGAGGCCTGCGCCTGCAGCAGGAAGGACGAATAATCGGTGATCGCCAGCGGATGGCGCACCGCGCCCAGAACCTCGCCGCCCTGCGACTTGACGAATTCGCCGGTATTTTCCTCCAGCGAATAGCCGAAGGCATAGTCGGCGGTCAGGAAATACCAGCTGTCGCCGCCTTCCTTCACCAGCGCGCCGCCGGTGCCCACGGCCAGCGCATGGGTGTCATAGGCCCAGTGGAAGCCATAGGGCGAACATTGCGCGCCGGTCAGCTCGGTCGTGGCCGCGCCGGTAGTCATGGTGATCTTCTTGGCATCCACGCTCAGCGCCTGGACGGCCAGCGCCACCGACGAGGTGGTCAGTTCCATGATCGTGTCCACCTGCTCGGTGTCGTACCATTGCCGGGCGATGTTCGAGGCGATGTCGGGCTTGTTCTGGTGGTCGGCGGTGACGACCTCGATGGGCGCGTCCAGGACGGTGCCGCCGAAATCCTCGACTGCCATCCGCGCCGCCTCGTAGGAAAACTTGCCGCCGAAATCGGCATAGACGCCCGACTGGTCGTTCAGGATGCCGATCCTGACCTTGCCGTCGGAGATCTCGGCCAGAGCCGGGGCGGCCAGAAGGCCGAGCGAGACCGACGAAAGAAGCAGCTTGCGCATTTGGGGTTCCCTCCCTGGGATCTGCACCCGCGCCCGGCATCTGCCGCGCCGGTTGCAGGTAAAACACATGTTCAGCAATGACGCGGACGGCTCCTCGCTCCGCCCGGACCGACGAAAGGATGACGCCATTCCGGCTTTGACACAAGTGTGCAGATCTGATTAATTTCATACAGGTTCTGAACATTTATGAACAGGCATGGCGGATTTCAGCTGGGACGATCTGCAGTTCTTCCTGGCCGTCGCGCGGGACGGCCAGCTGTCGCGCGCGGCGCGGCGGCTGGGGACCTCGCATGTCACGGTCTCGCGCCGGATCGACCGGCTTGAACAGGCGATGAAGCTGCGCCTGTTCGAACGCAACCCGCGCGGCTACGAGCCCACCGCCGCCGGCCGCCGCCTGATCGAGACGGCCGAGCGGATGGAGGAGGCCGCGCAGCGCATCCCGATCGACCAGGGCACCGCATGGGGCCAGGCGCGGCCGCTGCGGCTGGCGGTGCCCGAGGGGTTCGGCAGCTTCTTTTCCACCCATCTGCTGCCCGAATTCACCCGCCGTTTCCCGCTGATCTCGTTGGAGCTGATCACCATGACCCAGGTGCTGTCGCTGTCGCGGCGCGAGGCGGAACTGTCGGTGACGCTGGACCCGCTGACCAACGGCCCCTACCGGTCCGAGCGGATGGTGAACTATACGCTGCACATCTTCGGCGCGCGCAGCTACCTGGCGGCCAATCCGCCGATCCGCAGCCGCGACGACCTGCCCGACCACCGCTTCATCGGCTATATCGAGGAGATGATCTTCGCCCCGGGCCTGGACTATCTGGGCGAATTGCACCCGGCGATCCGGCCCTCGATCAAAAGCTCCAGCATCTTCAACCAGCTGGCGGCGGCGCGGAACGGGCTGGGGCTGTGCGTGCTGCCCCATTACATCGCCAGCCGCCATCCCGATCTGCAGATCGTGCTGCCCGACGAGGTGCGGCTGACCCGCACCTACTGGATGACCTGCCACCGCGACGTGCGCCACATGCGCCGCGAACGGGCGGTGATCGAGTTCCTGACCGACAGCCTGCGGGCCCGCGAGGGAACGGTGCTGAACCGCGAGGGCGGCCTCAGCCCGCCCGAAGCCGTGCCACCAGCCGCCAGGCCCGGCGCAGCACCGTAAGCCCCGCCCCCAGCGCCACGATCCACAGCGCGGCATTCAGCACCTGGCCGTGCCAGCCCAGCAGCGGCTCGAACAGCGACAGGCCCGCGGCGCCGGTCATCACCGCCATGCGGTGCTGCTTGGCCATCGGGCCGCTGAAATCCGCCCCGGCGCCGCAATTGACGCCCAGCTCGCGCAGGTAGGCGGTCAGGAAGGCCATGCCGGCGGCGGCCCAGCCGAGCGCGGGATCGCCCACGGCCAGCGCCGCGCCCATCAGGATCAGCAGGTCCGACACCCGGTCGGGAAATTCGTTCCAGAAGCCGCCATCGGGGGCGCCGCGCCCGGCCTCGACCGCGACCATGCCGTCGAACAGGTTGCACAGCAGGCGCAGCTGCACGAACAGCCCCGCCGCGACCAGCAGCGCGACGCGGGTCGCGCCCCCCGCGCTGCCTGCGCCCCAGAATGCCGCGCCGGCCAGCAGCGCCGCCACCATGCCCGCCTGCGAGATCTGGTTGGGCGTGACGCTTGTGCCCGTCAGCCAGCGGGTCACAGAGGCTGCCCAGCCGGTCTGGCGGCTGGCCAGGGGGCGGCGGTTTTCCGTTCCGGTCATCCCATGCTCCAGAAATAGCGGGTCAGGTGGAAGAAGATCGGGGCGGAAAAGACCACCGAATCCAGCCGGTCGATGAAGCCGCCATGCCCGGCGATGGAATGGCCCCAGTCCTTGACGCCCCGGTCGCGCTTGATCGCCGACATGACCAGCCCGCCGAAGAAGCCCATCATGGTGATGACCAGCCCCATCAGCCCGGCCTCCAGCGGTGAAAACGGCGTCATCCACCACAGCCCGGCCGCGATCAGCGTGGCCGACAGGCTGCCGCCGACGAAGCCCTCGACCGTCTTCGAGGGCGACAGCTTCGGCGCGATCCTGTGCCGCCCGATCAGCTTGCCCCAGACATATTGCAGCACGTCCGACAGCTGCACCACGACCACCAGGAAGGCGATCAGCAGCACGTTGCGCCCCTCGAATCCTGGAATGTTCAGGTTCAAGAGCGCCGGCACATGCGAGGCGCAGAAGACGCAGATCATCAGCGCCCATTGCATTTCCGCCACCCGGACCAGGTAGTTGCGCGTCTCTCCGCGCATGGCCGAGACGATCGGCAGCAGAAGGAACACCCAGACCGGGATGAAGATCGAGAACAGCCCGTACCAGCCGATCCAGATCAGGTAATACTGCACCGGCAGCACGACGAAGAAGGCCCCGACCAGCGTCCAGTGATCGGCGCGGGTGGCATTGGTCAGGGTCATGAACTCGCGCAGCGCCGCGAAAGAGCAGAAGGCGAACAGCAACAGCACCCCGGTCCGCCCGCCCAGGAAGGCCAGCGACATGGCGATGACCATGATCCACCAGGCGCGGATGCGGGCGTTCAGGTTCTCGATGGCGGCATTCTCGCCATTCGGGGACAGGCGGCGCTGCAACACCCAGCCGATGGCGGATGCCAGAAGCAGCACCGCGCCGATCCCGGCGATGACGGCCAGAAGGTCGGAATGAGGGGCGATCATCGGCCGTTCTCCGGGTTCGGGCGCAGGGCCAGCAGGGCGCCCTGGGCGCGGGCCAGGAAGGCGTCCTTCGCCTCGCCCTGCGCCAGGTGCAGCGGCGCGCCGAAGATGGTGCGGCACATCAGCGGCACCGGGATGAAGCTGCCCTTGGGCAGCACGCGGTTCAGGTTCTCGATCCAGACCGGCACCAGGTCCACCTCGGGACGCGCGGCGGCAAGGTGGTAGAGCCCGCTTCGGAAGGGCAGCAGGGCCTCGTCGGTCAGGTTGCGGGTGCCCTCGGGGAACAGGATCAGCGAGGCGCCCTGATCCAGCGCCCCGGCCATCAGCGCGACGGGGTCGCTGCCGGGATCGCTGCGCTGGCGGTCGATCAGCAGCGCGTTGAACACGTCGCCGCCGATGAAGCCGCGCAGGCCCCCGCCGCCCCAGTAATCGGCCCCGGCCACCGGCCGGGTGCGGTCGCGCAGCCGCGGCGGCAGGGCCGACGAGACCAGGATGAAGTCGCCATGGCTGGCATGGTTGGCGAAATAGACGCGCGGGCGGCGCCCGGCCGGGTCGGCATCGGGGTCCAGCCCCTGCCAGACCGCCTGCACCGCCGTCACCAGCCGCGCGAAAAGACTGATCGCCCGCCCCGTCAGCCGGGCGGCGCCGCGTCGCAACGCCCCGATCCCGCGTCCCCTGGTCATTGAAATCCCCGCATTACAATGCCGCCACAGTGTCTTCGCCCGCGCCGGGATGCAATCGGGAACGTGGGGCGGGAACGTGGGGGCGGGAACCTGCGGCGGCGGCCTAGCCCGCGCGGGGATCGGTGATCTCGGTCACCAGCGGCTCCAGCCCGTCGATCTGGACGGTGACGCGGCTGCCGGCCAGGACCGGGCCCACGCCGGAGGGCGTGCCGGTAAAGATCAGGTCGCCCGGCGCCAGCGCCACGAAGCGCGACAGATGCGCGATCACCTCGGGCACCGACCAAATCATCTGCGACAGGTCGCCCTGCTGGCGGGGCTCGTCATCGACCAGCAGCCGGATCGCGCCCGACTGCATCGGGCCGGTGGCTGCGACGGGGCGCAGCGGGCCGCAGGCGGCGGAATGGTCGAAGCCCTTGGCCATGTCCCAGGGCCGCGACATCTTCTTGGCCACGCTCTGCAGGTCGCGGCGGGTGAAGTCGTTGCCCGCCGCAAAGCCCCAGACATGCGCCGCCGCATCCTCGGCCGCGATCGCCGCGCCGCCCTTGCCGATGGCCACGACCAGTTCGGCCTCGTAATGCAGGTCGGCGGTCATCGGCGGATAGGGCAGCGCCGCGCCGTCCGACAGCAGCGCATCCGAGGGCTTGGCGAAGAAGAAGGGCGGCTCGCGGTCGGGGTCATGGCCCATCTCGCGCGCATGGTCGGCATAGTTCCGGCCCACGCACCAGATCCGGCGCACGGGAAAGCGGGCCTCGGATCCGCTGACGGGCAGCGAGGGCTGCGGCGGGACGGGAAGGACATAGCTGGTCATCGGATCGGGCGGCCCCTGGAAAACGGCGGATGCGGGGCCGAGTGTTCCGGCAAGCGCCGCCGGGGTCAAGGCGGAAACCCCGGCCGCCCGCGCGGCAGCGGGGCGGGGCGCGGGGGCGGTCTTTACAATCGCCGCCGAAAGGCGCATCGGCGCGCCATGCTGGAAATCTCGCTCGACCTGATCCTGTTGCTTCTGGCCGCGGCCTTCGCCGCCGGCTTCGTCGATGCCATCGCCGGGGGCGGCGGGCTGATCACCCTGCCGGTGCTGATGCTGGCCGGGCTGAGCCCCGCGCAGGCGCTGGCCACGAACAAGGTGCAGGGCGCCTTCGGGGCGGCCACGGCGGCGGCCAGCTATGCCGCCAGCGGGCTGGTGGACCTGCGCAGCCAGTGGCGGCCGGCGCTGCTGGCCGGGCTGGCGGGCGCGGCGGGGGCGGTGCTGATCAGCAACATCCCGACCGAGGGGCTGCGCATCGTCCTGCCGGTGATCCTGATCGGCATCGCCATCTTCTTCGCGCTGAAGCCGGGGCTGAACGACCTGGACCGGACGCAGCGGCTGACGCCCGCGCTGTTTGCGCTGACCGCCGTGCCGCTGATCGGCTTCTATGACGGGCTGGTCGGTCCCGGCGCGGGGTCCTTCTACATGATCGCCTTCGTGACGCTGGCCGGATACGGGGTGCTGAAGGCGACCGCCCATACCAAGCTGCTGAACTTCGCCTCGAATATCGGCGGGCTGGCGGCCTTCGCGCTGGTCGGCCAGCCGATGTGGCTGCTGGGGCTGGCGATGGGCGCGGTCCAGATCCTGGGCGCGGTGCTGGGATCGCGACTGGCGGCGCGGACCGGGGCGCGGCTGATCAAGCCGCTGCTGGTCGTCACCTCGACCGCGCTGGCGCTGCGGCTGATCTGGCAGATGATCTGACCGCCCGAGACGATGGGGATGGCGATGGGAACGCCAGGAATGGCCGGTGCCCGCTCTGCCAAGAGGCACCGGCCGGACCTTGGGACTGGACAGGGGCGATGGGGACGCCCGCGCGCGGCGCCATGGAAGCACGGGATTGAAACAGCCGCGTGACGGAGTTCAGGCTGGAAAGCCGGGGGCGGTGCGCATCTCGCCGGTGGCGATGCCGCGCCAGTTGCGGATCGGCTGCGGCAGATGGCGCGAAACGGCGGGATCGTCCGGCGCCAGCGCGCCCAGATGGACCAGAAGCGCGGTGATCGCGGCCTCGGCGGCGCGGGTGGCGCCGTCGCGGATCTTCAGCGCGACGCCCAGGCCCCGTTCGGGCAGGATGGCCACGAAGACCGCCTCGGCCCCGGTCTTGGCCGCCACCCGGCCGCCCGTGGCGCGCATCAGGATGGTGCAGGCCCGCCCCTCGCCCGCGACCAGCTCGGGATGGGCGCGCATGGCATCGACCAGGCGCCGCATCGCCTGCCCGCGCCGGTCCGCGCCCGGATCGGCGAAGGCCGCCATCGCCCGGCCCAGCCCCTCCAGCGTGCAGGCATGGTTCGGGGCCGAGCAGCCGTCGATGCCGAAGCCGGGGCTGGTCTCGGCCGTGACCTCCTCGAAGGCGGCCTTCACCGCCTGCTGCACGGGATGGTCGGGATCGACATAGTCCGGCCCCGCCCCCAGATGCCGGCCCAGGGTCAGGAAACCCGCGTGCTTGCCCGAGCAGTTGTTGTGCAGCTGGCAGGGGCTTTCGCCCGAGCAGGTCAGCCGGCGGTTCTCGTCCCGGTCGCGCGGCATGTGGCAGCCGCAGCGCAGGTCGGATTCGGCCAGGTCCAGCGCCTGCAGCCACCGACCCACGCCTTCGACATGGATCCTGCCGCCGCTGTGGCTGGCGCAGGCCAGCGCCAGCTGGCGGCTGCCCAGCCCCGCCGCATCGGCCGCGCCGCTTTCGACCAGGGGCAGCGCCTGGATCATCTTGCACGAGGAGCGGGGGAAGATCACCGCCGCCGGCTGGCCCCAGGCCTCGACCACGCCGCGCGCGTCGCAGACCACCGCATGGCCGCAATGGAGGCTCTCGCGCAGGTCCCCGCGCCACAATTCGATCAATTCCGCTGCCCGCATCGCAAATTTTTCCCTGACAATTGCGCGATTTTACCGCTTGTGCTCTTTTGCACGGGATGATTTTCGCTATCGTGTCCGCAGATGGTTGAAAAGACCACAGCAATCGGGAACAACGCCGGCCGAAGCGGCGAAACATGGCAGGAGGCCAGAGCATGAAGACCACCACGCTGCGCGGCATGAGCGCCATCGCAGTTCTGATCGCCGGGCTGGGGACAGCCGGCGCACAGGAATCGACCAATGTCGTGGCGACGGAAGGCGACTGGACCGTCTTCGCGGCCGACAATCCCCAGGAATGCTGGGCGGTGTCGCCGCCCAAGTCGACGGTCAACACCCGCGATGGCAACACGGTCGAGGTGACCCGCGGCGATATCCGGCTCTATGTCGCCTATCGCCCCGGCCAGAACGGCGAGGTCTCGTTCACCGGCGGCTATCCCTTCGCCCCCGATTCGACGGTCGAGGTCGATGTGGGCGGGCAGAAGTTCAACCTGTTCACCGAGGGCGAAAGCGCCTGGACCGGCAGCCCCTCGGATGACGAGCGGCTGATCACGGCGCTGCGCGCGGGATCGAACGTGGTCGTCACCGGGCGCTCGGCGCGCGGCACCACCACCAAGGACACGTTCAGCCTGATGGGCATCACCGCCGCGACGAATACCGCGCGGTCGCGCTGCCAGTAATCCGGCACGAGGCCGGAAGGAAGGGGGGCGCTGCCCCCCGTCACCTTGCGGTGACTCCCCCCGGGATATTTGGGCCAAGATGAAAGGGTCGGTTGAACTGCCGGCCCGTTTCGCTTATCTGCAGGGCTTTCTTGCAAATCCTCGGTAGCCCCATGTCCGCCCCCATCACGCAGGATGTCCTGACCATTCCACGCAAACTGCCCGAGGGCGGCCGGACGAATCTTGTCGGGCTGACGCGCGAGCAGCTGCGCGAGGCGCTGATCGCGGCGGGCACGCCCGAGAAGCAGGCGAAGATGCGCGTGGGGCAGATCTGGCAATGGATCTATCACTGGGGGGTGCGCGATTTCGCCCTGATGACCAACCTGGCCAAGGATTACCGCGCCCTGCTGGCCGAGCGGTTCGAGATTGCCCTGCCCGAGATCGTCACGCGCCAGGTCAGCGCCGACGGGACGCGCAAATACCTGCTGCGCATCGCCGGCGGCCATGAGGTCGAGGCGGTCTATATTCCCGAGGAGGGGCGCGGCACGCTGTGCGTTTCCAGCCAGGTGGGCTGCACGCTGACCTGTTCCTTCTGCCATACCGGCACCCAGAAGCTGGTGCGCAACCTCACCGCGGGAGAGATCGTCGGCCAGCTGATGCTGGCCCGCGACGACCTGGGCGAATGGCCGGTGCCCGGCGCGCCCAAGGACGAGACGCGGCTGGTCAGCAACGTGGTGCTGATGGGCATGGGCGAGCCGCTTTACAATTTCGAGGCGGTCCGCGATGCGATGAAGGTCGTCATGGATGGGGAGGGGCTGAGCCTGTCGCGCCGCCGCATCACCCTGTCGACCAGCGGCGTCGTCCCCGAGATCGCCCGGACCGCCGAGGAGATCGGCTGCCTGCTGGCGGTCAGCTTCCACGCCACCACTGACGAGGTGCGCGACCGGCTGGTGCCGATCAACCGGCGCTGGAACATCGAGACGCTGCTGGCCGCCCTGCGCGACTATCCCCGGCTGTCGAACAGCGAGCGGATCACCTTCGAATACGTGATGCTGGACGGGGTGAACGACAGCGATGCCGATGCGCGGCGGCTGGTGCAGCTGATCCGCGGCATTCCGGCCAAGATCAACCTGATCCCCTTCAACGAATGGCCGGGCGCGCCCTACAAGCGGTCAAGCTGGGAGCGGATCGAGGCCTTCGCCGACATCGTCCACAAAGCCGGCTATGCCAGCCCGATCCGCACCCCCCGCGGCGAGGACATCATGGCCGCCTGCGGCCAGCTGAAATCGGCGACCGAGCGGGGACGGAAGTCGAAGGCGCAGATCGCGGCCGAGGCGGCGGGGTAGCGGCCCTGATCCGGGTGTACATGTCGTGCGCCAGAAGGACTTCGAGGCTTATCCATCTTGATGGCCGTTTTCGGGACGATGCGGACGCTTGAGGACAAGTTCGAACTGACCGACCTGGAGCAAGATGAGAACCCGGACTGGTCGCGATCACTCTGCTTCGGCGGGGGTCACCGGCCGGTCGTTCTTGATGTTGATGGGCAGAGCGAACGCCAGCTCTTCCTCTCCCATATCGCTGGTAAAGGGGAAAAGCTTCAAAGTTCTGATGGCGTTCAGGGCATGCGCGTCGACTTGCGGGTTGCCGGAGCTCTCCTCGATCTGCGCACCGCTCACCTCGCCGTCAGGATTGACCATGAACTTGATCTTCACCATGAAGTCACCCCAAGGACCGTTCTCTCGAAGTTCCGTGGGTATCCTTACGGCCCTTGACATATAGGAACCGATCATCGCGAGCCAATCTGCCTTATTTCCGACGATGATCATGGTTCGCCCCGCCTCGTCCTGAGCGGCCAGGACCTTTTCCGATTTCGCCAGCCTCGGCTCGGCGTTGCCAGAGCCTGCAAAGCTGAAGGCAATCAGCACGGGCAGAATAAACTTCATTGAAACCTCCGTCTGGTGGGAAACATCGCTATCTACCCATGGCCCAATTTCCTGCCCCGATCCTGGCACCAGCACAGGAGAACGTCAAAGCACTAATTGATGCTCGCCTATCCCCGAAGCGAACGGCCGCAAAGCGGACGAAGCGGACGTTCAGCAAGAAAGGTGACACCAGGCTCGAGGTGTCTATACTGGGCATGCACGGCCGTTAGTCATCTGCCAAAACCTGTGCGGAGACTGGACAAAATACCAGAGTAACTGTTCAGAAGAGGCAGTAGAAGAATGAGGCTCGGAGGGAGGATTTTCTGTGCAGTTCTGATTCTGTGTGCTGCCTCAATCGCGAAATGCTCCATCGTCCAACGGGCAATGATTGCCAGAGTTGCTTAGTGCAGCAGATGGAAAGATGCTGACAGAAGTCTTTGGAGATATAGACGCCGTATGCCTTGTCCCTGAATATACATTTACAGCAGATTTTGTTGAGCCGTTTGGCTTCAAGGTCAAAAAGAACAGATATGTCGGGGAGCTGGAAACGGGCCTTGTTGTCCTGGATGGTTCCGAGGAGGATTTCTTCCTGCTAACGACCTCCCAAGGCGGTGCTTACATCGGAGAAGGCTGCTTCGATCCGAGACAGCGCAGGTTCGAAGTCGAAACAATCGTGCATCCTGAAGCAGAAGAAACCTACCAAAAACTCGTTGTCGTTAAGGTCAGGTAGACGACGTCGTCGGGATCCATGAACGTCCGGTGTGGGCTCCAAACCAACCGCCAACGCTCAGCCTGGCTTCCCCCAGCCATCGATGATCGCCACCGCTTCCTCGGCGGTTTCGGCATAGTGGAACAGCTCCAGGTCCTCGTCGCTGATCGTGCCGGCCTCGGCCAATGCGCGCCAGTCGATGATCCGGTCCCAGAATTCGCGGCCGAACAGCAGCAGCGGCACCTGGGCCATGCGGCCGGTCTGGATCAGGGTCAGCGTCTCGAACAGCTCGTCCATCGTGCCGAAGCCGCCGGGAAAGATCACGATCGCCCGCGCGCGCATCAGGAAATGCATCTTGCGGATGGCGAAATAGTGGAAGTTGAAGCACAGGTCGGGCGAGACATAGCGGTTCGGCGCCTGCTCGTGCGGCAGCACGATGCCCAGGCCGATGGACTTGCCGCCCGCCTCAAGCGCCCCCAGGTTGCCGGCCTCCATCACGCCGGGACCGCCGCCGGTGCAGATCACGAAATCGCGGCCATCCGTCTCCAGCGACCGCCGGGTCATCACCTGCGCGAAAAGCCGCGCCTCCTCGTAATAGCGCGACAGCGCCGCAAGCGCGGGCGTCCGGGCCAGGCCTGCGTCGGCGGGGGCGGGAATGCGGGCGCCGCCGAACATGACCACGGTCGATTCGATCCCGGCCTCGTCCATCAGCATCTGCGGCTTCAGCAGCTCCAGCTGCAGCCGCACCGGGCGCAGCTCCTCGCGCAGCAGGAAATCGCGGTCGGTGAAGGCCAGCCGGTAGGAGGAGGAACTGGTCTGCTCGGTATCGGGGCCGTGTTCGGCGCGGACGGCGTCCTCGGTGCTGTGCGGCAGGGGGTGGGCGCGGTCTTCCAGTTCGCTCATCGAAGCCTCGGGCATTTTCGGGGCCGGGCGGATTGCGCGGCCTTTTCCACAGGCTTATAGCCCAGAGCCGACAGTTTCCACCCAAGGCGCATGACAGATCGAGGAGAGGCCGCCATGACCCAAGCTCTAGAGACCGCCATCGAGGCCGCGTGGGAACACCGCGCCGAGATCACCAGCGCCACGAAGGGCGAGGCACGCGAGGCCGTGGAAGAGGCGCTGAACCGCCTGGATACCGGCGCGCTGCGCGTCGCCGAGAAGCGCGGCCAGGACTGGCATGTGAACCAGTGGGCCAAGAAGGCGGTGCTGCTGTCCTTCCGCCTGAACGACATGGAGGAAATGCCGGGCGCGCCGCAGGGCGCCAGCTGGTGGGACAAGGTCGACACCAAGTTCAAGGGCTGGGGCGCCAGCCAGTGGGCGGCGGCCGGCTTCCGCGCGGTGCCGGGCGCGATCGTGCGCCGCTCGGCCTTCATCGGCAAGGGCGCGGTGCTGATGCCCTCCTTCGTCAACCTGGGCGCCCATGTGGGCGAGGGCACGATGGTCGATACCTGGGCCACGGTCGGCTCCTGCGCGCAGATCGGCAGGAACGTCCACCTGTCGGGCGGCGTCGGCATCGGCGGCGTGCTGGAACCCTTGCAGGCCGGCCCGACCATCATCGAGGACGACTGCTTCATCGGCGCCCGCTCCGAGGTGGTCGAGGGCTGCATCGTCCGCGAGGGCTCGGTGCTGGGCATGGGCGTCTTCATCGGCCAGTCCACCAAGATCGTCGACCGCGAGACGGGCGAGGTCATGTATGGCGAGGTCCCGGCGGGATCGGTGGTCGTGGCGGGCTCGATGCCCTCGAAGAACGGCGTGAACCTCTATTGCGCGGTGATCGTCAAGCGCGTGGACGCGAAGACCCGCGCCAAGACCTCGGTCAACGAATTGCTGCGCGACTGACCGGCGCGCCGGGGCAGGGCGGCCCCTTCCGGGCCGCCTTCGCCGCACGCCCTCGTGCCGTCAGAAAACCCGCTGGACGGCGCGCGACAGAAAGAATCCGCGCCCGTCCTGATTGCGGCATTCAAGGCCCTGCTGCGAGGAATGGCAGGTAAAGCCGCCGAATTCGCCGGTGACGCCATAGGGCGCCTGTTCGAAAAACTGCACATTCGGCCCCGGATCCCGGCACGCCATCTGTACCGGCCCCCGGTCGCGCATCATGAAGACATGCCCCCATGCCGCATTGCAACCGGCGGGGCGGGGCAAGGCGGGCGGGCCGTGGCGATCATGGATCACGCAGATGATGTCGGCCCCGTCCGCCTCCATCCCGACCGAGCAATCGACATTGCCCGACGGGGTTTCGAAGGTGAAGACATCCGCGACGGCGGGCATGGCCATCAACAGGCAGACGACAACCGCGCGCAACATCTCTCGCCCCCCGCAACCCCTGACCCTCACAGCGTTGCGCCATGCCCGCCTCCTGTCAAGCATTCGCGACATCGCGCAGGCATGTCGGGGCATCTCGATCCTGCCCCCCGCCCCCCCCGCGCGCTCCCGCTGCTTCTTCGTTGTCCAAATACCCACGGACTCGACCCCGCGCGCGCGCGGCGCTATGCCCGATGCCAGGACGCCAGCCGGGAGGGGAACATGCGCGACATCGCCGATCTGCAACTGAGGAATATCCAGCTTGACCTGGACGAGGAAGGCATCGCCACGGTGGTGCTGGATCGCCCCGAGAAGCGCAACGCGCTGGATCTGACGACCATCGACGAACTGGTCGAGATCTTCTCCACCCTGCCCCGCGCCGGCGTGAGGGCGGCGATCCTGAAGGCCAATGGCGATCACTTCAGCGCCGGGCTGGACCTGGTCGAGCATCACCGCGAGAACCGCAGCGCCTCGGACTTCATGCATGTCTGCCTGCGCTGGCACGAGGCGTTCAACAAGATGGAATATGGCGGCGTGCCGATCATCGCCGTTCTGAAGGGCGCGGTGGTCGGCGGCGGGCTGGAGCTGGCTTCGGCCGCGCATATCCGGGTGGCGGGGCCGGACACCTATTTCGGCCTGCCCGAGGGCCAGCGCGGGCTGTTCACCGGCGGCGGCGCGACGATCCGGGTGGCCGACCTGATCGGCAAGGCGCGGATGATCGACATGATGCTGTCGGGGCGGCTCTATCGCGGCCAGGAGGCGGTGGATGTCGGCCTCTGCCAGTATCTGGTCGAGGATGCCGAAGCGAAGGCGCGGGAAATCGCCCGCAACGCGGCACAGAATCCGCCGCTGTCGAATTTCGCGATCTGCTCGGCGATCAGCCACATGCAGAACATGAGCGCGCTGGACGCCGCCTATGCCGAGGCGGTGGTGGCCGGGGTGGTGAACACGCAGGAGGCCGCGAAGGCGCGGCTGGAGGCCTTCGCCAGCGGCACGGCGAACAAGATCGTGCCGCAGGGCTGACCGAGGGCTCGCCACGGTGCCGGCCATCGAGGCCGGCGCCGCGGCGGCGGTCGGCCCGGCCTCGATGGCCGGACCGACCGCACCCCCTCACCGGCAGGACGGTTTTCGCAGCGCCCCCGCGCCGGTAGGATGACCCGGCCCGGCACAAGCAACCGCAACAGGATGGACCCAGAAGCCGATGCCCGTCCCGACCGACCGCCCCTCCGCAACCCGCCGCCCGATGAGCCTGGCCACGCAATTCGTGCTGGCCGCCAGCGTGACCCTGGTCAGCGGGATGCTGGTGATCGGCTTCTGGGTCGCCTCGAAGATCGAGCGCGGGGTGATGAACAATGCCGCCGCGATGACCGCGCTTTACGTCGATGCGATCATCGCCCCGGTCCTGCAGGACATCCCCCAAGGCGGCGCGCTGGATCCCGGCACGCGCGCGGCGCTGCAGACGCTGCTGCAGCGGGGCGAATTGCGCAACGAGATCTCGGCCTTCAAGCTGTGGGACCGGCAGGGCCGGATCGTCTACAGCGACAACCCGGCGCTGATCGGCCGGGTCTTCGCCCCCAATGCCGGCCTGTCCGAGGCGCTGGAGGGCCGGGTCCATGCCGATTTCGACCGCCACAGCCACGGCAATGGCGGCGCGGACCCGGCGCAGCCGCTGCTGGAGGTCTACAGCCCGGTCCGCTCTCCGCTGAGCGGCGATCTGGTGGGGGTGGCGGAATTCTATACCGATGCCGGCGGCTTCCGGCAGGACCTGGCCGATGCCCGGCGCGAAAGCTGGCTGGTGGTGGGCGGGGTGGCGCTTGGCATGTTCTCGCTGCTCTATGTCGTCTTCGCGCGCGGCAACCGGACGATCCGCCGCCAGCGGCACGCGCTGGACGACCAGATCGCCCAGCTGTCGGCCCTGCTGGAAAAGAACCAGGCCCTGCGGCAGCGGGTGGAACAGGCCAATCACCGCATCGCCCATCTGAACGAACGGAACCTGCGCCGGATCTCGGCCGAGCTGCATGACGGGCCGGCGCAGCTGCTGGCCTTCGCGGCGCTGCACCTGGACCAGCCGCAGACGCCCCGGCAGGAACAGGTCCGCCAGGCCGTCACCGACGCCATGCAGGAGATCCGCTATATCTGCCGCGGCCTCGCCCTGCCCGAGATGGAGGACTGGTCCGTCGCGACCATCGCCCGGCGCCTGGCCTCGATGCATGAAAGCCGCACCGGCACGCCGGTCGCGCTGGACCTGGCCCCCGACCTGCCCGAGCTGCCGCTGGCCGCCAAGAGCTGCATCTATCGCTTCATCCAGGAAACGCTGAACAACAACGCGAAACATGCCGCGGGGGCGGCGCCGAAACTGTTTGTGCGCCTGCGCGATGGCGCTATGGAGATAGAGGTCAGCGACGACGGTCCCGGCTTCCGGCCCGGCGCGGATTGCGACGGGCTGGGCCTTGCCGGGCTGCGCGAGCGCGTGGCCGGGATCAAGGGGGAATTCGAGCTGCACGCGCAGCCGGGCCGCGGCACGCGCGTGGTCATGCGCCTGCCGCCGCGGCCCGAGGGGGAACTGCCATGATACGGGTCCTGATCGTGGACGACCACTCCATCTTCCGGCGCGGGCTGGCCATGGCGCTGGCCGAGGCCGGCGACCTGCAGGTCTGCGGCGAAGGCGGCACGGCGGACGAGGCCGTGGACCTGGCGCAGGAATTGCAGCCCGACGTGGTGCTTCTGGACCTGTCGATGCCGGGCGGCGGGCTGAACGCGCTGCGGCGCATCCACGACCGGCAGCCCGACCTGGCGGTGGCCGTCCTGACCGCCTCCGAGGATGGCGAGGACGTCCTTGAGGCGCTGCGCCACGGCGCGCGCGGCTATGTGCTGAAGGGCGTCGGTAGCCGCAGCCTGATCGAGGCGGTGCGCGACCTGGCGCGCGGCGAGGGCTATGTCGCCCCGACCCTGGCCGCCCGCATCCTGACCGAGATGCGGATCGAGGCGGCGGCCGCCCCCACCCCCGACGCGGCGGCGCCCGCCAGCCTGCTGGCGCAGCTGACCCCGCGCGAGGAGGAGGTGCTGGAACTGGTCGCGGCGGGCTATTCCAACAAGGAAATCGCGCGGCAGAAGGACATGCAGGAAAAGACCGTCAAGCATCACATGTCGCGGATCCTGCAGAAACTGCATGTGCGCAACCGGACCGAGGCCGCCATGGTCCTGCGCCAGGACCAGAAACGCGGCTGAGGACCTAGACCCAAAGACCTACACCCATGGGCAATGGTCCTAGGTCGGTTTTACCTAGAACTTTTGTCGACTATTGAATCCTCCTGTCGGGCTGTCGCGCCGCGATGGCTGCGCCGCACCGGCCGGGGCCGGCCCCTGCGGCAGTCGCGGCCAGACCCGCTTGCGCCAGCGTCCCTGCCGGTTGCGCAGGGCGACACGGCCAAACAACGGCGCCGGCGCGACCGGCGCGGGACAAAGGGAAGGAAACGGGATGAAGAAGTCACTGCTGGCGGGCCTCGGGCTTGCGGTCGCCATGGCCTCGGCCGCGACCGCGGACACGGTCACCATCTATTCCGGCCGGGGCGAGGCGCTGATCGGGCCGCTGATCAAGCAGTTCGAGGCCGAGACCGGCATCACCGCCGAAGTCCGCTATGGCGGCACGTCCGAAATGGCGACGCTGCTGCTGGAAGAGGGCGACAACACCCCCGCCGACGTGTTCTGGGCGCAGGACGCCGGCGCGCTTGGCGCCCTGTCGCCGCAATTCGCCGAGCTTCCGGCCGAGGTGAACGAAACCGTCCTGGAAGTGTTCCGCGACAAGGCCAACAAATGGGTCCCGACCTCGGGCCGGACGCGGGTCCTGACCTATTCGACCGAGCGCGTCGAGGAAGCCGCCCTGCCCGCCACCATCCAGGAGCTGACCGGCGAGGATTACCGCGGCCGCGTCGCCTTCGCGCCGACCAACGGTTCCTTCCAGGCCTTCCTGACCGCCTTCCGCCTGGCCGAGGGCGACGAGGCCGCCAAGGAATGGCTGGACGGCATGGTCGCCAACGAGGCCAAGGTCTATTCCAACAACGGCACCCAGATCGAGGCGATCGCCAATGGCGAGGTCGATTTCGGGCTGGTGAACAACTACTACCTGGGCCGCTATGTCGCGCAGGACGAGGAATTCCCCGTCGCGCAGACCCATTTCGAAGCCGGCAACATCGGCAACCTGGTCCTGGTCGCCGGCGCCGGCATCATCGAGGCCAGCGACAACAAGGAAAACGCGCAGAAATTCATCGACTTCCTGCTGTCGCCCGCGGCCCAGCAATTCATCAGCCTGCAGGGCAACGAATATCCGGTCCGCGAAGGCGTCATCCCCGCGGCGACGCTGGAATCGCTGGAAACCGTCAGCGAGATCAGCCCCGATGTCGACGTGAACGAGCTGGGCGACCTGGAAGGCACGCTGGCGCTGCTGCGCGAGGCCGGCCTGCTGTGACCCGGCCATGACGGCATCGGTCGCATCCTTCATGCGATCCCGGACGGGGGCGGGCCGCAGGCCGCGCCCCCCTCTGCTTCTTGTGCTGCCGGCGCTGGTGGTCGCGATCGGCACCTGCCTGCCCGCCGCCTATCTGCTGCTGCGCGCCTTCGACGCCGATCCCGCGCAGCTGACGGAAATCGTCTTTCGCCAGCGCAACCTCTATCTGCTGCTGAACACGCTGAAGCTGGTCGCGCTGGTGCTGGCGCTGGACACGCTGATCGCGCTGCCGATGGCCTGGCTGCTGACCCGCAGCGACATCCGCGCCAAGGGATTGCTGTCCTATCTGATGGCGCTGCCGCTGGCCGTGCCCGGCTATGTGATGGCCTATGCGCTGCTGGGCCTGTCGGGCTATTACGGCTTTGCGCGGCACTGGTTCGGGGTCTCGCTGCCGGGGATGCAGGGGCTGTGGGGGGCGACGCTGGCGCTGTCGCTCTATACCTTCCCCTATCTGTTCCTGAACCTGCGCGCCGCCTTCATGGGCATGGACCCCGCGTTGGAGGAAACCGCCCGCAGCCTGGGCAAGTCGCGGCTGGCGGTGTTCCGCCATGTCGTGCTGCCGCAGCTGTGGCCGGCTCTGGTGGCAAGCTGGCTGATCGTGGGCCTGTATGTGATCGGCGATTTCGGCGCCATCGCGCTGATGCGCTACGAGGTGTTCAGCTATGCGATCTATACGCAATATGTGGGGGCCTTCGACCGGACCTATGCGGCCTGGCTGTCGCTGATGCTGCTGGCGCTGACGGTCAGCGCGCTGATCGCGCAGCGCGCCGTCACCCGCAACCGGCGGCTGGCGCGGACCGGCACCGGCGCCGCCCGCCGCGCCCGCCCGGTGCCGCTTGGCCGCTGGCGCCCGCTGGCCTGGATCTTCGTCGCGCTGGTCGCGCTGGCCTCGCTGGGGCTGCCGCTGATGGTGCTGGGCCACTGGATGCGGCTGGGCCTGCCGCAGATGGACTGGGCCCAGCTTGGCCGCACCGCGCTTGGCACGCTGATGGTCGCCACGCCCGCCGCGCTTACGGCCGTGGCGCTGGCCCTGCCGGTGGTGTTGCTGGTGCTGCGCTGGCCGCGACGCTGGACGGCGCTGATCGACCGGCTGGCCTATCTGGGCTATGCGACGCCCTCGCTGGCCTTCGCGCTGGCCATGGTGTTCTTCGCGTTGCAGACCGCGCCGTTCCTCTATCAGAGCTTCGCCCTGCTGATCTTCGCCTATGTCATGAGCTTCATGGCCCTGGCGCTTGGCCCGATCCGGCTGGCGCTGCTGCAGATCGGCACCCGGCAGGAAGAGGCCGCCCGCGCCCTGGGCGCCAGCCCGGCCCGCGCCTTCGCCCGCGTCGTGCTGCCCCGGCTGCGCCGGCCGATGGTGGCGGGGGGGCTCTTGGTCTTCATCATGGTGGTGAAGGAGCTGCCGATCACCTACATCCTGGCGCCGACCGGATACGGCACGCTGGCGCTGAACGTCTTCGCCCGCACGAACGAGGGCATGATGCGCGAGGCCGCCCCCTATGCGCTGAGCATCATCCTGTTTTCCAGCCTGTTCGTCGGGCTGATCCTTCGCTACGAAAGCCGCGGCGCGGATGCGCCCGACGAGCGGCCCACCACGGGACCCGATACCGGGCCCAGCACGAGGCAGGCATGACACCCACCCCGCTTCTATCCCTGCGCAACCTGTCGCGCCGCTATCAGCCGGGCGGCCCGGCCGCGGTCCAGGACCTGTCCTTCGACCTGGCGCCGGCCGAGATCCTGGCGCTGATCGGTCCCTCGGGCTGCGGCAAGACCACGACGCTGCGGATGATCGCGGGGTTCGAGGAGCCCGATTCCGGCCGCGTCCTGGTCGAGGGCGCCGATGCCACCCGCATCCCGGCCGAGAAGCGCGGCATCGGCATGGTGTTTCAGGACTATGCGCTGTTTCCGCACATGACCGTGGCGCAGAACGTGCTGTTCGGCGCCCGGCAGAAGGATGCGGCCAGTCTGTCGCGCCATCTGTCGCTGGTCGATCTGCAGGGCTTCGGCGACCGCTATCCCGACCATCTGTCGGGCGGCCAGCAGCAGCGCGTGGCGCTGGCCCGCAGCTTCGCCGCCCAGCCGCGGCTGATCCTGCTGGACGAGCCCTTCTCGAATCTCGACGCCGCGCTGCGCAGCGCCGCCCGCCGAGAGATCCGGCGGCTGCTGAAGGCCACCGGCATCGGCGTGGTCTTCGTCACCCACGACCAGGAAGAGGCGCTGAGCTTCGCCGACCGCGTCGCCGTCATGCGCGACGGGCGGCTGCTGCAGATCGGCCCCGCGGCCGAGGTCTATGACCGCCCCGCCGATGCCTTCGTCGCCGGTTTCCTGGGCCGGACCAACCTGCTGGAGGGCGTCGCCGACGGCGCGGAATGCGCGACCCCGCTTGGCCGGGTGCCGCTGGCGCAGCGGGCCAGCGGGCCGGTGCGGATCTCATTGCGGCCCGAAAGCCTGACGATCAGCCTTGCCGCGCGGGATGCCGATGCCGTCGGCCGGATCACCGGGGTCGAGTTCAAGGGCCACGACATGACCTATTGGGTCGATTGCGGCGGCACCGACATCCAGGTCGACGCGATGCACGGCCCCCGCCTGCCCGAGGGCGCAAGCGTGATGCTGCATGTCACCGGCTCGGGGATGCCGCTGGCGCCACAGGACTGAACCGGGGGACTGAACCGGCCCGCCGCCGTCAGGACAGCTGCTCGATCGCCGCCGACAGCGCCTTGAGGTGCTTTTGCAGCGCCGATCGGGCGGGCAGGCAGTTGCGGGCCAGATCGACCGCCTCGGCCAGCGCCCACAGATCGTCGGGCGGGGCAACGGCGGCGGATTGCGCCAGCCGGTCCAGCCCCTCGCCATCGCCGGCCAGCAGCGCCTCGACCAGTTCCAGCAGCGGCGGCACCGCCGGCGCCAGCCGCTGCCTGATCCCCGCCACGGTCGCGCCATGGTCGCCCTTCGGGTCCAGCAGGAAACCCGCCAGCGCCGCGCGCAGTTGCAGATCGAAAGGTTCCTGCTGCCCGCGTTCCTGGGCCAGCCGGATCGCCTCGGCCAGCGCAGCCTGCATCGCCTTCACCGGCTGCGTCCAGCCGCCCGAGGCGGACAGCGCGGCGATCCGCTGGTGGATGGCGGCGATCAGGTCCAGCCGCTGGACGCTGGCGCCGCAGGCCATGTTCAGCGCGGCAAGGATCGTGACCGCGTCCTTCAGCCCCGCGACATCGGTGGCCGCGCCCCGCAGCCGCAGCGGCAGGCCGAAGCAATCCTGCAGCGCCCGCACCGGCAGCGACAGATTCTCGGCCATCGCGGCGCGCTGGTAGGCCGCGATCGCCTTGTCCAGCCGCCCGCAAGCCAGCCAGGCGTCGCCAAGCGCGCTGGCCACGTCGGAATGCCCGTCCCAGCCGCAAAGGCGCAGGTCCTCCTCGATCGCGGCAAGCCGCGCCAGGGCGGCATCAGGGTCGGCATCCGGGTCGGCCTCGGCCCGCGACCGGATCGACTGCAGGATCGCGATGGCCTCGCCGGGCGAGGCGGGCTCGGGCTCGGCCGCGCCTTGCGCGCCGCCGTTAGAGGCCAGGGCAAAGCCCGGATGGCCATAGCATTGATAGGCCCCCCAGGTGCTGTCCATGAAGCCCGCGCCGGTGCTTGCCGCATGGGTCGCCTCGCGCGCGCGGCGGACGGACTGGCCGAAATTCGTGCCGCCGCACAGTTCGGCGTAAAGCGTCCTGGCGAAATTCAGCGCCGCGCCGTCATCCACCGCCCAGCCGCAGGCCACCACGGCCGAGCAGCCGCTTTCGATCAGCTCGACGGCAAGGCTTGCCGCAAGGCCGGGGCGATCCTGCAAGAGATGCTGGTCGCGCGGGCCGATCTGGCCCAGATAGCAGCAGTTCAGGAACACGAAGTCCGGGGCCGAGGGCAGCTGCGCCAGCAGTTCCGCCTCCAGCACGTCCAGGGGCGGGGCGCCCAGCACGATGCCGGTGCGCGGCGGATCGGCGGGGGTGGGCGCCCAGTCGGCGACGCCATGGCCCGCGACATGGATCACGTCCCAGCTGCGCGAATACATCGCCGAGACGACATCCTGCGGCCGCGCCGCCTCGCCGATCAGCCGCATGACGCTGTATCCGGCCTCCTCCAGCAGCGCGGCCACCGCCTCGGCCTCGCGCTCGGCGCCGGGCAGGGGCGCAAGCGGGCTGCCGCCGCCGCGCGGATCGCCGATGACCAGCGCGAAACGGCCGCCGCCGCGACGCGGCCGGGCGGGGCGCTGCCGCTGGGAAATCAGCTGCCGCAGCACGCCATAGCGGACCGCCGGCGGCTTCGTGGCCATCAGCACGCCCTCGTCGAAGGCGTCCTGGCCGGGGCGGCGGTCGTCCAGCATCTCCCACGGGATCGCGGCGCTGCGCCGGTCCAGCACCAGCCGCAGGTTGCGGTCCTCCAGGCTGTGTTCCTTCAGCTTGGCGGGCCAGAGCAGCTCGAACAGGGTGCGGCCCGGCGACAGGCCGGACACATCCGCAAGGCCGCTTTCCGCCGGGATCTGCGCGATATAGTGGCTGACCAGGCGGCGGCTGGTCGCCACCACCTCGGCCTCGACCCGCGCGCGGCCGTCGACCAGCAGATAGCGCAGCGGCGCGTCGCGCTGCGGCCAAGCAGGATGTGGCAAACCGGGATGATGGCCCGCCGGATCGGGCGAGGTGATCGTGACCTCCATCCACCAGTCGGGATCGATCTCGGGCCCGGTGCGCCGCCAGCCGCCCTGCCCCTGTTCCAGCCGCCCCGCCAGCTCGAAACGTTCCGCCAGGCGCTGGGTCCGGTTGCGGACGGCGTGCCATGCGGTGATCGCGGTCTGCTCGACCCCCTCGATGATCTCGACCTCGCCGAAGCGCAGGCTCTGGCCGGGGCGCGGAGAATCCTCGCCCAGCAGGCGGTTCGCCTGGGCGATGGCGGTCAGGATCGCCGCGACGCTGTCCGAGACCGCGACGACCCCGGCGCCGCAACCCACCAGCACCAGCGAGATCGCCAGCGGCTGCTGCCTGTCCCAGCCCAGCTGCTGGGCGGTATCGGCAAAGGCCATCAGCCCGCTGCGCAGCGTTTCGATCAGCCCGCCCGTCGTCAGGTCCGAGACGACACCCAGCCCGACCGTCACGCCGCCCTTCAGCGCCACCGGCGCTGCCTGCCCGGTCTCGCAATCGGGGGTGATCTGCACGTCCCAGGTCCCGATCAGCCCCGGATGCAACCCGCGCGCATTGCGGCGCGACAGGCGATTGCCCAGCATCCGGTCCAGCGCCGCCTCGGCCCCCATGATCGGATCGCCCAGGTAATGCCCAACCAGGATCGGATAGCGCGCGCGCCTCAGGTCGCCATGCACGACGCGGACCCGGATCGTGTCGGCAAGCTCCTCGTCATCGCTGATGGCGGGCGAGCGCGCGCCCATGGCCAGGGCCAGCATCTGCGGCGGCGACGGGATCATCGGCAGGGGTTCCTCGGCCATCGTCCGGCGCAGAGGCGCGACATCCTCGGCGCCGCGCGGGCGCGGCCGCGTCGGCAGCTGCCGGGTGGTGCCGGTCAGCAGCAATTCGGCGATCGCCGGATGCAGGTAGCGGTCCTTGGCCAGGTCGCCATGTTCCGACCGCGAATACCACGCCTGGACGCCATCGGGGATGCCGGTGGACCACAACACCGTGCCGTCGCCGTCCGAGGTCTTGGACAGCCGCAATTCCGGCCCCTTGCGGCCCTGAACTGTGAAGATCCGGTCGCAGGTCTCGCCCGCGCCGGCCAGGTAGAGGCAGCGCCCCCTGGGAATGCCGGCATCGCCCTTCATCAGGTCCCAGAAGCGGCGCGCCTCGGCCATGGCCTGGGGGTCGGGCGGGGCGGCGCCGGCAAGGTTGGCCCAGGCGGCGGGGTTCAGCATGTCGCGCGGCAGAAGCTGGATCGCCCCCGGCCAGGCCCGCATGATCGCGGCGATGTCGGCCACGCTTTCGCGCGGGCTCAGCGCCGCCGCCGCCTTGATCGTCGTGCCGATCCCCAACAGCGTCAGCGCCATGGCGAGCGATCCGCCATTCGGCGTGCCCAGCATCAGCAGCCGCGAATCGCGGTGGGCCAGGAAGCCCTGCATCAGCTTCGGCGCATGGACGAAGGCCATCCGCGCCACCAGCCCGCCCATGGAATGGGCCACGACATGGACCGGGCGCTGGTCGTCCTCGGCCATCCATCCCTGCATCATCTGGGCCAGATGCGCCCCGGTCCGCTGGATCGGCAGGCGCCAGTCATAGGCCAGCGCCTTGACGGTATGGGTGCGTTCAAGATGGCGGCGCAGCCCGGCGTAATAGGTCTGGATGGTGACGGTCGGGCGGATCCGGGGCCGGGAATAGGCCAGCGCGCGCACCCCGCGCGTGCAGATCCCCGCCGGGTTCAGCCAGACATGCCGGTCGTCCGCGTAAAGATGGCTGCCCGCGATGCCCGGCAGGATCACCGCCAGCGGCGCGCCCCGGCCGCGCAGGATCGCGGGAGCGGCGGGCGCGCGGATCGCCGCGCCGTCCTCGCCCCGCGTGATCTCGGGCGTCTCGGTCTCGCAGAGCCGCTGGGTCGCGGTGCGGGTCCCCGTCGGCAGCCGCAAGGGATCGCGCAGCCCCTGCAGCATGAATTCCGCCGTCGTCTGGTTGGCGAAATAGCTGAAGTGATCGACATGCCGGCCCCGGTCGATCAGCACCGGCGCCATCCGGGCGCGCCGCATCCCGCCATCCATCGAGGCGGTATCGACGACCAGGTCGTTGTCGCGGCCGAAGAACGCGTCAGCGAACCACAGCATCAGCTTGCGCCGGATGCCTGCCGGTTCGCTGTCGCCGCCGATCACCACCAGCCCGTCGGCGCCGCCCCCCGCCTGCTGCCGGTCCAGCAGCCTCAGCAGCGGCGCGTGGTCGGGCGACATGGCGGCGATCCCCGGCAGCGCCTCGGGGTTCTCGGCCGAGGCGGACGCGGCCAGCGCGAAGCGGCGCAGCTGCTCGACCTGCCGGCGATGGTCCTCGCCCAGCCAGACCCCGCCCAGCCGGATCAGGTCGAAGAGCAGGTTCAGCCAGCGGTCCAGCCGCCCGCCCGCCAGGCTGGTGCCGCGCGCCGGGCAGGCCACGCGGACGAAGCGGGTGACGCGGACCCCCCTGCCCGCCAGCGCCGTGCCAAGCGCCTTCAGCGCCTCTTGCCCCGGATCGCCGTCGAAATGCGCCAGGTCGTCGGCGTCGAAGACCGTGTCGCCCACCGCCGCGACCAGCTGCGGGCGCACCAGCAATTCGCCGACCAGCCCGCCCCGGCTGTGGCTGACGACGTGAAGCTGGATCCCCCGGGGCAGGGCCGCCAGCAGCTCCAGCGCGTTCTGCACCGGATCCTCGGTCAGCGTGCGATGTTCGAAGGCGATCACCCGCCCCGGATACATGGCGTGAAGCCGCGCCCAGATGCGCGGCTGGCATTCCGCGATCTTGCCGAAAGAGCCACGCGTGCTGGAGGCCGTGCCGTGGATGAACAAGAGCCAGGGCAGGTCCGCCCCCGGCTTTTCGGGGAAGGCCACCGGCGCCAGCGTGCCGTTCTCGGCCCAGCCGAACAGACCCTTGCCGCCCTGCTGGTCCTCATAGGCGCGTGCGGCGCTGCGGGCATCGCCCTCGACCTGCAGCACCGACAGCCTGGCCAGGCGCCAGTCGCTGAGCCCGCGCGTCGCGACCTGGTGCGGCAGCGGACGAAGCCGCAGCACCTGCGACAGGATCAGCCGATCGCCATCCGCCTGCGAACGGTCGAGGACCGCGCTTGGGCCCAGCAGGTCCTGCACCTCGTCGGCGCGCAGCCACAGCAGCGGGCGTTCGCCCTCCTCGCCCTCGGTATCCAGCTCAAGCTCCAAGAGGTCACCCGCCGCCAGTTCCAGCTCCACCGGCGCGCCCTCGGCCCGTGTCGAGGCGACGCGGACGGCCTCCCGGACCCGGATGCTGACCGGCCCCTCCTGCTCGGCCGCCTCGGCGGGCAGGGTCAGTTTCTCGCCGTGAACCTGGATCTTCATCGCATCGATCCTTTCGCTGCCCGCGATCCGGGCCGGGGTTGAGGGGTCAGCCGCCGCCCGCCTGCGACGTGGAATCCGCGGCGGGCAGGCTGGGGGTGAAGTCCTGTTCGTTCTCGACCCCGTTCAGCAGGAACAGATAGGCCAGCGCGGGGGACATCTGGTGGCCGGGAAAACTTGCGGCGAAGCGGCTGGTCATCCGGGCGCGCTCCGAAAACAGCTGGTGGATCCGGTGCTGGACGAACTGGACCAGCCGGGGATCCTGCATCGAGATCAGGAAGGCATAGGGCTCATAGGACAGATATTCCGCCCCATCCGGCCGGGCGACCCGGCACGGGCCGTTCGCCTTCACCCAAGCGGCCCGCTTGGCCAGGATCAGCTCGCGGTCGCCCATATAGACGCGGTGCCGGTCGTTCGGGGTCGCGCAGAACCAGCTGACCAGATCGTCATGGCTGGGCATGGGACAGAAATGGTAGTCCGGCCATGGCCGTTGCTCGAACGGGTCGGTCTCTCTCTGCTCGGCCGGGCGCAACTCGCAGACCGGATCCTTGAACCTTGCAAGGGCGGCGTGACACTCTTTCGATATGGGAGTCGACAGGATGCAATCCAGTTGCGTAGCGTCCTTGTCAGTCAGCCAAGTCATCCGGTTCTGGAGATCCTGCGACAGTTTCACGCGCTGTTCGGCGCTTACGGCCTCGGTCAGGCGCGTGGCCGCCGCGATCAGTAGTGTCAGTTCATCCTTCAGGCTTATCTTATCTTCCTCCTCGATCAGCCAGCCGGCCGTATTCTCACCTGCCCCTCGCACGGTTCCAGATGTCGCGTTGCCATTCGAAGCGTCGCCCTGCCCGGAGCCCGCGCCATCCTTCGGATCCGGCGGCTCGTATCCGATCCGCAGCAACCGCTCGCGCACCACCGCCTCGCGCCAGCGCAGGTGGCAACGCTCGAACAGGGCGGTCTTCTGCGATGGCAGCATGATCTTGAAATAGTCGATCTCGCACAGCTTGCGCGCGACCTCGCGGGCCGTGGTGTTCTGCACGAAGCCGATGGTGACGCCGCCCATGGACCGGGTCTGGGTTTCCAGGAACGAGACGCCCGAGGCGAAGACGATGGGGGAATAGATCCCGTTGCGGGACCGCTCCTGATCCGAGAAACGCATCGTCACCGCGTCGCAGAGAATGTCGATAGGCTCGGATTGAGCCGCCCTCCTTGGGGTTTCCCCCGTCTGTCCGGTTCCTGCCGCCGTATCCGCAACAGTTCCTTCGGGCTCCCCGTTCCCCGCAGCGCTTTCCTGGGCCCGCGGCTGATCCGGCAGGCGCAGCCGCTCGAAGCGGTCCTTTGCCGTGACCGGAACGACCTTGACCTGGTATTGCGTCGATCCCGCGAAGATGTCGAAGCACAGGTCGGCCAGATAGCCGCTGAAGGGGCGCAGCGAGGCAGGATCGTCGTCCCTGAAGGAGAAGGGCGGCGTGTCGTCGCGAAAGCCGATGGTGACGATGGTGGGTGTTCCGTCCCCCTCCTGCGCCCCCTCCTGCGCCCATGCCCCCGACAGCGGCATCAGCGCCAGCAGCACCGCCGTCGTCGCAGCGTGGGTCGGCAGCTTCGACAGCATCGCGCGCGTCCGCTCGGGCAGGTCGCCGAAGACGCCGGCGGCCAGGAAGGCCAGCACCATCAGCAGCAGATGACCAACCAGATCGAAGCGCCCAGCGCAGTCGCTGTTGCCGATCACCGCAAGGCCGGGGCAATGCTGCGGCGTGGTCAGGGTCGGATCGAAGAAATAGGTGTGCCGCATGGACAGGAACCCCACCGCCAGCGCGCAGAACACCCCATACCACAGCCGCATCGCGGCGCGCTCTCGCAGGTCGGCCGACAGGATGCACAGCGGCACCAGCGCGAACACCACGATGGCCTGGGTCGGATAATACAGCAGGAAGGGCGAGTTGCCCTGAACCAGCAGGCTGCTGAAATGCACCCCGTTCTGCGCCACGAAGAAAGCATGCAGCATGGCCACGCCGACCAGGCCGATCAGCGAGGCGGTCAGGCCCAGGCACATGCAGACCAGGATCTGTGAGACATAGCTGTTGGGGTGCTGCGACCTGTGCGCCTTGGCCCAATCCCCCGTCGTGTCCCACAGATATTGCCGCAACGAGAACGCCGCCAGCAGCGGCAGCCAGGTCAGCGCGGCAAGCGTCAGGGTCTCGACCAGCGCGCTGGCCAGGACGCCATGCAGATTGTCGCGTTCGATATAGAGGTTGATCGGGTCGTGCACGTCGCGCCAGATCGCGGTCGCATAGATGACGAAGACGGCGATGGCGGCGAAGAACAGCCCCGTCTCGGGGCCGGTGCCGGCGGAATCGGGGCGCTCGGTCCGTTCCAGCAGCTGGTAGAGGCTCGGATCGTTCTTCGCCCGCTCATTCGGGTCGTCCAGATCCGGGCTGTTCACGTCGCGTTCCAGGAAAATCGCCAGAATGCCGACAAGGTCGAAGCGCAGATTCCGCGCGGTCTCGATGACTTCGGAAACATGGTCGTTGAAGCGCTGCTTGCGCGTGGGTGTGTCGGGCTCGTCCTCTTTCGGGGGCTTTTCGGACAGCCGGTGCCGGAAATCGTTCAGCAGGGCCTCGGCCTCCTTCACGAAATTCTCCTCTTCCGCGCGCACCTGCTGAGAGACTTCGTGCCCCGGCCAGTTGCCACGCGCGGTCCTGGCCCAGAAGACCAGAAGCTCCAGCTGCGCCAGAAGCGAGATCAGCTCGGCATGGCGCGGCGGCCGCTGCCGGGCGGCCTCGCGCGCCCAGTCATGACCGGCGATCGCCTCCTCCCATTGCTTGCGATAGATCAGAAGACGCTCTTGCAGCTTGCTGCCGGCCCCGGTCTGCCCCGACGAGACCTGTTCCAGCGTCACGATCAGGTTGCGCATCGTCAGCTCCAGCCGGACCGGGATGCCGGCGGCGCGGTAGGCGCGGTCGCGCAGCCAGCCCTCGATCGTCGCGACCGGCGGCAGCATCTGCGAGATCCCCGCCACCGCGAAGGCCAGAAGCAGCGGCCATTGCGGGCTGTCGAAATCCAGCTGGTTCACGTCGATCTCGATCCCCGCGACCTGGGTCATGTTCATCGATTGCAGCATCAGCTGGCCGAAGAATGTCAGCGAGACATAAAGCAAGAGGATCGAGCCGGCATAAATCAGATAGGCCCGGATCAGCGCATTGCGCCCGCCCAGATCGCTGGGGCTGAGATGGGTCAGCGCGCGCGAGGCCGAGACCACCTCGGCCTTCTGGCGAAACCGCTGCCATGCGAAAACCAGGACGAAAATGCAGCCGAAAGCAAAAGCATATAAAAAGCCGGAGGCGAAACTGATTCCCATCATGGGAAGCTGGGCCAGCTCTTCGGCGGTAAGCTGGTTATAGGTCCACAGGGACCCCGGAACCCCGGCAGGCCACGGATTTTCCATGAAACCCCCGAAACGGAAGACAACAACTGGTGACAAGCGCCCCCGGCCGACCGCCCATCCGGAACAGGTCGCGCCGGAGCTGTTTTCAGATCAGCATCGCTGCACATTCGGATTGCACGGCCCGGCCATGGCAAGACCCGAGATACCGGCAAGCGGCATCTGCGTGCAGAGAACGGCAAGCACAAAAACAAGGATTCTCATTTCGATTCTCCATACCGTTAACGCTGATTAACATAACATGAATATCGGACAAATAAATTGATTCGTTTCATTCAGCCGGCTTTTGGAATAAATTGGGTTCTTCCTGCGATATTCACAGCCGCCGCGATTGCTTTATCGAGGGGTTTTCCTGCCGATCTTCCGCCGGCATTCATGAGGCAACCGTGTGAAATCCCTCGGGCCGGAAACAGGCGGCGCGCCAGCGGCTTGACCCGGCAGCGTCACGGCACGGGCGCATTGACCGGAAGCCGCGGCGGGACCAGCACGACCTCTCCCTTCCGGTCCTCGCCGGCGACGAACCATTCGAAGCAGCGGCCGATCAGTTCCTCAACATTCTGGCGCAGCATGATGGTCCGCATCGGCAGGCAGGAGGCGAAGGGATCCCGGTCGAAACAGGCGACGCGGATATCCCTGAAATGCTGCGGATGGTCGCGCGTGCCCTGTGGGGCAACCTGATCCTGCGGATGCGGCGCTAGCGCGGCATCCCTCTTGCTTGAACCGGAAAGGACCGTGACATGGGTGTCAGCAGCTTTGGCGTGCATACCGCGATGGAGAGCTTCATCACCGTCCCGCCGCAGATCGCCGAGGCCCTGTCGGTCTGGCGCGACGTCGCCCCCTCGCGCGAGGAGGTGCTGACCGACGGGCTGGGCTTCCTGAAGATGAAGGCGCGGCAATACGGCCTTGCCTGAAAGGCGCGGGACCCGGCCCGCGCCTTTCGACCGCGCCGCCTAGCGCGCCTCCAGCAATTCCGGCACGGACAGCAGGATGAACTCGTTATGCGCCGCCGCGCCGATCTCGCGGCCGCCCGAGAAGGGCAGGTTGTTGTCGTTGGCGACCATGATATGGGTGTCGTCCACGCGGGCGACGTCCTCGATGGTGAAGAAGGGGAAGCTGAAATTGCCTTCCGCCGGGCGCATCCCCTCCAACGCCTTGCCGTCGGGATCGGCGATGTCCAGAAGGTCGACATGGCCGATCCGGCGCAGATAGCCCTCCTCGTCCACGCTGGCCGTGTCGATCAGCACGACGTTCTTCACGCGGGCCGGATTGGGAAAGCAGTCCGACGGGTCGGCCGCATCCGCCGCGCAGGCCAGCGCCGCATCGCCCTCGCCATTGTCGCGCTCGATCACCAGCGCGCGGCTGTCGTCGATGAAGTTGAAATCGCCGATCGCCGCCGCGCCCTCGGACAGCCGGAAGCGATAGCTGTCGCCGGTCCAGTCGGCGGTGGCGGTGTCGAAGGTCATCACGCGCAGGAAATCGCCCTCGGTCTCGCCGCCCTCGACCAGCAGCGGCTTTTCCAGCATCGCCCACAGCAGGCCGGTGCCGGGCTGCAGGCCCATCCCTTCATAGCCGCCCGATCGCTGGACGCGGAAATCCGTGCCGGGCACGGCAGGAACCACGGTGCCCGGCGTGTCGGGCCCGGTCAGCAACGCGCCATCCAGCAGCGTCGGATGGACCGAGATCACCCGGCCATCGGCGGCGGCGCGCAGGATCCAGGGGCCGAATTCGTCGCCGATCCAGATTTCGCCATCCAGATACTGGATGCTTTCGGGGTCGAAATCGGCGCCGGTCAGATAGCGGCTCTCGGTCCCCTCGTTGGCGATGCGGAACGGCACCTTGCGGTCGGGGTCGCGCAGGAAGACGGTCTCCAGCCGCTCGACCCGGCCGCTGTCGAAATCCGGCGCCATGCGGTGGAAGAACAGCATCGCGTCGGGGCTGTTCAGCTTGCTGCCGAAGCCGTTGTCGGTCAGCGTGAACCAGCTGCCGTCCTCGGCGCGGTTCATCGCGAAGCCCGACATCCCCTGCACCGGCTGGCCGATGAAGGGCAGCGAGATGCCGGTGTCATGCCCGCCATAGGCCGCGCCCACATTGCCCATGACGCTCATCGGCTGGTCGTTGCGGCCCTCGCCGGTGAACTTGCCCGAGATCCACAGGTCGCGCGGCGCATCGGCCGGCGGCGCGACCAGCGTGAAGGCGGGCAGGAAGGCGTGCCCGGCCAGCGTGGCGGGGAACAGCTCCTCGGCGGCGGCGGGGGCGGCGACGATCGCGGCCAGCACGGACAGCGCGACGGGACAAGGGGAACGGCGCATCGAATGCTCCTCTTCGGGGATGAGTGATGCGGGTCTGTTAGCGCCCGTCCCTGACGGTCATGTTGCAGGCGGCTGAAGGTAATGTGACGCCTGTTCCCGCGCCTGTCCGGCCAGCCAGAGGCGCAGGGCGTGCTGGCCCGGCGTCTCGGGCGTGGAATGCAGCCGGGTCAGCCAATAGGATCCCGCCTCGAGCCGCGCGGCGAAGGGCTGGATCAGCCGCCCCGAGGCGATCCAGTGCCCGAACAGCGGCAGCGGCAGCAGGCCGGCGCCCTGCCCGCGCGCCGCCATTTCCGCGATGGCCAGCGAATTGTCGAAGACCGGGCCGCGCAGCGGCGGGCAGATCATGCCCTGCGCCTCGAACCATTGCTTCCATTCCCCGGCCCGATAGGAGCGCAGCAGCGGCGCATGGGCAAGATCCTCGGGCGCGCGCAGCCGCCCCGCCCAGTCCGGCGCGGCCATCACCGTCATCGGCGCCGGCATCAGCGGCGTCGCGGCGATGCCGTGCCAGCTGCCGTCGCCGAAGCGGATCGCCAGGTCCAGCCCCTCGCCCGCCAGGTCGACGCGGTTGTTGTTGGCGCGGATCCGCAGGTCGACCGAGGGGTGGCGACCGTGGAAATCCTCCAGCCGCGGCATCAGCCATTCCGTCGCGAAGCTGCCGACAACGCCCAGGTTGACCGTTTCGCGATATTGCCCGCGGCTGAAGCGGTCCAGCATGTCGGACATGCCGTCGAAGGCGCGGGTCAGCACCGGCACCAGCGCGGCTCCCTCGTCGGTCAGCACCAGCCCGCGCGGCACGCGGCGAAACAGCGCCACGCCAAGCCGTTCCTCCAGCCGCCGGATCTGATGGCTCAGCGCCGCCTGGGTCACGCACAGCTCGACCGCGGCGCGGGTCAGGTTCAGGTGGCGCGCGGCGGCCTCGAAGGCGCGCAGGGCATTCAGGGGAAGCTGCGGACGGTCCATGGAACGATATTAGATTTCGTAATGGCAAAGGTGAAGTAACATCGTTTGAGCCTTTGCCACGCTTGCGTCTATCCATGAATCGCCGGGATTTCTTCCGGCCTGTCCCAGAACCACCAAGGAAAGCATGAAGATGAATCATGGATGCGCAAGCCTCGGCTTGATCGCGGCAAGTCTTTTCGCGCCGCTTCAGGCCATGGCGATGACCGAGGACGAATTCCACGCCATCGCCGACCAGGTCTTCGGGCCGGTGATGGCCGAACATGCCATCCCCGGCATGGCGATCGGGGTGACGATGAACGGCCGGCATTTCGTCCATACCGCCGGGCTGGCCAATCGCGAAACCGGCGCGCCGGTCGAGGCCGGGACGCTGTTCGAACTGGGCTCGATCAGCAAGACCTTCAACGCCACGCTGGCCGCCCTGGCGCAAGAGCGCGGGCTGCTGTCGCTGGAGGACAGGGTGTCGGCGCATCTGCCCGCCCTCGAGGGCAGCGCCTTCGGCGCGCTGGGGCTGATGGATCTTGCGACGCACCAGACCGGCGGCCTGCCGCTGCAGGTCCCCGACGGCCTCTCGACCGATGCGGAGCTGACCGAATGGCTGGCCGGCTGGCAGCCCGCGACCGAGCCGGGCCACGAGCGGTCCTATTCCAATATCAGCGTCGGCTTGCTGGGCCGCATCTCGGGCCGGGCCTTCGGGCAGGGCTATGCCGAGGCGCTGCGGCAGCATCTGCTTGCACCGCTGGGGCTTCGCGACACCCATGTCGATGTCCCGCCCGAGGCCCGGCCGCGCTATGCCTATGGCTATTCCCGCGACGGCGACCGGCCGATCCGCGTCAATCCGGGGATGCTGGATGCCGAGGCCTATGGCATCAAGTCCAGCGCCGCGGACATGCTGCTGTTTCTGGACGCGGCGCTTGGCCATGCCGACCTGCCCGACGACCTGCGCCATGCGATCGCGATCACCCATGCCGGGCGCACCCGCACCGCGCATTTCGACCAGGCCATGATCTGGGAGCGCTACGACTGGCCCGCCGACCGCCAGACGGTGCTGGCGGGCAATGGCGCCGCGATGGTGATGGAGAGCCAGCCGGCCCGGCGGCTGGACACCCCCACCACCGCGGGCGAGGGCGTCCTGCTGGGCAAGACCGGCTCGACCAACGGCTTCGGCGGCTATGCGGCGCTGATACCGGACCGGGATTTCGGCATCGTCGTGCTGGCCAATCGCAACTATCCCGTGCCCGCCCGCGTCGAGGCCAGCCTGCGGATGGCGGAACAACTGCTGGAGGCTGGCGGGCTCTGAACCCGTCAGACGGTTGAGAAAATCTGCATCCCCTTGCCGAGGGCGCGGAAGGTTCCGCCGCGCCTTCGCGCCCCAGCCATCCTTAGGGGCGGCAGGGGGCGCCATTCTCACATGAGTTTCTCTCACGTTCGCTTGAGAAACCATCTTTTGACAGGGCGGCGCTTCCGGGGGAGTCTCGGGGCAGCCGGGATCGATCCGGGCAAGACCACAGGACAGCAGTCGCGGGATGTCCCCGGCGATGGCCCGCAGGCCGCGCCGACCCGGCCCGCATGACCGCCAAGGCGACCCGCGCCGGCCGATATCCCGGCCGGCGCCAGCGCGCGCCGTGACCAAACGGCCCCGCAGAAGGGCCGCCTGCCGCAATTCCTGCGGCCGATGACAAGCCAGAACCTCCAACACGGGAAACGGAACCATGAAGAAACTTCTCAGCCTCGCCACGGCCCTGACGCTGCTGGCCGGCGCCGGCGCGGCCCAGCAGATCACCGTCATGTCCTGGGGCGGCACCTACAGCCAGAGCCAGATCGAGGCCTATCACAAGCCCTTCACCGCCCAGACCGGCATCTCCGTCATCAATGTGGACAGCGACAATCCGGCGATCCCGATCAAGGCGCAGGTCGAGGCGGGCAATGTCACCACCGATGTGGTCGATATCGAATATGCCGACGCGATCCGCCTGTGCGACGAGGGCATGCTGGAAGAAATCGACCCGGCAATCCTGCCGCCCGCCCCGGACGGCACGCCCGCGACCGAGGATTTCCTGCCGCAGGGGCTGAACGACTGCGCGGTGGGCTCGATCGTCTTCTCGACGATCTTCGCCTATGATTCGACCCGCTTCCCGGACGAGGCGCCGCAGAGCATGGCGGATTTCTTCGACATCGAGACATTTCCCGGCAAGCGCGGCTTGAAGAAGGCCCCCAAGGCGCTGCTGGAAATGGCGCTGATGGCCGATGGCGTGCCGGCGGACGAGGTCTATGCGCTGCTGTCGACCGACGAGGGCATCGACCGGGCCTTCGCCAAGCTGGACAGCATAAAGCGGCATGTCGTCTGGTGGGAGACCGGCGCCCAGCCGCCGCAGCTTCTGGCCGATGGCGAGGTGGCGATGACCACCGCCTATAACGGCCGGATCTTCACCGCCGCCGTGTCCGAGGGCAAGCCCTTCGAGATGGTCTGGGACGGGCAGGTCTACGAATACAACCTCTTCGCCATTCCCAGGGGCGCGCCGAACCAGGAGGCCGCGCTGGAATTCATCAAGTTCGCCACCGACACCCAGCGGCTGGCGGACCAGGCGAAATGGATCAGCTATGGCCCCGCCCGGCGATCCTCGGCCGGGCTGGTCGGGCTCTATCAGGACGGCAGGACCGAGATGGGCCCGCATATGCCGACCAGCCCCGAAAACATGCGAAACGCCCTTGCCTCGTCCTATGATTTCTGGGTCGACCGCGAGGCCGAGCTGACGGAGCGCTTCAGCGCCTGGCTTGCCGCCCGCTGACCCCGGATCGGGGCTGGCGCAAGCCTTGCGGGGCGGATACAAGGCGGGCCGCGCCTCGGCCCGCCGTTGCCATCCGGGCAACACGATGTTCCAGTTGCATGGCTGGTCGATCTTTCGCGGAAATCTCATAGTCCGTCGAAAAACCGACGCAACAGAGAGGAACATTCATGCGGGATACTCCTGCCTTCGGCTCGGGAACCCTGGCGCTGCACGCGATCGTGCTGATGATCGTCTGCATCGCCGAGATGATCGGCGTCCTGCGGCTGCCCATCGGCATCGCCGCGATCATCCTGCTGCCGATGCTCTATGCCTTTGCCATGGGGATCGCGCTGAACCCCAACATCACCCGCGCGACGGGCCGGTTCCTGACCCCCGGCGTGCAGAAATTCGCGGGCGGCATGATCACCATCGCGATCACCCCCTTCGTCGCCAAGTTCGGCACCACGGTCGGGCCGCAGATCCAGCCCATCATCGACGCCGGCCCCGCCCTGATCCTGCAAGAGATCGGCAACCTGGGCACCATCGTCGTCGCCTTCCCGATCGCCGTCTTCCTGCTGGGCATGGGGCGCGAGACCGTCGGCGCGGTCTATTCCATCGACCGAGAGCCGAACCTGGCGCTGATCGCCGAGAAATACGGCCTCGACAGCCCCGAGGGCGCCGGCGTCATGGGCGTCTATGCCACCGGCACGCTGATCGGCACCTTCGTCTTCGCGCTGATGCCGCCGCTGATCCATGCGCTCGGCGTCTTCGACATCCGCGCCCTGGCCATGTCCTGCGGCGTCGGCTCGGGCTCGATGCTGGCGGCCTGCACCGGCGCGCTGGTCACGCTGATCCCCGAGCAGAAGGACCTGATCCTGGGCCTTGCCGGCGCCTCGAACGTGCTGACCTATGCGACCGGGCTCTACGTCGGCATGTTCGTCGCCCTGCCGCTGACCGAATGGCTGTTCCGCAAGGCCCGGCCCGAGCTGTACAAACTGGGGTAAGACCATGAGCAAGACCGCTGAAAACCTGCCCCTGGGCAACGAGGAACTGGACGAGCGCCGGATCCGCGTCGGCGAAACCGCGATCCTGCTGCTGATCGCCTGCGTGATCGGGACGATTTCGAACTATGTCTCGACCGGCATCGGCGCCTTCGAGGCGCTGCCGGGGATGGCCATCCTCTATGTCTGCTCGGTCATCGGGCTGATGCTGGCCCGCTTCGTGCCCTTCTACCTGCCGGCGGTGGCCTGGGTGTCGCTGATCGCCATCATCGCGACGATCCCCGGCGTTCCGGGCTCGGAATGGGTGGTGGAACAGGCCGACAAGATCAACTTCCTGTCGCTGGCCACCCCCGCGCTGGCCTATGGCGGCCTGGCGCTGTCGGCCAAGGAGTTCGCCATCGCGCGGAAATCGGGCTGGAAGATCGTCATCGTCGCCATCTGCGTCATGCTGGGCACCTATCTGGGCTCGGTCGTGATCGCCGACCTGGCGCTGAGGTTCTTCTGATGCGCGACCTTCCGGCACCGCTGATCGCCCAGGCGGTCGAATGGCGCAGGCAGCTGCACCGCAATCCCGAACTGGGCTTCCAGGAACACCAGACCGCCGATTTCATCGCCGCAAGGCTGGCGGAATTCGGCTATGAGGTCCGGCGCGGCCTCGGCCGGACCGGGGTGGTCGGCAGCCTGACGAAAGGCAGCGGCAATCGCGCCATCGGCATCCGCGCCGATATCGACGCCCTGCCGATCACCGAGGCCAGCGGCGCCGAATGGGCCTCGGGCAATCCCGGCAAGGCCCATGCCTGCGGCCACGACGGCCATACCGCCGTGGCGCTGGCCGCGGCCCGGCTGCTGGCCGACACCCCCTTCGACGGCACCGTGCGCTTCATCTTCCAGCCCGCCGAGGAAAACGAGGGCGGCGGGCGGGCGATGGTCGAGGATGGCCTGTTTGCCGACTGCCCGGTCGATGCGGTCTATGCGCTGCACAACTGGCCGGGCCTGCCGCCCGGCACGCTGGTCGCGCGCGACCGAGAGATGATGGCGGCCTTCGGCACCTTCGAGATCCGGGTCATCGGCCAGGGCGCGCATGGCGCCATGCCGCATGAGGGGGCGGACACGCTGCTTGCCGTCTCGCAACTGGTATCGGCGCTGCAATCGATCACCTCGCGCAATGTCAGCCCGCTGGCAAGCGCCGTCGTCTCGGTGACCCAGATCCATGGCGGCGACGCCTGGAACGTCCTGCCCGAGACGGCCGTCATCCGCGGCACGACCCGCTGGTTCGATCCGGCCATCGGCGATCTGATCGAGACGCGGCTGCGCAAGCTGGCCGCATCGGTCGCCGACGGTTTCGGCTGCACGGCCGAGATCGTCTATGAACGGCGCTATCCCTCGACCCTGAACACGCCCGAGAACGCCGCCCTGGTGCGCAGGGTGGCGGCGGCGGGCGGGTTTTCGGTCGTCGATGCCCCGCCCAGCATGGCGGCCGAGGATTTCGCCTTCATGCTGAACGAGGTGCCCGGCTGCTATTTCTGGATGGGCGCGGGCCGCGAAACCGGCGACAATCCGGGCCTGCATTCGCCGCGCTTCGACTTCAACGATGCGCTGATCCCGCTGGCCGTCGGCTTCTGGCTGGATCTGGCCCTGGCCGAGCTGCGGGCGCCTTGACACACGTCGGCGGCGGTCCTCATCGTGAGGCGATGACGACCCTCGACCGCCGTGACATCCGCATCTATCTGGCCGTGCATCGCTACGGCTCGATCCGCGCGGCCAGCGACCAGCTTGGACTGGCACCCTCGGTCGTGTCGCGGCAGATCGCCGATCTGGAGGCGCAGCTGGGCGTGACCCTGTTCGAGCGCAGCTCGAAGGGCGTGCGCCTGACCGATGCCGGCAACCTGGTGCTGGAACATGCCCGCCATGTCGTCGAGGAGGCGGGCTTTCTGCAGGAACAGCTGGCCGACCTGCGCGGCATCCAGCAGCGCAACATCCGCATCCATTGCGGCGAGGGATTCCTGGCGGATTTCATCCGCAACGGCCTGGCCGGGTTCATCGCGGACAGCCCGCATGTGCGCTACGAGCTGCTGATCGGCTCGACCGACACGGTCGTCGCGGCGCTGGCCAATGGCGAAAGCGACATCGGCATCGCCTACAACCCACCGGTGACGGGATCGGTGCGCAGCATCGTTTCGGCGGTCCATCCGCTCTGCGTGGTGATGCCGCCCGGCCATCCGCTGGCCGATCTGCGGCAGGTCCGGCTGGCTGATTGCCTGGCCCATCCCCTGGCGCTGCTGCCGCGCGGGCATGGCACCACCGATCTTCTGGCGCGGGTCGCCTCGGACAGCGGGCTGGCGCTGGCGCCGCAGCTGATGACCACCTCGATAGACGCGCTGCGCCGCTTCGTGACCGCCGGGCTGGGGCTTGCCTTCCTGCCCCGCGCCTCGGTCGCCATGGACCTGGCCGAGGGCGCGGCGGTGGTGCGCGAACTGGCCGACCTGGCGCTGCTGGGGGCGACGGCGCATCTGATGGTGCGGGCGCGGCGGCGGCTGCCGGCCTCGGTGGCGCAACTGGCCGGTCACCTGGAACGCAGCATGGCCAGCTTTGCCGATGTTGCGCAGGGTGCAACACCTCGTTCGTGATCCGACCGCTAGCGCCGACCTGCCGGTTGCGGGAATTGTCGGGCATCAACAGGAGAGGATCACATGACAGAAACATCCACCGTCGGCATCGTGGGCCTGGGCGCGATGGGCCTTGGCATGGCGGCCTCTGCCGTCCGGGCCGGTTTCCGCAGCCTGGGATTCGACCTGTCCCCCGAACGCTCCGCGCAGGCCCGCGCCGAGGGCGTCGAGCCGGTGGACGATCTGGCCCAGGTCTTCGCGGCCGATCGCGTCGTCTTCTCGCTGCCGACGGCGCGCGATGTCGAGGGCGTCATCGACCGGGTCGCCGGGGTTCTGGAGGGCCGCTCGCGGATCGTGGTCATCGACACCTCGACCTCGGAGCCGGCGGTGTCGCGGGCGCTGGCGGCACGGCTGGCGGCAATGGGGCACGGCTTTCTGGACGCGCCGGTCTCGGGCGGGCCGGCGGGGGCGGCCAAGGGGGCGCTGACCATGATGATCGGCGGTTCCGCCGCCGATCTGGCCGACGCCCGCCCGGTCATCGAGGCGCTGTCGGGCAGGGCGATCCATGTCGGCGACAGCGGCGCCGGCAATGTGGCCAAGCTGGTCAACAACCTGCTCTGCGCCGCCCATATGCTGACCACGGCCGAGGGCCTGCGCCTGGCCGAGGCGGCGGGCATTCCCGCGCAATCGGTGCTGGAGGTGCTGAACGCGGCCTCGGGCAGGTCCATGCTCAGCGAGGTGCATTTCCCCAGCTGGGTGATGAACGGCGCCTTCGACAGCGGCTTCACCATGGCGCTGATGCAGAAGGACGTGCGGCTGGCGCGGCAACTGGCCGAAGAATGCGACGCCCGGCTGCCGCTGACCGAAAAGGCCGCGCAGCTCTGGGCCGATGCGCCCTATCGGGGCGGCGACGATTTTACCCGCATGGGCGATTTCCGGGCGAAATGAGGCAAGGGACATGAACGTGACGACAATCGACGCCGCCGAACAGGCCGACCGGATCCTGGCGCTGTATCGCGAGATCTTTCCCGGCGCCGACATCGGCAGCCTGATCGGCGGAGAGATCCTGCCGGGCTCGGGCGCGCAGCTGGACCTGACCGACCCGGCCTCGGGCCAGGTCTTCGCGCGCTACGCAGATGCCGGCCCGGCCGAGATCGACGCCGCCATGGGTGCGGCGGCGCGGGCGCAACGCGAATGGATGGCGATGCCCGCCGCCGCGCGCGGCCGGATCATGTGGGCCATCGCCGGCCGGATCCGCGCCCATGCCCCGCTGATCGCCGAGATCGAAAGCCGCTCGGCCGGGCGCCCGATCCGCGACATCCGCGGCGAGGCGCTGCGCGTGGCCGAGATGTTCGAATATTACGCCGGCTGGTGCGACAAGCTTCATGGCGACGTGATCGCGGTGCCGTCCAGCCACCTGAACTATACCCGGCACGAGCCGATCGGCGTGGTCATGCAGATCACCCCCTGGAACGCGCCGCTGTTCACCGGCGGCTGGCAGATCGCGCCGGCCATCTGCGCGGGCAATGGCGTGGTCATCAAGCCCTCGGAACTGACGCCGCTGTCCACGCTGATCCTGGGCCGGATGTGTGAGATGGGCGGCGCGCCGCGCGGGCTGGTCAACGTGATCGCCGGGGCCGGGCCGACGGCGGGACAGGCCGGCGTCACCCATCCGACGACGGGGCTGGTGGTCTTCGTCGGCTCGGCGCAGGCGGGTTCGGCCATCGCGGCGGCGGCGGCAAGGAACACCGTGCCCTGCGTGCTGGAACTGGGCGGCAAGTCGGCCAATATCGTCTTTCCCGACGCCGACCTGCCGCGCGCGATCATCGGCGCGCAGGCGGCGATCTTCGCCGGGGCCGGCCAGAGCTGCGTCGCGGGATCGCGCCTGCTGGTGCATCGCAGCATCAAGGAACGTTTCGTCGCCGCCTATGCCGAGGCGGCCGGGCGCATCGCCCTGGGCCATCCCTTCGACGAGGCCACCCATGTCGGGCCGATCAACAACCACCGGCAATGGCAGAAGATCCGCCAGATGGTCGGCGCCGGCCTGGCCGAAGGCGCCCGCATCGCCGCCGGCGGCGACCGACCCGCCGCGCTGGAGGCTACCGGCGGCTTCTACTTCGCCCCGACGATCCTCGACGACGTGACCCCGCGGATGAGCGTCGCGCAAGAGGAAATCTTCGGCCCCGTCGTCTCGGTCCTGAGCTTCGAGACCGAGGAAGAGGCCGTGGCGCTGGCCAATGACAATCCCTATGGCCTGGCCGGGGCGGTCTGGACCGCCGATGTCGGCCGGGCGCATCGCATGGCGGCGGCGGTCCGCGCCGGCACCTTCTGGGTGAACGGCTACAAGACGATCAATGTCTGCTCGCCCTTCGGGGGGTTCGGGCGCTCGGGCTATGGCCGCTCTTCGGGGCAGGAGGCGCTGCTGGCCTATACCCAGACGAAAAGCGTCTGGGTCGAGACCGCCGCCGACCCGCCCGTCGGCTTCGGCTACGCACCCGGCTGACCGCACAAAGGCGGGCGGCCGGGGCCGGTCTCAATCCGGGCCCGGCCCTGCGGCCGTCCCGCGCCGCCGCAGCAGGGGCCGGATCACCCGCAGGTCCAGCAGCACCACCGCCGTCGCCGCCAGGACGGCCAGGCAGATCGCCCATTTCGACCGGATCTCCATCGCGCCCTCGATCTGCAGGGCGTGGATCACCGTGGCGATCACGACGACAAGCGCCAGCAGGTTGTGGACAAGGAACCAGGTCGAATAGCGCAGCCCCAGCCGGCGGCGCAGCGCCACCAGCAGGGCGGTCGCCGCGATGCCCCACATCGCCAGCACGCCATAGACCGAGAACGGCGTGGGCGAGACCAGCAGCAGCGCATCCAGCGTATCCGGCGGGCTGGTCAGATAGAGGCCGCCCACATGGACCGCGACGCAGGCGAGGATCGCCGTGCCGATCCGGCGATGCCACCGGCGCGACCGGGCGCAGACCAGTCCGGGCAGGTATCCCGCCGCCAGCAGCGGCTGGATCAGCAGCAGCGACAGGCAGAGGATGCCCGCGAAGCCGCCGATGACATAGGCAAGGCTGCGATAGGCAAGATAGGGGCTGGTCGCGGCGATCAGAACCGGCGCGGCCATGGCGGCCAGCAGCCCGCCGCGGATCAGAAGGGCCGGGAGGCGCGGCACCGGGGAGGCCATGCCCTGCCGAACGCCCCGCTCAGGCCGGTGCAAGCACGAAATCGGCGCTGACCGAGCGGTCCTGCGCGCTTGGCATCACCGGCCGGAGGAACACCGTCTGATAGGTCCCGTCGTCATAGGCCAGATGCGCATGGGGCTGGCCGAAATTCGGCACGATCTGCTCCATCTCCAGCCGGAAGCTGCCATCGGCACCGGTCAGCACGCTGCCGTGGTTGCGTGGCTCGCGCTCGCCCCCGAGGGTGGTCGCGGCCCAGATCTGGATGCGGACGCCCTGCAACGGCGCCCCGTCGCCCGCCCGGCGCACCCTGCCCGTCACCCAGAAGCCCGATC
This sequence comes from Paracoccus sigandri, assembly GCF_003709565.1. Classification (GTDB taxonomy): domain Bacteria; phylum Pseudomonadota; class Alphaproteobacteria; order Rhodobacterales; family Rhodobacteraceae; genus Paracoccus; species Paracoccus siganidrum. Next base: position 78,764 of record NZ_QNRC01000011.1, on the reverse strand, counting down.
CCAGACGCTCGACCAGCGGCGCACGGGGCATGTAGTTGTTGCTTCCGCCGCGCATCGACGGGGTCGGCGCAAGACCCTGTGCAAGCGCCGGCGACAGGGCCCCCAGCGGCCCCTGCAACAAGGTCGCCGCGCCGGTGACGCCGGCCGCCGCGAGGAAGAGACGACGGTTGTAGAAAGGGGACTGCATCTCCGCTCTCCTTTGCCATTCGCGCATCCCGAAGCTTACACGCAAAGCCCGCATCGGAAGAAACGAAGCGTTGCACAATGCCGTGACTGGGGGGCCGCGACCGGGCGGCGGGGCCGTCCCCCGCAGGCAGAACCCTAGGATTGTTCGTCGCGAAACAGGCTCCAGACCGCGATGAACAGCGCCGCGACAAGGGGGCCGACGACGAAGCCGTTCATCCCCATCTGCGAAATCCCGCCAAGGGTCGAGACCAGGACGACGTAATCCGGCAACCGGCTGCGCCTGCCGACCAGCGGCGGGCGCAGCAGGTTGTCGATGGTGCTGATGATGAACACCCCGACCCCCATGATGACCAGGCCCTTCAGGTATTCCCCGGTGACCAGGTAGAAGACCGCGAAGGGCAGCCAGACCAGGAACGCGCCCACCGCCGGCAGCAGCGACAGCACGCCCATGATCACGCCGCACAGCAGCGCGGCCTCGATCCCGACCAGCCAGAAGGTCACGCCGCCGATGGTGCCCTGGATGGTCGCGATGATCACGTTGCCGGTAACGGTCGCCTTCACCTCGTCGACGAATTTCTGCATGATGTGCCGGGTATGCGGCGCGCTCAGCGGGCTGGCGGTGCCGATCGACTGCGCAAGTTCCCGGCCGTCGCGAAACAGGAAGAACAGCACGTAGAGCATCACGCCGAGGCCGATCGAGAACTGCGCCGCCCCCTGCCCGATCACCATCGCCCGCGACGCGATGAACTGCGCCGCCTGGCCGACGAAGGACACCAGCCGGGACTGGATCTCCTCGAAGCTGCCCAGGTTCATCGCCGACAGCGCGTCCAGCACGAAGGCGGGCATGGCGCCGCGGAACTGGTCCATCATCGCCGCCAGGTCCAGTTCCTGCGAGCTGATGCTCTGGTAGACGCCCGTCGCCTGCCGGGCCAGCGCCCCCAGGATCAGCGTGGCGGGGAGGACGACGATGAAGATGCAGGCCAAGACGCTGAGCAGCGAGGCCAGGTTGCGCCGTCCGCCCAGCAGATGCTCCAGCCGGTCGTGCAGCGGGCTGAACAGGATCGCCAGGATGATCGCCCACAGCACGCCGCCATAGAAGGGCAGCACCACCCAGACCAGCGCGACGGTCGTCAGCAGAAGAAGCGTGACAAGGCTGACCTCTTGAATCGTCCGCTTTTTCATCCGCCGCATGTCCCCCTGGCATCCCGTCGCCCGCCCTCTCTATCAGATCGCATCCGCGACCGGCAGGTGCGGCGCGACCCCTCCGCGGCCGTCGGCGGCGGCGGCCTGGAAGATTAAAATGCCGTGATGGCGCGGTTTCCGGCCCGACTGGGGCACAAGCGCAACAGCCCCGGCGCCCCGGAGGCCAGGCGGCGCGCGGCCGCGAAACGGCCATGGCGGGGCCTGGCCCCGCTCGTGCCTTCGCCCAACGCGCCGCGATCCGGCGACAGGGGCGCGGCCGGGGAAACCCGAGCTTTTTCAGATATTCCAGTTCGCTATGAGACGCTTGCCGCAAATGCCTGGCCGCGGCGCGGGGGCTCGGCCCCGCTCGGCAGGTGGCCTGCCGGATCGAGGGCATGGCCAGGTCGCCCGCCGGGTGGGGGGCGGCGAATCACCGTCGGATGATCACCTAGCCAATAATACAACCATCGAAGGCATATCGGCGGTTTACCGCCTATATGCATGTTTGTTATGCTTTTCGGACAGACAGGCCGCAAGGCGGAAGTGTCGGGCGGAGCGGCCGGAAAAATTACGAAAATGTGCCGAAACCGGCCCATGGCGACCGCGCGTCGCCAGGGGACAGGATGACCGTGTCTCGGCACCCAAGAGGCAGCGCGTGTGAAACGTCTGAGTGGTTTCTGGGGACTTCTGTTCGCGTACTGGACATCGGAACGCTGGCGGGAGGCATGGCTGCTGACCGTGGTCGTCCTTGCGATGACCACGCTGCTCAGCAAGGCAAGCGTCTGGGTCGCCATCGCCAGCGCCGACTTCCTGGCGTCCCTGGTGAATTTCCATTCCCCCGAGGCCGGGGCCGATCCGGGGCGCACCGTGCTGCTGGCCGCCGCCGCCTATCTGGCCATCTTCCTGGGCCGGTCCACCGGCGTGGCGGTCCGGCACTATATCTCGGCCACGCTGCATCGCCGGGCGCGGGGATGGCTGGTCGGGCAGTTCAACGACGCGATCCTGGCCGACGAGCGCGTCGCCCTGGACCTGATGAGCGACCGCTCCGAGGCCGGGGGGACCTCGCGGATGCCGGATGCCATCGACCAGCGCGTGGACGAATGTTCCGCCAGCCTTTATGGCGGCATCATCGGGCTGGCGATGGGGCTGTGGGGGGCGATCACCTCGATCTATTTCGTCTTCGCCGCCCTGCTGGAACGCAGCCAGGCGGTGCCGTTCCTGGATCGCTGGGGCGCGCAGGCGAACGAGGCGATGGCCCGCGCGGGCATCCCGGTCGACCTGGTGCCCGGCGTCTACGGCTCGGCCCTGCTCAGCCTGACGCTGATCGTCGTCTATGTCCCGGCCATCACCTTCCTGGCCTGGAAGCTGGGGCGGATCATCGAGCGGCTGAGCATCCAGCGCCAGCGCCGCGACGGCGCCTGGCGCGGCGAATGGGGGGTGATGCTGAACAGGGTCAGCCAGCTGGCCGCCGCCCGCGGCGAACGCGCCCAGAGCCGGATCAACGGGCAGCTCTATGCCGGGCTGGACCGGACCTGGGGCAAGCAGAACTGGCTGACATCGGGGATGATGCTGTTCACCAATCTCTACAATTTCCTGTCCACCCGCCTGCTGGCCTATCTGCCCGCGCTGCCGGCCTATATGGCGGGCAACCTGAACTTCCGCGATTTCGTGGCCAGCAGCGAGCTGACGGCAGAGCTGATCGGCGACGTGTCCTGGTTCATCAACGTGATGCCGGCCATCGCCACGCTGAAGGCCAATGCCCGCCGCCTGACCGAGCTTGCCGGCGCGATCGAACGCGTGCGCGAACGGCAGGCCTTCTATGCCGAAACCGGCATCAGCCGCTTCCAGCATCTCCGCAGCCCGAAGGGGCCGGTGCTGGCGCTGGAGGATCTGCGCCTGCACCATCGCGGCCATGATACGCCGGCCTTCCTGGCGGTGCCGCGGCTGCGGCTCTATCCCGGCGACCGGATCTATCTGAACGGCCAGAACGGCTGCGGAAAAAGCAGCCTGCTGAAGGCCGTGGCGGGGATCTGGCCCTATGGCGAGGGGCGCGTCGCGATGCGCCAGGGGGCGCGGCTGTTCTTCGCCGGGCAAGAGCCCGACCTGCCCGACCGGCTGTCGCTGAAGGCGCTGGTGACCTATCCCGACCTGCCCGAGCAGCATTCCGACATCGCCGCCGCCGCCGCGCTGTCCTCGGTCGGCCTGGGCGCCTTCATCCATTGCCTCGAGGACGATCTCTACCAGGGCAAGAACTGGCGCAACGTCCTGTCGGGCGGGCAGAAGCAGCGGCTGGTCCTGGCGCGCATCCTGCTGGCCAAGCCGGATATCCTCTTGCTGGACGAGGCGACGGCCGCGCTGGATGTCGATGCCGTCGTGGACTTCCACATGACCCTGTGCGAGTTCTTGCCCCGGACCGCGGTCCTGGCGGTGCTGCATGGCGAATCCGCGCCTCATGACCCGGATGGAGAGCCGTTCTATTCTTCCGTGCTCGACATCCGCAACGGCGTCGGCCAGCTGCGCCCGGTCCTGCCGGGCGACCTGGATGCCGTCCGCCACGCCGCGCAATAGGCCTGCTGCGACAGGAGGAAGCGCATGGAAAGCCACGCGGCCGTCGATGATCTGATGTCGCGGATGACGCTGGAGGAACGGATCGGGCAGCTGAACCTGCTGGCGGCTGGCGAGGGGCTGCTGACCGGCGCAAGGCAGCCCAGCCTGCTGTCCCGGCGGCTGGAGGCGGGACAGGTCGGCGCCATCTTCGGCACCAAGTCCCTGGCGACGGCCCGCGCCATGCAGGAACGCGCCCTGGCCGGATCGCGGCTGGGCATCCCGCTGTTCTTCGCCGAGGATGTCATTCACGGGCATCGCACGGTCTTTCCCCTGAACATCGCGCTGGCCTGCAGCTGGGACATGGAACTGATCGAACAGACGGCCGGTTTCGCCGCCGCCGAGGCCGCGGCCGAGGGGCTGCATCAGGTCTATGCGCCGATGATCGACATCAGCCGCGATGCCCGCTGGGGCCGCGTCGCCGAAGGTCCCGGCGAGGATCCCCTGCTGGCCGCACGCATCGCGGCGGCAATGGTGCGCGGGTTCCAGGGGCCGGGCCTGGGCCATCCCGGCCGCGTCGCGGCCTGCCTCAAGCATTTCGTGGCCTATGGCGCGCCGCAAAGCGGCCGGGACTATGACAATGCCAGCCTCGCCTGGGAGGATCTGCTGGAAACCTACCTCCCCCCGTTCGCCGCCGGGCTGGAGGCGGGCGCGGCCAGCCTGATGGTGGGCTTCAACGCGGTGAACCGGCTGCCGATGCATGCGAACGGCCCGCTGATCCAGGGCTGGCTGCGCGGCCGGCAGGGTTTTGACGGGCTGGTGGTTTCCGACTATACCGGCGTGAGAGAGCTGGTGTCGCACGGGCTGGGCCCGGCCGCGGTTTCGGTCGCGCGGGCGCTTCATGCCGGCGTGGACATGGACATGGTGGGCGAGGATTACCTGCGCGAACTGCCCGCGCTGGCCCGCGACGGGCTGCAGGCGCCCGAGGCCGGGATTTCCCTTGCCGCGCCGCAGATCGCGCAACTGGTGGATAGCGCCTGCCGCCGGGTGCTGGACTTCAAGGCGCGGCTGGGCCTGCTGGACGATCCCTTCCGGGGGCTAAAGGGCACGGCTCGCGCGCCGTCGCGGCAGGATGGGCGCAAGCTGGCGCGACAGGCCGCCGCGCGATCCGCCGTGCTGCTGAAGAATGACGGGCTGCTGCCGCTTGCCCGCGATGCAAGGGTCGCGCTGGTCGGTCCCTTCGCCGCCGACCGGTCGAACATGCTGGGCACATGGTCCGTGGCGGGCCGGGCCGAGGATGTCGTGCCGCTGAACGAGGCCGTGGCCGCGCTGACCGGCCGCGCCCCGGCGCTTGCCTGGGGCGCGAATATCGTCGACGAGCCATGGCTGGAGCGGCGCCTGAACGTCCATGGCGTGACCGTGACCCGCGATCCTCGCCCCGAGGCCGAACTGCTGGCCGAGGCCGTGGCGATGGCCGCCGCGGCGGATGTGGTGATCACGGCCCTGGGCGAGGCGAAGGAACATGCGGGCGAATCCTCCTCGCGCCTGTCGCCGGACCTGCCGGCCCCGCAACGCCGGCTGCTGGCCGCCCTGGCGGCGACGGGCAAGCCCGTGCTGGTGGTGGTCTTTGCCGGGCGCCCGCTGGCGATCGGCGAGGTTGCGGGGCAGGCCGATGCGCTGCTCTATGCCTGGCATGGCGGCGTGGCGGGGCCCGAGGGCGTGGCGGATCTGATCTTCGGGGCGGCCCAGCCTGCCGGGCGGCTTGCGGTCTCGCTGCCCGCGCATCCGGGCGAGGTGCCGCTGTCCCATGCCAGCGACCCGACCGGCCGGCCCTTCCCCGGAGGCTTCGCCAAGTTCCGCACCGGCTGGCTGGACCTGCCCGACGACGCGCCGCGCTTTCCCTTCGGCTTCGGCCTGGGCTATGGCCGGGTCCATTACGCCGCGCCCGGCCTGTCCCATGACGCGGCCCATGCCGGCCAGGCCGTCCAGCTGCGGATCACGCTGAAGAATACCGGCCCCCACCCGGCCATCGAGACCGTCCAGCTCTATGCCGGCGACCCCGTGGCCCGCGTCACGCGGCCGGCCCGCAAGCTGATCGATTTCGCGCAGGTGGCGCTTGCCCCCGGCGAAAGCCGCGAGGTCGCGTTCCAGGTCACCGCCGACCAGTTCCGCTATCCGCTGGCCCCCTCGCTGGAGGATGCCGAATGGCTGCGCGATCCGGGCCTGATCCAGCTGCATGTCGGCCCGAACAGCCGCGACACCCAGATGGTGGAACTGACATGGCTGGACTGATCCGGGGCCTCGACGATGCCGCCTTGCGCGACCGGGTGGCGCAGGCCACGGCGCTCTATTTCCTCGATTGGAGCCACCCGGTCAGCGGCATGGCGCGCGAACGCAGCGCCGGCGCCTTCGGCTATGACGTCGCGGAAACCGTCTGCACCGGCGGCACCGGCTTCGGCCTGCTGGCGCAGATCGTCGCCGCCGAACGCGGCTGGCGGCCGCGGCGCGAGATCCTGGACCGGACCGAGCGGCTGGTGGGTTTCCTGGAGCGCGCCGACCGCTTCGAGGGCGTGTTCCCGCATTTCATGAACGGCACGACCGGCTGCGTGCTGCCCTTCATGCCCGGCGACGATGGCGGCGACCTGGTCGAGACCGCCTTCCTGATGCTGGGCCTGCTGGGCGCCGCCGCCTTTTTCGGCGACGAGCCCTGGCTGGTCGCCCGGATCGAGGCGCTGTTTGACGCCGTGAACTGGGCCGCGCATCTGCGGGGCGACGGCGCGCTCATGTGGCATCGCCACCCCGACCGCCCGTGGCGGCCCGATGCATTGCCGATCCGCGGCTGGAACGAGGCCTTTCCGGTCTTCGTCCTTGCCGCCGGTTCGCGCAGCCATCCGATCCCGGCCGCGCCCTATCACGACAGCTGGGCGCGGACGCCGACCTTCCGCAACGGCCGCAGCTATGGCGGAACGACCCCGCCACTTGGCCCCGACTGGGGCGGGCCGCTGTTTCTGTCGCAATATCCGTTCCTGGGCATCGACCCGCGCGGGCTGCGCGACGCCCATGCCGATTATGGCGCGCAGGCCCGCGCCCATGCGCTGGTCAACCGCCACCATTGCCTGCGCAATCCGCATGGCTGGAAGGGCTACGGCCCGGATTGCTGGGGCCTGACCGCCAGCGACGATCCGGCCGGCTATGTCGCGCATTCGCCGACCGAGGATACCGGCACCATCACCCCCACCGCCGCGCTCGGCTCTATTCCCTTCGCGCCGGACGAGGCGATGCCGGTGCTGCGCCACCTGCATGACGATCTGGGCGGCTGGATCTGGGGCGAGGCGGGCTTCGTCGATGCCTTCTGCCCGGCGCAGGACTGGGCGGCCGAAAGCCGGCTGGCCATCGACCAGGCGCCCATCGTCATCGGGCTGGAAAACCACCGCTCGGGGCTGATCTGGCGGCTGGTCTCGAACCGGCCCGAGGTGCAGCGCGGCTTGCGCGCCCTCGGCTTCACCGCCCCCTACCTGGCGCCCGCCAGCGCCTGAAGCGCCGCGTCCCGCGCCGCGGCGGCCTCCAGGAAGGCGGCTGCCGACCAGGTCAGGTCCAGGCAAGAGACCGGCGCGCCCGTGCTGCGGTCGAACTGCTCGGGCAGCGGGCCGGCGGGCCGGGGCGCGACCGTTTCGATCAGCTGCATCCATGCCTCGGCCTTGGCGAAGGCGTCCGTGTCGCCGGTTTCCGCCGCGATCCGATAATGCAGCTCGGCAAAGCCAAGCGTCGCCGGATACCAGGGATTGCCGCCGAAATAGGCGTCCGCGGCCCAACGCCCGATGGCGGGCGCGCGTCTTCCGCGGTTGATCGGGTAGAGCCCGGCAAAGGTTTCCTCCAGCGCCGCCGCCGTCGCGCGGGTTCGCGGGGCGGTCAGCGCGAAGGGGCCATGCCTGCGCCGGGCGTGCAACAGGGCCAGGCAGGTGGCGCTGTCCAGCCGGCCCTCGGGCGCCTCGATGCTTTCGCGCCAGCCGCCGGTGGTGCCGTCCCGCGCCGTCTCGATCAGCGCGGCCAGCCGGTCGGCGGCCTCCCGCATCCGGCGATCCGGGGGCGATGAGCGGGCGCTGCCGCGATCCAGCGCATCCCATTGCACCAGCAGGGTAAAGCTGGCGCGGCGCGGCGGGTCTTCCTCCCAGGGGCCGATGCAGGGTCGGCCGGCGACCTGCAGGACATGCGCAAGGTCGCGGGCGATCAGGACCTCGGCCTGCCGGGAAGCGGTCTCGGGCAGGTCCTTGAGCACCGCCATCACCGCCGAGGCCCTGAGGGCGGGACCATCGTCCTGCGGCCGGCTCCAGCGCTCGAGGTCGGGCGATCCATCCGCCGCCACCCGCGGCTCCTGCTGCCACGCATCGCCCGACAGGGCGGCCAGTTCCGCATCGGGGCGCAGGAATTTCCCGTGGTCCGGCCGGGTCGAGGCGCGCAGCGGATTGGTCGCCGGTCCGCGGCGATCCGGGTCCGAGATGGACAGCGAAAAGCCGATGAAATCGGCGACGAAGCGCAGCCAGAACGGGCGCGACCCCGGATCCGCGCGGATCGCCAGCGGCACCGCGCGCAGGACGATGGCGGAATCGCGGATCCAGTGGTGGAAGTAATCCGGCTCGGGGTCCCAGCCCGCCACGCGCGGCGAGGCGAGGATCGACCCGGCAGCGGGCCGGACGGTCCAGCCGAAGCCCTCGCGGCGGCGGATCAGATGCCTGGCCGAGCAGGCGTTGCGCATGGCACGCGCACAGCCCAGCCGCTGCGCCTCGATCCAGCCCGGATCGGGCACGCTCACCCTAGGCGCCAAGCGCCGAAAGAGCGGCGGCCAGCATATGGCCGCAGGCCGCGCCGGCCGGGCAGTGATGCTCGTCCGGCAGGGCGGCGAAGAAGCGCGCATTCGGGGCCGCCGCGAAATAGGCGCGGGCATCCTTCAGCGGGATCAGCCCGTCGGCCGCGCCGGTCACGACGGCCAGGGGCGCCGCCATCCGGTTCAGCGCGGGTTCGGCATCCGCCGTCGGGCTCTCGGCAAGATAGGCCGGCGCGTCGCGCCTGATGGCCTCGATCGCGGCGGGTCCCATCGCCTCGCGGGCCAGAAGCAGGACCCGGCCCGACATGGGCGGCGAGACGGCAAGGACGTGATGCGCATCCGGCGACCCGGCGGCAAGATGGGCGATCGCGTAGGCGCCCAGGCTGTGCCCGGCAAGCGCCCGCGCCCCATCGGGCCATTGCCGCGCGACCCAGGCCCAGGCCTCGGCCGCGGCACGGGTATGGCCGGCAAATGTCACCTGCTCGGGCGGGCCGGATTCGGGCAGGGCCGCCGAATGCGGCAGCTCCGGCGCAGCCACCCGCCAGCCCCGCGCCAGATAGGCCTCGGCGATCTCGGCGATCTGCGGCTGCCCCGGCGCGCCGTTCCGGCCGTGAACCAGCAGCACCGTGCCCTTCGGCCGGCCCTCCGGCTCGGCCACGACCATCGGAATGGGACCGGTGGCGGCCGGAACGCCAAGGCGCCGGGCAGCATCGGTCCAGATGTTTCGCGACTGTGTCATGCCCCTGTTCTACCCCGATCCGGGGCCGGGTCCAGCCGTCACCTGCATGAAGGCGCGAAGATTTCCGGCCCGCGGCACCCAGGCAAGAGGCGCCATGTCAGTTCATCCGCAGCCTGCGCCTGACCCCCTCGCGGGCAAGGATCTCCTGCGCGGGATGGCCGGCGATCGGCACATGCGGATCGGCGGAGATCTCGCCCGCTGCCATCAGCGCGTGATAGCGCGCGCAGCAGACCCGCAGGAACGAGGTGAAATTGCCCAGGTCGTGATCGGCATCCATCGCCTCGTGCCACAGCCGGGTGATCAGCTGCGCGACGGTCATGCCGTCGCGGGCGCCGATCTCGGCCAGCGTGTCCCAGAAATGGTTCTCGATCCGGATCGAGGTGGCGACCCCGTCGATGCGCAGGCTGTGGGTGCGGCTCTGCCATTGCGCGGCATCGGCCTTGATGAAGAGTTCGCACATCGCGGGGCCTCCCTTCCCGTTGATGTCAGATGAGCGCCATGAACTGCTTCAGCCAGGCCGGATGGGCGGGCCAGGCGGGCGCGGTGACCAGATTGCCATCGGTCACCGCCTCTGTCACCGCAATATCGGCGAAGGTCCCGCCCGAGGCCGTCACCTCATGGGCGCAGGCCGGATAGGCCGAGCAGGTCCGCCCCTCCAGCACCCCGGCGGCGGCCAGAAGCTGCGCGCCGTGGCAGATCGCGGCGACGGGTTTGCCCGCCTCGAAGAAGTGGCGCACCTTCGCCAGCACGTCCGGATTCATGCGCAGATATTCGGGCGCCCGGCCGCCGGGCACCACCAGCGCGTCGTATCCGGCGGCGTCCACCGCGTCGAAATCCGCGTTCAGCGCGAAATTGTGGCCGGGCTTTTCGGAATAGGTCTGGTCGCCCTCGAAATCGTGGATCGCGGTCTTGACCGTATCGCCCGCCGCCTTGCCGGGGCAGACCGCGTCGACGCTGTGGCCGCAGGCCAGAAGCGTCTGGAACGGGACCATCGTCTCGTAATCCTCGGTGAAGTCGCCGGTGATCATCAGGATCTTCGCCATCTCGCATCCTCCTTGCCGATGGGTATATCCGAAGCCTAGGCCAAGAAGGCCGGAAACGGGTGTTAGCCGGATACTACGCTTGCCAAGATCGGACGCCGTATCGTCCTTTTCGACCGCCCGGCACGGCCTGTATCCCCTCGGGCACCCCGATCGCGTCGCCTGCCTGCGGTCGATCCTGCCCCCGTCGGCGAGGGGATTGGCGGTCCGCATGATGGTTCCCGATTTCGTATCGACGCATCCCAGCGCCAGCCGGGCCGGGAACCTCGCTGAAAGAGTGCGGCTGGCGATCGAGATCTCGCGCTGGTCCGGCAACCCGGCGGATGCGGCGACGCACGGGGCAGGGATGACGGCGGGCACGCGGAACCAATCCGGATTTCCGGCGTTCCCGTTGGATTGATCGTTCAGGGAGACTTCCATGCCCGGTCCCTACCGCTTCGGGTTTGCCGCTTCGCCCGCGGCTGCAATCCTCGCACTTGCGGCATGTGAACCCGCCGCGCCGCCAGGAGAGGATCGCGGTTTCATTCCCGGCGGCAATTACGTTCTGGTGGGAATGGACGGCGGGACCGTTCCCCTGCGCAATGTCACGATGCTGGTCGAGGAGTATCGGATCTCTGGCCAGGGACCCTGCAACAGTTATTCGGCCCAAAACAATGTGGACTTGCCACAGGTGTCGTTGTCGCCGATCGTGTCGACAGAGATGGCATGCAAGGATTCCCGGCTCGAGAATCGCTTCCTGTCGGTGCTGCAATCGGCGACCGAGATGGAATATTACGGCGGCGTGCTGAAAGTGAAATCTCCCTCCACCTGGCTGATCTTCGAATATGGTGTCCGAGCAGACAGCGGCGTCAGCGCGCTGGACGCAGCACGGGGCAGCCAGTAATTCGGCGTCATCGAGGCTTCACGCCCAAATGCCCCCAGCGGTGGCGACACTTCCCGCCAAGCGCGAGGAAGCTGCTTTCCCAAGAGCAAGGTCCGGACCCATCGATCCTGCCGCATCGGCATGTTTCAGGCTCCGCGAGGAGACTGTGCCATGAGCAGGCTCGAGGACAGGCCCTCGCCATCGGGCTCGAACCGATGGCGCCTCGATGGCTCGACGCCGCGACCCGCTATGACCGGTGCGCCGTCGTTTGCCTTTAGCACGTCGCTGAAAACGCCGGTCTCGACGTTCGGGCAGAACATGGTTCACGATCCCTGCAAGGCGAGAGGGAAAGTGGATACGGGGATCGGACGAGGCGAGCGGGTCGCTCTTCAGCTATGTAGACCTTGAGCAACGCATCCCGTCCGGGCACCCGTTTCGCAAGATCAAGCAGGTGGTGAATGAAGCGCTTGCCAGCCTCGATGGGGAATTCGATCCGCTCTATGCCCTGGGCGGTCGCCCCTCGATCGCCCCCGAACGTCTGATCCGGGCCAGCCTGCTGCAAATCCTGTTCTCGATCCGATCCGAGCGGCAGTTGATGGAACAGATGCAGTATAATCTGCTGTTTCGCTGGTTCGTCGGCCTCGGGATTGATGATCCTGTCTGGGGTGAAGGGCGCCCGGAAAATCCGTCCGGGGGACGGATTTCAGCCCTGAACGGACGAAGCCCCGGGCCGAAGGCCCACTGTTTTCACCAAGAACCGCGACCGGTTGCTGACGACAGAGATGTCGCGCAAGGTGATGGCAGCGATCCTGGCCCATCGCGAGGTCGCGCCGCTCATGTCGGATGATCACTTCTCGGTGGATGGCACACTGGTCAAGGCCTGGGCTTCCACGAAAAAGCTTCCGAACGAAGCCGGAGACGGCCCCACCTGACGATGAGGATGGTTCCGGCAATCCGCCACCCTCAATGCCGACCGACCTTGGAGCCAACGAACCGTCCCATCCCGAGGGGGGCGTGGTCGCCTGATCGGTCGAACCAAAGGCGGAATGAACACCAAGCTTCACGCCATCTGCGACAGCCAAGAGCGCCCGATCGGCCTGTTCGTCACCGCTGGGCAGGTTACGGTCATGAAGGCAGGATCTGGATCGCATCGGCATTCTTACAAGTTGGTCAGAATGTGATCGTTTTCAGGCTCACGCCTTGAAATTCCCGAACACCACGGCTTCAGTCGTATCAAGATCAATCCCACGCACGAACCCAACCAAGAAAAGGAAATCAACTTCCCAACACAGGGCGCTGCGTTAATCTCAATTGAAGTGAACCAACATGGCAATAATCCGAGATCTGAAGCCGCGTCAGGCCAATCGAAGAAGCCCCCTCTCTCTTATCTCGTCAGCAGAGACAGTGCCGCACTAAATCTGTTAAAACTCGAAGAAGCTGCGGCTTCCGACTTGAGAAGAAAGTTCCGAATGATCTTTTCAGCGCTTTCCAAACGACCAATGTCCGAAAACGAGTCGCTTCCAATCAATCTCTTGGAATATGCCGAGAACTCGGCATGCTGACGATCTATCGGGAGTTTCGCGTAGCTCGGCCCGAAGCCGAACGCGCCTTCGAACACCGAGCGTAGCGGAGCATTTCCAAGGACTTCATACCAGAGAGTCTTGTCACTCGAGTCACGTTGTCGCAATATTTCAAGCTCCCGCCTTGCATTCAATGCCAGGCGCAGATTTTCGTCTCCTTCGCCGACACGTCGCTCAAACTCTCGCTGCAGATAGTCTTGAGATATTCTGTCACCGAAACCTTCTTCGAAACTCCGCGCATCACTCGACGCACCATAGCCAAATGCCTCCGCAAGGCGCAGATATCGCTTATCTCCCAAACGGTTGGCAAGAGAGCCTTTATCGGACAGGTCGGATTCCAGCACCTTCCTGATAAACGCCTTGTTCCCGATATCGGCTTCCAGTCCAAATGCGCCAAGCGCCACGGAGAGCATTCGGTAGTCGCCTACAAGTTGGTCAGCTGTTTCAGCAGACGATATGTTGTCGCAAAAATATTGCGTGCTGCGCGTTACCTGCGGATCTCTTGCAACAATTTCCAGATGACGCGCCTCATTCCGCTTCAGGATATTCCATCCCGCAATGCCGCTCGCGCCTATGTGGATTTTCCCGATCATTGGCGTTGCACCGCAAGTATCCTGGCCTCTCGCGGAAGCAACTCCCTTAAGCGACGCAGCGCTTGGTATGGGCTTCCTTCAATGACATGCTCACTCGCCGCATTCAGGATCGCACGGCTATCGCGATCGTCGAATACCTGGCTCAGCTGCTCCACCGCATGCAACAGTTGGCGACGACCTTCCGTGACATCCGCATCACCCGACAGGATAAGCTGCGCAATGTAGCAGGCACGCGAGACAGGCGTGATGGCATGATCAGGATGAATCGCGTCTTTCAGGCGCAGCACGTTGACGTTGGGGGTCTTGATCGAGATCTTCGAACGCCGTTCACCATTTTCGATGACAGCTCCGTTGATCAGGATGCGTTCCTTCGGCGCAAGCTTCAAGACAAGCCCGGTCATTTCGCACCCTCTCCGCGAAGCCCTTTCATGACGGCGATATTGACTTCGATCAGCGCATCGATCGTCGCGTCGCCCGCCAACACCGCCTTGCCATGCCTCAAGGAAAAGATGGCGAGCGAAATGAGACCCGCCTTGACTTCCCCGGGAAGCGCATTGGCCGGGTCGGCCAGGTCCGTGGCGAGAATGGTCCACAATTCGTTGTTCTTGTAGACCGCAAAGATCGTATCCCGACCTCGACCATCGCGGCTGGCCTCTCGCAAGAGGCGAGTTACGCGCGAGAAGACATCATACTCGGTGTCCCGAGCGCTACGCAACGCGTTGCTTCCATAAGCACGCTCGGAAAAAGGTGTAACCGCGTTCAAGGTCATGATTCCCGATCTATTCTGCTGGGATGAGGGGTGGAAAGGGGCACCAGAAGGTGCCCCAAACCGTTATCAGTTGCGGAACAGCGACAGGATCGCGGCGGGGGCCTGGTTCGCAATCGACAGCGACTGAATACCCAGCTGCTGCTGGGTTTGCAGCGCCTGAAGGCGCGCCGAAGCGGCCTCCATGTCGGCGTCGACCATCGCACCGATGCCGCTGGTCAGCGAATCCGCCAGTTTCGAGACAAAGTTCGCCTGGTCGGTGATCCGTTTCCCGGCAGCACCCAGCGTGGCCGCTCCTGCAGTCGCCTCGTCGATCGCATCCTCGATGGAGGTGATGAAAGCGGTCACCTCGCTCCGATCCGTGAACTGGGTGAGGGCGGCAAGATCCGCCTGCAGTCCAGCCTCGAAATCCACCGATGCGACCGTAATCGTATTGGTCTTGTCGGTCTGATGAGCCCCGAAGGTGCGATCGAGCGACGCAAGCACCACGAAATCGGTTTCGGTACCGACCACGTTGGTCCTCAGCAGATTGACGCCATTGATCTGGGAAGCATTGATGATCGACGTGATCTGGTCCCTCTTGTGGGCGATGTCGTCCCAGATCGTGGCGTAATCCGCGGTGTCGCTGGTCGCGCCAAGCGCCAGATCTTTCATCTCCTGCAGCAGCTTGGTGATATCTTCGGCACCCCTGCGCGCGGTTTCGACAACCGCATCCGCGACGTTCAGGTTGCTTTGGATCGTCTTGAAGGCCGACTGGTCGGTTTCCATCACCTTCGAGATCGCCCAGATGGCCGCGTTGTCCTTGGCCGTGGCAATCGACTTGCCGGTGGAGATCTCGTTCTGGGTCTTGGCCAGGTTCGAGTTGATGGACTTCAGGGTCTGCAGGGCGACAAGCGCGCTGTTATTGGTCAGAATGCTGGACATATTGTCCTCCTGTGAATGGGCGCTTTGCGCCCGCGTTTGCAAAGATCGGCCTTCTGACCCCCCGGAACGTTTCCGTCCCGTGCACCGTCTGGTGCGATCACCTTCCTATCGGCAGGCAATTGACAAATACTGAACGAGGTGATTCCTGCCAAACATTCCTCTTGTAAGATTTTATTCAAAAGCGCCTGGGCTCTCGATCCGTTACGGGTGCAACATGCCGCCGCCCGTCGCTGTCATAAGTCTGCAGCGATCTCGCCGCCTCGAGGACAGCCTGAACATGATCGACGGCCTGCTTCGCGCCCGACAATGCCGCCACGGCAAGCTCGCGCAGTTCGGCCAGGCGCGGCTCCAGGCGCTCCCGCTGCGCGGGCGAAAGGCCTTCGCGCTCCAGGTTTTCCACCATTTTCTCAATATGAACAGTGGCATCAGATGGATTCGCGCACATGACCGCCGCTTTCGCATCCTCCAGATTCCGCATGATCCTGTCCATCATCCTCTCCCTCCATCCAGCCGTGCTGCCAGTCCGAAATCGATCGCGCTGGACAGGATCGCCGCCTGGTGCTGGACCAGAAAGCTGCCGAAATGATCCTCGCCTGCGCCCCCCGAAAAGGCGCCGGCCATCGGTTTCGGGCCGCAATATTTCAGCATTTCCTCCAGAAACGCCTGTTCCAGCTGGGCGATGGCGGCGCGATCCGGATGTGGCTGGACCAATCCCGGATGCAGTTTCGCGATTTGCATAGAATTTTCTCCAATCGGATGGGAATAATTCACTCATACATGTTATCAGTAAATAATTGGTAAGGATTAAAGGCTAATCATGAAGCATGTCGACAGGAGCGATCATGAGTTCGGTTCATGCTTTCTTTGGCTTTCCCGAAACCGGCCGGGACGTGGCTGCCTCGAACGGGGCAGGCCGTGGCCATATGCCCAGCCGCAACACCCCGGATCACAATGCCTCCGAAGAAACGCAGCGCGTCGCGAGTGATGCCGGTGACGCGTTTTCTCGTGAGAGCGACAGCCTTGAGGCACAGCTCGTCCATGAGGGACACCAGGAGCTGCCCCTTCTCGTTGAAGATGGGTCGATCCGAATCGATATCGAAGAACCGCGGCCTTCCGGGGACGGTGCGGTGAAGGATCCCCTCGCCGACATCATGGAGGCCTGGACCGGAATTTCCGGCGCGCTGCCGGAAGAGGAGGCTGACGGCAGCATCCTGGACGGAGAGACGGCGCGCAGGGCCACCGCAACCGGGATCGAGGCCGCGAGGGAAGCGCCCGGATCGCCGACGATGACGCGGATGGCATCTGTCGGTGTAGAAGAACCTGCCCCGATTCCAAAGGACATTCCGTTGCAGGCGACGATGGGGACCGATGGCCCTGTCGTCGAGGGTGCCGAATCGTCGCAGCAAATCCATCTCCAGACAGCCGCTCGCGATTCGACCGCGATCGCGGAGCATTCTCTCGCGAATCGGCTGCCCGCGCAGCAGGGAACCGCCGCGATTCAGCAGGTCGCCGAGGCACTGGTCAGGATGCAGGGCGACCGGCTGGAAATCGCGCTCTCGCCAGAGGAGCTGGGGCGCCTGCGCCTGGTCCTGAGCCGCCAGAACGGCGCGCCGCATATCCTGGTCTGGGCGGAACGCCCGGAAGTGCTGGAGCTGATGCGCCGCAACGCCGATCTTCTGCTGGAATATTTCGGCGAGGAAGGAACGGGGTCGCCTTCGCTGACCTTCACGAGCGACGGCCCGCAGGACGAGGCAAACCCGTCCCAGGCCTCCGAATCACCCGAGGAACACTCCGATCCGCCCCGGATCGTTACCGCCGTCACCGCTTCTGCGGACGGCTTCGGCCGGCTTGGCGGCGACCGCCGGATCGATATCAGAGTTTGAAAGGCAACAGGATGATCTCAGCAGTTGGAAACAGCCCGGCGGACCGCAGCATGGGCAGTGGGGCGATTTCAAAGGCGCAGGAAATCAGCAGTGACTTCAACGCGTTTCTGCGCATGCTGACCACGCAGATGCAGAACCAGGACCCGCTGAACCCGATGGAAAGCACGGAATTCGCGGTGCAGCTGGCGACATTTTCCAGCGTCGAACAGCAGGCGCAGACAAACAAGCTGCTGAACGAGATGATTGCGCAGCTTGGCGGTTCGGGGCTGGGACAGGTGGCCGACTGGATCGGCAAGGAAGCCCGGACATCCGGGCCGGTCTGGTTCGGGAATGCCGCGCTGACGCTGGATGTCGCCCCGGACAGCCGCGCCGACAGCGTGACCCTGGTCACGCTGGACGCCTCGGGTCTGGAGGTGAAGCGCGAGGAGATCGGGCCGGGCTCGGGGCAGGTCGACTGGTATGGGCGCGACGCCCATGGCGAAAAGCTTGCCGACGGGCGCTATTCCTTCCGGACGGAAAGCTCCTTCAATGGCCAGGTGATCTCGGAACAGGCGGTCGGGGTCTATTCCCGGATCACCGAGGCCGAGACGGGCGCGAATGGCGTGACGCTGATCCTCCAGGGCGGGGTTCCGGTCGCAGCGAATGCCGTCGAGGCCCTGCGCGAGGCGCCATAGGAATGGCGGTGTGCCATGGGCCGCGAAGGGGCCGACCGGGCAGTCAGGCCACCGGAAGGAAGGCGCCGCGCATCGACTGGATCTCGGCATGGATGCGGGCGGTCGCGGGGCTCATCTCGCGATCGGTGCGGTGCATCAGGTACCAGCTGCGCTGGATCGGCAGGCCGATGGCGTTCAGCGCCACCAGCCGTCCGGCGCGCAACTCCTCGGTCACGGTGTGCTGGGATATCAGCGCGATTCCCAACCCGGCCATGACCGCCTGCTTGATCGTCTCGTTCGTGCCCATCTCGACCGCGCGCCAGGGGATGCCCTCGCCGATGCGGTCGAGGAAACGGGTCATCAGGATGCGCGTTCCCGATCCCTCCTCGCGCGACAGGAAGGTCTGCTCCAGCAGATCGCCCGGCGTGACCGGATCCGCCTTCGCCAGCGGGTGGTCGGGCGCGGCGACGATGATATGCGGATGCGGGCCGATCGGCTCGGCGATCACCGCCGGTTCGCGCGGCGGGCGCCCCATGATCGCCAGGTCCAGCTCATCCCCGCCCAGCGCCGAGATGATCGAATCGCGATTGCCGATGCGCAGCGTGACCTCGATATCCGGCAGCCGCCGCAGCAGGCGCGCCACCAGGCTTGGGGCGAAATACTTTCCGGTCGAGACCACCCCCAGGACCACATTGCCGATGCGACCCTGGCGCAGCGCGCGGATCTCGCGTCCGGCGCGGGCCAGGGCGGTCTGGATCTGCGCCTCGGCGGCCAGCAGCGCCCCGCCTTCCGAGGTCGGGTGGAAGGCGCCATGCTCGCCCCGCGTGACAAGGGCGCAGCCGGCCAGGTCCTCCAGCGCCTTCAGCTGGCCGTGAACCGCCGGCGGCGTCAGGCCCAGCGTGGCGGCGGCGGCCGTCAGGCTGCCGCTATCGGCCACGGCGCGAAGGGCGCGCAGCTGGCGCAGGGTCAGGGCATCCAGACGCATATTAAGAATTCCTGAATTTCATTTTCAGATTATTAAATTTTATCGAAGCGCCTCACCTGTCAAGGTCCCTCTCAAGCCGTGCTGTCGCCAGGGGAGGGACCGATGAGCGTGCCAGGCATCGATACCATGCATATCCCGCGGGATTTCCATCCGCTGATGCTGGCGCTGGCCCGCGGCGGTGCCGCCCTGGCCTCGGTGATCCGCCGCGGCGGGGCGAATCTGGGCGCGGAGGTCGGCACGAACAGCGACGGCGACGGCCAGAAGAGGCTGGACGTCCAGGCCGATGCCCTGTTCCGGGATGCGCTGAAAGGCGCAGGCCTGCGCTGGTATGCCAGCGAGGAGCAGGAAGATCCCGTCCCGATGCAGGACGAAGGGACCATGGCCCTGGCCATCGACCCGCTGGACGGCTCGTCCAACATCGATACCAACGTCTCGGTCGGCACGATCTTCGCCGTCTATCCCGCCGAAAGCGGCCCGGCCGAGGCCAGCTTCCTGCGCCCCGCCCGCGACATCCTGGCGGCGGGCTATATCATCTACGGGCCGCGCTGCTGCCTGGTGGTCAGCTTCGGCGAGGGCACGCAATTCTACACGCTGAACCCCGATACCGGCTGTTTTGACCTGACCGATCCGCGCGTCACCCTGCCCGACTGTTCCTTCGAATTCGCCATCAACGCCTCGAACTACCGCCACTGGCCGCGCCCGATCCGGGCCTATATCGACGATTGCCTGGCCGGGCTGGACGGGCCGCGCGCGCATAATTTCAACATGCGCTGGATCGCCTCGCTGGTGGCCGAGGCGCATCGGATCCTGATGCGCGGCGGGATCTTCCTCTATCCCGCCGACGCCCGGAAGGGATACGAGCGCGGCCGGCTGCGGATGCTCTATGAATGCGCGCCCATCGCCATGCTGATCGAGCAGGCGGGCGGCCGCGCGACCGACGGGGCGCTGCCGATCCTGGACGCGACGATCACGCAGCTGCACGGGCGCACGCCGCTGGTCTTCGGATCCTCCGAGAAGGTCGACCGCGTCGCCGCCTATCACGACCTGCCCGAGGGCGAGGTCTCGGCCCTTTTCGGCAATCGCGGCCTGTTCCGCGCCTGAATCTTTCGGAAAAGCGACATGAGCAAGAAACACCCCATCATTTCGGTCACCGGCAGTTCCGGCGCGGGCACGACCACGATCAAGAACACCTTCGACCAGATCTTCCGGCGCGAGGGGATCAGCGCGGTCAGCATCGAGGGCGACGCCTTCCACCGCTTCGACCGCGCCGCCATGAAGGCCGAACTGGCCCGCCGGCAAGAGGCGGGCGACCACACCTTCAGCCATTTCAGCATCGACGCGAACGAGCTGGCCAAGCTGGAAGAGGTCTTCCGCATCTATGGCGAGACCGGCAGCGGCGAGACCCGCCACTATGTCCATGACGAGCAGGAGGCCGAGAGATGGGGCGCCGCCCCCGGCACCTTCACGCCCTGGCAGGCCTTCGAGGACGGCTCGGACCTGCTGTTCTACGAGGGGCTGCACGGCGCGGTGGCGGACCCGGCCAGCGGCATCGACATCGCGCGCCATGCCGACCTGAAGATCGGCGTCGTGCCGGTCATCAACCTGGAATGGATCCAGAAGATCCATCGCGACAAGGCCGCGCGCGGCTATTCGACCGAGGCGGTCACCGACACGATCCTGCGCCGGATGCATGCCTATACCCATGTGATCTGCCCGCAATTCACCGAAACCGACATCAATTTCCAGCGCGTCCCGGTGGTCGACACCTCGAACCCGTTCATCGCCCGCTGGATACCGACGCCGGACGAAAGCCTGGTGGTGATCCGCTTCCGCAATCCGCGCGGCATCGATTTTCCCTACCTGACCGCGATGATCGACGGCTCGTGGATGAGCCGCGCCAATTCGATCGTCATTCCGGGCCCGAAGATGGACCTGGCGATGCAGTTGATCCTGACCCCGATGGTGAACCGGCTGGTCAGCGAATCGAAACGCGCCTGACGGAGGAACAGATGAACCAGATGACACGAATCGACCCCGCGCTGGAGACCCGCATGGCCAATGCCATCCGCGCGCTGGCCATGGACGCGGTCGAGGCTGCGAAATCCGGCCATCCCGGCGCGCCGATGGGCATGGCCGACGTGGCGACGGTGCTGTTTCACCGCTTCATGCGGCTGGACCCGGCCGATCACCGCTGGCCCGACCGCGACCGTTTCGTGATGTCGGCGGGGCATGGCTCGATGCTGGTCTATGCGATCAATCACCTGCTGGGCTACGGCGACATGGACATGGACCAGCTGCGCCGCTTCCGCCAGCTGGGGTCGCGCACGGCGGGCCATCCCGAATATGGCCATGCGCAGGGGATCGAGACCACGACCGGCCCGCTGGGTCAGGGCATCACCACCGCCGTCGGCATGGCGCTGGCCGAGCGCATGGCCAATGCCCGCTGGGGCGATGATCTGGTCGATCACTGGACCTATGTGATCGCCGGCGACGGCTGCCTGATGGAGGGCATCAGCCACGAGGCCATCGACATCGCCGGCCATCTGCGCCTGGGCCGGCTGGTCGTCATGTGGGACGACAACGGCATCACCATCGACGGCGGCACCGAGCTGTCCAGCTCGACCGACCAGAAGGCGCGCTTCGCCGCCGCCGGCTGGCATGTGCAGGCGGTGGACGGCCATGACCGCGAGGCGGTGGCGGCGGCCATTCAGGCGGCGCGCGCCGACGACCGCCCCTCGCTGATCGCCTGCAAGACCGTCATCGGTTTCGGCGCGCCGACCAAGCAGGGCAGCCATGACGTGCATGGCGCGCCGCTGGGGCCGGAAGAGATCGCCGCCGCGCGCAAGGCGCTGGACTGGCCCTACGACCCCTTCACCCTGCCCGAGGATGTCAGCGCCGCCTGGGCCGCCATCGCCCGGCGCGGCGCGCAGGCGCGGGCCGAATGGCAGGCGCGGCTGGACGGCTCGGACCATCGCACCGCCTTCCTCAAGGCGCAGGACCGTCCCGACGCAGGCGCGCTGCGCAGCGCCATCGCCAATCATTGCGCGAAGATCGCCGCCGAACGCCCCGGCCTCGCCACCCGCAAGGCCAGCGAGATGGCGCTGGAGGTGGTCAACGCGACCCTGCCCAACACCATCGGCGGATCGGCCGACCTGACCGGCTCGAACAATACCCGCAGCCAGGGGATGCGGGCCGTCACGCCGGGCGATTATGCGGGCAACTATGTCCATTACGGCATCCGCGAACATGGCATGGCGGCGATGATGAACGGCATCGCGCTGCATGGCGGCTTCGTCCCCTATGGCGGGACCTTCCTGGCCTTTGCCGACTATTCCCGCCCCGCGATCCGGCTGGGCGCGCTGATGGAGGTCCCGGTCGTCCATGTGATGACCCATGACAGCATCGGGTTGGGCGAGGACGGCCCGACCCACCAGCCGGTCGAGCATCTGGCCGCCTTGCGGGCGATCCCGAACCTCATGGTCTTCCGCCCCGCCGACGCGGTGGAGACCGCCGAGGCCTGGGAAATCGCGCTGACCGCGGCGACGACGCCCTCGGTCCTGGCCCTGTCGCGGCAGAACCTGCCGACGGTGCGGATCGACGACGATGCCGAGAACCGCAGCCGGCGCGGCGCCTATGTGCTGCGCGCGACACCTGTGGAACGCGACGTGACGCTGATCGCCACCGGCTCCGAGGTCGAGATCGCCCTGGCCGCCGCCGACCTGCTGAAGGCCGAGCGTATCAATGCCGCCGTCGTCTCGGCCCCCTGTTTCGAGCTGTTTTCCCAGCAGGACCCCGCCTATCGGCAGGGCGTGCTGTGCGATGCGCCGCGCATCGGCATCGAGGCCGCGATCCGGCAGGGCTGGGACCAGGTCCTGCGCCCCGAGGACGGCTTTGTCGGCATGACGGGCTTCGGCGCCTCGGCCCCTGCCCCCGACCTTTACCGGCATTTCGGCATCACCGCCGAAAATGTCGCCGGACTGGCGAAGACCCTGATCGCCCAATCCCTGAAAAACGGAGGAAAATGATGGCGCTGATCACGCTGAGGCAACTTCTGGACCACGCCGCCGAACATGGCTATGGCGTGCCCGCCTTCAACATCAACAACATGGAACAGGGGCTGGCCATCGTGAAGGCCGCCGCCGAGGTCGATGCCCCGGTGATCCTGCAGGCCAGCCGCGGCGCCCGGTCCTATGCGGGCGACATCATGCTGCGCCGCATGGTCGAGGCGCTGGCCGAGATGAACCCAGGCGTTCCGATCTGCCTGCACCAGGACCACGGCAACAACCTGGCCACCTGCATGTCGGCGATCCGGCACGGCTTCACCAGCGTGATGATGGACGGATCGCTGCACGAGGACATGAAGACCCCGGCCGATTACGACTATAACGTCGCCGTCACCGCCAGGGTGGCCGAGGCCGCCCATGGCGTCGGCGCATCCGTCGAGGGCGAGCTTGGCGTGCTGGGCAGCCTGGAGACCGGCGAGGCGGCGGCCGAGGACGGGTCCGGCGCCGAGGGCAAGCTGGATCATTCGCAGCTGCTGACCGATCCCGACCAGGCGGTGGATTTCGTCATGCGCACCCGCTGCGACGCGCTGGCCATCGCCTGCGGCACCAGCCACGGCGCCTACAAGTTCACCCGCAAGCCCGATGGCGACATCCTGGCGATGCATGTGATCGAGGCGATCCACGACCGCCTGCCCGGCACGCATCTGGTGATGCATGGATCAAGCAGCGTGCCGCAATACCTGCAGGACCTGATCAACGAATCGGGCGGCGAGATGCCGCAGACCTATGGCGTCCCGGTCGAGGAGATCGAGCGCGGCATCCGCCACGGGGTCCGCAAGGTGAATATCGACACCGATTGCCGCATGGCGATGACCGGCCAGTTCCGCAAGGTCGCCCGCGACAAGCCGCAGGAATTCGATCCGCGCAAGTTCCTGATCCCCGCCATGACCGAGCTGACCGCGCTGTGCCGCGACCGGTTCGAGCGTTTCGGCACCGCGGGACAGGCCGGCCGGATCCGGGTCGTCGCCATGGACGAGATGGCAAAACGCTATGCGTCGGGGGCGCTGGACCCGGCCACCACCGGCGCGCGCGCCGCCTGAGAGGAGGAAGAAGTCATGAACGAGATGTCCAAGACCGAAATCACCGACAAGAAGAAACGCTATGCCGCGGGCGTCCTGAAATATGCCCAGATGGGTTACTGGGACGGCGATTACGAGCCCAAGGACACCGATGTGCTGGCGCTGTTCCGCATCACCCCGCAGGATGGCGTCGACCCGATCGAGGCGGCGGCGGCGGTGGCCGGCGAAAGCTCGACCGCGACCTGGACCGTCGTCTGGACCGACCGGCTGACCGCCTGCGACCAGTATCGCGCCAAGGCCTACAAGGTCGAGCCGGTGCCGGGCACGCCGGGGCAGTATTTCTGCTATGTCGCCTATGACCTGATCCTGTTCGAGGAAGGCTCGATCGCGAACGTCACCGCCTCGATCATCGGCAATGTCTTCAGCTTCAAGCCGCTGCTGGCCGCCCGGCTGGAGGACATGCGCTTCCCCGTGGCCTACATGAAGACCTTCGCCGGCCCGCCCACCGGCATCGTCGTGGAACGCGAGCGGCTGGACAAGTTCGGCAAGCCGCTGCTGGGCGCCACCACCAAGCCCAAGCTGGGCCTCAGCGGCAAGAATTACGGCCGCGTCGTCTATGAGGGGCTGAAGGGCGGCCTGGATTTCATGAAGGACGACGAGAATATCAACAGCCAGCCCTTCATGCATTGGCGCGATCGCTTCCTTTACTGCATGGAGGCGGTGAACAAGGCCACGGCCGTCACCGGCGAGGTGAAGGGGCATTACCTGAACATCACCGCCGGCACGATGGAAGAGATGTATGCCCGCGCCGAATTCGCCAAGCAGCTGGGCTCGGTCATCGTCATGGTGGACCTGATCGTCGGCTGGACCGCGATCCAGTCGATCAGCAACTGGTGCCGCCAGAACGACATGATCCTGCACATGCACCGCGCGGGGCATGGCACCTATACGCGCCAGAAGAACCACGGCATCAGCTTCCGCGTGATCGCGAAATGGCTGCGCATGGCGGGGGTCGACCACCTGCATTGCGGCACCGCCGTCGGCAAGCTGGAGGGCGATCCGCTGACCGTGCAGGGCTATTACAATGTCTGCCGCGAGATGCAGAACGAGGTCGACCTGCCGCGCGGCATCTTCTTCGAACAGGACTGGGCAAACCTGAAGAAGGTGATGCCGGTCGCCTCGGGCGGGATCCATGCCGGGCAGATGCACCAGCTTCTGGACCTGTTCGGCGACGACGTGGTCTTGCAGTTCGGCGGCGGCACCATCGGCCACCCGATGGGCATCCAGGCCG
The DNA here is from genome assembly GCF_003709565.1 of Paracoccus sigandri. Lineage (GTDB taxonomy): Bacteria > Pseudomonadota > Alphaproteobacteria > Rhodobacterales > Rhodobacteraceae > Paracoccus > Paracoccus siganidrum. The sequence goes on along the minus strand of NZ_QNRC01000011.1, from coordinate 53,631 downwards.
GCGCCACCGCCAACCGCGTCGCGCTGGAGGCCATGGTCCTGGCCCGCAACGAGGGCGTGGATATCGCCAACGAGGGCCCGGAGATCCTGCGCCGCGCCGCCAAGTGGTGCAAGCCGCTGGAAGCCGCGCTGGATGTCTGGGGCAACATCACCTTCAACTATACCTCGACCGACACCTCGGACTTCGTTCCGACCGCGTCCGTCAGCTAAGGAGGATCACCACATGCGTATCACTCAGGGCTGCTTTTCCTTCCTGCCCGATCTGGACGACGCCCAGATCAGCGCGCAGGTCGAATACATCCTGTCGAAGGAATGGGCGGTCGGCATCGAATATACCGACGAGCCGCATCCCCGGAACACCTATTGGGAGATGTGGGGCCATCCCATGTTCGACCTGAAGGACGCCAAGGGCGTGATGATGGAGCTGGAGGAATGCCGCAAGGCGCATGGCGACAGCTATATCCGCATCAACGCCTTCGACAGCACGCGGGGCTGGGAGACGGTGATGATGTCCTTCATCGTCAACCGTCCCGCGCAAGAGCCGTCCTTCCGCACCTGGCGGCAGGAGGTGGACGGGCGCTCGATGCGCTATACCCACGAACTGGTCGCGCGCTGAGGCGTGGCGTGATTGCGTCCCGCGACGGCCGGGGGGCGTTCCGCCCCCCGGACCCCCCGAGGATATTTCTGCCAAGATGAAAGGGCGGGTCATGGATGGCGATGTGAGCGAGCGGGTTCCGGCCTCGGTCGACCTGAAGGAGCAGTATGAAAGCTCGGGCGTGCGCGAGGTGCTGGACGAGCTGGACCGCGAGCTGATCGGGCTGGCGCCGGTGAAGCAGCGGATCCGCGAGACGGCGGCGCTGCTGCTGGTCGACCGGGCGCGGCGCGAGATGGGGCTGGCCCATGAGACGCCGACGCTGCACATGTCCTTCACCGGCAATCCCGGCACCGGCAAGACCACGGTGGCCCTGAAGATGGCCGGGCTGCTGCACCGGCTGGGCTATGTGCGCAAGGGGCATCTGGTCAGCGTGACCCGCGACGACCTGGTCGGGCAGTATATCGGCCATACCGCGCCCAAGACCAAGGAGGTCCTGAAGAAGGCCATGGGCGGCGTGCTGTTCATCGACGAGGCCTATTACCTCTACAAGCCCGACAACGAGCGCGACTATGGCCAGGAGGCGATCGAGATCCTGCTGCAGGTGATGGAGAACAACCGCGACGACCTGGTCGTCATCATGGCCGGCTATGCCGACCGGATGGACCGCTTCTTCGCCGCCAATCCGGGTTTCCGCTCTCGCATCGCCCATCACATCGAGTTTCCCGACTATACCGACGAGGAGCTGGGGCGCATCTCGGAGACGATGCTGGAGGTGCAGGGCTATCGCTTCGACGAGGCGGGGCGGGCGGCGATGGAGGAATATATCCGCCTGCGGCGCGCCCAGCCGCATTTCGCCAATGCCCGCAGCATCCGCAATGCGCTGGACCGCGCGCGGCTGCGGCAGGCGAACCGGCTGTTCGAAGGCGACGGGCCGGTTGACGCGGCGACGCTTTCGACCATATCCGAGGCGGATATCCGTCCAAGCCGCGTCTTTTCCGGCGGGCTGGACATCGACGGCAGCCGCAAGAGGGACGAGCCATGACGTTTGACCGCAAGATCAGGATCGCGCCCTCGATCCTGTCCGCCGACTTCGCCGATTTCGGGCGCGAGATCCGGGCGATCGAGGACCAGGGCGCCGACTGGGTGCATGTCGACGTGATGGACGGCCATTTCGTGCCGAACCTGACCTTCGGCCCGCCCGCCGTGAAGGCGTTCCGGCCGCATGTGAAGACCTTCATGGACGTGCATCTGATGATCGCGCCGGTCGATCCCTATATCGAGGCCTATGCCGAGGCCGGCGCCGACCTGATCACCGCCCATATCGAGGCCGGCCCGCATATCCACCGCACGCTGCAGGCGATCCGCGCGACCGGCAGAAAGGCCGGCGTGGCGCTGAACCCCGGCACGCCGGCCGATTCGGTCGCGCATCTGCTGGACCTGACCGACCTGGTCTGCGTGATGACGGTCAATCCGGGCTTCGGCGGCCAGAAATTCCTGGACATGACCGCCAAGATCCGCCGCCTGCGAGAGCTGATCGGCGACCGTCCCATCCATATCGAGATCGACGGCGGCGTCGATCCGGCGACCGCGCCGCTGGTCGCGGCGGCGGGGGCCGACGTGCTGGTGGCGGGCTCGGCCGTGTTCCGCGGCGGCTCGGTCGCCGATCCCGCGCCCTATGGCAACAACATCCGCGCCATCCGCGAGGCGGCCGAAGCGGCGGTTTGACATTTCCGGGCTTCCTGCGTTTCCTTGCCCCCAGGGAAACGCAGGAGGGCAGGATGGATCTGGGCATCAAGGGCAGGCGCGGGCTGGTTTGCGCGGCCTCGAAGGGGTTGGGACGGGGTTGCGCCGAGGCATTGGCCGAGGCGGGCGTCGACCTGGTCATCAACAGCCGCACCGAGGCCGAGATCACCCGCACCGCCCGAGAGATCGCCGCGAAATACGGCGTCGAGGTCACCCCCGTCGCCGCCGACATCACCACGGACGACGGCCGCGCGAAGGTGCTGGCGGCCCTGGGCGAGGCCGACATCCTGGTCACCAATGCCGGCGGGCCGCCGCCCGGCACCTGGACCGACTGGAGCCGCGAGGATTTCATCAAGGCCATCGACGCCAACATGCTGTCGGCCGTCGCGCTGATGCAGGCGCTGGTCCCCGGCATGATCGGGCGCGGCTGGGGGCGGGTGGTCAACATCACCTCGCAATCGGTGCGCTCTCCCATCGCCGCGCTTGGCCTGTCGAACACCGCCCGCGCCGGGCTGACCGGCTTCGTCGCAGGCATGTCGCGGCAGGTCGCGCCGCATGGCGTCGTGGTCAACAACATCCTGCCCGGCATCCATGCGACCGACCGCGCCGACAGCCTGGACAGGGGCGTGGCCCAGGCCCAGGGCATCGGCCTGGACGAGGCCCGCCGCCAGCGCGAGGCGACCATCCCCGCCCGCAGCTATGGCCGGCCCGAGGATTTCGGCGCGACCTGCGCCTTCCTGTGCAGCGAACATGCCCGCTTCATCATCGGCCAGAACATCCTGCTGGATGGCGGCGCGCTGAACGCCACCGTCTGAGATGGCGCTGCTGCGCTATCTCAGCCACCTGCAGGTGCGGATCGACCCCAAGGTCCCGGTGCCGCGCTGGTCGCTGTCCGAGGAAGGCCGCGCCCGGCTGCTGGCGGCGGGCACGCGCTGGCTGGCGGGCACGACGCGGATCGTCAGCAGTTCCGAGACCAAGGCGACCGAGACCGCCGCCATCCTGGGCGCGGCCCTGTCGATCGCGCCCGAAACCGATCCCGGCCTGGACGAGATCGACCGCAGCGCCACCGGCTATGTCCCCCATGCCCGGCACGAGGCGCTGGCCGATGCCTTCTTCGCCCGGCCCGAGGACAGCGCCGAAGGCTGGGAACGGGCGGCGGAGGTGGCCGCGCGGGGCATGGCGGCGCTGCACCGGCAGCTTGCCGCGCATCGGGCGGGCGATCTGCTGATCGTCGGGCATGGCGGCATCGGCACGCTGTGCTGGTGCCGGATCGCGGGGCTTGCGCCGGACCGCCGCCACGACCAGCCTGCGGGCGGCGGCGCGGTCTGGGCCGCCCGCCTGCCCGCATTGACGCCATTGCACGGCTGGCGCCCGCTCGAGGCGCTTGCGGGCGCCGCTTAAGCCGCCTGCCCGCTGGCGATGCGGTAGTCGCGCAGCACCTGCGCCAGATGCCGCCGCCGGCATTCCGGGTCGGCCAGCACCGCGCAAAGCTGGCGGGCCGCGGCCGAGATGCGCCGGCAGGCATCGGGATTGACCCGCGCCCAGGCCAGCCGCTGCGGCAGGTCGGCGGCGCCCCATTGCAGCGGAATGTAATGCTGCCAGGGCTGGAACAGGCCCGAGGGGAACAGCTCCCACCCGTCCTCTTCCTTCAGCACCACGGAATGGCTGTTGGCCAGGGGCAGGAAATCCTCGGGCCCCGCCGTGCCGCCCAGGCAGACCAGATAGCGATGCGACAGCAGGAAGGCGTCGTCATGCCGGTCGGCCAGCGGCACCTCCAGCCCCGCCCGGCGCAGGGCGGCGCGGGCCCGCGCATCGGCCACCAGCGCGGCGTCCAGATCGGCATCGGCCCGCGCCATGAGCGACAGGCGGGACGAGCCCTGCAGCACCTTCCGGGCCTGGCGGAACCGATCCGATCCCTCGGGCGCCTGCAGCAATGTGGCGATGGCGGCCTCGACCGGGCGGTCCAGGTCCGGGCCACCGTCGCCCGAGGCATAGCCCGCCAGCCCGCCGCGCCAGACGGCGCGGTCCCACTTGTCGGCGAAATCGGGATCGGGCCGGGTCAGGGGACCCAGGAAACCGTCATTGCCCAGCCGGTGGATCCAGGGCATCGGCCAGAGGAACACGTTCCGGGCCCCGGCCCGGCGGCTGGGCGCGATGACGGGGCCGGCGACGGGATGGGACGCGTCGCTGCCCAGCCGGCAGGCGGGCCGCATGTCCAGCCGATAGGTCCCGCGACCCGTCACCTCGGCGATGTCGTTGACGGTCGTGGCGATGCGCAGCAGGCCGGAATGGGCGGGGTTCAGGTGATATTTCCCGCCCTCGCCCCGGCGCAGCGGCAAGAGGCTGCCGTCCTGCGCCCGGACCTCGGCCGTCGCGGCATCGAACAGCGCGAATTGCGGCGAGGGGGCGTCGTCCTTGCCCGGATCCAGGGACACCGACGCGGGGCGGGCATGGCGCGCCAGCGCCTCGGCGGTGCGCTGGCGCAGATCCTCGGGCAGGTCCGCGCCGGGGCGGGGCATGTCCAGCATCCGCGCCAGCCGCGGCAGATAACCCGCGCGCACCTTGCGGACCCCCGCGCCGGGCACCGGCGGGCAATGCGGCAGCTCGAACCAGGGCGACAGGGCGTCGCGGTAGTCCTGGGGGCCGGCCTCGTCGATGTCGATCTCGACGAATTCGCGGCGGCCGGCGAAATGGGCGCGGCAGCCCGCCAGATGCGCCTGCCAGTCCGCCGCCCAGATATCCGCCAGATCGCCCAGCCCGACGCCCAGGATCTGTGCCCAGGCCCGCGCATAGGTGCCGCCGCGATGCATGTAGCGGCTGGCGATCCAGTCCTCCAGCCGCCGGGTGTTCAGGAGGAAGACCGAGCCGGGATAGGCGCGGTCCAGGAAGGCGTATTCCCTGAATCCCTCGATGGCCGGCATGTTCAGGTAGCGCACCGATTCCATGTCGGTGAAAGCCACGGTGTCAGCCGCCCATCGCTGCAGCGGCTGCCGCCCGGTCAGGCGGGCATAGGCGATGTCCTCGGCCAGCGCGCCCTCCAGCCAGTGAAGGGCCGGGATGCCGTTCATCTGGAACAGCCGGGCGATGAAGGTGGTGCCGCATTTGTTGAAGCCGATCTGAAAGAATTTCCGCGTCAAGACCGGCCTCCATGCGCGATTTCCCCGATGCGCAGCGGGCGCCTGTGTCGGCCATCGGCCCGGCCCTGTCAATCGAGGCAGAACCCGCCTTCAGAAAGCGCCGCTTCCCGGCCCGTCTACGACAAAAGGCTTGCCTTGCGGCGGGGCTGCGGCTAGCAGTCGGGACAGGAAATCGGGAGAAACCGGCCTCACGCCGGGACCGAAGGAGCAGCCGCCCCGGCAAACTCTCAGGTAAAAGGACCGTTTTCCCCAAGGACTCTGGAGAGTGGCCGAGCGTGTCGGCCCGCCGAAGGGATAACGATCTCAGGCGCCCGCCTCGCGGGCAGGGACAGAGGGGGCATCGACATGCGGGCAGCGCCCGTCAACCGATGCCGGGCGCCCGGCACAGAGCATGAAGGGGACAGCATGTCCGAAAAACTGCGCCGAACCGGGCTTTACCAGCTGCACCTGTCCCAGGGCGGCCGCATGGTTCCCTTCGCCGGCTGGGAAATGCCGGTGCAATTCGCCGCCGGGGTGCTGAACGAGCATCTGCATACGCGCGCCCAGGCCGGCCTGTTCGATGTCGGCCATATGGGCCAGGTGCAGGTCTTTCCGCGTGACGGCAACCTGCAGAGCGCGGCGCTGGCGCTGGAAACCCTGATCCCCGCCGACGTGATGGGCCTGGCCGAGGGCCGGCAGCGCTATGGGCTGTTCACCAACCGCCATGGCGGGATCATGGACGACCTGATGTTCGCCAATCGCGGCGATCACTTCCTGCTGGTCGTCAACGCCGCCTGCGCGGAACAGGACATCGCCCATCTGCGCGGCCTTGAGGGCGTCCGGGTCCGGCCGGTCGCCGATCGCGGCCTGATCGCGCTGCAGGGTCCTGCCGCCGGGGCGGCGCTGGCGCGGCTGATCCCCGGCACGGCCGCGATGCGCTTCATGGACCTGCGCGACTTCGACTGGCAGGGGGCGGGGCTGTGGATCTCGCGCTCGGGCTATACCGGCGAGGACGGGTTCGAGATCTCGGTCCCCGAGGCCAGCCTGCGCGGCTTCGCCGAGGCGCTGCTGGAACAGCCCGAGGTGCTGCCGGTGGGCCTGGGCGCCCGCGACAGCCTGCGGCTGGAGGCCGGGCTGCCGCTCTATGGCCATGACATGGATGCCGGCGTGACGCCCTCCGAGGCCGCGCTTGGCTGGTCGATCCCCAAGGTTCGCCGCAACGGCGGCTGCCGCGCCGGGGGCTTTCCCGGCGCCGCGCGCGTCCTGGCCGAGCTGCAGGACGGCCCCGCCCGCATCCGCCGCGGATTGCGCCCCGAGGGCCGCGCCCCGATCCGCGAGGGCGTCGCCCTGTTCGCGGCCGAGACCGGGGGCGAGCCCCTGGCGCAGGTCCGCTCGGGCGGGTTCGGGGCTTCGGTGGGCGGCCCGGTCGCCATGGCGCTGCTGGATCCCCGCCTGCCCGAGGGCACGCGCCTGTGGGCCGAATTGCGCGGCAAGCGGATCCCCGTGGCGATTGCCCCCCTGCCCTTCATCACGCCGTCCTACAAACGCTGAGGAGCCGACCCCATGCTGAAATATACCGAAGACCACGAATGGCTGCGCGCCGAGGGCGACGAGATCGCCGTGGGCATCACGAAACACGCCAGCGAGCAGCTGGGCGACGTCGTCTTCATCGAGCTGCCCGAAGCAGGCCGCGAGGTCGTGGCGGGCGAGGAGATCGTGGTGATCGAATCGGTCAAGGCGGCCTCGGACATCGTGGCCCCGGTGGCGGGCGTGATCACCGCGGTGAACGGCGACCTGGCCGACGCGCCGGGCGACGTGAATGCCGATCCGCTGGCCGCCTGGTTCTTCCGCATCAAGCCCGCGGATGCCGGCGCGATGGACGGGTTCATGGACGAGGCCGCCTATAACGAGCTGATCGGCTGAGACCGTTGCCGGGCCTGGCGGCCCGGCGAAGGCCGGGGGCGCTTCGCCCCCCGGACCCCCCGAGGATATTTGCGCCAAGATGAAGCCGCCTTTCCGGCCCGGCGCGTGAATGGAGCATGAGGGCGCATGACCCGCTGGACCCCGACCGATTACCAACCCGACGATTTCGCCAACCGCCGCCATATCGGGCCGTCCCCGGCCGAGATGGCCGAGATGCTGCGCGCGGTGGGGGCCGAGAGCCTGGAGGACCTGATCGGGCAGACCGTGCCGCAGGCGATCCGGCAGGAGAGCCCGCTGGACTGGCCGGCCCTGTCCGAGGCGGGCCTGCTGGAGCGGATGCGGCGGGTGGCGGCGAAGAACCGGGTGATGACCAGCCTGATCGGGCAGGGCTATTACGGCACCGTCACGCCGCCGGCGATCCAGCGCAATATCCTGGAGAACCCGGCCTGGTACACGGCCTATACCCCCTATCAGCCCGAGATCGCGCAGGGCCGGCTGGAGGCGCTGCTGAATTTCCAGACCATGGTCGCGGACCTGACCGGCCTGCCCATCGCCAATGCCAGCCTGCTGGACGAGGCGACCGCGGCGGCCGAGGCGATGGCCATGGCGAAGCGGCAGGCGAAGTCGAAGGCCGGGGCGTTCTTCGTCGATCGCAACCTGCATCCGCAGACCATCGCGGTGATCGAGACCCGCGCCGCGCCGCTTGGCATCGAGATCATCCGCGGCGACGCCGCCCAGGACCTGGACCCGGCGCAGGTCTTCGGCGCGATCTTCCAGTATCCCGGCACCTATGGCCATATCCGCGACCTGGGCGCCGACATCGCCGCGCTGCATGGGGCGGGGGCGCTGGCCGTGGTCGCCTCGGACCTGCTGGCGCTGTGCCTGCTGAAGGAGCCGGGCGCGATGGGCGCCGATATCGTCGTCGGCTCGGCGCAGCGTTTCGGGGTGCCGATGGGCTATGGCGGGCCCCATGCCGGCTTCATGTCCTGCCGGGACGAGCTGAAGCGCGCCATGCCGGGGCGGATCGTGGGCGTGTCCATCGACGCCAAGGGCAACAAGGCCTATCGGCTGAGCTTGCAGACGCGCGAGCAGCATATCCGGCGCGAGAAGGCGACCAGCAATGTCTGCACCGCGCAGGCGCTGCTGGCGGTGATGGCGTCCTTCTATGCCGTGTTCCACGGGCCGGTGGGCCTGCGGGCCATCGCGCAGCGGGTGCATCTGCATGCGGTGACGATCGCCGATGCGCTGCGCGGTGCCGGGGCCGAGGTCGCGCCCGAGGCCTTCTTCGACACCATCACCGTGCGCGTGGGCGTGGGCCAGGCCGGGATCCTGGCCGCGGCCGAGCAGCGCGGCATCAACCTGCGCAAGGTGGGCCGCGACCGGGTCGGCATCAGCGTCGACGAGACCACGGATGCGGGCGTAATCGCGCGGCTGCTGGACGCCTTCGGGATCGAGGACGCGGCCCGGCCCGCCACGGCGCCCGCCATTCCCGAGGACCTGCTGCGCGACAGCGACTATCTGACCCATCCGGTCTTTCACATGAACCGGGCCGAATCCGAGATGATGCGCTATATGCGCCGGCTCTCGGATCGCGACCTGGCGCTGGACCGGGCGATGATCCCGCTGGGGTCCTGCACCATGAAGCTGAACGCGGCGGCCGAGATGATGCCGATCACCTGGCCGGAATTCGGCGCACTGCACCCCTTCGCGCCGAAGGACCAGGCGGCGGGCTATGCCGAGGCGATCGAGGACCTGGAAGCCAAGCTGTGCCAGATCACCGGATATGACGCGTTCTCCATGCAGCCCAACAGCGGCGCGCAGGGGGAATATGCGGGCCTGCTGACCATCGCCGCCTATCATCGCGCGCGCGGCGAGGATCGCGACATCTGCCTGATTCCCGTCAGCGCCCATGGCACCAACCCGGCTTCCGCGCAGATGGCGGGGATGAAGGTCGTCGTGGTGAAATCCGCGCCGAACGGCGATATCGACCTGGAGGATTTCGCCGACAAGGCCGCCAAGGCGGGCGAGAAGCTGGCGGCGGTGATGATCACCTATCCCTCGACCCATGGCGTCTTCGAGGATACCGTCCGCGACGTCTGCCGGATCACGCATGAACATGGCGGGCAGGTCTATATCGACGGGGCCAACATGAACGCCTTGGTCGGTCTGGTGAAGCCCGGAGAGATCGGCGGCGATGTCAGCCACCTGAACCTGCACAAGACCTTCGCCATCCCGCATGGCGGCGGCGGCCCCGGCATGGGCCCGATCGGCGTCAAGGCGCATCTGGCGCCGTTCCTGCCCGGCGATCCGCGCGAGCAAGATAGCGGCGCGGTCAGCGCGGCACCCTGGGGCAGCGCCTCGATCCTGCTGATTTCCTGGGCCTATTGCCTGATGATGGGCGGCGCCGGGCTGACCCAGGCGACGCGGGTGGCAATCCTGAACGCCAATTACATCGCCAGCCGCCTGGCTGGGGCCTATCCGATCCTGTTCATGGGCAATCGCGGCCGGGTGGCGCATGAATGCATCCTGGACACCCGCCCCTTCGCGGAACATGGCGTCACCGTGGACGACATCGCCAAGCGGCTGATCGACAACGGCTTCCACGCCCCCACCATGAGCTGGCCGGTGGCAGGAACGCTGATGGTTGAGCCCACCGAATCCGAGACCAAGGCCGAGATCGACCGCTTCATCGCCGCCCTGCTGGCGATCCGGGACGAGATCTCGGACGTGGCCGAGGGGCGCATCGCGGCCGAGGACAGCCCGCTGCGCCATGCCCCGCACACGGTCGAGGACCTGGTGAAGGACTGGGACCGCGCCTATAGCCGCGAGCAGGGCTGCTTCCCGCCCGGCGCCTTCCGGGTGGACAAGTACTGGCCGCCGGTCGGGCGGGTGGACAACGCCTATGGCGACCGCAACCTGGTCTGCACCTGCCCGCCGCTGGAAGCCTATGCCGAGGCGGCAGAGTAGCGGGGGCGGGCCCTGCGACCTCTTGCGCCTTTCCTTCCGGCGCCCGCTCTGGCATGACCGGGGCGGTTTCGCTCAGGTAACGACATGGACGCGCAGCGCGACATTCCGGCCCACAGGCCAGCCGCGACGGGCGGTCCCCGCCGCCGCCGGCGGCGCGCGTTGGGCTGGCTGCTGGTGCTGCCCTTCCTGCTGTTCTCGCTGATCGGCCAGGGCACGATGCTGGCCGCCGGCCCCGACGACCGGCTGACCATCGTGCTGTGTTCCGGCGAGGGGCTGGTCGACATGGTGGTTGCCGCCGATGGCAGCCTGATCCCCGCCGACGAGGATCGCCCCGACCCCCATCACGACAACCCGGTCTGCGACTGGGCGATCCATGCGCAATCCGCGCTGGGGCCCGCGGCGGCGGTCGGGCCGCTGCCGCATCTGGTGTTGCAACCCGCCCGCCACGCGCCGCATGTCCCGCTGCATGAACGCCGCATCGAGGTCCTGGCACCCGCCGCCCGAGGCCCGCCGCTGCCCGTCTGACAGCCGCCGGCGGCGGTGACGGCGGGCAGCTGCGCCACGTCATCGCGCCATATCCGCTTGCTTCGCAGCCCGTTGCCCCCGATGCGGGCCCGGCTGCGACCCGACAGACGAAAGATCATCATCATGCTGAAACGCAGATTCCTCGCGGCGCTGGCCGCTTCGGCCGCAATCACGGGCGCCGCCCTCGCGCATGACGCCGACAGCGGCGAAAGCTGGCAGCTGGGCGATTTGACCATCACCGGCCCGTTCTCGCGCGCGACGCTGCCCAATGCGCCGGTCGCCGGCGGCTTCATGACCGTGACCAATGGCGGCGCCGAGGACGACCGGCTGGTCGCCGCCGCCTCCGATGCCGCCGGCCATGTGGAGATCCACGAGATGTCCGTCGAGGGCGAGGTGATGAAGATGCGGGAACTGCCCGACGGCCTGCCGATCCCCGCCGGCGAGACGGTCGAGCTGCGCCCCGGCGGGCTGCACCTGATGTTCATGCAGCTTCGCCACCCGCTGGTCGAGGGCGAGACCGTCGACGTCACCCTGACCTTCGAGAAGGCCGGCGAGATCGAGCTTCCGCTGGCCATCGGTCCGATCAACTCGCGCGCCGCCGGTCATGGCGAGGCGGGCGACGACATGCACAAGGGGCACTGAGCGATGGCCGGAAATCTTCGCATCCTGCGGATCGCGCTGTGGACAACGGTGGTGCTGGCGCTGGCCGCGCTGGTCTGGTTCCAGGTGGTCGAGCCGCGCCTGAACCAGCCGGCCGGGATGCATTCCGACCTGGGCAAGGGCGACTATCAGCTGGTCACCACCGATGGCCAGCCCTTCACCGAGGACAGCATGAAGGGCCAGCCGACGGCGGTCTTCTTCGGCTTCACCCATTGCCCCGACGTCTGCCCCACCACCCTGGGCGAGGTCATGGCCTGGCAAGAGGACCTGGAGGCCGAGGACCAGGAATTGCGGGTCCTGTTCGTCACCGTCGACCCCGAGCGCGACACCCAGGAGATCCTTGGCGAATACGTGTCCTGGGTGCCGGGCGTGACCGGCATCACCGGCACGCCCGAGGAGATCGCCAAGGCCACCCGCGCCTTCCGCGTCTATGCCCGCAAGGCGCCGCTGAACGAGGGCGGCTACAATGTCGATCACTCGACCCAGGTGCTGCTGTTCGACGCGCAGGGCGAGTATTTCGGGCTGATCGGCTATCAGGAGCCGCATGAGCGCGCGATGGGCACCCTGCGCAGGCTGCTGGCCGGCTGAGCCTTCCCGCCCGCCGCCCCGCCGCCGCAGCGTCAGGGAAACCGGAAGCAGCCCCTCGGGGTTGCGTCCGGCGGGCGATTGAGGCAACCCGCAGGGGCGCGCCCGCGACGTTGCGCGCGCCTCTTGGGAAATGCGATGAGCGAAAGCGCGAAAACGGGTGCGGCGATCACCTTCGACAAGGTCGGCAAGGCCTTTCCGGGCAGCGGCGGCGCCCGCGTCACCGCGCTGGAGGACGTGTCGCTGACCATCGAGCCCGGCGCGATCTGCGGCATCATCGGCCGATCCGGCGCGGGCAAGTCCACGCTGCTGCGCATGGTGAACGGGCTGGAGCGGCCGACCAGCGGCACGGTCGCGGTGGGCGGGCGGAACGTGGGCGCGGCGCGCGGCGCGGAGTTGCGGGCTATCCGCCGCGACGTCGGCATGATCTTCCAGCATTTCAACCTGCTGGCGTCGCGCACCGTCTATGGCAATGTGGCGCTTCCCCTTGAAATCGCGGGGCTTCCCTCTGCCCAGATCCGCCCGCGGGTCGAGGACCTGATCGCGCGGGTCGGGCTGGAGACGCTGCGCGACCGCTATCCCGCGGAACTGTCGGGCGGGCAGAAGCAGCGCGTCGGCATCGCCCGCGCGCTGGCCACGCAGCCCAAGGTGCTGCTGTCGGACGAGGCCACCTCGGCGCTGGACCCCGAGACCACGCAGACGGTGCTGCGGCTGCTGGCCGACATCAACCGCGACCTGGGCCTGACCATCCTGCTGATCACGCATGAAATGGCCGTGGTGCGCGACATCGCCAGCCATATGGCGGTGATCGAGGGCGGCCGGATCGTCGAATCGGGGCCGACCTATGACGTCTTCGTCGCGCCACGCCACGCGACCACGCGATCCTTCCTGTCGGGCGTGACCGGCATCACCCTGCCGGCCTTCATCGCCAACCGACTGCAACAGGCCCGGCCCGAGGGCGCCTCGGAACAGGTCCTGCGCGTCACCTTCGCGGGGCGGCACGCGACCGACCCGATGCTGTCGCAGCTGAATTCCGAACTGGGCATCCGCGTGAACATCCTTGCCGGCGCCATCGAGGAGATCGGCCCGCATCCCTTCGGCAACCTGCTTTTGTCGCTGGACGCCGCGCGCGCGGACGAGGCCCGCGCCTATCTGGAACGCCACGGGCTTTTGACAGAGGTGCTGGGCTATGTCCGCTAACCTGATCTGGCTGCTTTTCGACGCGACGCTGCAGACGCTCTACATGGTCGCGGCCTCGGCCGTTCTCGGCACGCTTGGCGGGCTGCCGCTGGGGGTGTTCCTGGCCACCTCGCAGCGGGGCGAACTGTTGTCGGCGCCGATGCTGAACCGGGTGCTGGGGCTGGTCGTGAACGCGACCCGCTCGGTCCCGTTCATCATCCTGGTGGTGGCGATCATCCCCTTCACCCGCGCCCTGGTCGGCACCTCGATCGGCACCGACGCCGCCATCGTGCCGCTGACCATCGCCGCCATCCCCTTCATCGCAAGGCTGGTGGAAAACGCCATCCGCGAGGTCGATGCCGGGCTGATCGAGGCCGCCCGCGCCATGGGCGCCACGCCCCTGCAGATCATCCGCAAGGTGCTGATCCGCGAGGCTCTGCCCGGCATCGCGCTTGGCCTGACCCTGGCCGTGGTCAGCCTGATCGGCTATTCCGCCATGGTCGGCGCGGTCGGCGGCGAGGGCCTGGGCGACCTGGGCATCCGCTACGGCTATCAGCGCTTCATGCCCGAGGTGATGCTGGCCGTGGTGGTGATCCTGATCGTGATGGTGCAGCTGGTCCAGTCCGTCGGCGAATGGATCGCCGCCCGCTTCGACAAGCGCGCGCCCCGCAATCGCGGCCACTGAATTTCCCGCAGTCAACGACAAGGAGCCATCCGATGCTGCGCTTTACCACTGTTGCCTCCATCCTCGCGCTGACGGCCACCGCCGCCCTGGCCGAGGACATCAAGGTCGGCGTCTCGCCCGGCGAACATGGCGAGATCATGGAAGAGGTCGCCAAGGTCGCCGCCCCGATGGGGCTGAACATCCAGGTGATCGAGTTTTCCGATTACGTCGTGCCCAACCAGGCGCTGGCCGATGGCGACCTGCAGGCCAACAGCTTCCAGCACCGCCCCTATCTGGAAAACCAGATGAAGGATCGCGGCTTCGACCTGGTCGAGGTCGGCACCACCATCACCACGCCGATGGGGGTCTATTCCGACAAGCTGGAAGACATCGCCGAACTGCCCGAGGGCGGCCGCGTGGCGATCCCGAACGACCCGACCAATGGCGGGCGGGCGCTGCTGCTGCTGCAACAGCTGGGCGTGGTGACGCTGGCCGAGGGCACCGGGCTTGTCCCCAGCCCGCTGGACGTGACCGAGAACCCGAAGAACCTGCGCTTCATGGAGCTGGACGCCGCGCAGCTGCCGCGCGCGCTGGCCGATGCCGATATCGCGATCATCAACACCAATTACGCGCTGGCCTCGGGGCTGGACCCCAGGACCGACGCGATCGCGATGGAACAGGACAGCCCCTATGTGAACATCATCGTGGTCAGGAACGGCGACCAGGACCAGCCCTGGGTGAAGCAGCTGGTCGAGGCCTATCAGAGCCCCGAGATCAAGGCCTTCATCGAAGAGAAATACGAGGGCGCGGTCCTGACCTCCTGGTAGGTCGTTCCGCTCGCAGGCGCCGGAAGACCGGCGCCTGCCCGCCCCGCGCTACACGCAACCAATACTCGTGAAGCCCGGCCAGCCGCGCGCGGAAACGGTCAGGCCAGCAGTCGGCAATCAAACATATCAAACCGACCGGTTCTGCCAATATCATTTGCATGTGCGAATACAACTGTGCAACTTGACAGTTGACGGGCGCTCAGCGCCCCGGACGGCGCATGTGTTTTCTGTCGGTTCCTGGTGTTTGTCATGTTGGGTGTGCTTTCACAGACGGTTGCCGAGATCTGCGCGGCGGAAGACCTGCGTCAACTTGAGGCGGCCCTGACGCGCGGAACGCAGGCGCTGGGATTCGTCAGCTTCAACCTGTGCTGCGGCAAGGCCTCGGGGCGCGAATTCATGACCGACCCGACGCTGACCACATGGACGCTGGAAGAGCGCGTCGCCTATGACCGCGACGGCTGGTTCGAGCGCGATCCGCTGCTGGCCCATGCCGTCGGAACCGGCCCGACCCTGGCCTGGCGCCGGACCGACTGGCAGGCCGGTCCGCATCACGATTACTATGAATACATCACCTCGGTCGGATTGCAGGGCGGGATCACCGTGCCCATGAACCGCGGCTCGGGCCGGCTGGGCGCGCTGACCATGCTGTCGCTGGAGGACCGCCCCTCGCAGGACCGGGTCCATGCGGCCGAGATCGTCGCCAATACCGCGCGGGCGCGGCTTGCGGCCATCGGCGTCGAGAATGCCGTGGGCCGAAGCGCCTCGGCCGGTTTCCGCGCCCTCAGCCCGTGCCAGAAAGAGATCCTGAAATGGGCGGCGATGGGCAAGTCGAATGCCGATATCGGCCTGATCATGGGCATGACGCGGCGCGGGATCGACTATCACATGAGCGCGATCCTGCGGAAGCTGGGGGTCAATTCGCGCGTCCAGGCGATCGTCATCTTCGCCCAGCACCATGCCTGACGACCGTTGAGATCGCCCCGGCCCCGCGCTAGGACGGGGTCAGCCAGCCCAAGCCAGCGCCATCCGACGGAGACCGCCGATGATCACGCTGACCCGGCGCCGCCTGCTTGCGGGCGCGGCCGCCCTCACCGCCCTTTCCGGGCAATCCCGCCCGACGCCCGGCATCGCGACCTGGCCGCTGCTGGACGCCCCGCCGGCCACGCACCGGACATCCCGGCTAGACGTCACGCTGGACGGGCGCGGCTATCGGCTGTTCCGCGCCCTGCCCTCGGGGCCCGTGCCGGCGGGCGGCTGGCCCTCGATCTGGATGCTGGACGGCAATGCCGCCTTCAACCGGCTGACGGCCGATCAGCTGTCGCGCCAGCCGGGGCTGGCCGTGATCGCCCTTGGCCATCAGGTCGAGACCGAGATCGCCGCCGAAGACCGCACGCTGGACTATACCCCCGCGCCGCTAAATGGCGCCGTCGAGCCCCGCGCCCGAGGCCGCGCAACCGGCGGCGACGATGCCTTCCGCGACCGGCTGGCGGGCCCGCTGATGCAGGCGGCGGCGGATGGCGCGATGCTGAACCCGGCGCGGCGCAGCCTGTGGGGCCACAGTTTCGGCGGGCTGTTCACGCTGTCCACGCTGTTCCGCCGCCCGGACCTGTTCCGGGGCTATGTCCCGGTCAGCCCCTCGACCGGTTTCGGCGGCGGCGCCCTGGCGCGAATCGAGGCCGCCGCCGTTCCCCTGGCCGATGGCCGCGCCGAGGTGCTGGTCATGCTGGGCGACCAGGAACACCGCCGCAGCACCGATGCCCCGGTCGCGCCGCGCCCCTCGCCGCAGACCCTGGCGCTGGCCAAGCGGCTGGAGGCGCGCCCCGACCTGAAGCTGCGGGTCAGCGTGCTGGAGGGGCTGACCCATGGCGCGACCTTCCGCGCCTCGCTGGGTCCGGCGCTTGCCTGGGCCGCGGCGGTCGGGGGCCTGGCGAATCCCGTCCGGGAACCGGCCGGCGAAGGCCGCGCCGCAGGCGAATAATCGCCCAAAAGACGGGCAGCACGCTGCCGAAAGATGCCACAACGCAGACTTGTGAACCCGTCCCCGCGTACCGCGCGGCGGCATGACGCCCAGCCTGTGCAGGAAAAGCGGCAAAAAGCGCCGATCGGCTGCCTGCGCGACGGGCTGGATGTCACAAGGATGACGCAAAATGACCATAATACAAGCAGTTGAATGGCCGGGCTTTCGCTGCACCGCAGAGAGGTTGTCATTTGCCGACAAATGTCGCAAACGGTTCTGGCTGTTCAATGTGCAAGTGGTTCCGGCTGTTTACGCCAATTCGCCCTCCACTGTCGTCAACCCAGCGTTTCCATGACCCAACAGCATGCCTCTCTTCTTGTGGCTTCCGAAGACTATGCCGAAGCCAGCGCCCTGTCGCTGCCGGTTTCCCTGATCGTCGCCTCGGGCTCGCGCAGCGACATCGCCTTCAGCGATGGCGGCGGCCTGCCGCTGCCCATGGATCAGGTCATGCTGCGCATCATCGGCCAGCTGCCGCTGTCCAGCAGCGGCAAGAAGCGCCTGTCGCAACTGGCCGAACTGTGGCGCGACCGGCTGGACATCGATCCGCCGGCAGAGATCACGCTCGGCATGGGCGACATCCTCGACAGCCGCACCAAGGTGCTGGAATGGCTGGTGGCCCGGCTGACCGAGCAGCAGCAGAAGGGCGCGCAGCGCTCGACCCGCTTCATGCGCGAACTGGGGCTGCTGCGCCAGCAGCACGAGGCGATCCAGGCCAGCTTCCAGAACCTCGAGCAATTCGTCTATCGCCACGGCCCCCAGCACCGCACGCTGGAAACCACGCTGTCGCCGGTCTCGGGCCAGCTGCCGATCACGCTGCGCGGCGGCTCGCGGCTGATGCAGCGCCTGCCGGGCGCCAGCACCGGGCTGAGCGACCTGGCGATCCATATCAGCAACGAGACCGCCCCCGCCGAGGGCGGGATGCTGAATGTCAGCCTGCTCAGCCCCGACACGAACGAGACCCTGGCGATCTGGGAGGTCTCGGCGGCCCGGCTGGAACAGGGCTGGCTGCGCTTCTCGCTGGACCGCGCGCTGGGGCCGGACACGATCAGCCTGATGCTGAATGTCAGCTACCAGGGCGAGGGCGTCGTCAAGCTGTCCAGCGCCGTCCAGCACCCCGAGCCGCGCTTCCATCCCGAGGTCGACGGCCAGCCGGTCGAGACCCTGCCCGCGCTGCAATTGTGGCGCTGGATCGCGGGGGCGAATGCGCCGATCCCCGCCCATGCGGTGATCCAGGTCGGCGGCCGGAACCGCCTGCGCCGGGTCGAGCGCCACACGCTGGCCACCGCGATCGACCTGGAATCGCTGAACAGCACCGTGCCGCTGTTCCAGTCCAGCGAGGCGCTGCTGGTCCATGTCGTGCCCCAGCGCGTGGCCTGCGGCATCCTGCCGGGCATCGCCCTGCCCGGCGCGCGCCAGGTCTTCGCCACGCTGGCCACCCGCCATGCCGAGGCGCCGGCGGTCGAATACCAGCTTGCCCTGCTGCCGCAGGACCAGCGCCCGCACAAGCCCGGCCGGCTGCCCGATTTCGACCCCAAGCTCGCCTCGGGCTGGATCCGGCTGGCGCCCGAGGAGGAGGGGCAGGCCCATGTCCTTCTGCCCGAGCCGCTGGACGCGCCCTACGACATCTACCTGATGACCCGCCTGCCGAAGGATCAGCACAGCAATGCCTATGGCTGGTCCACCTTCTCGAACATCTGCCTGCAGTTCTGACGAGGTGACGGGATGCAACAGACCCTTCTTAGGCCCCAGGCCATGAGCGGCACGCCGGTGACGGCGCCCCGCGTGGCGGTGGTGGTGCCGATCTTCCGCCATTCGGTGCTGCTGTCCGAGGCGATCGAAAGCGTCCTGGCGCAGCGGGCGGGGTTCCAGATCCAGCTGGTGCTGGTCAATGACGGCTGCCCCCATGCCGAGACCGACCTGGTCTGCCGCGAATATGCGCTGAGCTATCCCGAGCGCATCACCTATCTGCGCAAGCCCAATGGCGGGCTCAGCGATGCCCGCAACCACGGCATCCGCCACGCGCTGGCGACCTGGTCCTCGGTCGAGGCGATCTACATGCTGGACGCCGACAACCGGCTGCGCCCCGATGCGATGGCCAACGCGATGGCGGCGCTGGAGAAGCATGCCGACGCGGGCTGGATCTATCCCAATATCGACATGTTCGGCCTGCGTTGGGCGGGCGATTACGGCGGCGACTATTCGCTGCTGATCCATACGGTGATGAATGTCTGCGAGGCCGGCAGCCTGATCCGCCGCGAGGTCTTCGAGGCCGGGGTCTATTTCGACACCTCGTTCAAATCCGGCTTCGAGGACTGGGACTTCTTCCTGACCGCCGCCGAGGCCGGTTTCCGCGGCCGCAACATCGAGAATTTCGGCTTCCTCTATCGCAAGCGCGCCGAATCCATGCTGGCCGATTCCGAGCGCGATTCGGACGCGATCCGCAGCGAGATGCGCAAGAAGCACAAGAAGCTGTTCAGCCCGCGCGGCCTGCTGGAGCTGGAGCAGCAGGAGGCGCCGCGCTATGCCATCTTCCTTGCCGACCGGGGCGAGGTGCTGCTGACCGTCGATCCCGACGTCCCCGACGCCCGGCGGATGCCGATGGCCGAATTCGAGCGGCTGTGGTGGCGCACCCAGACCGACAACAGCCAGCACCACATGCCGCCGATCCTGCTGATGACGCATTCGGCCGTGCTGGACCAGCTGCGCCGCGCGCGGCTGCTGCATGCGGTGCTGTGGACGATGGAGCGCCGGCTTGCTCAGCAATGCTTCGCCGCGCTGGAGATCGAGCCGCGCGAGGCCGAGCGCATCGGCTGGAACGAACAGGAAGCCCAGGGCTCGACCGAGCTTCATGCCGCCATGCTGATGGTCCGGCCCGGCCTGTTCTCGGACATCGTGCGCGACAGCTCGATCGCCTGGGCCTCGGGCGTCGCCGCCCGGCCCTGCGCCGTGCCCACCACGCTTCTGCGGCTGCAACTGCCCGAGACGCTGTTCTCGAACGGCGAGGAACTCTATACCGCCGCCGCCCATGACTTCGTGGCCGTCGCCGCCCGCTACCAGGCCTCGCCCAACCGCGACGCGCTGGCCTATAGCTGGGACTGGCGCAAGCCCGACATCCCCTGGCGCGGCCGCACGCACGAGATCAGCCGCATCCCGACCAAGGCCGACGCCGCCTATCCCCGCATCGCCAGGGACGGGCGCGACATCGGCTTCGTGCTGCCCCTGGTCGAATTCGGCGGGGTCGAGCGGGTGGCGCTGAACACCGCGCGGGCGATGAAGCGCGCCGGCTGGCGGCCGCATCTCTTCGTGCTGGAGGCCCAGAGCTGCCAGTTCAGCGCCGAATGGCGCGACACCTTCGAAAGCGTCACCTTCCTTGCCGATCCGACCTTCACGACCTGGGGGCCGGCGAATTCCAACTATCTGGGCACCGACGTGCCCGACTGGTCGCGTTTCGGCGATCAGCGGCAGGCCACCGCGATGCTGTCCTGGCTGGACGCGGTCATCAACTTCCACGGCGGCGCCATTTCGGGCGTGATGGGGCGGCTGAAGCGCTTCGGCGTCAAGACCGCGCTGTCGCTGCATCTCAGCGATCAAAGCCCCTTCAAGCGGCTGGTCGGCAATACCTATCTGGGACTGGCCTTCGAACATGCCTATGACGCGATCCTGCCCTGTTCCGAGCAGCTGGGCGACTGGTGCCACGGCATGGGCATCCCCGCAGACAAGATCGTGCCGCTGCTGAACGCCCCCAGTTTCGACCTGCCCGAGGGTGCCGAAGCCCGGATCGACGCCCGTCGCGCCACCAGATCCCCGCAGGATCCGCTGCGCATCATCTATCTGGGCCGGCTGGACCACCAGAAGGGGGTCGAGCGCCTGATCTCGATCGTCGAGACGGCCGAGGCGACGCGCCTGCCGATCGAGTGGCGCCTGATCGGCAAGACGGTTCTGGGCGACAGCGCGCTCGAGATCCCGCCCCATATCGCCGGGCTGCTGGAGCCGCCGCTGACCACGCCGGAAGGGCTGGCCGAGGCCTTCGAATGGGCCGATGTCTTCATCCTGCCCTCCTATTACGAGGGCCTGCCGCTGACGATCCTCGAGGCAATGCGTTCCGGCGTGATCCCCATCGCGACGGATGCGGGGGCGGTGACCGAGGTCGTGCGCCAATGGGAAAACGGCGTCGTCCTGTCGCAGCGCGAAACCGTCGGCGAGGCATTGTCGGCGCTGGCCCGGCTGGCTGCGGATCCCGATCTGGTCCAGCGCCTGTCCGCCCGCGCACGCGCGGACATGACGGGCCGCGACTGGAACAGCGCGGTGGTGCCGCTCATCCAACGCCTGGAGATGATACAGGCCGCCGACAAGAAGAAGAAGTAAGAAGGAAAAGAAATGAGCTCCGGCCTCTACCCTGCTCTGTATATGCCAAAGGACGGTTATGTTTTTGTTGTCACCTACGGTCGCTCGGGCTCAACGCTGACACAGAGCTTGCTTAATTCCATTCCAGGATATTGCATTCGCGGTGAAAACGGGAATCTGACTTATTTCCTGTCTCGCGCAGCCAATTTCGTGGCAAACAACGACATGTACAAATGGCGCCGTGAGGATCTGCCAAAGCGCACGGAAGATCGTCGCCCATATCTCAAGAAAATTCTGGGTCAACCCTACGATCCCTGGGCTGGTGCGGAAGATGTCGACCCCATCGACTTTACCTATTCCCTGATGAATCTTTTCGTTGAAAAGATTCTGAAGCCAGCCCCTGGATGTCGCGTCAGCGGCTTCAAGGAAATTCGCTTTCACGAAGACCCTCGTTTCTTCCAGACATACATGGAAATTCTGCGCGATACATTCCCGAATGCGCGCTTCCTGTTCCAAACCCGCGATCATGATGCCGTCTCGAAATCCAGCTGGTGGGCGAAACATCCCAAGGCAACAGTGGTGAAAGAACTTCAGCGCGCAGAGACCATGTTCAAGAACTTTGCCACGGCAAACCCCGAACACTCCTTCACCATCGAATATGAGCGTTATTCGGAAGGGCCGGAATATGTCCAGAAGATCTTTGATTTTCTAGGCGAAGCTCATGATCCCGAAAGCACGGCGGCAGTGTTGGGACGATCACTCAAGCATTAGATCGTTCACACAATCTTCACGAAAGCGCCCGACATATTATCAGCGCCAATCGTAATACGGTACATCCGGCACGGCAGGCAGAGGACAAAAGATGACGACAGCCCTTGTGCACTTCAATCATTCGTTCAAGGATGACTTGACAACCTGGCCGGACATGCGAACCTCGCGCTGGAAGCCGAATTACGGTGACATGCTCGTTTGTGCCGCACTTCTGCGGCAGGTGGATCTTGGAGAAACGATCCGCGTTCCCTTCGGCAAGACCCCGGATCGGCATGTATCGCGTGCATTGATCCGCGGATCAACCTACCTTCATCACAAGCTTGATTTCGATGCCGCAAACAAGACCCTGGACAGCATCGATGCCCCTCTGACGATTGTCGGGCTTGGCGCGCAGAGTCCTCAAAGCAGCGTCGACTTCCTTGATGGGCATGATGGAGCGAAGGGTTTCATCGCCCGCTTGAATGAACGTTCGGCCAGCATCTCGGTTCGGGGGAGCTTTACGGCGGCGGTCGTCGAGCGGTTGGGCGGAAAAAATATCCGGGTCACCGGCTGCCCGTCACTGTTCTACAGCTTGAAGTGCCCGGAAGTTTCCGTTGACGCCGATCTTGGCACAAAGCGGCGCCGTATCGGGGTTTCCTTGCATACGGGCCTCAGAAAAAGCATGTACTGCGCTTCTCCTGACGAAGCGCGCCAAGCTCATGTGAACGCGATCCGTTATGGCATAGACGAATGCGCAGCGCTGTATCTCTTCGAGCAAGGCGTGATGAATGAATTCAATATTGCCGACAAGCAGCTTCCCATGGAAGACAGGATCGCCGCTGCAAGGGAAGTTCTTGATCGGATCGACATCGAAAACCGCCTTTCTGCCGAAGACCTGATCATTCACATGGTCAGCGTCAGAAGTATCGAGGAATGGCTTGATCGCGCCTCGGAACTGCATGCCATCATCGGCTTCCGTTTTCACGGCAACATGATCGCCCTGCTTCAGGGGAGGCCATGTTACTATTATGTCTATGACTCCCGTATTCGAGAGTTCTGCGACCTCTATCAGCTGCCCTATCAGGACGTTCGCGAGGAATGGCGTGATCCCGCACAGGCGCTATTGGATCATGACTGGAACCGAACCAATGCTGCATTGAAGTCCTGCTATGGAGAAATGCAGGAGTTCTTCAAGGAAAACGGCTATCGGATCCAGGCGGAGATCGCTGCATAAAGCAGCTCCTCCGATCGTTGCACCAAAACCGATAGCATAAACCGGAGCCGAGCAGACGATTATGCCCTTCATCCAGCATAACGGCAAACGCGTCCTCTTCATCCATATCCCGAAGGCTGGGGGCACCTCGGTCGAGAGCTGGATGAAGGGAATCGCGCCGCTGCGGCTGTTCTCGATGGGGGTGCCCCATGCCAACCGCTGCACGCCGCAGCATTTTCGCGCGCAGGATATCCGGGCGCTGCTGGGCGAGGGGTTCTTCGACTATGCGCTGACCATCGTGCGCAACCCCTATGACCGGATCGCCAGCGAATACCGGATGCGCGCGCAATTGGCGAAGGAGAGCTTCTGGAAGGGGCTGCCCGCCTTCTCGGCCTGGGTCGAGGAGAACCTGGACCGCCAGAAGCGAGAGAAGTTCCACCTGGACAACCACCTGCGCCCGCAATGGGAGTTCCTGGGCAAGGATGTCGAGGTCTTCCGGCTGGAGGACGGGCTGGCCGCGCCGCTGGCCGCGATGGCCTCCCGCCTGGGGGTCGAGCCGCCCGAGATCCCCCCGCACGAGCTGCGTTCGGACGTGCTGGAGATCGACTGGGAGCCCTCTGACCGGATCCGCGTGCGCGACCACTACGCCCGCGATTTCGAAACCTTCGGCTATCCCACATAGGCCGCGGCGGCGGGTGGCTCAGACCATGCCCCAGGCGGCGCTGATCGCCAGCGCGGCGATGGCGCCGCCGACGCCCAGCTCCAGCATCGCCATCGCCCCTGCCCCGCCGCGAAGACGCGGCAGCGACAGCATCACCCCGCCGCGCAGGGCGACGGCAAGCGCGGCGGCCAGCCCGGTGACCATCAGCGTGCCCAGGCCCATCGCATAGGCGCCGGCGATCCCGATCCCGTCCAGACCCAGCCGCCATGTCAGGATCAGCAGGAACAGCGCGCCAGTGCAGGGCCTCAGCGCCACGCCGGCGACCAGCGCCGCGGCTTCGCGCCAGTTCCGCAGCGACTGGATCTGCCGGGGATCCGGCGCATGGGCATGGCCGCAGCCGCAATGCGCGTCATGCCGGTGCGGCTGGCGCGCGGCGATGACGCGGCGGGCGCCGCGCCAGCACAGCAGCCCGCCCAGAAGCGCGATCGCCAGGGCCGAGAAGGGCTCGGCCGCGCCGGCCAGCCCCTCTATCCGGTCGCGCGCGCCGCCGAAGGCCCAGACACCGGCATAGACCAGCACCACCGCGACCGTCGCCTGCGCCAGGCTGGACAGCGCCGCCAGCCCGACCATCCAGCCCAGCCCCCGCTGCGAGCCCAGCCCATAGGCGCCGATCACCGCCTTGCCATGGCCCGGCCCCACCGCATGAAGGAAGCCATAGGTGAAGCAGATCCCCAGGAATCCCGCGACCGCGCCGGGCTGGCCCGCACGCAGCGCGCGCAGCGCCCCGGCCAGCGCGTTCTGATAGTCGCGCTGCAGGCCAAGCGCCATCCGCGCCAGGCGCTCGTCCAGCCCCATCAGCAGGAACAGCGCCAGGAAGCCCGCCAGCACGGCGATGACGATCAGGGCTGCGCGGCGCATGTCACCCTCACCTCGTCGGCGAAGGCGCCGCCCAGCTGGGGCGACTGGCCTTCGTCAAGCATCTGTTCGTCGTTCAGCAATTCCAGTTCGTCGGCATAGAGCTTCTGCGCAGCGGCGATGTCGGCGCGCTCGATCCGGACCTCGCAATCGCCGCGGCCGATCATCTTCGGCGCGGCGGCAAGATCGTAGAAGGTATAGTAGAACGGGTCATAGACCTTGATCGCGACCGGCTGGGGCTGCGGCGCCAGCGGCGTGGCAAGGGGGCGCAGATGGGTCTCGATCAGCCGCCCGTCGCGGTAATCGACGATGCTGTCGCGCGGCCCCGACAGCGCGATCGCCTGCCCCGCCTGGCTGAGATACAGGTCGCCGTCGAAATCCTCCGGCCAGGTGCTGCCCTCCTGCTGCAGGCGCTGCCGCTCAACCTGCGTCAGCTCGCCATCGGCATCGCCGTCAAGCTCCAGGTCGCCCAGGATCAGCATCGAGCTGAGCTCGTCATAGACCCAGACGACGCCCACCGCGCCCAGCCGGCCCTGGTCGTCGAAGCGCAGGGTCAGGCCGGTATCCACGAAGATATGCGGATGCGCCCCCGCGGCAGAGCCGGCAAGGCACAGGCAGACCGTCAGGGACCCGATATGGCGCATGCGCCCTCTTATCGCGGGCCGGGGGCGGGCGGCAAGGCGAAGCGACGGTGGCCCGCCGGCCGGGCGGGACATTGCCCGCAGCGCACCCATGGGGCGGACTCGCCTCGGGTCGCGGGCTGTCCTATGGTCGGCGCCACAGCCCCAAGCCAGCCAGAGGCCATCGTGACATCCAGCCCTGACCCTCTTGCCCGGACGGGTCTGCCGCAATTCGGCGACGACGATCCCCACATCGCCTATAACCGCGTCTTCTTCGCGCTGCTGCGCATCCAGCGCACGGTCATGCCGGGGATCGAGAAGAGCCTGCGCGAGATGGGGATCGCCGATCCGATCTGGTACGAGATCCTGCTGGCCACCGAAGAGGCGGGCAAGGACGGCATCGCCATGATCGACCTGCAGAAGCGGCTGTTCGTGCCGCAATACGCGCTGTCGCGCCATGTCGCGCGGATCGAGAAGGCGGGGCTGTTGCGGCGCGCGGCGCGGCCCGGCGCGGGGCGCGGGCAGATCCTTCGCCTGACGCCGCAGGCGCGCGGGCTGCATCACCGGATCTGGCAGGTCTACATGGAAAAGATCCAGGCCGCCTTCGCCCCGCATATCAGCACCGACGAGGCCTATGACCTGGTGCGGATGCTGAACCGGCTTTACCGCTGAAGCGCGACAGGGCCGATCGCCCGGCCCTCGTCCGGGCCGTTGTCAGAACCGCATCGAGGCGACCAGCGACAGGGACCGTCCCGGCTCTTTCAGCGGCGCGACCGAGTTGAAATCGGCGCCATAGGTCGCCCGGTCGGCATAGTCCTTGTCCAGGACGTTGTTCGCCGCCGCCCGGATCGTCAGCCCCCGGACCGTGGGCGAGGCATATTCGACGAACAGGTTCAGCACCGCATAGCCGGGAATGCCGCGCTCGGCGATTCCGGGCATGTCGTCATAGGCCTGCGCCGCCTGCACGCTGCCGCCATAGGTGAAGTCGCTGCCTGCCGGGCTATGCTGCGCCTCGATGGCAAGGACGCCCCCCAGCGGCGCCCCCAGGTCCACCGCGTCATAGCTGGTGGCCCGCGCGCCGTTCACCTCGATCTTGCTATAGGCATAGCTGGCGCGCAGGAAGCCGCCCTCCCAGCCATAGCCCAGGCCCAGGTTGTAGCCCCTGCTTTCAAAGTCGAAATTCACCGCCTCGCCGCGCAGCACCCCGCGCGCATTGTCCACCGCGGTCAGGAAGACCTCGCCGTCCAGGCGCAGCTCGCCCAGTTCGTAGTCGAAGCCGACGGTATAATTTCGTGATCGTGCGGGCTTCAGCCCGTCATAGCTGGTGAAGGTGTCGAACAGGAAATTGTCCTCCAGCGCGATGCCCCCGAAGACGCTGGAGATACCGGCGCGCAGGCTCAGGTCCGGCAGCACCTCATAGGCGACCGAGGCATTGCCGCTGAGGCCCGAGACCGTGTCGCGCCAGCCATCCACGCCGGTGAATTTCTGCCGGTCGAAGCGCAGCCCGGTCGAGACCGACAGCCGCTCGGTCGGCTCCAGCCGCGCCTGCGCATAGAGGCCCAGGTTGCGCGACTTCTCGGTCAGGTCCATCGGCTGGGCGTCCATGTAATGGCTGCTGCGGCTGTAGAAATCGACGCCCGCCGTGATCGTGTCGGTGTCGTTCAGGTGGAAGCGGTTCTCGATCCTGCCGTTGCGGCTGTCCGAGCTGCCGTCGCTGCGCCCGACGGTCGGAAAATCGGGCTGGTCCACCTTGACCGCCACGTCCGAGAAGCCCAGCACGATGCGCGGATCCCACAGCCCCTCGGCCTGGGTATTCTCGTATGACAGCGCATAGGTGGTGCGCGTCGTGTCATAGCGGCGCAGCTCGGTATAGGGGCGGCCGCCGAAGGTGTCCTCGATATTGGCGCGGGACCGGCGCAGCGCGTCGTCGCGCATCCGCTGCGCCGACAGCTCGAATCGGTGGCCGGTATCCGCCTCAAAGGCCAGCTTCAGCAGCGCGGCCTGAAGATCGGCCGCCGTGCCGGCGATGGTCCGCCCCGCGCCGGTCTTGTAATCGTCGCCGGTCGCCGATTTCAGATAGGCCAGCGCCTCGAAACCGTCCTGCTGCATCGCCAGCGTGCCGGATCGGCCGAAGGTCTTGCCGTTGCTGTCATAGGACAGGCGCAGGTTGCCGCCGAAGCGCTGGCCGGCGTCCAGGATGTCGGCGGCATCGACCGTCTCCATCACCACCGCGCCCGCCAGCGCGTTGGGCCCGGCATCGGCGGCGGCCACGCCGGCATCGACGCGGACGAATTTCATCAGCCCCGGATCGAAGGCATTGGCCGAGACGTGGTGGAAGATCCGGTTGTTCTGCGACACGCCATCGACGGTGACGGCGGTGTTCAGCATGTCGACGCCATTGACGAAGATCTTCTGCGCCACCGGGATCGCGCCGCCGACCGAGACCGAGGCGATGCCCGAGAACAGGTCCCGCAGATCGCCCATCCGGGCGCGCTCCAGCTCGGCATCGGCGACATATTCGCTGGTGCCCCGGTCGGCGGCATTGCCGTCGATGTCGCGGGCGCGCATGATGATCGGGTCCAGGACCAGGCTGCCGGAAAAGCCGGGGGCCGGCTCCGTCTGCTGCGCGGCGGCGGGCAGGACGGAAAGCGACAGCGCCGTGCCCGACAGCAGGGCAAGCAGGGTGGCGGTGCCGGAACGACGGACGGGATGCGCGGCCATGAAAGGAACTCCGTTCGGGTTTCTGGCTGGATCTGCATCCTGGCTGGCGCGCGCCCTAGCACGGCCGCCACAAACATGCAACTGCATGTTATGGGGTGCGCGCGGCCCGGACCCGAGGGGCGCGCCGGCCCCTATACCTGGTCCAGGTTCGACCGCCTTGCCAGGTCGATCAGCTCCACGACCGAGCTGAGTTCCAGCTTTTCCAGGATCCGCGCGCGGTGATGGTCCACGGTGCGCGGGCTGATCTCCAGCCGCCGCCCGATCTCCTTGCTGGACACGGCCGAGGGATCGGCCAGCATCAGCTGCACGATCTCCAGTTCCCGCGCGGTCAGGCGGTCGAATTTCCGGCGGATCTGGCGGTTGTGATCCTTGGTCCGGGCCAGGTCGCGGGCCATTTCCAGCGCGGCGTCGATGCGTTCGATCAGCACCGACTGGCGGAACGGCTTTTCCAGAAAATCCACCGCGCCGCGCTTGATCGCCTGCACCGATTCCGGCACGCCGCCATGGCCGGTGATGAAGATGATCGGCAAGGGATGACCCGCCGCGGCCAGATGCTCCTGCAGCTCCAGCCCGGTCATGCCGGGCATCCCCTGGTCGAGGATCAGGCAGCCCGAGCAATGGCCGTCATGGGCCTCCAGGAAAGCCAGCGCCGAATCGAAGACCTCGACCACATAGCCGCGCTTGCGCAGGGCCCGCGACAACGAGGTCCGGATCGCCGCATCGTCGTCGACGATGAACACGGTCTGAACGCTGTCAGGCATCGGCATCTTCCCCAGCTACCGGTCGCAACCCATGGATCCGGGCGGCGAACATGTCCCGCCGCGGCAGGGCATTCCCCGGACCACCCGGTTTTTCAATCCTTTTTGTCAGGTTGTCGCGGCAAAAGGCAAGGTAAACCGGAAGCAGGCGCCCGGCGTCACCTCGGGATCGTGCCACAGACGGCCGCCATTCGCCTCGACCATGGTGCGGCAGATCGACAGGCCCAGCCCCATGCCGTCGCGCTTGGTGGTCGCGAACTGGCTGAACAGGTTGACGCCCTGGGCGATGCCGGGGCCGGTATCGCGGACCGCGACCTCCAGCCGGTCGCCGTCGCGCCGTGCCGTCACCGTCACGATGCGCTCGGCCTGCGGATCGCCCGCGATCGCCTCGATGGCGTTGCGCAGCAGGTTGACCAGCACCTGCGCCACCTGGATGCGGTTGCCCAGCACCGGGGGCAGATCGCCCAGATCGGCACGGATGGTCACGCCCGCCTGGTTGGCCTCGGCCTGGACCAGCCGCCGGGTCTGCCCGAAAAGATTGACGAAATCGAAGGCGGTGCGGGTCCCCTCGTCCTTGCGGATGAAGCCGCGCAGGGCGCGGATGATGTCGGCGGCGCGATGCGACTGCTGCTCGATCTCGGCCAGGATCTCGCGCAGCTCGGGATCGCGCCGGGCATCCTGGTCCAGCATCAGCAGCGCGGTGTCGGCATCCTGGGCGATGACCGCCAGCGGCTGGTTCAGCTCGTGCGCCAGGCCGGCGGCCATCTGGCCCATCGTGTTGCCGCGCGCCAGGTGCGACAGGTCGCTGTTCAGCTGCGCGATCTGGCTTTCCTTCTCCTTGCTTTCGGTCACGTCGTCGATCGTCACCACCGCATGAAGCGGCCGGCCCTCGTGATCGCGGATCAGGATCGCGTTCACCGCCGCGCAGATCGGCCGCCCGTCCTTGCGCAACAGCCAGGCCTCCTGGTTGATCGCGAACGAGGCGTCCAGCGGCCCCTCGCCCGAGGCGAACTGCACGCCGCTGCCCGGCTGCGCCAGATCCGAGATCCGCATCCCGGTCAGTTCCGCCGCGTCATAGCCGGTCATCTCGCACAGGCTGGCATTCACCCGCAGGAAACGCCCGGTCGCGGGCTCGATCTGCGCCATCCCGCGCGAGGCCAGGTCGAAGGTCTGGCCATATTCCTGTTCGGTCTTCTTGCGCGCGACGATCTGCTGGACCAGCGTCTCGTTGGCATGGGCCAGCTCCTTGTAGGTGCGCGGCAGGGGCTCGGACGGGTCGATCTCGCCCTGCGAGATCAGCGCCGAGCGGACGGCGAAGGCCTTGACCGGCTTGTGGATGAATTCGGCCAGCAGCAGCCCGATGAAGCCGGTGATCCCGGCGACAAGCGCGGCGATCCACAGGTTGTCCTCGCGGTTCTTCTTGATGACCTGGGTGAAATCGTCCTCGGGCGCATAGACCGCGATGGTCCAGGGCAGGATCTCGCTGATGATCGGCATCAGGGTCGAGACATAGACCGCGCCGTCATGGCTGAACTCGAACGGTTCCTCCTTGCTGACCAGGAAATCGGGATCCGCGTCGTCCGAGCCGAAGGCGGCGCGCGCGATCGGATCCTCGATCTCGTTGATGCTGGTGAAGCGCAGGGTGCCGTCGCTGTCCTCGGTCTTGATCAGGTCGGGATTGGGATGCGCGATGACATCGCCGTTCCTGTTGATGATCATGGCCTTGCCGGTATCGCCGATCTTCAGCCGCGCCAGGAAATCCGAGATCTCGCTGATCTCGATATCCACGCCGACGACCCCGCGAATGCCGTCGCCATCGTTCAGGACCGGCGCCGACAGCGTGATCCCCGGCTGCTGGGACGAGAAGAAGATATAGGGATCGGTCCAGATCGTTCCCATCGCCTCACGCGCGCGGACATACCAGGGGCGGGTCCGGGGATCGAAGGTGTCGGCGGGATCGAACTGCCGCTCGATCACGTTGAAGTCGTCGTCGCGCCAGACCAGCTCGGTCGTCCGCTCCTCGCCGTCGATCAGCACGAATTTCGTGCGGAACGGCCCCGGCCCGGCGCTGCGCATGACATAGACGAAGCCGCCATCCTCGCTGCCGTAGTAAAGACCGGCGAATTGCGGGGTGATCTGCAATTGCTGGAACAGCAGCTGCTCCAGCGCATCGGGGTTGTCGCTGGCGACGATATGGTTCTGCGCCAGCCGCGCGGCCAGCTCGGCCGCGCCCCGCGCCGGGTTCAGGAAGCCCTTGGAATGCTCGATGGTGTTGGTGCCGACATCGCTCAGCAGGTTGCGCGCGTGGTCCAGCAAGGCCCGCTCGGAGGTCAGGTAGGACGAGAACACGATCACCAGCACGGCAACGAATTGCAGCCCCGCAAGGCCGATCGCCAGCAGCGCCCCCAGCGAGTTTCTCACGACACCGCCCCGCCGCAGTCCGCGCCGGCCCGATCGCGGGTCCGGTCCCGCCCGTTCATGCGCCCCTCCGCCGTCTCATCCGCCGCCATCTCCGCTTCTCCGGCCCGCCGTTTTCCGGGGCGCGGCGGCATCCGGCCGCTTCCCGCAGGGCATCGGCTCTTGCAGAACACCGCGACCGGGGGCTTGTCAACAAGACGCGTTCCCGCCACGCCGCCACCCGGCATAGGCAAAGCTGCCTAGGCAATCGCACCAATTTACCGCGGGCCCCTTAGCCGGCAAGAATAAGTCATGCGGTCCGGGATTTGGGCTCACAAGCGAATTTTCAGCAAGTGATACAAACCGTTGCAGGTCGCCGTATCCTTCGGCCTATTGTGGTCGAAGTCCTGCAGCAGCTTTGGACAGCCATCTATTCACAAGGTCGCTGGCATGTCGGAAAACCTTCCGGCATGCCAGTGCCTGTGTCGGCCACCCCCACCGCGACCGCGGGCGAGATACCTCGGATCAGACGCCGGCCGGGTCGTCTTCAGATCTGCCGCCGCATCGGCCAGCACCATCAGTTGCGATATTTTTATCAATTCATTTAAATAATGAATTTGTTTAAATAAAGGCCGCGTCACTATTCTTGCAGATGCATCTCAGGAAACAGGGGACAGGCCTATGTGTGCGGACCGCCGGAAGCTATCCTTCGATATCGCAAACGGGCGGCGGGCATTGCTGCTGTCGGGCGGCCTGGTCATCCGGGACGGCGGCACGGCCGAGCGGGCCGACATCCTGATCGGAGCGCGGGGCCGCATCGACTCCGTCGGCCCTGACCTGCAGGCCGGCCCCGAGACCGACCGGGTCGATGTGTCCTCCATGCTGATCTCGCCCGGTTTCGTCGACATGCACCAGCATCTGGACAAGACCGGGGTGCTGCCCTTCACGCCGAACCCGTCGGGCACCTTGCAGGGCGCGCGCGAGGCCTTCGCGAAATATGCCCGCACCGCAGGCCCCGAGGACATTACCCGGCGGGCCAGCCGGACCATGCAGCGCTGCCTGTCACGTGGCACGACCGCCATCCGCAGCCATGTCAATGTCGACAAGGATGCCCGTTTCCACGGCATCGAGGCGCTGGCGCGCCTGCGGGACGAATGGCGCGACCGCATCAGCCTGCAGCTGGTGGCCTTCATGATGGCGCATCCGGGGCAGGATTACGACTGGCTTGGGGCGAATATCGACGCGGCCGTGGCCCTGGGCGATGTCGTCGGCGGCACGCCGGCGGTTGCCGAGGACCCCGACCGCTATATCGACATGCTGTTCGCCGCCGCCGCGCGGGCGGGCAAGCCGGTCGACCTGCATCTGGACGAACATCTGGACCCCGCCTCCCTGCATTTCGACACGGCGCTTGACTGTGTCGAGCGCTACGGGATGCAGGGGCGCACGGTGTTCAGCCATGTCTCGGTGCTCAGCGCCATGCCGCGTGCCGGATTCGAGCGGATCATGCAGCGGATGATCGACCTCGATGTCGGGGCGGTGACGCTGCCGGCCGCGAATCTTTACCTGCAGGGCCGCGACAGCCAGACCCTGCCGCCGCGCGGGCTGACCCGCGTGGCCGAGCTGATGCGCGGCGGTGTCGTGATCGCGACGGCCTCGGACAATATCCAGGATCCCTTCGTGCCGACCGGCTCGGGAGATCTGCTGGAGATCGCCCGCTGGACCCTGCTGGCCGGGCATCTGATGGCGGACGAGCTGTCCGCCGCGCATCGGCTGATCACCACCGCCCCCGCCCGCCTGATGGGGCTGGGCGAGGATTACGGCATCCGCGCCGGCGCATGGGCGGACCTTGTGCTGACCGATTGCGCCGATACCGACAGGCTGGTCGCCGGCGGTGCGGACCACATGCAGGTCCTGTCCCGCGGGCGGCTGGTCTCGGAAAGCGCGGTCGCGCTGGCCCAGCCGGAAACGCTCCGGGTGGCCGAGCGCGTCTAGCCGCCGGCTGGCCTTCGGGCGGTTGGCGGCGGGAGAACAAAAAACACGTAGGGGAGGAGAACAACGATGGAATCGCGTGTGTTTCGGCGTGCCGTGCTGATGGGCGGCATGGCTGGTGTCCTGGCGGGCCTGTTGCCGGCCGGGAAGGCTTGGGCCGAGGATCTGAAGATGGGGCTTCTGGTGCCCGGCAGCGTCTCGGAAGAGGGCTGGAACCGGATCGGATACAACGCCCTGAAAGGGGTTCAGGAACAGCTGGGTGCGACGATCAGCTATGTCGAGCTTCAGCAGAACCCGGCCTCGTTCGAGAAGGCGTTCTACGACTATGCCAGCCAGGGCTATCAGGTCATCCTGGGCCATGGCTTCGAGTTCCAGGACGCCGCGCTGAGCGTGGCCGAGGACTACCCCGAGACCTGGTTCCTGATCTCGTCCAGCGACATCCACGAAGGCAGGGTGATCGGGCTGCACACCGATACCAGCCAGCCCTTCTACCTGATGGGCGTGATCGCGGCGAAGATGGGCAAGAAGGCCGGGCTTGTCGGCGGCATGGAGATCCCGCCGATCCAGCAGGCGTTCGAGGGTTTCAAAAACGGCGTGCGCAGCGTCGATCCCGATTTCCCCATCAGCGAGGCCTATATCGGCAATTTCACCGACACCACCGCCGCCAAGGAAGCGGCGCTCAGCATGATCGCGCAGGGGGCGGATTTCGTGCTGCCGAATGCCTCGGGCGCGACGGTCGGCGGCTATCAGGGGATAGCCGAATCCGGGGCCGATGTGCGCACCTTCAGCATCTTCAGCGATTTCACCCCGGTGGCGCCGGACAATATCCTCGGCCTCTATGTGGCCGATTACGCGCAGGGCGTGGTCGAGGTGGTGCGCGGCATCAGGGACGGCGCGCCGCCCGAGGCGAACGTGGTCTTCGGGCTGAAGGACGAAAAGGTCATGCAGTTCACCTTCCGCGAGGATGGGCCGGTCGCCGTGCCCGACGCGATCAAGGCCGAGGTGGCGGAAGTCGCCGCCCAGATCGCCGCTGGAAACATCCAGACCCATTCCAACTGAGGGGAACCCCGTCGCGGTCCCGCCGGGACCGCGGTGGAACGGGGGAAAGGTTTCATGACCATGACACAGATCGAACGGGACGGGCGGGGGGCTGCCGCCGTCCCGATCCTGCGCCTTGTCGGCAGGGCCGTCGCCCGCGCCGCCGTCGCGGTGGCCCTTCCAGCCGCCGCCGTCGCCATCGCGCTGGCCTGCGGCGCGGTGCTTCTGGCGCTGAACGGGTTCGACGGGGCCGACGTCGTCAACGTGATGATCCTCGGCGTCTTTCAGGATTTCAGGTCGGTGACCGAGATCCTGCTGAAGGCGGTGCCGCTGATCCTGATCGGCGCCGGGCTGTGCGTCGCCTTCCGCTGCAACATGTGGAACATCGGCGCCGAGGGACAGCTTTACGCGGGTGCCGTCAGCGCGACGCTGATCGGCATCAGCTTCGAGGGCCTGTCGCCCTGGCTCTACGTCCCCGCCGTGCTGGTCGCGGGGGCGCTTGGCGGGGCGATCTGGGGCGGGATCGCGGGCTTTCTGAAGGTCCGCTTCCAGGCCAGCGAGATCGTCACCACGATCATGCTGAACTATATCGCGCTGATCGGCACCAGCTGGCTGGTCACAGGCCCCATGAGGGACGCGCGCGCCGCCTATCCGCAATCGGCCCGCCTGTTCCGCGAGGCCTGGGTGCCCGATCTCATCGCGGGCACGCGGCTGCATATCGGCATCCTGGTCGCGGTGGCGCTGGCCCTGGTACTCTATGTGTTCCTCTATCGCTCCAGCGCGGGCTATGCCGTCCGTGTCGTGGGCATCAACCCGCACGCCGCCCGCTATGCCGGGATGAATGCCGGGCGCAACATGATGGCCGCAATGTGCATCAGCGGCGGCATGGCGGGGCTGGCCGGGGCTTTCGAGGTCGCGGGCGTCACCCACAGGCTCTATCAGAACATCTCGCCGGGCTACGGGTTCGAGGGGATCGCGGTGGCGCTGCTGGCCGGGAACAATCCCCTGGGGGCGATCCTGTCGGGCGGGCTGTTCGCCGTGCTGCGGTCGGGCTCGGAACTGATGCAGATCACCTCGCAGGTGCCGCAGGTGCTGGTCTCGATCATCCAGGGGATCGTGATCCTGTCGGTCGTGGCCTTCGCCGCCATCCGCATCTGGCCGCGCCGGCGCAGCTAAGGAGCAGATCATGCTGGATATCCTCACCCTCGGCTTCCTCGCCACCCTTCTCGGCGCCGCCTGGCGCCTGGCGACGCCCTTGATCTTCGCCTCGATCGGCGAGGTCATTTCCGAACGCGCGGGCGTTCTGAACATCGGGCTGGAAGGCACGATGCTGATGGGCGCCTTCTGCGGTTTCGCCGCGAGTTTCGCCACCGGCAGCATTCCCCTGGGCCTTGCCGCCGGCATCGCGGCGGGGATGGCTTTCGGGCTGATCTTCGCCTTCTTCACCATCACCGTGAAGGCCAACCAGATCGTGGTCGGCGCGGCGATCAACCTGCTGGGCCTGGGCCTGACCGCCTTTCTGTTCCGCACCTATTACGTCTCGACCGGGCGCGGGGTCGATATCGCCCGCCCGGTCCGCATCCCCTGGCTCAGCGACCTGCCCTTCTTCGGCGAGGCGCTGTTCAGGCAGAACCTGATCGTCTACAGCACCGTGCTGGTGACGGTGCTGGCGGTGATCCTGCTCTACCGCAGCTCGTTCGGGCTGACGCTGCGGGCGGTGGGCGACCATCCCAAGGCGGTGGACGTGGCGGGACGCAGCGTGGCGGCCTATCGCTATGGCGCGGTGCTGATCGGGACCGGGCTGGCGGGGCTGGGCGGGGCCTTCCTGACGCTTGGCCATTCCAACCAGTTCGTCGAGGGCATCACCTCGGGGCGCGGCTTCATCGCGCTGGCGGTGGTGGTCTTCGCGCGCTGGTCGCCGGTCGGCGCGTTCTTCGTGTCGCTGCTGTTCGGGCTGTTCTACGCGCTGCAATTGCAGCTTCAGGCCCAGCCCATGCTGAACATCCCCTATCAGGCGTTCCAGGCGCTGCCCTATCTGATGACCATCGTCGCCCTGATCGTCGTCGGCGGCAAAAGCGCCGCCCCGCGGAAACTGGGCACGCCCTATGACGAGAGGTAACGACATGAGCGAGCGTCCCTTCCTGCGAATGGACAACATCCACAAATCCTTCGGCGAGATCATCGTCAGCGCCGGCGTCACGCTGGAGGTCGAGGAGGGCGAGATCCATTCGCTTCTGGGCGAGAACGGTGCCGGCAAAAGCGTGCTGATGAGCATCCTCTGCGGCATTCTCAGCCCCAATTCCGGGCAGATCATCTACAAGGGCAGGCCGCTGAACATCGGCTCCCCGCGCGAGGCGATCCGGCACCGGATCGGCATGGTGCATCAGCATTTCATGCTGGTTCCGAACCTGACCGTGGCCGAGAATTATGTGCTGGGCCAGGGATCGCCCCTGCGCCTGATCCACGACATGGAAAAGGTCCATGCCCGCATCCGCGAACTCAGCGATCGCTACGGCCTGGGCGTCCGCCCCGATGCCGTCATCGAGGATCTGTCGGTCGGCGAACAGCAGCGGGTCGAGATCCTGAAGGTGCTGTATCACGGCACCGACCTGCTGATCCTGGACGAGCCGACGGCGGTGCTGACGCCGCAGGAAACCGACCGGCTGCTGGACCTGATGCGCGGGCTGGTGAAGGACGGCAAGACGGTGATCTTCATCTCGCACAAGCTGGACGAGGTGATGCGGGTCAGCGACCGGATCAGCGTCATGCGCGACTGCCGCGTCGTCCATACCACGCGCGTCGCCGATACCGATCCGCGCGAACTGGCGCGGCTGATGGTGGGCCGCGACGTGCTGATGGAACTGCCGCGCGCCCCGGCCGATCCGGGCGATGTGGTCCTGTCGGTCGAGGGCCTGTCCTGCCGCAACGACCTTGGCCTGCCCGCGCTGCGCGACATCGGGTTGCAGGTCAGGCGGGGCGAGATCGTCGGCGTCGCCGGCGTCTCGGGCAACGGCCAGACCGAGCTGGCCCTGGCCATCGCCGGGCTGCTGCCCATCGACAGCGGCCGCCTGGCGCTGAACGGCCGCGACATCACCGGGCTGTCCCCGGCCGAGATCAACGCCCGCGCCTTCGCCCATATCCCCGAGGACCGCCACAAGATGGGCATCCTGATGCCGCTGTCCCTGGCCGAGAACGCCATCCTGGAACGCTATGACCAGCCGCCCTTCGCGGCGCGGGGCATGTTGCAGCGGCGTCGGATCGCCGCCCATACGCGCGACCTGATCGCGCGCTTCCGCATCAAGACCCCGGATGAAGAAGAACGGATCGCCAACCTTTCGGGCGGCAACCAGCAGAAGCTGGTGGTCGCCCGCGAACTGGCGCGCGATCCCGATTTCATCCTGGTCAGCCAGTTGACGCGGGGGATTGACATCGGGGCGATCGAATTCATCCTGCAAGAGATGCTGAAACAGCGCGATGCCGGCCGGGCGATCCTGCTGATTTCCACCGAGCTGGAGGAGCTTTTTGCGATCTGCGACCGGATCCTCGTCATGTTCCACGGCCAGATCCTGGGGGAAGTGCCGGCCGATCGCAGCAGGCTGGAGGAAGTCGGCCTGCTGATGGCCGGGCAGAAGGCAGGGCATGTGGCGCAAGAGGCCTAGAATGCGGGACGCAGGCCATATCGAAGCGGCATCGTCGCGCCTTGCGGCGCGGGGATGAACGTCACGCTGCGCCAGATCCGCGCCTTCATCGCCGTCGCCGACCTGGGGCGGTTCAATCTGGCCGCCAACAGCCTTGGCCTGACCCAGCCCGCCGTCAGCATCCTGATCCGCGAGCTGGAGGCCGAGATGGGCGTGTCGCTGTTCGACCGGCACACGCGGATGGTCAGCCTGACCGCGATCGGGCAGGAATTCCTGCCCCAGGCCCGCAAGGTCCTGGAGGACCTGGAACTGGCGACGCGCGGCGTCCGCGACAGCGCCGCGCTGAAGCATGGCCGGGTGGCCGTCGCCGCCTCGATCGTCCTGGCGGCGACCATCGTTCCGCCGCTGCTTGCGCGTTTTCTGGAACAGCATCCGGGCGTCGCGGTCCAGCTTCACGACATGGCCGAGGAACGGA
Organism: Paracoccus sigandri; assembly: GCF_003709565.1. Taxonomy (GTDB): domain Bacteria; phylum Pseudomonadota; class Alphaproteobacteria; order Rhodobacterales; family Rhodobacteraceae; genus Paracoccus; species Paracoccus siganidrum. The sequence continues at coordinate 15,312 of NZ_QNRC01000011.1, read as the reverse complement.
TCCGCATGGCGCTGAAGGGCGGCCAGGTCGACATCGCCATCGGCACGCTTGTCGACGACGACCCCGAGATCAAGGCGACGCCGGTCATCTGCGACCGCCTGATGGTCACCTGCCGCGCGGATCATCCTTTCGCGCGGCTGAAGCAGGTCCGCTGGCAGGACCTGGCGAAGGAAAGGCTGATCGTGCTGGCCGCCGAGAACCCGCTGCGCGAGATCGTCGAACGGACCATGATCCGCGTCGCCCCGGCATTCCGTCCCAGCTACGAGGTGCGGTTCTCGACCACGGCGATCAGCATGATCTCGGCGGGGATGGGCATTTCCGTGCTGCCCGAGAATTCGCGCCAGCTGGCCCCGGCCGTCCATGTGCGGACCATCGAACTGGTCGAGCCGCGCGTCACGCGGGAAATCTCGATCCTGCAGCACCGCCAGCGCAGCCTGTCGCCCGCAGCGCAGCGGTTGCGGGAACTGATCCTGACCAATGCCGCCGCCATCCGGGCCGCGCATCTGGAAACCGACGCCTGACGGCTGCCTCAGGCCGGGCGGGTCAGGTCGGAGGGCCGGTCGACGTCATGGGCGGCGTCCTCGTCGATGCGGATCAGCCGCGTCTCGGGCAGGGCCGCGATGATCGCCCGCGCCCCGTGGTCGCCATCCTCGACATCCAGCGCCCGGTCGAAATCCCCGGCGGCGATATAAGCGGGGGGCATCCGCCGGCCGGCCGCAAGGCAGGCGCCGCTGCCCGGCAGGGACCGCAGCCGGCGCAGCAGCCCGGCATCGATATTGGGCATGTCGCCCAGGCACAGCAGCAACCCGTCCGCCTGCCTGTCCCGCGCGATGCGCAGCGCAAGCTTGAACGAGGCCGACATCGGCAGGCCCGGCGCGATCCGGTGCAGCGTGCACCCATCGGGCAGGACCGCCCCGACCTCGGGCGCGGATATGACCGCGATCACCTCGTCGCAGCCCGATGCCGCCAGGGCCTCTGCCGCCCAGCCGACCAGCGGCCGCCCCCGCCAGGGCGCCAGCAGCTTGTCCCCGGCCCCGAAGCGCGTCGAGCGGCCGGCGGCCAGAAGGGCGCCCAGGCATCTCATGCGACCGCCGGGACAAGGACCTGATCGCCCGCCATCATCACCACCTCGGCCAGAACGGAAATCGCCAGCAGTTTCGGATCGCGCGAGGACGGAATCAAGCCGATCGGCCCGCGCACCCGTTCGCGCAGTTCCGGGGCCACGCCCATCTCCGCCAGCTGCCGCAACCGGCTGGCCTGGGTGGCCCGGCTGCCCTGCGCGCCGATATAGAAGGCCGGGCGGGCCAGCAGATGGCGCAGGATTTCCGGCTCATAATCGTGATCGTGATAGAACAGCAGCGCCGCGCAGCGGTCATCCGGCACCAGTTCGGCGAAATCGGGCAGCCGGTCCAGCCTGCGGACATTGCAGCCCATCCGCTCGGCGGCGCTCAGCCCCTGCTCCTCATGCGACAGCAGCACGTGATCGTAGCCAAGCGATTGCACCAGATCGGCGAAAACCGCCGCTTCCGGGCCGGCGCCGAAGATCACGAAGCGGATCGGGGGCTTGAACGCGATGGGAAAGCCGTCCGCGGGGGTTTCGCCGCCGCCGCCAAGGCTCAGCCGGCCGGTTTCCGACAGGATCAGCGTCGCGGGCCGCCGGGCCGCACGGGCGCGCGACAGGGCGGCAAGCACGTCGAAATCGCGAATCGGGAACAGCATCACCTCGATGCCGCCGCCGCAGGGCAGGCGCAGATCCAGGAAGGGCGAGCCCTCGCCATAGCGCAGCCGCAGCGGCGCGCCCCCGTCCCGCACGCGCTGCGCATTCAGGATCAGGTCGGCCTCGATGCAGCCCGATGTCAGCGCGCCGGCGAAGCTGCCATCGGCCGCGATCGACATTGCCGCGCCGGGGATTCTGTAAGCGGGACCATGGGTTTGCGTCAGCACCGCCATCACCGTTCCGGGCCCCGACGCCAGCGCCGCCTCCCATGGATCGGCAAGCGCGGGATGCCGTGCGTCCGGCCGTGCCGGGGTCTTCAAGTCCTGGGTCATGGGGCCTCCATGTGGTTGTCAGAGGTCCGCTCGACTGCCTTAGCCGTGAAGAGCGTGGTTGAAGATGGTCGCATCAGAATTGTTGACAATGTCCCAGCTTAGCCTCAAAGTCGAATTGTTGACAATCCTGAAAGCCATGAATCACACCGCAGCACATATGACCGACGAGCCGCTTTCCGCGGAAGATCCGGGACGCAAGAGCGGCCCGGAGGCCGAGGAACGGGTGTTCCGCATCGTCCACGAGGCGATCCAGCAGCACCGGGTCCAGCCCGGCCAGCGGCTGGTCGAGCGCGAGCTGTCCGAGGCCGCCAATGCCAATCGCCAGGCGGTGCGCAATGCGCTGCTGCGGCTGGCGCAGGCCGGGCTGGTGCATCTGGCGCGGCATCAGGGCGCGCGGGTGATGCAATGTTCGCCCGAGACCACGCATCAGATCATGGAGGCGCGGATCGTCAACGAGGGCGCGGCCCTGGTGCTGCTGGCCGGGCGCCTGGACGAGGCCGGCCGCGACCGGCTGCAGGCGATCCTGCGCCAGGAGGCGGCGGCCTATGACGAGGGGCGCATCGAGGAGGCGCGGCATTTCTCGCGCGCGTTCCATGTCGCCTTCACCGAACTGGCGGGCAATGCGATGATCGCCCGCTTCGTGCATGAATTGATCGACTGCCAGCCGCTGCTCGGAACGCGCAATCCCGGCCGGCAATCCGCTTTTTCGGGCGTGACCGCCCATACCAGGACCCTTGCGGCACTGCTGCGCGGCGACGGACAGGAGGCCGAAGCCGTGAACACGCAGCTGCTGCGGGCGCTGGAACGCGAATTCCTTCGCGAAAGCGCGGAAGGACCCGTCTGAGCGGACAGAAAGGAAAAGACCCCGGCGAAGCCCCGATCGGAAAGCGGCCAGGCAGGAAGACCGATGCTTGAGACCAATAGCCAGAGGAGGGCGAATTGCGTAGATTCGAGTACCACGAGCCACGAAACCTTGAGGAGGTCTCGGACCTTCTGACGACGCTGGGGAACGGGGCGTTCATCCTTGCCGGCGGAACGGATCTGCTTGTCGAGATCCGCGAGCGCCTGCGGGATGTGAAGCACCTTGTCGACATCAAGCGCGTCCCCGGCCTTTCCGGGGTCGATTACGCCGATGAAACCGGGCTGCGCTTCGGCGCCATGGTGACGGCGGGCCAACTGGAAGCCGCGCCCGGCCTTGCGGCGCGCTATCCCAACCTGCACGGGGCGCTGAAGGTTCTGGCCTCGATCCAGGTCCGCAACCGCGCGACGGTGATCGGCAATATCTGCCGCGCCTCGCCCTCGGCCGATACGATCCCGCCGCTGATCGCCGACGGCGCCGCGATCGAGACCTGGCGCCCCGGCGGCGGGCGGGTCATTCCGCTGGCCGATTTCTTCACCGGCCCCGGCCGCTCGGTCCTGACGCCCGGCGAGATCGCCACCGCCATCACCGTGCCGCCCCCGGCGCCGGGCAGCCGCCGCGCCTATATCAAGCACGGCCGGCGCAAGGCGATGGAACTGGCGACGGTCGGCGTGGCCGTCAGCCTGGACACCGAGGGCGGCACCTGCACCGGCGCCCGCATCGCGCTTGGCGCGGTGGGGCCGGTCGTGTTGCGCGCGCCGAGGGCCGAGGCGATCCTGGTCGGATCGCGGCTGGACGCGGCGGCGGTGTCGGCCGCGGCGGAACAGGCGATGCAGGAATGCACCCCGATCAGCAATGTCCGCAGCTCTGCGGAGTATCGCCGCGAGATGGTGGGCGTGCTGACCCGCCGCGCGGTTTCCCAGGCGATGGAGGTCGCGGCATGAAAAAGACGCTTCTGGACCTGACGGTGAACGGCGAATCCCGCAGCTTCGCCGTCGAGGGGCATCGTTCGCTGCTGGACGCGCTGCGCGAGGAAGGCGGGCTGACCGGCACCAAGAAGGGCTGCGACGTCGGCGATTGCGGCGCCTGCACCGTCATCGTGAACGGCCAGCCGGTGAATGCCTGCCTGATGCTGGCCATCGAGGCCCAGGGGGCCGAGATCACCACCGTCGAGGGGCTGCAGGCCAGCCCCGACGAATTGCACCCGCTGCAGGAGGCCTTCATGGAACACGGCGCCTCGCAATGCGGCTTCTGCACGCCGGGCATCCTGATCATGGCGAAATGCCTGCTGGACGAAAACCCGCTGCCCACGGACGAGGAAATCCGCTTCGGCCTGTCGGGCAATATCTGCCGCTGCACCGGCTATACCAAGATCTTCGATGCGATCCGCAGCGCGGGCAAGCGCATGGCGCAGCAGGGCGTGGAGGCATAGATGACCAAGCAGGATTTCCGCATCGTCGGCAAAAGCGTCAAGCGCGCCGACGTGATCGAGAAGGTCACGGGCGAGGGCAAGTATACCGGCGACTATCACCTGCCGGGCCTGCTGCACGGCAAGATCAAGCGCGCCGAGATCGCCCATGCCAGGATCACCCGCATCGACGTGTCGAAGGCCCTGGCCTATCCCGGCGTCAAGGCGGTGCTGACCCATCACGACGTGCCCAAGGTGCTGCATTACGGCTCGCCGCATCCGCGTTCGGCCTCTTGCACCAAGGACCAGTATATCCTCGAGGACAAGGTGCGCTTCTGGGGCGAGGGTGTCGCCGCCGTGGCCGCCGTCAGCGAGGAGATCGCCGACGAGGCGCTGGACCTGATCGAGGTCGACTACGAGCCCCTGCCCGCCGTCTATGACATCGACGCGGCACAGGCCCCCGGCGCGCCGCAGATCCACGAGGTCGGCCCCGGCGGCAACCTGGTGATCCCGCCCGTCCATATCGAGCGCGGCGACGTCGAGAAGGGCTTCGCCGAGGCCGACCTGATCCTGGAGGGCGAATTCGAGGGCGGCCGCCCGGTGCCGACCTATATGGAGCCGAATGTCTGCGTGGCCGACTGGGACGGCAGCAACAAGCTGACCTTCTGGACCTCGACCCAGACATCCTTCATGGTGCGCGGCGCGCTGGCCGAGGTGCTGGGCCTGCCGCTGAACAAGGTCCGGGTGCTGGTCGATCACATGGGCGGCGGCTTCGGCGCCAAGCAGGACCTGTTCCAGCACGAATTCCTCTGCGCGCTGCTGGCCAGGAAATGCCGCCGCCCGGTCAAGATGGAATTCACCCGGCGCGAGACTTTCATCGCCGGCCGCTCGCGTCATCCATTCCGCATGTGGCTGAAGCAGGGCTTCCGCAAGGACGGCACCCTGGTCGCCCGCGATATGAAGGTGATCTATGAATCCGGCGCCTATGGTTCGCACAGCCCCGGCGTGACCAATGTCGGCACGGCCTCGGCCACCTCGCTTTACCGTTGCGAGAACGTCCGGCTGGACGGGCGGGCGGTCTATACCAATACGCCGATTGCCGGGGCCTATCGCGGCTATGGCGTGGTCCAGACCTATTTCGCCATCGACATCCAGATGGACGAGGCCGCCGAGAAGCTGGGCATCGACCCCGCCGAAATGCGGCTGCGCAACGCGGTGCGCGAGGGCGATATCGCGCCCTCGGGCCATCCCATCGTCGGGCGCGGGCTGGAAGCCTGCATCAGCCACGGCATCGAGGCCTTCGGCTGGCAGGCGAAACGCGGCGCGGATCGCGGCGTGGCGGGCCGCCCCTCGGTCCGCAGGGGCTGGGGCATCGGCTGCGAGATGCACGGCTCCAGCGCCTATCCCGGCATCAAGGAACAGGGCAACGCCACCGTCAAGATGAACGAGGACGGCAGCGTCACCCTGCTGACCGGGGCGGCGGGGCTGGGCACCGGGGCGCATACCGCGCTGGCGCAAATCGTGGCCGAGGAACTGGGCGTCACCTTCGAATCCGTCCATGTCGTGCATGGCGATACCGACGTGGTGCCCTGGGACATCGGCGCCTTCGCCAGCCACACGACCTATCTGGTCGGTTCGGCCGCCAGGATGGCGGCGGCGGAACTGCGCGAACGGGTTCTGGCGCGCGGGGCCGAGAAACTTCAGGAAAAGGTCGAGAACCTGGAGATGGTGGACGGGATCATCACCGCCCGCGACAAGCCCGGCACCAGCCTGACCGTGCATGAGGCGATGGGCCCCTCGCGCGGGATCCCGGCGGAACACCTGATCGCCTCGGGCAGCTACATGCCGACCAAGTCCTATTCCTTCGCCGCCCATTTCGTCGAGGTCGAGGTGGATACCGAGACCGGCATCATCGAATGCAGGACCGTGGTGCCGGTCCACGATGTCGGCAAGGTCATCCACCCGATCGCCGCGCAGGGCCAGATCGAGGGCGGCATCCAGCAGGGCATCGGCCACACCCTGACCGAGAACTACGTGATCGACCGCACCAACGGGCGTTCGCTGAACGCGGGGCTGGTCGATTACAAGATGCCCCTGTCGATGGACATGCCCGACATCCGGACGATCATCCTTGAGGCCGCGCCCGATCCCGGCGGCCCCTGGGGCGCCAAGGGCGTGGGCGAGGACCCGATCATCGCCATCGGCCCGGCCATCGCCAACGCCGTTTACGACGCCATCGGCGTCAGGTTCCACCATTATCCCATCACCCCCGAGGACGTCCTGAACGGTCTGCGGGCAAGGAAGAAGGAGCTTCAGGATGCAGGTATATGAGGTCCAGAAGGAAAAGGTGCCGGTCACGATCCTGACCGGCTTCCTGGGGGCGGGCAAGACCACGCTTCTGAACCATATCCTGACCGAGCGTCACGGCCATCGCATCGCGGTGATCGAGAACGAATTCGGCGAGATCGACGTGGATTCCGACCTGGTCCTGGCCTCGGACGAGGAGATCTTCCAGATGAAGAACGGCTGCATCTGCTGTTTCGTGGATGTGCGCAACGACCTGATCCAGGTGATGAAGAAGCTGCTGGCGCAGAAGGACAAGTTCGACCATGTGATCGTCGAGACCAGCGGCCTGGCCGACCCGACCCCGGTCGCGACCAGCTTCTTCATCGACCCCGAGGTGATGGAGGCGGTCCAGCTTGACGCCATCGTGACGCTGGTGGACGCCAAGCATATCGGCCAGCACCTGAACGACAAGCAGCTGGACGGGCGCGAGAACCAGGCCGTGGACCAGATCGTCTCGGCCGACCGGATCATCATCAACAAGACCGACCTGGCCGGGCCGGCGGAACTGGACGCGCTGGAAGGCGATCTGCGCCAGCTGAACCAGACGGCGGGCATCCTGCGCTCGCAATACGGCGTGGTGGACCTGGGCGCGATCCTGGGGATCAGCGGCTTCACGCCCTCTTATGTCGCCGAGCGCGCCAGGCTGCTGGACCTGGACGGCCATCACCACCACAGCCATCACGACCCCAGCGTCGGCTCGGTCTCGTTCACCTTCGACCGGCCCTTCAACCACGACCGGCTGCTGGGTTTCCTGAAGCGGCACCTGTCGGAGAACGGCACCACCGCCTTCCGCACCAAGGGCATCCTCTGGATGGCAGGGGACGAGCGGTTCCACGTGCTGCAAGCCGTGCATGAACTGATCGACCTGCGCCCCGACCATCCCTGGCGCGCGGACGAGCGGCGCGAAAGCCGCATCGTCTTCATCGGCCGCGAACTGGACAAGGCCGGGCTGGAAGCCGAGCTGCGCAACTGCCTGTCGGAGGTCGAGGGCTGAGCCCCCCGCGCCCGGAGCGATCCGGGCGCGGGCAACAGACAAACGCCCCGCCGGCATGGCGGGGCGTTTTCATCTGGCGGCAGTGGCGGGGCGGTCAGTCGTCGCGATGGCGCAGCCCCGTCCAGCGATGCGACAGGCCGGTATCCAGATCGAACAGGTCGAGAACCCGGCCCACGGTATGATCCACCATCTCGGCAAGGCCGGCGGGTTTGGCATAGAAGGCCGGGACCGGCGGATAGACGATCGCCCCCATCTCGGTCACCGCCGCCATCGACCGGATATGGCCCAGGTGGAACGGCGTCTCGCGCAGCATCAGCACCAGCCGCCGCCGTTCCTTCAGCGTGACATCGGCGGCGCGGGTCAGCAGGCCGGTGGTCATGCCGCAGGCGATCTCGGACAGCGACTTCACCGAACAGGGCGCCACGATCATCCCCAGCGTGCGGAACGATCCGCTGGCGCAGGAGGCGCCGATATCCTTGTTGGAATGCGTGACCGAGGCCAGCCCTTCCAGATCGGCGGGCGTGAAATCGGCCTCGGCCGCGATGGTGATCCGCGCGGCCTGCGACATGACCAGATGGGTTTCGACCCCCATGTCGCGCAGCACTTCCAGCACGCGCTTGCCATAGACCGCGCCCGAGGCCCCGGAAATGCCCACCACGATGCGCGGCCGGTCCGGGGCGGCTGCCGCGCCCGCGCTCATGACAGGCCCGCCGCCCGCAGCAGCGCCGCGGCGCGCGCCTTCGCGCCCTCGTCGATCAGCGCGCGAGTGCCGTGGAAGTCCGGCCCGCGGGTCGCGTCCAGCCCCATGCGCGAGGTGGTGCCGATCCCCGAGGCCGAGGGGTCCAGCGCGTTGCCGGGCAGCGAATCGATGATCATCACGTCGCGATGCGGCTGGAAATGCGTCGACAGCGCCCACAGGACCTCTTCGTCGCGGGTCACGTCCACGTCGCTGTCCACCGCGATCACGGTTTTCAGATAAGGGTCCCAGCCCAGGATCCCCATCAGCACCTGCCGCGCCTCGCCGAAGCGCTGCTGGTCCAGCGCGACATAGGCGTGGAAATGCGTGCCCGAGGCGGGATAGTGCAGCTCGGTCACGCTGGGGAAACGCTGCCTGATCTTCTCGGCCATCTCGGCCTCGCGCGGGACGCGGCCCAGGTTCAGGTGCTCGGCGGAATTGCCGCCGATGACGCTGACCAGGATCGGCTGGCGGCGGCGCAGGACGGTCTCGACCCGGAACAGGTTGTTGGTCGAACGGTCCGAGGAATAGCCGGTGAACTCGCCGAAGGGACCCTCGGCGACATGGGCCTCCGGCTCGATCACGCCTTCCAGCACGATCTCGGCGTAAGCGGGCACGCGCAGCCCGTATTTCGGCGTCCGCACCACCTGCAACGGCTCGCCCAACAGGCCGCCGGCGATGCTGCGCTCGTCCTCGCCGAAAGCCAGCCGGGCTGAGGCGGCGATCATGAACAGCGGATGCGCGCCGATCACCATGGCGACGGGCATCGGCCGGCCGGCCTCCCTGGCCATGTTCAGAAGCCGCCACAGATGGCCGCGCGAATGCAGGCTGGTGGCCAGTGTGTCGGGCGAATTGATCATCGAGCGGTGATAGCTGAGATTGCCCGCCCCGGTGTCGGGATGTTCGGCGATGATGATACCGCTGGTGATGTATTTCGCCCGGTCGGTGGCGAAATGTTTCAGCATCGGCAGGCCGTTCAGGTCGATGTTCTGGGTGATGACGTCTTCCAGGATCGGGGCGTCGGCGACGATTTCCGGCGGACTCGCGCGGCGGGCGGCGGCCTGATAGGCGGCGTGCAGGCCAGCCACGTCGGTGCCGAACATCCGGGCGATGCGCCTGCGGCAGCCGAAGATGTTGGTGATCACATCCGCGCCCAAGCCCCCGACCGAGGTCATCTCGATCAGCGGCGCGCGGCCTTTGGCGGCAAGGGCGAAGACCAGCGCGGTGGCGTCCTGGTCGTCCGAGACCGGATCCGTCAGAGTCAGAATGTCTTCGGGATGGGCGGCGCGGTAATCGGCAAGGAAGCGGCGCACGTCCTGGCGGTGGAATTCGGTGTGAGGCATCGGTCGCTCCGGTCCTGGCGGGGGATGCGCCGCCGGGGTGCCGGCGGCGCGTTGTCACGCATGGGGTCAGGCGGGCACCAGCAGGCTCTTGCCGGTCGCGCGGTCCACATTGGCGTAGGTATCGGTCAGGCGCGCCTTGGCGTCCTCCAGGTTCGCCGGGGGCGGGGTCGGGGTCAGCCCGACCAGCCTGGCGATGTTGTTGCCCAGATAGCCTTCCAGGTCGTCCTCGGACAGGTTCATCCCGTGCGGCGGCTCGTGGCACAGCACCTCCAGTTCGCGCAGCCACATCCCCGGATCGTTGGGCGGCGAATCCGTGCCGAAGACGATCTTGTGCTTTTCCAGCTGCTTGGCGAATTCCACGATCCGCGACTGGAAGCACCAGCCGGATTCGCAATAGACGTTGGGCGTGTCATTCGCCATCCAGAAGGATTCGAAGGAATAGTTCCCCCCGGTCTGGATCCCGAAATGGCCGATGATGAAGTTGACCATCGGGAATTCGCGGATGATCGGATAGAACATCGTCGGGATGGTATAGGGGCCGTCGCCGGTGTGGATCAGCACGACGATGTTGTACTTGGCGCACATCTTCATCGCCGGGCGCAGCCAGTCCAGCGCGCGGTCGGGACGATAGCCGTGCATGTTCGCATGCAGCTTGATCATCTTGAAACCGTATTCCTTGTGATGGAATTCGATTTCGGCCGCGCCGTTTTCCGGGCCCCAGCGGGGGTTGTAGGCGAAGTTGCCGATGAACCGGTCGGGGTATTTCTCGCACAGTTCCACGATATAGGACATGTAGTCGCGGATGCCGTCGCGCCCCATGCGGTTGCCGTCGCGATAGCCGGTATTGCCCGGCGGCGGCTGGATGAAGCCCATGTCGATCCGGCGCGGCTTGCCGTTGATCATGTAGGGGCCGTCCATCAGCTTCAGCATCCGTTCGCCGGTAAAGGGCGTGCCGGTGTGGCGCCATGCCTCGTCCACGAGATTCGTGGGATGGAGGTGCGTGTCGATGATCATGCTCGTCTCCTGTGATCTGTTACCGGGATGGCTCAGGCGGGCTGAAGCTGGACGCCCTTGGCCTTCAGATAGGCTTCGGCTTCGGCCACGCTCGCCGGGGGCGGGGTGGGGTCGAGGCCGATCATCCGGGCAACGTTGTTGCCGAGATAGTCTTCGAGGGTGTCCTCATCGAGGTTCAGGCCCTGCGGCGGCTCGTGGCACAGAACCTCCAGCAGGTTCAGCCACATGCCGGGCTCGTTCGGGGGCGTGTCGCTGCCGAACAGGATCTTGTGCTTGGGCAGTTCCTTGGCGAATTCCACGATCCGCGACTGCAGGCACCAGCCGGATTCGGCATAGACGTTGGGCGCATCCATCGCCATCTGGAACGGCTCGAACACATAGACGCCGCCGGTCTGCACCCCGAAATGCGCCAGGATGAAGTTCACCTCGGGGAATTCGCGGATGATCGGGTAGAACTCGGTCGGGATCGAATAGGGCCCGTCGCCGGTATGGACCTTGACCATCAGCCCCAGGTCGGCACAGACGCGCATCGCCGGGCGCAGCCAGTCCAGCGCGCGGTCCGGGCGATAGGCGTGCATGTTCGCCTGCAGCTGGACCATCTTGAAATCGAACTCTTTGGCATAGCGCGCGATTTCCTCGGCGCCGTTCTGCGTGCCATAGCGCGGGTTGTAGACGAAGCAGCCCAGGAAGCGGTCGGGATGCTCGGTCACCATCTTCTCGGTATAGGCCATGTATTGGCGGATCGCCGCCTTGCCTTCCGCTTCCAGGACGCCATCGGTATAGATGGTATTGCCCTGCGGCGGCTGGATGAACGCCTTGTCGATGCGCCGGGGCTTGCCGTTGACGTAGAACGGGCCGTCCATCATCCTGAGCAGCCGCTCTCCGGTGAAAGGCTCGCCGTCATGGCGCCAGGCGAGATCAACAAGGTCCGTTGGATAGCAGCTAAGATCTATGATCACGGTTTCGACCTCCTGTTTGGTGTCGTGAGGTTCCGAGCAGGCAGCGACGATCCCCCCGGTCTCCGGGCGGAGAACGGGGTGGCATGGCAACGCGCCCGCCGCGATGCGGCGAAGACGGGTGCTGGAATGCGGGTGGATTGTCTCAGGGATGCATTTTGCACGGCATTACTCACCTTCCGAATGGAAAAATGAGCAATTAACGCCGCGTGAGATGCAGCCTTTTGCTTCTACTCGAGGTCAAGCAAAGCACTTTCGAATCAGATTGTCAACAATGTGATGCCCGCGGCGCACGCGATCGCCGCCGCGCCTCCTCCTGCACCGAGCGATGCAGGAAGTCGCGAAACTGCCGGGCCGTCGGCGAAAGCGAGCGGTCGCTGCGGATGATCAGCGAGATGTCGCGCTCGATCTGCGGCTCGTTCGGCATCACCGTCACCAGCCCCATCGACCGGGCCAGCGGGATGACCGTCGAGGTCATGATCGCCACGCCCAGGCCCGCATCGACCATGCCGATGATGGTCAGCGGCAGGGACACGTCCTGGAAGGATCGATGCAGGGTCAGGGTGATTCCCGCCCGCGCCAGTTCGGCCTCGAACCGGTCGCGAATCGGGTTTCCGCGCTGCGGACCGATCAGCGTCTCACCCTCGAGGTCCTTCCAGCGCAGCGACCGGCGCCGCGCGATGGGATGTTCGGGGCGCATGACCACCAGGAAGGAATCGGTGACAAGCGGCGTGCCGACGATCTCGCTGTCGTTGTCGGGCAGGGTTCCAAGGCCGATATCCACGCTGCCGCTTTTGACCATGTCGATCATCACCCGCTCGGACACGTCATGCAGCGACACGTCGACATTCTCGTGCCGCTGGTTGAAGGCCCGAATCAGCCGCGGCAGCAGCAAGGCGGCCTGCAGCGTCCCCGAGGCGATGGCCACGCGGCCGCGGCTGAGCGTGTTCAGCTCTCGCGCGTTTTCGATCATGTTGTCGATGTCGCCGATCGCGCGCCGGGCGACGGCCAGCACCTCGGCCCCGGATTCGGTCAGGCGCAGCAGCCGGGTATGGCGGTCGAACAGCCGCAGCGAAAGGTTTCGCTCCAACTGGTTGATAAGAGTGCTGACTGCCGATTGCGACAGTCCCAGCCGCTCGGCCGCGCGGGTGAACTGTCCGGCTTCGGCGGCGGCGACAAAGGCGCGAAGCTGCTTCAGGGTCGGCTCCATGCGCTGTTCCTCCGGGCATAATTCATAAAATAAACGAATGTATAAAGTAAATTATGCTAGTTGTTAAATGAATGGTCAATCGCACAAGATGGTTCGGAAAACGGAAGCGGGGGAGGAGAACGCCGCTCCGGTCGAAGCCGCAGGGGAGGAGAACCGATGAGCGTGGCCACCGATATGGAATATGCCGAGCCGGTCCAGAAACACGACCCGATCGAGGAGAAGATGCCGCTGCCCAAGCTGGCCGCGCTGGGTCTGCAGCATGTGCTGGTGATGTATGCGGGCGCGGTCGCCGTGCCGCTTCTGGTCGGAAACGCGCTTGGACTGTCCAAGGAACAGATCGCGCTGCTGGTCAGCGCGGACCTGTTCTGCTGCGGCATCGTGACGATGATCCAGTGCCTGGGCATCTGGAACATCGGGGCGCGGCTGCCGATCATGATGGGGATCAGCTTCACCGCCGTGCCCGCGATCATCGCCACCGGCACCGACCCGGACCTGGGCATTCGCGGGGTTTTCGGCGCCGTCATCGCCTCGGGCGTCTTCACGCTGATCGCCGCGAAATTCTTCAGCAAATGGGTGCGGTTCTTCCCGGCGATCGTGACCGGGACGGTGATGCTGGTGATCGGGCTTTCGCTGATGCGGGTGGGCGTGAACTGGACCGCGGGCGGGACGCCGACGATCAACACCCCCGACGGGCCGGTCCCCAATCCGGCCTATGGCGAGCCCTTCGGCCTGGCCGTCGCCGCCATCGTTTTGACGACCATCCTGCTGGTGACGCGGATCTTCAAGGGCTTCCTGGCCAATCTGGGCGTGCTGATCGGGATCACGCTCGGCTTCGTCATCTCGATCGCCGCCGGGCGCGTGGACTTCACCGGCCTGGGCGATGCGGGCTGGGTCAACCTGGTGACGCCCTTCGCCTTCGGCACGCCGATCTTCAACCTGTGGGGCACGCTTGCGCTCTGCGCCGTCATGGTGGTGATGATGATCGAGGCGGTGGGCCAGTTCCTGGCCGTCGGCGACATGGCCGGCCAGAAGATCACCGAGGAACGGCTGGCGCGCGGCCTGCGCACCGACGGGATCGGCAATATCATCGGCGGCATCTTCAACACCTTCACCTATACCACCTATGCGCAGAATGTCGGGCTGCTGCAGATCACCGGCGTGCTCAGCCGGTGGGCGGTCGCGGCCGGCGGCGCCATCCTGATCCTGCTGGGATGCCTGCCGAAGGTCGCCTTCATCAGCGCCTCGATCCCCAGCTATGTGATCGGGGGCGCGGCGATCGTGATGTTCGGCATGGTCTCGGCGACCGGGGTCAAGATCCTGGCGCGGGCGGATTTCGTCGGCAACCGGCGCAACATCTACATCGTGGCGGTCAGCCTGGCGCTGGCGATGATTCCGGTGGTCGCGCCGGGCATCTATAGCCAGCTGCCCGAGATCTTCGGGCGCACCTTCGGCAGCGGCATCCTGATCGGCACGTTTTCCGCGCTTCTGCTGAACATCCTGTTCAACGGCATCCCGCCCAGAGGCGCCGGCCTGTCGGGCGATCTGGAAGGGCACTGAACCTGCGCCCCGCCGAGGAATGCCCCGCGTCGGAAATGCCGCTTATCGGCAGGGCATGACCAGGCGGAAAGAGGGATCGCGATCCCCAACGGGGACGTGCCGGGCGGGTCTCCTCCACCCGCCCGGCGATCCCGTGGGAAGCTCGGGACAGGCGATCGATCACATGCCCATGTGACGCCGCCTCGATTGACGTCGCCTCGATCGGGATCACGCCTGCGCTATGGACAGTTCGCGATGCACCCCATGCCTCAGTGGCAGGTGCCGGACGCGCAGGACAGGCCGCCAGCCACCGCCCCGATGAGCGCCCCCTTGGTTCCGGATCCGCCAACGGCATCCGCGACCAGCGCACCGGCCGCCGCCCCGCCGACGGTCCGGACGGCCGCACTGTTCGCGGGGCTGTCATAGCCATAACCTCCGCCGCATCCTGCCAATGCCAATGAAACAGCCAGAAAGGCCGTGCTTGCTCTGAACATGTCGATCTCTGCCTCGGTGTTCTTATGGTTGGATGTCACCATCTACACCCGATGGACCTCGATTTGAACCCTTGCCCATCGGCAGATGGACGCAAGCGCGCCTCGCCTGGTGGCCTACCGCGCTTTTCGGCGCGGTCTGGCTTCGGGCTCTGTCGTTGTCGGGTCGCTGGCGGCGGGACCTCTATTAGGCGGCGTTTCTGCGGGTGGGTTCGTCTGCTAGGCGCCTTTCCCGATCGCCGTCGCAACCGTCTCGTTTTCCTCTGCTGTTCTTGCCTGGAGCGCGGTGATGGCTGCCGCGGCGACGATGTCCTCGGTCGAGCAGCCGCGGGACAGGTCGTTGGCGGGCCGGGCCAGGCCCTGCAGGATC
>NZ_QNRC01000109.1 GCF_003709565.1 Paracoccus sigandri | reverse complement strand
CCCCCGAGATCGGCATCGACGACAGCTTCTTCGCCCTTGGCGGCGATTCCCTGCTGGCCACGCGGCTGATCGGCCGCATCCGTCCCGCCTTCGGCATCGACCTGCCGATCCGCGCCATCTTCGAATGCCCCGCCATCGCCGCCCTGGCCGCCCGCATCTCTGCCGGCGACGCGCCCAGGCCCGCCCGCCCGGCGCTGGCGCCCCAAGCCCGCCCCGACCAGCTGCCGCTGTCCTTCGCGCAGCAGCGGCTGTGGTTCCTGGGCCAGCTGGAGGGACCCTCGGCCACCTACAACATCCCGATGGCGCTGCGGATCGAGGGCGATCTGGACGCCGATGCCCTGCAGGCCGCGCTGAACGACGTGATCGCCCGCCACGAGGCCCTGCGCACCCGCTTCCCCGCCGGCGACACCCCCCGGCAGGAGGTGCTGGACAGCGCCTCGCTGGTCCTGCAGCGCCGCGATATCGGCGCCGCAGCACTGGACGCGGCGCTGGCCGAAGGGGCCGCGCAGGTGCTGGACCTGGCGGCCGGCCTGCCGCTGGCCGCGACCCTGTTCCGGCTGGGCGATCGGGAACATGTGCTGCTGCTGGTCCTGCATCACATCGCCGCAGACGGGGCCTCGATGGCGCCGCTGGCAGCCGACCTGTCCGCCGCCTATGCCGCCCGCCTGGACGGCCGCGCCCCCGACCGGCCCGCGCTGCCGGTGCAATATGGCGACTACACCCTGTGGCACCGCCAGCTGCTGGGCGACCCGAACGATCCCCGATCCCGTCATGCAAGGCAACTGGAATTCTGGAAACAGGCCCTCGAAAACATCCCGGAACAGATGCAGATGCCCGCTGAC
>NZ_QNRC01000108.1 GCF_003709565.1 Paracoccus sigandri | reverse complement strand
TGGTCTGCCCCCTGAAAAGTGGTCCTCCCTGAAGTAGGCTATTTAGCCTTAGAGAGGATTTTGGAATGCCCCAGAAGAAGCACAAGCCCGAAGAGATCGTGGCGAAGCTGCGCCAGGTCGACGTTTTGGTGTCGCAAGGTCGCTCGGTTGGCGAAGCGGTCCGCGCGATCGGCGTTACGCAGTTTACATATTACCGCTGGCGCAAGGAGTTCGGTGGCCTGAAAGGCGATCAAGTGAAGCGCCTCAAGGAGCTTGAGAAAGAGAACGACCGGCTGCGCAAGGCGGTGTCGGACCTGACCCTGGAAAAGCTGATCCTGAAAGAGGCTGCCTCGGGAAACTTCTGAGCCCTTCCCGCCGCCGTCGCTGCGTCGAGCATGTCATGGTGAAGTTCTCCGTCTCGGAGCGCTTTGCCTGCAAGGTTCTCGGCCAGCACCGTTCAACCCAGCGGAAGAAGCCGCACGGTCGGCCAGATGAAGAGGCGCTCACCGCCGACATCATCCGGCTCGCCTCAAGCTACGGCCGCTATGGCTATCGCCGGATCACGGCGATGCTGCGGTCAGAGGGCTGGACGGTGAATGCCAAACGCGTTGAGCGCATCTGGCGGCGAGAGGGGCTGAAGGTTCCCCAGAAACAACCGAAGAAAGGCCGGCTCTGGCTGAATGACGGATCGTGCATCCGGCTTCGGCCCGAGCATCCAAATCATGTTTGGTCCTATGACTTCGTCGAAGGCCGAACCCACAATGGCAGGAAGTTCCGCATGCTCAACATCATCGATGAGTTCACCCGGGAATGTCTGGCGATCCGCATCGGTCGCAAGCTCAACTCCACCGACGTCATCGACGTCCTGTCCGATCTGTTCATCCTGCGCGGTGTTCCCGGCCATGTTCGTTCCGACAACGGCC
>NZ_QNRC01000107.1 GCF_003709565.1 Paracoccus sigandri | reverse complement strand
ACCGGCCCGTGCCGCGGCCCCGGCGGCAACGCCCGCTTCCACCCCGGCACCGCAACCCGCGGCCAGCCCGGCCGCCAGCACCCCGGCCGCCGCGCCCGCGCTTGGCGGCTCGAACCGCCCGCCCGCGCGGCCCTCGCGCAGCTCGCAGCTTGAGGAAGGCAGCGCCTCGGAACCTGTCCAGCAAGCCGCGCTGAGTGCCGATGAAATCCGCGAAATCGGGCAATTGTTGCGTGATCTGCGCACGGCCCAGGCCGGGGCCGGCGGCCTCAGCGAGGCCGAGCGCGGTGCCCTGATCCGGCTGGCCGATGCGCGGCCGGTCCGCAAGCCGGTGGCGGTCTCGGCGCCGGCCCAGGCTGCGGTACGCGACGCGCTGTCCGAGGCGGTCACCGAATCCGACCGCCCCGCCGCCCGCGCCTCGGTCGCGGCGGTGCCCACCGACAGCCGCCCGGCATCTACGCCGGGGGCAGCCGCATCCTCATCCCGTCCGCAGGCAAGGCCCGGCGCCATCGCGAACCGGGGATCGGGGCCCGGAAATCCCAGCCTCTCGGGCGGCGCCGTCGATCAGGCGGTCGCCGCCGCCGTCGCAAACACTGCCACCACATCAGGCGCCGTCGCTTTGACGGCGCTTCGTTCATCTGCGCTTCCGCCCCGCCGCAGCCGGTCCGCCGCACCCGCCCCTGTGGCCAGCCTGGCCGCGCCCAGCCCCGACGCGGCACGCGGCGCACCGACCGAGACCTCGTCGCAGGCCGCGGCGGATGCGGCGCGCGAGGCCGCCCTGGCCGAGCAGCGCCGCCAGGATGCCGAGTTGCAGGCCCAGGCCGAGGCCCGCGCCCGTGCCCGCGCGCAGGCGGATGCCCAGGCCGAGGCGCAGGCCCGCGCCCAGGCCGAAGCCCGCGCCCGCGCGCAG
>NZ_QNRC01000106.1 GCF_003709565.1 Paracoccus sigandri | reverse complement strand
CGATAGCATTTCGAGAAATGCGACGGGCTTGAGAAGCCGGATGCGAGGGCGACCTCGATGACGGACATCTCGGTCTGCATCAGCAGGTTGCGGGCGCGGGCCAGGCGGGTCTCCATGTAATAGCGCTTGGGGCTGCGGTTCAGGTAGCGGCGGAACAGCCGCTCCAGCTGGCGGGTGGACATGCCGGCATCGGCGGCCAGCTGGGCGGGGCTGACCGGGTCCTCGAGGTTCGCCTCCATCCGGGCGATCACCGCGGCCAGGCGCGGGTGGCGCACGCCGATCCGGGTCGGGATCGACAGCCGCTGGTGGTCCTGGTCGCTGCGGATCGCGGTGTGCAGCATCTGGTCGGCGACCTCCGAGGCCACCGCCTCGCCCTGGGCCTGGGCGATCAGGTGCAGCAGCAGGTCGATCGAGGAGGTCCCGCCCGCCGCGGTCAGCCGGTTGCCGTCATTGACGAAGACCGAGCGGTAGAGGTCGACCTCGGGGAAGGCCTCGGCGAATCCGTCGTGGTTTTCCCAGTGGATGGTGGCCTTGCGCCCGTCCAGCAGCCCCGCCTCGGCGATGACCCAGGCGCCGGTGCAGACGCCGCCGATGGTGGCGCCGCCGCGGGCCTGGCGGCGCAGCCAGTTCAGCACCGGGCGGGTGGCGCGGCTGGCGATATTGGTGCCGCCGCAGACGATGACCACGTCGTCGCGGCCGACCGGGGGGCCGGCTTCCAGCCCGCCGTCCAGCACGACGCGCGCGCCGTTCGAGCAGGTGGCCAGATCGCCCGCCGGCCCGACCAGCCGCCATTCGTAATGCGGCCCGCCCTCGGCGCGGTTGGCCAGCCGCAGGGGCTCGATCGCGGCGCTGAAGGGCAGCATCGTGAAGCTGTCCAGCAGAAGGAAGGTGAAGCGGCGGGGCTTGACGGATGGCATGGGGCTGTCTC
>NZ_QNRC01000105.1 GCF_003709565.1 Paracoccus sigandri | reverse complement strand
TTCTCTGATGCTGTGACCGCCCCCCGACGGCATCTGTGTGCCAAGGTGGGTCTGCAATGATCCACAAAGGAGAGCGGTCATGTCGGAGATTATCACGGTCGGACTCGATTTGGCGAAGAATGTGTTTCAGGTTCACGGGGCCGACGCTGCGGGCCGGGCGGTGCTGCGCAAGAAGCTGAGAAGAGACCAGGTCCTGGCATTTTTCGGACAGCTTCCGGCCTGCGTTGTCGCGATGGAAGCCTGTGGCGGCGCCCATTTCTGGGGGCGTGAGATCGGGAAGATCGGGCATGAGGTGCGGCTGATCCCACCCGCCTACGTGAAGCCATTCGTGAAGCGCCAGAAGAATGACATGGCCGATGCCGAAGCAATCTGCGAGGCGGCGCAGCGCCCGACGATGCGCTTCGTGCCGGTGAAGAGCGAGGAGACCCAGGGCGCTGCAATGGTCTTTCGCATCCGCGAGTTGCTGATCCGGCAGAGAACCCAGGCCATCAATGCCCTGCGCGGGCATTTGGGCGAGTTCGGAAAGATCGTGCCGCAGGGCGCGGCTAACGTGTCGAAGCTGATTGCCATTGTGGAAGATCCGGAAGGCGGTCTGCCTGCCGATGCCATCCCCACGCTCAAGGTGCTGGTCGCGACCCTCGCCCATCTCGAGACGGAGATCGGCAAGCTCGATGCCGAGATCGCCCGGTGTGCCCAGGAGAATGAGGTGGCGCGGCGGCTGATGACAGTCCCGGGGATAGGTCCTCTGATTGCCACGGCCATCGCAGTCCTGGCTCCGCCCCCCGAGACGTTCCGCAAGGCGCGCGATTTTGCGGCTTGGCTCGGCCTCACACCCCGTCAGCATTCCACAGGCGGCAAGCAGCGCCTTGGAGCCACGACAAGGATGGGCGAACGGTCTTTGCGGCGCCTCCTGATCATTGGCGCCAACAGCGTCATCATCAAACGCCATGTCCATGCCGCGGCCCGGCCGGGAACTTGGCTGGGCGGGATGCTGACG
>NZ_QNRC01000104.1 GCF_003709565.1 Paracoccus sigandri | reverse complement strand
CATGGGCGCGGATCAGATCGTGGATCGGCTGCAGGGCGACGGCGCAGGCCCCGACCTGGTCGGCCAGGGTGGAAAGGCTGATCTCGACGCCCTCCTTCGCGTAGCGTTCGGCCTGCCGGTTCAGGGGCTGATGCCGGCCGAACTTCTCGAACAGCACCATCGCCAGCAGGTTGGGCCCCGCCCAGCCCCAAGGCGTCGGATGAAACGGCGCCGGCGGCTGGCTGATTTTCTCACTTCTCGCGGACGGTCTGCACGACCTTCCACTGCCGGGGAATGACCTCCAGCGTCTCGGTGATGTCTTCGCCCATTTTCACGATGCGCGCCGAACCACAGCAGGTGCAGGCGGCAGGAACCTCGATCACCACGCGCTCGCGCGGCAGATGCTCGGGGAATGGCTTGCGGGTGGGGCGGCGGCGTTCGAACGCCGAGACCATCGCCCCTGGGCCCGTTGCCTCCGCTTTGCCTCGGCCATCAGCAATGTCGGTCTCGATGTCCTCGAGTTGCATCTCCAGTTGTTCAATCAGCCGGGCATGGCGTTCGGCGCTCTGGCCATATTGCTCGCGCCGGAGTTTGGCGATCTGCAGTCGAAGGTGCCGGATCATGTCTTCGGAGGCCGAGACGATTGCCTGAACTTGGGTCAACTCCCCCTTGGCGGCGACCAAAGCGCCCTCTGCAGCAGACGCGCGGGCCTCGGCCGCGGCGAGTGCGGCGCGCAGAACAGCGATCTCAGATGCGGTCTCCGTCATGCCAAAGACCTACCACGCGGCCCCGAAATAAT
This sequence comes from Paracoccus sigandri, assembly GCF_003709565.1. Taxonomy (GTDB): domain Bacteria; phylum Pseudomonadota; class Alphaproteobacteria; order Rhodobacterales; family Rhodobacteraceae; genus Paracoccus; species Paracoccus siganidrum. The sequence continues at coordinate 385 of NZ_QNRC01000104.1, read as the reverse complement.
CCAATAAAACAAGGGTATTTTGACTATCTCCCCGCCAAGGCAGGTCGCTGCGTCCAGCGCGGATTGCGCCAGTCGATCCCTTCCAGAAGATAGCCGAGCTGCGCCGCCGAGACCGGAACGGCCGAGCCATTCTGACTCACCGGCCAGATGAATTTCCCCGCCTCCAGCCGCTTCAGATACAGCGACATGCCGACGCCATCGTGCCAGAGGATCTTGATCAAGTCGCCCTTGCGCCCCCGGAAGCAGAAGATCTCACCACCGTGCGGATCGCGGCCGAGCCCCTGCTGGACCTTCAACGCCAGGCTGTCCATCCCGCACCTCATGCCCGTCACGCCGCCCGCAATCCAAACCTTTACCCCGGCAGGAAAAGCGATCATCGCGGGTC
>NZ_QNRC01000103.1 GCF_003709565.1 Paracoccus sigandri | reverse complement strand
GAGTTCACCCGGGAATGTCTGGCGATCCGCATCGGTCGCAAGCTCAACTCCACCGACGTCATCGACGTCCTGTCCGATCTGTTCATCCTGCGCGGTGTTCCCGGCCATGTTCGTTCCGACAACGGCCTATGTCGGGAAATTCTGGCTGCTTAGGTCAGCAGGTCTAGTGGCATCCGGCTGTCCGGATACCTTTATAAGGTTGCCCAGACGGGCTCTGCCGTCAAGAAATGATCTCATCCATAGCAAACACAGGGTACGCGCGATGGCGGCCCTCACCGTCCTTAATACGAGATCCCAAATCCCAAGCAGAAGGCCCGAACATTATCTACGAGGTCAGATTGACTGCCTCCACGGCTCAGTCAGAGAGAGGTCCTTCCGCCTGGGCTCACCCCCTCGAAGAAGGGGCGATAGGGTTCGCCGTGATTGACCACGGCGTGTACGGTGCGCGCCATCTTGGCCGCGATTGCGGTGTAGGCCTTGCGACGCAGATGGGCGTTGTGTCGGTCCTTCGAGATGTAGCGTTCGAACTTGTCCCGGAAGCTGTTGGTTCGCTTTAGCACGGCGGTCTGTCCTGCCATCCAGAGCGTGCGGCGCAGCCGGGCATTGCCGTACTTCGAGATGCGGCTCTGACCGCGGAACATGCCGGACTGCACGGTGGCGAGATCCATGCCGCAGAACTTCAGGAACTGCCGATGATGCCGAAAGCGGCGCAGGTCGCCGGCCTCCGCCAGGATGGTCATGGCATTGATCGGGCCGATGCCGGGGATCGTTGTCAGCAACTGATAGTCCGGCAGATCAGAGAGGAGCTCGACCGCACGCGCCTCGATCTCGTTGCGCTGACGGACAAGACTTCTGCCTTCGGCAAGGACCAGACGGAACATGCGGACGGCGTCGGAATCCGGGTCCACCGGCAGTCCGACAGAGTCGACGGCCGTCGCGTAAATATCTGAAAGCAGGCGTTCTTTGGAAACCTTCTTGCCCACTACCTGCCAGGCATCTGCGATGAAAGCGTCCTGGCTCATGGCCGTGATCATCGCCGGTGACGGGTACTTCTCGAGGAACGCCAGGAACCAATCGGTTCGAGAACTTCGATGAAACCGCTCGGCCTCGGGGAAGTAGAGCGGCAGGTAGTGCGTCAGTGTCCCCCGTCAGCGCCCATGGCACAGATTTGAGGTTGTGATTTAAGGAGGATTTGGGCTTCGTCGTAGTGACGAAGGAACGAAGATGAAGCCCAAATCCTCCAATACAAAATTGCCGGCCAAGTC
>NZ_QNRC01000102.1 GCF_003709565.1 Paracoccus sigandri | reverse complement strand
AGGTCGTGTCTCGGAACTGGTGGAAATTGGAAGGCGGCGTAATCTCCGGGTGAACTGACACCCACCCAACCGGCGGCGGCAACCGCCAGGGAGATCACGCCATGAAGCAGAATACCGACAGCTCGTCCTTTTCGCTACTGCCCGACGCAAGTGGGTATGATCCGATCGAGGATCGCCTGCGGGCGAATGTCCGTGCCACCATCGAGGCCATGTTCGAAGAGGAACTGGCCGAATTTCTCGGCCGTCTTCGCTATGGTCGCGGCAACGAGCGGGCCGAGGGCTACCGCCACGGGCACCGCGAACGGCAACTCACCGGCACGTTTGGGACTGAGACGGTCCGCGTGCCACGCGCTCGGATCGAGAACGAGGCCGGCAAGATCAGCGAATGGCGCTCGAAGGCGCTGCCACGCTACAGGCGGCTGACGAAGAAGGCCGAGGCCCTGATCGCGGCGGTCTATCTGGCCGGCACCAATACCCGGCGCGTCAAGCGGGCGCTCTTCGGGCTGTTCGAAGGCGCGGTGAGCAAGGATGTGGTCAGCCGCGCTTGGCGCAAGGTGAAGGTCGACTGGGACGCCTGGTCCACTCGGGACCTGGCCGGCGAAGAGATCGTTCGGCTTATCCTCGACGGCACCGTCATCAAGACCCGGCTGGACCGCAAGGCCACCAACATCTCGGTGCTGGCGGCGATTGGCGTGCGGCGCGACGGGCAAAAGGTGCTGATCTCGATCAGGAACATGGGCGGCGAAAGCACGGCTGCCTGGAGCCAATTCCTCGCCGATCTGGATGCGCGGGGCTTGAGGCGCCCGGAGTTCGTGATCGTTGACGGCGCTCCCGGACTTGAGGCCGCGCTCGTGGCGCTCTGGGGCGAGGATCTGCCCATCCAGCGCTGCACAGTTCACAAGCACCGCAACCTGCTTGGCCACGCGCCCAAGCGCCTGCACGACGAGCTGAGCGAAGACTACCGCGACATGATCTATGCCAATACGGCCGCCGAGATCGAGAAGCGTCGCAAGGCTTTCCTGCGGAAGTGGAAGCTCAAGTGCCGGGCCGTGGCCGACAGCCTTGAAGAAGCGGGTGACCGACTCTTCACCTTCACCCGTCTTGATCCCTCGCAATGGAAATCCGCACGGACCACCAATGCCATCGAGCGCCTGAACGAGGAGTTCCGGCGCCGCATCAAGACCCAGACCGTCCTGCCCTGCGCCGAAACCGTGCCGATGTTGCTCTGGGCGCTCTTGGCGTCAGGGCAGATCCAGATGCGAAAGGTCGACGGATGGGAAACCCTCTCTCAACCACTCGTGCCGATGTCTCTTGACCTCGCGGCCTGACTGGAGCCAACCTCACATGCCCGGAGCCCGCCGCGAGGGAATTTCCACCACATTCGAGACACGACC
>NZ_QNRC01000101.1 GCF_003709565.1 Paracoccus sigandri | reverse complement strand
CGCTGGTGGTCGCCCCACAGCGTGCGCATCTGCCCCGGCCAGCTGTCACTGATGCACAGCACCCCCTCGGCCGGGTCGCCCTCGATCAGCTTCGCCGTCTCGGGCTCCAGCACCGCCGGTTTCACCCCGAAGAACGGCAGCGTCGCCGAGCCGGGCTTGGTCGGGGTCGCGCCGGGCAAGGGCGTGATCAGGTGGCCGCCGGTCTCGGTCTGCCACCAGGTGTCGACGATCGGGCAGCGGCCCTGGCCGACATGCCGGTCGTACCAGTGCCAGGCCTCGGGGTTGATCGGCTCGCCCACCGTGCCCAGGATGCGCAGGCTGGACAGGTCGTGCCGCTCCACGAATTCCGGCCCCTTGCCCATCAGCGCCCGGATCGCCGTCGGCGCCGTGTAGAATTGCGTCACCCGATGCTTCTCGCAGACCTGCCAGAAGCGCCCGGCATCGGGGAAGGTCGGCACGCCCTCGAACATCAATGTGGTGGCGCCATTGGCCAGCGGACCATAGATGATGTAGCTGTGCCCGGTCACCCAGCCGACATCCGCCGTGCACCAGAAGACATCGCCGTCGCGATAGTCGAACGTGTATTGATGCGTCATCGCCGCATAGACCAGGTAGCCGCCGGTGGTATGGACCACCCCCTTCGGCTTGCCGGTCGAGCCCGAGGTATAGAGGATGAACAGCGGGTCCTCGGCCCCCATCGGGCGGGGCGGGCAGTCGGGGCTGGCGGTTTCCATCAGCGCCTTGACGTCGACATCGCGGCCCTCGACCCAGGTGGTCTGGTCGCCGGTATGGCGAACCACCAGGCAGCGCACCTTGTCCGAGCAATGCAAGAGCGCCGCATCGGCATTCGACTTCAGCGCCGTCTTGCGCCCGCCGCGCGGCGCGGTATCGGCGGTGATCACCAGCTTGGCGCCGCAATCATTGATCCGGTTGGCCAGCGCATCCGGCGAAAACCCTGCAAAGACAATGGAATGGATCGCCCCGATCCGGGCGCAGGCCAGCATCGCATAGGCCGCCTCGGGGATCATCGGCAAATAGATCACCACCCGGTCGCCGCGCATCACGCCCTGCGACAACAGCACATTGGCGAAGCGGTTCACCTTTTCCGACAGTTCCGCATAGGTGATGTGCTGGGCGGGATCCTTCGGGTCGTCGGGCTCGAAGATGATCGCGGTCTGGTCGGCGCGTTCCGGCAGGTGCCGGTCCACGCAGTTGACGCAGGCGTTCAGCACCCCGTCCTCGTACCACCTGATCGAGACCTGCCCCAGCGTGAAATCGGTGTTCTTGACCTTGCCGTAAGGTTCGATCCAGTCCAGCCGCAGCCCCTCGCGGCCCCAGAACCCCTCGGGATCCGAAATCGATTCGGCATAGAGACGCGCATAACCCCCGGCATCCACATGCGC
>NZ_QNRC01000100.1 GCF_003709565.1 Paracoccus sigandri | reverse complement strand
TGTCCCCCGTCAGCGCCCATGGCACAGATTTGAGGTTGTGATTTAAGGAGGATTTGGGCTTCGTCGTAGTGACGAAGGAACGAAGATGAAGCCCAAATCCTCCAATACAAAATTGCCGGCCAAGTCCCCTGCTGAGCGGGTGGTCAAGGACATTCGGCGTCAGACCCGTCGGCACTTCTCAGCTGAAGACAAGATCCGGATCGTGCTGGAAGGACTTCGCGGTGACGACAGCATCGCCGAGTTGTGCCGCAAAGAGGGCATCGCCCAGAGCCTGTATTACACTTGGTCAAAGGAGTTCATGGAAGCGGGCAAGCGCCGGCTCGCCGGCGATACCGCCCGTGCCGCGACCACCGGTGAGGTTCAGGATCTGCGCCGCGAAGCCCGTGCCCTGAAGGAATGTGTGGCGGACCTGACGCTCGAAAACCGTTTGCTTAAAAAAAGCATGATCGCGGATGGGGGCGACGACGAATGAGGTATCCCGCATCCGAGAAGCTCGAGATCATCCGGATCGTCGAACAGTCGCACCTGCCCGCCAGGCAGACGCTGGATCACCTCGGCATTGCCCGCCGGACCTTCTACCGCTGGTATGATCGTTACCGGGAAGGCGGGCCGGAAGCGCTGGAGGATCGCCCTTCGGCGCCGAGCCGGGTGTGGAACCGCATCGGCGAGGATATCCGGGACCAGATCGTCGAGATGGCGTTGGAGGCGACCGATCTCAGCCCGCGCGAACTGGCCGTGCGATTTACCGATGAACGCCAATACTTTGTGTCCGAAGCCACGGTCTACCGTCTGCTCAAGGCCCATGACCTGATCACCAGCCCGGCCTATGTCGTGATCAAGGCGGCCGATCAGTTCCACACCAAGACCACACGGCCGAACGAGATGTGGCAGACCGACTTCACCTACTTCAAGATCATCGGCTGGGGCTGGATGTATCTGTCGACGGTGCTTGACGACTTCTCGCGCTACATCATCGCCTGGAAGCTATGCTCCAACATGCGGGCCGAGGATGTGACCGACACGCTGGACCTCGCACTCGCCGCCTCGGGCCGCGACTGCGCCACCGTGCTGCACAAGCCGCGACTGCTATCGGACAACGGCCCGAGCTACATAGCGGGCGAACTGGCCGAATACATCGAGGCCAAAAAGATGAGCCATATCCGCGGCGCCCCGTGCCATCCCCAGACCCAGGGCAAGATCGAGCGCTGGCACCAGACCCTGAAGAACCGAATCCTGCTAGAAAATTACTTCCTGCCCGGTGATCTCGAGGCCCAGATCGAGGCCTTCGTCGAGCACTACAACCACCAACGCTACCATGAGAGCCTGAACAACGTGACGCCGGCTGACGCCTACTTCGGCAGGGCGCCGGACATCATCAAACAGCGCGAAAGGATCAAACGAAAGACCATCGAACATCGGCGCTTGCAGCACCGCAAGCTCGCCGCATAACATCAACCCCAAGACGAGGCCCGCTCTCCGCTAATCTAAGCCCCGATCTGAGCCAAATGTTCTGACGACGGACA
>NZ_QNRC01000010.1 GCF_003709565.1 Paracoccus sigandri | reverse complement strand
GATCCTGCAGGGCCTGGCCCGGCCCGCCAACGACCTGTCCCGCGGCTGCTCGACCGAGGACATCGTCGCCGCGGCAGCCATCACCGCGCTCCAGGCAAGAACAGCAGAGGAAAACGAGACGGTTGCGGCGGCGATCGGGAAAGGCGCCTAGCAGACGAACCCACCCGCAAAAACGCCGCCTAATAGAGGTCCCGCAGCCAGCGACCCGACAACGCCAGAGCCTGAAACCAGACATCGCCCAGGATGTCGGCAAGCGCGCGCTCTGCGTCCCGGCCCATCCCCTCGCGCCGGCCGCAGATGTAAAACCCGGCGCCCTGGGCGTCCCAGTCCGCAAGCGTCGCGGCGTTCAGGCGCAGCAGCTCATGCACGTATCGCGGCCCGTCCCCATCCCTGGAAAAGGCGCGATCCAGCCGCCGCAGGACGCCGCTGCGCAGCCAGTCCTGCAATTCGGCGTCAAGGATCGCGTCATGGCCCCGGCTGCGTTCGCCGAACAGCAGCCAGACCGGGCCGGGCGCCTTGGCCGAGGCGCGCTGGCGGATATGGGCGACCAGCCCCGAGAGGCCCGAGCCCGCGCCGATCAGCACCATCGGGCGGCGGTCGTCGCTGCTGTGGAAGCCGGGGTTTTCGCGGATCCGCATCCGCAGCAGGCCGCCCGTTTGCAGCTGCCGGGTCAGCCAGTCCGATCCCGGACCCGGCTGGCCCGCGCCGTCGGTCGTCCGCCGCACGATCAGCTCGGCCTGTCCGTCCGCCGGCAGCGAGGCCAGCGAATATTCGCGCCGCAGACGGGTGCCGTCGGGCAGCGGGATCTCGACCACCGCGATGTCGCCTGCGCGCCAATGCGGCAGATGTTGCAGCGGCGGGGCAGGGGGATATGAATCTCCTCGGAGTCGGTCTCGGTCGCGCGCCCGGCGATGTTCAGCGCCAGTTCCTGCCGCGTCCAGCGCGATATTTCGTCGGGCAGGGGGTCTTCGGTCTGGTCGGGCCAGTCCTGCAGCAGCCTTTGCAGGTCCTGCGGCAGCTGGGCGCCGACCTCGGTGGTGACAGGGGTCGAGGGGATCAGCGCCGGATGGTTCAGCGTGATGCCGGTGGCCGCGCACATCAGCAGGCCCGTCAGGCTGAGCGCGGCCGAAACCCAGTGCCACAAGCGGAACTGGCGCATCAGGAAGGCGCGCGTTCCGCCCGGAAGATGCCGCATCGGGCTGTCTGCGGTGGCGCGTGACATGGCCTCTCAGCGCGTGACGGCGACGGCAAGCCGCTCGATTTCCTTGCTGCCCTGGATCTCGGCGTCGTTTTCACCCGCGCCCCAGGAGAACCCGGCGCGCAGCAATTCGCGCTCGCCATTCTCGCGCGAGACCTCGACGGCCAGGACATAGTCGCCCGGCGCCAGCCCGGCCAGGATGCCCGAATCGCCGGGGATGACGACGTCATGCGTGCCGGGACCGCGGGTCGGCCCGCTGACGCCATCGGCGGGAAAGCTCATGTTCTCGCCCGCCTCGCGCCACCAGCGGCGCAGGTCGCGCAGGAAACCGACGCCCAGGTTGTCGCGCAGCCGCGTGTCATACCAGACCGCGACCGTCCCCTGCATCTCGCGGGTGGCGGCGTCCTCGATCCAGGCGGCCAGATAGGGGCGGTAATAGGAGGCGACCTGTACTTCCGGCAAGGTGATCTGCATGTGCAGATCGGCCGCCCCGGCAGGCACGGCTGCGGCCAGCGTCGCGGCGCCGACCAGGCGGGCAGAGGTCTTGGCGATCGTCTTCGGCATCGGGTCTTCCTGTCAAATCCGGCGGAACGGGCGGCGGGGCCGGCCCGTGCGAGAGCCATCCGGGGCGCGGCGCTCAGTCCGCGCTGCGCTCGGCGTCGTCGCTGCCGTCATTGTCGCGGCGGCGGCGTTCGCGCGGCGGATCCTCGGCCGAGACGACGCCGTCGCCATTCGTGTCCATCCCGGCGAAGGTGCGCTCGGCGCTGGCCAGGTCCTCCTCGGGGGACAGCAAGCCGTTGCGGTCGCGGTCCAGCAGCGCGAAACGGACGCCGGCCTGCGTCAGCCCGCGTTCGAAGAACTTGTCGGGTTCGCGGTCCTGCTCGGCATATTGCTGGCGCAGGCGGCCCTCGAACTCGGCGACATATTCGGCCTCGTTGAGGGCGCCGTCGCCATCCTTGTCGGCGCCTTCGAAGCGTTCGGTGCGCACGGCAAGGAATTCCTCTTGCGTGACCTGGCCGTCGCCGTCGCGGTCATAGCTGGCGATGAAGGCCGCCTGGCTGTGGCCGCCGGCGACGCCGGGCGCCGGGGGCGGGGTGTCGCCCTCCCCGGCCGTTTGCGCCAGGGCGGCGCCCGCCATGCCGGTCAGCATGGCAAGGGGCAGGGCGAATGGGATCTTGCGAAACATCTGGGTGGTTCGTGGCATGGTCTTTTCCCGATCTGGTTCTGCGCGGCGGATGCCGAAGGAGGTGGCGGGCACCCGGCCGGGTGCCCGGCCCGGTTCAGAAGGTCTTCGCCAGGGCGAACTTGATGTTCCGGCCCGGCGCGTTACGCGTCGCCAGCCGCCGCTTGTATTCCTTGTCGAACAGGTTCTCGACGGCGAACCGCAACTCGGTTCCTTCCAGGATGCCCGTCGCCGGACGATAGGTCGCGCGCAGGTTATGCACGGTGGTGCCGGGGATCGCCGCGTCGACATCGCCTCTGTCATAGCGTTTGCTTGCGACCATTTCCCAGCTCAGATCAAGCTCTCGGTCCCAGCGCTTGCCAAGCACCAGCCGCGCGCTGTCCGCCGGGGTCTGGGCGTAATAGTCGCGCCATACGCCGTCGACGGTGGCCGATGTGTAATCCACGATATTGGCGCTGATTTCCCCGTAGAAGCCCGTCGCATGGCTATAGGCGCCTTCGAGTTCAAGCCCTTTCATGTCCGCCGTGCTGACGTCCGGCTCGGACGTGATGTCCCAGACATGGGTTTTGTAGAGATTGGCCTTGAGGCTGATCGCGTCATCGGCGGCGAAGACATCCGCCTGGCGATGCGACGCGCCGATTTCCCATGTGCGGGCCTTTTCGGTCGTGGTCATGTAGTTGATGATATTGCCGCCGGATTCGTAGTCCTGTCGGTCGAAATCGTCCATGATGGGCAGCGATTCGGTATAGGCGCCGCTTGCAAAGACAGCGAAACCGTTCTGCCATTCGTAGCGGGCCGAGATCCCACCCATCAGGGCGTCGTTGTCGTATTCCCCCTCGAATCTCGGATTTGTCCCCTTGTAGGTTATGTTCTGCGTCTCGTAGCGAAGCGCGGGGGTCAGGGTGAAGCCGTTGCCGAAATCCATCTCGTCGATGGCGAACAGCGCGATGCGGTTGTCCTTGCCGCCGGGGGCGGCATAGGCGTCCAGACGGTCCTTGAAGATAAGCTCGGCACCGGCACGCAACTCGTTGCCGACGCTGCCGATGCTGAAATGCGCGGTGTTCTTCACCGTCAGCTTGGTGGTCTCATAGCGATGGTCGGCATCGATCAGCGGGAAGCCGGGGCCGATGGCGGCGTTGTAGATCTTCTGATCGGCGTAGCTGAGATTGACCGAAAGATCGACCAGGTCGTTGCCCGCCGGGTTCCAGCCATAGGCCAGCACCAGGGTGCGCGACCGGATGTCGCGGTCCACGTTGCCGAAGGGCAGGCCGGCGACGGCGTCGTAGGGCACGTCCCGTTCCGCGATCGTGCTGTCGGTATAGGACAGGCTGACATATTGGTCACGATCCTGGCCGAAGCTGTATTTGGCCTTCAGACCGTAAGAGGGCTCCTTGAAGCCCACGTCCCCGGTGTTGTTGCCCGCGCCGTCGTCCTGTTCGCCTTGGCGCCGCCAGACATAGTTGGCCATCACCTCGAAATCCTCGCTCGGCTGCCAGGCAAGAATGGTCGAGGAGGTGATGGAATCGCCATTGGTGCCGAAAGACAGGCCCTGGCGCAGCCTATAGCCGATCTCGCCGCCGGTGAAGTCCGAGGCGTCCTTGGTTTCCAGCCGCAAGATGCCGCCGACCACGCCCGAGCCGTATTCGAAGCTGCCGACCGTGCCGCGCAGGACCGAGACGGACTTGAAGAGTTCGGGATCGGTGAAAAGCTGCGTACCAAGGCGGTAAAGCTCTTCCGAGCCCTGGGTTGCGCCGTCGACCTGGATCAGCACCTTCTGGTTGCTGCCATAGGTGTTGCCCGCGCCGAAGCCGCGGATGTTGATGCCGCTGCCCGAGGGGGTCGAGCCGTTGATCAGCGTCACCCCCGGCACGGAATCGATCAGTTCCGCGATGGTGCCGGCCTGGCGGTCGTCGATTTCTTCCTGGTCGATCTCGGTCACGGCCGTCGCGGTGTCGGTCCGGACGTCGCGCTTGCTTTCGATGGTGATGGTGTCCAGCAGCAGCGGATTGCCGTCCTGCGCCAGAGCCATGTGGGGGAACATAAAGGCGCAACTGCCCAACAGGACAGCGCGCAAGGGATTGCGTCCGGTCATAACCGCCTCGCTAGCATTGAACGGTGGATAATGCCGCTGGCTGCGAAGGCTGGCGTCTGATGCGCGTTGGACAGGGCGGGAGGGCCGGGAAGGCCGGGCCAGCCCTGATCTGCGCGATCCAGTTAAACCCCTGACAGAAATTGTCAAGTTAAACGGCGGGCCGGTCCCGATTATCCATACGAAGCTGTTCAGGTGGGGATTTCCTGCCACAATCGCGCGATGGTTGCGGACGCGGCAGGCCGCGACACCCAGGCGCGCGACGCGGATTCCGGTTGACAAATTCCGCCGGACCATCGCTTTTCCCGACAGGCCGAGCCCGCCCCGCCCCTTGCCAGGTCGGCACCGGATCATCCATCCATGAGGAGATATTGCGATGACGTGGAGTTCTGGCTCTGCCGCGCCCCGGCGCGGTCATGTGGCATTGGGCGCGGCCCTGGCGCTGGCCATGCTGTCCCTGCCGATGGGCGCCCTGGCCGAGGCGCGTTTCGACGCCCCGGCGGAATTCACCGGCCGATTCCGCGTTGGCCCGGAGATGCCGGGCAAACCGGTCCATTCCGGCGACGGGGTCCGCGTGCAGGGCATGGGCCTGGTGCCGGGGCAGAGCGTGACGCTGCAGAAGGGGCTGGCGGTCCTGAACCCCGGCGGCCCGGCCACGGTCGATGACGAGGGCAACCTGTCGCTGGGATTCACCCTGCCCGAGGATGCCGAGACCGGCCTGCACAAGCTGGTCGTGATCGCCGAGAACCCCTCGACCGCCACGGTGATCGACGTGAAGGTCTCGCCCCGGATCCCGCTGTCGGGTGAGGATCTGTTCAGCCGGCACGGCGTCAAGGGTGCCGCGGGTCTCTATCAGTCGGCCTACAGCGCCGCCAGCGACGCGCTGTTCGTCGCCGCCTCGTCCTTCCGCCCGCGCGGCTCGACCCTGCAGAAGCTGGATCCCGAGACGCTGGAGGTGCTGGCCGAGATCACCCCGCCCGAGCTGCCCGAGGATCTGCGCCAGTCCCCGCCCCCCGGCGCGCCGCAACCCGAAGGCCCCGAGCCGGTCGCGGTCTTCGGCATCGCCGTCGACGACAGGCAGGGCACGGTCTGGGCGACGAACACCTTCCACAATACCGTCGCGGTCTATCGCCAGGGCGACCTGTCGCTGGTCCGGCAGTTCCCCCCCGGCGAGGTCTATCATTCCCGCGACGTGGTGGTGGATGGCGAACGCGGGCGCGCCTATGTCTCGGCCTCGGCGACGAACGGGATCCATGTCTTCGACACCGCCGCGCTGGAAAAACGCGCGGTGATCGAGATCGACTCGGCGCAGCGCGGCGGGGATTTCTCGGTCATGAGCCTTGCGCTGGATCCCGAGGGCGGGCGGCTGTTCGTGGTCAGCCGGACCAGCAACGAGCTGGCGGTGATCGACCTGGACAGCAACGAGGTGGCGCGGGTGCTGCCGGTCCCCGGCGCGAAGAATGCCAGCGGCGTGGCCTACGACGCGGAAACCGGGCGGGCCTTCGTCGCCTCGCAGGACAGCGACAACCTGGTCATCCTGGACCTGGACAGCGGCGAGGTGCTGCATGACGTGGCCGTCGGCGCGGGCGCGCTGAACGTCGCCTTCGAGCCGGTCGAGCGCCTGGCCTATGTCTCGAACCGCGGGGCGGGGACGGTCACGGTCGTGTCGCCGGAGGGCGAGATCGTCGCCAACCTGGCGAATGGCAGCTATCCCAACCATGTCCATGCCGATGGCCGCGGCAATCTCTATGCCGTGAACAAGTCGCTGGCAGAGGACGATGCGGCGGGCGATCACGTCACGCTGATCCGCAAGGCCCCCTGATCCGGCTGCAAAAAAGGCGGCCCCCGAGGGAGCGGGGGCCGCCGGCCGGATCGATGCCGGGGCGTCTAGTGGAAGTCCGACACGCCGTTCGACCCGGTTTCGACTTCCTCGAAGCGGCGCATCAGCGCAACATGCAGGACGCCGCCCAGCAACGCGCCGATCATCCAGCCGAAGCCCGACATGGCTTCCAGCGCCGGGATCCAGACCGTGCTGACGGAAAACAACGCCGCGATGCCGAAGGCCATGATCGCCGTCTTGTTCCAGCCCTTGACATAGTGATAGTTGCCGCCCGCCTGGGACGAGAACAGGTCCTGCAGGTTGATCCGCCGCTTGCGCAGGATGTAATAGTCGGCCACCAGGATGCCATAGAGCGGCGCCAGCGCGGCCCCCAGCGTGTCCACGAAGGAGGCGATGCCGATCTTCGAGATGACCGACACCCACAGCGCCCCGATGAAGAAGGCGATGGTCGCCGTCAGGTAGCCGCCGGTCCGGGCGCTGATCCGCGAGGGATAGAGATTGGCCAGGTCATAGGCCGCCGGGATGAAGTTCGCCACCAGGTTGATGCTGATCGTCGCCGCGAAGAAGGTGAAGGCGGCGATCACCGTCAGCCAGATATTGTCCACCCGCTCGACGATGTCGGCCGGGTTCACCAGCCTTTCGCCGAACAGCACCACCGTGCCCGCCGTGATCATCAGCGCGATGAACGAGAAGATGGCGATCGACACCGGCAGGCCCCAGAAGTTGCCGATCATCATCTGGCGTTCCGATTTCACGAAGCGCGAGAAGTCGCCGAAATTGATCACCACCGCGGCGAAATAGGCGATCATCGTGCCGGTGATGGCGAAGAAGGCGGCGACCGGCCCGCGGGTGCTGGCCTCGTCATTGCCCTGGAAGATGTTGCCAAGCTCGGTCAGCAACCCGCTTCCGGCCTTCCACCAGATGGCGATCATCAGCACGATCATCACCAGATAGACGAAGGGACCGGCCCAGTTCAGGAACCGGCCGACCCATTCGATGCCCATCGAGAAGACGACAAGCTGCAGCGCGCAGACGATGAAATAGGACAGCCACTCGACCCCGGACATGCCCAGGAACCCGGTCCCGCCCGCATCCAGCCCGAAGACCGCCCGCAGCAGCAGCGCCACCGCCGTCGAGGCGAAATAGGTCTGCACCCCGTACCAGAAGATCGCGACCACGCCGCGCACCAGGGCGGGGAACTTGGCCCCCTGCACCCCCATCGACACCCGCGCCATCACCGCATAGGGGATGCCGTAGCGGACCGAGGGCTTGCCGGTCAGGTTCACCAGGATCATCACGATGAACCCCGCCAGGACGATGGCGGTGAAGGTCCACCAGCCGTTCAGCCCGTGGCTGATGAACAGCGACGCCGCCAGCGTATAGCCGAACAGGCTCTGGATGTCGTTGTTCCAGACGTTGAAGATCTCGAATGCGCCCCATTTCCGTTCCCTGTGCGGGATCGGCGCAAGGTCGGCATTGTAGAGCCGGTGGTCCTTCGACCGGATTTCCAGATGGTCATGAGTCATTTTTCTACCCCCTGCGACCGGCATGGCGGTATCTGCCATCTGCACGGCACATCTAAAATTTTAGAAACTATTTTTACAAACATACAATAATGAATCTATTGAAACAGCTTTCGAAAAATGGCGATAATCGCCGGCAGGGAGGGTCCAGGATGCGGGCGGAAGACGGAAATGGCGCGGATCTGCTGGCCGATCAGGCCTATGGGCGGCTGGTCGCCCTGCTGCGCGACGGCACCCTGCGGGCAGGGGAATTCGTGACCATGCCGGGCCTGACCGGGGCGACCGGCCTGTCCATCGCGGCCATGCGCGAGGCCGTGAAACGCGCCGATTCGCGCGGCTTGCTGCGGATCCTGCCCAAGCGCGGCGTGCTGGTGATGGACGCTGGCCCCGAGACGACGCGCGATTGCCTGGACATGCGCATGGCCCTGGATTGCGAGGGCGCGCGGCGGCTGATCGCGCGCGGCGTGCCGGATCTGGCAGAGCTGCGCGACGCGCATGAGGCGACGCTGGCCGCCGCCCGCGGGGCGCGCGCGCCCGACCTGACCCGGCGCGCGCAGCGGGTCGACCTGTCGCTGCATGATGCGCTGGCGGCGGGGCTGGCGGACAACCGGATGCTGGCCGAAGCCTATGCCACGAACCGCGACCGGATCGCCATCATCCAGAACACGCGCCCCTTCCTTGCCGACAGGATCGTCTCGGCCATGGAGGAGCATCTGGTCATCCTGGGCGCGCTGGAACGGGGCGATGCGCAGGCGGCCGTGGCCGCGATCCGGGAACATTATCGCCAGACCTTGCGCTGGTGGGGGGTCGAGGTCTAGCGGGCGCGGCGGCGGATCGGCTAGACTGCGGCGCAGGGCAGCGAGGAGGGCGCCGGCATGGCGCGGCTTGAAGCGACGGCCGGACTGGAAACGCACCAGGTCCTGAACCAGCCCGAGATGCCGGGCGACCGCGACCTGTGGCGCGACGACCCGGTGCTGCGCGGCGCGCTGGCGGAAAGCGGCGCGGCGCTGGAGGAACTGGCCCGCTATGGCGAGACCCTGGGCCGGGCCGAACTGCGCGCGGCGGCGCGGGCGGCGAACCGCAACCCGCCCGAATTGCGGCTGTTCGACAGCGGCGGGCGGCGGCTGGACGAGGTCGGCTTCCATCCCGACTATCACCGCTTCATGCGCCTTTCCGCCGCAGCGGGCTATCACGCCATCGCCTGGGAAGGCGGCGCGGCGGGCCATCTGGGCCATGCCGCGATGGTCTATCTGGCCAGTCAGGTCGAGCCGGGCCATTGCTGCCCGCTGACCATGACCCATGCGGCCGTGCCGGTGATCGCCGCGGCGGATCTGCCCGGCGACTGGCGGGGGCGGATGCTGTCGCGGCGCTACGATCCCTCGGTCCGGCCGATGGAGGCCAAGACCGGCGTGACGCTGGGGATGGCGATGACCGAGAAGCAGGGCGGCTCGGACGTGCGCGCCAATAGCACGCGGGCGGAACGCGACGGCGTGGCCTGGCGGCTGACCGGGCACAAGTGGTTCTGCTCGGCGCCGATGTCGGACGGGTTCCTGACGCTGGCCCAGGCCGAAGGCGGGCTGACCTGCTTCCTGGTGCCGCGCTGGCTGGAAGATGGGCGCAACGCCATCCGCCTCCAGCGGCTGAAGGACAAGCTGGGCAACCGCTCGAACGCCTCGGCCGAGATCGAGTATCACCGCGCGCTGGCGTGGCAGCTGGGCGGGGAAGGCGACGGCGTGCGCACCATCGTCGAGATGGTGCATCACACGCGGCTGGACACCGCCATGGCGCCCGCCGGGCTGATGCGGGCGGCGCTGCGCGAGGCGCATCACTGGGTGTCGCGCCGCAGCGCCTTCCAGAAGCGGCTGATCGACCAGCCGCTGATGCGCGCGGTGCTGGCCGACCTGGTGCTGGACTGGCAGGGCAGCCTGACCCTGGGCCTTGCGGTCGCGCGGTCCTTCGACGCCAGCGGCGACGCCGACCGCGCCTTCGCCCGCATCGGCGTCGCGCTGGCGAAGTACCTGGCCAACAAGCTGTGCCCGACGGTCGTCGCCGAGGCGATGGAGGTGCTGGGCGGCATGGGCTATGTCGAGGATACGCCGCTGCCGCTGCTCTATCGCGAGGCGCCGCTGAACGGCATCTGGGAAGGCTCGGGCAACGTGATCTGCCTGGACGCGCTGCGCACGCTGGCGCGCGAACCGCTGGCCCGCGAGGCGCTGGCGGCGCGGCTGGAGGCGGGGACGGGGCTGGACCGGCATTACGACGCGGCGCTGGCGGGTTGGCGCGCGCGCTGGGGGCGCGGCGTGACCGAGGCCGAGGCGCGCTGGTTCGTCGAACAGGCCGCGCTGCTGCTCAGCGCCGCCGCCCTGCTGGAGGCGGGGGACGAGGCGCTGGCCGGGGCCTTCATCCGCACCCGCCTTGGCACCGAGCGCGGCCGGACCGGCGGCACGATCCCGGCCGACCTGGCCGAGGCGATCTTGGCGAAGGGTTTCCCCTTCCACGACTGACCGCCCGCCGCGGCTTCCGGCTATTCCACCAGATGGTCGATGAAGATCTGGAACAGCTCGCTCTGGCTGGAGATCCCCAGCCGCCGGTAGATGTTGGAGCGGTGGATCTTCACCGTGCCCTCGGCGATCCCCAGGTTCTGGGCGATGGAAAGGCTGCTGTGACCGCGCAGGATCAGCTTGGTGACCGCGTGCTGCGCCGGGGTCAGCAGCGCGCCGAAGGCCTGCTGGAAGACCAGTTCCGTGTCGGGCCGCGGCGTCGCGGGATTTGCGTCGGTCCCGTGGATGTGATGCTGCCATTGCTGGCGCAGGCTGGCGCCGACGATCGGCGTCAGCGCGGCCAGGGCGGCGAATTCCGCCGCATCGAAGGGCTGCCCGCCCCGGTTGCGCATCAGCGAATAGGTCGCCGCGAAGCCGTCGTGCAGGGGGATGGTGAAGCCGACCTCCTCGACCAGCGTGCCGGCCTGGTCCGAGATGCAGGGATGCACCTCGCGCGACCAGGCGAAATCCGAATCGTAGAACCCGTCCGGGGCCAGGTCGCGCATCCGCCACAGCCCCTCGGAGCAGCCCGAGACGCAGGCCGAATAGAACGGGTCCAGCAGATAGGCGCCGCGCAGATAGGTGCGCAGCGCGCGCCGGTCCACGGTCGCGGAATAGCCGTCATGGATCAGCACGGGGCTCTGGTCGGGGTTGAAGGCGAAGGCGCAGCTCATGTCGAAGCCGGCCGCCTGCCGCGTCAGCGCGTCCAGCGCGGGGCCATAGCCGGACCTGCCCGCCGCCGCGATCAGCGCGGCGATGGCCCGGGCCGTCCCGTCCGCGATCACCGGCCCGCCCCCGCGCATATAACTTTCGTCATATGGCAATCCATCCGCCGCGCCCTAGGCTTTCCTTGATCCGGTCTTGGGAGCGACCGGGTGCGATGCCCCATAGACGCAGAAACAAGCCGGGCCGGCAAGCCCGGCCAGGGAGGATGACGTGAACGGAAGACTGACAGGCAAGGTGGCCCTGATCACCGGCGGCGCCGGGGGTTGCGGGCTGGCCGCGTCCCGGCTGTTCGCCGCCGAGGGCGCGAAGGTCGGGATCCTGGACCTGCCCCGCAGCGAGGGCGAGGCGGTGGCGCAATCCCTGCGCGACCAGGGCCAGCAGGCGATCTTCGTGCCGGCGGACGTGTCCGATGCGGCGCAGGTCCAGGCGGCGGTCGAGGCGGTCGAGGATGCCTTCGGCCCGATCACCGTGCTGATGAACCATGCGGGCATCCTGGCCGCGCTGCCCTTCCTGGAAACCAGCGAGGAGGAATGGGACCGCATCATGGCGGTGAACGTGAAAAGCATGTTCCTGGTCACGAAGGCCGTGCTGCCCGGCATGATCGCGGCGGGCGGGGGCAGCGTGATCTGCACCTCATCGATCTCGGCCGTGGTCGGCACGCCGATGGAGGTGCTCTACTGCACCAGCAAGGGCGCCTGCCACATGTTCGCCCGCGCGCTGGCGGTGGAATTCCGCGACCGCAACATCCGCTCGAATGCGATCTGCCCCGGCTTCATCGCCACGGCGCACGGGCTGCGCGAGATCGACATGCTGACCCGCCACGGCGTCGATGTCTCCGAGGCCGCCATCGCCGCCGCGCAGGGGCGCCTGTGCAGGCCCGAGGAGGTGGCCAGCGCCGCGCTTTTCCTTGCCAGCGACGATGCAAGCTTCGTCAACGGCGCGCATCTGTTCGCCGACAACGCCTATACGGCGATCTGAACCGAAGACCGACAGGGGGAATACGGCATGACCACTTCGTCCCACAACATGCATGTCAACGATTTCGGCATCGACCACGCGCATTGGCGCAACTGGGTCGGCAACCAGTCCTGCGTCCGGGCCGCGCGCGGCGCGCCGCGAAGCGAGGACGAGCTTTGCGCGATGATCCGGGATGCGACGGCCAGGGGGCTGAACGTCCGGGTCGCGGGATCGGGCCACAGCTTCACGCCCGTGGCCCTGACCAGCGGGCTGCACCTGACGCTGTCGAACATGAAGGGCGTCAAGGGCGTCGACCATCAGAGGCGCCGGGTGACGGCCGCGGCCGGAACCACGATCAACGAGCTGGTCAGGGTGCTGAAGGCCGAGGGCCTGTCGATGCTGAACCAGGGCGACATCGACAGCCAGGCCGTCGCCGGGGCGCTGACCACCGGAACGCACGGGACCGGCGCGCGCCTGCCGGTGCTGGCCGATGCCATCGTCGGCATGAAGCTGATCCAGCCCGACGGAGAGATCCTGACCGTGGACGAAACTACCCCCGAGCTGCTGCTGGCGGGGCGGGTGTCGCTGGGGACGCTCGGCGTCATCTCGGAAATGACGCTGCAACTGACCGACAGCTATCGCCTGCGCGAGCGGATCTGGCGCGAGGATTTCGAATCGGCGATGGAGATGCATGACGAGCTGGCCGAAAAGCACCGTCATTTCAGCTTCTTCTGGTGCCCCTACGAGGAAAGCCGGCATTGCTATTGCCTGCCCGACACCTCGGCCACCTCGACATCCGGCCGCACCACCGATGTCTGCGAGATGAAGGTCATGGACATCACCGAGGACGAGCCCTTCGAGGCCGAATTCGAGAAGGTCGCCTACAGCTCGGACGTCTATCCCATCGAATATGTCCCGAACTTCCACGAACTGGAATATGCGGTGCCGCGCGAACATGGCAAGGACGCCGTCCGCGCCGTCCGCAAGCTGATGCTGGAGCGGTTCCCCGAGGCGATCTATCCCATCGAATACCGCTTCACCGCCGGCGACGAGGCCTGGCTGAGCCCGTTTCATCGTCAGGACAGCGTGACGGTTTCCGTCTCGGGCGAGCCGGGCAAGGATTACTGGGATTACCTGCGCGCGGTCGACGCGATCCTGCGCGGATATGGCGCGCGTCCGCATTGGGGCAAGCTGCATTTCCTGACCGGCGAGGACGTGACCGCCATCTATCCCCGCGCCGGCGATTTCCGCGAATTGCGTCGCAAGCTGGATCCGCAGGGGGTCTATCTCAACGACCATCTGTCGCAGCTTCTGCGCTGAACCGAAGCCGGTGGCGGGACGCAGAAGCCCGTGCCCCGGCCCGCAACAGGGAGGCCCTCATGGCCCATATCGGCACCTTCGTCATCTATGTCATCATGGCTTCGGCGGTGATCGGCGCGATCGCCTCGATCATCGACAGTGAAAGCCCGCTTGGCCGGGAATTCAACGCCGGCCTTCACGCCATCGGTCATATCTTCATCCCCGTGGCCGGGATCATGGCGGCGATCCCCTATCTCTCGGCCTTCATCAGCGCCGGGGTCACGCCGGTCTTCCAGGTCGTGAATGCCGACCCCGCCATGGCTGCGACCTCGATCATCGCGGTGGACATGGGCGGCTATCAGCTGGCCCACACGCTGGCGCTGTCGAACGAGGGCTGGATCATGGCCTCGATCACCGGCTTCATGGCCGGGGCGACGATCATCTTCACCATCCCCGTCGGCCTGGCCATGCTGGACAGAAGCGATCACCAATACATGGCCGTCGGCATCATGTGCGGCGTGCTGTCGATCCCGGTCGGCGTGCTGGTGTCCTGCCTTCTGCTGATGGCGATGCAGGTCGGCATCCGTCCCGACATCGACGCCAGCGGGCAGCCGACCCATCTTCTGGCGATGGGCATGGCCGAGGTGCTGCGCAACCTCGCCCCGCTGGTCGTCTTCTGCGCGGCGCTGGCCGCCGGGCTGAAGCTGTTCCCGGCGCTGATGATCCGGCTGTTTTTGGGCTTCGGGCGGATCATGTATGCGGCGATCACGCTGGTGCTGGTCTTCTCGATCGTCGAATATTTCACCGGGCTGTTCACCGCGGTCTTCGGCCATTGGGGCTTCGCCCCGATTATCGCCGATGCCGAGGACCAGTTCCGCGCGCTGGAGATCGCCGGCTATATCGGCATCATGCTGTGCGGGGCCTTCCCGATGGTCTGGATGATGAACCGCTTCCTGCAGGCGCCGATGCGCTGGATCGGGGACCGGCTGGGCCTGTCGCCGGCGGGGACGGCCGGGCTGTTGGCGGCCTCGGCCAATGTGCTGGCGATGTTCCGGCTGATCGGCGACATGCCGCCGCGCGACAAGGTGCTGGTCATCTCCTTCGCGGTCTGCGCGGCCTTCATGTTCGGCGACCACCTGGCCTTCTCGGCGAATTTCCAGCCGACGATCATCCTGCCCTTGCTGCTGGGCAAGCTGGCCGGCGGGATCGCGGGTTTCGCGCTGGCGGTCTGGGTGCTGGCCTCGCGCGGCAGCGGAGAGGTCGTCGCCGGCGCCGGTCCCGAGCGGCCGGAAGCCTAGGCGCAGGTCAGGCGGGGCCGCGGTTCCTGGCGGTCTCGATGAAGTTCAGCACGGCGCGGGCGCGGTTGCTGCGCTTCCAGACCAGCACGGTGCGGCTGTGGAGATCCGGGTGGATGATCGGCCGCGCCTCGACATTGCGGCCCAAAAAGCCGATCAGGCTTTCGGGATAGACGGTGATGCCCAGCCCCGACGCCACCAGCCCGATCAGCGCCAATGTGGTGCTGGCCTCCAGCGCCGGTTCAAGCGAGATGCCAAGCCGGCCGAACTGGTCCTCCAGCCGGAAGCGGTATTCGCCCCATTCCGCCATGTTGCCGAGGATCAGCGGCTCGTTCGCGATATCCGCCGGCTGGACCGTGGGCTGGTGCAGCAGGCGGTGCCGCTGCGGCGTCACGACATGCAGCGGGTCCAGCGCCAGGGTGAGGCTGTGACAATCGCGGTTGTCATAGGGCCCGATCAGGAACCCCACGTCGATTTCGTCATTCGCGATCGCGATCTTCTGCATCTGGGTGCGCATGAAGCGCAATTCCAGCGTGATGCCCGGATAGCGGTCGCGGAACCGGGCCACCGTCCGCGGCATGAGGTCCGTCGCGGCAAAGGCCATGTAGCCCACCCGGATCCGCCCGGTATGACCCAGCGCCACGCGCCGCGCCTCGTCGATCGAGCGCGAGCAATCCAGCAGGATCCGTGAGACGCTGCGATAGAAGTCCTGCCCGGCCGGGGTCAGGGCGACTTCGCGCGTGGTGCGTTCGAACAGCGGATAGCCCAGTTCGGCCTCCAGCTTCTGGATGCGGCGGCTCAGCGCCGACTGGTCCAGCGCCAGCCGGTCGGCGGCGCGGCGGAAGCTGAGTTCTTGCGCGACGGTGACGAAGGACCGCAGCAGCGCGGTTTCGGGAAGCTGGTGCATGGGTGGCGGCGCGGTTTTCGATTGATGCACAGCATGCATCTATAATTGCCGAACTGTCAATTCCAGTCCGGCTCTCTCAGGGGCATTCTCTGGGCTGTGGCCGGGACGCGGTCATGGCGACAGCCTCCGACTTTAGCAAATGCGGGCCGATCCGGGCCCGGACCCAGAGGAAAGACGAATGAGCGACATCGATAACCGCGAACTGGACCGGATGCTGCAAGCTGCATTCGATGCATCAACCCGGCTGTATCAGGAACGCGGCTTCCAGCGCCGCGTGGGTTTTGGCAAGCGCCCGGCGCTGGTCAGCGTCGATCTGGCCAATGCCTGGACCCGGCCCGGCAACCCCTTCACCTGCGACCAGCAGAAGATGGACGACGAGATCATCCCCGGCATGCAGAAGCTGCTGGCCGCCTTTCGTGCCGCCCACCTGCCCGTGATCCATGTCACCACCGCCTATGAGATCACCGACCGCAATGCCGAATTCACCGATATGGGGCTGTGGCACAACAAGATCCCGGTTGATGTCGTCGACCTGAAGAACAAGGAGCTGTGGGCCATCGACAGCCGCATTGCGCCGGTCAAGGGGGAATACACGCTGCTGAAGAAGCGCGCCTCGTCCTTCCACGGCACCGAGCTTGCCGGCATCCTGCGGGCGAACGGGGTGGACACGATCCTGGTGACCGGCGTGACCGCCTGCGCCTGCGTGCGCCAGACGATCTGCGACGGCATTGCCGACGGGTTCCGGCCGATCGCGGTGCGCGACTGCATTGGCGACCGGGTGCCGGGGGCGGTGGCCTGGAACCTGTTCGACATCGACGCCAAGTTCGGCGACGTCAAGTCGGTCGAGGAATGCGTGGCCTATGTCGAGGGGCTGGCCGCCGCGCGGGTCGCCGCGGAATGAACCGGTGGCCGCCACATGCCTGCCCCCGCGGGCGGATGGCGGCCCCCGCCGCCCTAGGCCGGCGGGGGCAGCGACCGGCGCAGGAAGCGCAGGAAGGTGTTCAGCAGGCCCGAGCGGTTGCTGCGGTCCCAGACGGCGGTGATCGGCAGCTTCACCGGCAGGTCGCTCAGCGGCCGGACCTCGACGCCCTCGCGCGGCAGGTTGCCGATGCAGCTGGAATAGATGGCGACGCCGACCCCGGCGGCGACAAGGCCGAAGATGCCGTCGCTGTTGGTCGCCTCCAGCGCGATGTCGGGGAAGAAGCCGCGCGCGCGGCATTCGGCGAACACCTCCTTGCGGAACACGACCCAGCTGTCGCCGGTCCCGAAGACGAATTTCTCGTCCCTCAGCTGCGCCAGCGTCAGCGATTCCAGCGCCGCCAGCGGATGGCCCGAGGGCAGCAGCACGACATATTCGTTCTCGTCGAAGGTCAGGCTGCTGGTCGCCTTGTGCCGGAACTGCCCATAGAGAAAGCCGACATCGATGGTCTGCTGCAGGATCGCCACATGCTGATGCACGGTCGGCATGAAGATCAGGTCCAGCCGGATGTCGGGATGCGCCTGCGTGAAGTCGCGCAGGAAATCCGGCAGCCGCCCGTTGATGGCGAAATCGGTATAGGCCACCCGCAATTCGCCGCGGATGCCGCGCGCGGCATTGCGGGTCCGGGCGACGGCCCGGTCGATCTGCCCCGCGATGCCCGAGATTTCGGCCAGAAGCACCTTTCCCGCCTCGGTCAGCTCGACCCGCCGCGTCGTGCGCAGCAGCAGGGGCGCGCCGATCTCTGCCTCCAGCTGCTGGATCGTCTTCGTCAGCGCGGGCTGGGCGATGTGCAGGCTGTCGGCGGCGCGGCCGAAATGCAGCTCTTTGCCCAGTGCCGCGAAAGCGCGCAGATGCCGCAGGTCAAGGCTCATTCCGAAGGCCATTATTGATAACTGATGAATATCAATAAAGCCTCAATTGATATTTCACAAACGGAATTTCCAGCTTCATCGTCAGACCTCGAAGGTGCCGCCAAGACGCACCGTTCCAACCCCACCGACGACATGCTTCAGGGAGCCATGAAGATGCAGAAAGAACCCATGATGCCGCACGCCCCGTCCCGCCGCCGGGTGATGCAGATGCTGATGGCGGGCGCGACCCTTCCGGTGCTGCTGCCGCGGCAGGCCCATGCGGCGGGCGGGACCGTGGTGGTCTCGAACTGGGGCGGCGACTGGAACGAGCGCACCATGCGCTATGTCGAGAAGCCGCTGCTGGAGGACAAGGGCTTCCGGGTCATCCGCGACCTGGCGATGGAGCCCGAGCGCAAGGCCAAGCTGCTGGGCGAGAAGCGCATCCGCCGGGCCTCGGCCGATGTGATCCACCTGAACAGCTCCGACGCCTTCGAGATGCGCCAGCAGGAGGTCGTCGACGATCTGGACCTGTCCCGCATCCCGAACCACGCCGATCTGGTCGACGAACTGCGCTCGCCCTATTTCGTGCCCTGGCTCTATAGCGGGGTGGTCATCATCTATAACCGGGACAAGGTCGCCGAGCCGCCGAAATCCTATGCCGAGCTGTGGGACCCGAAATGGGCGGGCCGGGTCGGGCTGACCAACCAGCTGTATTTCAACTACATGCTGATGGCCGGGCTGATCTCGACCGGCGGCATGACGGATGCCGAGGACGGCAAGCCCCTGCTGGAGAAGCTGGTGGCCGAGAACCGGCCCCGGCTCTATGCCGCGCATCAGCAATTGCAGGCCGGCCTGGCGAATGGCGAGGTGGACATCGCCGTGAACTACAAGGCGCGGGGGCTGCAATGGGCCAATGACGGGTTGCCCCTGGCGATCCAGTATCCCGACGAGGGCGCCATCGCCGTGACCTTCGGCGCCTGCCTGACCACCTATGGCGAGCACAAGGATGCGGGCTACAGCTATCTGGACGCGATGATCGACCCGACGGCGATGGCCGGCCTTGCCGAAGCCAGCTTCTATGCGCCCGCCAACACGAAGGCCACGCTGACGGACGAGCTGCGCGCCCTGATCGACTTCACCCCCGAGGAGCGCGCGAAGATGCGTTTCCTGGACTATGGCTATGTCGCCGCGCATTCGGCCGCCTGGCTTGAATGGTGGAACAAGTCCTTTGCCAGCTGATGCCGCGACCCGGCCCATTCCTGACGGGAGACACCCATGAGCATGTCGGACACGGTCGCGCAGATGGCGCCGCCGGACAGGCCTGACCGCAGGCCGCCGCGCCGGATCGGCGCGCCCTTCCTGACCACCCCCGCCCTGGTCTTCGTGACGATCGGGCTGCTGGCGCCGCTGGCGCTGATGCTGCGCAACAGCTTCAACCGCTTCGATCCGGCCGAGCTGATGATCAGCGCCTTCACCGCCGAGAACTACGTTAAGTTCTTCACCGACGCCTTCTATCAGGAGGTGCTGCTGCGCACGCTTGGCATCTCGGCGCTGGCGACGGCGATCTGCCTGGTGGCGGGGGTGCCGGTCGCCTATTTCCTGGCCCGGCACGTCTCGGCCTTCGCCAAGCGGATGCTGCTGATCGTGATCCTGGTGCCGCTGTTGATCGGCAATGCGGTCAGGACCTCGGCCTGGATGCTGATCCTGAACGACAGGGGCGTGCTGGCCTCGGTCCTGGGCGTCTTCGGATACGAGGGGCCGCTGGGGCTGATGTATACCGCGACGGCGGTGACGATCGGCCTGGTCTCGGTCCTGTTGCCCTTCATGATCATCACCCTGAACAGCGTCTTCGAGGCCATCGACGCGAACCTGGAGGATGCGGCGGGCAGCCTGGGCGCGACCCATCTGACGGTGATGCGCCGGGTCGTGCTGCCGCTGGCGCTGCCGGGGATACTGGCGGGGACGGTGCTGTGCTTCATCCTGTCGATGAACGCCTATGCGACGCCGGTGCTGCTGGGCGGCCCGACCTTCCACATGATGGCGCCGACCGTCTACCAGCAGGTCGCCAAGGCGATGAACTGGCCCTTCGGCTCGGCCCTGGCCTTCATCCTGATGAGCGTCACCCTGATCCTGACGGTGGGGGTCTCGGCGCTGGTCCAGCGGAAATACCGGCGGTGGAGCGAGTGATGGGCAACGCACAGGCCAAGACCATCCGCATCGGATACACGGCGATCAGCGTCCTGGTGATCGGCTTCGTCGTCCTGCCGCTGATCTTCATCGTCTGGATGAGCTTCTTTTCCAACCGCATCCTGTCGCTGCCGCCCGAGGGCTATACGCTGGACTGGTATCGCCGCGCCTGGCAGATGGCGGATTTCCGCAATGGCTTCTTCCTCAGCCTGCGCACCAGCCTGATCGCGACCGCCATCGCGCTGATCCTGGGCCTGCCCGCCAGCTTCGCGCTGGCCAGGGCGCGCTTTCCCGGCCGCGAGACGATCAACACCATCCTGATGTCGCCGATGATCGTGCCGGGGATCGTCGGGGGAAGCTCGCTCTTCGTCTTCTTCCTGGAGGTCGAGTTCCTGACCGGCTGGCGCATCGCGGGATCCAGCCCCGGCCTGATCGCCGCCCACAGCCTGATCGCGCTGCCCTGGATGATCCGGCTGGTGACGACATCGCTGATCGGCATGAACCCGTCGGTCGAGGAAGCCGCGCGCAGCCTCGGCGCAGGACCGCTGACGGTCTTCTTCCGGGTCACGCTGCCGGTCATCAAGCCCGGCGTGATCGCGGGATCGCTGTTCGCCTTCGTCAATTCCTTCATCGATCTGGAAAAGTCGCTGTTCCTGGTCGGCCCCGACCGCACGACGCTGCAGATCGCGCTGATCAACTATCTGGAATGGAACTTCGATTCGACCATCGGCGCGGTCGCCACGGTCCAGATCGCCCTCATCACCCTGCTGCTGCTGGTCACCGACCGCTACGCCAAGCTCAGCCGCGCCTTCTGAAAGGAGAAGCCATGTCCGAAGTCGTTCTTCAGGATGTCGCCAAGCATTACGGCGATGCCGTCGCCGTGCGGAACATGACGCTGCGCATCGCCGACGGGGAACTGGTCGCCCTGCTTGGGCCGTCGGGTTGCGGCAAGACGACGACATTGCGCATGATCGCGGGCTTCGTCGATGCGACCAGCGGCCGGATCTCGGTCGGCGGGCGCGATGTCACCGGCCTGCCGCCGAACCGGCGGAACATGGGCATGGTATTTCAAAACTATGCGCTGTTTCCGCATATGACCGTGGCCCAGAACGTCGCCTTCGGGCTGGAGATGCGCAAGGTCTCCAGGGCGGATGCGGGGAAACGGGTACGCGAGGCGCTGGCCCGCGTGCGCCTGGGACAATATGGCGACCGGCTGCCCAAGCAGCTTTCGGGCGGCCAGCAGCAGCGCGTGGCGCTGGCCCGCGCGCTGGTGATCGAGCCCGACGTGCTGCTGCTGGACGAGCCGCTGTCGAACCTCGACGCCGCGCTGCGCCACGAGATGAAGATCGAGATCCGCCAGTTGCAGCAATCGCTTGGCCTGACCACCGTCTTCGTCACCCATGACCAGGACGAGGCGATGAGCACCGCCGACCGCATGGTGCTGATGTATCAGGGCGGGGTCGAGCAGATCGGCCCGCCGGCCGAGGTCTTCGGCCGCCCGCGCACCGCCTTCGCCGCCGGCTTCCTGGGCATCCCCAACCTTTTGGCCGGGCGCATGACCCCGGACCGGGCGGGCTTCGCCTTCGAGGCCGGGCCGACCGTCCGCCTGCAGGGCCAGCCGCCGATCGCCGGCCGCGCCTTCCTGGCCCTGCGCCCCGAGGAGATCTCGCTGTCCACCGAGCCGCCGGCGACCGGGCGCAACGCGCTGGCCGGCAGGGTCGAGATCATGACCTATCACGGCTCGGCCGTGGAATATCAGCTCCGCACCGATGCCGGGCCGATGCTCAGCGCGCGGCTGCGCGCGCCGGGCCTGGGCGGGCAGCCGGTGCTGCCGGGCGGAACCGCGGTCTGGGCGCATTGGGCGCCCGAGGCGGGCGTGCTGGTCAACGAACACTGAACCGATGGAGAGACATCAATGAACGAATATACGCCCTCTCTGGGCGCAGGGCTTCTGCATGACCGGCTGACCGTGGTGGATGGCCTGATCGTCTCGGATTTCGGGCCCGAGATCTTCCGCGAGATGCGCAAGGGCGGCATCACCGCCGCCAACTGCACCTGCTGCATCTGGGAGAACTTCACCGAAACCATGCGCAACATCATGCGCTGGAAGGCGTGGTTCCGCGACCATTCCGACCTGATCCTGCAGGTCCGCACCACCGCCGACATCCGCCGCGCCAAGGCCGAGGGCAAGACCGGCATCATCCTGGGCTGGCAGAACGTCTCGGGGATGGAGGACCAGATCGGCTATCTGTCGCTGTTCAAGGAGCTGGGCGTCGGCATCATCCAGATGGCCTACAACACCCAGAACCTGGTCGCGACCGGCTGCTACGAAGGCCATGACGGCGGGCTGTCGGAATTCGGCCATGAGGTCGTGGCCGAGATGAACCGGCTGGGCATCCTGTGCGACCTGTCGCATGTCGGATCGAACAGCAGCCGCGACATCATCCTGGCCTCGCGCCAGCCCGTCGCCTATTCGCATTGCCTGCCCGCCGGGCTGAAGGCCCATCCGCGCAACAAGAGCGACGAGGAGCTGCGCTTCATCATCGATCACGGCGGCTTCGTCGGCGTGACCATGTTCACCCCGTTCCTGGCCCGCGGCACCGATGCGACGGTCGACGACTATGTCGAGGCGATCGACTATGTCATCAACATCTGCGGCGAGGACCGGGTCGGCTATGGCACGGATTTCACCCAGGGCCATGACCAGCGGTTCTTCGACTGGATCACCCATGACAAGGGCTATGCCCGCCGCCTGACGCGCTTCGGGACGATCCGCAATCCGGCCGGCATGGACACGATCGCCGATACCGGCGGCCTGACCGCCGCCATGGAGCGGCGCGGCTGGCCCGCCGCCCGGATCGAGAAGGTGATGGGCGAGAACTGGGTGGCGCTGCTGCGCGAGGTCTGGGGGGCATAGCGGCGGCGCGTCCCGCCCCCCGATCGCCGGGGGCGGGACCGAAGCCCGTGCGATCCGCCGCCGTGGCCTATTCGGCGGGTTGCGGCGCGGCCGCCTGGACGAATTCGTTGGTATAGGTCGCGGCCAGGTCGATCTCCGCCCCGGCGATCTCGGGCGAATTGAAGCTCATCACCTCCAGCACCGCCTCGGCGGCGGCATCGTCCATCAACCCGGTCTCGGAAATCATCTCCAGGCTGTTCTTCAGCGATTCGACATAGATCGCGGTGTCGCCGATCAGCTCGGGCGGCATCTGCCCGGCGATCTCCTCGGGGGTGCTGCTGTGGATATAGTGCAGCGTGTCCACGATCGCGGCGGCCAGCGCCTGGGCCTGTTCCGGGTTCGCGTCGATCCATTCCTGCCGCGTATAGAGCGCGCCGCCGGCGTAATCCGCGCCGAACAGGCTGCGCGCGTCGGCCTCCTTGCGGGTATCGACCAGCAGTTTCAGGTCCTCGTGGCGGTTCTTCAGCTGCGAGATCGCCGGGTCCAGCGTCACCACCGCGTCGATGCGCCCCTGTTCCAGCGCGGCGACCGCCGTCGCACCGACGCCGACGCCCACCACCGAGGCCGCGTTCGGGTCCAGCCCCTCGCGCGAGAGCAGGTATTTCAGGAAGAAATCGGTCGAGGACCCCGGCGCGGTGACGCCCACGTTCTTGCCCGCCAGGTCGGCGACCGAATCGATCTGGTCGTTCTTGCCGGGCGCGACGACCAGCGCGATGCCGGGCAGGCGGTCCATGATGACGAAAGAGGCAAGCTGCTGGTTCTTGGCGGCCAGGCTGATCGTGTGCTCGTAATAGCCCGACACGACATCCGCGCTGCCCCCCACCACCGCCTTCAGCGCGGCCGAGCCGCCCTTGAAGTCGATCAGCTCCACGTCCAGGCCGTGCTTTTCGTAATTGCCCAGCTGCTCGGCCAGCACGGTCGGCAGGTAGCAGATGCAGCTGGACCCGCCGATGGCGATGCGGACCGTGTCGGCTGCGGCGCTGCCCGCCGCCGTCGCCGCCAGGACCGCGGCGAGGATCGTGCCGGTAAGTTTCATGTCGTTCCCTCCCTTGGATGAATGTCAGTGATGGTGATCGCTGTCGGGTTGCCAGATCAGCAGCCGGCGCTCGGCCAGGGTGACCAGCCAGTCGATGATCAGCACGAAGGCCGACAGCACGAACATGCCCGCGAAGACCCCGGCGATGTCGAACATGCCCTCGGCCTGCGCGATCAGATAGCCCAGCCCGGCCGAGGCGCCCAGATATTCGCCGACCACCGCGCCCACGACCGCGAAGCCGATCGAGATATGCAGCGACGAGAACACCCAGCTGAGCGCCGAGGGCAGATAGACATGCCGCAGCAGCTGGCGTTCGGACATGCCCAGCATCCGGGCGTTCTGCAGCACGGTGCGGTTCACCTCCTTCACGCCCTGGTAGACGTTGAAGAAGACGATGAAGAAGACCAGCGTGAACCCCAGCGCGACCTTGGACCAGATCCCCAGCCCGAACCACAGCGTGAAGATCGGCGCCAGCACCACGCGGGGCAGGGCGTTCGCGGCCTTGATATAGGGGTCGAACACCGCCGCCAGCCTGGGGCGCCGCGCCAGCCAGAACCCCAGGATCAGCGCCGCCACGGTGCCGATCACGAAGGCCAGCGCGGCCTCGATCAGCGTGATCCACAGGTGATACCAGATCTGGCCCGAGGAAAACCACGCGATGATCCGGTTCAGCACGTCCATCGGCGTCGAGAAGAAGAACTGGATCCGCGACGGGTCCCCGAACAGCGAGGTCCGGGTCAGCACCCACCAGAAGGCGATCGCGAAGACCGCGACGAGGATCTGCAGCATCAGAAGGACGGGTCTGGGCATCAGGCTTTCTCCGCCGTGCTATGGGCATAGGCTTTCAGCACCTGGTCCTTCAGCAGGTGCCAGATGTCGCGGTGCAGGTTCTGGAATTCCGGCTCCAGCTTGATTTCCGACACGTCGCGCGGGCGTGGCAGCGGGATCGGGAAATCGCCGATGATGCGGGCGTCGGGGCCGGTCGACAGGATCACCACCCGGTCCGACAGCGAGATCGCCTCTTCCAGGTCGTGGGTGACGAACATCACCGCCTTGCGGTCCTGCTGCCACAGGTCCAGCAGCAGATCGCCCATGATCAGCCGGGTCTGCGCATCCAGCGGGCCGAAGGGCTCGTCCATCAGCAGGATCGCCGGATCGCGGATCAGCACCTGCGCCATGGCCACGCGCTTGCGCTGGCCGCCCGACAGCATGTGCGGATAACGGTCGCCGAAGCCGCGCAGGCCGACGCGCTCCAGCCATTCCTCGGCGCGGGCCAGCGCCTGCCGCCGGGGCGTGCCCGAGATTTCAAGCGAGATGGCGACATTGTCGCGCGAGGTCTTCCACGGCATCAGCGCATCGGCCTGGAACAGATAGCCGGCGCTGCGGTTCAGGCCCTCCAGCGGCCGGCCCTCGATCTCGACCACGCCGGCCGAGGGACGCAAGAGCCCCGCCGCCGCGTTCAGCAGCGTCGACTTGCCCGATCCGGTCGGGCCGACGATGGCCACGAATTCGCCCTTGGCGACGCGCAGGTCCGCCCCGGCGACCGCGCGAAACGGCTGCTTGCCGCTGACGGCAAAGCTGATGTCCACAGTCCTGAGATGAACGGCCGACTCCATGCAGCTCTCCCTTCCCGTTCTCGCATGGGATTTCCGGGCCGATCCCCGACCTGCGCGCGCGAAATCCGCCGGGACCTTAGCTTGCCCGAAGAACGGGCCGCAAGACCGGCCGGCCGCCGGGTGCGCCCCGGCCGCCCGCCGATGGGCGTCATTCCGCCGCGGTGTCGATCAGTTCCAGCACCCTGGGGCCCAGCCCCTCGACGATGCGCGCCACGCCCTCGGCATTGGGATGCAGCCCGTCCTCCTGCAGAAAGTCGCGCATCGCCGCACCGTCCGCAGTCCCCTCGACCAGCGGGGCAAGGAAGCTCTCGGCCAGGGCCACGCCATGCGTCTCGGCCAGCTCGGGATAGATCGCGTCGAAGGCGGCGCGGTAGTCGGGGCCGTAATTGCCCGGCGCCTCCATTGCGATCAGCAGCACGGGAACCTCTTGCGCGGCGGCCTCGGTCAGGATCGCGTCCAGGTTGTCGCGGCTGACCGATGGGTCGACGCCGCGCAACAGGTCGTTGCCGCCAAGCGTGACCAGCATCGCATCGGCCCCGTCGGCCAGCGCCCAGCCGACCCGCGACCGCCCGCCCGCCGTCGTGTCGCCCGATACGCCGGCATTCACCACCTGAACCTCGCGGCCCTGGGCCGCCAGCCAGCGTTCCAGCTGCGCGGTGAAGCCGTCCTCGGGCGGCAGGCCATAGCCCTGCGTCAAACTGTCGCCAAGCGCGACCAGCCGCAGCGGCTCGGCCCAGCCGGGGCTTGCGGCAAGCAGCAGCACCGCCGCCAGGGCCGCCGCTTTGCGGTTGCAGAAACGCCGCACGGCCCCATATTGCCTGCGAAGGCGGGGCATAAGGGCGGTATGGATGACGGAACCTGTGATTGCGCTGCGCGACGCGCGGCTTTCGCTGACGGGCGCGGCGGGGCCGGTCGAGATCCTGCGCGGCATCACCCTGCAGGTGGCGCGCGGCGAGACATTGGGGCTGGTCGGGCCGTCGGGTTCGGGCAAGTCGTCTCTCCTGATGCTCATGGGCGGGCTCGAACGCGCCACCGGCGGCGAGGTGATCGCGCAGGGCCGTGACCTGACCGCCCTGAACGAAGACCAGCTCGCCCGGTTCCGCCGGGACAATATGGGGGTGGTGTTCCAGTCCTTCCACCTGATTCCGACGATGACCGCGCTGGAAAACGTCGCACTTCCCCTGGAATTGAACGGCGCGACCGACGCCTTTGAACGGGCGTCCGAGGAACTGGCCGCCGTGGGCCTTTCGACCCGCAAGGGCCATTACCCGGCGCAGCTGTCGGGGGGCGAGCAGCAGCGCGTGGCGCTGGCCCGCGCCGCCGTGGCGCGCCCGGCGATCCTGCTGGCCGATGAGCCGACCGGCAATCTGGACGGCGCGAACGGCGCGGCGATCATGGACCTGCTGTTCGGGCTGCGCGACCGGCACGGGGCGACGCTGGTCCTTGTGACCCACGCGCCGGAACTGGCGGCGCGCTGCGACCGGGTGGTGCTTCTGGCCGATGGCCGGATCGCCGACGAAGGCGCGCAGCGGAACGCCGCCGAATGAGCGCGGCGCTGGCCTTTCGCATCGCCCGGCGCGAATTGCGCGGGGGCTTCGCGGGGTTCCGGGTCTTCCTCGCCTGCCTGATCCTCGGCGTCGCGGCGATCGCGGCGGTGGGGCTGGTGCGCGAATCCGTCCGGCAGGGCCTGTCCGATCAGGGCGCGGTCATGCTGGGCGGCGATGCGCGGATGCAGTTCACCTATCGCTTCGCCACCGACGAGGAACGCGCCTTCATGGACCGTGTCGCGACGCGGGTGTCCGAGGTGGTGGACTTCCGCTCCATGGCCGTGACGGGCGAGGGCGCGGGCGCGGATCGCGCGCTGACCCAGGTCAAGGCGGTGGACGACGGCTGGCCGCTGCTGGGCGCGGTGGGGCTCGATCCGCCCATGCCGATGGCGACGCTTCTGGCCGGATCGGACGGGCTGCCGGGCGCCGCGATGGATGCGGTGCTGGTCGAACGGCTGGGCATCGCCCCCGGCGACGAGTTCCGGCTGGGGACGCAATCCTTCCGGCTGATGGCGGTGCTGACCCATGAGCCCGACGCGGCGGCGGGCGGCTTCGGCCTTGGGCCGCGCACGCTGGTGGCCAGCGGGGCGCTGGCGGATTCGGGCCTGATCGGGCCGGGCACGCTTTACGACACGCAATATCGCATGATCCTGCCGCCGGGCGCCGATCTGGACGCCCTGCGTGCCGAGGCGATGGCCGCGTTCCGCGACACCGGGCTGCGCTGGCGCGACAGCCGCCGCGCCGCGCCGGGGGCCGAGAATTTCATCGACCGGATCGGCGCCTTCCTGATCCTGGTGGGCCTGGCCGGGCTGGCGGTGGGCGGCGTGGGTGTGTCCGCCGCGGTGCGCAGCTATCTGGCGGGCAAGACGGCGACCATCGCCACGCTGCGCAGCCTGGGGGCGGAACAGCGGCTGATCTTCATGGTCTATCTGGTCCAGATCGGCGCCATGGCGCTGCTGGGCGTCCTTGCCGGGCTGGCGCTTGGCACGGGCGCGGTGCTGGCGCTGGCCCCGATGCTGGAGCGTCTGCTGCCCGTGCCCGCCGTCTTCGCGCCCTGGCCCGCGCCGCTGGCAGAGGCCGCGTTCTACGGGCTGGTGACGGCGCTGCTGTTCACGCTGTGGCCGCTGGCGCGCACGGCGCAGGTCCGGGCGGCGGCGCTCTATCGTGCGGCGGTGGGCGTCGCGGGGGCCGCGCCCCGGCCGGTCTGGTGGCTGGTCAGCGCCGCGCTGGCGGTGCTGCTGGTGGGCGGGGCGGCGTGGTTTTCCGGCGCGCCGGAACTGGCGCTTGGCACCGCCGTGGGCGTGATCGGCGCGCTGGCGCTGCTGGCGGGGGCGGCCTGGCTGGTGCGCCTGCTGGCGCGGGCCCTTGCGCGCAGCCGGATCATGCGCGGCCGCCCGGCGCTGCGGCTTGCCTTCGCGGCGGTCGGCGGGCCGGGCTCGGAAACCGCATCGGTCATGCTGTCGCTTGGCCTGGGGCTGGCGGTGCTGGCCAGCGTCGGCCAGATCGAGGCCAACCTGCGCGCCGCCATCGACCGCGACCTGCCCGCCCGCGCGCCGGCCTATTTCTTCCTCGACATCCAGAACGACCAGCTGGACGCGTTCAACGCCACGCTCGCCGCCGATCCGGGGGTCGAGCGGGTCGAGACCGCGCCGATGCTGCGCGGCATCCTGACCCGGATCAACGGCCGCCCGGCCACCGAGGTCGCGGGCGATCACTGGGTCCTGCGCGGCGACCGGGGCGTGACCTATTCCGACGCCCCGCCCGAGGGCACGACCATCACGGCGGGGGAATGGTGGCCGGCCGGTTACGACGGCCCGCCGCTGATCTCCTTCGGCGCGGAAGAGGCGGCGGAACTGGGCCTGCAACTGGGCGACCGGATCACCGTCAACATCCTGGGCCGCGACATCGAGGGCGAGATCACCAGCTTGCGCGAGGTCGATTTCTCGACCGGTGGCCTGGGCTTCGTCATGGCGATGAGCCCCTCGGCGCTGGCGGGCGCGCCGCATACCCATATCGCCACCGTCTATGCCGGGGCCGAGGCCGAGGGCCGCATCCTGCGCGCCGTCGCCGGCGACATGCCCAACGTGACCGCGATCCGGGTCCGCGACGCGGTGGACCAGGCGACTGCCGTGCTGGGCGCCATCGCCTCGGCCGCAGCCTGGGCCGCCGGCGCGACGCTGCTGACCGGCCTTGTCGTGCTGATCGGCACCGCCGCCGCCGGAGAGCGCGAGCGGATCTTCGAGGCGACGGTGCTGCGCACCCTGGGCGCTACGCGGGGCTGGGTGCTGGCCTCGTTCGCGCTGCGATCGGTGCTGATGGGGGCGGCGGCGGGGGCTGTCGCGATCCTTGCCGGCGCGGTGGCGGGCTGGGCGGTCGTCACCTTCGTGATGGAGACGGATTTCGCCTTCGAGCCGCTGTCGGCCATCGCCATCGTCTCGGGCGGGGTCGCGGCGGTGCTGGCGGCGGGCATCCTGTTCGCGCTGCGCCCGCTGGCCACCCGCCCGGCCCGCATCCTGCGCCAGCAGGACTGACCGCCGCCCCCGCAGACCGTCATCGGCCCAGCTCCAGCCACCTGTCCGGCGTCAGGCTTTCCAGGAACGCCCGGTCATGGCTGACGACCAGCAGGGCGCCGTCATAGGCCGCAAGCGCGGCCTCCAGCGCCTCGATCGCATCCAGGTCCAGGTGGTTGGTCGGCTCGTCCAGGATCAGCAGCGCGGGCGGCTCGGGGCGGCCCAGGACGCAGGCCAGCGCCGCCCGCAGCCTCTGCCCGCCGCTCAGCGCACCCGCCAGCTGCAGCGCATCCCCGGCGCGGAAGCGAAACCGGGCCAGCGCCGCCCGGCACAGGTTTTCATCCGCATCCGGGTTCATGCGCCGGAAATTCTGGCGCAGCGTCAGGGCGGGATCCAGCAGGGCGGCATGCTGGTCCAGGAAGGCATGGGGCACATGCAGCTCGACCCGGCCGGAAAGCGGTGTCAGCGCGCCTGTGACCAGCGACAGCAAGGTGGTCTTGCCGCTGCCGTTCGGGCCGGTGATCGCGATGCGTTCGGGGCCGGTCACGGTCAGGTCCATGTCGCGGATCGCCGGCCGCGCCGGATCGTGGCCGCCCGTCACCGCCTGCAGGCGCAGGACCAGCTTCTGCGCGGGAAGACCGGTCGAGCCGATCTCCATGCGCAAGGGATCCAGCACCTCGATCCGGTCGCGGGCCGAGGACAGCGCATCCTGCGCCTGCCGGTTGCGCGCGTCGCGCAGCCGGGCATTGGCGCCGCCCGAGGCCTCGGCCCGGCCCTTCGCCGCGTCCAGCAGGATCTTCGGCTGGTCGGCTTTCCCGCGCGAGCGGCGCCCCGCGCCGTCCTTGCGGGCCTTGCGCTCGGCCGCCTGCCTTTCGCGCCGCAGGATCTCGGCCTGCTGCTTCTCCGCCTCGGCCAGATCGTGCCGCGCGGCCTGCAATTCCTGGGCCTTGCGGGCGCGATAGCTGCTGTAATTGCCGCCATGGCGCGCGGCGCCCAATGTCGTCAGCTCGACGATGGCATCCATTTCCTCCAGCAATTCGCGGTCATGGCTGACCACGATCGCGCCCGCGCGCCATCCCCGGATCAGGTCGATCACCGCCTGCCTGCCCTGGCGGTCCAGGTTGTTCGTCGGCTCGTCCAGCAGCAGGAAATCCGGCCGGGCGAAGATCAGCGCGGCAAGGCCGGCGCGGGTGCGCTGGCCCCCCGACAGCTCCGCAAGCCGCGCGCGGGGGTCAACGTCCAGCCCGCAGCGCAGCAGCGCGGCCTCGATCCGCGCCGGCAGCGTCCAGTCCGCCCCGGCCAGTTCCGCGGCCTCGGCCAGCCCGGCCTCGGCCCTTTCGAGCAGCTCCAGCGCCTCGGCCGCGCCAAACAGCTCCGCGATGCCCAGATCGGCGGCAAGGCCGGTCTCCTGCCGCATCAGCCCCGTGGTGCCAGAGACGCGAACGCTGCCCGAGGCCGGGGCGATCTGGCCCGCGATCAGGCGCAGCAGGGTGGTCTTGCCGGTGCCGTTTCGTCCGACAAGCCCGGTGCGTTCCGGTCCGAAGACCAGGTCCAGGTCGGTGAAAAGCGGGCTGCGGTCAGGCGTGGACCAGCAAAGGCGGGAAAGCGTGATGGAGGCGGACATGGGACAGGACTTCTCGTTGCGCGACCGGATGGGCGAGGGCGGCGAGAATGATGTCCATGTCCGAGGAACTCCGGTTGGTCCGTTGCAGGAAACGACATCTAGGCAATGCGCGCCGGATTTCAAGCCGGCGGATTTCGGCAGGCCCGGCGGGGCGCGCTTGATCGCGCGGCGCAAACCGGCAATCGATAGGGGCATGATGCGCCCGCTGCTTGCAAATCGCGACGCCCGCCGCCTGTTTCTGGACCGGCACCTGCTGCTGCGGCCCGGATCGGGGCCGGGCAAGGGCGCCGATCTGGCCGGGCTGCTGGCGGGGCTGGGCTTCGTGCAGGTGGACAGCGTCAACACGCTGGCCCGCTCGCATGACCTGATCCTGTGGTCGCGCCGGGGCCGGTACCGGCCGAAGGCGCTGCAGGACATGGTGGCCCGGCACCGCACCGCCTTCGAGCACTGGACCCATGACGCCGCCGTCGTGCCGATGACCTGCTATCCGATGTGGCGGCTGAAATTCGCCGGCGACGAGGCGCGGATGCGGCAGCGCTGGCCGAAATGGCGGCGCGAGGGCTGGGATGCCGAGCTGGACACGGTGCTGCGGCGGATCGCGGATCACGGCCCCGTTTCCTCGCAGGATGTCGGCGAGGGCGAGGAACGGGGCTCGACGGGCTGGTGGGACTGGCATCCCTCGAAGACGGCGCTGGAATATCTGTGGCGGTCCGGGCGCCTGGCGATCTGCCGGCGCGAGGGGTTCCGCAAGGTCTATGACCTCAGCGAGCGGGTCATCCCGGCCCAGCATCTTGCCGCGCGCATCGACGAGGCCGAGATCATCGACTGGGCGATGACGGCGGCGCTGGACCGGCTGGGCTTCGCCACCAGCGGCGAGCTGGCGGCCTTCTTCGAGATCGTCACCCGCGACGAGGCGAAGCGGTGGTGCGCCGAGGCCCTGGCCGCCGGGCGGATCGTCGAGATCGACGTGGAGATGGCCGATGGCACGCGGCGGCGCAGCTTTTCCGATCCGGCGCTGCTGGACCTGGTGCCCGCGCTGCCGGCGCCATCCGCGCGGGTGCGGGTGCTGTCGCCTTTCGACCCGGCGCTGCGCGACAGGGCGCGGGCCGAGCGGCTGTTCGGCTTCCGCTATCGGATCGAGATCTTCGTGCCGGCGCCCAGGCGCCGCTATGGCTATTAGGTCTTTCCGGTGATGCAGGGGGACCGGCTGATCGGGCGGGTGGATGCCAAGCGCGAGGCCGGAGTGCTGGCCGTCAGGGCGTTCTGGCCCGAGCCGGGCCTGCGCATGGGCGCGGCGCGGCTGGCGGCGCTGCGGGCGGAATTCGAGCGGCTGGCGCAGCTGGCCGGTGTGGACGAGATCCGCCATGCGCCGGACTGGCTGCGGGCGTGACCTTCGCGCCGGGCGGATGGGGGTATTTGGGCAACGAAGAAGCGGATCGGCGGGTTTTCCTGCGTGGGGCGGGGCGGGCGGAACGGCGGGATCGGGGGTCAGGGGCGGATCAGCCGCATCCGGATCCAGGCCGACAGCCCGTCGATCAGGTAGACCATCGCCACGATCAGGATGATGATCGACCAGGCCTCGTCCCAGCGATAGGCGCCGATCCGGTCGGAGAGCAGGAAGCCGATCCCGCCGGCGCCGACGATCCCCAGGATGGTGCCCGAGCGGACATTGGATTCGAAATTGTAGAGCGTGATCGACATCAGCACCGGCATGACCTGCGGCAGCAGCCCGATGCGGATCCCCTGCGGGACCGAGCCGCCGGCGGCGCGCACGCCCTCGACCGGGCGGGCCGAGCTGTTCTCGATCGCCTCGGCATAGAGCTTGGCCAGCACGCCGATCTCGCCCACCGCGATCGCCAGCACGCCGGCCAGCGGCCCCAGCCCGAAGGCGCGGATGAAGATCAGCGCCAGGATCAGCGTCTCGAAGGCGCGGATCACGTCGAAGCCGCGCCGCAGGCCGAAGCGCAGCCAGCCCATGCGGTTGATCGTCCGCGCGCCCAGGAAGGACAGCGGAAAGGCCACCAGCGCGCCAAGCAGCGTGCCCAGGAAGGCCATGGCCAGGGTCTCGCCCAGCCCTTGCAGGATTTCCCTGATCTGGACCCATTCGGTCCACAGATGCGGCGGGAACATGAAGGACAGCACGTTCCCCAGCCGGCCCAGCCCCTGCCAGATGCGCTGCGGCGAAAAGCCGAAATCGTAGAGGCACCAGCCGAACAGCGCCAGAAAGCCGATCCAGAACAGGCGGTTGCGCAGTCGGCCGGGGCGGGGCGGAAGGGTGTGATCCGTGCGGGACATCAGGTGCCCTCCAGTCCGATGACGCGGTGGCGCAACCGTTCCGAACCCCAGTCGATCAGGAAGACGGTCGCGAGGATGATGAGAAACAGCGCCGACAGGTCGGTATATTCCTGCAGGCTGACGGCGGTGCGCAATTCCTGCCCCAGCCCGCCCGCGCCGACATAGCCGATGATCGAGGAGGAGCGGACGTTGATCTCGAAGCGCAGCAGCGTATAGCTGAGCGTGTTCGGCAGCACCTGCGGCACGACGCCGTAGCGCATCTGCTCGAACCAGGAACCGCCGGCGGCGCGCACGCCCTCGACCGGGCGCATGTCCACGTTCTCGTTGGCTTCCGAATAGAGCTTGCCAAGCGATCCGGTGCAGTGCAGCGCGATGGCCAGCACCCCCGCCATCGGCCCGACCCCGAAGCAGAAGACGAAGATCAGCGCCCAGACCAGTTCCGGCACGGTGCGGGCGATTTCGAGGAAGCGGCGGGTGATCCAGACCAACGCGGGCGCAGGCGACAGGTTGCGCGCGGCCGGGAAGGACAGCAGGAACCCCGCCGCCACGCCGAGCGAGGTCGCCATGAAGGCGATCAGCAGGGTCTCGACCAGCAGGTCCAGCCAGACCCGCCAGCGCCAGAACCAGTCCGCCAGGTCGGCGCCAAGGCTGCGCCAGCCAAGTTCCGGGATGGTCTTGGCGACGTAATCGCCCAGACGGGGCAGGCCGGCCAGCAGGATCCAGCGATCCTCGCGCGAGCCGTCGGGCAGGGTCACCTGCGTCACGCGGAAGAAATTCGCCATGTCGGCCGTGATCCAGAAGATCGCGGCCAGAATCGCGGCGGCCAGCCAGAAGGTCAGGCGCGCGCGCCGGCGGTGATGCCGGTAATCCGCCTGGAAGGCCGCGAATGGGTCGGTTGCGGTCATGGGTCCTGGCCGGGCGGCGCCCGCCTTTCATGGCGTGATGGGGAAGGGGGCGGCATCGGTTGCCGCCCCGCCGGATCGATTGCCGGATCAGCTGCGGCGCTGCGATTTCAGCCAGTCGCGCATCTCGACGATCCACTGATAGCGGTCGTGATCCACCTCGACAAAGCCCTTGGCGGTGGACAGCTCGGCCCCGTTGATCGACTGGAAGGCTTCTGGGGCGTCCTCGGGCGCGCGCAGATAGGCCTGTTTCACCGCCTCGACCAGTTCGTCGGGAAGGTTGCTGCGGACGGTGACCGGGCCGTTGGTGATCTCGGGCGATTGCCAGATCCAGCAGATCTCGCCCTCGCCGATCATGCCCTTGGCGACCATGCGCTGCGGGATGCCGTTCACCTCGTTGTTGATATAGGTCGCGGCGGCGTCGAACTGGCCGTTGACGACGCCCTGCACCCCGGCCTCGTGGCTGCCCGAGAAGGGGGTGGCGCGGAAGAAGCTGGCCGGGTCGTAGCCCTGCTGGACCAGGTTGTAGTTCGGCACCGCATAGCCCGAGGTCGAGTCGGGATCGGCGAAGGCCAGCACCTTGCCTTCCAGGTCGTCGAGGCTGTCATGGCCCGCGTCGCAGCGCACCGCGATGACCGAGTAATAGCCGGTCGATCCGTCCTGTTCCTGCGAGGCGAGGATCGGGCGCACGCCGCCCTCGGTCTCGGTCCAGGCGGCGGCATAGGCGGATGATCCCAGGCTGGCGAATTCGATCTGGCCGGCCGCCAGCGCCTGCACGATGCCGTCATAGCTGCCGGCGGTATAGATCTCGACCTCGACGCCAAGCGTTTCGGCCAGATAGTCGCGCCAGGGTTCCCAGCGCGCCATGCGGTCGGATTCGTTCTCGGCCGAGGTCACGCCGATGCGCAGGATGCGGTAATCCTCTTTCCAGTCCTGGGCCATGGCGGGCAGGGCCGCCGTCGTCGTCAGAAGGGCAGCAGCGAAAATCTTCATGGGATGCTCCGGTGGTTCAGGCCGGCTCCAGCCGGCGCAGGGAAGTCGAGGTGACGGCCTCGTCGATCTCGGCCAGGCCGTCGGTTCCGTAGAGATCGCGCACCACGTCCGGCGTCAGTTGCCGGGCGGTGCCGTCGAACATCACCCGGCCCGCCCGCATGGCGACGATGCGGTCGCAATAGGCGCGGGCGGTGTCCAGCGTGTGCAGGTTGACAAGGACGGTCAGCCCGTCCTCGCGGTTGATCCGGCGCAGCGCGTCCATGACGCGGGTGGCATTGCCGGGATCGAGGCTGGCGATGGGTTCGTCGGCCAGCATGACGCGCGGGCGCTGGACCAGCGCGCGGGCGATGGCGACGCGCTGCTGCTGGCCGCCCGACAGGTTGCCGGCCCGTTCCAGCGCCTTGTGCGCCAGGCCAAGCCGGTCCAGCGCGTGGAAGGCCAGGGTGCGCTCGGCATCCGAGAAACGCATCGCCATCGAGGAGAGCAGCCCGTGATCGGCGATCCGCCCGACCAGCACATTGGTCAGCACGTCCAGCCGCTCGACCAGGTTGAACTGCTGGAAGATCATCGCGCAGTCGCGCCGCCATTCCCGCAGGGCGCGCCCGCGCAGCCCGGTGACGTCGCGGGCGCCGAAGCGGATCCGGCCCTCGGTCGGTTCGACCAGCCGGTTGATCAGCCGCAGCAGCGTCGACTTGCCCGCCCCGGATGGGCCGATCACGCCGACGAACTGGCCTTCGGGAATGTCCAGCGACACGCGGTCCACCGCACGCGTATCGCCGAAGGCGCGGCTGAGGCCGGCAAGGGAAAGCATGTTCGGTTCCATGCCGCCAGATTGCAGGGATTCTGCGACGCCCGCATATCGTCCGAATGAATTTTTGACGACTGCCGGGGTCATGACGCGGCCTCCAGGTCCCGCGCGCGCGCTGCCGCCAGCGGCTGGTCCAGGCTGCCGTCGGAATAGATCACCCGGCCGCCGCGCAGCGTGGCCAGCACATGGCCGATGCCCTCGTCGCTGGCCACCACCAGATCGGCGCGCTTGCCGGGCTCGATGCCGCCGCGATCGGCCAGCCCCAGCGCCCGCGCCGCATTGGCCCCCGCCAGCCGCGCCGCCCCGGCCAGCCCGTCGGGATCGGTCCTGGCCAGTTCCAGCACCGCGGGCAGCATGGCCGAGGGGTGGTAGTCCGAGGCGAGGATGTCCAGAAGCCCCCTGCCATGCGCCGCGCGGGCGGACAGATTGCCGGAATAGCTTTGCCCGCGCAGCGCGTTCGGCGCGCCCATCGCGGTGGCAAGGCCGTGCGCGCGGGCCTTCCGTGCGGCTTCCTCGGTCACCGGGAATTCGCTGATCGAGACGCCCAGCCCCGCCATCACCTCGACCTTCTCGGGCGTGTCGTCGTCATGGCTGGCCAGCGCCACGCCCCGCGCGTGGCAGGTCGCGGAAATCGCCGCCAGCGTCGCCGCCAGTTCCTCGGCCGGGCGGGTGCGTTCGGCGATGCGCCGGGCGACGGCATCAGTGGCCTCGTCCTCGGACAGGCCCCTTTCGCGCATGGTGCGCTGGATCACCCGCTCGATGTCGCGATACTGGCCCTGGCCGGGCGTGTGGTCGGTCAGCGAGATCAGCGAGACATGGCCCTCGGCGATCAGCGCCTCGATCACCTGCAGCGCCTTGGGGAAGGTGATCTCGAAGCGCGCATGGACGCGGTGGTCGACCAGCAGGTCGTCGCGCAGCGCGTTCAGCGCCCGGATCACCGCGCTGGTATGGTCGTAGCTGCGCAGATGGCCATAGGTCGAGGAGGGGCTGAAGGACAGCGCCGCATAGGCGGTGGTGAAGCCCGCGCCGGCCAGCTTGCGGTCCAGGTCGCGCAGCCCCAGTTCGATCGGCATCCGCACCATCGGGCGCGGCTCGATCTCGCGTTCGATCATGTCGCCATGCATGTCGATGAAGCCGGGCAGCAGCAGCCGCCCCTCGCCCCGGATCGCCGCGCCGGGCACCGGGCCCTCGGCCAGTTCGGCGATGCGCCCGGCCTCGATGCGGACCGATCCGCCCTTCAGCACCCGGTCGGGCAGCACCACCCGGAAGTCACTGAGCCACATCTCTGGTCTCCCTGCTGTCAAGGTTCAGTTCCGCGTCGATCAGCCCGGCCACGTCGCCGGGATGGTGAAAGACGCCGATCATCGCGACGCCCTGCGCCTTCAGCGCCGCCAGCCGCCGCAGCAGCGCCGCCCGCGCGCCCGCGTCCAGCGAGGCGGTGGGTTCGTCCAGCAGCAGCAATCGCTGCGGCAGGATCAGCGCGCGGGCCAGGTTGACCTTCTGCTGTTCGCCGCCCGAGAAGGTCGAGGGATAGGCGGCCCACAATTCGCGCTTCACGCCGAATTCGGCCAGGGCCGCGCGGGCGGTTTCCAGCGCCTCGGGCGCGGCGGCGCCGGCCAGCCGCAGCGGTTCGGCCACCAGATCCTCGGCG
Source organism: Paracoccus sigandri (assembly GCF_003709565.1). GTDB lineage: Bacteria > Pseudomonadota > Alphaproteobacteria > Rhodobacterales > Rhodobacteraceae > Paracoccus > Paracoccus siganidrum. The sequence goes on along the minus strand of NZ_QNRC01000010.1, from coordinate 123,678 downwards.
GCGACGCGGGGCCGGGCGATCAGGAACTGGGTGACGAAGCCGATCTCGCGCCGCCGCAGCAGCGCCACGTCGACATCGGCGGCGCGGGCCAGGTCGATCCGCCCCTCGGCGGTGTTCAGCCAGACATGGCCCGCCTGCGGCAGATAGCTGCGATAGAGCGTGCGCAGCAGCGTCGATTTCCCGGCGCCGTTGGGGCCGGTCAGCAGCAGGAACTGCCCCGGCATCAGGGTGAAGCCGATGCCCGCGAAGGCGTCCAGCCGCTGGCCCAGGTGGTGCATCTGGAAATGCTTGGCCAGGCCTTCGACCTCGATCACGGGCAGGGCCGGCGCGGGGGCGCCCGAGGCGGCGCAGGGCGGCGCGGCGCGGGGTGGGGCGGCGGGAAGCGGTGTCTGCAGGGTCATCATCAGCCTTTACAGTTTCGCATGGACAAGGGCCTGGGTGTAGGGGTGCTGGGGATCCTGGAAGATCTGGTCGGCCAGCCCCTCCTCGACCACGCGCCCGCGGCGCATGACCATGACCCGGTCGGCCATGGTGCGGATGACGCCCAGGTCGTGGCTGACCAGCACCATGGTGATCGCGCGGTCGCGCTGCAGCCGCTTCAGCGTGTCCAGAACCAGCGCCTGGACCGAGACGTCCAGCCCCGTCGTCGGCTCGTCCAGCAGCAGCAGCGCCGGCTCCAGCGCGATGGCCTTGGCCAGCTGCACCCGCTGCTGCATCCCGCCCGACAGCTCGATCGGCCGGGCATCGATCCGCTCCAGCGGGAATTCCGAGGCGTCCAGCGCCTCGCGCGCCCGCCCCCCCAGCACGGCAAAGCGCCGCTCGCCCGCGATCAGCAACCGCTCGGCCACGTTGCCGGACGAGGAATGGCCCATCAGCAGGCCCAGATGCGGGTTCTGGTAGACGATGCCGACATGGCGCGCGCACAGCATCCGCCGCCGGTAGCGGTCCAGGTCGAACAGGTTGCCGGCGGCGCCCGGAATGGCCAGGCGATAGTCGCCGCTGTCCGGGCTGTCCTCCAGGTTCATCATCCTGAGCAGCGTCGACTTGCCCGAGCCGCTTTCGCCGACGATGCCCAGGACCTCGCCGGGATAGACGGTGGCGGACACGTCCTGAAGCGCCACGACATCGCCGAAGCGGCGGCTGATGCCGGTCATGGCCAGGATCGGCGGCGTGGTCATCAGGCGCGGCAGGTCGCGCGGGGGTTGCTGCGGGGCGGGGCGGGGGGAAGGCAGGCTCATGTCACCGCTCCGTTCCGGTACCAGGTTTCGCCGATCTCCACCGCCTCGCCTTCGCTGCGGCGGATCGCCTTGATGCCGAAATGGCTGTCGGACAATTCGTGCCGCGCGCTGCCGTCGGGCTGCGGGATCTCGTTCATGAAGAAGCCGGCGACGCCCGAGCGGTGGCAGACCAGGCTGGCGTGATCCTCGACGCGGAAGGGGATGTCGTCGAAGGCCAGCGGCTGGACGCGGGTGAAGGGGGGCACGGCGAAGATGCGCTTCTCGCGTCCCGCCGACAGCAGCGTCAGGTGCCGCGCCATGTCCAGCTTGGGCAGGTCCCAGCGCGGGATCGGCGAGGGCGTCATCACATGGCGACCATTGACCAGCGCCGGGTAGGACGCCCCCTGCATGATCCGCCCCGAGCGCACGACCTGCTCATAGAGCACCAGCCACAGCCGCCCGTAATCGGCATCCGCATGCATCTGGCGGGCCAGCGACATGTTCGGCTGGACCGGCCGCAGCGGTTCGGGATTGGGGACCTGCAGCACGAGGATCTGGTCCTCGCGCAGCTTTTCCTCGGGGATGCGGTGGCGCGATTGCAGGATCGTGGCCTCCTGCGTGTCCCATGTGCCGCGGGCGCCGGCGACCTTCTGGACGAATTGCCGGATCGAGACCGCGTTCACGCTGTCGTCGGCGCCCTGGTCGATCACCTTCACGACCGAGCCGGGATTGACCAGCGTCAGCGTCACCTGCAATCCGCCCGTGCCCCAGCCGCGTGCCATCGGCACCTCGCGGCTGGCATAGGGGATCTGGCAGCCGGGCACGGCGACGGCCTTCAGCATGGCGCGGCGCATCTCGCGCTTGGCCGAGGGGTCGAGGAAGCCGTAGCTCATCGCCTGCCAGGGCCGGGTCAGTTCGCCGAGTGCGGTCATTCCGTGGTCTCCTTGGCCGGGTGGGCGGGGGCGTGCGGCGCGCCGGGGGCGCTTCGCCCCCCGGACCCCCCGAGGGTATTTTCGCAACGAAGAAGGGGATCGGCGGGGGGCTGGGTCTTGCGGGCATTGGCGTCGCGCATCGCGTCCAGCGCCGACTGGAAGGTGACGTAATGGGGCAGCTTGAAATGGATGCAGAAGCCCGAGGCCTCGACGGGTTCGGTGTGGTAGAGGAAGAATTCCTCCTCGGTGGGCGTGCCCTTGGCGGCGCCGGGCGCGTTCAGGTCCAGGGTCGCGGCGGCGATCACCTTGACCTCGTTCCAGCCGAGCGTGGCGGCGAAGCCCAGCCGGATCCGCGTCCCGCCTTCCTTGGCGGCGACCTCGGCCTGCGAGACCTTCACCCGGCCGGCCGAGAAGACCGTGCCGCGCGGGTGGGGGACGCGGAGCTCGGCCTCGGCCAGCCTCAGTTCGTTCACCGTGGGATGGGCGTTGCCATGGCCGCGCATGGCGGAATAACCCAGCGCCAGCACGCCGCCGCTGTCGGCGCGGGCGAGGCCCTGCAGCCGGTGGGCGCGCGGGGCGGGGAACAGCAGCGGTTCGCGGGTCAGGTCGGGGATCGCCTCGGGGGCGACCTCCTCGGGCGCGGGATCGGCGACCAGCCCCTGCGCCTTCTGCCATGCGGCCAGCGAGGGATGGTGCGGCGGCGCGGGCCGGTCGGCCTTTTGGACCGGGGCGGGGGTCAGGGGCCGGCCTTCCAGCACCTCGGTCGCAAGGATGCGGTGCGAATAGTCCAGCGTCGGGCCGAGGATCTGGCCGCCGGGGATGTCCTTGAAGGCGGCCGAGATGCGGCGATGGGTGAAGAGCCGGTCCTGCGTCACCGGCCGGGCGATGGCCAGCCGCGGCTGGGTGGTGCGCCATGCGCGCAGCAGCAGCACCGCTTCGTAGAGATCGCCGCCGGTCTGCGCCAGCGCCAGCGCCGCCAGTTCGGGCTCGTAGAGCGACGCCTCGCCCATCACCCGGTCCACCAGCCAGGGCAGGGCATCGGCCACCGCCGCCACCCGGTCGCGGTCGATGGGACCCAGGCCTTCGCGATAGAGCCGTTCGGACTGGGCGATGGCGCGTTCGCCCCCGCGCGTTGCGACATAGGCCATCACAGCACCTCGATGCGGGTCGAGCGCGGCAGGCCGATCGCCTGCGCGCCCTCGACAAGGAACAGCTCGAACCCCAGCGGATAGGCGGCGCGCGCCTCGCGCAGCGACCACAGGGCGGGGTTCAGGGCGGGGGCGATGCGGATGCTGCCGTCGATGCCGGGGCCGGTCAGGCGCAGGGCCGGGCCGCCGCTCAGCCCGGTGGCGATCAGCAGCGTCGCGCCGTTCTCGGGGTGGAGCGCCGATCCGACGGGTGCGCTGCCCGCCGCCGCCAGCGGGTTGCCGCTGAGGAACAGGTAATCCGCCACCGCGGCTTCGGCCAGGCGCGCGCCGGTGCCGGCAAGGGCCGGGGCCAGCGCCGGATCGTCGGTGAAGACGGCGCATTCCAGGTCGACCAGCGCCAGCGCCGCGGGCAGCAGGCCGGGCCGGGGCAGGCCGTGCACCTGGCCGGGGCGGGACAGCGCCCGCAGCAGCGCCTCGAAGGTGGCGTTGTCGCGGGTCTCGGCGGGGTCGGGAAGCGGGGCTGCGTGCATCAGAAGGTCTCCATCTCGACCCGCGTGGCCTCGACGGCGCGCAGGATGTCGCGGTCGGCGGCGGCGATCCGGGCGGCCTCGGCGTGCAGGAAGCGGGCGATGGCCTCGGGCTGCACCCCTTCGGCGGCGGCGGCATCGACCACCGCCATGGCCATCGCGCGTTCCAGGTCGCGGCCGGTCACCATGCCGTAACCCTCGATGCCCGAGGGCAGGCGCAGATGCGCCTCGGCGACCAGGACCTCGCCCAGATGGAAATCGGTGCCCTGCACCGTGTCGCGCATCGGCAGCATGACAAGGCCGGTGCCGCTTTTCAGGACCTCGGGGGCGGGCAGCAGGGGCAGCAGCATCTCGGCCAGCGCCTTCAGCCGTGTCGCCTCGGCCCCCGCCAGCGTTTCCAGCAGGCGCGCGTGATCCATCCCCCCGGACGGGTCCGGGTCATTCTCGTCAGACATCCTGTCCTCATTCCTTCTGTGGCCGGCCTGTCCCGGCGCGCTCCTATCCCGTGCCCGGCGGCGAGGGGTCGGTATCCAGCGTGAACTGCACCCGTTCGGCCGACCAGACGCCCTGCGAATGGCCGATGGGGCGGCCTTCCACGTCCACGTCGGTCTTCTGCACGACCAGCACCGGCAGCGCCGGATGCTGGGCCAGCAGCCGCGCCTCGTCCGGGCTGGCGCGGCGGGCGAGGATCGAGGTGGAGCGGCGGAAGTAATCGGCGATGCCATGGGTGCGATAGATGTCGGTCACCTTCTCGCCCTGGCGTCTGCGGCTGCCGAAATCGGCAAAGCGATCCGCCGAATGCCAGGACAGGCCGATATTGATCGGCACGTCGTCGGCCAGTCCGCGGGTCAGCACCCGATGCACCGGCGCGCCCTCGGGCAGGTCCAGCGCACGGGCGATCGCGGCGGGGGCGGGCACCAGCCCGGCCTCGATCAGGTCGCCCCCCGGCGCCACGCCCTGGTCGCGCAGGTTCTGGCGGAAGCGGGTGCGCCGGCCGATCTGGTAATCGATCAGCGGTGCCGTCTCGACGAAGGTGCCGCGCCCCTGTTCGACGCGCAGCTTGCCCTCGACCGCCAGCGCCTCGATGGCGCGGCGCACGGAATGGCGGCCGATGCCGAAATGCCGGCACAGCTCTGGCTCGGTCGGCAGGCGCTGGCCGGGGGCGTATTCGCCCCGCATGATGCCTTCGGCCAGGCGGTCCCGGATCATCTGCCAGTTGGTCTGCATGTTGCCCGTCCAGTCATTCGGATGAATCACCCATAGCCGGCCGGTATGACATTCGGGTGAAGGGCCGGCCGGAAAACTGCCGCGATCCGGCGGTTTCACATGATCTGCACGAAACCGTCGCATGGCCGGGTGGCCTTCGATGGTGGCGAGCGGCGCGCCATCCCGATCCGTTCTCTTTTGCTGCAGGCCACGAGAACCGCTTTTCACCCGCAGCCGGAAAATCGAACACAAATCTCTATAAGATTGGTCGTATATATCGACGGCCGTCCGGCGACGGAACAACCAGATCTTGCGGAGACACAGATGCCCAAAACCGAATCGAATCCCATCGCGCTGGGAACGCCTGCCGCCGACTTCCTGCTGCCGGATGCGGATGGCAGGCTGCACCGGCTGGCGGACAGCCAGGAAAGCCCCGCGCTGCTGGTCGCGTTCCTGTCCAACCGCTGCCCCTTCGTCGTCCTGATCCGCGAGGCCTTGGCCGATTTCGCGCGCGAATACGGCCCCAGGGGGCTTGCCATCGTCGGCATCAATGCGAACGATCCCGTCGCGCATCCCGAGGAAACCCTGGCCCGGATCGGCCAGGAAGCCGCGCAGCAGGGTTATGACTTCCCCTATCTGAAGGATGCCGACCAGGCCGTCGCCAAGGCCTATGGCGCCGCCTGCACGCCGGATTTCTTCCTGTTCGACGGCCAGCGCCGGCTGGCCTATCACGGCCAGTTCGACGATGCGCGCCCCGGAAACGGCAAGCCCGTGACCGGCGCGGATCTGCGCGCGGCGGTCGAGAAGGTGCTGGCCGGGGCCCAGGTCGAGGGGCGGCAGGTGCCCTCGATCGGGTGCAACATCAAGTGGACGCCGGGCAACGAGCCAGAATGGTTCTCGTCGGCGGCCTGACCGCCGCGCGCCACCTTCCCAGCATTCGCAAGCCCCAGGCAGGACCATGACAGACGACAGAAGGCGGGCAGGCCCGCAGGCCGAGACCGACGTGCTGGTCCTCGGAGGAGGACCGGCAGGCGGCTGGGCGGCGCTGGCCGCGGCCGGGGCGGGGGCGCGGGTGGTGCTGGCCGACAAGGGCTATCACGGGACATCGGGGGCGACCGCGCCCTCGAATACCGGGACCTGGTGCGTGCCGCCGGGCGAGGCGCGGGCCGAGGCGGTCGAGCGGCGCTGGCAGCGCACCCATGGGCTGGCGGACCGGCGCTGGATGCACCGCACCGTCGACCGGGCCTATGCCAACCTGCTGCAGCTGGTCGAATGGGGCTATGCCTTTCCGCGCGACGACCAGGGCAACCTGTATGTCGCGAACCTGCGCGGCCCGGACTACATGCATTTCCTGCGCCGCAAGGTGAAGGCGGCGGGGGTCACGATCCTGGACCATCATCCGGCGCTGGAACTGCTGAGCGACGGCGACGCGGTGACCGGCGCGGCGGGCCTGTCGCGCCGCAGCGGCGAGGACTGGCGCATCCATGCGGGCGCGGTGGTCCTGGCCACCGGCGGCTGCGCCTTCTTCGAGCGGCTGATGGGCGGCGGCGGGCTGACCGGCGACGGCTATCTGATGGCCGCCGAGGCCGGGGCGGCGCTGTCGGGGATGGAATTCACCGGCAAATACACGCTTGCGCCGCATGACAGCTCGCTGAACAAGGGGCTGCCCTATCGGTGGGCCTCGTTCCACCGCCAGGACGGCACGCCGATCCTGGACAGCAAGGGGCGGCCGCTGACGAACGGCATCGGCGGCACCGATCACGAACTGGCCCGCGCGCTGCTGGACGGCCCGGTCTTCGCCCGGCTGGACCTGGCGGAACCGGCGATGCAGGACTGGCTGCGCCGGGGCCAGCCGAACTGCTTCCTGCCCTATGACCGGCGCGGGATCGACCCGTTCACCCAGCTGTTCCGCGTCGACCTGACGGCCGAGGGCACGGTGCGCGGCACCGGGGGCATCCGGCTGGCCGGCGACGATTGCGCGACCGAGGTGCCCGGACTTTACGCCGCGGGCGATGCCGCCTCGCGCGAGAACGTGACCGGCGCAAGCTCGGGCGGCGGGGCGGTCAATGCCTCCTGGGCGATGGCCAGCGGCTGGTTCGCGGGGGCAGGCGCGGCGCGCCATGCCCGGTTGCGCGGGATGCGGCGCGCGGCAGGCCAGGCGCTGGGTCAGGCCGGGCTGCGCCCCGCCGCCGCCGCGCGGCCGGTGGACCATGCCGCGCTGGTCGAGGCCCTGCGGGCCGAGACGATCCCGCTGGACCGCAACTTCTTCCGCACCGGCGACGGGCTGGCGGCGGGCCGCGAGCGGCTGGAAGGCGTCTGGGCCGAGATCCGCGACCACCTGTCCGCCGAGGGCGCCGAGCGGCTGCGCGCGCGAGAGATCGCCTCGGTCGCGGCCTCGGCGCGCTGGTCGCTGGCGGCGGCCGAGATGCGGCGCGAAAGCCGGGGCGTGCATCGCCGCGCCGACCTGCCCGAGACCGATGCCGCATGGACCCGGCGGATCACCGTGTCGGGGCTGGACCGGGTCGAGGCGCGTCCCGATTTCCCCGCCACGCAAGCACAGGAGCGCGCGTCATGATCGAGATCGTCTCGGAATCGCGCTGCATCCGCTGCGACATCTGCGTCCGGGTCTGCCCGGCCAATGTCTTCGATAAGGACGACGAGGGCCTGCCCGTGATCGCCCGCCAGCAGGATTGCCAGACCTGCTATCTGTGCGAGATCTATTGCCCGACCGACGCGCGTTTTGTCGCCGAGCGCGCCTCGGGTCCCGTCCCCGTCACCGAAGCCCAGATCGAGGCCGCCGGCCTGTTCGGCAGCTATGCGCGCGCGCTTGGCTGGTCGCGCGGGCGGGCGGGCGGCTCGGACCGGGATCCCACCATGCATATCCGCGTCGCCCAGGTGTGACGGAAAGGCAGGAAAGAATGGACCGCATCACGATTTCCGACGTCCGCAAGACGTTCCAGCTTCACTCGGGCCAGTCGATCGTCGTCGAGGGCAAGCCCACCGATCGCGTGCCGGTGCTGGCGGGCGTCGACCTGACCATCCGGCGGGGCGAATTCGTCACGCTGGTCGGCCCGTCGGGCAGCGGCAAGTCGGTGCTGCTCGACATCATCGGCGGGCTGACCCAGGCCACCTCGGGGCGGACCTGGATCGACCGGACGCTGGTGACGCAGCCCGACGCCAAGGTGGGCTACGTGTTCCAGCAATACGCCCTGTTTCCCTGGCGCAACGCGCTGGAGAACGTGGAATACGCGCTGGAGGTGCGCGGCGTCCCGCGGCTTGAACGCCGCGAACGCGCCCGGCATTTCCTGACGCTGTTCGGGCTGAAGGGCTTCGAGGACCGCTATCCCTCGCAGCTGTCGGGGGGCATGCAGCAGCGCGTCGCCATCGCCCGCGCGCTGTCCACCGATCCCGAGGTGCTGCTGATGGACGAGCCCTTCGCGGCGCTGGACGCCCAGACCCGCGACCTGCTGCAAAGCGAGCTGCTGCGGATCTGGGAACAGATCAACACCACGGTGGTCTTCGTCACCCATGCCATCGACGAGGCGATCTATCTGGCCGACCGGGTGGTGGTGATGACCGCGCGGCCGGGGCTGGTCAAGGAGATCGTCGAGATCGACCTGCCGCGCCCGCGCGACCTGGATCTGCGCAACAGCCCGGAATTCAACCACTACCGCCAGCAGGTCTGGGAGGCGCTGCGCGACGAGGTGACGCGCGCGCAGCAGGATTGGGCGCTGTCGGCAAGCTATGCGAACTGAGGAGGCGGGAACATGGCATATCTGACCGATAAATCGCAGCGCGAAAGCCGCGCGTTCGAATTCTGGCGCCGGCGCACGCCGCTGTCGCTGCTGACGGCGGGGCAGACCGGCACCTTCATCATCGGCCTGCCGCTGATGCTGCTTCTGCTGGCGCTGTGGGAAATCGCCCCGCGCGCCGGGCTGCTGAACCCGATCTTCTTTCCGCCGCTGTCGGTGGTGCTGTCCACGCTGGCCGCGATGACCACCAGCGGCGAGCTGTCGCGCCATGTCGGCATCAGCCTGAACCGGGCGGCGACGGGATTCGTCCTTGCGGTCGCGGTGGGCGTGCCGCTGGGGCTGGCGATGGGCCGCTATGCGCTGTTCGAGAAGATCACCGACCTGCTGGTGCAGACGCTGCGCAACACCTCGCAATTCGCGCTGCTGCCGGTGTTCATCCTGCTCTTGGGCATCGGCGAGGCCTCCAAGATCGCGATCACCTTCTATGCGGCGGTGTTCTTTCTGCTCATCAACACCATCGTCGGCGTGAAATCGGTCGATCCGCTGCTGCTGAAGGCGGCGCGCTCGATGGGCACTTCGGACTGGAACCTGTTTCGCAAGGTGATCCTGCCTTCGGCGGTGCCCTCGATCGTGGCGGGCGCGCGGCTGGGGGTGAAGGCCTCGCTGATGTCGGTGATCGCGGCCGAGATGCTGGCGGCGCAGTCGGGCATCGGCTTCCTGATCCAGCATTCCTCGCTGATGCTGGAAACCGACCGGATGTATGCCGGGATCCTGGTCCTGACCGCCATCGGCCTTGCGCTGAACTATGTGCTGGTCGCCATCGACAGCCGCGCGGCGCGCTGGCGCGACAGCCCGGCCGGCGGGGGCGCCTGACGCCGCCCCGCTTTTCCCCGTTCCAATCCCTCGCGACCGCCCTGCGCGCCGCGCCTTTCGGAGACCGACCCGATGACCTTCTTCCCGACCCTTTCCCGGCGCCATGCGCTTGGCGCGCTGCTGGCCGCCTCTGCCCTGCTGAGCGCGCCGCTGCCCGCCGCCGCGCAGGACAAGCCCGAGGTGATCCGCATCGGATCGACCGCGCCGGGCCACCTGAAATTCATCCTGTTCCGCGACAAGGGCCTGCTGGCCGAGGAATTCGCCGAGGACGGCATCCGGGTCGAGCTTTCGACCTTCGACGGCGGTTCGGCGGTGACGGTGGCGCTGGGATCGGGGGCGATCGACCTGACCTATATCGGCAACAACCCCTCGCTGCGGCTTGCGGCCAGCGGGGCGGATGTGAAGGCCGTCGGCCTGTCCAGCTGGGTGCCGGGCAACGAGACGCTGGTGCTGGTGCGCGCCGACAGCGACATCCGGACGCTGGCCGACCTGAAGGGCCGCAAGGTCGCCTATCTGGCGGGCACCGTCCGCCATTCCACGCTGGCCAAGGCGCTGGAGGCCAAGGGCGTCGCGATCTCGGACGTCGAGAGCATGAACCTGGGGATCGATTCATCCGGCCCGGCGCTGGAGCGCGGCGATATCGATGCCCTTGTCGAAAGCGGCGGCACGGCGCAGAAGCTGGTGGACCAGGGGCTGGCGCGCGTCATCTTCGATGCGGCGGTTTCGGGCAAGCCGGAATGGTCGGTGCCCCATGTCATCAGCGTGAACGGCGAATTCGCCCGCAACTATCCCGACATCGTGACCCGGATCCTGGCCGTGGACATCGCCACCGCCCGCTGGGTCGACGACAATCCCGACGAGACCATCAGCAGCTTCGTCGCGGGCACGGGCAATGCCGAAGCCTCGGTCCGCGCGACATATGCGGATGGAAAATTCTTCCAGAACCCCGAATTCACCGATACCGCCATCGCCGCCCTGCAGGCCGAGGAGGCCTTCATGGCCGAGGCCGGGCTGCTGCGTGGCAAGGTGGATTACGACAGCTGGATCGACCGCAGCTTCCACGACGCGGCGCTGAGCCGGTTGGACCAGCCGATCAACTGACGGTACAATCGCCGGACGCGCGCGCAGGATCCTGCGCACGCCCCGGACCTGCGACCGAAGGATTCGACGGACGAGCCGAATGACGGATATCCCCCCGCCGCCGCAGCCAGGGCCGGCCGCGAGCCCGCCCGGACGGCTGATTTCCCTGCTTGTCGCGGCGGTCTTCTTCGTCCAGCTGCTGGACAGCACCATCATCGCCACCTCGCTGCCGCTGATCGCGGCGGATTTCGGCACCGATGCGGTCGCGATGGGCTCGGCCTTCACGGTCTACCTGCTGTGCATGGCGGCCTTCATCCCCGCCGCCGGCTCGCTGTCGGAACGGTTCGGCGCCCGCAACCTGCTGGTCTGGGCGGTGGCGGGCTTTGCGCTGTCCTCGCTGGCGGCGGGGCTGGCGCAGTCCTTTCCCGGCTTCATCGCGGCGCGCGCGGCGCAGGGCGCATCGGCGGCGCTGATGGCGCCGGTCGGGCGGATCCTGGTCCTGCAGCACACGCCCCGGTCGGGGATCGTGCAGGCCGTGGCCACGATCACCTGGCCCGCGTTGTTCGCGCCGGTGCTGGGGCCGGTGGTCGGCGGCTGGATCAGCACGCATCTGGGCTGGCAGTGGAACTTCTTCATCAACCTGCCGCTGTGCCTGGTCGCCATCCTGCTGTTCCTGCGGCTTGCCCCGAACCGCCCTTCGGGCAGCGTGTCGCGCTTCGACCTGCGCGGCTTCCTGCTGACCTCGGGGGCGATCGTGCTGCTGCTGTCGGGCTTCGAGGCCTTCATCGCCGGCTTTGGCGCGCTGCCGGCGGCGGTCCTGCTGGGGCTTGGCCTGCTGGCGGGGATCGCCGCGCTTGCGCATCTGCGCCGCAGCCCGGCGCCGCTGTTCGACTTGGGCGTGCTGGCCGTTCCCGCCTTCCGCCTGACCACGCTGGGGCCGGGAACGCTGTGCCGGATCTCGATCAATGCCAGCCCGTTCCTGCTGCCATTGCTGTTCCAGCTTGGCTTCGGGCTATCGGCGGTCGAGGCCGGGTCGCTGCTGCTGGTCTATTTCCTTGGCAACCTGGCAATGAAAAGCGTGACCACGCCGGTGCTGCGGCGCTTCGGCTATCGCCGGGTGCTGGTCTGGAACGGGCTGGCCGCGGGACTGGCGGTGGCGGGTTTCGCGGCGGTTCCGGCGGATGCCGGGCGGGCCGGGCTGTGGGTCCTGCTGTTCCTTGCCGGGCTGGTGCGCTCGATGCAGTTCACCGCCCTTGCGACGCTGTCGGTCGCCGAGATCGAGGATCACCAGCGCCCCGCCGCCATGACGCTGAGCGCGATGAGCCAGCAGGTGGCGATGGTTCTGGCGGTGGCCTGTTCGGTCGCGGTGATCCGGCTGTCGCAGCAGGTCTCGGGCCATTTCCCCGAGGCCGGGATCGGCGACCTGCGGATCGCGCTGCTGGTCCTGGGCGCGACCGGGGCGCTGGCCGCGCTGCGCTTCCTTGCGCTGCACCCCGATGCCGGGGGCGAGGCCTCCGGAAATGTCGGCAGGCGCCGGCGCCGCGCGGAGACCACCGCCTGACGCAAGGCGGCAAGGCGCCCGGCCGCAATCCGCAGAACGTTTCGACCTGATCGCCCGGCAAGCCCGAGGGCCACGCAGCCCTGTCGGGAAGGGCCCGCATATCTCGATATGACATAATAATAGAAGATAGTTGACTCTTATGAAGGGCGCCCTTTTACTCGTTGTTGCGGACTATACAACATTATAAGAGAATACAGGGAGCCTCAGATGACATTCCGTGCCACCTGCCGGGCCAGCGCCGCCGTGATCGCACTCTGCGCCGGCGGGCCGCTTGCCGCACAAGGGACCGTCGACGTCGCCATCATCGGCGATCCCGACACCTTCGACCCGATGCTGTCGACCAAGGATGTCGTCAGCATCGTCACCCAGCATGTCGTGGAGACGCTGTATACCTTCGACGAGGGCTGGGCCGTCGTGCCGCTGCTGGCCGCCGACATGCCGGCGATCAGCGAGGACGGCACCACCTATACCATCCCGCTGCGCGAGGGCGTCGGCTTCCATGACGGCTCGACCATGGACAGCGCCGATGTCGTGGCCTCGCTGGAACGCTGGAAGGACGTCGCCAGCCGCGGCATCGCCATTGCCGACAATATCGTGCGGATCGAGGCGACCGGGCCCCATGAGGTCGCGATCACGCTGGACGAGCCCTATGCGCCGCTTCTGTCGCTGCTGGCCTTCTCGAATTCGGCGGCGGCGATCTATCCCGAGGAGATCATCGCCCCCGAGATCGACCAGGTGGTCGGCACCGGCCCCTACAGGTTGCAGGCGCATGAGCCCGACCAGTATGTCCAGCTTGTCCGCTTCGAGGATTATGCGAAGCCCGGCACCGAGGCGGGCGAGCGCAACCAGACCCCCGACGAGATCCGCTTCGTGCCGGTGCCCGACACCAATACGCGGATCGAGGGGCTGCTGTCGGGCCAGTTCGACTATGCCGACAGCCTGTCCACCGAGGCTTACGACCGCATCGCGGCCTCGGACGTGGCCGAGCCGGTGCTGCTGGAGGCCTTCGGCTGGCCGGTATTCGCGGTCAATCACAAGAAGGGGCTGATGACGGACCCCAACATCCGCCGCGCCGTGCAGGCCGCGCTGCCCTATGACGACATGCTGTTCGCGGCCTTCGGGGATGAGAAGTTCTTCCAGACCGACGGCGCGCTCTATCCCGAGGGCTGGGCCTGGCACAGCGATGCGGGGACCGAGCTTTACAACCTGAACGACCCCGAAAAGGCGGCCGAATACCTGGAACAGGCCGGCTATGACGGCCAGCCGCTGCGCATCCTGACCTCGCGGCAATACGAGTTCCATTACCAGATGGCCGAGGTCGCGCGGATGGCGCTGGAAATGGCCGGGTTCAGCGTGCAGCTGGACGTGGTGGACTGGGCGACGCTGGCGCAGAACCGCGACAATCCCGACCTGTGGGACATCCACATCACCCATTCGCCCTTCCTGCCGGAACCCGCCCTGACCTCGTCGCTGTTCTCCACCGCCCGCGAGGGCTGGGACGACCCGGCAAAGAACGAGATCCTGGACCGTTTCACCGCCGAGACCGACCCCGAGGCGCGCCAGGCCATCTATGCCGAATTGCAGCAGCGCGTCTTCGAGGATGTCGGCATGATCAAGATCGGCAATTTCAACGCGCTGCAGGGCAAGGCGCGGGGGCTGGAGGGCGTCCATCCCTCGCCCTGGCCGGCCTTCTGGAACGCCCACCGGGCCGAGTGATCCCCAAGACGGACCCGGCCGCCCCGCGGCGGCCGGGACGGATGTCGCAACGCATCGAGCAGGCCCATGCGCAGCTATCTTCTTCGCCGTCTCGTCGGCATGATCGTCGTCATCTTCCTGGTCCTGACCATCGCCTTCGTGCTGGTCCGGCTGGCGCCAGGCGATCCGGCCTCGCTGATGCTGGGACCGGATGCCAGCCCCGACGAGGTCGCGGCGCTGCGCGGCCGGCTGGGGCTGGACCGGCCGATCCTGGTCCAATACGCGACCTTCCTGGGCAATGCCCTGCAGGGCGACCTGGGGCGTTCGCTGTTCTTCAACCAGCCGGTGCTGACGGTCCTGGCGAACCGCGCGGAACCGACGATCTTCCTGGCGCTGTTCTCGCTGATGGTGGCGCTGGTCATCGCCACGCCGGTCGGCATCTGGGCCGCCTATCGGCGCGGATCCTTCCTGGACCAGGCGTCGATCACCTCGGCGATGCTGGCGGCCTCGGTGCCCAGTTTCCTGACCGGGCTGATCTTCCAGCGCTACCTGGCGACCGACCTGGGCTGGTTCCCCGCCTCGGGCTATGGCGGCGCGGGGGCGGATTTTGCCGAGCGGATGCGGCACCTGGTGCTGCCCTCGATCACCCTGGGCATCACCAATTCGGCGCTGATCCTGCGCTTCACCCGCGCCTCGATGCTGGACATCCTGGGCGAGGATTACGTTCGCACCGCCCGCGCCAAGGGCATGACCGAGCGGCGCGTGGTGCTGCGCCACGCGCTGAAGAATGCCGGGATCCCGATCATCACGGTGATCGGCCTGACCTTCGCGCTGCTGGTCTCGGGCGCGGTGGTGACCGAACGGGTCTTCAACCTGCCGGGCATGGGCAACCTGGTGGTCAACGCGGTGCTGCGCCGCGACTATCCGGTGATCCAGGGCACGCTGATCGTGGTCGCGGGCCTTTACGTGCTGGTGAACCTTGCGACCGATCTTCTCTATCTGGTCGTCGACAAGAGGGTGAGATACTGATGTCCGGCCCCGCTTCCGCCGCCGTCGCGGCCCCCGGTTTCCGCAAGCTGCTGTTCCAGCGCCCCTCCAGCGTCGTCGCGCTGGCGGTGTTCCTGGCGATCATCGCGGCCTGTTTCCTGCTGCCCGCCCTGGGCGTGACCGAGATCGGCGGGATGTCGGTCCGCAACCGGCTGATCGCGCCGGGGGGCGACCACCTGCTGGGCACCGACGCCTTCGGGCGCGACCTTCTGGGCCGGCTGCTGGTCGCCGGGCAGGTGTCCCTGGGCATCGGGCTGGGGGTGGCGCTGCTGTCCTCGGCCGCGGGCATCCTGATCGGGCTGGTCGCGGGCTTCTTCCGGCGGCTGGACACGCCGCTGTCGCGGCTGATCGACGCGCTGATGGCCTTTCCCGACATCCTGCTGGCCCTGTCGCTGGTGGCGATCTTCGGCGGCTCGATGACGAACGTGATCCTTGCGCTGTCGATCGTCTATACGCCGCGCATCGCCCGGATCGTGCGCGCCTCGACGCTGGTCATCCGCGAGCTGCCCTATGTCGAGGCCGCCCGCGCGCTTGGCACGCGCACGCCGACGATCATGGTCACGCATGTGCTGCGCAACATCCTGTCGCCGATCCTGGTCCAGGCCACCTTCATCTTCGCCTATGCCATGCTGGCCGAGGCGGGCCTGTCCTTCCTGGGCGTCGGCGTCGATCCCCGGACCCCCACCTGGGGCATCATGGTGAACGAGGGGCGGCAATATATCGACAACGCCTTCTTCCTGATCCTCTTTCCCGGCCTCGCCATCGCGATCTCGGTCCTGTCCTTGCAGATCGTCGGGGACGGGCTGCGCGACGCGCTGGACCCGAAACTTGCCAAGGAGACCTGAATGCCGCTGACACTGACGAATTTCAAACCCGTCGGCTTCGACGGCGCCCCGGACCGGATCTTCGTCGATGCGGCCGGCCGGGTGGCGGCCGGGCCGGTCGAGGGCGCCGAGCTGCTGGACCTGAAGGGGGCGTGGCTGTCGCCCGGCTGGTGCGACCTGCATGTGCATGTCTGGCATGGCGGCACCGACATCTCGATCCGCGCCTGGGAAGCCGGCCGGCCCACCGGCGTCACCGCCATGGCCGATGCCGGATCGGCCGGAGAGGCCAGCTTTCACGGGCTGCGCGAATATGTCATCGAACCCGCCAGCGAGACGATCCGGGCCTTCCTGAACATCGGCTCGATCGGCCTTGTCGCCTGCAACCGGGTGCCGGAACTGACCGACTGGCGCTCGATCGACATCGACCGCACGCTGGCCGTGATCGAGGCGAACCGCGACGTGATCTGCGGCATCAAGGTCCGCGCCTCGGGCGTGATCGTGGGCAGCTGGGGCATCACGCCCGCCAAGATCGCCAAGCGCGTGGCCGAGATGGTCGACCTGCCGCTGATGGTCCATGTGGGCGAGCCGCCCCCGCTGATCGACGAGGTGTTCGACATCCTGACGCCCGGCGACATCGTCACCCATTGCTTCAACGGCAAGCCGGCGGGCTCGATCCGCGATACCGAGGCGCTGTTCCGCCAGGCCAGCGAACTGGCCGGGCGCGGCATCCTGATGGATATCGGCCATGGCGGCGCCTCGTTCAATTTCCAGACCGCGCGCGCCTCGATCGCCGACGGGCTGCGGCCCTTCTCGATCTCGACCGACCTGCACCGGAACTCGATGGACAGCCCGGTCCAGGACATGGCGACCACCATGTCCAAGCTGCTGGCCGTGGGCCTGCCCTTCGAGGATTGCGTCCGCGCCGCGACCACCGCGCCGCGTTCGGTCCTGGGCCTGTCGGGCGGGGACGGGCTGGCGCCGGGAATGCGCGCGGATTTCACCGCCTTCGATCTGCAGGACGCGGCCATCGAGGTCATGGACAGCCAGGCCAACCGGATGGTGCTGGCGCAGGTGTTCGAGCCGCGCCTGACGGTGCTGGGCGACGATGCCCGGCCCGCCGCGCGCCGCCTGCCGCCGGGGAGGTGACGCCATGACGGGGCATCGGGAGGCAATGCGGACGCCCGGCGACACCATCCTGTCGGTCGAGGGTCTCAGCGTCGGTTTCGGCCGCGGCACGGCCAGGGTCGCGGCCCTGCGCGACGTCAGCTTCACGCTCGGCCGGGGGCGGACGCTGGCGCTGGTCGGCGAAAGCGGCTCGGGCAAGTCGGTCACGTCGCTGGCGCTGATGGGGCTGCTGCCGCCCTCGGGGCGGATCCTGTCGGGACGGCTGGATTTCCGCACCCCCGACGGGAGGGTCACGGATCTGGCGCGGCTGGACGGCGCCGGGTTCCGGGCGCTGCGCGGCCCCGGCATCTCGATGATCTTCCAGGAGCCGATGTCCTCGCTGAACCCGCTGTTCACCATCGGCGACCAGATCGGCGAGATGCTGCTGCTGCACCAGGATCTGCGCGCGGCCGAACGGCGCCGGCGGGTGATCGAGATGCTGGAGCTGGTCGAGATCCCCGGCGCGGCGGCCCGCGTCGACGCCTATCCGCACGAGCTGTCCGGCGGGATGCGCCAGCGGGTGATGATCGCCATGGGGCTGATCTGCCGCCCGGCGCTGCTGATCGCGGACGAGCCGACGACGGCGCTGGACGTGACCATCCAGGCGCAGATCCTGGACCTGATGCGGCGGCTTCAGAAGGAGTTGGGCATGTCGATCCTGTTCATCACCCATGACATGGGCGTGGTCGCCGAGATGGCCGACGATGTGGCGGTCATGTATGCCGGCGCCGTGGTCGAGCAGGCCGGCGTGCTGGACCTGTTCGACCGCACGCGCCACCCCTATACGCGGGGCCTGCTGGCCTCGATCCCGCGCGAGGGGCTGGGGCCGGACGACCGGCTGGTGCCGATCCCCGGCTCGGTTCCGCCGCTGAGCGCGCTGCCGCCGGGCTGCGCCTTCGCGCCGCGCTGTCCCCATGCCCGCCCGGCCTGCCGCGAACCCGTATCGCTGGAACCCAAGGCGCCCGGCCACCTGTCGGCCTGCATCTTCGACTTCGCCGGAGAGGCCGCATGACCGGGCCCCTTTTGCAGGTGCGCAACCTGACCAAGCGTTTTCATACCCCCGCGGGCACGGTCCACGCGGTCGAGGATGTCAGCTTCGACATCCCGCGCGGCTCGATCATGGGGCTGGTGGGCGAAAGCGGCTCCGGCAAGACCACGCTCGGCCGCGCGCTGTTGCGCCTGATCCAGCCGACCAGCGGCCAGATCCGCTTCGACGGCACCGACATTGCCGCGCTTGGCGCCGAGGAGATGCGGCAGATGCGGCGGCGCATGCAGATCATCTTTCAGGACCCGATGTCGTCGCTGAACCCGCGGCTGAAGGTCGGCGACCTGATCGCCGAGGGGCTGCGCGCCTTCGGCATCGGCAGCCGCACGGATCGCCGCGACCGGGTGGCCGCGCTGCTGGAAGAGGTCGGCCTCAGCGCCGATCACATGAACCGCTGGCCGCATGCCTTTTCCGGCGGCCAGCGCCAGCGCATCGGCATCGCCCGCGCCCTGGCGCTGGAGCCGGAATTCATCGTCGCCGATGAAAGCGTCTCGGCGCTGGACGTGTCGATCCAGGCGCAGGTGCTGAACCTGCTGCTGGAACTGCGCGACCGGCGCAACCTGACGATGCTGTTCATCGCCCATGACCTGTCGGTGGTGAACTATCTCTGCGACCGGGTGGCGGTCCTGTATCTGGGTCGGATGATGGAGATCGGGCCGACCGACAGGGTGCATCGCGCCTCGGCCCATCCCTATACGCGGGCGCTGACCTCGGCCATTCCGCAGCCCGATCCGCGCGCCGCGCGCAACCGGCAGCTGCTGCAGGGCGACATTCCCAGCCCGCTGGCCCCGCCCTCGGGCTGCGTCTTCCGCACCCGCTGCCCCCATGCCGCGCCCGGATGCGAGGCCGGCGCGCCTCAGGCCCGGACGATTTCCGCCCATCACCAAAGCTATTGCAAGCGAACCGAGGAACTTTATGGACACTGAGCCTTTGGCGATCACCCCCGAAACCCGCCTGGCCGCCCTGGGCATCGACCTGCCCGCGGCCGCGCCGTCCCCGATCGGATCGTTCCGCAATGTCCGCCGGGCGGGCAACATGATCTATGTGTCGGGGCAGGGGCCGGTGCGCGCGGACGGCACGCTGATCCGCGGCAAGGTCGGCAGCGAGATCAGCGCCGAGGAGGCGCGCGAACATGCGCGGCTGGTGGCGCTGAACATCCTGACCGCGCTGCGCGACAGCCTTGGCTCTCTGGACCGCGTGGCGGGGGTGGTGAAGCTTCTGGGCATGGTCAATGCCGAACCCGATTTCGAGCGCCACCCCTATGTCATCGACGGCGCCTCGAACCTGCTGGCCCAGGTCTTCGGCGAGGCGGGGGCGCATGCGCGCTCGGCCTTCGGGGTGGGGTCGCTGCCCAACCGCATCTCGGTCGAGATCGAGGCGATCTTCGAGATGGCCGGCCCAGCTGCGGATCAGTCCCGGTGATGCAGCCCCAGCGCCCTTTCCACCGTCCGCGCCGCCGCGCGCACTTCGCGCGAGACGAGGTCGAACTTGTCGGCGACGCGATGCTTCGGCATGACCACCGACAGGGTCAGCTGGCAGGCGCCGTCCTGTCCGCGGATCGGGGCGGCGATGCAGGCGACCTGGTCCTCGGAGGTGTCGATCTGCACCGACAGCCCTTCCAGGAAATCGGCGCGCGACATCTCGGCCAGCCGGGCCGGGTCGGTCTCGGCCAGGCCGGTATTCGAGGGGCGCGCGCAATCGCGAAACACCGCCAGCCGCATCTCGTCGGGCAGATGCCCGACCAGCAGCCGCCCCGAGGCGGTCCAGTTCAGCGGCACCCGCGTGCCCACGTCCGAGGTCACGCGGAACGGCCCGGTCGAGCCCTCGGCCATCGCCACGACCTGCATCATGCCCTCGTCGCGGGCGCAGATCTGCACCATCTCGCCGACCCGCTCGTTCAGCGCGAACATGGCGCGCTCGGCCTCGCTGAAGGCGCTCATCCGGGCGCGATAGGCCAGGCCATAGCGCATCAGCCGCGGCCCCAGCCAGACGCGGCCGTCGCCGCTGCGCGACAGCATGCTGCGGTCGCTCAGCTCGTCGATCAGCTTGTAGACCGTCGAGGGCGGCGCGCCCGTCACCTTGGCCAGCTCGTAGGCGGTCATCGGCTGGTGCCGTTCGGTCAGGATGTCCAGGATCTGCAGCGTTCGGTCGATGCCGCTGGTGCGCGACCGCCGCGCGGCCGCCCCGGTTTCCGCCAATGCCGTCCCGACGACGTCCCCGATCGCTTCTTCGCTCATCGCGCCTTCCACCGTTTTGGTGGAGATTACGCAGTTATGGAACCAAGCACAAGAACTGAAGGGCTTCCCCATGAATAGAAACACTGAATATCCGATCGACTGGTCATGGCATGATGCGCAGGGCTTCGGCCGGCTGGTCAATGTCTCGGGCACGATGACCTCCCTGGGCGGCTCGATCGCCACGGAACGCGTCGCGCGGGCGACCGCTGCCGCGATGCCGCGCTTCGCCCGCATTCACGAGATGCAGGCCCGCGCCTCCGAGGTGATCGCCCGGCTGACCGGGGCCGAGGCGGGGTTCCTGACGGCCTCGGCCAGCGCCGGGATCACCCTGGCGGTGGCGGGCTGCATCACCGGCATGGACCCAGCCCGCGCCGAGGCCCTGCCCATGGATCCCGGCCCGCGCCGGCATGTGGCGGTGCAGATGGGGCATCTGTGCGAATACGGCGCGCCGGTGTCGCAGGCCATCGCGCTGGCGGGGGCCGGGGTGCGGATCGTCGGGCAGTCCACGCTGGCCAAGGATTACCAGCTAGAGGCCGCGCTGGACGAAACCTGCGCCGCCGCGCTGTATGTGGTGTCCCATCACGTCGTCGATTACGGGATGATCCCGCTGGAGACCTTCATCGAGATCGCCCATGCCCGCGGCGTTCCGGTGATCGTCGATGCGGCGTCGGAATACGACCTGACCGGGCTTCTGGCGCGCGGCGCGGACATCGCCATCTATTCGGGCCACAAGTTCCTGGGCGGGCCGACCTCGGGCATCGTCGCGGGGGCGCGGGACTTGGTCCGCGCGGCCTATCTGCAGAATATCGGCATCGGCCGGGGCATGAAGATCGGCAAGGAAAGCATCGCGGGCGCCATCGCGGCGATGGAGCAATGGATGGAGCGCGACCACGAGGCCGTCCGAGCCGAGGAAACCCGCGCCTTGCAGATGTGGCAGGCGGCGATCGCGGACCTGCCGGGCATCACCCCGATCCGCATCCCCGACCCGACCGGCAATCCGCTGGAACGGTTGCAGGTCTGGATCGATCCCGGCGTCGCGGGCGCCTCGGCCGCGCAATTCGCCGAAGCCTTCGGGCGCAACGATCCGCCGTTGGTCATCCGCGGCCACGAGGTCGAGAAGGGCTATCTGCAGCTGGATCCCTGCAACCTGATGCAGGGCCAGGCGGAACTGGTGCGCGACGCCCTGGTCAAGGTGCTGTCCGACGGTGCGGCGGCGGCGGCGCGCATCGATCCGCGCGCGGCACTGGCTGCCGCGCGCAATGGCGGCACGCAGGCCTATCTGGACTGGCCGGGCTGACCGGCGGCCGAAGGGCAGGCGCGGCGGGTCGGATCCGCCGCCCGATGCTATTGTTTTCCGGCGGCTTTGACTCTAGCCTCGGGGGATAGGCAGGTTTCGGGGCGCCTATCCTGGAGCGTCCCGCCCTCGGGGATCGCGACGGTTTCCGTTCGGGGCGCGCCGGTATCGGCGCGGGGCCTTCATTCACGCGCGGCCGGCATCCGCCGGCTTGCTATCCGGGTCTGAAGACGGAGCCTCATGCAGACGAAGCTGTCGGTCAGTCACCTGTTCAAGATTTTCGGGGGCAATATCTCGGCGACATTGCAATTGCTGCGCGAGGGCAAGAGCAAGCAGGAGATCCTTGCCGCCACCGGGGCGACGGTCGGCGTGCAGGACGCCTCGTTCCAGGTGGAAGAGGGCGAGATCTTCGTGGTCATGGGCCTGTCCGGCTCGGGGAAATCGACGCTGGTGCGGATGCTGAACGGGCTGATCACGCCCTCGGCCGGCCAGATCCTGATCGATGGCGAGGATGTCGCGCAGGCCGACAAGGCCGCGCTGCGGCGGATCCGGCGGCAGAAGATCTCGATGATCTTCCAGCATTTCGCGCTGTTTCCGCATTGGACGGTCGCCGACAATGTTGCCTATGGGCTGAAGGTGCGCGGCGTGCCCCCGGCGCAGCGCCGCGCCCGCGCGCTGGAGGTGCTGGAACAGGTCGGGCTGGCGCCCTGGGCGGACAGCCTGCCCTCGGACCTGTCGGGGGGGATGCAGCAGCGCGTCGGCCTGGCGCGCGGGCTGGCGGCCGAACCCGACATCCTGCTGATGGACGAGCCCTTCGGCGCCCTGGACCCGCTGATCCGGCGCGAGATGCAGATGGAGCTGCTGAACCTGCAGAAGACGCTGAAGAAGACCATCGTCTTCATCACCCACGACCTGAACGAGGCGCTGCTGCTGGGCGGCCGCATCGCCATCATGAAGGACGGCCGCATCGTCCAGACCGGCACCGCGCAGGAAATCGTCACCGCGCCCGCCGACGACTATGTCGCCGCCTTCGTCGCCGATATCGACCGCGGGCGGGTGTTCACCGCCGACGATGTCTGCAGCGCGCCGGTGACGATCCCGCTGCAGGGCACCAGCGTGCGTGACGCGCTGCGCATCATGGAACAGGGCGGCGCCCATGCGCTTTACGTCATGGAGGGCGAGCGCGTGGCGGGCGTCGTCACCTATCGCGACCTCGCCGCCTCGGAGCTGGAGGGCGGTGCGGCGCCCACCACCCTGCAACAGGCGATGATCACCGAATTCCCCACGGCCAGCGCCGGGACCAGCCTGCATGACCTCTATGGTCCGGCCGGGGCGGGGCTGCCGATCGCGGTGACGGACGATCGCGACCGGCTGCTGGCCGTGGTCCAGCCGGGCGACGTGCTGGCCCACCTGTCCGGCGATGCCGCCCCCGCCGATGCCGCCGCCCCCGCGCCCATCACGGAGGAGACCGATGATCAGCCCCGCTGACCTTGCAACCCTGCCCTTCGACGATTGGGTCAATGCCTTCGTGCGCGGCTGGCTGGTGCCGAACTTCCGCCCGACCTTCCGCGCCGCGCAGGTGCCGATCAGCACGGTGCTGGGCTGGCTGGACACGTTCTTCCGCTTCGTCCCGATGATCGTGATGACCGCCGCCTTCGCCGCCGCCGCCTGGAAGACGGCCGGGCGCGGCATGGCGATCTTCACCCTGCTGGGCTTTGCCTTCATCGACATGATCGGGCTGTGGAACGACACCATGACGACGCTGGCGATGATCGTCACCTCGGTCCTGTTCTGCGCGGTGATGGGCATTCCCGCCGGGATCCTGGCGGCCCGCTCGGACACGGTCTGGCGGATCATGCGGCCGGTCCTGGACATCATGCAGACGATCCCGTCCTTCGTCTACCTGGTGCCCATCGTCATGCTGTTCGGCGTCGGCATGGCGCCGGGGATCATCGCGACCATCGTCTTCGCGCTGCCCCCGGTCGTGCGGCTGACCAACCTGGGCATCCGCAACGTGCGCGGCGACCTGATCGAGGCGGCCGAGGCCTTCGGCTCGACCGGCTGGCAGATGCTGTGGGACCTGCAGCTGCCGCTGGCGCTGCGCACGATCATGGCCGGGCTGAACCAGACGCTGATGCTGGCGCTGTCGATGGTGGTCATCGCCGCGCTGATCGGCGCGGGCGGGCTGGGGCTGGTGGTGAATACCGGGCTGGGGCGGCTGGATGTCGGCGGCGCGACCGCGGGCGGCGTGGGCATCGTCATCCTGGCCATCGTCCTGGACCGGATCACCCAGGGCCTGGCCGAGCGCACCAATGTCGGCAAGCTGTCGCTGGGCCAGGCGCTTGCGAACCTCTTTCGGCTGCGCGGCAGCTCTGCCGCCGCCGAAACCAAGAAGGCAGGTTGAACCTGTCCGTCTCACCGGGCGGGCCTTCCGGCCCGTCCATCCGGAATTCAGCACATGGAGGAGACCAGGATGATGTTCCGTCTCGGAAGAACCCTTACCGCCCTTGGCACGATCGCCATGATCTCGGGCGCCGTGATGGCGGGCGCCCCGGCCGCGATGGCGCAGGACCAGCCCGGCGCGGGCAAGACCGTCACCATGGCCCAGCCGACCTGGGATACCGGCTGGTTCCACACCGAAATCTATCGCCAGCTGCTGGCCGAACTGGGCTATGACATGGCTCCCACCATGACGCTGGACAATCCGGCCTTCTACGAATCCGTCGCCTACGGTGACGTGACAATGTGGGTGGACGGCTGGTTCCCGCTGCACAACACCTATCGCCCGGCCTTCGAATCCGGGGCCGAGATCGTCGGCGCGGTGGCGCGCGGCGGCGCGCTGGAGGGCTATCTGGTCGACAAGGCCACGGCCGAGCGGCTGGAGATCACCTCGCTGGCCGATTTCCAGCGCGACGACGTGAAAGAGGCCTTCGACCGCGACGGCGACGGCAAGGCAGATCTGGTGGCCTGTCCGCCCGGCTGGGGCTGCGAGGTCAATATCGAGCATCACCTGGACGCCTACGAGCTGCGCGACCATGTGAACCCGATCAAGGCGGGCTATGCGGCCTCGATGGCGGATGCGGTCGCGGCCTATCAGGGCGGCGATTCGATCTTCTTCTATACCTGGACGCCGAACTGGACGGTGAACGAGCTGGTCCCCGGCGAGGACGTGGTCTGGATCGAGGTGCCCGAGGTCGACCTGCCCGGCGACCTGATGGAACTGGCCGATGCCGCCACCCGCGAAGGGGTCGAGGGCTGCGTGAACGATCCCTGCCGGCTGGGCTTCCCGGCCAATGACATCGTGCCGGTGGTCAACAGCGAGTTCCTGAACGACAATCCGGCCGTGCGCGCGCTGCTGGAAGCGGCCGAGATCCCGCTGACCGACATCTTCGCCCAGAACGCCGCCATGAATGCCGGCGATACCGATATCGAGGCGCAGGCCGCGGCATGGATCGCCGACAATCGCGAGGCCGTGGACGGCTGGCTGGAACAGGCGCGGGCGGCGGCCGAATAGGCCCCGAACCGATCCGCGACAAGGCAGGGGCGGCGGGAAACCGTCGCCCCTTGCCGTGCAGGGACAGCCTATGATGCCGCCTCGTCCAGCAGGCCGCGCACCCAGCGCGCGGCGGCCCAGGTGGCGGGCAGGCCAAGCGGCAGGGCGGCGATCAGCGCCGGGACCGGCGCGATGGCGGGGCCTCCGGCATAGCGCACCAGCAGCCCCAGCAGGAACAGGTTGATCGCCACCGCCGCCGCCACGAAGACATAGAGCAGCAGCGCAAGCTTCCAGACCGGCCAACCCTGCCGCATCGCCCATTCCCTTCCCATCCGATGCCGCAGCATGGCGCGCCGAAAATCCGCCATCCTTGACTTTCGTTAAGGCGGCGGCGGGGCTTCGGGGCCAGACCCTTGGGGACAGCCACTTGCCACAAGGGTCATCCGCCATGCGCGAAGTTCTGACCAAGAGCAGGGCCCGGAACATCTTCTACGGCGGGTCCCTGTTCTTCATCCTCGTCTTCGTTGCCCTGTTCGCACATGGGCACTGGTATATCGTGAACGTCTCGACCGACCGCGCGGGCCTGACCGACAGCGTCGCGCGCGGCAAGCATGTCTGGGAAGCCAAGGCCTGCGTGAACTGTCATTCGATCCTGGGCGAGGGCGCCTATTTCGCCCCCGAGCTGGGCAATGTCATGGTCCGCTGGGGCGTGCAGGACGATCCCGACACCGCCTTCGAGGTGCTGAAGGGCTGGATGGAGGCGCAGCCCACCGGCATCGAGGGCCGCCGCCAGATGCCGCAATTCCACCTGGAGGACGCGGACATGCGCGCCCTGTCGGATTTCCTGATCTGGACAAGCCGCATCAACACGCAGGGCTGGCCGCCCAATGACGCCGGCTGAGGAGAGAACCATGAAATACGCATCTCAACGCGTCGCGCTGGCCTATATCTACGTGGCGCTGGGACTGTTCGCCGTGCAGGTCTCGATGGGGCTGGTCCTGGGCTATATCTATGTCCAGCCGAATTTCCTGTCCGAGATCCTGCCCTTCAGCGTCGCGCGGATGCTGCACACCAATTCGCTGATCGTCTGGCTGCTGACCGGCTTCTTCGGTGCCGCCTATTTCCTGATCCCCGAAGAGGCCGAGCGCGAGATCCATTCGGTGCCGCTGGCCTATGTGCAATTGGCGATCCTGGTGGTCGGCACGCTTGGCGTCGTGGTCACCTATCTGTTCAACCTGTTCGAGGGCAATTTCCTGCTGGGCCGGCAGGGCCGCGAATTCCTGGAACAGCCCACCTGGGTCAAGATCGGCATCGTCGTGGCGGCGCTGATCTTCCTGTGGAACGTCTCGATGACGGTGCTGAAGGGGCGCAAGACCACGATCTCGACCGTGCTGCTGATCGGGCTGTGGGGGCTGGCGCTGCTGTTCCTGTTCGCCTTCTACAACCCGCCGAACCTGGCGCTGGACAAGCAATACTGGTGGAACGTCGTCCATCTGTGGGTCGAGGGCGTGTGGGAACTGATCATGGCCTCGATCCTGGGCTATCTGATGCTGAAGCTGACCGGCGTCGACCGCGAGGTGGTCGAGAAATGGCTCTATGTCATCGTCGCCACGGCGCTGTTTTCCGGCATCCTGGGCACCGGGCACCACTATTACTGGATCGGCCTGCCGGCCTATTGGCAATGGATCGGCTCGATCTTCTCGACCTTCGAGGTGGTGCCGTTCTTCGCCATGATGGCCTTCGCCTTCGTGATGGTCTGGAAGGGGCGGCGCAACCATCCGAACAAGGCGGCGCTGCTGTGGTCGCTTGGCTGCGCGGTGCTGGCCTTCTTCGGCGCCGGGGTCTGGGGCTTCCTGCACACGCTGCACGGGGTGAACTATTACACCCACGGCACGCAGGTCACGGCGGCGCATGGGCACCTGGCCTTCTACGGCGCCTATGTCTGCCTGAACCTGGCGTTGTTCACCTATGCCCTGCCGATCCTGAAGGGGCGCGATCCCTATAACCAGGTGCTGAACATGGCGGCCTTCTGGCTGATGTCCTCGGGGATGGTCTTCATGACCTTCGTGCTGACCTTCGCGGGCACCATCCAGACCCATCTGCAGCGCGTCATGGGCATGTATTACATGGAGGTGCAGGACGAGATCGTGCTGTTCTACTGGATGCGCCTCGGCTCGGGCGTGGCGGTGGTGCTGGGGGCGCTGCTCTTCATCTATGCCGCGCTGGTCCCGCGCCGAGAGGTGATCGCCCCCGGCCCGGCGATCCGCGCGCCGGCGGAGTGACGGCCATGGACGGACAAGCCTTCGGCCATGACGCCCCATTCTACCTGCCGCAGGGCGACGAATGCGACATCTTCGCCGCCGCTCATGCCAGCCACCTGCCGCTGTTGCTGAAAGGCCCGACCGGCTGCGGCAAGACCCGCTTCGTGGCCCATATGGCGGCCCGCATCGGCCGGCCGCTTCATACGGTGGCCTGCCATGACGACCTGTCCGCCGCCGACCTGATCGGCCGCTATCTGCTGAAGGGCGGCGAAACCGTCTGGGTCGACGGGCCGCTGACCCGCGCCGTGCGCGAGGGCGCGATCTGCTATCTGGACGAGGTGGTCGAGGCCCGCAAGGACGTTGCCGTCGTGCTGCACCCCCTGACCGACGACCGCCGCATCCTGCCCATCGACCGCACCGGAGAAGAGCTTCATGCCGGCCCCGGCTTCATGCTGGTCGCCAGCTACAACCCCGGCTATCAGAACATCCTGAAGACGCTGAAGCCCTCGACCCGGCAGCGGTTCCTGTCGGTCGACCTGGGCTTCCCCGCCCCGGCGCATGAGGTGCCGGTGGTGATGCGCGAAAGCGGGATCGACGAAAGCCGCGCGACGCTGCTGGTGCGGATCGCGGGCAAGCTGCGGGCGCTGAAGGGACAGGACCTGGAGGAAGGGGTCTCGACCCGGCTGGTGGTCTATGCGGCGGTGCTGATCGCGGGCGGCATGGGCTTCGACCGGGCGGTGCGCATCGCCATGATCGAGCCCCTGACCGACGATCCCGAGATCCGCGCGGGCCTGCTGGACCTGGTCGCGGCGCTGGCGGGCTAGCACCATGGCCGAGCTTGCCCCATGGGAGCCCGAGGAAACCGTCGGCAAGATCTGGCACGGGCTGGCCAGCCGCTTCGACCCGCCCGCCCGCTTTCCCGAGGCCGGGGTGGCCTTCGACGCGATGCGCCCGCGCATCGGGCTGATGTTTCGCGGGCTTGGCGGCGATCCGGCGGTAGAGTTGAAACCCGTCGCCGATCAGGAAAGCCGCCACCGGCTGTCCTTCCTGCGCCGCCTGGCCACGCCCGCCGAACGCATCGCCCGCGCCGCTTTCGACGGCGAGGCGCTGCGCCTGCCCGCGCAACTGGCCGTCTTTCCCGATCCCGCGCTGAACGGGGACCTCTATCTGTGGCTGGCGGCCACGGCGGCCCATGCCCCCGACCGGCACCCGGAGGCCGATCCCTTCCGCGCCGACCTGGCCGATATCGCGGCGGGCCGGGCGATGATCCGCGCCACGCTGGCCGCCGCGCCGGGGCTGGCGTCGCTGTGGCGGCGGCTTGCCTCGGCCCATCTGGCGCTGCGCCGGCGGCCCCGCCTGCCGGGCACCGAGGCGCAGGTCGAGGCGCTGATCCGCCACCTGCTGGGCGATCCCGGTGCCGCCGATCCGGCGCTGGTCCGCGCGCTGGACCATATCCCCGACCATTGGCGCGCGCCGCGCGGCTATCGCGCCGCGCTGCCGGTGCCGCTGTGGCCGGATCTGCGCGGGCCGGCTGCGTCCTTCGCCACGGAAGTCGCGAACATCGCAACCGACGGCACCCCCGAGGAAGGCACCGATGCCGCGATGCGGCGGGCGCGGCGGATGCGGGCCGATCAGGTCGAGCGCAAGGACAGCCTGATCCTCTACAAGTTCGAGGCGATGCTGTCCTGGGCCGAGGCGCTGAACGTCAATCGCCGGGTCGAGGACGACGACACCGAGAATGCCCGCAAGGCCGCCGAAGACCACGAGGAGATCGCGCTTGGCCAGATCTCGAAGGCGCCGGCGACGAAGCTAAAGCTGCATCTGGACCTTGCCCCCGAGGACGTGGACCGCGAACGGATCGCGGGCGCCTTCACCTATCCCGAATGGGACTCGCGCCGCCGCACATGGCTGCCCGATCATTGCCGGGTGCTGGCCGCCCCGGTCGCGGCCCCGCCCGGCGCGCCCGGCCTCGATCCCGCCGCCCGCCGACGCATCCGCGCCGTGCGCCGCCAGTTCGAGGCTTTGCGCCCGGCCCGCGTGATCCGCCACGCCCAGCCCGACGGCGACGAGCTGGACCTCGATGCCACGCTGCGCGCGCTGACCGATCTGCGCGCCATGGGCCAGGGCAGCCACCGGATCTGGCGGCAGGCGCGGCACGAACAGCGCGACCTGGCGGTCTCGATCCTGCTGGACGTGTCGCGGTCCACCGAATCCGCCGTCACCGGCCGCCCGGTGATCGAGATCGCCCGCGAGGCGCTGACCGCGCTGGCCTGGGGCCTGCATGCCTGCGGCGACCGCTTCGCCATCGACGGCTTTTCCTCGCTGCGCCGCGACCGGGTCTGGATCCATGGCTGCAAGCGCTTCGACGAGCCGATGGGCGCCGCCGTCGAGGGCCGCATCCACGCGCTGCGCCCCGGCTTCTATACCCGGCTTGGCGCGGCGATGCGCCATGCCTCGGCCGGGCTGGCGGAACAGGCGCGGGCGCGGCGGCTGCTGCTGGTCATCACCGACGGCAAGCCCAATGACCTGGACCATTACGAGGGCCGCCACGGGATCGAGGACAGCGCCATGGCCGTGCGCGAGGCGCGGCGGGCGGGCCATGCGGTCCATGGCATCACCATCGACCAAGGCGGCCAGGTCTGGTTCCCGCGCATCTTCGGGCAGGGCGGATTTTCGGTGATCCGCGACCCGGACCGGCTGACCGCCGCGCTGCCCGACATCTATCGCCACCTGGTGGCGTGATGCGGCCTTTCGGCTTACGGCGTGCGCGCCCAGGCATCCGCCGGATCGGCATGGGCCAGCCGGCGCAGCGCCCCGACCGAGGCGATGGTCGCGCTGGCCTGCTGCACGCGCACGCCATGGTCGCGCAGCCGGGCGAAGGCGCGGCTGAGGCTTTCGGGCTTCATGCCCAGCCGCCCGGCGATCAGCACCTTGTCATAGGGCAGGGTGACGGTGGCGCTTTCGGCCCCCGGCGGGCACAGGTCCAGCAGGAATTCGGCCACGCGCTGCGACCCCGACCGGGCCTTCAGCTGCTCGATCTGCTCGACCAGGCCCTGCAGATGCAGCAGGGTCGCCGACAGGATCGAGATCGCCGCCTCGGGCCGGTCGGCCAGATGGGCAAGGATCGCCGCGCCGGGCAGGGCGATCAGCGTGGCCTCGGTCACCGCCTCGGCCGAGACCGGATAGGCGGCGCGGCGCAGGGCGATGGGTTCGCCGAAGCTCTGCCCGCGGGTCATCACGCCGACCACCGCCTCGGTGCCGTTGGGCGTCAGGCGGTAAAGCTTCACCCAGCCCTCAGCCACGATATGGATCGCCGAGGCGGCATCGCCCTGGCGGAAGACCGCGTCGCCGCGCATATGGCGGCTGATGCGGGCGCGGTCCAGCAGCGCGGCGCGCAGGTCCTCGGGCATGGTGGCCAGCAGGCGCGACCGGCAGGCGATGCTGCGCTGCAGCGGGTTGAGGGCTGCGGACATCGGGATGGGCCTTTCGGGAAGAGGAGAGGGGGACGGCGCCGGGAACGGCCGCCGCCCCGATCGCGCCTCAGTTCACCTGGGCGATCGCCTCGTCCAGCCGCTCGCGCGCCTTCTTCGGCAGCTTCACGGTCTGGGCGGTTTCCAGATCGAACGGACCTTCGCCCACCTGGATCAGCGCCACCATGCCCATGCCCAGATGCGGCGTGCATTTCACGCCATAGAGCCCGGCCTCGGTCACGGTCAGGTCGAAGGCGTCGTTGATCCGGCTTTTGAAGACCTCGACGCCCTCGGGCAGGATTTCCTTGATCGACTCGACATTGTGGCTCTTGTCGGTGGGCAGGAAGCGGATCACGTCGCCCGGCTCGGCGCGGATGAAGGCGGGTTCGAAGACCATGGGGCCGGCCTCGCCGCGGTTCAGCATCTGCACCTCATGCTCGGCGGCCAGCGCGGGCAGGGCGGCAAGGCCGGTCAGGGCGGCCATGGCGGTGGCGAGGAAGAAGTTTCGGGGGGTCATCATGCGCTCCTTTTGACGGGGCCATCGGGGCCCCGGTGGCGCCTGTCTATCCCGTCGCGGCGCCCGGCAATTTGCGCGATGTCAAACAGCCGCCGCGAATTTCACGATTCGGGATCGGCAATTTGTCGCAGCCCCGGCGCATCGATCAGGGTCAGCCGCTGGCGGCCGCCGCGGACCAGCCCCCGGCCCTCCCATCCCGACATGATCCGCGAGACGGTATGCAGCGTGGTGCCGGTCATCTCGGCGATGTCCTGGCGCGAGATCGGGAAATCGATGCGCACCCCTTCGCCCTCGGGCCGCCCGGCCTGCTGGGCAAGGCGCAGCACGGCATGGGCGACGCGGCGCTCGACCTCTTCGGTGGACATCTCGCGCAGGCGGGTATGGGCCTCGTCCAGGCGCTGGCCGATGGTCTGCATCGCGTTGATGGCCAGGCGGGGATTGGTCTCGACCAGCGCGTCCCAGTCGGACATGGGCCAGCCGATCACCAGGCTGTCCACCGCCGCGCGGGCGGTGCCGGGATAGTCGGGGCGGTTCAGCGCGCGGGCGAAGCCGAACAGATCGCCCGGATGGACCACGCGCACCATGACCTGCTGGCCGTCCGCCGTGACCTGCGTGACCTTCAGCCGCCCTTCCAGCAGCAGATAGAAGCTGGAGGCCTTGCCGCCCTGTTCGAAGACCGAGGCGCCGCGCGGGATGCGCCGCGTCGTCGCGCGGGCCGTCAGCCGGGACAGCACGGGCCCGTCCAGCTGCCGGAACAGCGGCAGTTTCTGCAGCAGGGTGATGTCGACCGCCACGCGGAAGCCTCTTGATGTTGCCGCCCCCTTGATGCCCGCGAATGCCGGGGTTTGGAAGGGCCAAGCGGCCGCGCATCGGCAACCGCCCGCCGCCCCGGCCTAGAGCCCGATGCCCGCGCCGATCCGCGCCGGGGTCCAGGGCGGGTCCCAGGTCAGGCGGACCTCGGCCCGCGCGATTCCCGGCAGCCCGGCCAACGCGGCCTCGGCGCCCGCGCGCAGCAATTCGGCCATGGGGCAGCCGCGGATCGTCGTGGTCATGGTCACGCGGAGCAGATCGCCCTCCAGCTCGACGGCATAGATCATGCCCATCGCCACCAGGTCGTGGCCGGTCTCGGGGTCGATGACCGTGGCCAGCGCCGCCCGGACCTCGGCCAGCCTGTCCGGTGCGGCGCCGGTCATTCCGTATCCCCGCATCGCACCAGCAGCCGGTAGCTGGCGCCGTCAGAGGTGTGGTTGCCGGCCCATTCATGGCCCCGCTGGGTCAGTTCGGGAAACAGCAGCAGCGGCTCGCGGTCCAGCAGCGCGAACAGCACCTGGCCCGGCGCCATCCCCGCCAGCGCATCGAGGATGCGCAGCATCGGCTGGGGCGGGGTCAGGCCGGTCAGGTCCAGCGACTGCAGCGGATCGGGCCAGAACATCGCTTCGGGGGCGCTGCCGGGGGCCAGGCCGGGCTCGGGCGGGGCAAGCGGCGCGGGGGTGAACAGCACCTCCCAGTCGCCATCCGGTCGCTGCGCGGGCGCGGCGGCAAATCCCATGCGCGCCATCACGCTGAACAGCGGCGTGGGCCGGAAGGGCGCGATCAGGCGCAGCGCGGTGCCGGGCGGCAGGGCCTTGACGGCGGCCATGATGGCGGCGAAGGGCTCCTCGCCCGCCGCCAGCATCGGGCGGACATCCAGTTCCCGGATCGGATCGGTGGTCATGTTCATGGCTGGGCCTTCGTCTGAGGGGGAAGGAAAAGCGGCGGCAGGGGGCCGGGATGCCGGCCGGGGGCCAGCCGTGCCAGCCTGCGAATCTGCCAGAGCAGGCGCAGAAGGCCAAGCGCGGCGATCAGCAGGCAGGCGATGGCGGCGCGGAACGCGGCGGGCTGACCCGCCAGCAGCGCCAGCGTTCCCAGCGCCGCCCCCGCCAACCACAGAAGCAGCCAGCGCCGCGCCGCCGGCTCATCGACCAGGTCCTGCACCAGCGGCAGGGGGCCGCGGCCGATGCGCGGGGCGAAGATCTGGATCCAGGTCAGGAAGCTGACGATCTTGACCATCTGCGCCAGCGTCAGCGTGGACAGCCAGCCGATCAGCGCGGCGAAGACCGCCGCCTCGGCCAGCGCGCCGCCCTGTCGGATGGCGAAGGGCGCCAGCCCGGCCGCCAGCGCCAGAAAGCACAGCGAGGGCCGGCTCATGCGCATGTTCACCTCGGGCCGCGGGCGGTTGCGGCTGCGCCACAGGCGCGACAGATCGGCCAGATACAGAAGCGCCACGGCAGCGGCGGCGGCCATCGCGGCCAGGGCGGGGGATGCCGCGCCCCCAGCCGCGCCTCGTGCCATGCCCAGGGCCAGCGCTGCGATCATCAGCAGGGCCAGCAGCGCGGTGGCGGGGCGCAGCGGCCCGGTGGGATCGGGTGCCAGCAGGAACATCGCGAACAGCCGATAGCTGACGCCCATGGCGGCCAGCCCCAGCCAGCCCGCCGCGCCGAGGGTGACATGGAAGGGCAGCAGGTCGGCGGGCAGGGTGAAACCACCGGCCCCGGCCAGCATCCGCGCCATGCCCGCGCCGCCAAGCCAGGCCAGCCCCAGCGCCACCAGCGCCAGGATCACCATGCGTCCGGTCGCATCCCGCCAGCCCCGCGCCGCGACCAGCGGGCCGGCGGCCAGCGTCATGACCAGCAGGAAGGCCAGCCCCAGCGGAAGCGGCGCGACAGCCAGCAGCGTCAGGCCGGGCGGCCAGCCCTCCAGCCCCAGGAAGCCCAGGGCCAGCAGACCCGCCCCCGGCCCGGTCAGCAGCAGCGCGGCCAGCGACAGTCCGGGCCACAGCAGCGGTCGCGCCAGAAGGACCGGCAGGAACTGGATCAGCGCGCCGATCATGGCCTGGCTCAGCCAGCCGATCGCCGCCAGGTGCAGCAGCGCCAGCCCGACGCCCCGCCGCCATTCGCCGGGCGCGGGCGCGGCGACCAATGCCAGCGCCAGCGCCAGCACAAGGCACAGCAGCGCACTGGCGAACCAGCTCAGCGTCCAGCGGGCAAGGTGCTTTCCGGGCATGGGATGCTCTCGTCGGTTTTCCCGAACATGTGGGCCGCGCCGCCTGCGGTCTTTGCGCCGGGACAAATTCCGCCGCCGGCGGATCGCGGAAAAGAAAACGCGCTTGTTTGTCGGGCCGCAAAGATCGCGCGGGGCGCGTCGGCCTAGACCGGGGCCATGACACGCCCTGGCCATCCCCGTCCGATCAGGACCCGCGCCGCCGCCCGGCCGATGCTTTGCTGGCTGCTGGCCGTCCTCGTGCTGCTGAGCGCCGCGTTGGCCACGCCGGTCGCGGCGCAGACGGTGCTGGAGACGCTGCTGCCCTCCGAGACGGCCGCGGATCTGGTCCCCGGCGCCGACGCCTTCGGCCCGATCCGCGAGGACCTGGCGGTGGCCCCGGTGCTGAAGGGCGCCGAGACCGTCGCCTGGGCCTTCGTGACCTCGGATTTCGTCGGCACGACCGGCTATTCCGGCAAGCCGATCCATACGCTGGTGGCGGTGGACAAGGATGCGCGGGTGGTCGGGGTGCGGCTGGTCAAGCATTCCGAGCCGATCGTGCTGATCGGCATCCCCGAGGCCCGGATGAAGGCGGTGGTCGAGGGTTACGCGGGCCTCGACCTGGTGGCCGAGGCGCGTTCGGGCGGGACCGGGCATGACGTGGACATCATCTCGGGCGCGACGGTGACGGTGATGGTGATCGACGATTCGATCATCCGTTCCGGCCTGCGGGTGGCCCGCGCGCTTGGCCTTGGCGGGCTGCGCCCCGAGATCGCCGATACCGGCCCGCAATTCGAGATCGACCCCGAGGCCGAAGCGCATGCCGACTGGATGGGAATGGAGGGCGACGGCACGCTGCGCCGCCTGTCGCTGGACGTGGGCCAGATCAACGCCGCCTTCGCCGCCCATCCCGACGCCCGCGCCGCCGCGCGCGCCCTGCGCCAGCCGCCCGAGACCACCTTCATCGAGATGCAGGCCGCGCTGGTCTCGGTGCCCGCCATCGGCCGGGCGCTGATGCACGCCGCCGATCACGCCAACCTGCAGGGCTGGCTGGCCGAGGGCGAACATGCGGTCGCGCTGATGGGGCGCGGGCTCTACAGCTTCAAGGGCTCGGGCTATGTGCGCGGCGGCATCTTCGACCGGATCGTGCTGATCCAGGACGATGTCTCGGTGCGGTTCCGCGACCGCGACCACCGCCGCCTGGGCGGGATCGGCGCCGATGGCGCGCCCGAATTCACCGAGATGGACCTGTTCCGCATCCCCGCCGATGCCGGTTTCGACCCGGCCAGGCCGTTCCGCATCCAGCTGCTGGTGCAGCGCGAGGTCGGGCCGATCGAGAAGGTCTTCCAGACCTTCGACCTGGGCTATCGGCTGCCGCCGCAATATCTGCGCGCCGTGGCCCCCGCCGCCCCGCCGGCCGAGGCCGTCGCCATCGCCGAGCGCGACGAAAGCGCCGCGCAATCGGAACTGTGGCGGCGGATCTGGGCCGATTCCACGCCGAAGATCGCCGGGCTGGCGGCGATGCTGGCGGTGCTGACCGGGGTGTTCTTCTTCCAGCATTTCGCGGTCAGGAACGAGCGCGCCTTCTATGCCTTCCGCATGGGCTTCCTGACGGTCACGCTGGTTTTCTTGGGCTGGTATGCGAATGCGCAGCTGTCGGTGGTGAACCTGATGGCGCTGTTCGGAAGCCTTGTGACCGGCTTCAGCTGGCAGGCCTTCCTGCTGGACCCGCTGACCTTCATCCTGTGGTTCGCCGTGGCCGCCGCGCTGCTGTTCTGGGGCCGGGGCGCCTATTGCGGCTGGCTGTGCCCCTTCGGCGCGCTGCAGGAACTGACCAACCAGATCGCCCGCAAGCTGCGGGTGCCGCAATGGACCCTGCCATGGGGCCTGCACGAGCGGTTGTGGCCGGTCAAGTACATGATCTTCCTGGGCCTCTTCGGCGTCTCGCTGATGAGCATCGAGAGGGCCGAGCATCTGGCCGAGGTCGAGCCCTTCAAGACCGCGATCATCCTGAACTTCGTCCGCGCCTGGCCCTTCGTGGCCTATGCGGCGGCGCTGCTGATCGCCGGGCTGTTCGTCGAACGGTTCTATTGCCGCTATCTGTGCCCGCTTGGCGCGGCCCTGGCGATCCCGGCGCGGATGCGGATGTTCGACTGGCTGAAGCGCTATCACGAATGCGGCAATCCCTGCCAGACCTGCGCGCACCAATGCCCGGTGCAGTCGATCCACCCGACCGGCGAGATCAACGCGAACGAATGCATCAACTGCCTGCATTGCCAGGTGCTGTATCAATCCGAGACCACCTGTCCGGTCGTCATCAGACAACTGAAACGGCGCGAAAAGGCCGCCGCAAGCCCGGCGCCAAAATTGGGCCCGAAACTGGGTCCGGTGCCCGCCGGCCATCCCAATGCCGCGCCGCGCATGAAGCATTAACCAAGAGGAGTTCGGTCATGGAATCGAAGCAGAACAAGGGTCTCAGCCGTCGCGCCATGCTGGGCGCCACGGCAAGCGGCGCGGTCGCGGCCAGCGCGCTTGGCGGCAGGCTGGCGCTTGGCCCGGCGGCGCTGGGTCTGGGCGCGGCCGGTGTCGCGACCGCGGCCGCCACCGGCGCGGCCCGTGCGGCGGGGGCCGACGGCGCCGTCGCGCCCGGCCAGCTGGACGACTATTACGGCTTCTGGTCCTCGGGCCAGACCGGAGAGCTGCGCATCCTCGGCATCCCCTCGATGCGAGAGCTGCTGCGGGTGCCGGTCTTCAACCGCTGCTCGGCCACCGGCTGGGGCCACACCAATGAATCGATCCGCATCCACGAACGGACGATGACCGAGCGGACGCGGAAGCATCTTGCCGCCAATGGCAGGCGCATCCACGACAATGGCGATCTGCACCACGTCCACATGTCCTTCACCGAAGGGAAATATGACGGCCGCTATCTGTTCATGAACGACAAGGCCAATACCCGCGCGGCGCGGGTGCGGGCCGACGTGATGAAATGCGACGCCATCCTGGAAATCCCCAATGCCAAGAGCATCCACGGCTTGCGCCCGCAGAAATGGCCGCGCAGCAACTATGTGTTCTGCAACGGCGAGGACGAGGCGCCGCTGATCAACGACGGCACGACCATGGACGACGTGTCGACCTATGTGAACATCTTCACCGCCATCGACGCCGATGAATGGCAGGTCGCCTGGCAGGTGATGGTCTCGGGCAACCTGGACAATTGCGATGCCGATTACGAGGGCAAATGGGCCTTCTCGACCAGCTACAACTCGGAAATGGGCATGACCCTGGCCGAGATGACCGAGGCCGAGATGGACCATGTCGTCGTCTTCAACATCGCCGAGATCGAAAAGGCGATCGAGGCCGGGAATTATCAGGAGGTCAACGGCGTCAAGGTTCTGGACGGCCGGAAAGAGGCGAACAGCCAGCTGACCCGCTACATCCCCATCGCCAACAACCCGCATGGCTGCAACATGGCGCCCGACCGGCGCCACCTGTGCGTCGCGGGCAAGCTGTCGCCGACCGTCACCGTGCTGGACGTGACGAAATTCGACGCGATCTTCGATGAGGACGCCGATCCGCGCAGCGCCGTGGTGGCCGAGCCCGAGCTGGGCCTGGGCCCCCTGCACACCGCCTTCGACGGGCGCGGCAATGCCTATACCTCGCTGTTTCTGGACAGCCAGGTGGTCAAGTGGAACATCGAGGACGCGATCCGCGCCTATGCCGGCGAGAATGTCGATCCGATCAAGGACAAGATCGACGTGCATTACCAGCCCGGCCACCTGAAGACGGTGATGGGCGAGACGCTGGACGCCACCAACGACTGGCTGGTCTGCCTGTGCAAGTTCTCGAAGGACCGCTTCCTGAATGTCGGGCCGCTGAAGCCGGAGAACGACCAGCTGATCGACATCTCGGGCGACAAGATGGTGCTGGTCCATGACGGCCCGACCTTCGCCGAGCCGCATGACGCCATCGCCGTCCACCCCTCGATCCTGTCGGGCATCAAGTCGGTCTGGGACCGCGACGACCCGATGTGGGCCGAGACCCGCGCGCAGGCCGAGGCGGACGGCGTCGACATCGACAACTGGACCGAAGAGGTGATCCGCGACGGCAACAAGGTGCGGGTCTACATGTCCAGCGTGGCGCCCAGCTTCTCGATCGAGAGCTTCACCGTGCAGGAGGGCGACGAGGTCACGGTGATCGTCACCAACCTGGACGAGATCGACGACCTGACCCACGGCTTCACCATGGGCAATCACGGCGTCGCGATGGAGGTCGGGCCGCAGCAGACCGCCTCGATCACCTTCGTCGCGGCCAATCCCGGCGTCTACTGGTATTACTGCCAGTGGTTCTGCCACGCGCTGCACATGGAGATGCGCGGCCGGATGTTCGTCGAACCGAAGGCGGCCTGACCATGCGCCTGCCCGCCCTGCTTCTTGGCCTGCTGTTCGCCCTGCCGCTTGCGGCCGAACAGCATGTGGTCGCGCCGCGGCAGGGCGGGCTTGCGGCGGCGGTCGCCGGCGCCGCGCCCGGCGACGTGCTGGTCCTTGCCGACGGGACCCATCCGGGGCCCGTCACCATCGACCGCCCGCTGACCATCATGGGCGGCCAGGCGGCGGTGGTGGACGGGATGGGGCAGGGCACGGTCATCACCATCGACGCGCCGGACGTGGTTCTGGAAGGTTTTTCCATCACCGGATCCGGCCATGACAACAACGACCTGGATGCCGGGGTCAAGATCCTGAAGGGCGCCGACCGCGCGCGGATCCGGGGGCTGGTCCTGACCGGCAACATGCACGGCATCGACATCCATGGCGGCCGCGACGCGCAGGTGATCGGCAACCGGATCACCGGCACCCGCCATCCGCGCATGAACGAGCGCGGCAACGGCATCTATGTCTGGAACAGCCCCGGCACATTGCTTCAGGGAAACTGGATCCGCTACGGGCGCGACGGGATCTTCTCCAATGCCAGCGCCGACAGCTTCTACCGCGACAACGTGATGCGCGACCTGCGTTTCGCGGTGCATTTCATGTATACCCGCAACACCGAGGTTTCCGGCAATGTCAGCATCGGCAACCATCTGGGCTTCGCCATCATGTTCTCGGACCGCGGCCGGATCCTGGACAATCTCAGCCTGGGCGACCGCGAACACGGCTTGATGCTGAACTATGCCAACAATGCCGACGTGACCGGCAACCTGGTGCGCGGCGGCGCGAAGAAATGCCTGTTCATCTACAACGCGCACAAGAACCTGATCTGGAAGAACCGCTTCCAGGGCTGCGGCATCGGCATCCATTTCACCGCCGGGTCGGAACGCAACGTGCTGACCGGAAACGCCTTCATCGGCAACCGGGAACAGGTGAAGAATGTCGGCACGCGGCATATGGAATGGAGCCACGAGGGCATCGGCAACTACTGGTCCGACCATCCCGCCTTCGATCTGAACGGCGACGGCATCGCCGACAGCACCTATCGCCCGAACGACCTGATGGACCAGATCCTGTGGTCGCAGCCCGCCGCCGCCCTGCTGACCGGCGCGCCCGCCGTGCAGCTGGTGCGCTGGAGCCAGCAGAACTTCCCGGCGACGCTGCCCGGCGGCGTGCGCGATTCCGCGCCGCTGATGCGCCCGCTGACCATCCCCGTCCCGCCCGAAATCCAGACCTGGGAAACCGTGGTCGCCGGGCGCTGGACCAAAGGAACCCATGATGACCTCGACCCTGCAGATATCGCATCTCACTAAGCGCTTCGGGGGCGTAGAGGCATTGGCCGACGTCTCGCTGTCGCTGGCGCCCGGCATGCGGGTGGCGCTGCTGGGCCATAACGGTGCGGGCAAGTCGACGCTGATGAAGATCGTGCTTGGCCTGATCCCCTTCGATGGCGGCAAGGTCACGGTCTGCGGCGCCGCGCCCGGATCGGCCGCGGCCCGCGCGCAGGTCGCCTATCTGCCCGAGAACGTGGCCTTCCATCCGGCCCTGACCGGCGCCGAGCAGATCCGCCACTATCTGGCCCTGCGCGGCCAGGACCCGGCCGGCGCCGGGGACCTGCTGGCCCGCGTCGGGCTGGGGCAGGCGGCGGGGCGGCGGATCGGCACCTATTCCAAGGGGATGCGCCAGCGCGTCGGGCTGGCCCAGACGCTGATCGGCAAGCCGCGCCTGCTGGTGCTGGACGAGCCGACCTCGGGCCTCGACCCGGTCTCGCGCCGCGATTTCTATGCGCTGCTGGACGGGCTGGCGGCCGAGGGGGTCGCGATCCTGCTGTCCTCGCATGTGCTGACCGAGGTCGAGGCGCGCAACGACCTGATCCTGATCCTGTCGGGCGGGCGGCTGGTGGCAGAGGGCAGCCTGACGGACCTGCGCCAGCAGGCCGCGCTGCCGGTGGCGCTCAGGGTGACGCCCGCCGGGGATGAGGCCGCCGCGCTGGCCGAGGCGCTGCCCGAGGCCCGCGCCGGGCGCGACGGCATCCTGCACCTGACCTGCCGGCAGGACCAGAAGCTGCCGCTGCTGTCGCGGATCGCCGGGCTTGGGGCGCGGGTCGCCGACCTGGACCTGGTGCCGCCCAGCCTGGAGGACATCTACAGCCATTTCAGCCGGAGGGACGGTCAATGATCGCCCGCATCCTCGCCACCGCCGCAAGCGAATTCCGCATCGCCTTCCGCAACCGCTGGGTCGCCATCGCCTCTTCGCTGATGGTGCTGTTCGCGCTGGTCCTGGCCGCCGCCGGGGCCGCGCCGACCGGCGATATCGGCGCCGACCGGCTGTCGGTCACGGTGGCCTCGCTGACCTCGCTGGCGGTCTACCTGGTGCCGCTCTTGGCCCTGCTGATGAGCTTCGACGCCATCGCCGGCGAGGTCGAGCGCGGCACGCTGCCCCTCTTGCTGACCTATCCCGTCTCGCGGCTGCAGATCCTGCTGGGCAAGCTCTTGGCGCATCTGGCGATCCTGGCCCTGGCGGTGGCGCTTGGCTATGGCGCGGCCGGGGCGGCGGCGTTCTGGACCGATCCGGCCTCGGTCGCGGGGCTGCCCGCGCTGTGGCGGCTGGTCTGGTCCTCGGTCCTTTTGGGCGCGACCTTCCTGGGCGCGGGCTATGCGCTGTCGTCGCTGGCGCGCCGGCCCTCGGGTGCGGCGGGGCTGGCGATCGGGCTGTGGCTGGGGGTGGTGGTGCTTTACGACCTGGGCCTCTTGGCGCTGATCGTCGCCGATGACGGCGGCCGCTTCACCACCGATTTCCTGCCCGCCGCGCTTCTGGCCAACCCGGCCGATGCGTTCCGGCTGTTCAATCTGTCCGCCGCCGAGGCCGGGGCGGCGTCGGGCGGGGTGGGGGGCGCGGCTGCATCGGTGCCGCTGTGGCAATCGGCGGGCTCGATCCTGTCATGGCCGCTGGCGGCGATGGCGCTGGCCTGGGCGGCATTTCGCAAGGTGACACCATGATGATCCGACATCCGAAACCCGCGATCCTGCTGGCCCTGCTGCTGGCCCTTGCCGCCTGCCGGCAGGAGGTCGCGCAGGACATCGGCCCCCGCGACATGTCGGCCGAGACGCTTGGCCATTACTGCCAGATGAACCTGCTGGAACATCCCGGACCCAAGGCGCAGGTCCATCTGCAGGGGATGGAGGGGATGCCGCTGTTCTTCAGCCAGGTCCGCGACGCCATCGCCTATCTCCGCGCGCCCGAGCAGATGGCGCCGGTCCTTGCCGTCTATGTCAACGACATGGGCCGCCCCGGCGCCACATGGGAGGCGCCGGGCGAGGGCAACTGGCTGGCGGCGCAGGACGCCTTCTATGTGCTGGGCTCGGCGCGCGAGGGCGGCATGGGCGCCCCCGAGACGGTGCCCTTCGGCAG
The DNA here is from genome assembly GCF_003709565.1 of Paracoccus sigandri. Lineage (GTDB taxonomy): Bacteria > Pseudomonadota > Alphaproteobacteria > Rhodobacterales > Rhodobacteraceae > Paracoccus > Paracoccus siganidrum. The sequence continues at coordinate 81,479 of NZ_QNRC01000010.1, read as the reverse complement.
CCGCGACGCGGCGCTGGCCTTTGCCGCCGCGGAAGGCGGGCAGGTGCTGGTGCTGGACGAGATCGCCGACGAGATGGTGCTGGCCCCGGTCGAGATGGGCCACGGCCATGACCACGGCGCCGACGAGGATGCCGATTTCGAACGACGCCTGCGCGCCCTTGCGCGCCCCGCCGGAGCCGAGCCATGATCACCCGCCGCCGCTTCATCGCGATTTCCGCCGTCCTTGCCGCCTTGCCCGGCGCCGTCGCTGCGCGGCCGGTCCCGCAGCTTCGCACCGGGCAGGCGATGGGGGCGCAGGCCTCGCTGCGGATCGACCATCCCCGGGCCGGGGCCATCGCCGCCCGCGCCTTCGCCGAGATCGACCGGCTGGAGGATATCCTCAGCCTCTATCGCCCGGACAGCGCGCTGTCGCGGCTGAACCGGGACGGCCGGCTGCCCGCGCCGCCCTTCGAGCTGCTGGACTGCCTGGCGCTGGCCGGCGCCGTTCATCGCGGCAGCGGCGGGCGCTTCGATCCGACGGTGCAGCCGCTCTGGGCGCTGTGGGCGGAAGCCGCCGCCGAAGGCCGCCGGCCCGGGGCCGAGGAGATCGCGGCCGCCCGCCGGCGCGTCGGCTGGCAAGGCGTCAGGCTGGACGCACAGCGCATCGCCCTGCGCCCCGGCATGGCGCTGACGCTGAACGGGATCGGGCAGGGCTATGTCGCCGACCGCGTGGCGGATCTGCTGGCGGCCGAGGGGCTGACCGACATCCTGATCGACACCGGAGAGCTGCGCGCGCTTGGCGCCCGGCCCGGCGGGCGCGACTGGCCGGTGACATTGCAAGCGGGCGGCGCGGTCGGGTTGCGGGATCGCGCGCTGGCAAGCTCGGCCCCGCTTGGCACCTGTTTCGACGCGGCGGGCAGGGACGGGCATATCCTCGATCCCGCGACCGGCAATCCGGTCCGCCCGGTCTGGCGCGGCGTCACGGTTTCGGCGCCCTCGGCGGCGCTGGCCGATGCCCTGGCCACCGCCGGCTGCCTTCTGCCCGACCGCCGCGCGCTGGAGGACCTGATCGCGGCCTTCCCCGGCGCCCGGCTGGAGGCGGCGCACCCCGCCTGACCGCGCAATCAGACGGCCATCGTGGCCCGGACGGCGCGGCCCCAGCGGTCGTATCGGGCGTTGCGCGTGGCCGCGTCCATCGCCGGCCGGAACCGGCGCTCCAGCGCCCAGCTTTCGGAAAATTCCGCAGGCCCCGGACAGATGCCTGCCTTCATGCCCGCCAGCCAGGCCGCCCCCAGCGCCGTGGTCTCCAGCACCTGCGGCCGGTCCACCGGCGCGCCGATGATGTCCGAGAGGAACTGCATCGCCCAGTCGGACGCGCTCATCCCGCCATCGACGCGCAGCACGCCCTCGGCCGCGCCCTGCCAGTCGGCATGCATCGCCTCCAGCAGGTCGCGGGTCTGGAAGCCGACGCTTTCCAGCGCGGCGCGGGCCAGCTCGGCCGGGCCGGAATTGCGCGTCAGCCCATAGATTGCGCCCCGGCATTCGGCATTCCAGTGGGGCGCGCCCAGTCCCGTGAAGGCCGGCACCAGCACCAAGTCCTGCGAGGGATCGGCGGTTTCGGCCAGGGCCTGGGTCTCGCCCGCCTTGCGGATGATCTTCAGCCCGTCGCGCAGCCATTGCACCACCGCCCCGGCGATGAAGATGCTGCCCTCCAGCGCATAGGTGGGCTTGCCCTCCAGCTGATAGGCGATGGTGCCCAAGAGGCGCGAGCGGCTTTCGACCAGCGTGTCGCCGGTGTTCAGCAGCGCGAAGCAGCCGGTGCCATAGGTCGATTTCATCATGCCGGGGCTGAAGCAGGCCTGGCCGACGGTCGCGGCCTGCTGGTCGCCCGCCACGCCCAGGATCGGGACCGGCCGCCCGAACAGGTCGGCGCGGGTGGTGCCGAATTCGGCGGCGCAGTCGCGCACCTCGGGCAGCATCGCCATGGGCACGTCCAGCAGGTCGCAGATCGTGCGGCTCCAGCGGCCCTTGCGGATGTCGTAAAGCAAGGTGCGGGCGGCATTGGTGGCGTCGGTCGCATGGACCTGCCCGCCGGTCAGCTTCCAGATCAGCCAGCTGTCCACGGTGCCGAAGGCCAGCTCGCCGGCCTCGGCCCGCGCCCGCGCGCCCTCGACATGATCCAGGATCCATTTCAGCTTGGTCCCCGAGAAATAGGGGTCCAGCAGCAGCCCGGTCCGCGCCGTCACCATCGGCTCATGCCCGGCCTCCTTCAGCGCCGCGCAGATGTCGGCGGTGCGGCGGTCCTGCCAGACGATGGCGTTGTGGATCGGCTGGCCGGTCCTGCGGTCCCAGACCAGCGTGGTCTCGCGCTGGTTGGTGATGCCGATCGCGTCGATGCGCGGGTTTCCGGCCTTCTCGATCGCGGCGCGGGCGGCGCCCGCGGTGGTCGCCCACAGGTCGTCGGGATCGTGTTCGACCCAGCCCGAGGCCGGGTAATGCTGGGGAAATTCCTCTTGCGCGATGGCGGTGATGCGCAGATGCGCGTCGAACAGGATCGCGCGCGACGAGGTCGTGCCCTGGTCGATGGCAAGGATATGCGGCATTCCGGCGGCCCCCGTGTCCGGTCGTGTCCCGTTGTCTCGTTGCCTCCCCCGGCAGCCCGGCCAAGGGAAAATCGGGGGCGCGGCGGATGCGCGCCCCCGCGATGCCGGCCTATTCCTGCCAGCGCTGGATCAGTTCCTCATAGGCCACCGTCACCGGCTCGGGCTTTTCGTTTTCCAGCTTCGGCTTGGGCGCGCCGGGCTGGGCCAGCCAGTGCTCGGGGTCCTGCGGCTCGTTCAGGACCGGGCCCAGGTCGCCCTGCACGCCGGAACGCTGCAGCCGGTCGAGGATCGATTCCTGCTGTTCGCACAGGGCGTCCAGCGCCTCTTGCGCGGTCTTCGCGCCCGAGGACGCGTCGCCGATATTCTGCCACCACAGCTGCGCCAGGCGCGGATAGTCGGGCACGTTCAGCCCGGTATCGGACCAGCGGGTGCGGTCGGGCGAGCGGTAGAATTCCACCAGACCGCCCAGGTTCGGCGCGCGTTCGGTGAAGCTTTCATGCCGGACGGAACTGTCGCGCACGAAGGTCAGGCCGACATGGGATTTCTTGGTGTCGACGGTCTTCGAGACGATGAACTGCGCATAGAGCCACGCGGCCTGCGCCCGGTCCACCGGGGTCGAGGTCATCAGCGTGGCCGAGCCGACATCCTGATAGCCGACCTTCATGCCCTCTTCCCAATAGGCGCCATAGGGCGAGGGGGCCATGCGCCATTTCGGCGTGCCGTCCTCGTTCATGACCGGCAGGCCTTCCTTGACCATGTCGGCGGTGAAGGCGGTATACCAGAACATCTGCTGGGCGATATTGCCCTGGGCGGGCACCGGGCCGGCCTCGGAGAAGGTCATGCCGGCGGCGGCGGGGGGCGTGTAGTTCTTCAGCCAGTCGATGTATTTCTCGATGGCATAGACGGCGGCCGGGCCGTTCGTGTCGCCGCCGCGCGCCACGCAGGAGCCGACCGGCTGGTAGTCGTCGTTGACCCGGATGCCCCATTCGTCGACCGGAAAGCCGTTCGGCTCGCCCACGTCGCCCGCGCCGGCCATCGACAGCCAGGCATCGGTGAAGCGCCAGCCCAGGCTGGGGTCCTTCTTGCCATAGTCCATGTTGCCATAGACCTGCACGCCGTCGATGGTCTTGCCGGTGAAGAATTCGGCGATGTCTTCATAGGCCGACCAGTTGACCGGGACGCCCAGGTCGTAGCCGTATTCTTCCTTGAACTCGGCCATGATCTCGGGATCGGTGAACCAGTCGTGCCGGAACCAGTAGAGATTGGCGAATTGCTGCACCGGCAGCTGATACAGCTTGCCGTCCGGCGCCGTGGTCGAGGCGAGGCCGATGAAATCCTCCAGATCCAGGCCGGGATTGGTGACATCGGCGCCTTCGCCCGCCATCCAGTCGGTCATGTTGCGGACCTGCTGATAGCGCCAATGCGTGCCGATCAGGTCGGCATCGTTGATATACATGTCATAGACGTTCTCGCCGGTCTGCATCTGGGTCTGCAGCTTCTCCACCACGTCGCCCTCGCCGATCAGGTCATGGGTGACGCGGATGCCGGTGATCGCGGTGAAGGCCGGGGCCAGGACCTTGCTTTCGTATTCATGGGTGGTGATGGTTTCCGACACGATGCGGATGTCCATGCCCTGGAACGGTTCGGCCGCGTCGATGAACCATTGCATCTCGGCTTCCTGCTCCTCGCGGGTCAGCACCGACAGGTCGCCGATCTCGGCGTCCAGGAACGCGCGGGCGGCGTCCATGTCGGCCCGGACCGGCGCGCCGGTCACGATCAGCGCCAGCGCAAGGGCCGTGGTTGAGTATCTGAGTTTCATTTCTGTCCTCCCTGAATGAAACGTCTTGCGGTTGCCCGGTCAGACCCAGCGGAACACCGCCGCGGCATAGACGAGGCAAAGGATCAGCGCGCCCCAGAGGGGGGCACCGAAGGCGGCAAGCCAGGCCAGGCTGATGAAGGCCGAGCCCAGAAGGCTGATGAACAGGCGGTCGCCGCGCGTGGTCTCGATCCGCAACACGCCGCGGCGCGGGCTTTCGGGAAAGCGGATCGCAAGGATCGTCATCACCACCAGAAGCCCGGCGATCGTCAGGAAGAAGACCGCGGTGGGCATGGTCCAGGCCATCCATGACAGGTTCATAGCGGCGCCCCCCTCAGACGCGGCCCAGGGCGAAGCCCTTGGCGATGTAGTTGCGGACGAAATAGATCACCAGCGCGCCGGGGATGATCGTCAGCACGCCCGCGGCGGCCAGCACCCCCCAGTCCATCCCCGAGGCCGAGACCGTGCGCGTCATCGTCGCCGCGATGGGCTTGGCATTCACCGAGGTCAGCGTGCGCGACAGAAGCAGTTCGACCCAGCTGAACATGAAGCAGAAGAAGGCCGCCACCCCGATCCCCGAGGCGATCAGCGGCATGAAGATCTTCACGAAGAAGCGCGGGAAGGAATAGCCGTCGATATAGGCGGTCTCGTCGATTTCCTTGGGCACGCCGCGCATGAAGCCTTCCAGGATCCAGACCGCCAGCGGCACGTTGAACAGGCAATGCGCCAGCGCCACGGCGATATGGGTGTCGAACAGCCCGACGCTGGAATAAAGCTGGAAGAAGGGCAGCGCGAAGACCGCCGGCGGCGCCATGCGGTTGGTCAGCAGCCAGAAGAACAGGTGCTTGTCGCCAAGGAAGGTATAGCGCGAGAAGGCATAGGCGGCGGGCAGCGCCACGGTGATCGAGATCGCGGTGTTCATGACCACGTAGATCAGCGAGTTCACATAGCCCATGTACCAGCTGGGATCGGTCAGGATGGTGACGTAATTGGCGAAGGTCAGGTTGCGCGGCCACAGCGTGAAGGTCGAGGTGATCTCGGTATTGGTCTTCAGGCTCATGTTGACCAGCCAGTAGATCGGCAGCATCAGAAACAGCAGATACAGCGCCATCACCACGGCGCTGCCCTTGACGCGGGGCAGGGCGCGGCGGCGGGGCGCGGCGGCGGTGGGGGCGAATGCGGTATCGGTCATCAGATGCCCTCGCGTTTGTCGAGATTGGTCATCACGGTGTAGAACACCCAGGAAATCAGCAGGATCACCAGGAAATACATGATCGAGAAGGCCGCGGCGGGGCCAAGGTCGAACTGCCCGATGGCCATCTTCACCAGGTCGATGGACAGGAAGGTCGTGGCATTGCCCGGCCCGCCGCCCGTCACCACGAAGGGCTCGGTATAGATCATGAAACTGTCCATGAAGCGCAGCAGGATCGCGATCAGCAGCACGCCCTGCATCTTGGGCAGCTCGATATAGCGGAACACCTTCCAGCGGCTGGCCTGGTCGATCTTGGCGGCCTGGTAATAGGCGTCGGGGATCGATTGCAGCCCGGCATAGGCCAGCAGCGCGACCAGCGAGGTCCAGTGCCACACGTCCATCACGATCACCGTGACCCAGGCGTCGAAGGCATTTGCGGTATAGTTGTAGCTGATGCCCAGCTTCGCCAGCGTGTGCCCCAGCAGGCCGATGTCCACCCGCCCGAAGATCTGCCAGATCGTGCCGACCACGTTCCACGGGATCAGCAGCGGCAGCGCCATCAGCACCAGGCACAGCGAGGCCCAGAAGCCGCGCTTGGGCATGTTCAGCGCGACGAAGATGCCAAGCGGCACCTCGATCGCCAGGATGATCGCCGAGAACAGGATCTGCCGCATCAGCGCGTCGTGGATGCGCGGCGAGGCCAGCACCTGCTGGAACCATTCCAGCCCGGCCCAGAAGAACACGTTGTTGCCGAAGGTGTCCTGCACCGAGTAGTTCACCACGGTCATCAGCGGGATCACCGCCGAGAAGGCCACCAGCACCAGCACCGGCAGCACCAGGAACCAGGCCTTGTGATTGACTGTCTTTTCCATCAGGCGGCCTCCCCCAGCCGTCCGGCGGGCGCCACGCGCCAGTCGTCCGAATAGACGTTGATCTTGTCGGGCCGGAAGGCCACGCGGGTCATGTCCGGCCCGATCCCGGCGCCTTCCTCGGCGATGATGTTGATCTCGCGGCCGAAGAACTCGGCCCGGACGATCTTGTGGCGGCCGACATCCTCGACCCGGCGCAGCCTGACCGGCAGCCCCTCGGCCGAGGTCAGCCGCGCGAATTCCGGCCGGATGCCGATCTGCGCCCGCCCGCCGACCGGGCCGTAGCCGGCGCCAAGCGGCACCGCGCAGCCCTCGACATGGGCCACGTTCCCCTCGATCCGCGCGTCCAACAGGTTCATGCCGGGCGAGCCGATGAAATAGCCGACGAAGGTATGGGCCGGGGTCTCGAACAGTTCCTGCGGGGTGCCCATCTGCACGACGCGGCCGTCATACATCACCACCACCTTGTCGGCGAAGGTCAGCGCCTCGGTCTGGTCGTGGGTGACATAGATCATCGTGTGGCTCAGCTCGCGATGCAGCGTCTTCAGCTGGGTGCGCAGCTCCCATTTCATGTGCGGGTCGATCACGGTCAGCGGCTCGTCGAAGAGGATCGCGTTCACGTCCTCGCGCACCATGCCGCGGCCCAGGCTGATCTTCTGCTTGGCATCGGCGGTCAGCCCGCGCGCCTTGCGGTCCAGCACGGCCTCCATGCCGATCATCCGGCCGATCGCCTCGACTCGCGCGCGGATATAGGCGGCATCCATGCGCCGGTTGCGCAGCGGGAAGGCCAGGTTGTCGCGCACGCTCATCGTGTCATAGACGACCGGAAACTGGAAAACCTGCGCGATATTGCGTTCCGCGGTGGGCGCGTCGGTCACGTCGCGGTCGCCGAACAGCACCCGGCCCTGGCTGGGCCGCAGCAGCCCCGAGATGATGTTCAGCAGCGTGGTCTTGCCGCAGCCCGAAGAGCCCAGCAGCGCATAGGCGCCGCCGTCCTCCCAGACATGGTCCATCTGCTTCAGCGCAAAATCCTCGGGCCCCTTCGGATGGGGCAGATAGGAATGCGCCAGGTTCGACAGGGTGATCCGTGCCATTTCCCCTCCCTTTCAGGCGGCGACGGCATAGGGGGCGGGTGCCACCAATGCGCCGTTTTCGCCGAAGACGTAAACGAAGGCCGGGTCCAGCCAGACCGGCATCCTTGTGTCCGGCTCGATCTGGTGCACGCCATGGACCAGCCCGACCCAGCGGTCGGTGCCGTGATGCAGATGTACGAAGGTCTCGGATCCGGTGATCTCGGTCACTGCCAGCCGGCAGTCAAATTCCAGCACCGCGCCGGGACGCGGCGCGATCTCGACATGGTTGGCGCGGAAGCCGGCCAGATAGCGGCCGTCGGCGATCCCGGCCAGGCTGCCGGTGGCGGGCGCGGTCTGGCCCTCGCCGAACATCAGCCGCGGCCCGGCCTTGGTGACGGGCAGGAAATTCATCGGCGGATCGGAAAACACCCGCGCGGTGATCGCGTCCCGTGGCTGGCGATAGACCTGCGGCGTCGGCCCGAACTGCGTCACCCGGCCTTCCCACAGCGTCGCGGTGTTGCCGCCCAGCAGAAGCGCCTCCTCGGGTTCGGTCGTGGCATAGACGAAGATCGCCCCGGAGGCCTCGAAGATCTTCGGGATCTCGGCCCGCAACTCCTCGCGCAGCTTGTAGTCCAGGTTGGCCAGCGGCTCGTCCAGCAGCACCAGCCCGGCGCCCTTGACCAGCGCGCGGGCCAGCGCGCAGCGCTGCTGCTGGCCGCCCGACAGCTCCAGCGGCTTGCGGGCCAGCATCGGGGTCAGCTTCATCATCTCGGCGGTCTCGCGCACGGCGCGGTCGATCTCGGCCCGCGACTTGCGCTGCAGCCGCAGCGGCGAGGCGATGTTGTCATAGACCGAGATCGAGGGGTAGTTGATGAACTGCTGATAGACCATCGCCACCTGCCGGTCCTGGACCCGCATCCCGGTCACGTCGGCGCCATGCCACAGGATGCGGCCCTCGGTCGGCACGTCCAGCCCGGCCATCAGCCGCATCAGGCTGGTCTTGCCGGCCAGCGTCGGGCCCAGCAGGACGTTCATCGTGCCCTTTTCCAACGTCAGCGTGGTCGGCGCGATATGCGTCTGCGCGCCGACCCTCTTCTCGACGCCGATCAGTTCCAGTGCCATCCGGCCTCCTCCCTATTGTGCCGCGCAGCCGGGGCGGTTCCGCGTTGCCGCAGCCTCGGCCATGAAGGCCGCCAGCGCCGCGACCTGTTCGTCCGACATCCGCAGCCCCAGCTTCGAGCGCCGCCAGATCACGTCCTCGGCGCTCAGCGCATATTCCTTGTCCATCAGCCAGTTCAGCTCCGCCTCGGTCAGCGTCGCGCCGAAGTCGCGGCCCAGGTCGGCGGCGCTGCGGGCGCCGTTCAGGATCGCCCGCGCCTCGGTGCCATAGGCGCGCACCAGCCGCGCGGCCCATGGCCGGTCCAGGAACGGGTAATCGGCGATCAGCCCGTCGGTCAGCGCCGCGACGCCATCGACCGGGAAATCGCCGCCGGGCAGCGGCACCCGCGCCGTCCAGTCGCCCGAGGCTTGCGCGAAGAACGGCGCCAGTTTCGCCAGCGCGCTTTCGGCCAGCCGGCGATAGGTGGTGATCTTGCCGCCGAACACGTTCAGCAGCGGCGCATCCCCGGCGCCGCCATCCAGCGACAGCACATAGTCGCGCGTCGCCGCGGTCGCCGACTTGGCGCCGTCGTTATACAGCGGCCGGACGCCCGAATAGGTCCAGACGATGTCGTCCCGCGTCACCGGCCGGGCGAAATATTGCGAGGCGAAGGCGCAGAGGTAATCCTGCTCGGCCTCGGTGCAGCGGGCCTCGGCGGGGCTGCCCTGGTGGTCCTGGTCGGTGGTGCCGATCAGGGTGAAGTCCTGCTCGTAGGGAATGGCGAAGACGATGCGCCCGTCCTGGCCCTGGAAGAAATAGCAGCGGTCATGGTCGAACAGGCGGCGGGTGACGATATGGCTGCCCCGGACCAGCCGCACCCCTTCGGTCGAGGCGATGCCGGCGACGTCGCGGATCACCTCCTCGACCCAGGGGCCGCCGGCATTGACCAGGGCGCGGGCCCGGAAGGTTTCCTTGCGGTCATCGGCATGGGTGACGCCGATGGTCCAGGCGCCCCCCTCGCGCCGGGCCGAGGTGACCCGCGCCCGCGTCATGATCCGCGCGCCGCGCGCCTCGGCATCGCGGGCGTTCAGAACGACCAGCCGCGAATCCTGGACCCAGCAGTCGGAATATTCGAAGGCGCGGCGGTATTTCGGCTGCAGGGGCCGCCCGGCCGGATCGCTGGCCAGGTCCAGCGCGCGCGTGGCCGGCAGGATCCTGCGGCCGCCCAGATGGTCATAGAGGAACAGCCCCAGCCGGATCAGCCAGGCCGGGCGGCGCCCCTTCAGCCAGGGCATGAACAGGCCCAGCAGCCGCGAGGCGTGGGTTTCGCCCTCGAAGCGCATGTCGCGGTGATAGGGCAGCACGAAGCGCATCGGCCAGCTGATATGCGGCATCGCCGCCAGCAGAGTCTCGCGCTCGACCAGCGCCTCGCGCACCAGCCGCAGCTCGAAATATTCCAGGTAGCGCAGCCCGCCATGGAACAGCTTGGTCGAGGCCGACGAGGTCGCCTGCGCCAGGTCGCCCATCTCGGCCAGCGCCACGGTCAGGCCGCGGCCCGCGGCGTCGCGGGCGATGCCGCAGCCGTTGATGCCGCCGCCGATGACGAACAGGTCGAACATGTCCTGATCCGCTGCGCCTTGCGTCACGATGGTCCCCCTCCAGATGATGACAGGACACAACATTGATGCGCGATTCGTCAATGATGATTTTCGTTTGTTTTCGTTTTTCCGCTAATAGATTGTTTTCACGCGGCAAGCCTGGTCGGGATGTCCCGGATAACGAGCGATATTCCGGCCAGCCCAGCCGTCCGCCACCGCCGAATCTGTCTGCGGCAGACGCGGAAATGTTCGCTTTCTCCTCATGTGCGAAAGCTCTTTCGCTTGTACCGGCATCTACCGCATACTGCGCCGAAAGGAACCACAGACAGGCATTAGCGAAAGGAGACGCGCATGGCCCTCAGCTTTCGGCAGAGCGAGATCCTCGACTTGGCCCGCAGCGAGGGGCGCGTGGTGGTCGAGGCGCTGGCCGAGCGGTTCAACGTCACCGTGCAGACCATCCGCCGCGACCTGTCGGAACTGGCCGATGCGGGGATGCTGGACCGCGTGCATGGCGGCGCGGTGATCCGCTCGGGCATGTCGAATATCGGATACGAGCAGCGCCGCCGCCTGAACGAGGATGCCAAGGCGGCCATCGCGCGGGCCTGCGCCCAGGCGATCCCGAACAATTCCTCGCTGTTTCTGAACCTCGGCACCTCGACCGAGGCGGTGGCGCGGGAATTGCTGAACCACCGCAACATCACCGTGGTCACCAACAACATGAATGTCGCCAACATCCTTGTCGGCAACGAAAGCTGCGAGATCATGGTGGCGGGGGGGTTGCTGCGCCGCTCGGATGGCGGGCTGGTGGGCGACCTGGCGGCGCAGATCATCGAGCAGTTCAAGGTGGATTACGCCATCATCGGCACCTCGGCGCTGGACGAGGACGGCGACCTTCTGGATTTCGACCTGCAAGAGGTCCGCGTCAGCAAGGCGATCATCCGCCAGTCCCGGCGCTGCTTCCTTGTCACCGACGCCTCGAAACTGTCGCGCAGCGCGCCGGCCCGCATCGCCTCGCTGCGAGAGATCGACATGCTGTTCATCGACCAGCCCCTGCCGCAGGCCCTGGCCAGCAAATGCGCGGAATGGGACACCAAGGTCGTGGTCGCCGGCTGAGCGCCGCGGCCGCGACGCATCGGCGGTCAGGCCCGCCGTTCTTCCTTGCCCGCCCGCCCGCTCGGCGCGGGTGTGGCCGCCACCCGCGCCGACAGGTTGCCCGCGATGCCCGAGCAGACCAGCAGCTGGACCATGTGATAGATCATCACCGGCAGGATGATCGCGCTGACCTGCGCCGCCGGGAACAGCGCCATCGCGATCGGCAGCCCGCTGGCGAGGCTCTTGGTCGCGCCGCAGAACAGCAGGGTGGCGCGGTCCTCGGGCGGCAGGCCGGCGGCGCGGCCGGCAAGCCGCGTTGTCACGATGACAAGGAACAGGAACAGCAGCACCACCCCAAGCGTGACCAGCAGGCTTGCGGGCGGGATGCTGGACCAGACGCCCGCCACCGTGCCCGCGCTGAAGGCGGCGAAGACGATCAGCAGGATCGAGCCGCGGTCGACGATGGTGGTCATGAGCTTGCGGCGGTTCAGCGTGGCCCCGATCCAGCGCCGCAGCAGCTGGCCGGCGACGAAGGGCAGCAGGATCTGCAAGCCGATCTTCTCGACCGCCTCGAAGGTCACGCCGGCGCCCTCCAGGTGGATCAGCTGGGCCACCAGCAGCGGCGTCAGCACGACGCCGACGATATTGGACAGCGACGCCGCGCAGATCGCCGCCGCGACATTGCCGCCCGAGATCGAGGTGAAGGCGATCGAGCTTTGCACGGTTGAGGGCAGCACCGCCAGGAACAGCAGCCCCAGCGACATCTCGGGGCCAAGCGCGCGTCCGAAGATCGCGATCAGCGCGAAGCCCATGACCGGGAAGACGGCATAGGTGGTCGCGAAGGTCAGGCCCTGCAGCTTCCAGTTCAGCAACCCGGCCCGGACGGCGCGCGGATCCAGCTTGCCGCCATAGAGGAAGAACAGCACCGCGACCGCCCAATAGGTCAGGTATCCCAGGATCTCGGCGCCGATGCCACGGGCCGGCAGGGCCACGCCCAGGACGGCGGTCAGCATCAGCAGGATCATGTAGGCGTCGATGCCGATCCGTTTGAAGAGGTTCATGTGCCGGGCTTCCCTGCTGGCTGCCGCCTTGCGACCTTCCTGCCCCCGCAAGCGGCGCCGGGCGAAGGACCTCGCGCCTGATATTGCCTCTGCCCTTGCGGATCAACCCGTGCTGGCCCGCGCGGCGGGAACGGATCGGCGCCGCGGCGGTTGAATGCGGGGGGCGCGGAAAGGGACAAGCGGATGAAGCACAGGGTCGTCGTCGTCGGAGCCGGTTTCGCGGGCCTGCAGCTGGTGCAGGACCTCGATGGCGCGGGCTGCGAGATCACGCTGATCGACCAGCGCAACCACCACCTGTTCCAGCCGCTGCTCTACCAGGTGGCGACGACGCTGCTGGCCACCTCGGAAATCGCCTGGCCGATCCGGCGCATCCTGCGCAGGCGGCGGGACGTGACGACGCTCTTGGCCACCGTCACCGGCATCGACCGGGCCGCGCGCGAGGTGGTGCTGGGCGATGGCGGCCGGGTGCCCTTCGATACGCTGGTCGTGGCGACCGGCGCGCGGCACGCCTATTTCGGCCATGACGGCTGGGAGGCCGACGCCCCCGGCCTGAAGACGCTGGAGGACGCGACCACGATCCGCCGCCGCCTGCTGCTGGCCTTCGAGCGGGCCGAGCTTGCCCGCGACCCGGCCGAGCGCGCCGCGCAGCTGACCTTCGCGGTGATCGGCGCCGGCCCCACCGGGGTCGAGCTGGCGGGCATCATCGCCGAACTGGCGCATCGGATCCTGCCCGGCGAGTTCCGGCGCATCGACACCCGCAAGGCGCGGATTCTGCTGATCGAGGCCGGACCGCGCATCCTGCCGGCCTTCATCCCGTCCCTGTCCGCCTATGCCGCGCGGGCGCTGGAACGGCGCGGGGTCGAGGTGCGGACGGGCGTTCCGGTCACGGATGTCGGCCGCGAGGGGATCGTCCTGGGCGAACAGCCCTTGCCCGCGCGCACGGTGATCTGGGCGGCGGGGGTGCAGGCCTCGCCCGCCGCGGGTTGGCTGGGCGCCAAGGCGGACCGCGCCGGGCGGGTGATCGTCGGCGACCAGCTGGCCCTGCCCGACGATCCGCAGATCTTCGTGCTGGGCGATACCGCCCATGTGGAAAACGACGGCCAGCCGGTGCCCGGCGTCGCGCCGGCCGCCAAGCAGCAGGGCAAGCATGCCGCACGCCAGATCCGCGCGCGACTGCAGGGCAAGCCCCCGCCCGGGCCGTTCCGCTATCGCCACATGGGCAATCTGGCGACGATCGGGCGCAATGCGGCGGTGATCGATTTCGGCCGGTTCCAGATGAAGGGCCGCCTGGCCTGGTGGGTCTGGGGGCTGGCCCATATCTATTTCCTGATCGGCGCCCGCTCTCGGCTGATGGTCTCGCTCAGCTGGTTGTGGAGCTTCCTGTCGGGCCAGAACTCGGCCCGGCTGATCACCCAGAAGGAAACGCTGCGCGAACGGCCGTGAGCCGGTGCCTCGTCGTCACAAGGACAGCCCGATGCCCCCCAGCGCGGCCATCGCCACCACCATCCAGGGCTGGAGCCGCCACAGCATCAGCGCAATGAGACAGGCCAGCGCCAGCGCGAATTCCCGCATGTCGTGGATCGCGCCGGTAAAGACCGGGTCATAGAGCGCGGCGCCCAGGATGCCCACCACCGCGGCATTGGCGCCCTGCATCAGCGATTGCGCCCGCGCCATGCTGCGGAACCTGCCCCAGAAGGGCAGGGCCGCGACCAGCAGCAGGAAGCCGGGCGCGAAGATCGCCAGCAGGGCGACGATCGCGCCCGCCACGCCATGCGGCGCCGGTCCCTGCACCGCGCCCAGATAGGCGGCGAAGGTGAACAGCGGCCCCGGCACCGCCTGGGCCGCGCCATAGCCTGCCAGGAAGGCCTCGGGCGGGACGCGGCCGGTGCGGACGGTCTCGGCCTCCAGCAGCGGCAGCACCACATGCCCGCCGCCGAAGACCAGCGATCCGGCGCGATAGAAGGCGTCGACCAGCGACAGCAGCGGCGAGTCCCCGGCCAGCAGCGGCAGCAGAACCAGCAGCGACAGGAACAGCGCCAGCGCCGCCAGCGCCGCCCGGCGCGTGACCGGCAGCGCGACATGGCTGCCGGCCGGCCCGCTTGCGCCCTGGCCCAGCCACAGGCCCGCCAGCCCGCCCGCCGCGATGGCGCCGACCATGCCGAAGGTGCCCGGCAGGAAGGCCAGCACCGCCACCGCGCCCAGGGCGATGGTGGCGCGCGCGCGGTCCGGGCACAGGCTGCGCGCCATGCCCCAGACTGCCTGGGCCACGATCGCCACCGCGACGATCTTCAGCCCGTTCAGCGCCCCCTGGGCCAGGGGCCCGCCAAGCGCCGGGGCCGCCAGCGCGAACAGCAGCAGGATCAGCGCCGAGGGCAGGGTGAAGGCCAGGAAGGCCGCGAAGGCCCCCCGCCACCCCGCGCGCATCATCCCCAGCGCGAACCCCACCTGGCTGGAGGCCGGGCCGGGCAGGAACTGGCACAGCGCCACCAGATCGGCATAGGCCCGGTCGTCCAGCCAGCGCCGCCGCGTCACCAGCTCGTCCCGGAAATAGCCCAGATGCGCGATCGGGCCGCCGAAGGAGGTCAGGCCCAGCTTCAGGAAGGCGGCGAAGACCTCGGCCGCGCTGCCCTGTCGTTCTTGCGTTTCCTCGATCCTCATCCGGTCGCGTTTCCCTGCCCCGTCATGGTTGCGCCCCCCTTGTCCGGGATTTTCGCGACAACGGGAAGACGGCCCGGAACCGCCGTCGCCCCGAAAGGTTGGGAAGGATGGAGGGGGTGACACCATGACGATGCGGGCAAGCCTGTGGGTGCTGGCGGCTTTTGCGGCGATGGCCTTGCCCTTCGTCGTGCTGCTGAGCGGCGAGCGCGCGCCCGGCACCGGCTGGCTGCGGGATTTCTCGAAGGGGCTGGGCTTCGGCGCGCTGGCGGCGGCGGGGCTGCAATTCGCCCTGACCGCGCGTTTCCGGCGCCTGGCCCATCCCTTCGGCATCGATGTCGTCTATCTGTTCCACCGCTATCTGGCGCTGGGGGCCGTGCTGCTGATGCTGGGCCATTTCGGCATCTTCTACATCTGGTATCACGACGACCTGGGCCAACTGAACCCGCTGACCGCCAGGTGGGAGCTGACCATGGGCCGCCTGGCGCTGCTGGCCTTCGCGCTTCTGGTCGTCACCTCGGAATTTCGCAAGCAGCTGCGGATCGAATACGGGCTGTGGCGGACGGCCCATGCGTCGCTGGCGGTCGTCGCCTTCGCCGCCGCGATCCTGCATGTGCTGGGGGTGGGGCATTTCACCGGCACCACCGACAAGCGGCTGCTGATGCTGGGGGTGACGGCGGGCTGGTTGCTGCTGCTGGCCTGGGTCCGGCTGGGCAAGCCCTGGTACCAGACCCACAATCCCTGGCGTGTGACCCACAATATCGCCGAACGGGGCGGCGTGCATACGCTGGTGCTGGAACCGCTTGGCCAGGGCCTGCGGCGGCGCCGGCCGGGACAGTTCGCCTGGCTGACGCTCGGCCATTCTCCCTACGGGTTGCGCGAGCATCCCTTCACCCTGTCCGACGCCCCCGAGGGCGGCCCCAGCATCGCCATGTCGATCAAGCCCCTGGGCGATTTCACCGATAAGGCCGTCACCACCCCGGTCGGCGCCACCGCCTGGCTGGATGGCCCCTATGGCGCCTTTTCCATCGACATGGAGCCGGGCGCGCCGGGCTTCGTGATGATCGCGGGCGGGATCGGCATCACGCCGGTCATCTCGAACCTGCGGGCGATGGCGGCGCGGGGCGACATGCGCCCGGTGGTGCTGTTCTACGCCAATCCCGACTGGGAAGGCGTCACCTTCCGCGAGGAGCTGGAGGCGCTGCAGGAAAGGATGCGGCTGAAGATCGTCCATGTGATCGAGGAGCCGCCCGACGATTGGGAAGGCGAGACCGGCCACCTGACGAAAAAGATCCTGGCGCGGCATCTGGGCGAGGCGACGCGGGACTGGCCACATATGCTGTGCGGCCCCGTGCCGCTGACCGATGCCGCCAAACAGGCGCTGCGCGAGCTGGGCGTGCCGCTGTGGCGGATCGATTCCGAAATCTTCGACATGGTGTGACCCGATGCGACCGATCCTTGCCCCCCTTGTCGCCGCCGCAGTGATCGGCTGGGCCGTGGTCCTGGCGCTGGTTTTCGCAGGCGCCGTGAACTGACGGCGCCTGCCGGGGCTTTCGCATCAGCCCAGGTGATGGACCTCTTGCAACTGATAGACGGGGGTGTCGATCCCCTCCATCCGCGCCTTCAGCTGCAGCGCCAGATACAGCGAATAATGCCGCGACTGGTGCAGGTTGCCGCCATGGAACCACAGCGCCTCCTGCTGGGTGGGCTTCCACATGTTGCGCTGCTCGCCCTCCCAGGGGCCGGGATCCTTGGTGGTGTCCGAACCCAGACCCCAGACCTTGCCGACCTTGTCGGCCACGTCCTGCCCGATCAGGTCGGCCGCCCAGCCGTTCATCGAGCCGTATCCGGTGGCATAGACGATCAGGTCGGCGGGCAGCAGCTGCCCGCTGTCCAGCCTGACGCCATCCTCGGTGATCTCGGCGACCTCGCCATGGGCCAGCTTGACCTCGCCGTCGATGATCAGCTGGCTGGCCCCCACGTCGATGTAATAGCCCGAGCCGCGCCGCAGGTATTTCATGAACAGGCCCGAGCCGTCGTCGCCCCAGTCCAGCCTGAACCCGGCACGTTCCAGCCCGTCATAGAACTCCTTGTCGCGCTCCTTCATCTGATCGTAAAGCGGGATCTGCCACTGATGCATGATCCGGTAGGGCAGCGAGGCGAAGATCAGGTCGGCCTTTTCGGTGGTCACGCCGTTCTGGACAGCCTGTTCGGAATAGAGCCCGCCCAGCCCGATCTCCATCAGCGTGTCCGAGCGCACGATATGCGTGCTGGAACGCTGCACCATGGTCACGTCGGCATCGTGTTCCCACAGCGCCGCCGCGATGTCATGGGCCGAGTTGTTCGCGCCGATGATGACCACCTTCTTGCCCGCATAGGCATCCGGGCCGGGATGGGCCGACGAATGATGCTGCTCGCCCCTGAAGCTGTCGGCGCCGGGGAATTCCGGGATGCGCGGCTTGCCCGACATGCCGGTGGCCAGCACCAGCTGCCTGGGCTTCAGCACCACCTCCTGGCCGTCGCGATCCACCACCACGGTCCATTCCTTCGCGGCCTCGTCATAGCTGGCGCGCTTGCAGCTGCTGCGCGTCCAGTAGTTCAGCTCCATCACCTTGGTATACATTTCCAGCCAGTCGCCGACCTTGTCCTTGGGCGTGAAGACCGGCCAGTTGTCGGGAAACTTGATATAGGGCAGGTGGTCGTACCAGACCGGATCGTGCAGGCACAGGGACTTGTAGCGCTTGCGCCACTGGTCGCCCGGACGCTCGTGCCGGTCGAGGATGATCGTCGGCACGCCAAGCTGGCGCAGCCGCGCGCCAAGCGCGATGCCGCCCTGGCCGCCGCCGACGATCACCGTATAGGGCTGGCGGTCATAGCCCAGCTCGCGCGCCTCGGCCTCGCGTTCCTCCAGCCAGGTCGTGCGGTTCTTGCCCGCGCCGTGCTTCGCGCCAAGGGGGCGGGCGAAGCCCTTCGCTTCCTCGTGGCCCTTCAGCTCCTGCATGGTGGTCAGCAGCGTCCAGATCCTGCCGTCGCGAAGGCGCAGCAGGCCATAGCCGCGCGCCACGGCGGTCTCGAAGCGGATCCAGGCGGTGGTGACGCCGTCCTCCTCGGTCGGCAGTTCCCTTTCGTCCAGCTGCCAGCCGGTCGGGCGCGTGCCGGCAAGCTGGCTGCGCAACATGTCGGCCACCTGGTCGCGGCCTTCCATCGTGCGCAGGTTCCAGGTGAAGGCCACCAGGTCGCGCCAATAGCAATCGGTCACGAACATCTGCGCGGCGGCGTCGATGTCGCCGGCCTCCAGCGCCGCGCCGAACTGGTCCAGCAGCGCCTGCACCCGGCCTGACAAGGTTGAATCGAGCATCTTCTTCCTCCCGTAAGTGGTTCTCCTCGGGGATCAGGTTGCGGGAGGGATGCGGGCGCGGGACAGGATTTTCCGGCCGATGCCGCGATGCGGCGTGGATTTCCGGCCGGCGCGGTTGCAGGCGCAACGCCGTGCAACGGGGGTGCCGCTATTGCGGCGGGGTCAGGCCGAGGCGTTGGACCCGCCGCATCACGGTCGAGCGGTTGACGCCCAGCCTGCGCGCCGCCCGCGCCATGTTCCAGCCGCAGGCATCCAGCACCGATTCGAGATCCTCGGCCGGGTCCGGGACCGTTTCGGCCAGGACCGGCTCGGGCAGGTCCGAGACGTCGATGGCGCCGCCTTCCGCCAGGCTGACCGCGACCTCCAGCGTGCTGGCCAGCTCGCGCAGGTTGCCCGGCCAGTTGCGCGATTTCAGCTCGGCCCGCGCGGCGGGGGTCAGGCGCAGCCCGTCGGGATTGCGCGCCCGCAGCAGGCGGTCCAGAAGCCAGTCGAAATCCTGGCGCAGCCGCAGCGGCGGCAGGGGCAGGCTGGCGCCCGCGATGCGGAAGAACAGATCGCCCCGGAACGCGCCCTGCCGGGTCATCGCCGCCAGGTCCCCCCGCGCCGAGGCGATCACCCGCAGCTTGGCATCCCCCAGCAGCCGCAGCAGCGCCGCCTGGCCCGCCGCTGACAGGTCGTCCACGCCCTGCAGGAACAGCGTGCCGGGACCCGTGGCCTGCGGGCGCAGCGCCTCGATGGCATCGGCATCGCAGCCCGCGCAGTCCAGCAGCAGGAAGGGCCGCGCGCCGGGGCCGCACATGTGGATCGCGCGGGCCAGCCGCTGCTTGCCGGTGCCGGTCTCGCCGGTCAGCAGCAGGGGGATCTGCGTTCCCGCCAGCCGTGCCGCGCGGGCCAGCAGCGCCTGCATCGCCGGGTCAGAGCCGGCAAGGCTGGACAGCCCGCCCGGCATCGGAACGCCAGGCGCGCGCGCCACGCGCGGGCTTTGCGGGGCGATGGCATGGCCGAACAGCGCCCGCCCGTCATGCAGCCGGATCACCCGTTCCTCGGTCGGTCGGCCGCGCATCAGCTCGGGCAGGTCGTCGACCGAGACCTCCATCAGCTGGTCCAGCCGCTGGCCCAGCAGGCTGCGACCGCCGCCCAGGACCAACTGCGCGGCATGGGTCATGCCGATGATCCGGCCGGCGCCGTCGAGCGCGATGGCGGCCTCGGGATCGACCTCCAGGAATTCCGGGCTGGCCGAGAAGCGCAGCACCCAGTCGCGCCGGGTCATCGCCATCAGGTTGGCCATCTCGACCCGCCGGGCCGAGGCGCGGACCAGGTTCATCGCCAGTTCCTGGCTGGCCTTGGGCTGGGGCGAGCGCAGAAGCGACAGGTCCAGCACCGCCGAAAGCGTGCCCGAAGTGTCGAAGATCGGCGCGGCGGTGCAGGACAGCGGCGTGTGATAGAGGTCGAAATGGTCGCTCTGGTGGATGGTGACGGCCTGGCCGGTGACGATGCAGGACCCGATGCCGCAGGTCCCCGCCAACTGTTCGGACCAGTCCGAGCCCAGATACAGGCCGGCCGCGCGCAAGTCGTCCTCGAACCGCCGGTCGCCGAAGAAATCGACCGTCACCCCCTTCGCATCGGCCAGCAGCAGCACATAGTTCTGCCCCGCCACCTGCCGAAACAGCGCATCAAGGCCCGAGCGCGCGATGGCGATCAGGCGCTCGGACTGTTCGCGATGGGCGCGCAGTTCCGATTCGGTGACGATATGGGCGGGCGAGGGGCGCGACGGGTCCAGCCCCCAGGATTCGACGCAGCGCCGCCAGCTGTCGGACACGACCCCGTCGCGGCCCGTCGCCTGGCCGCGCAGCACCCGGTCGATCTCGCGCACATGATCCGTATCCCGCATCCGCGCCTCCTCCCCTGTGCCATGACACAGCAGGACCGGGGCGGCTGTCCATCCCTCCGATGGTCGATGTTCTCAGGCCGGTTCAGGCCGGGGGCGGGGCGGTCGTCTCTCGGGCCATCAGGGCCGGGGCCAGCAGGGTGACGGGGGCGATCTGCTGGCCGGCGATGCAGTCCAGGATGGTCCGCGCCGCCTTGCGCCCGATCTCTCGCTTGGGCTGGCGGATGGTGGTCAGCGCCGGGGCCAGGTGCGAGACCAGCTCGATATCGTCGAAGCCCATGATCGAGACGTCGCGGGGCACCGACCAGCCCGCCCGCTGCAGGCTGGACATGAAGGCGCAGGCCATCTCGTCGGAGAAGGCGAAGACGGCGGTGGGGCGCAGGGCGGGGTCCAGCGCCTGCCAGTCCCGTGCCGCCCGCTGCCCGGCCTGAAGCGTGAAATCGCCCGCGAAGACGGTCAGCCGCGCGCCTTCCGCGGCCTCGCGCGCGCCCTGCATTCGGGCCTTGTGCAGCACGTTCTGCTCGGGGCCGCCGATCAGGCCGATATGGTCGTGGCCCAGGCTGCGCAGGTGCCGGATCGCCAGCCGCGCGCCTTCGGCATTGTCCAGCATGACGCGGGGCAGGGGGCTGGCCTCGATCCATTCGCAGGCGGTGATGATCGGCGGCAGGCCGGGCCGCGCGTCGGGCTCGCCAAGCGGGACCAGCCCGTCCAGCAGGATGATCCCGTCCGCCCGCGACGGGTCCAGGAAGCGTTGCAGCGTGGTGTGGCGCCCGCTGTCCTCCAGCGTGTCGGCGACCAGCAGGTCATAGCCCGCCGCCGCCAGTTCGCGCCCCATGCCGTCCAGGATCTTGGCGAAGAACGGGTTGCCCAGGTTGGGCACCAGCGCCACCACGCAGCCGGTGCGCTGCTTGCGCAGGTTCCGCGCGGCGTGGTTCATGCGATAGCCGGTCCGCGCCACCGCCTCCATCACCGCGCTTCGGGTCGCCTCGGCCACCACGCCGGGATTGGACAGCACCCGGCTGACGGTCGAGGCCGAGACCCCCGCCAACCGCGCCACATCCGACAATCTGGCCCGCCCGGTCGAGGGGGCGGGCGGGGTGCTGCGCCTGTCCATCGCCGAAGGTTACGCGCCGTTCGCGCCCCGGTGCAAGAAAATGTTTGCAATCGATTGCAGACCAGTGCAGCCTGACCGCCAGGGAGAGAGTCATCATGCAGACCATCAAGGGTCCCGCGCTGTTTCTGGCGCAGTTCATCGGCGAGGGCGCGCCCTTCGACAGCTGGGACGGGATCACCCGTTGGGCGGCCGATTGCGGCTATCTGGGCGTGCAGGTGCCGACCAGTGACCCGCGGATCCTGGACCTGGCGCTGGCCGGCGAATCGCAGGACTACCGGGACGAGTTCCTGGGCATCGCGCGGCAGAACGGCGTCCAGGTGACGGAACTGTCAACCCATCTGCAGGGTCAGCTTGTCGCGGTGCATCCGGCCTATGACGCGGGGTTCGATGCCTTCGCGCCCAAGGCGCTGCGCGGCCGGCCGAAGGCGCGGCAGGACTGGGCCACGGATCAGGTGGCCCGCGCCATCCGGGTCAGCCGGCTGATGGGGCTGGACCGGATGGCGACCTTTTCCGGCGCGCTGGCCTGGCCCTACCTTTACCCGTGGCCGCAGCGCGCGCCGGGGCTGGTCGAGGCGGCCTTCGACACCCTGGCCGCCCGCTGGCGCCCGCTTCTGGACCTGGCCGAGGAAAACGGCATCGACATCTGCTACGAGATCCATCCGGGCGAGGATCTGCATGACGGCGTGACATTCGAGATGTTCCTTGACCGGGTGGACGGTCATGCGCGGGCGAACATGCTGTATGATCCGTCGCATTACCTGCTGCAGCAGCTGGATTATTTGCAGAACATCGACATCTATCGCGACCGGATCCGCATGTTCCACGTCAAGGATGCCGAGTTCCGTCCGACCGGGCGGCAGGGCGTCTATGGCGGCTATCAGGGCTGGGCCGATCGCGCCGGGCGCTTCCGCAGCCTCGGCGACGGGCAGGTCGATTTCGGGGCAGTGTTCTCGAAGCTGACGCAATACGGCTTCGATGGCTGGGCGGTGGTCGAATGGGAATGCGCCCTGAAACACCCCGAGGACGGCGCCCGCGAAGGGGCGCGCTTCGTGCGCGACCACATCATTCGGGTCACGCCCCATGCCTTCGACGACTTCGCCGCAAGCCGCCCCGACCGCGCGGCCATCGACAGGGCGCTGGGGCTATGAAACCGATCCGCCTGGGCATGGTCGGCGGCGGCAGCGGCGCCTTCATCGGCGCCATCCACCGGATCGCGGCGCGGATGGACGGGCATTTCGCGCTGGTCGCGGGGGCGCTGTCCTCGGACCCGGCCCGCGCCGCCGCCAGCGCGGCGGATCTGGGCATCCGCAGCTATGGCGATTTCGAGGAAATGGCGCGCACCGAGCCCGCGCGCGCGGACGGGATCCAGGCGGTGGCGATCGTCACCCCCAACCACCTGCACGCCGCCCCTGCCGTGGCCTTCCTGCGCGCCGGCATCCATGTCATCTGCGACAAGCCGCTGGCCGCGACGCCGCAGCAGGCCCGCCAGATCGCCGAGGCCGCGCAGGCCAGCGGGGCGCGCTTCTTCCTGACGCATAACTATTGCGCGCTGCCGATGCTGCGCGAGGCGCGCGCGCTGGTGGCCGAGGGCGCGCTGGGGGATATCCGGCTGGTGCAGGCCGAATATCTGCAGGGCTGGCTGGCCGGGGAAAGCGACAGCAAGCAGGCCGAATGGCGCACCGATCCCGCCCGCGCCGGGGCCGGCGCCATCGGCGATATCGGCACCCATGCCTGGCAATTGGCGGAATTCGTGACCGGCCAGGTGCCGCAATCGCTGTCGGCGGATCTGTCCAGCATGGTTCCCGGCCGCGCGGTCGATGACGATGCGCGGATCGCGCTGCGCTACGGCTCGGGCGCGAAGGGCGGCATCTGGGTCAGCCAGGTCGCGGTGGGGCAGGAGAACGGCCTGTCGCTGCGCGTCTTCGGCACGAAGGCCGCGCTGGAATGGCGGCTGCCCGAGCCCGAGCGGCTGATCCTCAGCCCGAAGGATGGCCCCGCGCGGATCCTGACCCGCGCGCAGGACCGCAGCGCCTCGTTCCGCACGCCGCCCGGCCATCCCGAGGGCTATCTGGAAGGTTTCGCCAATCTCTACAGCGACATCGCCGCGATCATCCGGGGCGACGCGACGCCTCTGGAGCGGGTGCCGGGACTGGAGGCCGGGCTGTCGGGCATGGCGTTCATCGCCGCCGCGCAGGCCTCCTCTGCCCGTGACGGCGCCTGGGTCGAGGTGTCGCCATGACCGTTCTGGCGCTGCGCGATGTCTCGAAAAGCTTCGGGCCGGTCAAGGTCCTGCACAATGTCGACCTGGCGCTGGAGCCGGGCGAGGTCCACGCCCTGATCGGCGAGAACGGCGCCGGCAAATCGACGATCATGAAGATCCTCGGCGGTTTCCTGGACCCGACCTCGGGCCAGATCCTGCTGGACGGCCAGCCCATCCGCTTCGCCAGCGGCCCCGAGGCCGAGGCGCGGGGCATCGTCGTCATCCACCAGGAATTCAACCTGGCCCCCGATCTTTCGGTCGCCGCCAATGTCTTTCTGGGCCGCGAGACGGGCCGCTGGCGGCTGGACCATGCCGCGATGCGCAAGGCGACCGCCGCGCTGCTGGAGCGGCTGGACACGCGGATCGACCCGGAGGCCCGGATCCGCGACCTGTCAGTGCCCGACCGGCAGATGGTCGAGATCGCCAAGGCCCTGTCGCGCAATGCCCGCGTGCTGATCATGGACGAACCCAGCGCCGTGCTGACCCATCGCGAGGTCGCCACGCTTTACGAACAGATCGACCGGCTGCGGGCCGAGGGGGTGGCGATCCTCTATTGCTCGCACCGGCTGGACGAGGTGGCGCATCTGGCCGACCGGATCACCGTCCTGCGCGACGGCCGGGTGGTGCGCCAGGCCCTGCGGGGCGAACTGACCGAGGACGGCATGGCCAATGCCATGGTCGGGCGCGAGCTTGAGGATTTCTATCCGCCGAAGGGCCAGCCCGGTTCTGAACCGGCGCTGGAAGTGGCGGGGCTGACCGTTCCCGGCCGGGTGCGCGACGTCAGCTTCACCCTGCGCCGGGGCGAGGTGCTGGGCATCGCCGGGCTGGTGGGCTCGGGCCGGACCGAACTGGCCGAGGGTCTGGTGGGGCTGCGCAGCGCGACGGGCGCGATCCGGGTCGAGGGTCGCGAGGTGATCATCCGCCGCTTGCGCGACGCCTTCGATGCCGGCCTGGCCTATCTGACCGAGGACCGCAAGGAAGCCGGGCTGCTGCTGGACAAGGGCCTGCGCCAGAACCTGACCCTGGCCACGCTGAAGCGCTTCGGCAGCTGGCGGCTGGACGTGCGGGCCGAGGAAGCGGCGCTGGACCGCGCCACGCGGGATTTCGACATCCGCGCCCCGCGCCGCGACATGATCGCGGGCAAGCTGTCGGGCGGCAACCAGCAGAAGCTGCTGCTGGCCAAGACCATGCTGCCCGACCCGCGGATCATCATCATCGACGAGCCCACGCGCGGCATCGACGTGGGCACCAAGCGCCAGATCTATGCCTTCATCCGCGCGCTGGCCGCCGAGGGGCGCAGCGTCATCGTCATCAGCAGCGAGATGAACGAGGTGATCGGCCTCTCGGACCGCGTGCTGGTGATGCGCGAGGGGCGGCTGGCCGGAGAGGTTGCAGGAGACAGCATGACCGAAGACAGAATCGTGCGCCTTGCCATGGGCGTCGGCAGCGGAGAGGCCGCATGAAGATCGACCTTCACACCCTTGGCCCGCTGGTCGCGCTGATCGCGCTGGTGATCCTTGGCGCGGTGCTGAACAGCGCCTTCCTGGCGCCGGCGAACATCACCAACGTGCTGGCGCGCTCGGCCTTCATCGGCATGATCGCGGTCGGCATGACCTTCGTCATCACCGCGGGCGGCCTGGACCTGTCGGTCGGCTCGATGGCGGCCTTCCTGGCGGGGGTGGCGATCATCGCCATGAACGCCGCCCTGCCGGGCATGGGCGAGAACTGGGGCACGATCCTGATCGGCATGGGCGTGGCGCTGCTGGGCGGGCTGATCGCCGGATACCTGAACGGCGCGCTGATCACCAAGGCCCGGATCGAGCCATTCATCGTCACCCTGGGCACGATGGGCATCTTCCGCTCGCTGGTCACATGGCTGGCCGATGGCGGCACGCTCAGCCTGGATTTCGGGCTGCGCACGCTTTACAGGCCGGTCTATTACGGCGGCATCGGCTGGATCACCTGGCCGATCATCACTTTCGCCGTGGTCGCCATCGCCGGCGAATGGATCATGCGCCATTCGCGCTTCGGCCGCCATGTCGAGGCCATCGGCTCGAACGACCGGGTGGCGCGCTATTCCGCCATCGATGTGGGCCGGATCCGACTGATGACCTACATGCTGCTGGGCCTGCTGGTCGGGCTGGCGGTGGTGCTGTATGTGCCGCGGCTGGGTTCCGCCTCGGGCGGGACCGGCGTGCTGTGGGAACTGGAGGCGATCGCCGCGGTCATCATCGGCGGCACGGCGCTGAAGGGCGGGCGCGGGCGCGTCTGGGGCACGGTCGTGGGCGTGCTGATCCTGTCCCTGATCGACAACATCCTGAATCTGGCCGATCTGGTCAGCCCCTATCTGAACGGGGCCATCCAGGGGGTCATCATCGTTCTTGCTGTCGTCTTGCAGCGGGAGAAACGCACCGCCGAGGAGCGGTGAAACCGGGAGGAGTAACCATGAAACGCAGAAGCCTGATGAAAGCCGCCGCGCTGTCGGCGGCGCTGGGGCTGGCCAGCGGCGCGGCCTTCGCGCAGGACGCCGAGCGCAAGATCATCGGCGTGTCGATCCCGTCGGCCACCCATGGCTTCATGGGCGGGCTGAACTGGCACGCGCAGGACACGATCAAGCGGCTGGGCGAGGCCTATCCCAACCTTGAATTCGTGCTGTCCACGGCGGGCGACGCGGCCAAGCAGGTCAATGACATCGAGGACATGATGGCCACCCGCAACATCGACGGGCTGGTCGTGCTGCCCTTCGAATCCGAGCCGCTGACCGCGCCGGTCAAGGCGGTGAAGGATGCCGGCAAGTTCGTGACCGTGGTGGATCGCGGCCTGTCGCAGGAAGGCATCGAGGACCTCTATGTCGCCGGCGACAACACCGCCTTCGGCCGGGTGGCGGGCGAATATTTCCGCGACAACCTGGAGGCGGGCGCCAAGGTCGTGGTGCTGCGCGGCATCCCGACGACGCTGGACAACGAGCGGGTCGAGGCCTTCCAGGCGGCGCTGGAAGGCTCGGACATCGAGATCCTGGACATGCAGCACGGCAACTGGAACCGCGACGACGCCTTCACGGTGATGCAGGACTACCTGTCGAAATACCCGCAGATCGACGCGGTCTGGGCGGCCGACGACGACATGGCCATCGGCGTGCTGGAGGCGATCTCGGCCGCGAACCGCCAGGACGAGATGTGGGTGATCGGCGGCGCCGGCATGAAGGAGATCGTCCGCCGGATCATGGAGGGCGACCCGCAGCTGCCTGTCAACGTGACCTATCCGCCGGCGCTGATTTCCTCGGCCATCGAGATGACGGCGCTGAACTTCGTGTCGAACGCGCCGATGACCGGGCGCTTCATCATCGGCAGCCAGCTGATCACGCCCGAGAATGCCGAGCAGTTCCACTATCCCGACAGCCCGTTCTGAGACCCGAAACCCGCGCCCCCGCCCCTATCGAGGGCGGGGGCCAGGCACTGCCCCCGAAACGGTTATTCCAGATCCGATGATATCGCCGGATCACCCCGGATACCGGTGCAGCCCCAGCGCGTGCAGGGCGGCGTCCAGCTGCTCTGCGGGCGGCAAGGCGACGTCGATGACCACGCCATCCTCGTCCTCGGCAAGCGGCTCCAGCGTGGCAAGCTGCGATTCCAGAAGCGAGGCGGGGAAGAAATGCCCCGGCCGGCGCGAGACCCGCTCGGCCAGCACCGCGCGGTCGCCATGCACATGCAGGAACCGCACCCGCGGCGCGCCGCTGCGCAGGATGTCGCGATAGGCCCGCTTCAGCGCCGAGCAGCCCAGCACCGAGGAACGGCCGGCAGCCTCGTTCCGGGCGATCTGCGCGGCCAGGGTTTCCAGCCAGGGGCGGCGGTCGTCGTCGTCCAGCGGCGTGCCGGCGGACATCTTGGCGACATTGGCCGGCGGGTGGAAGCTGTCGCCCTCGACGAAGGGCCAGCCGAGCGTGGCCGCCAGCGCCTTGCCGACCGTGCTCTTGCCGCTGCCCGACACGCCCATGACGACGATATGCTGCAGCGCCCCGGTCATAGCAGCCACCAGCCGATCAGCGCGAAGATGAAGCCGATCACGCCCAGCAGCGTCTCCATCACCGTCCAGGTCTTCAGCGTCGTGCGCTCGTCCATCTCCAGGAAGCGGCCGACCAGCCAGAAGCCGGAATCGTTGACATGGCTCAGCACGGTGGCGCCGCAGGCGATGGCGATGACCAGGAAGCACAGGTCGAACGGGCTGAGCCCGGTGGTCGCGGCGACGGTCGGCGCCAGCAGCCCCGCCGTGGTGGTCAGCGCCACGGTCGCCGATCCCTGCGCCACCCGAAGCGCGGTCGAGATCAGGAAGGCCGCGACGATCAGCGGCATCCCGACCGATTCCAGGCTGCCGGCCAGCGCCTCGCCGATGCCGCTGGCGCGCAGCACGCCGCCGAACATGCCGCCGGCGCCGGTCACCAGGATGATCGCGCAGACCGGCCCCAGCGCGCCGTCCATGATCCGCTCCATGTCTTGGGCGGCGCGGCCGCCGCTCAGCTTCCACATCGCGACCAGCACGGTGATCAGCAGCGCCACCGGGGTCTGGCCGATCATGCGTAGGATGTTGACCCACAGCGCCTCGCCATCGACCACGCCCATCGTGGCCAGCGTGTTCAGCCCGGTATTGAGGAAGATCAGCCCCAGCGGCAGCAGCAGCACCAGCATCACCGTGCCGAAGGCGGGCGGCTGGCGGTCGTGCCGGTCGTCATCGAGCGCGCCCAGCAGCTGCGGCACCGGCAGCACGAAGCGCTTGCCCGCCCACAGCCCGAACAGGTAGCTGCCCAGGTACCAGGTCGGCAGCGCCAGGACCAGCCCGACGATCACCAGAAGCCCGATATCGGCCCCCAGCAGGTCGCCCGCCGCGACCGGCCCCGGATGCGGCGGCAGGAAGGCGTGCATGACCGCGAAGGCCCCCGCCGCCGGCAGCGCGTAAAGCAGCACCGAGCCGCCGAAGCGATGCGCGACGCTGAAGATGATCGGCAGCATCACCACCAGGCCGGCATCGAAGAAGATCGGAAAGCCGAACAGCAGCGAGGCAACGCCCAGTGCCAGGGGCGCCCGGTCGGCGCCGAACTTGCCGATCAGCCGGTCGGCCAGCACCTGCGCGCCGCCTGTGATCTCCAGCATCCGCCCGATCATCGCGCCGAAGCCGACCAGCAGCGCCACCGTCGCCAGCGTCGAGCCGAAGCCCTGCAAGAGCGTCGGCACGACATCGGCGAAGGGAATGCCGGTGACCAGCGCGGTGATCAGGCTGACCAGCACCAGCGCCACGAAGGCGTGCAATCGGAAGCGCAGGATCAGCAGCAGCAGCAAGGCGACCGCTGCCGCGGCGATCAGCAACAAGGTGGCCGTCCCGAAACCGGGCTCGATCTGGTCCATGGTTCCCTCCCCGCTTGAGCCGGCCTTCCCGCCCGGCGATCCGCATTCTGGTTGCCCAAGCTTCGAACAGAACCCGCCAGGCGTAAAGGACATACTTGTCCTGCCTGAAGGGGCTGCAGGCCGCGACAAGGCGGCCCTGCCCTTGGACATGGTGCGGGACCGTCCGTCGATTCGTCCCGGATGTTATCGCTATCAAGAAGGCGGTTTTCGCGCAAGCTGGCCTTGCCGGCAGCGATCGGGGCCATGTCGGCGGGGGTGATCGGGGCCTCGTTACCTGCCCCCGGATCGCCGGAACCCGCGCTGCGACGTTCCGGCGGCCGCAAGGGCGCGTCAATAGGCGGGCAGGCCGGGCGGGTTGACGCGGGATTCCTCCAGCGCCTCCTCGGCGATATGCCAGCGTTCCAGCGTCCGGCCATAGGCGCCGCTCTCGATCAGCCCGTTGATGGCGATGGTCAGGGCCTCGGCCAGGCCGGAATCCTTGCGCGTCGTCACCGCCACGTCCGAACGCTCCGGCCAGCCGGCGCTGAGCGTGCCCACCTTGCGGAAATCGCCGTCGCGCTGCGCGATGAAGACAAGCTGCGCATGGGGCTGCACCATGACATCGGCGCGGTGCGCGCGCAGGGCCAGCAGCTTGGTGGCCTCGTCGTCGAAATACTGCAGCTCGGCCCGTGCCAAGCCGGCCTCGGCATTCAGGCGGTTCCATTCGTTCAGGATCCGCTCCTGATTGGTGCCGATGCCCACCACGATGCTGAGCCCGGCGATGTCAGCGGGTTCGGCGATGGACTGGACCGGGCTGTCCTGATGGACGAAAAAGCCGTGCAATCCCTGCCGATAGGTCGAGAAATCGTATTTCTCCTTGCGCTCCTCGGTCACGCCGACATTCGAGATCACCGCGTCGACCTTGCCCGATTGCAGGGCCAGCGGCCAGTCCGCCCAGGCGGTCGGCACCAGCTTCAGCTCCAGCCCCAGGCTGTCGGCCAGAAGCAGGGCGATGTCGGGATCGGCGCCGATGACCGTCTGCGTATCGGTCGCATAGGTCGAGAGGGGCGGCCCGCCGGGATTGGTGGCGATGGTCAGCGTGCCGGCCTCGGCGAAGGCGAAGTCGTCGGGGATGGCGGCGATCGCCTGTGCGTTCGGTTGCGCGCGTTCGCGGCCGGGCTGTTCGGGGCTGAGATCGAAGCCCGGCTCGGCCGCGCCCGAGATGGTGGCAAGCAGAAGCGAGGTGATGAAGGCGGTGCTGGAAAAGGTCGGCAAACGCATGGGATGATGTCCTTGGGCTGGTCCCCGGCCCGCCGGGCCGGGACGCGGGTCATGGCGTCACTTCTTCGGCAGGCCGGGCGGATTGGTGCGGGATTCGGTGATCGCCTCGGCGGTCAGGCCCCATTTCGCCAGCACCTCGCCGTAATGCCCGCTTGCGATCCGGGCGTTCAGCGCGGCGGTGATCGCGGGGGCCAGGCCCGCATCCCTGCGCGTGGCCACGGCGATTTCGGCGGTTTCGGGATAGCCGCCCGACAATGCCCCGACCAGCCGGATCTTGCCGTCCTTCGCCGCCTTGAAGGCCGAGGTGGCATTCGGCCCCAGATAGAAGTCGATGCGCCCCGATTCCAGCGCCAGGTCCTGCACCACCTCGTCGTCGAAATAGGAGACGGTCGTGTCCGGCAGCCCGTCGGCGCGGTTTTCCTCGATCCAGCGCAGCAGGATCTCTTCCTGGTTGGTGCCCGAGGAGACGGCGCCG
The DNA here is from genome assembly GCF_003709565.1 of Paracoccus sigandri. Classification (GTDB taxonomy): domain Bacteria; phylum Pseudomonadota; class Alphaproteobacteria; order Rhodobacterales; family Rhodobacteraceae; genus Paracoccus; species Paracoccus siganidrum. The sequence goes on along the minus strand of NZ_QNRC01000010.1, from coordinate 50,691 downwards.
TTCAGCCCGGCGATGTCCTCGCGCGTCTCGATGGACTGGATCTGGCTGCCGGTCGCGACATAGAAGCCCAGCAGGTCGTTGCGATAGGTCGAGAAGTCGAACTTCTCCTTGCGTTCCTCGGTCACGGTGATGTTGTGGATCGCGGCGTCGTATTTGCCCGAGGTCACGCCAAGCGGCCAGTCCGCCCAGGCCACCGGGACCAGCTCCAGCTCCAGCCCCAGGCTGTCGGCGACCAACTGCGCCAGATCGGGCTCGCCGCCCACCGGGGTCCTGGTATCGGTCGCATAGACGGCGAATGGCAGCCGGTTCGGGACCGAGGCGACGGTGAACTTGCCCGGATTGACCCATTGGTAATCCTGGGGCAGCAGGTCGATCGCCTCCTCTACCGGCTCGACCCGGATGCGGTCGGGCTGTTCGGGGCTGAGGTCGACCTCGGCCGCGTGGGCGGCAAGGGGCAGCAGGGCGGCGGTCAGGCCGGCAAGCACCAGCCTGCGGGGATCGGGATATGTCATGTTTCGGTTCCTTTGGTCTGGGAAGGCATCCCCGGCCCGGTTCCCGATGGCGCGGGACCGGAGGGCCGGGAGGGGTTCGGGACATCGCCGGGGCGCGCGCGCGGGAAAAGGGGCAGGGAGGACACCCCGTTTCCGATGAAGGAGGAGCGACGCGCGCGCCCCGGCGTCACAGCACCTTGGCCAGAAACTCGGCGGTCCGGGGATGTTGCGGATCCGTCAGGATCTGCCCCGGCGCGCCGGTCTCGATGACCCGGCCCTGTTCCATGAAGACGATGCTGTCGGCCACCTCGCGGGCGAAGCCGATCTCGTGGGTGACGATGGCCAGCGTGATGCCGGAACGGGCAAGTTCCTTGATCACGTCCAGCACCTCGCCCACCAGTTCGGGATCCAGCGCGCTGGTCGGTTCGTCGAACAGCAGCACCTTGGGTTTCAGCGCCAGCGTGCGGGCGATGGCCACGCGCTGCTGCTGCCCGCCCGACAGCTGGCGCGGCCAGGCCTCGGCCTTGTCGGCCAGGCCGACGCGCGCCAGCAGGTCGCGCGCCTGCCGTTCGGCCGTGTCGCGGGACAGGCCGCGCACGGTGATCGGCGCCTCGGTGACGTTCTGCAGCACCGTCAGATGCGGAAACAGGTTGAAGTTCTGGAACACCATCCCGACCTCGGTGCGCCGGGTCAGGATCTCGGCCTCCTTCAGCTCGTGAAGCGTGTCCCCCTGGCGGCGATAGCCGATCAGCTCGCCGTCGATGGCGATGAAGCCGCGATCCACGCGTTCGAGGTGGTTGATGGTCCGCAGCAGCGTCGACTTGCCGGACCCCGAGGGGCCGATGATCGCGGTCACGCTGCCCGCCGGCATGGTCAGGGTCACGTCGTCCAGAACCGTCAGGCTGCCGAAGGACTTGGTGACGCCGCGGATCTCGACCGTGCCGCCCTGCGGCAGGCTGGAGGTCCAGTCGGCGCGGCCCGCCGCCTGGCCGCTGCGCAGGACCGGCTGGGGCAGGGCGGGCGGGTCGGACGGCGCGGGCGGATGCAGGCTGACAAGGCCCAGCCGGGCGAAGAACAGGCGGAAGGCGTTGGGCGGCAGGGTGCGCAGGGCGCCGCGGGCATAGTGGCGCTCGATATGGTACTGGATGACCGACAGGACCGACAGGATGATCAGGTACCAGACGGTCGCGACCATCAGCAGCGGAATGACCTCCAGGTTGCGGCGATAGATGATCTGGACGGTATAGAACAGCTCCGGCAGCGCCAGCACATAGACCATCGAGGTGCCCTTGGCCAAGCCGATGATCTCGTTGAACGCGGTCGGCACGATGGACCGCATCGCCTGCGGCAGCACGATCCGCCGCGCCTGATGGCGCTGCGGCAGGCCCAGGGCGGCGGCGGCCTCGTGCTGGCCCTGGTCGACCGACAGGATGCCGCCGCGGATCACCTCGGCCGAGAAGGCGCCCAGGTTCAGCGTCAGCCCCAGAACCGCCGCCAGGAAGGGCGTCATCAGCTGCGTGGTGGACCAGCTTGCGAAGGTGATGTCGGTGAAGGGCACCCCCAGCGCGACGGTTTCATACAGATAGCCGAGGTTGTTCAGCAGCAACAGCAGCACGATCAGCGGGATCGAGCGGAAGAACCAGATGAAGCCCCAGGCCACCGCGACCAGCAGCGGCGAGGACGACACCCGCGCCAGCGCCAGCACCGTCCCCAGCGCAAAGCCGAACAGCGCCCCCAGCGCGGTCAGCAGCAGGGTGCGTCCTAGCCCGACCAGCACCGGCTCGGACAGGAACCATTCGGCGAAGACCGGCCAGCCCCAGCGCGGATTGCCGAGGACAGAGTTCAGCACCGCCAGCAGGATGATCGCGGCGGCGACGGTTCCCAGCGTGCGCGCGCGGTGGCGTTGCGGCACCACCCGGAAGCGCGAGAAATCCTGCCCCAGCTTGGCCTTGGGGGCGGCGTGGGCGTGGCCCAGATCGGTGATGCTCATGCGACCCGTCCCGCCAGTTCATGGAGCGCGGCCGAGGCGGCCTTGCGCGCGGCCACGGCGCGGATCGCGGCCTCGGGCGATTCCGCCGGCTGGCGCAGCGGCGAGGTTCCGGGCCGGCCCGCCAGCGCGCCGATGTGCTTCTCGAAGGGCAGGGTGCCGTAAAGTTCGGGCGGAACTTGTGGGTCGTAAAGCGGGCGATAGCCAAGCCGCAGGTAAAGCCCCTGCGCCTCGGGCTGGCGGAAGCCGGTGGTCAGATAGAGCCGCGTATAGCCCAGCTCGGCCGCGCGGTCCTCCAGCACCTCGACGATGCGGCGGGCAAGGCCCTGGCGGCGTAGGTCGGGGCGCGTCCAGATGCGCTTCAGTTCCGCCGTGTCGCCGTCGAAGCGCATGAAGGCGCCCCCGCCGATCGTCTCGGCGCCGCGGATCAGCAGCACGAAGGCGCCATGCGGCGCGGCGAAGGCCTCGGGCGGATAGCGGAACAGTTCGTCCCGCGCCCCGCCTTCGCTGAACAGCGTGCCATAGCGGCTGTCATATTCGCGGATCAGGTCCTCGACCAGCGGCCTGGCGCGCGGATCGAGCGGGTTCGACTGCACGATCTGGTCAGACATCGGAATCTCCTGTCAGAAAGCTTTCGGCCAGCGCGACCCAGAGCGAGGCGGCGGGCGCGATGATGTCGTCGTTGAAACGGTATTCCGGGCTGTGCAGCGGCGCGCTGTCGCCATTGCCGACGAAGACGAAGCTGCCCGGACGGTGATGCAGGTAATAGGCGAAATCCTCGGACGCGGTGCGGGGGCGGAAGCCGGGGATCACCGCATCGGAGCCGAAGGTGCGGATGGCGATGTCGCGGATCCGGCGGGTCCGGGCCGCGTCGTTGATCAGGCTGGGAAAGCCCGGCACATGGCGGACCTGCGCCTGCGCGCCATGGGCGGCGGCGGACAGATGCACCAGTTCCGACACGCGCTCGCGCAGCCGGCTGCGCAGGTCGGGATCGTAGCTGCGCAGGCTCAGACCCATGTCGACATGGCCGGGGATCACGTTGGTCGCGCTGCCGCCATGGATCGCGCCGACCGTCACCACCGCCATCTCAAGCGGATCGACATTGCGCGACACGATGCTTTGCAGCGCGCCGATCGCCTGCGCCGCCGCCACCACCGGATCGACGGCCAGATGCGGCTCGGCCCCGTGGCCGCCCTTGCCCTGGATGCGGATCTCGACCCGGTCGATGGCGGCCATGGCCGGCCCCTCGACGAAGCCGAAGCGGCCGGCGGGCTCTCCGGGCCAGTTGTGCAGCCCGAAGATCGCATCGACCGGATGGTCGCGGAACAGCCCGGCCTCGATCATCGCGCGGGCGCCGGCGCCGATCTCCTCGGCGGGCTGGAAGATCAGCCGCAGCGTGCCGCGGAACCGCCTGGTGGCCGACAGGTGCCGGGCCGCCGCCAGCAGGATCGCGGTATGCCCGTCATGGCCGCAGGCATGCATCACCCCCGGCACGCGGCTGGCAAAGTCCAGGCCGGTTTCCTCGGTGATCGGCAGCGCGTCCATGTCGGCGCGGATGCCGAGGCGCGGGCCGGGTCCGTTTTCAAGGCTGGCCACAAGCCCGGTTCCGGCCAGGCGCGTGACCCGGAAACCCCAATCCGTCAGCAGGCCGCCGACCAGTTCGGCGGTGCGGATCTCGCGGAAGGACAGTTCCGGCTGGGCGTGGATCTGCTGGCGCAGGGCCACGAAATCCCGGATCCGCGCGGCAATGGCGGGCCGGGCGGCCGCCTCGGCAGGGGCCGCGATCGGTGCGGCGATGGTCATGGCTGGCTCCTTCGCGTTTCAGCCTGTCGCGGCGCGGGGTCGCGGCTCGGTCGTGGCATGGCGGCTGGCCTTGAAGGGCAGCCCCAGATGGTCGCGCAGCGTCCGGCCCGGCAGGTCGCGGTCATAGCGGCCGCGCGCCTCCAGTTCCGGGATGACCAGGCGGACGAAATCCTCCAGCCCCTCGGCGGCGACCGGGAAGCCCAGGATGAACCCGTCCGAGGCCCCCGCGTCGATCCAGCGGATGATCTTCTCGGCCACCTCGGCCCCGGTGCCGATGAAGTTCGGGCGCGGCGTGGCGGCGGCCAGCGCGACCTCGCGCAGGGTCAGGCCCTTCTCGCGGGCCTCGGCCTTGATGCGGTCGGTGGTCGAGCGGAAGCTGTTGCGGCCGATCTCGCCCAGGTCGGGGAAGGGCGCATCCAGATCATATTGGCTGAAATCGTGGTGGTCGAAATAGCGGCCCAGATAGGCCAGCGCCTCCTCGATGGTCAGCAGCGACTGGATGGCACGGTACTTCTCTTCGGCCTCGTTGCGGGTCTCGCCGACGATGGGCCCGATGCCGGGAAAGATCTTCACGTCGTCGCGCGACCGGCCATGCGCCACGGCGGCGTCCTTGACCCGGTTGGTGAAATCGCGCGTCTCCTCCAGCGAGGGGGAATGGGTGAAGACCGCATCGGCATATTTGCCCGCCAGCCCGATGCCCGCGTCGCTTGACCCCGCCTGGAAGATCACCGGCTGGCCCTGCGGCGAGCGCGGCGCGTTCAGCGGGCCCGCGACCTGGAAGAAGCGGCCCTTGTGGTTCAGCGCGTGCAGCCCGGCCGGGTCGAAGAACTGCCCGGTCTGCCGGTCGCGGATCACCGCGTCGTCGTCCCAGCTGTCCCACAGCCCCTGCGTCACCGCCAGATATTCGTCGGCGATCTCATAGCGCAGCGCGTGTTCGGGATGGGCGCGCGAATAGTTCAGCGCGGTCCCTTCCAGCGGCGTCGTCACCACGTTCCAGCCCGCGCGCCCGCCCGAGATCAGGTCCAGCGAGGCCAGTTGCCGGGCCACCGTGAACGGATCGGAATAGGAGGTCGAGACGGTTCCGGCCAACCCGATCTTCTTCGTCGCGACGGCCAGAGCGGACAGGATCGTCAGCGGCTCGAAGCGATTGAGGAAATGCGGGATGGATTTCTCGTTGATATACAGCCCGTCGGCCACGAAGGCGAAGGCGATGCCCGCGGCCTCGGCCTTTCGCGCCTGGCTGATGTAGAAATCCAGGTTGACGCTGGCATCGGCAGGCCCCGAGGGATGCTTCCACGAATTCATGTGGCTGCCGGCGCCGTGCAGCATGATGCCAAGGGGGATCGGTTTCGCGGTCATCTGGGGGCTCCTTTCAGGCGGCGGCCTGCCGCGCGTCGCGGGCGATCAGCTCGATCGAGCGCAGCCGGGCGTCGGGATCGGCGACGGGCTGGTCGATGATGAATTCGGACACGCCCAGATCCAGCGACAGGGCGTGCAGTTCGGCATGGACGTCCTCGGCCGTGCCGGCGATGACGGTCGGGGTCTTTTCCTCGATGCCGTAATCGCTGGCGCCGTATTGGCGGGCATAGTCCAGCGCCGCCTCCTCGGATTGCAGGTTCACGGAATGGCCGTCGGGCAGATACAGCCGCACGAAGCCCAGGCCCGCCACGCGGTCTTCGGCCTCGCTGCGGGTGGGCGCGGCGAAGGCCTGGACGGCCAGCAGCGGACGGTATCCGGCCAGCGCCTCGAACCGCGCCAGCGTTTCCAGCGTATTGGAACGGTCGCCGTCCTGATGGCCGGCATGGACGAAGTTCCAGCCCAGCCTTGCCGCCTGTTCCGCGCTGGCGGGGCTGCCGCCCAGCAGGAAGGCGGAAGGGGGCAGCGGGGCGCGGGGCTGGATCTCGACCCCGTCGCGCGCGCCCTTCAGCCATTCGTGCAACTCGTCCAGCTTGCGGTCGATCGCCCTTGCGCTGCCCTCGGCCAGTTCCGATTGCAGCGCGCGGGTCGCCAGAGGCAGGCCACCGGGCGACTTGCCGATGCCCAGGTCGATCCGGCCCGGCGCCAGCGAGGCCAGCACCGAAAACAGCTCGGCCACCTTGAAGGCGCTGTAATGCTGCAGCAGCACCCCGCCGCTGCCGATGCGGATGCGCCTGGTCAGCGCCGCAAGATGCGCGATCAGCAATTCCGGCGCGGCGCTTGCCAGACCGGGCGAGCCGTGATGTTCCGCCAGCCAGAAGCGGTGATAGCCCAGCTGATCCGCCAGCCGCGCCGAGGCGATGGTGATGGCAAGGGCATCGGCCCCGCTGCCACCCTGGGCGATCGGCGATTTGTCCAGCAAACTCAGTCGGTAAGACATCTGCCACTCCGTTTCGGCATAATATACACGATATGATTTGTCGTGCTTTTCGTAAATGGATGGGCTTTAGCCTTCTTCGGGGCGAAACGACAATTTCCTTTCCCCGATGCCGGGCTTTGCAGAATGCCGGCCGGAAAGGGCGAGGCGTTGGGCGCGCGCATGTCGATGGAAGGTTCAACCCATGAACGAATCGGGCCGGGCAGCGGCGATGCGCGGCCCGGCCCGGTCCCCCGTCCAGGGGATGACGGCGGTTTCAGCCGAAGGTCAGGAAACGGCCGTCGTCGTCGATGAAATTCTTTTCCGTCGGTTCGGCCTCGTTCGAGCCGAAGGGCAGCTGCGCCCGCAACTTCCACGAAGCGGGCAGGTCCCACGCCGCCGCGACCTTGTCATCGACCAGCGGGTTATAGTGCTGGAGGCTGGCGCCGACCCCGGCATCGGCAAGCGTGGTCCAGACGGCAAGCTGGGCCATGGCGGTCGAATGTTCGGACCAGATCGGGAAGTTCTCGGCATAGAGCGGGAATTTCTTCTGAAGCTCCTCGACCACGGACTGATCCTCGAAGAACAGCACCGTGCCCGCGCCCGCCGCAAAGCCGCCGAGGCGTTTCTGCGTCCGGGGGAAATCCGGCTCGGGGACGAGGGCGCGCAGGGCTTCCTCGACGAAGCGCCAGAACCTCCGGCTTTCCTGACCGAACAGGATCAGCGCCCGCGAACTTTGCGAGTTGAACGAGGATGGCGCCTGGCGGATCGCCTCGCGGATGAGGCGGTCGGCCTCTTCCTTCGGGATCGGCAGGCTGTCCCCCAAGGCATATTGAGAGCGGCGTTTCAGCAGATTGTCCAGCATGGCGGGGTCTCGGGTCCGGGGTGTCAGGTCGTGGTGCCGTTCAGGCTGGGCTTGGCCTGCGTGACGACGGCACCCGGCGGAACGGAATCGGTCAGCCAGACCCCGCCGCCGATGATCGCGCCCTTGCCGATCTCGATCCGGCCCAGGATGGTGGCGCCGGCATAGATGACCACGTCGTCGCCGACCAGCGGGTGCCGGGGCCGGCCCTTGACCAGCCCGCCCTCGCCATCGCTCTCGAAGCGTTTCGCCCCCAGCGTGACCTGCTGGTAGATCCGCACGTTGCGGCCGATCACGGCTGTCTCGCCGATCACCACGCCGGTGCCGTGATCGATGAAGCAGGCCGGGCCGATCTTGGCGCCGGGATGGATGTCGATGCCGGATTGCGAATGGGAATGTTCCGCCATGATCCGCGCCAGCATCGGCGCGCCCAGCCCATAGAGGCTGTGGGCGATGCGATGGCGCAGGATCGCGGCGATGCCGGGAAAGCACAGCACGATCTCGTCCAGGCTGCGGGCCGAGGGGTCGCCCTGGAAGGCCGCGTTGATGTCGGTATCGTGCAGGTCGCGGATCTGCGGCAGCCCGGCCAGGAAGGCATCGGCGGCCGCGCGGGCGCGGCGGCGGCAGGCCAGCTGCTCGTCATCGGGCTGCAGCAGCCATTCAAGCTCCAGTTGGTCGGACAGGCGCTGGCGGACCGATCGCAGGGTCTGCGCGACGAAGGTATCCGCCAGCTGCGCATCCAGCCCCGCCGGCCCGTAGTGACGCGGATAGAGCGCGCCCACGACATTCGACATCAGCCGGATCACGGCGGGACGCGAGGGCAGGCGCGGCGTCGCCCGCCCCGGATAGCGGCGCTGCTGCGAGGTGATGCGGATCAGCCGCAGCTTTTCGGCGACGGCATCCAGCTGTCCGTCATGCGGGGCCGGAGGGCTGGGCTGGGACAAGGCGTTGGCGTTTCTTGCAGGAATCAGGGTCTTGCTCTTTCGTCCTGGTCTGGCCGAGAGGTGCTGCACCCGCCCCGCCGGACCCAGCGCGGGCGCCCAGTCCGGGCGGTTGTCCTCGGGCAGGCCGATGACGGCGCCGGGGGGAAGCTGGGCCAGGAAACAGCCGGCCGCCGCGTCGTCCAGCACGGTATCGGCGCCGGGCAGTTGCGACAGGCGCGCGGCCTGGGCCATGATCCGGTCCAGCCCCAGGCACAGATGCGTGCGGTGATGGCGGTCCAGCAGCATCATGCGCCAGATCAGCGGCGCGACCACCGCATCCTGCGCATCCAGAACCGGCAGAGCGCCCCGGTTGGCGAAACATCGCTCGATCCGCAGCATCGCGTCGCGCAGCAGGTGGACGGCGATGTCCAGATCGCGATGGTTCGCGGCATTCGTCACCTCGGTCAGGCGGGCGTCGGCCAGGACGGCCTGGCCGATCAGCTTCTGCTGGCCCGCCCGCCGTTCCGGGTCGCCCGAGAACAGCGCGCCGGGGCAAAGCTCGTCCAGCAGGGCGAGAATGGCCAGCGGCTCGTGGACTGCCAGGTCCTGGCGATAGGGACTGGCCAGGCGCAATTCGGTGCGCGGGCCGGCCACGGGCCGGGTGGGACGGCCGCACAGCACCAGCGCCAGCCCGGCGCGCTGCGCCGTCAGGCAGCCGGGCGCGGCGATCAGGCGCGGCATGTGCCGGCGCGCAAGCGGTGTCACCTGGCCATGGCCAGGCGCGCCCATCGGTCCCGGTTGCATCGCTTCAGACCCCCTCGCGTCAGGCCCCCTCACTTCAGGCACCGTCATGCGTCAAGCCTGGGCGCGGCGACATGCAGGCTGCTGCTGACCTCGGCCACGGTCGCGACCAGATCGACCAGCTCATCCGCGTCCACGCCGTTCGAGGCCAGGCGCTTCAGCTCGAAACGGCCAAGCGAGGGGTGCTTGCGGGCCAGCGCACCGGCCGCCGTCGCCAGCGCGCCCAGGCGCCCGGTCAGCGGCGAGGGCAGGCCCTCTTCCAGCAGCAGGGCGATGGCGAAGGGATCGCGCAGGGCGGCCGCGGCCGTCCGGGCATGATGGCGGGCCAGGTCCATATGGCCCGCCTCGCGGCTGACGACCAGCGCGACCATCGCCCGCTCGCCCTCGTCCAGGCCGCGCGCGCGGCGGAACAATCCCTGACGGGCGTGGACGGAGGCATGGAAGATGCCGCGCTCGATGCTGGCGTCAAACATCATGGCTGTATCCTTTCCGGGCAAGGGGGACGACGTTCCGGCGGGCCAGGGCGCATTGCCGCAGGCCGGCGATCATGCGGACCTGGAAGATGACCAGGGTCATGATCCGCGACACGATGCCAAGCGCATCGGCGCTCCAGCCCAGGGTGCGGGCCTGGCCCTTGCGGTCGCCCGTCAGCAGCGCCTGGATATGGGCAAAGACCACTGCCAGCCGTTCGCCGATCAGGGCGCGGCTGGCGGGGGCGGGCAGATGCGGGTCGGGATGATGCGCGGCGGCCCGGCGGGCCTCGGCCTCGATCACGCGGGCCAGGGCGGGACCGGCCCCGTCGCTTTCCGCCAGCAGGGCAAGATAGCGGTCGACCAGTTCCCGTTCCTGGTGAAGCGCGGCCACATAGACCGCGATCGCCCGCCGCTCGACGATGGAGACCGGTCCGGCCTGTTCCGGCGACAGCAGGTCCCGTTCGCCCATGTCGATGTCGCAGATCGCGTCGCGCTGCCGTTCGACGGCTTTGCGCAGCCCCTTGTCCAGGGGCAGATTGGTCAATGCGTCGCTCAGACTGGCGGATGTTCGAGGCATGGAAGACCCCCTTCATCATGATCGGCGAACCCGGCACGGGTTCTTTTTCATGTCCATCATGCCATCCGGGGAAAGAAATGACGATAAGATAAGTCATGTTTTTTCATCTGCCGGCGGAGAACAATTTTCCGCGCCCGGACCTGGCCCGTGGCCTGTTTGAGGCCCTTCTACCGCGGAATATCGCCCGGTCTGCACGCACGGCAGAGAAAATCATTCCTCTTTCCGGGGTGAATTTGGAACAACAAATCTCGACCTGCGTTATAGAGTATTGTCAGCCATCGGACAGGAGGCCCTATGATCGACGGACGCTTCGACCCCGAAATGACCCGGCTCCTTGCCTCTCGGGCATCTGCCGGTCCCGCCGGACCCGTCGGGTGGTTTCAGGCCGCGCAGGCCCGGCTGATCCGAATCCGGGGGCAGGCATGACCCGGCTTCCGGCTTTTCCCTCGGCGGCCCCGGCGGGCGATCATGCCGGCCATGTCCTGATCGTCGGCGGCGGTGCCAGCGGCGTGCTGATGGCCGCGCATCTGCTGTCGCGCAGCGACGACCTGCGGGTGACGATCCTGGAGGCGGCCAACCTGCTGGGCTGCGGCCTGGCCTATTCGACCCGCGACCCGGATCACCTGCTGAATACCCGCGTCCACAACATGAGCGCCTTTCCCGACGATCCCGACCATTTCCACCGCTGGCTGCAGCAGCGCCGCGAAGGCGAGGGCGCGACCGAACACAGCTTCGTCAGCCGCTCGACCTATGGCGCCTATCTGTCGGACCTGCTGCGCCCCTGGACCTCGGGCGAGGCGGCCCGGCGCCTGACCTGCCTGCGGCGGACCTGCCTGCGGGTCGAGGAAACCGAGGACGGCGTCATCGCCCATCTGGACGGCGGCGAGGCTGTCCGGGCGCGGCTTGCGGTGCTGGCGACCGGCCATGTCCTGCCGCCGCCCGATCCGCAGGGGCTGCTGTCGGGCGCCTGGGAGGGGGTCGAGGGGATCGATCCCGATGCCCGCGTCGTCATCATCGGCTCGGGCCTGTCGATGGTCGATCAGGTCCTGTCGCTGATGAAATCCGGCCATCGCGGGCCGATCGTCACCCTGTCGCGGCGCGGCCAGCTGCCGCGGCCCCATGCGCCGACCCGGCCGCTGCCGATCCGCTTCGAGGAAATTCCGCTGGACCGGCCGATCAGCGGGCTTTTCCGCTGGCTGCGCGACCTGGCCCGCAGGGCCGAGGCCGATGGCGGCACCTGGCGGGATGCCGTGGACGGGCTGCGGCCGCATGTCTCGGCGATCTGGCAGGCCCTGCCCATCGGCGAGCGCGCGCGCTTCCTGCGCCACGCGGTTTCATGGTGGGACGTTCACCGGCACCGCATTCCCTCGGCCTCGGATGCGCGGATCTCGGACGCGGTCGAACGCGGCCAGCTGGTTCATCGGCGCGGCGCCTTCCTGCGGGCCGAGCGTGCCGAGGATGGCAGCCTGCGCGCCATCATCCGCCCGCATGGCCTGCACGAGGAAACCGCGATCCGGGCCGCGCGGATCATCGATTGCCGCGGCATCCGCCACGACCCGGAACGGAATGCCACGCCGCTGATCGCCGATCTTCTGTCCAGCGGCCGGGCGCGGGTGGACCCGCTGCGCATCGGGCTGGAGGTCAGCGAGGATTGCCGCGTGATCGACGCCGCAGGCCATGCCTCGCCGCGGCTGCTGGCCATCGGGCCGGTCTCGCGCGCGGCCTTCTGGGAAATCACCGCCATCCCCGACATCCGCGGCCAGGTCGCCGCGCTGGCCGGGCGGATCGCGCAAACCGTCACCGCCTGACAGAAGGCGGAAATCCGCCGAATCGGCACGGCTCGCCCGCGCCTCGTCCGGCGGGACGCAACCGCGAAATCGGCTGCGGGGAAGATTGATCTCCGGCCGGGTCCGATACTGCGCGAAACTTGTCGAATGGCGGAAAAACTCGGTGCGTTCCGTTCCTTGCCCGGTGGCGGTCATTTGCTATCTTGACTCATGAAGTCGAGATTTGATCGTGAGGGTAGGATGGCAAGCAAAATCAGACTGTTGGTGACGGCCGCCGGGCTGGCGATCCTGGGCAGCGTCGCAGCCGCGTCGGAGGGTCCGCTCGTGACCACCGAATGGCTGCAGGAAAACCTGGAGAATCCCGAGATCCGACTGCTGGAGGTCAGCGTCAATCCGGGCGTCTATGAACGCGGCCATATTCCGGGGGCGACCAATATCGTCTGGCACACCGACCTGGTCGATCCGGTGCGCCGCGACATCGCCAGCAAGGACCAGCTTCAGTCGATCCTGCGCGATGCCGGGGTGAATGCGGATTCGACGATCATCCTCTATGGCGACACGAACAACTGGTTCGCCGCCTGGGGGGCCTGGGTGCTGGATGTCTATGGCGTCGAGAACGTCAAGCTGCTGGATGGCGGCCGCGCCTTGTGGGAGGCCGAGGGCCGCCAGCTGTCGACCTCGCCGCTGGCGCTTGCGGCCGGCAATATCGAGCTGGGCGAGGCCGATCCGGCGTTGCGCGCGAAACTGGCCGAGGTCGTCGATGCCGTCGAAAGCGAAAGCCATGTGATCGTCGATATCCGCTCGCCCGACGAATATTCGGGCAAGATCATCGCGCCCGAGGGCTTCAAGGAGACGGCGATCCGCGCAGGCCATGTCAGCGGCGCGGTCAACGTGCCCTGGAGCCAGGCGGTGCAGGAGGACGGCCGCTTCAAGTCCCCCGAGGATCTGAAGGCGCTCTATGCCGAGGCGGGGGTGGACGGATCGAAGCCCGTCATCACCTATTGCCGCATCGGCGAGCGGTCCAGCCACACCTGGTTCGCGCTGTCGAAGATCCTGGGCTATGACGTGAAGAACTATGACGGGTCCTGGACGGAATACGGCAATGCGGTCGGTGTTCCGGTGACCAACCTTGCCGGCACCATCTGGACCGGCCGGTAGCCGCCGCCGTGGCGTTCCGCCACCACCAGCTGGCCCGTTCGCGCGGGCCGGCGATCCTGTTTCCGGCCGCAGCCCCATGCCCCTGACCTCGCGTCCCCTTGTCGCCGCCGCCGCCATCGCGGCGCTGATTGCGATCCTGCTTTCCCTGCCCGAACGCGACGCGCTTGGCAGGTCCCTGCCGGTGTCCTTCGCGCTTGGCGCGGGGTTCGGGCTGGTGCTGCAACGGTCGCGCTTCTGCTTCTGGTGCATCGCGCGGGACTGGTTCGCGGATCGCGACCCGCGCGGGCTGCTGGGCATCATCGCCGCGCTGGCCGTAGGGGCCATCGGCTATGCCGCCGTCTTCGGCGCCTGGCTGCCCGATCCCTTCGCCGGAAGGCTGCCGCCCGATGCCCATATCGGCCCGGTTTCCCTGACGCTGGCGCTTGGCGCCTTCGTCTTCGGGATCGGCATGGCACTCAGCGGTTCCTGCATCTCGGCGCATCTCTATCGGCTGGGCGAGGGGGCCTTCGGCTCGGTCGTCGCGCTGCTTGGCGCGCTGGCCGGGTTCGTGCTGGGCTTCCTCAGCTGGAACACGCTCTACCTGCTGGACATCCATCGCGCGCGGGTGATCTGGCTGTCCGCCTGGCTGGGCCATTCCGGCGCGCTGGCGGCGACGCTGGCCGTGCTGGGGGCGACGGCGCTGTGGCTGTCGCGCCAGCCCGGAGCCGAGGCGCAGGATCCGCCCGACCCCCGGCCCGCCCTGGCGCGGCGCTGGCCTGCGGTGGTGGGCGGCATCCTTGTCGGCTGGATCGCCGTGCTGGCCTATTTCCGCGTCGGCCCGCTGGGGGTGACGGCCGAGCTTGGCTCGGTCGCGCGCACCTCGGCCATGGCGGTGGGGCTGCTGCCGACGGTGCTGCACGGGCTTGACGGCTTTGCCGGCTGCGCGACCGTGGTCAAGGAAACGCTGCTGTCGCGCAACGGGGTCTTCGTGATCGGCATGGTGCTGGGCTCGACGGTCGCGGCGACGCTTGCCGGCGACTGGAAACCCGCCTGGCCCGGCCTGCGCGCGGTGCCGCGCCTGCTGCTGGGCGGCGTGCTGCTGGGCTGGGGCGCCATGGTCGCGCTTGGCTGCACGGTCGGGGTGCTGCTGTCGGGGATCATGGCCGGGGCACTGTCCGGCTGGATCTTCCTGCTGGCCTGCCTGGCCGGCGCATGGATCGGCTGGCGCGCCCGGAACTGGGCCACTGGTGGGTGAATCGCCCGCCGGCCACGCCTGCGAATCCGCCCCTCTGCCCGCATCCGCCGGGGCCGGGCCGCGCCACAGCATGGACACACTGTCGGCGCCGCCGGACGAGTAAGGAAATCCTCCAAGGGCCCGAAATTTAAAACGACATATTCTATCGTGATTTTGCTAGTCATGACCCTGAAGTCACCTGGCTGCGCGACAGGCGCAGGACGAAGCAAAGGGGAATGACATGCACGGGAAGCATTTTGAATCAATGGGCTCGGGGTCGGCTGCGGCGATCGTGGCCCTGTCGATCTGCCCTTCCGCCTTCGTGCCGGTTCATTCGCACCGGGCTGCCGCCCAGATGCAGGATGGCGGCTATCCCGGTTCCTTGCCGCGGCTTTCCGCGCTTGGCCAGCTGATCCGGTCGGGGTCCAGCGCGCTGCGCAAGGTCATGGGCGAGCGCGGGACCACGGCGAGTCCGGCCGATCCCTTCGACGCGGACGGCCGCGCAACCCGGCGGCAGCTGCGCGACTTGCTGTCGCCCCGGCGGCCGGGCCTGTTCAGCCTGTGGGAGCGGCGGGCCATCGCCGCTTTCGCCGCGACGCTGGCGGGCGATGCCGAGACCCTGATCCATTGCCGCAGGCTGCTGGCCGAGGAGTCGCAGAATTTCGGCGAGTTGTCCGACATGGCGATGTCGGGCGGCGATCCTGCCGCCGCCGTCCTGGCCGAAGCCCGGCGGGTCGCGCAAAGCCAGTTCACCCCGGCGGGCAAGGCGGCGCGCTATCGCGTCCCGGCAGGGCTGCGCGACCGGCTGGGCGACCGGCTGGCGGCGGGGCTGGAATATGCCTGGACCCTGCTGGCCGGGCCGGGCGAGGCCGGCAGCGACGATCACCGCCGCCTGACCCGCAACGGCTGGGCCCCGGCCGAGATCGCGCAGCTGACCAGCCTCCTCGATCTGCTGCGCCCGGAAGATCCCCGCAGAAGCGACTGGCCGGGCAATGCTTCGGTGCGAACGGATGAAGGCGAATTCGGGCTGGGCCATCGCAGCGGGCGCCTGAGCTCTTTCTGATCCGGCACATCTTTGGGAATGCGGCGTTCACCGGGCAGGGCGTCGCGAGGCTGCCCGGCACGTCCACCGCGTTCCGGGCAGCATTTCGACGGGGCAGCCACTCATGCATCTACGCCGTCTGGGGCAGATCATGCGGCAGGAAGGGCCGCATGGCTTCTATTCGCGCCTGCGCTATCCCAAGCGGCGCCGGCAGGCAGGATCGGTCGCGCCGTTCTCGCGCCAGCTGGCCATCATCGGCGCGCGGTCGGATTTCGCGGACAGCCTGTCCGCCGCGCTGATCGCGCTGGGGCACCAGGTCCTGCCGGAAACCGCGCGGCCGGGGATGACGCGGCTGCATATCGACCCCGAGAACCCCTCGCTTGCGGCTTACGGCCCCGAGGACGTGCTGGTCATCACCGCCGGATCGGGGCTGGATCCCGCCCGGCTTGGCCTTCTGGCCCGGCACTGCCATTCGATCATCGAGACCAGCGAGACCCGGCTGGCCAGGCTGATCGAGGCCGGGGCGCCCGCCGACAGGCTGTTCCTGATCACCCGCGACCCGGCGCTGCTGCGGCGCGACCTGTATCGCATCCAGCTGGCGGTGGGCAGCGTCGATCCCGACCATGCCGACTGGCAGCAGTTCCATGAATTGCAGAAGCTGGGGCGGCGGCCGCGACTGTGCCTCAGCCTGCCCGAGACGCCCGAAAGGCGGCACTCCTTCCTGCGCCGCCGCCTGCCGGAGTTCCGGCTTTTCAACGGCGTCCGCGGCAATCCCGGCTGGATCGGGGCGGCCATCGGCTTTCGCCTGATGGCCCGCGCCTGCCTGTCGGCGCGGGTGGACAGCGCGGTCATCTGCGAGGACGACCTTTACGCCGATCCCCGCTTCGAGGATCGGCTGGAGGTGGTGACGGATTACCTGGCGCAGACGGAATGGGACGTCTTCTCGGGCCTGTCCACCCATATCGGCGACGGCTATCGCGTGACCCGCGTCGAGCGTTTCCGGGGCGAGACCTTCGTGCATCTGAACCGCACGACCGGGATGGTCTTCAACATCTTCGCGCCGCGGGCGCTGGACTGGCTGGCCGCATGGTCGGTGGGCACCCATGCGCGGGCCAGGATCACCATCGACCGCCACCTGGAGAGGATGCCGGCGATGCGGGTCGTCACCACGCTGCCCTTCCTGGTCGATCACGCCGACGGGCTGGCCTCCTCGGCCTGGGGGTTCAGCAACCGCCGCTATCGCGGGCTGATCTCGGCCAGCCAGCGGCGGCTGGCGCGGATGGTGGCCGAGTTCGAGGCCAGCGAGGGCGGGCGGCGGCACCCCCCGGCCGCGCCGGTTCCGCGCGGCCGGGCGTGGTGGCCTAGCCTCTGACCAGCACGCCGAAGCGGTTGTTCACGATGGCGACGAAATCGTGGTGCCCCATCCGCATCATCGAGCGGAAGCCCTCGCGCGCGGAATCGGAATAGGACAGGTCGTCCACCACGATGATCGATTGCGGCGCCATCCAGCCGATCAGCGACTTGAAGCTGCGCAGCATGCTGTCCTTGTCGTGCATGCTGTCGATGAAGGCGAAATCCACCTGCGCCGTGCCCGACAGATGCGCCGGAAAGCCCGCGAAACTGCCCCTGATGACCTGCGATCCCGGATCGACCAGGTTGACCGAGGCCTGCGCATGGGCGGCGTATTCCGAGATCTCGAAGGACAGCAGCATCCCGCCCCCGGCCTGGCGCGCGGCCGCCGCCAGATACATCGACGAGATGCCGAAGCCCGCCCCGTCCTCCAGGATCAGCCGCGCCTCGATGCTGCGCGCAAGGTTGAACAGCACCGCGCCATAGGCGGGCGAGATCGCCAGCAGGTCCGGCGTCACCCGCGCGGGCGAGCGGTTGGGCGCCTGATAGGACTGGTGCAGCGGATGCGGCGCCAGATAGCGCAGGGCGTTGCGGCGATGCGCGATCTCGGCCAGGACCGGGTTGTTCGGCACCGCCGCCAGATGCTTGCGGAAACGGCTGCGATCCCAGCTGGCCGAGTTCTCGCGCAGATAGGTCACCTTCAGCGGCGAGGGCTTGCCCGCCGGCGCCGTCATGCTGTCGTCGCCCATCGCTCAGACGGCCCGCAGCCAGCTTATGGGCCGCGCCGGCTCGACCCCGGCCATCCAGTCCACCGCCTTCTGGCGGATGCCTGGCGCCAGCGCGAAGGGCGCGGCGTCCAGCAGCCCGACGATGTCGATGCGCTGCTTGGCCAGCAGGAAGTCCAGCCCGTCCGCCGCCGCATCGTCCAGCCGCGCGATGGCCGACAGATCGACCGGTTCGGGCGCGCGCTCATGGCCGATCGAGCGGTAATAGTCGTCGAACTTGATGCCGTCGCCATGGATCTGCGTGGCGCTGCTGCGCACCGTGGCAAGGCAGGCGGGGATGCCATAGGCCTGCGCGATGATGACCCCGTGAAGCGAGGAAGAGACGATCCGTTCGCAGTCCAGCATCTCGTCCAGGAAGGCCTCGATCTGGTCGTAGCCCAGCCGGCGGATGTTGATGCGCCGGATCTCGGGGGCGACCTCGCTGGCCAGTTCCTCATGCGTGAAATGAAGGATCAGCCCGGTCTTGCGCGTGGCGGCGCGGCGGCGGGGATAGAGGATCGGCAGCAGCCAGGCGGGATCGCCATAGACCTCGGGGCAGGTGCCGCCACCCTGCAGCACCAGGTCGCGGGTCAGCGGGCCGCGGACGGCGTGATACCGCGCCCCCGGCGCAAGCTGGTCGTCCGAATTCGGCGTGCCGCTGCCCCAGACGCCGGTGCCCTCCCTGGCGTATTTGATGACCGAGCCGATGGCGCACAGCCCCTGGCCGCGGCCGGCCCATTGCGGCGGGATGCCGGTCAGCTTCTCGACGATATAGGGGTTGACGATGTCGCCCAGATTGCCCGGATAGGGCTGTTCCCACCAGAACAGCCGCAGGCGGGCCTCGTCGGCGATGCCCATTTCCTCGGCCCGCCGGTCCAGCGAGGCGCGGAACATCCGGCTTTGCGCGAAGCTGATGACGGCGTCATGGCCGGTGGCTTCGATCTCGGCCATCAGCCTGTCGGCTTTGGGCCAGTCCCTGTCGGCCAGCGCCGAAAGCAGCTGGAAGCGCAGCCCGTAGGGGAACAGATGCGCATTGTCGCGATAGCGGTCCAGCGCCCGCTGCAATTCGCGCCCGCCGGGGATCCTGGCGGCGATCTCCAGCAGCTTGTGATAGCTGCCGTGATCCTCGGGGTCGCGGGACAGGATGGCGTGGTAATATTCGCAGACCAGCGCGCGCTTGCCGGCCCGCGCCGCGTCCGAGATCAGGTTCAGCAGCACCGCCTTCTGGCTTTCGGGGCGCATGATGTCGGGGCTGTGCTGCAGCACCTTGCCGCGGAATTCCTTCACGTTGCCGCTGTCGCCATGCAGGAAATAGGCGCCCGGCTGTTCGGGGTCCTGCGGCCGGGCGATGTCGTTGGGCGACAGGATCATCAGACGCGGGCGCGCGCTGGTGCGCCGGAACGCCTCTTCCAGGATATAGTCGTCGGTGAAATCGCCCGTGGTCTCGGCCTCGACGCGCTTGCATTCGTAAAGCAGTTCAAGCGTCTGGCGGGTATGGTTCAGGATCAGGTAGCCCGGATGGAAGCGCCGGGCATAGAGCGAGAAATTCTCTTGCGGCAGGAAGCGGAAGCCGCGCATGAAGACGCCGATGTCATAGGAGGTGCTGCACAGCCCGTCCAGGTTGCGCAAAAGCGTCGTGTCCACGTCCAGCCACATGATCGTGCTGCGGTGCTTCAGCAGCATCTTGCGATAGAAGCGGACCTTGGCGCGGCAGATCTCGCTCCAGCTGATGTCGTCGGGGAAGGTGATCGGCTGGATGTCGTGGCGCATCCCCAGCTGGTCGCAGCGGGCGCGCAGCTCGCGCGCCTTCTCCTCGTAATAGCCGCCCTCGGTATAGAAGCTGACGATGGTGATGCGCTGGGGCGGGGCAGCGATGCGGGTCGCGCGGAAGCTTCGGCCGATGCCGGCCAGAAGCCTGCGGACGGGAAATGCCAGGTCGGGCACGAAGCCCGCCGATTGCCGGGCAGTCATGCTGATGTCGCGGTTCGTCATGTCAATCCGTGTCTGATCGGGCAGCCGCGTGCCATGTGGCGGGAACGGGCCGATGAAAATGGGACGTGTCAGGCGAAACCGGGCCCGGACCTGGCATCCCCAAGGGATGCCGGTCGCTTATGCCGCTATGCAGCGATGTCCGGGCGACTCTTTACAGGGACAATTAATGCCGGGGGATGGTTTGTGCTTCCATTCCAAAGATTCACGCGGTCAGAGCATGTTTATGCCCGATGTTGCGCCGCAGCGAAAAATTGTCCTTCTTCGCAGCTGCAGCATCGATCTTCAGCGCTGCGCCAGGTCCCGGTGCCACTTGAACAGCAGCGCGAGGCCGATTCCGAACACGATCGCGGCGACCAGCGCGACATAGACGGGCTGCACGTATTCGGCGCGATAGGTCGAATAGAAGGCCGCGCGGTTCGTGCCGACGATATGCACCAGCGGATTGAACCACAGCACCTCGCGGAAGCCGGCGGGCACGGCGTCGTAGGGGATGAAGATGCAGGAGATCAGGAACAGCGGCCGGGTCACGATCGCCCAGACATTGGCCCATAGCGGGAAGCGCCGCATCAGGAAGCAGTTCAGGCAGCCCACGCCCAGCCCCAGCCCCGCCGCCATCAGGAAGGCCCGCACGATGCCCGGCAGGTCGATGATCAGCTCGACCCGGTCATAGAGGATGATGCCGAACAGCACGACCACGAAGACGATGGCATGGACCACGCAGGCCAGCACGAAGCGGGCGAAGATCGCGTCGATGAAGGTGACGCCGGGATAGAACAGCAGCTGCTTGGAAAAGGACAGCGACTGCGCGACCTTGCGGCTGATGTCCAGGAACATCAGGAAGGGCAGCAGGCCGGTCGCATAGAACAGCGCGAAGCTGGAGCCCATCGGCGGCACCCGCACCGCCAGCGAGAAGATGACCGTCAGCAGCGCGATCCCGCCCACCGGCTCCAGGATGGTCCAGATGAAGCCGCCGGGCGACTTGCCGTAGGAGGTGGACATCTCGCGCAGGATCAGCGCCGAGAGCGTGCGCAGGCCCGGCGCGCGGCTCAGCGGATGGCGCCAGGGGCGGCCGGTGGGGGCCGGATCACTCATCGTCGTCCTCGTCCGCGGTGGTGCCCATGTTCGCCTGGTGGACCTCGATGGCCTCGTTCACGTCGGTGAAATAGCGCAGCCGGCCGTTGTGCAGCACCGCGGCCGAGGTGCAGATCGCGCGGATCATGCTCATCGAATGCGACACCATGATCGTGCCGCTGTTCAGCAGCCGGTTGCGGAAATAGGCCTTGCTCTTCTCGCGGAAATAGCCGTCGCCGACGGATGTGACCTCGTCGACCAGATAGGTGTCGAAATGGATGCCCATCGACACGCCGAAGGCTAGCCGCGACCGCATCCCCGAGGAATAATTGCGGAAGGGCAGGTAGAGATGGTGCCCCAGATCCGAAAATTTCGCGACGAATTGCAGCAGCCGCTCGGCATCGGCGTCGTAGACACGGGCGATGAAGCGGGTGTTCTGCGCCCCGGTCAGGTCGGGATGGAAGCTGCCCGCGAAACCCACCGGCCAGGACACGCTGCCGGTGGTCGCGATCCGGCCGTGATCGGGCCGCACCACGCCCGCGATCATCCGCAGCAGCGTGGATTTCCCGGCGCCGTTATGGCCCAGCAGCCCGATCGCCGCGCGGCTGGGGAAGGTCACGTTCACGTCGCGGGCCACCACGGTCGTGCGGCCGTTGACGGTGAAGCTTTTCGACAGGTTCTCCAGCCGGATCATCAGTAGCGGTCGCGATTGCTGTAGCCGATCAGGACAAGGCTCAGCCAGCCGATGAAGATGAAGGTGACGGCCAGCAGCGTGATCATCACCCGGCGCGGGCGGGTCGGCGTCTCGGCGCGCGTCGGCTCGACGAAGGTGGCCAGGTAGCGGCTGTCCTGATCCGCCTTCGAGCGCGCCGCCTCGACCCCCGCCAGCGCCAGGCCATAGCTCTTCTCGGCCAGTTCCAGGTCCAGCAGCCGCTGGGTATAGCCGTCGATGATGTTGCTGAAGCTGACATCGTCGTCGGTGCCGGCGCCGATATAGCTCTGCTGCTCGGTCTCGATCCGGCGGCGCAGGACGTTGACGCGGGTTTCGGCCTGGATCAGGCGCACATCCGCCGTGCCCTGCTCGCGCAGGGTTTCCAGCTGGATCATCGCCTCGGTCAGTTCCTGCGACAGGCCGGCGATCACCGAGGAATTGATGTTCACCGCCGCCTGCGGGTCGATCAGCTTGTGCTGGTCGCGAAAGCGGGCCATCGCGATGCGCGCCTCGGCCAGCCGTTCCTCGGTCTGGCGCAGGTCGCGCTCGGCATAGCGCAGGGAATTGGCGCGGGCATGGTCCGAGATGTTGTTGACCAGATGCGCGGCACCGGCATGGATGGCCTGGGTGATGCGATGGGCGTCGTCGGGATCGAAGGCGCGGACCTCGATCCCGATCATGCCGGTGGCGGAATCGACGCTGATCGTGACCATGCGCCGCCAATAGGACACCAGTTCCTCCAGCGTCGATCCGTCCTGCAGCGCGAAGACCGGATCGCCTGTGGCGCGGGTGAAGATGCTGCGCAGGTCGATCCGGGCGTCGGTCTGGGCGACGAAGTTCGGGCTGCGCAGATATTCGTAGACGATCTTCGCATCCGTCGTCGTATTGCCGACCGAGGACAGGCCCAGCCCGGCCAGCAGGCCCAGGTTCGGAACCTCGTCGTCGCGCACGACGAAGGAGACCTCGGAGACATACTGGTCCTTCGCCACGACGAACATGTAGCCCGCCACGATCAGCGAGGGCAGCAGGAAGACCAGAAGGAAGCTGAACACGACCAGCGAATGCCGCGCCGTCCAGCCTGCCCGGCCGACGGGGGGCGGGATGCGCGGATTGGCCGAGCGCACCTGTTGCGGAACTTCGAGATCTTTCACGGTCTTGCCTTTTCTCGCTGCTGCGATGTCCCGCCGGCATGGCCGGCCGCGCGGTCATGGGCCGCGACGGCCTCGGCCAGGGCGCCCTCGATATCGGCCATCGCCGTTGCCGGGATCCGGTCGTCCGCGATCAAGAGGTCCAGCGCCCGGTGGCGCAGGTCGTGATCCACGGCCAGGGGCAGTTTCTCGGGCAGCCCGACCCCCGCCGCATAGTCGCGATACTTGATCCGGTCGCCATGGACGGCATCCTCGAATCCCTCGAAGGTGATCAGGCCGACCGGGATGCCGTAAGCCTGGCAGATGATCTGGATATGCATGGCGCTGGTCAGCACCGCGTCATAGCCGACCAGGGTCTCGATCAGCCGCGCGATTTCCTGGCGGCCCGAACACAGGACGGAATGCTCGTCCACCTGTTCGGGCAGCCGCAGCGAGACGCCGCGATGCGCGAAATGGCGCACCAGCGCGATGCGGCCATTGGTGCGGACCGGGCGCGCGATGGGCAGAAGCCGGGGCAGGATCGCCGCCGGATCGCCGAAACGCTCGATTCTGGGGCCGCCCGCCTCGGCGACGGCCTGGGCCGAATAGGGGCCGCGCAGCGAGATATAGGTCGCATCGGGTGGCAGCAGCGCATCGCTGCGGCTGACCCCGGTGCCGAACAGGATCGAGCTTTGCCGCGCGAAACGGCCGATCGAGCCGACCGCCACCAGATGCGGCGCCGCGCCGGGGTCGTCATGGGCCTGGAAGCGGACCGGGCGGCGGGTGGCCGCCGACAGGATCAGCGGCGACAGCCAGTCGCCGAAATTGCCGGGATAGGGCTTGTCCCACCACAGCAGCCGCAGCGGATCGCCCCCGCCGCCCTCTGTCCCGCCGCGGCCCCCATAGTCCAGGAAGGCGCGGGCGGCGCCGATGACGGCCTGGTCCGTGGCCGACAGAAGCCTGCGCGCGGCGATGTCCTGCAGCCGCGCCTCGACCGCCTCGGCCCGGCCCTCGCGCGCGTCGTGGATGATGCGATAGATGCTGCGCGGCGACAGCTGCGCTGACGCCGGAACCGAGGGCGACAGCAGTTCCGTCATGCCGATCCGGTCCGAGATGCGCCGCAGCGGCGCGGCGATGGCCGGCGGCAGCGCATCCTGCACCCGGCGCGCGGTGCGCAGTGCCAGCGACCGGGTGCCGGGGGCGGGCGCGCCGGTCGCGGGCCGCGCATTGCGGCTGTGCTGCGCGGCCACGCCCTTGAAGCTGGCGACATTGCCGCTGGAGCCGAAATAGAAGAACGGCTTCTGCCCGGTCTCGGGGCGATCCGCGCGGCCCAGAAGCATCGCCGAGGGGATCATCTGGAAGCTCAGCCGGTCGGCATTCTTGCGCCACGCCTCCTCGAAGAAGAAGTCGTCGGTGGCGCGGATCGTCATGCGGGTGGCGGCGGCGTTGGCGTCCTCGATATAGGCGCGGGCGGCCGGGGTGGCGTTGATGCCCCAGAAGCAGGGCTCCCAGAAGCGCGCGCTGTTGGCATAGCCGATCCGCATCGGATGGCCGAAGCCGCGCTGGAAGCCGATGATGTCGGCCGAAAAGCCCGCCACGAAGCCGGGCAGATAGTCGATGTCGCAATCGACATCGATCCAGAACACCCGCGCCGCCGGATTGGCCATGCAGACCGAATGCAGGAAGGGCACCTTCCGGCGGCAGATCTCGGGCCATTCCTCGCCGGGGGCCTTGTGGACCTCGGCGATCTCGTGGCGGATGCCCAGCCCGTCCAGCGAGGCGCGCAGCCGCGCGGCAGCATCGGCATAATAGTCGTCGGATGTGTGGAACGAACAGAACAGCACATCCGCATGGCCGCGGGTCCGGTCGTCGGGCAAATGCGCGGCCTGTGCGCCCGGATTTTCGGGGCGCAGCCGGTTTTCGTTCTGCATCAGCAAGTTGCCGTGACTCCGTTCCGTTTCAGTGTCCGCAATCCCCGCAAGCGGGCGGACAGGCCCAATATCGGCACATCCCCGGAAGCTGGCCATTCCAAACTGGGCCGCGAAAGGAGCATGAACTTTCATCGCGGGCCCGCCCCGGAGGCCATGCTTCTACGCGACCTCAATGCAGGCCGAACTGCGCCATCAGCTGGCGGCGCATGTCGACGAAGTCGCGATGGCTGCGGTCGCGGGGGCGGGGCAGGTCGTTGCTGATCAGGCGCGGCGGCTCGGCGCGGTCGCGCGACATGACCAGCACCCGGTCGGCCAGGAAGATCGCCTCCTCCAGGTCGTGGGTGACCAGCACCATCGTCACGCCCTCTTCCTGCCAGATGCGGGTCAGTTCCTCCTGCATGGTCAGCTTGGTCATCGCGTCCAGCGCGCCGAAGGGCTCGTCCAGCAGCAGGATCTCGGGCTGGATCGCCAGGGCGCGGGCGATACCGACGCGCTGCGCCATGCCGCCGGACAGCTGGCGCGGAAAGGCGGTCTCGAAGCCGCCCAGGCCCACCAGCCGGATATAGCGCATCGCCCGGCCGCGGGCCTCGTCGCGCGACAGGCCGCGCAGGTCCAGCCCGAAGGAGACGTTGTCCAGCACCGTCAGCCAGGGCAGCAGGCGCGGCTCCTGGAAGATCACGGCGCGTTCGGTGCCGACGCCCGTCACCGCCTGCCCGTCGATCAGCACCTGCCCGCCATCCGGCGCCTCCAGCCCCGCCAGCAGCCGCAGAAGCGTGGTCTTGCCGCAGCCCGAGGGGCCGACGATGGCCAGCGATTCGCCGCCGCGGATGTCCAGGTCCAGATGCCGAAGCACCTGCAGCACCTGGCCGTTGAGGCTGTAGGACTTCGAGAGGTTGCGCAGGGCAACCTCTCCGCGCAGGGTGTCGGTCACGGTCATTTCGCGGCGACCTCTTCCTGCGTGACCAGCAGCACGTCGCGCGCCTTCAGCTGGCCCTCGGACAGCTTGCCCTCGCGCACCAGGACGTCGATCCAGAACTGCACGTCGCGTTCGGTGGCCAGCCCGCCCTCGCGCACGCCATATCCGGCGAAGAAGGCGGCGACCTCGGGGTTCTCGCCGCGTTCCTTCAGGACCTTCGCGGTGATCTCGCGCGTCTTCTCGGGGTTTTCGCGGGCATAGTCCAGCGCCCGCGCCGAGGTCGTAACGAAGATGCGGGCGGCGTCGGGATGCTGCTCGACCCAGTCGCGGCGCAGCACGGTGAAGCCGCCGGCGATGTCGCCCAGCACGTCGGTATCGCCGAAGACCGCGCGCAACCCGCCGTTCTGCCGCGCGGCGCCCTCGAAGGTGGTCTGCCAATAGCCGAAGGCCGCGACGTCGACCTGGCCCGAGCGCAGGACCTGTTCCAGCTGCGGCCCCGGCACCGTCACCAGGTTGGCGGCATTCTGCGGCAGGCCCTTCTGGTGCAGCGCCTCGCGCACGGTATAGTCCAGATGCGCGCCAAGCGTGTTCACCGCGATGGTCTTGCCGGCGATGTCCTCGATGGTCTGGATCGGGCTGTCCTCCAGCACGTAGAAGATCGACTGCACCTCGTCGTTGATGCCCTGCGTGGGATAGGCGGCGACGAAATCATTGCCGCCGACGATCGAGTTCAGCACGGCCGAGGTCGCCGCGCTGCCGATCTCGACCGAGCCGCCGGCCAGCGCCATCAGCGATTCCGGCCCGCCCGAGGCATAGCCGACGGTTTCGACATCGACGCCGGTGCCCTCGAACCAGCCAAGTTCCTTGGCCAGCTCATGGGCCGCGATGCCGCCATGGCTGGCCAGATAGCGCAGCGTGACATCCTCGGCATGGGCGGCGGCCGACAGCGTTACGGCGGTGCCGAGCGCCAGCGAAGACAGGAAGTATTTCATGGGAAGGGGTGTCCTTTGATGGAATGTCGGGATCGGGTTCAGCGGTCCGCCACCGACCAGCGGCACAGGCGGCGCTGCAGCGCGACCAGCAGCGCGTTGGCGGCCAGGCCCAGGAAGGCCAGCAGGAAGATCGCGGCGAACATCAGCGGGATCTGGAAATTGTACTGGGCGTTCATCACCTGGAAGCCCAGCCCCTTGTTCGCGCCGATCATCTCGGCCGCGATCAGCAGCAGCAGCGCGGTCGTGGCCGACAGGCGAAGGCCCACGAAGATCGCCGGGACCGAGGCGGGCAGCACCACGCGGCGGAAGATCGCCAGGTGCCCGGCGCCATAGCTGCGGGCCATCTCGATCAGCTTGCGGTCGACCTCCTGCACGCCGCCGATGGTGGCCAGCAGGATCGGAAACAGCGTCGCCCAGAAGATCACGAAGACCTTCGAGGCCTCGCCCAGTCCCAGCAGCAGGATGAAGACCGGATACAGCGCCAGCGCCGAGGTCTGCCGGAACAGCTGCAGGATCGGGTCCAGCGCGCGCTCGACCGGCGGCAGCTGGCCCATCAGCAGCCCCAGCGGAATGCCAAGGCCGACCGCCGCCGCGAAGGCGATGCCGGCGCGCTGCAGGCTGATGCCGATATCGTCCACAAGCGCCCCGCTGGACAGGCCCTGCCACAGCGCGGCGAAGATCTTGTCCAGCGGCGGAAAGACCGCCGGGCTGACCCAGCCCAGGGGACCCGACAGCTGCCACAGGATCAGGAAACCCGCGACCAGCCCATAGCGGGAGGCCAGCCAGCCAAGGCGGCTGCGCAGCAGCGGCAGGACGGAAGGTCGGGAGGCGGTGCCCTTGCGCGGGCGGGGCGTGTCCAGCGTCTCGATGCTCATCGCCTTACTCCGCGGCCTGGGCGGCGGCGCGGGCGGCCGCATGGCGGTTGACGGGGAAGGGCAGGCCCAGGTTCTCGCGCAGCGTCCGGCCTTCGTATTCGGTGCGGAACAGCCCGCGGCGCTGCAGCTCGGGGATCACCAGATCGACGAAATCGTTGAGACCCGTCGGCAGCCAGGGCGGCAGGATGTTGAAGCCGTCCGCGCCCTCGTTCTCGAACCATTCCTGCAGCACGTCGGCGATGCGGCTGACCGATCCGACGATGGTGTAGTGCCCGCGTGCCGTGGCGACCCACTGGAACAGCTGGCGGATGGTGAAGTCGTTCTCGTCCGCGATCTGGCGGATCAGCGCCTGGCGCGACTTCATCCCCTCGGTCGGCGGTGCCGGCGGCAGCGGCGCGTCCAGGTCATAGCCGGTCAGGTCCAGCGTGCCGCCCGTCAGCCCGTTCAGCAGCGAGACGCCGTCCTCGTCCCGGATCAGCGAGGTCAGCGCGTCGTATTTCTCGCGCGCCTCCTCGTCCGTGCGGCCGACGAAGGGCGCGACGCCGGGCATGATCAGGATATGGTCCGGGTTGCGGCCCAGTTCGCGGGCGCGGCTCTTGATGTCGCGATAGAATTCCTGCGCCGTGGACAGGTGCTGATGCGCGGTGAAGATCACCTCGGCCGTCGCGGCGGCCAGGGCGCGGCCGTCCTCGGACTGGCCGGCCTGCACGATCACCGGATGGCCCTGCGGCGAACGCGGCACGTTCAGCGGGCCCTGCACCTTGAAATGCTCGCCCTTGTGATCCGCCGGATGCAGCTTGTCGCGGTCGTAGAAATCGCCGCTGGCCTTGTCGCGGATGAAGATGTCGTCCTCGAAACTGTCCCACAGCTTCCTGACCACCTCGACATGTTCGGCCGCGCGCTTGTAGCGGTAGGCATGGGGGAACTGCCGGTCCAGGTTGAAGTTGCGCGCCGCCGCCTCGGTCGCGGTCGTCACCACGTTCCAGCCCGCACGCCCCTGCGAGATCAGGTCCAGCGAGGCGAATTTGCGGGCGGTGTTGTAGGGCTCCTCATAGGTGGTCGAGGCGGTGGCGATGAAGCCCAGATGGGTGGTCAGCGGCGCCAGCGCGGCAAACAGCGTCACCGGCTCGAAACCCGCGACGCGGGCCGGGCCGCCTTCCGAGGTGCCGCCGACCGAGGCCGCCAGCCCGTCGGCCAGGAAATAGGCGTCGAACAAGCCGCGCTCGGCGGTCTGCGCCAGCTGCCTGTGGAAGTCGAAATTCACGGCGCCGTCGGCCGGCTGGTCGGGATGGCGCCACGAGGCGATATGCTGTCCGCCGCCGGGCAGGAAGGCGCCGAGTCTGATCTTGCGGGTCATGGTCTTCTCCTGGGGGATATGAGGGGCCGGCCCCGCCAGCGGAATCGGGGCCGGGCCGGTTTGATAGGCTCAGGCGGCGTGGGCGATGGGGCCGCGATGAAGCGCCAGGCGGGGGTCCAGCTGGTCCAGCGCGTGGTTCATCCGGGCGCGCAGCCGGTGCGAGATGGCGCCGTCCTGCGGGATGTCGCGGGGGCCGGCGATGATGGCGGCGGGCAGGGGATCCGCGCCAAGCGCGGCGAACAGCAGCCGCAGCTGGTGCTCGACCATCAGCGCCTCGGCGTCTTCGTCCACGCTGGCCGTCAGCAGGACCGGCTTGCCCGCCAGGGGCTGGTGCCGGGTCAGGTCGAAGACATGCTTGAACAGGCCGGGATAGCTGCCCCTGCGCGCCGGCACGCCGACGATCAGCAGATCCGCGCTCAGCGCCGTTTCCAGGATGGCCCGCGACAGCGGCGCCAGCGCGCCGATGCTGTCCGCCTGCCCCAGCGAGGGCTGCAGGTCGGCAAGGTCATAGATCGCGCCGATCGCGTCATGGCTGCGGGTGATCCGGGTCATGGCCATCTCGACCAGCGTCCGGCATGTCGAGGTCGCGCCCTGGCTGCCCGTCAATCCTGCGATGCGATAGGTCATGAGATGTCCTTTATCACGAGTTATCATGTCGTGTTTTTTAGCCGCCCGAGCCCCTGCTGGCGATTCCAAAGAACGGTGGCGGTTTGGGAAGCCGTTGTTGCCGGGGCCGGCGCGGAAAGAGAATTCTTCTTCCCGGCATGGGGCGGGGTGCGGCAGGTCGAATCGTCAGGCGCCGCTGCGCTGCGCCAGCCAGAGCTTTGATCTTCCAGACTGAATCAGTGGCCCCAACCAGCCCGAATCGGCGGGCAGCAGCCCCTGCCGTTGCGCCTGAAGGGTCAGGATCGCCAGCATCTCGGGCTCGGTCAGGCCGATCCAGGGGGCGGGAAGCAGAAGCGTGGATTCCTGCGCCAGGCGCGCGGCATCGCCGCTCCAGACGGTGAACCAGCGGGGACCGGCGCTGCGGATCTGCCAGCCTTGCGCCCGGACCCTGTCCGCCAGCGGTTGCAGTTCCAGCGCCCTCAGCTGGCGCGGACCCATGCGGCGCGTCGTCAGGCGGAACAGCGCGCCGTCCAGCCGCGCCGCAAGGCTGCGGG
This sequence comes from Paracoccus sigandri, assembly GCF_003709565.1. Classification (GTDB taxonomy): domain Bacteria; phylum Pseudomonadota; class Alphaproteobacteria; order Rhodobacterales; family Rhodobacteraceae; genus Paracoccus; species Paracoccus siganidrum. The sequence goes on along the minus strand of NZ_QNRC01000010.1, from coordinate 20,995 downwards.
ACCTGTCACGGCCATGTTCGGCGCCGGGCAAGCTGGCCTCCGGCGGGTCAGGACCAGCTGCCGGGCAGGGGGTCGATACGGGCCTGCCACAGCGCCGGATCCCGGCCCTTCAGCAATTCGGCCGCCGCCCGCTGCGGTTCGGCACTGACGATGGCGACCGGCGAGCCGTTGCGCCGATGCACCTGGCCGGTGCGCCGGTCGATCAGCTGGACGGCCCAATAGCCGCCCGTTTCGGCTTCCGTTCCGTCCTGAAGGTTATCCCATGCCGGCTCGAGGTGGTGAAATCCGATCATGCTGCGGTCTCCCTTGCGACGGCAAACATGCCGCGACAGGTTAATTACGACAGTTCCGGTCGTATTTTGCAAAGGAGAATTCCGACTGAATTTTCCGGCCGGACGACAGAAACCTTCTCTGCCGCGCCTGTCCCGGAGATCTAGATGCTGGCAAGCTCTGCCGGCAGTTGGCCCGAGCTGAGGATGTCGGCCAGCGTCAGCGATTCGATGATGATCAGGTAGGACCAGAAGATCTCGGCGAACATGCGGCGGATGCGGCAGCTGGCCTCGTCGGTGCAGTCCTCGCAGCGTTGATAGGCGCTGCGCGACAGGCAGGGCAGGGGCGCGATCGGCCCGTCCAGCAGGCGCAGCAGTTCCGGGATCGAGACCAGCGCCGGGGGCCGGATCAGCAGATAGCCGCCGCCCCGCCCGCGGATCGAGCCGACGATCCCCGCATTGCGGATCTCCAGCAGAATCTGTTCCAGGAAGCGTTTCGGCGTGCCGGACCGCCGCGCGATGGTCTCGATGGTCAGCGGCTCGGGGACTGCGCGCTCGGCCTCGTCGCCCAGCACCATCAGCGCCTTGAGAGCGTATTTCGCTTTCTGGGTAATCATCCTTCCAGCCTAGATGGCGCGATGATCCGAGGCAATCATCCAGCGGCATCGAAGCGCGGGCATAATCTTCCATAAATGCCCGGCATCGGGGAAGAAATTTCCCTGCTCCGGCCCGAACTGCGGTCCCTGCAGGTCAGGGAATCGGGCCTTGACCATTGCGGTTGCGGCCCGTCCCGGCCCCGGTTTCCCGCGCCGGACCCCGCCGCCAGAGAGGAACTTTCCATCCGGGGCGGCAAGATTGGAACAACAATACACGACCTGTTTGGTAGTCTTAAATCGCAACGGAAGAGGAAGACCGCCATGACGACGACATTGATCGTGCCCGGCCTTGACGGCTCGCCCGCGCCCCATTGGCAGCATTGGTGGGCCCGAACCGATCCGGATGCCGTGATGGTCGAATTCGCCGACCCGCACCGCCCGACGCCCGAATTGTGGGAGGCGACGCTGGCCGGGATGATCCTGCGCCATCCGGACAGCATCCTGGTCGGCCATTCGCTGGGGGCGATCCTGATCGCGCGGATGCTGGCGCGCTGGCCGGGCCTGCGGATCAGCGCGGCGATGCTGGTCGCCCCTGCCGATCCCGCCAATTCGGATCGGCTGACGCGCTTCCAGCCCATTCCGCAGCAGCGTTTCGACATCCCCGCCGTCGTCGTCGCCAGCCATGACGACCCCTGGATGAGTTTCGGGCAGGCCGCGCAGCTGGCCGCAAGCTGGGACGCGGAACTGCTGGATCTGGGCTATGCCGGCCATGTGAACGTCGCGGCGGGCTTCGGCCCCTGGCCGGGGGGCAAGATCATCCGCGACCGGCTGGCGGCGCGCATCCTTCCGCAACCCGCGCTTCGGCCGCGCTTTCCCCGCGCGGTCCCGCATCACGTGCTGGCGCGGGTCTGACCGCGCGGCCCCGAAACGGAACCACAGGAGCCCATCATGTATGACATTCAGACCGAGCTGATCCTGCGGCGCATGGACCGCGAAGCCTCGGCCGCCGACAGCGCCCGCATGACGCGCGGCCTGGCCATCCTGGCCAATCTGGCGGTCTGGGCGCTGATCGTCGCGCTGCTGGCCTGACGGGCCGCCCCGAGGAAGCGGCCCGTGGCAGGGTCGCCGGCGGGTCAGCCGACGGCGCGCAGCCGCGAGGCTTCGGGGCTGGGAAGATAGGCGGCGAACTGCGAGACGGCCCGGTCCAGCCGCTGCGAGGCGGCCTCGGAACTTAGCCTGTCGCCGGTGAAATCCGAGGGCGAGACATAGAGCCCGGTGGCCAGCGTATGGGCCTCAAAGAAGCCGAAGACCGGGCGCAGCTGGTGTTCGATCACCAGCGCATGGCGGTCGCCGCCGCCGCTTGCGGCCAGCAGTACCGGCTTGCCGGTCAGGGCGGTGGGCTCCAGCAGATCGATGAAATGCTTGAACAGGCCGGTATAGCTGCCCTTGTAGACCGGGCTGGCCACGATCAGCGCATCCGCCTGCAGGAAGGCCTCCAGATGGCGGCGATAGGCGCCGTCGGCGGGCGCGCGCATCGTGCCGAAATCCGGGCCCAGATCGCCGATGTCGAAGACATGCGCCTGTCCGCCGAAACGCGCGACCGCGCGGCGCGCGGCCTCGGTCACCAGGTTGCGGGTCCTGGAAGGTTGGCTCCAGGAGCCGGAGAAAGCGACGAAGCGGGGTCCAGACACGGGCAGGGTTCCTGAAAGACGACAAGATAGGCAGTGAAAACATAGGCGCACGAACATCGCCCGGCCATGCCAAAGGCGACGGACCTGTCGAAGAATACACCTCCTTCGGACGGGTGTATGTAGAAAATTGATCCCGGAAGCCGTGGCGCAACCCCCCGCCGGTGCCGTTTCCAGCGGCCCGCGGCGGCGCGATCCGGTTGACCTTGCCCCGGCTTCGGCCCAAGAAGGCCGGGTCCGCGCGGCGCTTCTCGCCGCCCTTCCGCCCCCGGATTTCAAGGCGACCGGCCCGATGCTTCCTGTCCCGCGCAGCGCCCAGATCGGCGGTTTCCTGATCGCCGCCACGATGGTCGCGACCGTTCCCGTCGAATATGGCGCCGGTCCGGTCATGGGCGCGCTGAGCGGCGGGCTGGCGGTCGCCGCGATGCTGCTGTTCGCGCTTGGCGCGCCGATGTCGCGCAAGGCCTTCGTGCTGATCGGGCTGGGGCTGGTCCTGGCGGCGGCCCTGTTGCGGGCGGACTGGCTGGCCGGGACCATGCGGGCCATCGGCAGCGGCAGCTTCATCGTGGCGCTGTTCACGGCGCTGGCCGCGATCCGCTATGTCGCGGCCGGATCGCCGCAGATGATCGAATGCGGACGCTTCCTGGCGCGGCAGCCGCCGGGCCTGCGCTATCTGGCGCTGACCGTCGGCGGGCACCTGTTCGGGCTGATCCTGCTTTACGGCTCGATCTCGCTGCTGGGCACGCTGGCGGCGGAAAGCGCCGCGCGCGAGCCCGATGCCGAGATCCGCCGCCACCGGCTGCGGCGGATGCTGGTCGCCATCCAGCGCGGCTTCGCCGCCACGCTGTGCTGGTCGCCGCTGGCCTTCTCGATGGCGATCAGCACGACGCTGGTCGAGGGCGCGTCCTGGCGCGGCGTCGTGCTGCCCTGCCTGGCCAGCGCCGCGCTGATGCTGCTGGCGGGCTGGGGGATGGATACCGCCTTCAAGCCGAAGCTGGCGCGCAGCCCCGCCCCGCGCCCGGTGGAAACCGGCCGCTGGCTGACCCATCTGCGGCCGCTGCTGATCCTACTGGCCGTGGTCATCGCCAGCGTCTCGGCGCTGCATCTGCTGACCGGGGTCGAGATCGTCGGCGCGGTGATGACCGTGGTGCCGCTGACCGCGCTGGCCTGGCTGGGCCTGTTCCCACCGCCCGGCAAGGGCCGGCTGCGGACCCGGCTCGGCCTCTTCGCCAGCCGCGAGCTGGCCGGCTATGGCGGAGAGATCGTGCTGCTGTTCATGGCCGCCTTCATCGGCAGCATGGGGGCGTTCCTGCTGGTGCCGGTGATGGCCGAGCATGGCCCGGACCTGACCCGGATCCCGCCGGCGCTGCTGCTGGCGGCGCTGGTCTGGCTGATCCCGCTGACCGGGCAGTTCGGCATGAACCCGATCCTTTCGGTGACGCTGCTGGTGCCCCTGCTGCCCACCCCCGAGGCGCTGGGGGTCAGCCCCGCCGCCATGGTGGTCGCGATCACCGGGGGCTGGGCACTCAGCGGGAACACCTCGCCCTTCACCGCCTCGGTGCTGATCGTCGGCAGGCTGGGCGGGATCGCCGCGCGCGATGTCGGGCTGTTCTGGAACGGCGCCTATCTGATGGTGTCCGGCGCGCTGCTGACCGGCTGGGTGCTGGCCGTCACCGCCCTCATCTGAGCGCGCCTCACCTCAGGCTGTAGGCCAGCACATGATCGCCGGGCTTCGTGCCGACCGAGCCATGCCCGCCGGCGACGATGACGACATATTGCCGCCCGTCCACCTCGTAGGTCATCGGCGTGGACTGGCCGCCCGCCGGCAGCCGCGCCTCCCACAGCTGCGTGCCGGTGGTCAGGTCATAGGCGCGGAAATAGTCGTCGATCGCGGCGCCCAGGAAGGCCAGGCCCGAGCGGGTGACGATCGGCCCGCCGATGCCCGGCACGCCCAGCCTGATCTTCAGCGGCAGCGGCGTCATGTCGCGCACGGTGCCGTTGCGGTGCTGCCAGACGACATGTTCGCCGCGCAGGTCGGCCCCGGCCACATAGCCCCAGGGCGGCGCCGTGCAGGGCACTCCGATCAGCGACAGGAACGGCCCCATGAACACGCCATAGGGCGCGCCGTCATTGCGGTTCAGGCCCTGTTCGCTGGCCTTCTCGTCCTCGCCCTTCGGCGGGATCTCGGCGGCCGGGATCAGCCGCGAGGTGAAGGGCAGGTAGGTCGGCATCCCGAACATGACCTGCCGTTCGGGATCGACCGCGACCGAGCCCCAGTTGAAGGTGCCGAAATTGCCCGGATAGACGATGGTCCCGTTCAGCGAGGGCGGCGTATACTGGCCCTGGTAATCCAGCTGGCGGAAGGCGATGCGGCAGGCCAGCTGGTCCAGCAGGGTCAGGCCCCACATGTCGGATTCCGCCAGCCGGTCGGGGCGGAAGGTCAGCTTGGTGATCGGCTGGGTGGGGGCGGTCCAGTCCTCGGGGATGGCGCCGCCCGGTGCCGGGATCTCCTCGCGCGGGGAAAGCGGCGCGCCGGTGCGGCGGTCGACCACCCAGATGTCGCCCTGCTTGGTCGGGCCGACCAGCGCCGGGACGATCCGGCCATCCGCCGCGGTCAGGTCGACCAGCACCGGCTGGGCGGGCACGTCCATGTCCCACAGGTCGTGGCGCACCGTCTGGCGGACCCAGCGCCGCTGGCCGGTCGCGATGTCCAGCGCCACGATGGCCGAGGAATGTTCCTCGACCGCCGGGCTGCGATCCATGCCAAGCTGGTCCGGGACCTGGTTGCCAAGCGGGATATAGACGAGGCCAAGGGCCTCGTCATAGCTGAAGACCGCCCAGCTGTTCGGCGAATTGGTCGTGTAGGTCTCGCCCGCCGCGATGTCGATCGGCTGGGTCCGGTCGGGATTGCCGCTGTCCCAGTTCCAGACCAGCTCGCCCGAATCGATGTCGAAGGCGCGGATCACCCCCGATTGCGAATGGATCGAGAAATTGTCGTTCACCGCCCCGCCGATGATCAGCTTGCCGTCCACCGCCACCGCCGGCGAGGTCGAATAGTAATAGCCCGCCGGATTGTATTCCATGCCGGCCTCCAGGTGCAGTTCGCCATTCTCGGCGAAGAAGCTGCAGGGCTGGCCGGTATCGGCGTTCAGCGCGATCAGCCTTGCATCGGCGGTGGGCATGTAGACGCGCCGGGGGCATTCGGCCAGCGCGGTCTCGTGCAGCGCCACCTGTTCGGGCGTCGCGTCCGCCGGGGGCTGGGCCGGCGTTTCCCACCAGGTCACGCCCCGGCAGGTCTGGTGCTGGCGGTCCGGGTTCATGCCGGAATCGGCGTCGAAGCGCCAGTTCTCGGCCCCGGTCGCGGCATTCAACGAGATGGCGATGTTGTGCGGCGTGCAGATATAGAGGCTGTCGCCCACCTTGATCGGCGTCACCTGATAGGTCGTCTCGGTCACGTCGTCGGGGCGCTTCACGTCGCCGGTCCGGTATTCCCAGGCCAGTTCCAGCTCGCCGACATTGGCCGGTGTGATCTGCTCCAGCGGAGACCAGCGCTGGCCGAAGCCGGTGCGGCCATATTGGTGCCATTCGCCGTCGCCCGCCTCGTTGCCGGTATTCACCCCGTCCCGCATCGGCAGGGCGATGTCGCGCGTCAGCTGCCCCCGGATCGCGGTCGGGTCCTGGATCATCGCGTAAACCGCCACCGCGACCGAAGCCGCCACGGCCGCGCCAAGCGGCAGCGCGGGTCCCGGTCTGGGTCCGCCCTCCAGCCGGCGGCGGACGGCGGGCAGCAGAAGCAGCAGGCCGATCAGGACCGGGATGCCGCCGCGCGGCGCCAGCCGCCACCAGTCGAAGCCGGTTTCCCACAGGGCCCAGGCCAGCGTGCCGCCCAGCAGCACCGCATAGAGCGGCAGCGCCTCGGCCCGGCGGCGCAGCAGCAGGATGCCGGTCGCGGCGAAGCCCAGCCCCGCCAGCAGGTAATAGGGGCTGCCCCCCAGCCACAGCAGCCAGCCCCCTCCGACGGCCAGCGCAAGTCCAAGCAGAAGGTTGACGGCGGCAAGGATGGTGATGAGCATGAGCAGATGGTCCCGACTGTCCGAAGAACGGCTGTCCGCGCTGCCGGCGAGCCGTGCCGCCGCAGGTCGGATCGCTTTTCAGGACAATGCGGCGCGCGCGGGGATGGTTCCCCCCGCGCGGCCAGGTTTTCCACTTCGGGTTGTGCCTGCCGGGGCTCGCTCAGCCGTCCAGCCGGTATCCCTCGCGCGCCAGGTCGCGGGCCAGCAGGCGGGCCAGCGCATGGGCCTCGGTCTCGTCCAGCCGGTGGGTGACGACCAGTTCCGCCAGGAAGGTGCAATCGGCGCGGCGGGACAGGTCGTGGCGCGCCGGGATCGAGCACAGCGCGCGGGTATCGTCGTTGAAACCCACGGTGTTGAAGAAGCCCGCGGTTTCCGTCACCTGCCGGCGGAAGCGGCGGATGCCCTCGAAACTGTCGTGGAACCACCAGGGCGGACCCAGCCGCAGCGACGGCCAGGCCCCGGCCAGGGGGGCCAGTTCGCGGCTGTAGGTGGTCTCGTCCAGCGTGAACAGGATCAGCCGCAGGCGCGGATCCATGCCCACCGCGTCCAGAAGCGGCTTCAGCGCGGCGGTGAAGCTGACCGGCTGCGGGATGTCGAAGCCCCGGTCGCGGCCATAACGCGACAGGACCGCCGCGCTGTGGTTGCGGAACGATCCGGGGTGAAGCTGCATGACCAGCCCGTCATCGACGGACATGCGCGCCATCTCGGTCAGCATCTGGGCGCGGAACAGCTTGGCATCCTGGGGCCCCGCGCGGCCCGTGCGGATCCGGTCGAACAGCGCGCCGGCCTCGGGCCACGGCAGGTCGGCGGTGCGGGGCGTCGGGTGGCCGTGATCGGTGGCGGTCGCGCCCATCTCGCGGAAGAAGGCGCGGCGCTGGCGATGGGCGTCCAGATAGCCCTGCCATGTGCCGGTATCGCAGCCGGTGATCTCGCCCAGCCGGTCCAGCGCCCCGGCAAAGCCGGGCGTGTCGGGATCGACGACGCCATCGGGGCGATAGGTCGGCAGGACCTGCCCGGTCCAGTCGCTGTCGCGGACCATCCGGTGCCAACGCAGATCGTCCAGCGCCCCGTCGGTGGTCGCGATGGTCTCGATCCCGAAGCGGTCGTAAAGCGCGCGCGGCCGGAATTCGGGCCGCGCCAGGCAATCGGCGATCCGGTCATAGGCCGCATCGGCGTTTTCCGGCGCCAGCCGGGTGTCCAGCCCGAAGACATGGGCCAGTGCATGGTCCAGCCACAGCCGCGAGGGCGTGCCCTGGAACAGGTGGTAATGCGCGGCGAAGCACCGCCAGATCGCGCGGGGATCGGTCTCGGCACCCTCGCCGATGCCCAGGGCCTCGAAGGGGACGCCCTGGCTGATCAGCATCCGCACGACATAGTGGTCGGGGATGACCAGCAGCTCGGCCGGGTTTGCGAAGGCGGGGTTTTCACCCCACCAGCGCGGATCGGTATGCCCGTGGGGCGAGGTGATGGGCAGATCCCCGACCGCCGCGAAAAGCTGGCGGGCAATCTCGCGCGTGGCGGGATCGGCCGGGAACAGGCGGTCGGGATGCAGCATCATCGGCCTCAGCCCCCCATCATCGCGTTGGGCAGGAACATGACCAGGCCCGGGAACAGGATCATGATCGCGACCACGACCAGGACCGCCAGCCCGAAGGGCAGCATCTCGACCGTGTATTCCTTGAAGCTGCATTTCAGGATGCCGCAGACGGTGAACATCGACACGCCGACCGGGGGGGTCATGCCGCCGAAGGTGACCAGCGTCATCATGACCACGCCGAAATGCACCGGATCGACGCCCGCCGCCACCACCATCGGCACCAGGATCGGGGTCATCAGCATCACCACGACGGTGGCCTCGATCGCCATGCCGAAGACGATCAGGAAGGCGGCGATGACGAACAGCAGCACCTCCTTGCTGGAGAAGACCCCCAGCGTCAGCTCGGCCATGGTCTGCGGCACGCGCTCGAAGGTGATGACATAGCCGAAGGCGCCGGAGAAGAAGATGATCAGCATGATCATCCCGATGTCGCGGGCGCTGGCGACCAGCGCATCGACCACGTCGCGCAGGCTCAACTCGCGATAGATCAGCCCGCCGACGATCAGCGCATAGACGACCGCGAAGGCACCGGCCTCTGATGGCGTGAACAGGCCGAAGCGGATGCCGACGATCAGCCAGACCGGGAACAGGATCGCCCAGAAGCTGGCGCGGGTCGCGGTCAGGACCTCGGACCATGTCGGCCGGCGGTCGTTGATCGGCTGATAGTTGCGCCGGCGCGCAATCACCGCCGTCACGATCAGCAGCGCGATGGTCAGCATCACGCCCGGCACGATGCCGGCGATGAACAGCCGCCCGATCGAGACCTCGCCCATGAAGCCGTAGAGGATCAGCCCCAGGCTGGGCGGAAAGGTCGCGGTGATCAGCCCGCCAACCGACAGCAGCGCGCCGGTGAAGCCGCGCGAATAACCCTGCCTGGCCATCGGCTCGCCCAGGATGCGCGACTGCATGGCCGCGTCGGCCACGGCCGAGCCCGAGATCCCGCCCATCAGCGCCGACAGCAGCGTGCTGGCCTGTGCCAGCCCGCCGCGCATCCATCCCGCCAGCGTGGTGGCCAAGGTCATCATCCGCATGGTGATGCCCGACCCGTTCATCAGGTGGCCCACCAGGATGAACAGCGGCACCGCCAGAAGCGGGAAGGACTGGCTGGCGGCGACGATGCGCTGCACGGCCGTCACCTCGGGCATGAAGGTGGTCGGCAGCAGGAAATAGACCAGGCTGGCCACGCCGATCGCGAAGGCGACCGGCATCCCGATCACCATGAAGCCAAGCGCGATGCACAGGATCATCAACGAGATCACAGCGGATACTCCTGCTCATGGGCCTTCGGTTCGATCGAATAGAGCAGCCCGCGCGTCGCCAGCCGGCGCATCAGCGACACCACCATCAGCGCGCAGCCCACCGGCAGGGCCAGCGTGACCCAGCCATAGGACAGGCCCGAGGCGCCCATCTCGCGCGCCCAGTTCGACATGGCCAGCTTCCAGCCCAGCCAGCCGACATAGGCCAGAAACAGCGTCATGCAGGCGATGCAGACCAGGTGCATGGCCGCGCGGATCCTGGGCGAGACCATGTCGGGGATGGCGCCGATGCGGATGTGATCGCCGCGCTTCATCACCAGGTCGGCGCCGATCATGCAGGTCCAGATCAGCAGCAGCTGCGCGATCTCGGGGGCGGCCGGAAACGGGCGGCCGATGGCGCGCGCCGTGGCGCCCACGAAGACCGCCGCGACCGTTCCGCCCAGCAGAATGACCGCCAATACCTCTTCGGCGCGGTCCAGAACCTTCCACATGCTCTCCTCCAGATGTCGCGAGTGGCAACGGCAAGCGGCGCGGCACGGGGCCGCGCCGGGGGGCCGTCATTATTGCTGGGCGGTCCCGATATAGGGCGTCAGCGCCTCGCGCGCCTCGACCAGGCCCAGCTCCTCGTAGACGCCGGGGACCAGCGCCTTGAATTCGTCCAGATCGACCTCGGTGACGGTGACGCCGGCGGCCTTCATCTCCTCCAGCACCTCCTCGCCCTTGGCCACGGTGGCCTCGGAGGCCCGGTCGCCGGCGGCGGCCAGTTCCTCGGTCACGATGGCCTGGTGTTCGGGGCTCAGCGACTGGAACCAGGTTTCCGAAGTGGCAAGCCCGGTCACAAGATGCACGTGGTCGGTGAAGGCCAGGTTCTTGACCACCTCGTGCAGCTTGATGCCATAGGCGCCGGTCAGCTGCGCCTCGGCCCCGTCGATGGCGCCCAGCTGCAGGGCCGAATAGACCTCGGACCAGGGCAGCGGCACGGCGGTCGCCCCGATCGCGTTGACGGTGGCCAGCCAGCCCGGCGCGTCGATGGTGCGCACGCGCACGCCGCGCAGGTCGTCGGGGCCGTTCACCGGGTTCTTGGTGAACATCTGCCGCGTGCCCTGGAACCAGTTGTAGTTCAGCAGCCGGATGCCCGAGCTTGCCGCCAGGTCCTCGACCCATTCGCCATAGACCGGCGAATCGGTGATCGCCTTGTAGTCGGTCCAGTCGTCGACCAGGTAGGGCGCGGACAGGATGCCCAGTTCCTTCTTGAAGGGCGCCAGGCGGCCCGCATCGACCAGCGCCGCGATCGAGGCGCCGTTGCGGATCTGTTCCAGCACGTCATTGTCCGAGCCCAGCTGCGAGGACGGATAGACCGTCACCCGGATCTCGCCCTCGCTGCGTTCGGTGATCCGCGTCGCGGCCTCTTCCATCGCGATGACCAGCGGATCGGTCGAGGGCTGCGAGCTGGACAGAGCCAGCTGGGTCTGCGCCAGAGCCAGTCCGGCGCTGGAGCCCATCAGCAGGGCGGCAAGGCCAAGCGTCTTGATCATGTTCATGTGTTTCTCCTCCTCAGGTTTCGTTATCGGGCCGGACCCGGCCAGAGCCCGGCGCGAGCGCCTTCCGTCAGCGCCAGGACGATGTGATAGAGCAGCCGTGACAGCGCCTCGGGCCAGATCGTGGCGCCGGTTGCGTCCAGCTGGTTGACGAAGACCGGATGGCCGTCGAACCATTGCGCGAAGATCAGCTCCTGCAATTCGCGCGCGCTGGCATCGGCACCGGCGATCCCCGCCAGGTGTCGCGCGGCATGGGCCTTGACCGCCTCGGTCTGCGGCCACAGCAGGAAGCTGCGCTCCATCACCGCGCCGCCGGCCGAAACCGCGTCAAAAGCCGCGCCCGCCATCCGCCCCGACGGGGCGAAGCCGTGGTCCAGCGCGAAGCCCATCAGCCGGTCGCCGATGGCGCGGACCGAGGCGTCGCCGCCCAGATCCGCCTCGCGCCACAAAAGCCAGGCCCATTCGCATTGATGCCCGACCTCGCGGCGCAGGCCGGCATCGCCGGGCAGGGGGCGCAGGTCCGGGGTCAGGAATTCCGTGATCGTGCCCGTGTCGGGATCCAGGAAATGACGCAGCGCCAGGTCCCGGATCCGCGCCGCCCGGTCCAGCCAATGCCGCGCGCCGGTCGTCTCGAATGCCTGCAGCGCGGCCTCGTAGAGATGCATGTGCGGGTTCTGGGCGCGCGGCGGCGCGCCCGGCGCGGCGGGATCGGCGGTGGCGTCGTCCTCCAGCAGCAGGCCCGTCGCCGGATCGGTCAGATGCGCCAGCAGCGCCTGCCAGCAGGTCTCGGCCTCGGCCAGCGCGTCCCGCGCCTGCGCGGGTTCGCACGCCGCCCAGGTGGTCAGCGCCAGGATCACGAAGCTCTGGTCATAGCTGCGCGCGGCCTCGTCCTGCGGATCGCCGGTCGGGCGGCCGTCGCTGGCCACCGCGCGGCGGTAAAGGCCCGGCGCCTTGCGCAGATGCGGCAGGAAATCCCGCGCCGCAAGTGCTGCCGCGCGATGCGCCGGATCGCCCGACAGCCGCGCCAGATGGGCGAAGGTGAACAGCAGTCGCGCCTGCGCCAGCACCGTCTTGGGCGCGGCGGGGTTCGGCTGGCCCGCAGAATCCAGCGCGTCGAAGAAGCCGCCATGGCGATGGTCGCGCGCCCGCGCCAGCCAGCCGGGCAGGAAGCCGCGCCAGAACCAGTTCGCGCGCATCGCGGCCTGGCCCGCCGTCACCGGACTGCGTTCCAGCAGGGGCATCAGTCCAGCGCCTCCGCGCCTTCGAAGAAGTCGGGCAGGGCGCGCACGATCTCGGGCAGGTCGTCCAGGATGCCGCGCAGATGCAGGCGCATCCCGGCCTCGGCGGCCTGCGGATCATGGACGCGGATCGCATCAACCACCGCCGCGTGCTGGGCGATCAGCCGGTCGCGGGCGAATTGCCGGGCGCTGATATGGCGGACCCGGTTCATCTGGGTCTTCAGTTCCTCCAGGTGGTCGCCGACCGCGCCCTGGCCGGCAAGAACCGTCAGGGTGCGGTGAAATTCCTCGTCCAGCACCATGAAATCCTCGGCCGAGGCGTCGGGACCAAGCGCGCGCTGCGCCGCAAGCTGGGCGTCCAGCGCGGCGATGGCGGCATCGTCGGCGACTTCCGCGACGCGGCGGACGATATCGGCCTCGACCGCCTCGCGGATGAAGCGCGCGGTCAGCACGGCCGGGATCGAGATGCGCAGGATGAAGGTGCCGCGCTGCGGGCGCACGGCCACCAGCCCTTCCTCGGCCAGCTTGATGAAGGCTTCGCGCACGGGCTGGCGCGAGACCTCGTAGGCCGCCGCCAGCTCGGTTTCGGAAATCCGCGCGCCGGGCGTCAGGTCGCCCCGCACGATCCGGTCGCGCAGCAGCCGGTGCAGCTGCGGACCCACCGCGCCGCCCTGTTCCAATCCCTGCATCTGCATCAGAATCGCCATGCCGTCCTCCCTGTTCCCGTCTTACTTCCATACTTCCATACTAGTCAACAGATTTGTATCGTGCTAAGGAATCGGGCGTATTGAACGGAGGAGGAGAGCGTGCGGCAAACCTGGCGCTGGTTCGGACCGAAGGATCTGGTCTCGATTGACGACATGATGCAGGCGGGGGTCGAGGGGGTCGTCTCGGCCCTGCACCACATCCCCACGGGCGCGGTCTGGACCGCCGAGGAAATCGCCCGCCGCCAGGCCCTGGTCGGGGTCATGAAGGACGGCAGCCCCTCGGGCCTGAAATGGGAGGTCGTGGAAAGCCTGCCGGTGTCCGAGGACATCAAGAAGCAGAAGGGCGACTGGCGCGACCATATCGCGGCCTGGAAGACCTCGATGCGGGCGCTGCGCGCGGCGGGGATCGAGGTCATCTGCTACAACTTCATGCCGGTGCTGGACTGGACGCGCACCGACCTGGCCTGGCGCCTGCCCAACGGCGCCACCTGCATGCGATTCGACCTGACCGATTTCGCGGCCTTCGACATCCATATCCTGGCCCGTCCCGGCGCCGCCGGGGACTTCCCCGAATCGGTGGCGGACGAGGCTGGCCGGCGCTTTGCTGCCATGACGGATGCCGACAAGGCCGCGCTGGCGAAGAATGTCGTCTTCGGCCTGCCCGGCGCTGCGGAAAGCTTTTCGCTGGACGACGTGCGCAGCCATCTGGCCGAATATGACCGCCTGTCGCCCGAGACGCTGCGCGGCCACATGATCGACTTCCTGTCCGAGGTCGCGCCGCTGGCGCAGGAACTAGGCGTGCGGCTGTGCTGCCATCCCGACGACCCGCCCTTCACGCTGCTGGGTCTGCCGCGCGTCATGTCCACCGAGGCCGATTACCGCGCCGTCCTGGACGCGGTCGATCTGCCTGCCAATGGCGTGACGCTCTGCGCGGGCTCGCTTGGCGCGCGGCCCGACAACGACCTGCCGGGGATGATGGCGCGGCTGGCCGACCGCGTCCATTTCCTGCACCTGCGCAACGTGACGCGCGAAAGCGAGGGCATCATGGGCAGCTTCCACGAGGCCGAGCATCTGGGCGGCGGCACCGATATGGTGGCGCTGATCGCCGCTGTCCTGCGCGAGGAACGCCGCCGCCGGGCCGAGGGCCGCGCGGACCACCAGATCCCGTTCCGCCCCGATCACGGCCAGGACATCCTGGACGACCTGAACCGCAAGGCGCAGCCGGGCTATCCCTCGATCGGGCGCCTGAAGGGCCTGGCCGAGCTGCGCGGGATCATGACCGCGCTGGACCACCCGGTCGAGGGGCTGCGGGCATGAGCGCGCCGCTTCTGGACGCGCTTGACCGCGTTCACGGCCCGGCCGCGCTGCCGGGCTATGATCCGGCGGCGCATGGCGTGGGCATCCTGCATCTGGGCATCGGCGCCTTTCACCGCGCCCATCAGGCGGTGGCGAGTGACGACGCGCTGGCCCGCAGCGGCGGCGACTGGCGGATCACCGGCGTCAGCCTGCGCTCGCGCGAGGTGGCCGAGGCGCTTGGCCCGCAGCACGGGCTCTATACGCTGATCGAACGCGGCGCGGCTGGCACGAAGGCCCGCGTCATCGGCGCGATCCGCGACGTGATCGCCGCCGACCCCGGCCGGGTGCTGGCCGCCATGTCCGACCCCGCGATCCGCATCGTGACGCTGAGCGTGACCGAAAAGGGCTATGGCATCGACCGCGCCGCCCGCGCCGCCGATCCCGCGCATCCGGCGGTGGCCGCCGATCTGGCCGATCCCGGCCACCCCTCGGGCGTGCTGGGGCTGATCTGCGCCGCATTGGCCGCGCGCCATGCAGCAGGGATCGCGCCCTTCACCGTCCTGTCCTGCGACAACCTGCCCGAAAACGGCGCGCTGCTGCGCGACGGCGTGCTGGATTTCGCCCGCCGCACCCGGCCCGATCTGGCCGGCTGGATCGCGGAGAATGTCGCTTTTCCCTCCTCGATGGTGGACCGCATCACCCCCGCCGCCACGCCCGAGACGCTGGCCGAGGCCACCCGCCAGACCGGCTGCACCGACCTGGCGGCCATCGAGACCGAGCCCTTCATGCAATGGGTGATCGAGGACCATTTCCCGCAGGGCCGCCCCGATTGGGAAGCCGGCGGCGCGATCTTCGTGCGCGATGTCGCGCCCTATGAGCGGATGAAGCTGACCATGCTGAACGGCAGCCATTCGATGCTGGCCTATGCCGGTTTCCTGTCCGGCCACCGCTATGTGCGCGACGTGATGGGCGATCCCGCGCTGGCCGCGCTGGTCCGGCGGCATCTGCAGGCGGCGGCGCAGGTCCTGCCGGTGCTGGAAGGCATCGCGCTGGCCGATTACGCCGCCGACCTGGAGGCGCGGTTCCAGAACCCCGCCATCGCGCATGAGACCTGGCAGATCGCCATGGACGGCACCGAGAAGCTGCCGCAGCGGATCTTCCAGCCTGCGCTGGCGGCGCTGGAGGCCGGGCAGGACCCGCGCCCCTTCGCCTTCGCCACCGCCGCCTGGATGCGCTATGCTCTGGGGGTGACGGATCGAGGCGAGGGCTACGCGCTGCGCGACCCGCGCGAATCCGAGATCCGCGCCACGCTGGCGGGCATCGCGCGCAATGCGGGCGTGATCTCGGCCGCGCTGCACGGGCTTCCCGGACTGTTCCCGCAGCGCCTGGCACATGATCCCGCATGGCGCGACGCGGTTGAGACCGCGCTTGCGGCGATGCTGGCCGAGGGCATGGCCCAGGCGATCCGGCAGGAGGCCCGCGCATGAAGACCTTCCTGTCCATTGGCGAGGCGATGGTCGAGCTGTCGCAGGCCCAGGGCGATCTGTGGCGGCTGGGCTTCGCGGGCGATACGCTGAACACCGCCTGGTATGCGCGCGACTGCCTGCCGGGCGACTGGCAGGTCAGCTATCTGACCCGGCTGGGCAGCGATCCCTTCTCGCCGCGAATGCGCGCCTTCCTGGACGAGAACGGCATCGACACGCGCTTTATCGCCGACGATCCGCAGTGCAGCGTCGGGCTCTATGCGATCGAGCTGCAGGACGGAGAGCGCAGCTTCGCCTATTGGCGCGGCCAGTCCGCCGCCCGCCACCTGGCCGCGGATCCGGCGCTGCTGGATGCGGCCTTCGCGGCGGCGGATGCGATCTATCTGTCGGGGATCACCCTGGCGATCCTGCCGCCCGAGTATCGCGCGGACCTGATCCGGCGGCTGGCCGAGGCGCGGGCGGCGGGCAAGCCGACCGCCTTCGACCCGAATATCCGCCCGCGCCTGTGGGAAAGCCCCGACGCGATGCGACAGGCGCTGATGGCGGCGGCGCCGGCGGCCTCGATCCTGCTGCCCAGCTTCGACGACGAGGCCGAACATTTCGGCGATGCCTCGCCCGAGGATTGCGCGCGGCGCTGGCAGGCGGCCGGCGCGGGCGAGGTCGTGGTCAAGAATGGCGGCGGCCCGATCGCGCTGCTGCTGGAGGGTCCCTGCGCCATGATCCCGGTCGCGCGGGAAAAGCCGCTGGACAGCACCGGCGCCGGGGACAGCTTCAACGGCGCCTATCTGGCGGCAAGGCTGACCGGCGCGGACCCCGAGGACGCGGTGGCGCGCGCCCATGCCCTGTCGCTGCAGGTGATCCGCCATCCCGGCGCCCTGCGGCCGATGAGCCGCCCCGGCGCATCCTGATCTTCGCCGTCAGCGGTCCGACATCCGCGCGGCCATGATCTCGGCGGTGTCCCGGTCGGCGGGAAAGAAGGCCTCGATGGTGATTTCGGACAGGGTCACGTCGACCGCCGTGCCGAAGACCGTCGTGGTACTGATGAAGGACAGCGGCCCGGCGGGGCTGGCGATCCGCAGCGGCACGACGATGGCCGCCGGATCGATGCCGCGCGGCGCGGCGGTGGCGCCGGGCGGGATCGGGCAGGCACGCAGCTCCTCCAGCAGCGCGTCCAGCACCGGATCGGCCGAGGCGGCGGCCTCGTGCGCCAGCCGCGCCAGCACATGCGCCCGCCATTCGCCGAAATTCAGGATGCGCGGCGCCAGCCCCTCGGGCCGCAGGCTGAGCCGCAGCACATTGACCGGCGGTTGCAGCAGCCTGTCGGGCACGCCCTCCAGCAGCAGCGCCAGCGCCTCGTTCGCCGCCAGCAGCGTCCAGTGCCGGTCCACCGCCAGCGCCGGATGTGGAAGATGGCCGTCCAGGATGCGGGTGACGGCGGCGCGCGCGGCCTCCATGCCGGGCGCGTCGAAGGGGCGCTGCGGATAGGCCGGCGCGAAACCCGCCGCCAGCAGCATCGCATTGCGCTCGCGCAGCGGCAGGGTCAGCTCCTCGGCAAGGCGCAGCACCATGTCGCGGCTGGGCCGGGCGCGGCCCGATTCGACATAGCTGAGATGCCGCTGCGAGATGCCGGCATCCAGCGACAGCGCCATCTGGCTGAGCCCGCGCCGCTTGCGCCAGTCCCGCAGCAGCGCGCCTATGGGGCAGGGGTGGTTCATGACGCGCGCAGTCTGCCCGCCCCGCTGCGGGGCGGCAACGCGCGCCGCCTCGTCTCGGCGGGGCCTTGCCCATCGGCGGTCCCTGGCAGACGCCTTGTCACGCCGGGGTTTCCAGGATGTCGGTGGCGCGGTGATCCTCGTCCACGCCGTCGACCAGGAACACCGCGCCGCGCGCATTCCGCGTCCGCAGCGGCAGCAGCGCCTGATAAGCGGGCGAGGCATACCAGCCCCGCGCCGCATCCCGGTCGGGAAAGGCGATGACGATCAGGTCGCCCGCGAAATGCCCCTCCAGGTCCTGCTTCTCGCCGCCGTGCAACACGAAACGGCCGCCATAGGGTTCCAGCGTCGCGTCGATCCCCTCCAGATAGGCGACGATATCGGCATTCATCCGGACATCGTGCAAATGGCCAATGGCATAGCTTGTCATCTTCCGTCCTTTCGCTTCGGCGTGATTGCCTGGTTGCAGGGCCGAGGATGGCGGCATGGCGCGCGCGGGTCGATGACCTGACAGGTCATAAATGCGGCGCGCGTCGTGGCGGGGCGGGGCGCGGAAGATTCGTTCCCGGCGGGGCCGGAAATCTGGAAGGATCTGCCGGATATTTGCCATAATGCCGAAAGAAAGAAAGGAAATCCTGCGGCGAATCGTGGCATGATTTTCGCAGGAGGGCCGGGATGGACAGCCGGCAGGGTGCCAGTTTTCCGCAAGCGCGCCGGTGCGGCATCCGCCCTGTGCGCGGCGCGGTTCGCGCCCTGTCCCGACCGGACCCAAGGCGAAGGAGGTGCCGATGGAGACGCCAGACCACAACGAGATGCCGCCGCTGAGCCTTGTCGTGCCCGAGCCCGAGGTGCGGCCCGGCGACCAGCCGGATTTCTCGCGGGTCGAGATCCCGCGCGCGGGCACCGTCCGCCGCCCCCCGGTCGATGCCGACCCCGAGGAGATCCGCGACCTGGCCTTCACCATCATCCGGGTGCTGAACCGCGACGGTCAGGCCGTGGGGCCCTGGGCCGAGGCGCTGGAGATCGACGCCGAGGCGCTGAAGGAGGGCCTGCGCCACATGATGACGCTGCGCGCCTACGACGCGCGGATGATGATGGCGCAGCGCCAGCAGAAGACCAGCTTCTACATGCAGCACCTGGGCGAGGAGGCGATTTCCTGCGCCTTCCGCCGCGCGCTCAACCCCGGCGACATGAATTTCCCGACCTATCGCCAGGCCGGGCTGCTGATCGCAGGGGGCTATCCGCTGAAGACCATGATGTGCCAGGTCTATTCCAACGACCAGGACCCAATGCGCGGGCGGCAGCTGCCGGTGATGTATTCCTCGAAGGAACACGGTTTCTTCTCGATCTCGGGCAACCTGGCGACGCAATATATCCAGGCGGTGGGCTGGGCGATGGCCTCGGCCATCTCGGGCGACCGCAAGATCGCCGCGGCCTGGATCGGCGACGGCTCGACCGCGGAAAGCGATTTCCACGCGGCGCTGGTCTTCGCCTCGACCTACAAGGCGCCGGTGGTGCTGAACATCGTCAACAACCAGTGGGCGATCTCGACCTTCCAGGGCATCGCGCGGGGCGGGTCGGGCACCTTCGCTGCGCGCGGCCACGGCTTCGGCATTCCCGCGCTGCGGGTGGACGGCAACGACTATCTGGCGGTGCTGGCGGCGGCGCAATGGGCGGCCGAGCGCGCGCGGCTGAACCTGGGTCCGACGGTGGTCGAATATGTCACCTATCGCGCCGGCGGGCATTCGACCTCGGACGATCCCTCGGCCTATCGCCCGGCCGAGGAAAGCGCCGCCTGGCCGCTTGGCGATCCGATCCTGCGGCTGAGAAACCACCTGATCGCCATCGGCGAATGGAGCGAGGACCGCCATGCCCAGGCCGAGGCCGAGATCCTGGCCGAGGTCGTCGCCACCCAGAAGGAGGCCGAGGCCATCGGCACGCTGCACCAGGGCCTGCGCCCCAGCCCGGCGGACATGTTCGACGATGTCTATGCCGAGATGCCGCCGCATCTTCTGAAGCAGCGTCACGAGGCGGGGTTCTGACATGGCACGCATGACCATGATCGAGGCGATCCGCGACGCGCTGGACGTGGCGATGGGCGCCGATCCGCGCGTCGTCGTCTTCGGCGAGGATGTCGGCTATTTCGGCGGCGTTTTCCGCTGCACGGCCGGGCTGCAGGCGAAATACGGCCGGACCCGCTGCTTCGACACGCCGATCAACGAATCCGGCATCGTCGGCGCGGGGATCGGCATGGCCACCTATGGGCTGCGCCCGGTGGTCGAGATCCAGTTCGCCGACTACATGTATCCGGCCTATGACCAGATCGTGTCCGAGGCGGCGCGGCTGCGCTATCGCTCGGCCGGGGAATTCACCTGCCCGATGGTGGTCAGGATGCCCACCGGCGGCGGCATCTTCGGCGGCCAGACCCACAGCCAGAGCCCCGAGGCGCTGTTCACCCATGTGACCGGGCTGAAGACCGTGGTGCCCTCGAACCCGCATGACGCCAAGGGCCTGCTGCTGGCGGCGATCGAGGACCCGGACCCGGTGATCTTCCTGGAGCCCAAGCGGCTCTATAACGGCCCGTTCGAGGGTCATCACGACCGCCCGGTCAAGGCGTGGAAGGCGCATGAGCTGGGCGAGGTGCCCGAGGGGCATTACACCGTCCCCCTGGGCAAGGCGGTGATGCGCCGCGCCGGCCAGGCGATGACGGTGCTGACCTATGGCACGATGGTCCATGTCGCGCTGAGCGCCGCCGAGGAAACCGGCCTGGATGCCGAGGTGATCGACCTGCGCAGCCTGTTGCCGCTGGACCTGGAGGCCGTGACCGCCTCGGTCGGGCGCACCGGGCGCTGCCTGATCGTGCACGAGGCGACGCTGACCTCGGGCTATGGCGCGGAACTTGCGGCGCTGGTGCAGGCGGAATGCTTCTGGCAGCTGGAGGCGCCGGTGCGGCGGGTGGCGGGCTGGGACACGCCCTATCCGCATGTCCACGAATGGAGCTATTTCCCCGGCCCCGCGCGGGTCGGCGCGGCGATGCGCGAATTGATGGAGGTGGTCTGAGATGGGCATCCATTCGATCAGAATGCCGGATATCGGCGAAGGCATCGCCGAGGCCGAGATCGCCGAATGGCTGGTCGCCCCCGGCGAGACGGTGCGCGAGGACGACCCGCTGGTCGCGGTGATGACCGACAAGGCGACGGTCGAGATCCCCAGCCCGGTGACCGGCAAGCTGGTCTGGCAGGCGGGCCAGCCGGGCGACGTCCTTGCCGTGGGCGCCGAGCTGGTCCGGCTGGAGGTGGACGGCGCCGGCAATGTCGCGGCCGATGCGTCCGAAGTCGAAGCCCCGCCCAGGGACGCCCCGCCGGAACCGGCCGAGGAAATGCCGGCCGAGGAAAAACCCGCCGGCAAGGACCCGTCCGAGGACGCGCCGCCCCCGGCCCCGCCAGCGCCCGCGCCCCAGGCCCCGCCGCTGCCCGCCGCCGCCGCCGCGCCGCTGCGCCCGGCGGGGGAAAAGCCGCTGGCCGCGCCCTCGGTCCGGGCG
>NZ_QNRC01000001.1 GCF_003709565.1 Paracoccus sigandri | reverse complement strand
CAGCGCGGCGAGGGCAGCAATGCCCGCTTCATCAACAATATCGCCATGGAGGCCGAGGACTGGTGCGATTCGCTCTTGGTCACCGAGGTCTTCACCCCCGCCGGCAATTGGTCGAGCTACCCGAGCCACCGCCATGACGAGGACGATTTCCCGCGCATCACCTATCTGGAGGAGACCTATTATCACCGCCTGAACCCGAAGGATGGCTGGGCGGTGCAGCGGGTCTATACCGATGACGGCAGCCTCGACGAGACAATGGCAGTGAAGGACGGCGAGGTGGTGCTGGTCCCGCGTGGGCATCACCCCTGCGGCGCACCGCATGGCTTCGAGCTCTACTACCTCAACGTCATGGCAGGGCCGCGCAGGAACTGGCGATTCGTGGCGGCGCCGGAGGTGGAGGGGATCGGGTGAGGCCGCCTCAGCCGCGCCGCAGCAGGTAGATGTCCATGATCCAGCCGTGATCGGCGCGGGCCTGGGCGCGGAGGCGCTCGATCCGGGGGCCGGCCTCGGCCAGGGGGCCGGCGCAGGTGATCTCTTCGGCCATGCCCAGGAAGGCGCCCCACCAGATATGGATGCCCTGGGGCGGCAGCGATCGGAAGGCGCAGCCGCCGTCCAGCATCACCACCACCGTGTCGGCGGCCTCGGGCCAGCCATGGTCGCGCAGCCGGCGGCCGGTGGTGATCTGGACCGGCGCGCCGATCCGGTTCAGGGGCATCGCATGGGCGGCGCAGAGCGCCTGGATCGCGGTGATGCCGGGGATGACGCGGGTGGCCAGCGCCATCCGTGTCTCCAGCCGGTTCGCGATGCGCAGGCTGCTGTCGTAGAGCGAGGGATCGCCCCAGACCAGCAGCGCCACCCGCCCCGACACCGCCGGCAGATGGGCGCGGATCGCGCTCTCCCAGGCATCGGCGATGGCGTCGTGCCAGCGGGCGACGCCGCCCTGATAGTCGGGGTCGCCGGCATCGCGCAGCGGCAGGTCGAATTCGGCGATCCGGGTCGCGGTCCCCTGCAGATGGGTGTGGCAGATATGGCGGCGCAGCCCGGCCAGGTCGGCCTTGTCGCCGCCCTTCAGCGGGATCAGGACCAGATCGGCCCCGCGCATGGACTCGACGGCCTGCAGCGTCACATGGCCGGGATTGCCGGTGCCGATGCCGATCAGGGTCAGTTCGATCATGGCCGGCTTGCCTGCGCGATCAGGTGGAAGAAGGTGCCGCTGACCCGGCCGCCGCCCGGCATGGGGCGATGGGATCCGGTCTCGGGGACCGGCTCGCCATTCGCGTCCTGAACCCGCGCCAGGGGCGCGTCGGGCTGCGACAGGATCGTGGCATAGTGGAATTCATGGCCGCGCAGCGCCGCGCCCTGGGCCAGGCCGGGCAGCGGCGCGGACAGCCGGGCCAGGCGATAGCCCAGATGCATCCGGCGCTTGTGATAGCTGGTCTCCAGCCCCAGAAGCCCGGCCATCCGGTGGCGCCGGCCATCCGCATCGACCAGCCCGGCCCCCAGCGCCATGTAGCCGCCGCATTCGCCATGCACGGGCCGCGTCCGCGCAAAGCGGCGCAGCCCGTCGCGGAAGGTTCCCGCCGCCGCCAGCCGGCCCGCGTGAAGCTCGGGATAGCCGCCGGGCAGCCAGCAGGCATCGGCGCTGTCGTCGGGCGCCTGGTCGGCCAGCGGCGAGAACGGCAGGATCGTCGCGCCCTGCGCCCGCCATTCCGCGACCAGATGCGGATAGACGAAGCTGAAGGCCGCGTCGCGGGCCAGCGCGATCCGGGCGCCGGGTGGCGGGACGCGGCGATACGGGACGGGGCGATGCGGGGCGGCGGCCAGCGGCGGATGTGCGCGCGCCGCCGCGACGATCGCGTCGAGGTCGCAATGGGCGGCGACGAAGGCGCCGGCGCGGTCCAGCATCGCCTGCAATTCCGGGGTCTCCTCGGCCTGCACCAGGCCCAGATGCCGCTCGGGCAGCTCGATATTGCCCTGCCGGGGCAGGGCGCCCAGGACCGTGATGCCGGCTTGGTCCATGCCGCGCCGGATCAGCGCCTCGTGCCGGGGCGAGGCCACGCGGTTCAGCACCACTCCCGCGAAGGGCAGGTCCGGCTGCAGCGTTGCGAAGCCGCGCGCCGTGGCCGCCGCCGATTGCGCCTGGCCCGAGACGTCCAGCACCAGCACCACCGGCCAGCCCATCAGCGTGGCGATTTCCGCGCTGGCGCCGATGCCGGTTTCGCCCGGCCGGGCCACGCCGTCGAAAAGGCCCATCGAGCCTTCCGCCAGCATCAGGTCCGCGGGCGCTTGCCCGCCGGTATGGGCGGCGATCCGGCACGCATCCATCGCCCAGCTGTCCAGGTTGAACGATGCCCGCCCCGAGGCCGCCAGGTGGAAGGCCGGGTCGATATAGTCGGGGCCGGACTTGAAGGGCTGCACCGCCAGCCCGCGCGCCCGCAAGGCGGTCAGCACGCCCAGCATCAGCATGGTCTTGCCGGTCCCCGAGGACGGGGCCGAGATCATCAGGCCGGGGGGGCTCATTCGGGAAACCTCGGGTCCGGGCCGGTCGGGCGATAGCGGCGGTCGTAATCGGCGGCATAGAGGCGGCTTTCCGCGAAACCCTCGGCCGCCAAAGCGGGGCCGACGAGGATCAGCGCGGTGCGGTCGATGCCCTGGGCCAGCGCCTCGATCCCGGCAAGGGTCGCGCGGATCACCCGCTGGTCGGGCCAGCTGGCGCGCCAGACCACCGCCACCGGGCAGTCGGGGCCGTAATGCGGGGTCAGCTGGGCCACCACCCTCTCCAGCGCGTGGATCGACAGGTGGATCGCCAGCGTCGCGCCGGTGGCGGCGAAATTCGCCAGCGTCTCGCCCTCGGGCATGGCCGAGGCGCGGCCGGGCGTGCGAGTCAGCACCAGCGATTGCGCGATGCCGGGCAGGGTCAGCTCGGCCTGAAGGGCGGCGGCGGCGGCGGCGAAGGCGGGCACGCCCGGCACCACCTGGACGGGGATTTCCAGGGCCCGCAGCCGGCGCAGCTGTTCGCCCATCGCCGACCAGACCGACAGGTCGCCCGAATGCAGCCGCGCCACGTCCTGGCCGGCCCCGTGCGCCGCCGCCATCTCGGCGATGATCTGGTCGAGGCTGAGCGGCGCGGTATTCACGATGCGCGCGCCAGGCGGGCAATGGGCCAGCAGCGCCTCGGGCACCAGCGAGCCGGCATAGAGGCAGACCGGGCAGGCGGCGATCAGGTCGCGGCCGCGCAGGGTGATCAGGTCGGCGGCGCCCGGACCGGCGCCGATGAAATGGACGGTCACGGCTGGTCCTCGGACTGTTCGGTGATGGCGATGGCGGCGGTGGCGCGCCCGCAGGCCGAGGCGACGCGCCGGGCCAGGATTCGCGCGCCCGGCCCGGCGGCGGCCAGGGCGGCGGCCTCGGCGACCGAGCCGGTGCCGTGCAGCGCCAGGATGCGCGGCGATTGCGTGGGGGTGGCGACATCCGCGACCGGCACGATCCGCAGCGGCAGGCGCCGGGCCTCGGCCAGGGCCCGCGCTTCGGGCGCGCGCGCGGCGATGGTGGCGATGGCTACGGCCCGGCCCGCCACGGCCTCGGCGGCCTCCAGCGCGGCGGTCAGCGCGGCCAGCGGCGCGCCTTCGCGGCAGCCGATCCCGGCGATCCTCATCGCGTCACGCTCCATTGCACCACCGGCCGCGCTGCCTGCCAGCCGCGCATCCGGCCCAGAGGCTCGGCTTCGGCGATCGCGATCCGCATCAGCTGCCCGCCATGCCGGGCCTGCAGCTGGGCCAGCAGCGCCTCGGTCTCCAGCGTCACGGCATTGGCGACCAGCCGCGAGCCCTGGGGCAGCAGCGGCCAGAGCGCGGCGAACATGGCCTGATCGGCGCCGCCGCCCAGGAAGACGGCATCGGGGACGGGCAGGTCCTTCAGCGCCTCGGGGGCGGCGCCGGGGCACAGCTCGACGCGGTGTTCCAGCCCGAAGGCGGTGATATTGGCGGCGATGTTCAACTGGCGGTCGGGGCGCGGCTCGATGCAGATCGCCCGGCCCCCGGCCAGCGCCCATTCGACCGAGATCGAGCCCGAGCCGCCGCCCACGTCCCACAGAAGCTGGCCCCGGCGCGGGGCCAGCGCGGCCAGGGTGATCGCCCGGACGGGCGGCCGGGTGATCTGGCCGTCATGGGTGAAGACCGCCTGCGGGCGGCCGGGAACGGCGGACAGCCCGGCCTCGCGCGGCAGGTCGGCGCCGTCCAGCGCCACCGCGACCGGGGCCGCGATGCCGGTCGCGGCGAAGCCGTCGGCGCGGCTGTCGAGGATCCGTTCGCGCGGCCCGCCCAGCCGCTCCAGCAGGGTCATGCGCATCGCGCCCAGCCCCTGCGCGGCCAGCCAGCGGGCCAGCGCAGCGGGGGCGGTCTCGTCGCGCAGGGTGGCGATGACGCGGCAGCCGCGCGCCAGATGCGGGCGCGCCCTGGCGAAGGGCGCGGCGTGCAGGCCCAGGCAGGTGGTGTCCTCGATCCGCCAGCCCAGCCGCGCGGCGGCCAGCGCGAAGGTGCCGGGCGCGGGCAGGGCGCGCCATTCGCCGGGGCGCAGATGCGCGGTCAGGCTGCCGCCCGCGCCGAACCAGAACGGATCGCCCGAGGCCAGCACCGCCACCGGCTGTCCGCGCAGCGCCAGCACCGGGGCGACATCGAAGGGCACCGGCCATTCGCGGCCCCGCGCCCCCGCCCCGGCCAGCGCCAGGTGCCGGGGCCCGCCGAAGATCGCGCCGGCATCGTCCAGCGCGCGGCGGCTTGCATCCGGCAGCCCGTCAAGGCCATCCTCGCCGATACCGATGATCGTCAGCCAGGGATCAGCCATGCGCCCCCGCATCCTTCTTCTGGGCGGCACCTCCGAGGCCAGCGCGCTTGCCCGCCTGCTGGCCGGCGCCGGGGCCGAGGCCGTGTTTTCCTATGCGGGCCGGACCGCCGCGCCCGTCGCGCAGCCGCTGCCGGTCAGGATCGGCGGCTTCGGCGGGCCCGAGGGTCTGGCGCGATACCTGCGCGATCATCGCATGACCCATGTGATCGACGCCACCCATCCCTTCGCGGCACGGATCAGCCTGAACGCCGTTGCCGCCTGCCGCGCGACCGGCACGCCGCTGCTGTCGCTGGAACGCCCCGCCTGGCGCGCCGGGCCGGGGGACGACTGGACGCGCGTGGCGGATATTCCGGCGGCGGTCCTTGCGCTGCCCGAGACCGGCGCGCGGGTGTTCCTGGCCATCGGCCGGCAGAACCTGGCGGGTTTCGCGGTGCGGCGGAACCACTATCTGCTGCGGCTGGTCGATCCGCCCGAGGCGCTGCCGCTGCCCGATGCCCATGTCGTGATCGCGCGCGGCCCCTTCGAGGCCGCCGCGGACCAGGCGCTGATGCAGGCGCATGGCATCACCCATCTGGTCGCCAAGAATGCTGGCGGCACCGGGGCAAGCGCCAAGCTGGACGCCGCCCGCGCGCTTCATCTGCCGGTGGTGATGATCGACCGCCCCGCGCTGCCCATGCGTCCGACCGTCGCGGAACCCGGTGATGCGATGGCCTGGTTGCATCAGGCCGCCCCGGCGCTGCGCGGCGTATAGACCCAGCGCCCGACCCGGCGCGTCGCGGCATTCCCGACCAGCACCACGGTGCGCATGTCGGCCATCTCGGGCGCGGCCTCGGCCAGGGTCACGGTCCGCAGCCGTTCCTGGGGCGTCGAGACGGCGCGGGCGAAGACCGCCAGCCGGTCGGGGCCGCATTCCTCGCGCAGGATCTCCAGCACGCGGGCGAATTGATGCGGGCGGCTGGCGGATCGGGGATTGTAGAAGGCCATCGCGAAATCGGCCCGCGCGGCATGACGCAGGCGGGTTTCGATCATTGCGAAGGGTTTCAGGTTGTCCGACAGGTTGATCGTGCAGAAATCATGGCCAAGCGGCGCGCCGGCGCGGGCGGCGGCGGCCAGCATGGCGGTGATGCCGGGCAGGATGCGGATGTCGAGGCTTGCATAGGCGGGCTGGGCCTCGACGGCCTCGAAGATCGCCGAGGCCATGGCGAAGACCCCCGGATCGCCCGACGAGACCACCACCACCCGCCGCCCTGCCGCCGCCATGTCCAGCGCGGCGCGGGCACGGTCCAGCTCGACCCGGTTGTCCGAGGGGTGCAGCGCCAGGCCGGGACGCGGCGCGACGCGGGCGACATAGGGGATATAGCCCACGACATCGGTGGCCTGCGCCAGCGCGGCGTCGACTTCGGGCGTCACCAGCGCCTCGGCGCCCGGTCCCAGCCCGGCGACGGCCAGCCAGCCGCTCATTCGGCGGCCTCGGCGCTTTGCGGGCGGCGGCCCTGGCCGTGGACCAGCACCAGCGCGAAATAGGGGCAGTCGGCATCCTCGGTATCGACCAGCCGGGCGATGCGCTGGCCGGGCATGGTGCCGCGCTCGACCAGCCAGGCCTGGTCCAGCCGTCCGGCGGCGGCCAGCGCGCGGCGGACCTTGGGCAGGTTGCGGCCGGTCTTCATCACCACCAGCGCATCGGCCCGGCGCATGTGGCGGGCCAGTTCCGCCTCGGGCAGGGTGCCCATCAGCACCGTCATCACGTCGTCGCCCCAGGTGATCGGCGTGCCGCTGGCCGTCCAGCAGCCGGCCATGCCGGGAATGCCGGGGATGATCTCGACCGGGACCAGGTCGCGCAGCCGCAGCCACAGATGCATGAAGGAACCGTAGAAGAACGGGTCGCCCTCGCACAGCACGACGATTTCCTGGCTCCGGGCCAGTTCCGCCAGCCGCGCGGCCCAGCCGTCATAGAAGGCGGCCAGCAGGGCGTTGTATTCGGGGCTGTCGAAGGGGATCTCGGTCGTGACCGGGTATTCCATCGCATATTCGGTCACGCCCGGCGCCAGCATCCCCTGGACGATGCGCCGCGCCTGCCCCTGCTGGCCCGCCTTGCGGAAATAGGCCAGGTGGCGCGCACCCCGGATCGCCCGGTCGGCCCGGACCGAGATCAGGTCGGGATCGCCCGGCCCCAGCCCCGCGCAGATGATCCTGCCCCGTTCCACCCCTTACTCCTTCCGGCTGGCCAGCGCGTTGATCGCGGCCACGGTGATGGCCGAGCCGCCCAGCCGCCCGCGGACGACCAGGCAGGGCGCGGGCTGCGCGTGAAACAGCGCCTCCTTGGATTCGGCGGCGCCGACGAAGCCCACCGGGCAGCCGATGATGGCGGCGGGGCGGGGGCAGGCGGGGTCCTCCAGCATGTTCAGCAGGTGAAACAGCGCGGTCGGCGCATTGCCGATGGCGACCACGGCGCCCGCCAGATGCGGGCGCCACAGCTCCAGCGCGGCGGCGGAGCGGGTATTGCCCATCGCCTGCGCCATATCCGGGACGCGCGGGTCGTTCAGCGTGCAGATCACGGCGTTGCCAGCCGGCAGGCGGGGGCGGGTCACGCCCTCGCTGACCATGCGCGCATCGCAGAGGATCGGCGCGCCCGCCGCCAGCGCCGCGCGCGCCGCCGCCGCCATGCCGGGGGTGAAGCGGATGTCGCGCTCCAGCCCGACCAGCCCGGCGGCGTGGATCATGCGCACGGCCACGGGCTCCTCGTCGGCGTCGAAGCGCGCCAGATCGGCCTCGGCCCGGATGGTGGCGAAGGACTGGCGATAGATCGCGGCGCCGTCCTTTTCATAGTCATAGGGCATCAGAACAGCTCCGGCAGGGGCGGCAGGCGGTCGGGGTCGAGGCCGCGCAGCGCGGGCGGGTCCGAGGCGCGGCCGCCCCGGATCACGTCAAGGCCATGCGGCGTGGCGACCAATGCCAGATCGGCGCGGAAAGGCCAACCGCAACCCTTCGCGCAGCCCGAGACATGCAGCACCTGCCCGCGCGGCACCATCGGCGCCAGCCGCCGCGCAAGCGGCCGGGTCGCGCCATGGGCCTGCGGACAGCCCGGCGCGCCGGTGCAGGCGCGCAGCCGCAGGCGCGGGTCGTGGGCGTCGAGGATCAGGCCGGGCAGGTCGGGGGGCGTGGCCGCGCCCTCGACCAGCAGCATCCGCCAGGGCGTCAGGCGCAGCGGGCCAAGCGCGGCCAGCGCGCGCAGGGTGTCGGGGTCGAGCTGCCCGAATTCCAGCGCGACCAGCGCGCCTTGCGCGACGGGCCCCGGCCCCGGCGGCGGGGCGGCGGGCGCGGGTGCGGTGCCGGCGCCTTCCGGCCGCGCGCCGCGCGCGATCAGCGCCGCCATCCGGCCCCGCCCGTCAATTGCGCCGCCCCGCGCCAGGAACCACGCCGCCAGCGCCACGGCATCGCCGGCCGGATCGGCGCAGCGCGCGCCCAGGGCCATGCCATCGGCGCGCAGGATCAGCCCGCCATCCCTGCCGCGTTCCAGCCGGATGTCGGCGGGCGTGTCGCCCAGCACCGGCGCCGGGCCGGTATCGACGGCAAAGCCGAATTTCGCCGGCAGGGTCAGGCCGCTTGCGGCCAGCGCCCGTTCCAGCGCCGCCGCGACGGCATCGGTCGCCGGATCGGCAAAGGGGGTGACGGTGATGTTGCGCCGCGTCTCGGTGGCGATATCGGCGTCGATCAGCTCCAGCGCGCGCAGATCCGCGATCAGCGGGGCGTGGGTGGCGGGGGTCACGCCGCGCAGCTGCAGGTTGGCG
This sequence comes from Paracoccus sigandri, assembly GCF_003709565.1. Taxonomy (GTDB): domain Bacteria; phylum Pseudomonadota; class Alphaproteobacteria; order Rhodobacterales; family Rhodobacteraceae; genus Paracoccus; species Paracoccus siganidrum. The sequence goes on along the minus strand of NZ_QNRC01000001.1, from coordinate 270,649 downwards.
CGGCCGGTCAGGTCGATCAGCCCGCTGCCATGCGTCCGCGCCGCCGCGGCGATGCCCATGGCCTGCGCCGGGCTCAGCCGGCCGCCGCGCGGGCGGATGCGCAGGACCCAGCCGTCGCCCGATTCCATCGGCCGCAGGGCGCCGGGGCACCATCCCTTGATGCGGCTCATGTCCCGGCCTCCAGCGCGGCGGCGATCGAGTTGCGGCGCGTCGCCCACAGCCCGGCCTCGCGCAGGCGGCGGAACAGGTCGCGCATCGCGGCCAGCGCGGTGGGATTGGCCTCCTGCATGAAGGCCACGATCTCGGGCCGGCCAAGCGTCGCGTCGTGATAGAGGTCGAACAGATGCGGCGGCACCGCGCCCGCCAGATGGGCGAAGGCGGCCAGATGGTCCAGCGTCGCCGCGATCTCGGCCGCGCCGCGGAAGCCATGCGCGCACATCGCATCGGCCCAACGCGGGTCAGAGGCGCGGGCGCGGATGGTGCGGGCGATTTCCTCGGTCAGGGTTCGGGCGCGGGGGCGGTCGGGCTGCGTCGCGTCCAGGTGATAGAGCGCGGGCGCATCGGCCCCGATCCGGGCCATGGCGGCGGCGAAGCCGGCCTCGTGCGCGGCATAATCGGCGGCCAGCAGCAGGTCGGTCTCGGGCAGGTCCTGGGCGTGGACGAAGCTGTCGGCATGGGCCAGCCGCGATTCCAGCGCCGCGCGGTCGGGGCGCGGGCTGCCGTCGCGGCCGATGGCCCAGCTGGAGGCCGCAAGCCATGCCTCGCCCGCCGCATGGCGCGCGGCCTCGGTAAAGGTTTCCGCCGCGATGCCCATGCCCAGCCCGTACTGGCCGGGCTGCGGGCCGAAGACGCGGGGGCCGCGCGCCAGATAGGGATTGTCGCCGGGCGATTCACCGCGTTCGGCCAGCGCCTCGGCCCCGGTTTCGAAGAGCTGCGCCAGCACCGGGAACACGTCGCGAAACAGTCCCGAGACCCGCAGCGTCACGTCGATGCGCGGCCGGCCCAGCAGCGCCAGCGGCACCAGCTCGATGCCCGAGACCCGGCCCGAGCCGGCATCCCAGACCGGCTTCAGCCCCGCCAGGTGCAGGGCCATGGCGAATTCCTCGCCGCCGGTGCGCATGGTCGCGCTGCCCCACAGGTCCAAGACCAGCCCGCGCGGCCAGTCGCCGTGGTCCTGAAGGTGGCGGCGCAGCAGTTCCTCGGCCAGTTTGACGCCCTGGGCATGGGCGGCCGGAGTCGGCACGGCGCGGGGGTCGACGCTGAAAAGATTGCGCCCGGTGGGCAGCACGTCGGCCCGGCCCCGCGCGGGCGATCCCGAGGGCCCCGGCGCCACATGCCGCCCGGCCAGCGCCGCCAGCAGGCCCGCGCGTTCCTCTGCGCCGCAGGGGCCGGTGCCGAAGACATGCAGCCCCTCGCCGAACTGGCTTTCCTTGATGTCGCAGACGAAGCGGTCGATGCGGGTGATCGCCTCGGCGGCGCTGGCGTCGGGGGGGATGCCCAGGTCGCCCTCGACGCCCAGGGCGCGGGCCTCGTCGCGGATGGCCGCGATCAGCCGGTCGCGCCGCGCCGGGTCCAGCCCGTCGGCGGTCGAATATTCGTCCAGCAGCCGCTCCAGCCCCGCCATGCCGTCGGGCAGCTTCGCGGCGGTCATCGGCGGCGGCACATGGCCAAGCGTCACCGCGCCGAGCCGGCGCTTGGCCTGCGCGGCCTCGCCCGGATCGTTGACGATGAAGGGATAGACGACCGGCAGATCGCCCGCCAGCGCCTGCGGCCAGCAGCTGTCCGACAGCGCCACCGCCTTGCCCGGCAGCCATTCCAGCGTGCCATGCGCGCCCATATGGACCAGCGCGTGCAGGCCCTGCTGGTGCAGCCACAGATGGAAGGCGACATAGCCATGGCGCGGCACGCGGGTCAGGTCATGGTAATCGTCGTCGCGGCTGGCGCGGTGGCTGCGCTCGGGCTGCAGGGCCAGCAGCAGCTTGCCGCGGCGGATGGCGGCGAAGTGGAAGGATTTTCCATCGCAGGCCGGGTCGTCCTGGGGCGCGCCCCATGCTTGCTCAAGATCGTCGCGCAGGTTGGCGGGCAGTTCGGCCAGCGCGGCGAGGTAATCGGCCAGCGGCCAGGCGATGCGCTCGCCTGCCAGGGCCGCCGCGCCGGGGCCGGGGGCGACGTCGTATCCCTGCGCGGCCAGCAGCCCGGCCAGCGCATCGGCCGAGGCGGGCGCGTCCAGCCCGACCGCATGGGCCATCTGCCAGTCGCGGCCGGGATAGGTGGACAGGACCAGCGCGATCCGGCGATCCGGCGCGGGCGTCGTCGCCAGCCGGTGCCAGGCGCGGATGCGGGCGGTGGCGGCGGCGATGCGGTCGGCGTCGGGCCGGTGGGCGAAGCGCGAGAATTGCAGCGCGGGGTCGCGCGGCTCGGGCGCCTTGAAGCTGACCACGCCGGCGAAGATGCGGCCGTCGACCTCGGGCAGGACGACATGCATGGCCAGGTCGGCGGGCGACAGTCCCCGTTCCGCACGCGCCCATTCGCGGCGGCGGTTGGTCGACAGCGCGACCTGGAAGACCGGGCAGCCGAAGGGGTCGAAGGGTGTGCCGCCGCCCTCGGCCCGGACGGAAAAGCCGGTGGCGTTGACGATGGTCGCGGGCGCGCAGCCGCTGCCGGCCAGCCAGTCGGCGAAACCGGGGGATTTCAGCGAGGGCGCGAAGACCCCGCAAGCGGTGAAACCTGCGCCGCGCAGGGCGTGGATCAGAGCATCGACCGGGCCGGTATCGGCGGCGGCCAGATAGCTGCGATAGAAGCAGACCAGCGCCAGCGGGCCATCGGGCGGCGCGGCGATCACGCCCCGGTCGGGATCGTAGAAGCCGAAATCCGGCAGGGTCTTCTGGCCGGGCACCGGCGCCGCGTAAAGCCCCGCCGCGATCGCCAGCTGCGCCAGGGCCGCCTGCGCCGCCACCGCACCGCCCGCGTCGCACAGCCGCTTTAGCTGTTGCAGCACCGATCCGGGCACGGTCGAGACCGCCTCCAGCCGCGGATCGTCGCGCCCGTCGCCGGGTAGCACCGTCAGCGCGATGCCGCGCCTGCGCGCCAGGTCCTGCACCGAGGCGAGGCCGTAGGGCCAATAGGCCTCGCCCCCGATCAGCCGGATCAGGATGCCCCTGGCGCCGGAGAGCGTGTTCTCGACATAGGTATCGACCGAGGCCGGATGGCGCAAAGCCACCAGGTTGCACAGCCGCAGCGATGGCAGGCCCCCTGCCGCCCCCCGCTGCGCCCCCCGTTGTGCCCTGCGCCAGCCCGCCGCGAAAGCGCCCAGGTCGCTGTCGGAGAAGGACAGCACCACCAATTCGCCCGGTGTCTGGCCGGGATCATAGGGGGTGTCGGTCTCCTCCAGGCCGTGGCTTTCGCGAAAGACGATGTGCATGGCGCGATCCTAGGCCGGAACGGCGCCCAGCAGCACGTCGCGGATCGCCGCTTCGTCCACGTCGTCATGTTCGGCGATGACCACCAAGCGCGAGAGGCGCGCCGCGTCCCCCCAGGGCCGGTCGTATTGGTGGCGCACCCGCGCGCCCACCGCCTGCACCAGAAGCCGCATCGGCTTGCCCGCGACGGCGACATGGCCCTTGACGCGCAGGATGTTCTGCTCGGCCGCCAGCCGCTCGATGGCCCGGGCCAGCGCCTGCGGGTCCTCGATCTCGGGCAGCTCGATCACCACCGTGTCGAAATCCTCGTGTTCATGGTCGTCCGCGCCGTCGTGATGGCTGGGCCGCGCCGCCAGGTCGTCCTCGGCCGCGGCGCCCAGGCCCAGGATCACCTTCGGGTCGATCGCGCCCTCGGTCACGGGCAGGATCGGCAGCCTGCGCGGCACCTCGGCCTCGATCACCGCGCGGGCGGTGGCCAGGCCGGCCTCGCCCGCCAGGTCGGCCTTGGTCAGCAGCACCACGTCGGCGCAGGCGATCTGGTCCTCGAAGACCTCGGACAGCGGGGTCTCGTGGTCCAGGCTGTCATCGGCCTCGCGCTGCGCCTGCACGGCGGATTCGTCGGGCGCGAAGCGGCCCGCCGCGACGGCCTCGGCATCGGCCAGCGCGATCACGCCGTCCACGGTGATGCGCGAGCGGATCGCGGGCCAGTCGAAGGCCTTCAGCAAGGGCTTGGGCAGCGCAAGGCCCGAGGTTTCGATCAGGATGTGATCGGGCTTCCGGGGCATCGCCATCAACCGCTCCAGCGTCGGGATGAAGTCGTCGGCCACGGTGCAGCAGATGCAGCCGTTCGACAGCTCCAGGATGTTTTCGGCCGGGCAATTCTCGTCGGCGCAGGATTTCAGGATCTCGCCGTCCACGCCGACGGTGCCGAATTCGTTGACCAGCACCGCCAGCCGCCGCCCCTGCGGATTGGCCATCAGGTGGCGGATCAGGGTCGTCTTGCCGGAACCGAGAAAGCCGGTGATGACGGTGACGGGGGTTTTGGTCAGGTCGGACATGGATCACTCACTTTCTGAAGGATCGGGCAGGGGAAGAAGCGGCGGGATGCGGGCAAGGCTCTGCTTGCGGAAGATGGCGGGGCGTTCGCGCCAGGGCACCAGCCCGTCGGGGGCGGTTGCATAGGCGGCGGCGCCCGACAGGATCTCGGCGGCGTCGGACGGCGTTAGGCGGCCATAGACATAGGACCATTTCCCCGGCGCGCTGAGCGCGACCGAGCAGCCCTGAGTACAGGCCGACAGGCATTCGACGGGGCGGATCTCGACCCCTTCGGGCGGGGCATGGGCGATCAGCGCGCCGTGCAGCACCGCGCCGGGGCGGGGGTCGGCCTGCGCCTCGGCGCGGGGGTCGGCATCTGCCTGGGGGGCAGCGCCCCGGCAGGTGGTGCAGACATGCAGTATCGCGCGCGGCATTGCGGCCCTTCCCTCGATCCGCGACCGGGGCGCATGTCCGAGAGGCGGGCAAACCCCGCCAGCCCGGCGCGGATCACCCCGTCCGCCCGTCAACATTCCCGCGCTGGCAGGTCTCCCGGCTTGCGGATCCAGGGTTTCCCCAACGGTCGGCCCTCCTTCCCGGCTGTTGCCAGTGGAACGGGCGACCTTTCCGGTCACGGTCGCGGGGGCGGCTGCTTTAAGGCGTGAAGCCTGTCGCATTCCCTCTTCGCCTGTCATAGACAGGAACCAGCGCCGTCCCACCTGAGGCGCGCGCCCCTGTCTTGTCAAGCCGGAGGAGCGAAAGCATGACCGACAGCCGCGACATCGACCCCCCCGTCACCCCCGAGATCACCCCCGAGGAACAGGCCCGCCATGCCGGGAAGATGGCGAAGATCAAGGCCGCGCGGGACCGGATGATGGAAGGCAAGACCGGCGAGAAGGGGCTGGTCATCGTCCATACCGGGCCGGGCAAGGGCAAGTCCTCCAGCGGCTTCGGCATGATCCTGCGCTGCGTCGCCCATGACATGCCCTGCGCGGTGGTGCAGTTCATCAAGGGCGCCTGGGACACGGGCGAACGGCGCCTGCTGACCAGCCATTTCGGCGGGTTGTGCCAGTTTCACGCGATGGGCGAGGGCTTCACCTGGGAAACCCAGGACAAGGCGCGCGACATCGCCGCCGCGCAGGCGGGCTGGGAGAAGGCGAAGCAGCTGATCCGCGACCCGGACATCCGCATGGTGCTGCTGGACGAGATCAATATCGCGCTGCGCTACGGCTATCTGGACGCGGCCGAGGTGGTGGCGTTCCTTGCGGCCGAGAAGCCGCCGATGACCCATGTCGTGCTGACCGGCCGCAACGCGCCCGAGGCGCTGGTCGAGGCCGCCGATCTGGTGACCGAGATGACGCTGGTCAAGCATCCCTTCCGGGCGGGCATCAAGGCCCAGCCGGGGGTTGAGTTCTGACCCCTGCCGCCGCAATCTGGGCCGCGATCCGGATTCTGGCGCGACATCGTCCTGCGCGAATGTGAACCGGAACGGTTCGTCGCGGGTTGTGCTGTCGTTCACGTCACAGGCTCGTGCGTTCCGTCCCGGCAGGGTGCCGTTCCGGTGCCCGGCCGCGCAGGCGGTCCCACACGCCGCAGATGAAAAGACAGGAGAGACCCCGCCCATGCTTCCCGACAGGATCCCTGCCGATGCCGCCCTGTTCCTGGATTTCGACGGTTGCCTGGTAGAGATCGCCCCCACCCCCGACGCGGTGCGGGTGCCCCCGGAACTGCCGCCGGTCCTGTCGCGGCTGCATGACCGGCTGGGGGGCGCGGTGGCGCTGATCTCGGGGCGGGCGGCGGGCGATTTGCGGCGCTTCCTGCCCGGCTTTCCCGGCGCGGTGGCGGGCAGCCACGGTGCCGAACTGTCGCTGCCCGGCCAGCCGGTGCGGCCGGTGATGGCGGCGGACGGTTTCGACGTGGCCCGGTTGCAGGACCGGGTGCGGCAACTGGCCGCGCCGCATCCCGCGCTGCTGGTGGAGCCCAAGCCGCACGGGGTCGTGCTGCATTACCGCGCCGCGCCGGACCTGGGCGGCTGGGTGACGCAGGCGATGATCCGGCTGGCGGGGGACTATCCGATGCTGGCGCTGCAGCCGGCCAAGATGGCCGTGGAACTGCGCCCGGCCGGGGCCGGCAAGGACCGGGCGCTGGCCGGGCTGATGGCGCAGCCGCCCTTTGCCGGGCGCCTGCCGGTCTATGCCGGCGACGACCTGACCGACGAGGCCGCCATCGCCGAGGCGCAGGCCCTGGGCGGCTTCGGCGTCAAGGTCGGCCCCGGCGACAGCGCCGCCCGCCACCGGCTGCCCGACCCGGCGGCGGTGCTGCGCTGGCTGGAGGACGCGGCATGAGCCCGCGGCTTGTCGTCGTCTCGAACCGGCTGCCCCTGGGCGACAATCCCTCGGGCGGGCTGGTGGTCGCGCTGGAGGATGCGCTGCGCAATTCCGGCGGGCTGTGGGTCGGCTTCTCGGGCGAGACCTCCCCGTCCCCCGAGGACCGGCTGACCTTCCATGACGGCGCCCGCTTCCAGCGCGCCTCGTTCGACCTGACCGAAGAGGATTACGAGACCTATTACGTCGGCTGTTCCAATTCGGTCCTGTGGCCGCTGTGCCACGGGCGGGCGGATCTGATGCGGATCCTGCCGGAATATGTCGAGGGCTATCGCCGCGTGAATGCCCGGCTGGCCGACCTGCTGCTGCCGCATCTGCAGCCGGGCGACCGGATCTGGGTGCAGGATTACCACCTGTTCCCGCTGGCCGCCGAGCTGCGCGCGCGCGGCGTCACCGCGCCGATCGGGCATTTCCTGCATATCCCCTTTCCCGGCGCGCAGGACTGCGCCGCCCTGCCGAACCCGGCCGAGCTGTTCGGCTGGCTGTCCCATTACGACCTGCTGGGCTTCCAGGCGCATCGCGACCTGAACGCCTTCGTGCAATCCGCGCAGGAACTGTCCCGGATCGAGGAACTGGGCGGCGACCGTTTCCGGCTGGCGGGGCGCGGGCTGCGCGCGGCGGTCTTTCCCATCGGCATCGACGCCTCGGCCTTCATCCAGGAGGCCCGCCGCGCCCCCAACGAGGACCGGATGCGCAGCCTGACCGGGGCCGAGATGATGATCGGCGTGGACCGGCTGGACTATTCCAAGGGCATCCCGCAGCGATTCCGCGCCTTCCAGATCCTGCTGGAGAACCATCCCGACCTGCACGAGAAGATCGCCTTCCTCCAGGTCGCGCCCCCCACCCGCGAGGAGGTGCAGGCCTATCGCGACATCCTGGAAGAGACCGAGCATCTGGCGGGCCGCATCAACGGCCAGTTCGCGACCATCAACTGGACCCCGATCCGCTTCCTGCACCGCTCCCTGCCGCGCGCGACGCTGGCGGGGCTGTATCGGCAGGCGCATATCGGGCTGGTGACGCCGCTGGCCGACGGCATGAACCTTGTCGCCAAGGAATATGTCGCGGCGCAGAACGTCGTCGATCCCGGCGTGCTGATCCTGTCGCGCTTCGCCGGTGCCGCCGAGACCATGGACCAGGCGCTGCTGATCAATCCCCATGACCCGTGGGAACTGGCCGAGGCGATGGAAACCGCCATGCGGATGAGCGCGAACGAGCGCCGCCGCCGCCATGCCGCGCTGCTGCGCGAGGTGGTGGAACATGACGTCACCTGGTGGTCGGCCAGCTATCTGGACGCGCTGGGGCGCGCGCGGGATTCGGACTGATTCGGCCGTGGGCGCGGCTTGCGGTTGTCGCGCCGGTCCCGGATTCAACCCGGATATGCCCGTTTTCCGGGCAAACTGGCGGCGGGGCGGGTCCGCCGCGCATTTCGCCGGCACATGCGCCGCGTCGCAGCATCCGCGGCCCGGCAGGGGTTGCGCGCAGGGGTGACTGTGCGGCCAAAGGGGCGCAGGATGGCCTGGTGGAGCAACAAGAGCTTCCGCTGATATCCTCCTCACCCGCGCGCAAACGGGTGTCTTGGTTCAGCCGCCGGACCCGGTCGTTCCTCCTCCCTACGACCGGACAATCCGGCGGCTTTTTTTTCGCCTTTGCCGGCAGAGGCTATTCGGCGGTCAGCGAGACGATGCGGCGGGTGGCGGCGGCATAGCCCTCGATCCCCAGCCCGGCGATCACCCCGTCGGCGCGCATCGAGACATAGGAATGGTGCCGGAACGGCTCTCGCTTGTGGACCTGGCTGATATGGACCTCGATCACCGGGCCGTCGAAGGCGTTCAGCGCGTCGAGAATGGCGACCGATGTATGGGTCAGCGCGGCGGGGTTGATGACGATGCCGCAGGCGTCCTCGCGCGCCTCGTGGATCCAGTCCACGATCTGGCCCTCGTGGTTCGATTGCAGCAGCCGGATCTGATAGCCGGGGGCCACGTCGCGGCACAGAAGCCCGACATCCTCCAGCGTCTCGCTGCCATAGATTTCGGGCTGGCGCTTGCCCAGCAGGTTCAGGTTCGGCCCGTTCAGCACATAGATCGTCGGCATCGCTTTCCCCCTTGTCGCCTGGTTGATTGCTAGCCTGTCGCGTCGCCGCTGTCAGCCCCGCCCGCGCCACCTTCGCCCCACAGGTCGCGGCCGATCAGCGCCTTGACCCGGTCGCGGTCCCAGCCGTGATGGGCGGCGGCGGACAGAAGCACGATGGTCTTGGCGAAGGCGGCCATCGGCGTCATGTCCCGCGCGCTGACGGCGCCGATTTCGGCCAGCCAGGCCCCGGCCGCATAGTGGAACGCGCCGACGCTGCCCTGCAGCACCCGGCTGGCCGCGACGATCACCACGCCCGCCGCCTCGGCCTCGGCCAGCGCCTGCCGGATCGCGCCGCGCGCCGGATCGCCGGGCGCGCCGGACGGAAAATTGCCCTCGCCATAGGATTGCAGCACCAGCCCCTTCGCGCCGATCCCGACCGTGGCGCGGATCATCTGCGCCAGGAAGGCATCGCCCGAGGGCAGGGCGCGGGCCGGGAAGGCGTCCATCTGGGCCACGGGATGGGCGTCGATGGCCGCCGCCACGGCGCGCAGCTGGCCGCGCGCCAGGGCCAGCGCGGCGGGATCCGCCAGCGACAGATGCGCGGGCGGCGGGGGCAGGGCGGGCGCGTGCAGCGTGGTGCCGGTGCCCAGCCGGGCCAGGGGCGGCAGATGCGGGCTGGAAAACGCGCCGAAGCTGGTCGTGCTGGTCTTCAGGATGCGGCTGGCGCGGAACAGCTGGCCGTCGAAGAAGGCCGTGACCTCGGGCAGGCGCAGGGCCATGCAGGCCAGCGCGCCGGCCAGGTTGACGAAGGCATCGCTGCCCGCGTTCAGCACCAGCCCCCGCGGGCCTTCCCGAAACAGCGGCAATTGCGATGCGGTCAGGATTACCGGCTTCGACAGCAGGGCCCGCGCCCGGCCGTCCGTCGCCGCGACGTTCAGCAGCATCGGCAGCGCGGCGCCGGTGAAATCCAGCGTATCGGTGCCGTGCAGGATCAGGAAGCCGTCGAAATCGGCGTAATGGTCCAGAACATGGCCCGCCATCCGGCACCAGTCGGCGGGCTGCAGGTCGGTGCTGTCCAGCGTGCTCGACCCGCTTGCGAAGCGCAGGCCGGTGGCGAAATGCAGCTTTAGCGCCGGCAGCCGGGCCTTCTGCGCGGGCATCAGCAGGTCCCGGGCGGCGCGGGCGAAATCCCCGGCGGGCATGGGTGCCAGAGGCTGGCCCACGCAGGAAATCGTGCCGCCGGTATTGATGACGCAGATCCTCATCGCCCGTCCCCTCTGGTCCCGTCGGACCAGAGATAGCGGCACGGGCCCCGCGGCGCCAGCCGGTCAGAACCCCGTATGGGTCTTCAGGAACTCGGCCTCTTCCGGCGTATCCTCGCGGCCCAGCACCTTGTTGCGATGCGGGAAGCGGCCGAAGCGGGCGATGATGTCGCGATGCTGGTGGGCATAGTCCAGCGCGTCGGCGTCGCCAAGCGCCTCGTAGAGCGCGACCGAGCGGTCCTGGTCGCCCAGTTCCTCGCTATGCTCGAAGGGCAGGTAGAGAAACTGCCGCCCCTCGACGTCCAGCTCCGCGTCGAAGCCGCGATCCACCGCAAGGCGCGCATGTTTCACCGCCAGGTCGTTGCTTTCGAAGCTGCGCGGATCGCCGCGGAACATGTTGCGCGGGAACTGGTCCAGAACGACCACCAGCGCCAGCGCGTCCTGCGGCGTCTCGGCCCAACCGTCCAGCTCGCCCCGGTGGGCGGCCTCGTAGGTGGGGCCGAATTCCTCGGCGATGCGGCGGTCGACGGCGTCGGACTTGACGAACCAGTTCGGGCGCATCTCGTCCGAGAACCAGAATGCGTGGACCTCGGCGGCGGATTTGACGGTCATGTGTTGCTCCTTGTTCATTCGGGCAGCGGGATATGTTCGTCGCGGTCGCCCGCGGGCAGGTCGAACAGGCCCTGGCCCCAACGTTCGGCCTGCCACTGGCGTTTCGCCTCCTCGATGCGTTCCTTCGACGAGGCGACGAAATTCCACCAGATATAGCGCGGCCCGCCAAGGGTTTCGCCCCCCAGCGCCATCAGCCGCGCGCCCCGGTCGCCCGCCTGCACGGTGATCGCGTCGCCGGGGCGGAAGACCATCATCCGCCCGGCCTCGAATTCCTGCCCGGCGATGCGGATGCTGCCCTCGGTGACATAGATGCCGCGATCCTCGTGATCGGTGGGCAGCGGAAAGCGGGCGCGGGGGGCCAGTGTCACGTCCAGGTAGAAGGTTTCGGAAAACATCGTCGCGGGCGCCTGCTGGCCATAGGCATGGCCCAGGATCAGCCGGGCGCTGATGCCCTGGTCCTCGACCATCGGCAATTCCTCCTTGCCGTGATGCTCGAATGCGGGTTCCATGTCCTCGTGGTTTTCGGGCAGGGCGATCCAGGTCTGGATGCCGAAGAGGCTGTTCGGCCCTTGCCGCGCCTGGGCCGAGGTGCGTTCGGAATGGGTCACGCCCTTGCCCGCGACCATCCAGTTCAGCGCGCCGGGGCGGATGATCTGGTCGCTGCCGATGCTGTCGCGGTGGTGGAAATCGCCGCGATAGAGATAGGTGACGGTGCCCAGCCCGATATGGGGATGCGGGCGCACGTCGATGCCCTGCCCGGTCAGGAACTCGGCCGGGCCGGCCTGGTCGAAGAAGATGAACGGGCCGACCATCTGCCGCTTGGGGGCGGGCAGGGCGCGGCGGACCTCGAAGCCGCCGATGTCGCGGGCGCGCGGGATGATCAGGGTCTCGATGGCGTCCGGGCCGATCTCGTCGGGGCAGCCCGGTCTCAGGGCGGGGTTCCAGCTCATGGGGGGTCCTCCTGTGGCTGAGGGCAAGGATAGGTGCGAATCCGGCGAACACAAAGACGAAACCCGTTCTGGAAAACCGAACGCGGGGTTGCGGTCCCGCCCCGGTGGCAAGGCCGCGCGGCATTGCGCATCTTGGACGCGACACCCACCCGAAGCGGAGGCGAAGATGAGCAGCGGTATCCATCACGTCACGGCCCTGACCCGGAACGTGCAGGCCAATGTCGATTTCTGGATGGGCTTCCTGGGGCTGGAACTGGTCAAGCAGACCGGCGGCTTCGAGGATGCCGAGCAGCTGCACCTGTTCTATGGCGACGCCCATGGCGCGCCGGGCACGCTGGTCAGCTTCCTTGTCTGGCAGGACGGCGCGCCCGGCCGCACGGGCCACGGCCAGGTGGCCGAGATCGCGCTGGAGATCCCGCGCGCCCGGATCGGCGACTGGCTGACCCGCGCCATGCAGCGGCAGCTGCGGATCGAGGGCCCCTCGCGCGAGTTCGGCGAGCCGGTGCTGCGGCTGAAGGATCCCGACGGCATCATCGTCAAGCTGGTGGGCACCGACATGCCCGACCGGGGCTGGCCCGCCGCGCCGCGCGGAGTGCGGGCGGTGACGATCTGGTCCGAGCTGCCGGAACAGACCGCCGCCTTCCTGTCTGCCTTCGGCTTTCGCGAGGGCCCGGCCGAGGGCGGCGTGCGGCGGCTGGTCTCGGACAGGGATGCGCTGGACATCCGCGATGCCTCGGGCTTCGTGCCCGGCATTCCGGGGACCGGCACCATCGACCACGTGGCGCTGCGGATGCCCGACCTGGCCGCGATCGAGGCCCATCGCGCGCGGCTTGCGCTGCGCAACCATGGCGAGACGGTCGCCCATGACCGCAAGTATTTCCAGTCGCTCTATCTGCGCGAACCCGGCCAGACGCTGATCGAGCTTGCCACCGACGGGCCCGGAATGGCCATCGACGAGGCCCCCGGCCAGCTGGGCCGGACCCTGATGATTCCCCCGCATTTCGCGGCCCGCGCGGATGAGTTGCGCGTCATGCTGCCGCAATTCGCCCGGCCGGGCGAGGAAAGGAGACCGATGCGCGACCTGCCCTTCACCCACCGCTTCCACCAGCCGGACGATCCCGACGGCTCGGTCATGCTTCTGCTGCACGGCACCGGCGGGAACGAATCCGACCTGATGCCGCAGGCCCATCGCATCGCGCCCCGCGCGACCCTTCTGGGCCTGCGGGGGCGCTCGACCGAGGAAGGCGTGGCGCGGTTCTTCCGCCGCAGTTCGATGACCAGCTTCGACCAGGACGACATCCGCGCCGAGGCTGCCGCCTTCGAGGCCTTCCTGCAGGGCGCCGTGGCGGGCTACGGGCTGGACGCCGGCCGGATCACGGTGCTGGGCTATTCCAACGGCGCGAATTTCGCCGGGGCGGTGATGGCGCTGTCTCCGGGCCTGCTGCGCCGGGCGATCCTCGTGCGGCCGATGGCGGTGCTTGACGATCTGCCGCAGGTCGATCTGTCGGGCACGCGGGTCTTGACGCTGGCCGGGACGCGGGACCCTTATGGCGCCTATGCCCCCGCGCTGGAGGACTGGCTGCGCGCCGGCGGCGCCGAACTGGATGCCCGCCGGATCGAGGCCGGGCATGAATTGTCGCCGGCCGACCTGGCGGCGGCGCAGGACTGGATGAAAGGAGCCTGAGATGGCTGAGATCACTGTCACCAAGGAAGAAACCGGCCCCCGCAGCGGGCGCTATGTCGCGCGCGTTCAGGGGATCCAGGCCGAGGCCGAACTGACCTTCACCCGCCGGGGCGAGGGCCGGATCAGCGCCGACCATACCGGCGCGCCCGACGAATTGCGCGGCACCGGCGCGGCGGGGGCGCTGGTGCGCTTCATGGTCGAGGACGCGCGGGCCGAAGGCTTCCGGATCATCCCGCTTTGCCCCTATGTGCAGGCGCAATATGCCAGGAACCCGGACTGGGCGGATGTCTTCACCACCGCGCCCGGTGAAAAGCCGAAGCTGCCGGGCTGAGGCCGACCCGGCGCGATGCGAAAGCCCGCAGCGGTGGCGCTGCGGGCGATACGTGTTGCGGGCGGGCGGGTCAGAGCGCGGAAAACACCGTGCCCCAGGGATCGCGCAGCACCCGGCCGGCATGGTCGGGGGCGTCCAACACGATCTCGGCCAGCCCGGTCATCTGCGGGTCGCGCAGCCCGGCGCCGCGGCTGTTCCAGACATTGCCCGCCAGATGGTGGTGATAGCCGTCCCAGCCATACCAGGCGCCGCCGGGGCCGTCGAAGGTCCGGGTCAGGCCCAGTTCGCCCCGGAAGAAGGCATCGGCGCGGTCCAGGTCGCCGACCTGCAGGTGCACATGGCCGATGCGGCTGCCATCCGGCGCGCCCTGCCAGTCGCCGCTTGCGGCGCGCGACAGCGTGTCCAGGTCCAGCCGGCGGGTGAACATCTCGATCCGGTCGCCGTCGCGAACCCAGTCCGACGGCGGGCGGTCCCAATAGATCTCGATGCCGTTGCCCTCGGGGTCGTCCAGATACAGCGCCTCGCTGACGCCGTGGTCCGAGGCGCCGGTCAGCTGCACCCCGGTCTCGGCAGCATGGCGCAGCCAGCGGCCCAGATCGGCGCGCTGGGGCAGCAGGAAGGCGGTGTGGAACAGCCCCGCCTGGTGCGGATCGCGCGGGTGGGCCTGGGGGTCGTGGCGCAGTTCCAGCAATGTGCGGTCCCCGGCCCCCAGCCGCCGCATGGCATCGTCGCCGCCCTGCGGGACCAGCCCCAGCGCGGTCTCGTAGAAGGCCGCCATGCCGGGCAGGTCGCGCACCGTCAGGGCGACATGGTCGATGGAGCGTGGGGTCATTGCGTCCTCCTGATCTCGGTTGCGCGGCCGGGACGAATGCTCAGCCGATGCTGGCGGCGAAGCCGGCCACGAAATCCGCCAGCCGCTTGCGGGTCGCCGCATCGGTCAGGTTGCCCTCGGCGTCGAACAGATCGCCCGCCCGCGACACCATCAGCCGCCCTTCCCAGCATGGCCGCGTGTTCAGCGTGCGCAGGACCGGCAGCCAATGCGTCTGGGCCAGCGTGGTGCCGAAATTGCCGGGCGAGGCGCCGGTGACGGCGACGGGCTTGCCCTTGAACAGCTTCAGCCCCTCGCCCCGCGACATCCAGTCGATGGCGTTCTTGAAGACGCCCGGAACGCCGTTGTTGTATTCGGGCGAGACCAGCAGCAGCCCGTCCGCCTCGGCCAGCTGTTCGTTCAGCCGGGCGACGGCGGCGGGCGTGCCGTTCGCGGCCTCGTCGTCGCCATCATAGAGCGGCACCCCGGCGATCGAGCCGATGACGATCTCGACCCCGTCCGGCGCCAGCTGGGCGGCGGCGCGCAGCAGGCCCGAATTGAACGAGGCGCGCCGCAGGCTGCCCGAAAGGCCCAGAATCTTCGTCATGCGTCTTTCCTTCCCGTTGAAGGGGGCGGCGGCCCGCCCCCCTGTTGCATGGTTCCGCCGGGTTCAGTCCAGCGGCTTCAGCCCGGCCTCGATCTGCGCGCGCTTCGGTTCCAGGAAGGGTGGCAGCGACAGCGCCTGGCCCATCGTCTCGCGCGGCTCGTCCACATCGAAGCCGGGATCGTCCGTGGCGATCTCGAACAGATTGCCCGCCGGCTCGCGGAAGTAAAGCGAGCGGAAGTAGTAACGCTCGACCTCGCCGGAATTCGGCACGCGGAATTCGGCCAGCCGCTGCGCCCAGTCGCGGATCGTGGGACGGTCGGGCACGCGGAAGGCGACGTGATGGACCGCGCCCGCGCCCTGGCGCGCGGTGGGCAGGCCGGGCTGGACGGCGACGTGCAATTCCGCCGCCGCGCCGCCCTCGCCCATCTCGAAGACATGGACCTGGCCTTCGCCGTCGGGGCTGGGATAGTCGCGCATGCGGCGCATGTTCATCACCTGCGTCAGCACCGCCTCGGTCGGGGCCAGTTCGGGGACCGAGATGGTGATCGGCCCCAGCCCGCGGATCTGGTGCGGGGCGGGAACCGGGCTGTCCTGCCACGGCTCGCCCACCGGCTGCGGGGCGGCGACAAGGCGCAGGCGCTGGCCCTCGGGATCCTCCAGATCCAGGCTGGCGCGGCCGTCCAGCGTGGCGATCTTGCCGGTGGAAACACCCAGATCGGCCAGCCGCCCGGCCCAGAAGTCCAGGCTGTCCTCGGCCACGCGCAGCCCGGTGCGGCTGATCGAATGGGTGCCGCGCCGTTCGCGCGCGACCGGCCAGTCGAAGAAGGTGATGTCGGTGCCGGGCGTGCCGGCGCCATCGGCGAAGAACAGGTGATAGGCCGAGGTGTCGTCCTGGTTGACCGTCTTCTTGACGCGGCGCAGGCCGAGCGTCTGGGTATAGAAGCGGTTGTTGCCCGGCGCGTCGGCGGTGATCGCCGTCAGGTGGTGGATGCCGGTCAGTTGCATTTGCGACCTCCTTTCGGGAAGCGTTCATGGGTCTGGCTGCAATATGGCGCGGCGCCCCCGTTCGCGGCACCGGGCAGGGCGGCAAAGCGGCGTTCGGATATTGCGAACGGCCCAGAGGGCGGTAATGTTCCCTCATGGGCTGGACGATCAACGACATAGAGACCTTCCTGGCGGTTCTGGACGCGGGCAGCATCTCGGGCGCCGCGGCGCGGGCGGACCTGTCGAAATCCGTGGTCAGCAAGCGGATCAGCGATTTCGAGGCGGCGCTTGGCGTGCCGCTGTTCACGCGCCATGCCGGCCGGATCGCGCCCACCGACACCGCCCACGCGCTGGCCGAGCGGCTGCGCCCGGCGCTGGCCGAACTGGTCGCGGCGACCGAAAGCGTGGCGGGCGGCGAGGCCGAGCTGCGCGGCCGGCTGTCCGTCGCCGCGCCGATGAGCTTCGGCATCCGCCACCTGGGCCCGGTGATCGCCGGCTTCGCCCGCGCCCATCCGGGGCTGGAGATCGTGCTGGACTATGACGACCAGCTGACCGACCTGGGCCGCTCGGGCTTCGACGTGGGCCTGCGCATCGGGCTGATGAAGGACAGCACGCTGATGGCGCGGCGGGTCTGCGAGGATCCGCGCGCGCTGGTCGCCAGCCCCGACTACCTGGCCCGGCACGGCCCGGTCGCGACGCCCGCGCAACTGCCGGATCACGAGATCATCCTCTATCTGAACGCCCGGCTGTCCGAGATCTGGCCCTTCGGCCCCGAGATCCGCCCGCCGCGTCCCGGCCGGGTGACGGCCAATAACGGCGAGGCGATGCGGGACCTGGCCATCGGCGGGGTCGGGCTGGCGCTGCTGCCGCTGTTCATCGTCCATGACGCCCTGCGCGACGGGCGGCTGGTGCGGCTGCTGCCCGGCCTGCCGCAGCAGCCGCTGCCGGTCAGCCTGGTCTGGCCCCCGGTGCGGCCGATGCCGCGCAAGTTGCGCCTGTTCATCGATCATGTGACCAATGCTTTTGCCGATTCCCCGCCCTGGCAACGCGGGCTGCAGGATGGCGATGACGAGGGGGAAACCGGATGACCAACACGCTGTTCGACGCGCTGATGGGCGCGCATCAGGGCGATACGCGGCCCGTGCTGATCCGCCCGGACGGCACGCAGATCAGCTATGACGGGCTCTACCGCCTGTCGGGGCGGCTGGCGAACATGCTGGCGGCGCAGGGGGTGGAGCCCGGCGACCGCGTGGCCGTGCAGGCCGGGAAATCGCCCGAGGCGATGGCGCTGTATCTGGCCACGGTGCGGGCGGGGGCGGTGTTTCTGCCGCTGAACCCCGCCTATACGCCGGCCGAGATCGCCTATTTCATCGGCGACGCGGAACCGGCGCTGGTCGTCTGCGACCCCGCCCGCGCCGGGCAGCGCGATGATTTCATGCCCTCGGGCACCCGGCTGCTGACCCTTGGCGCCGATGGCGGCGGCAGCCTGACCGAGGCCGCCAAGGGCCATCCCGAGGAGCACCGCCCCTGCGCCCGCAAGGGCCGCGACCTGGCGGCGATCCTCTATACCTCGGGGACGACGGGGCGGTCCAAGGGCGCGATGCTGAGCCATGACAACCTGCTGTCCAATGCCCGCGTGCTGGTGGACGAATGGCGCTTCACCCCCGACGACGTGCTGCTGCACGCGCTGCCGATCTTCCACACCCACGGGCTGTTCGTCGCCTCGAATGTGGTGATGCTGTCGGGCGGCGCGATGATCTGGCTGGCGAAGTTCGACCTGGACGAGGTCATCCGGCTGCTGCCGCGGGCGACCGCGATGATGGGCGTGCCGACCTTCTACACGCGGCTGCTGGACCGGCCCGATTTCGACCGGGACCTGGTGGCGGGGATGCGGCTGTTCACCTCGGGCAGCGCGCCCTTGCTGGCCGAGACCCATCGCGCCTTCGAGGAGCGGACCGGGCACCGGATCCTGGAGCGCTATGGCATGACCGAGACCAGCATGAGCACCTCGAACCCCTATGAGGGCGACAGGCGGGCGGGCACGGTCGGGCTGCCGCTGCCCGGCGTCGAGCTGCGCATCACCGCGGGCGGCAAGCCGGTCGCCGCGGGCGAGATCGGCATGATCGAGGTGCGCGGCCAGAACGTCTTTCGCGGCTATTGGCGGATGCCCGAGAAGACCGCCGAGGAACTGACCGACGATGGCTGGTTCACCACCGGCGACCTGGGGCAGGTGGACGGGGACGGCTATGTCACCATCGTCGGGCGCGACAAGGACCTGATCATCTCGGGCGGGTTCAACATCTATCCCAAGGAGGTCGAGGAGGAGATCGACCGGCTGCCGGGGGTGCTGGAAAGCGCGGTGATCGGCCTGCCGCATCCCGACCTGGGCGAGGGGGTGGTGGCGGTGGTGGCGCGCCGGCCCGGCGCCCATATCGAGCCCGAGGCGATCCTGGCGGGGCTGGAGGGCCGGCTGGCGCGGTTCAAGCAGCCCCGGCAGGTGCTGGTCGTCGAGGCCCTGCCGCGCAATGCCATGGGCAAGGTGCAGAAGGCCGCCCTGCGCGCCGAACATGCCGGGCTGTTCGCGGGGTGAGGCGGCCTGCGCTTGCGCTTGGCGGCGCGGTGGCGGGAGGCTGCCTGCCCCCCGGCCGCCGTTCCGGCGGCTCCCCCCGGGGATATTTGGGCCAAGATGAAAGGAACCGGGCTTTGCGCGGGGCGGGATCCGGGGATATGCAGGCGTCGGGCGGTTCGCGGGGCGCGGGCCGGCGAGAAGGGGGAAAGATGCTGGTCGATCCGAATGCGCCGTTCTTCAGGCGGCTGTGGGTGCGGGTGCTGTGCGTGGTGCTGCCGCTGATCTGGGCGGGGGTGGAGTTGTATAACGACAGCCCGTTCTGGGCGGTGCTGTTCGGCGGGGCCGGGATCTATCTGTTCCTGGCGCTGTTCGTCTGGCGCAAGCCCGAGGGCTGAGCGCCCCCCGCCGGGCAGGGCGCGGCGTCAGGCGACGGTCAGCTTCGGGCTGCCTTCGAGCCAGGCGAAGCCGTTCGGGGGCAGCGATAGGCGGCCCTTGGCAAGCGTGGCATGGGCGGGGCCGGTAAGCGCCGTCTTGCCGCTGACGGTCAGGATGGCCGGGTCTTTCGACAGGTTGAACAGGCAGGTGACGCTTTGCCCTTCATGGCTGCGGCAGAGGCCCAGGATCGGCTCGGGCAGGTCCAGGAAGGCCGCCTTGCCCCAGCGCAGTGCCGGCGTCGCCTTGCGCAACGCGATGGTGGCGCGATAGGCGGCAAGGACGCTGTCGTTCCGGGCCATCTGCCCGGCCACGGCGCGCTCGGCCTGGGGCGGCTTCATCGGCAGCCATGGCCGCGCCGCGCTGAAGCCGGCATTGGGTTCGCTTGCGTCCCAGGCCATCGGCGTGCGGCAGCCGTCGCGGCCCCGGACCTCGGGCCAGAAGCGCAGGGCGGGCGGGTCGGTCAGTTCCTCATAGGCCAGGTCGGTTTCCAGCTGGCCCAGTTCCTCGCCCTGGTAGAGGCAGATGGTGCCGGGGAAGGACAGCAGCATCGCCGCCGCCTGGCGGGCCAGCGCCTCGGGATCCAGCGCATGGTCCGACCAGCGGCTGACATGGCGGATCACGTCGTGGTTCGAGAAGCTCCAGCAGGAATGGCCGTCCGGGGCGCCTTCGCGCACGCCCTCGATGGCGCGGCGGAAATGCGCGGCGGTGAAGGCCGGGCTGAGCATCTCGAAGCTGTAGCACATGTGCAGCCGGTCGTTGCCGGCGGTGTATTCGGCCATGATGTCGATCGCCGCCTGGCCGCCGTCGCCGACCTCGCCCACCATCATCCGCGCCTCGTATTCGTCGGTCAGCTGCCGCATCCGCCGCAGGAAGGCGATGTTGTCCGGCCGGTTCTTGGAAAAGACATGGCGCTGGAAGCCGTAGGTCTCGGGGCCGTCATGGTCGGGATTGGGCGGGTTGTCGCGCAGCGCCGCGTCGTGGAAGTAATAGTTCACCGTGTCCAGCCGGAAGCCGTCCACGCCGCGATCCAGCCAGAAGCGCATTGTGTCCAGCAGCGCGTCCTGCACCGGCTTGTGGTGGAAGTTCAGGTCGGGCTGCTCGGCCAGGAAGTTGTGCAGGTAATACTGGCGGCGGCGCGGCTCCCATTCCCATGCCGGGCCGCCGAAGACCGAAGGCCAGTTCGAGGGCGGCGTGCCGTCGGGCCTGGGATCGGCCCAGACATACCAGTCGGCCCTGGGATTCGTGCGGCTGGTGCGGCTTTCCTGGAACCAGGGATGCTTGTCGCTGGTATGGCTGAGCACCTGGTCGATGATGACCTTCAGCCCCAGCTGGTGGGCGCGGGCGACCATCGCGTCGAAATCGGCCAGGGTGCCGAACAGCGGATCGATCCCGGTATAGTCCGACACGTCATAGCCCATGTCCTTCATCGGCGAGGTGAAGATCGGCGACAGCCAGATCGCATCCGCCCCCAGCCCCGCCACATGGTCCAGCCGGCCGGTGATGCCCTGCAGGTCGCCGATCCCGTCGCCGTCGCTGTCCTGAAAGCTGCGGGGATAGATCTGGTAGATCACCGCGTCGCGCCACCATTCGGTCATGAAGCTCTCCTTGTCGGTCGCCGGGATTCGGTCCGGGGCATCCGAGCATGACAATAGCGTGCAGCGAAAGGCTGTGTTAGCGTTAACTGATGTCGTGGATCCGGCATTGCCCGAATCTTTCCGCGGGGTAGAGTGAGGCTGATGAAAGCGATGGCACATCCCCCCGGTCTTGGCCCCGAGGACGCGGCGCGTCTGGCGGCGGGCAGCCATGATCGTCCCTTCGAGGTTCTGGGCCCGCACGAGGCCGGGGGGGCGCGCTGGCTGGTGGCCTTCCAGCCCGGCACCGCGGCGCTGAGCGCGCTGACCGATGCCGGCGAGGTCGCGCTGCCCCGCATCGGGCGCGATCTTTTCGCCGGGCGGATCGGGGCCGGTCCCTATCGGCTGCGGGCGGTGGACGGCGATGGCGCGGCGCGGGATTTCGAGGATCCCTATCGCTTCGGCCCGGTCCTGGGCGAGGTCGACCTGCACCTGCTGGGCGAGGGCACGCATCATCGGCTGTGGCAGGCGCTTGGCGCGCATGTGACGCAGCACCAGGGCGTGGCGGGCACGCATTTCGCGGTCTGGGCGCCCAATGCGCGGCGGGTCTCGGTGGTGGGCGATTTCAACCGCTGGGACGGGCGCTGCCACCCGATGCGGCGCATCGGCAGCGGGCTGTGGGAGATCTTCCTGCCCGGAATCGGCGATGGCGCGATCTACAAATACGAGATCGTCGACGCGAACGGCCTGCCGGTGCCGAAGGCCGATCCGGTCGGCTTCGGCGCCCAGCATCCGCCGGAAAAGGCCAGCATGGTGCGCGACATCGCCGGCTATGGCTGGCATGACGGCGGCTGGATGGAGATCCGCGCGGCCGCCCATGACCGGGGCGCGCCGATCTCGATATACGAGGTGCATCTGGGCTCGTGGCGGCGGCGGCTGGACCAGGGGGGGCGGCCGCTCTCCTATCGCGAACTGGCGCATGACCTGGTCAACTATGTCCGCGACATGGGCTTCACCCATCTGGAGCTGCTGCCGATCAGCGAGTTTCCCTTCGACGGCTCCTGGGGCTATCAGCCGGTCGGGCTTTACGCGCCGACGATCCGCTTCGGCCCGCCGCATGAATTCCGCGACCTGGTCGATGCCGCGCATCGCGCCGGGCTGGGGGTGATCCTGGACTGGGTGCCCGGCCATTTCCCGACCGATGCCCATGGCCTGGCGCGGTTCGACGGCACCGCGCTTTACGAGCACGAGGACCCGCGCGAGGGGTTCCACCAGGACTGGAACACGCTGATCTACAACTATGGCCGCATCGAGGTGAAGAACTTCCTGGTCTCCAACGCCTTGTATTGGCTGAAGGAATATCACATCGACGGGCTGCGGGTGGATGCGGTGGCCTCGATGCTCTATCGCGACTATTCCCGCGGGCCGGGGCAATGGGTGCCCAACAAGGATGGCGGGCGCGAGAATTACGAGGCCATCGCCTTCCTGCGCGACATGAACGTCGCCGCCTATGGCGAGGCGCCGGGGATCATGACCGTGGCCGAGGAAAGCACCTCTTTCCCCAGGGTCTCGGCGCCGGTCGATGCGGGGGGGCTGGGCTTCGGCTACAAGTGGAACATGGGCTGGATGAACGACACGCTGCGCTACATCCAGATGGACCCGGTCCACCGGAAATATCACCACGACCAGATGACCTTCGGGCTGGTCTATGCGTTTTCGGAAAACTTCATCCTGCCGATCAGCCATGACGAGGTGGTCCATGGCAAGGGCAGCATGTTGCGCAAGATGCCGGGCGACGAATGGCAGCAATTCGCCAATCTGCGCGCCTATTACGGCTTCATGTGGTGCCATCCGGGCAAGAAGCTTCTGTTCATGGGCTGCGAGTTCGGCCAGCCCGAGGAATGGAACCACAATGGCGAGCTGAACTGGCCGGCGGCGGAGCGGCCCCTGCACCGGGGCGTGCAGTCGCTGGTGCGCGATCTGAACCGGCTTTACCGCGAAATGCCCGCGCTGCACCGGCTGGATGCCGAATCCGCGGGCTTCGAATGGATCCGCAACGATGCCGAGCAATCGGTGCTGGCCTGGATCCGGCGCGGGGGGGATGATGCCCCCCAGGTGCTGGCGATCTGCAACTTCACCCCGGTCGAGCGGTCCGATTTCCGCATCGGCGTGCCCGTGGCGGGCCGCTGGCGCGAGGCGCTGAACACCGATGCGGCGATCTATGGCGGCGCGGGCAAGGGCAACCTGGGCGGCGTGACCGCCGATGCGGCGCCGCTGGACGGGCAGGCGGCCTCGATCCGGGTGCTGCTGCCGGCGCTGTCGGTACTGGTTTTCGTCTGGGAGGGCGAATGAGTTTCGGACTGGGGGAGGTGAAGATGGTCGAGAACAGAAGACTGACCCGGCGCGCGATGGCCTTCGTGCTGGCGGGCGGGCGCGGAAGCCGCCTGAAGGAACTGACCGACAGGCGCGTGAAGCCCGCCGTCTATTTCGGCGGCAAGACCCGGATCATCGACTTCGCGCTGTCGAACGCGATGAATTCCGGCATCCGCAAGATCGCCATCGCCACGCAATACAAGGCCCACAGCCTGATCCGGCATTGCCAGCGCGGCTGGAACTTCTTCCGGGCCGAGCGCAACGAATTCCTGGACATCCTGCCCGCCTCGCAGCGCATGTCCGAGGACCACTGGTATCGCGGCACCGCCGATGCGGTGGCGCAGAACATCGACATCGTGGACAGCTATGACGTGGATTACGTCGTCATCCTGGCGGGCGACCACATCTACAAGATGGATTACGAGATCATGCTGCGCGAGCATGTCGAGACCGGCGCCGACGTGACCGTGGGCTGCCTGACCGTCCCGCGCAGAGAGGCCAGCGCCTTCGGCGTCATGGCGGTGGACGAGGCCGGGCGGATCACCTCGTTCCTGGAAAAGCCCGCCGATCCGCCGGGGATGCCGGGCGATGCGGATCATGCGCTGGCCTCGATGGGGATCTATGTCTTCAGCTGGCCCTTCCTGCGCGACCTTCTGGTCCGCGATGCGCAGGACCCTGAATCCAGCCATGACTTCGGCAACGACCTGATCCCCGCCATCGTCGCGGGCGGCAAGGCGATGGCGCATCGCTTCGACACGTCCTGCGTGCGCGACGAGGGCGCGCCGGCCTATTGGAAGGATGTGGGCACGGTCGATGCCTTCTGGCAGGCCAATATCGCCTTGACCGATTTCGTGCCGGAACTGAACCTGTGGGACCGCGACTGGCCGATCTGGACCTATTCCGAAAGCGTGCCGCCGGCCAAGTTCATCCATGACGAGAAGGACCGGCGCGGCGTGGCGATTTCCTCGATGGTGTCGGGCGGCTGCATCATCTCGGGGACCGAGATCCGCAATTCGCTGCTGTTCACCGAGGTGCATACCAACAGCTATGCGGTGCTGGATCACGCGGTGGTGCTGCCCTATGTCACCGTCCACCGCAATGCGCGGCTGCGCAACGTGGTGATCGACCGCGGCGTGGTCATTCCCGACGGGCTGGTGGTGGGCGAGGACCCGGCCGAGGACGCGCAATGGTTCCGCGTCACCGAACGCGGCGTCACGCTGATCACCCAGGACATGCTGGACCGGCGGGCGGCGCCGTGATGCGGGTGCTGTCGGTCGCCTCGGAATGCGCGCCGCTGGTCAAGACCGGCGGGCTGGCCGATGTGGTGGGCGCGCTGCCCGGCGCGCTGGCGGCCGAGGGCGTGCGGATGCGCGTGCTGCTGCCGGGCTATCCGGCGGTGATGGCGGCGCTGCGGGACGCCGCGCCGGTGCTGGCATTCGACCAGCTGTTCGGCGGCCCGGCCCGCCTGCTGGCCGGGCAGGCGGCGGGGCTGGACCTGCTGGTGATCGAGGCCGCCCATCTCTATGACCGGCCGGGCGGGCCCTATCTGGGCTCTGATGGCCGCGACTGGCCCGACAACCCGGAACGCTTCGCGGCGCTGTCATGGGTCGCGGCCCATATCTGCGCCCACGGGGCGGGCGACTGGCTGCCGCAGGTGCTGCATGGTCATGACTGGCAGGCGGGCTTCGCGACCGAATACCTGCGGGCGATGGGGGGGCGGGTCGCGACCGTGCTGACCATCCACAACATCGCCTTCACCGGCTCGACCGATCCCGGCCGGATCGCGCGGCTTGGCCTCGATCCGGCGCGCTTCCATGCCGAGGGTTACGAATTCTTCGGCGCGGTCTCGGCCTTGAAGGCCGGGCTGATGGGGGCGGACGCGCTGACCACCGTATCCCCCAGCTATGCCGAGGAACTGATGACGCCGGAATTCGGCATGGGGCTGGACGGGGTGATGCGCCACCGCCGCGAGGCGCTGACCGGCATCCTGAACGGCATCGACACCCAGGTCTGGAACCCGGTCACCGATCCGCTGATCCATCCCTTTGGCACGCCGCGCAGCAAATCCGCCAACAAGGCCGCGCTGAGGGCCGAGCTGGGCCTGCCCCAGGCGCAGGGGCCGCTTTGCGTGATCGTCTCGCGCATGACGCATCAGAAGGGGCTGGACCTGGTGCTTCAGGTGCTGCCCGATCTTCTGGCAGAGGACGGCCAGCTTGCGCTGCTGGGCTCGGGCGACCCGGAACTGGAGACCGCCTTCCGCGCTGCCGCCGCCGATCCGAATGTCGCGGTGCGCATCGGCTATGACGAGGCGCTGTCGCATCGGATGATCGCGGGCGGGGACGCGATCCTGGTGCCCTCGCGGTTCGAACCCTGCGGGCTGACCCAGCTTTACGCGCTGCGCTATGGCACGGTGCCGCTGGTCGCGCTGACCGGCGGGCTGGCCGATACGGTCATCAACGCCTCGCCCGCCGCGTTGGCGCGGGGGGTGGCGACCGGCATCCAGTTCACGCCGGTCACCGCCGGGTCGCTGCGTAACGCCGTCGCGCGGCTTTGCGCCCTTTACAAGGATCAGAAAACATGGTCCCGCCTGCAAAAGAACGCAATGGCGCAACCCGTCGGCTGGGATCAGTCGGCCAAGGCTTACGCCGCCCTCTACGCCCGGCTGACCGCCTGAAACAGATGACCCAGACCTTTCCGATCGCCGCCGGGGACCCGGCGCGGCTTGGCGCCACATTCGACGGCGCAGGCGTGAACTTCGCCCTGTTCTCCCAGCATGCCGAGCGCGTGACGCTGTGCCTCTTCAACCGCAAGGGCCGCGAATCCCGTGTCGACCTGCCGGAACGCGACGGCCATGTCTGGCACGGCTATGTGCCGGGGCTGCGGCCGGGGCAGCGATACGGCTTCCGCGTCCACGGCCCCTATCGCCCGCAGGAGGGCCACCGCTTCAACCCCCACAAGCTGCTGATCGACCCCTATGCCCGGCGCCTGACCGGCAGGCCGGTGAACCACGACGCGCTGTTCGGCTATCGCGCCGGGCACCAGGACGCGGATCTCAGCTTCGACCGGCGCGACAGCGCGGGCTTCATGCCGAAATCGGTGGTGGTCGATCCCGGCTTCGCCTGGGGCGACGACCGCCCGCCGCGCCGCCCGATGGCGGATACGGTGATCTACGAGGCGCATGTGAAGGGCCTGACCGCCGCCCGGCCCGACATTCCCGATCCCGGCACCTATCTGGCGATGGCCTCGGACCCGATCCTCGATCACCTGACCCGGCTGGGCGTCACCGCCGTCGAGCTGCTGCCCGTCCATGCCTTCGCCGACGACCGTTTCCTGACCGATCGGGGGCTGACGAATTACTGGGGCTACATGTCCTGTGGCTTCTTCGCGCCCGAGCCGCGCTACATGCAGGACGGCGACGTCGCCGAGTTCCAGCAGATGGTCGCGCGGTTCCATCGCGCCGGCATCGAGGTGATCCTGGACGTGGTCTACAACCACACCGCCGAGGGCAACGAGCTGGGCCCGACGCTGTCCTTCCGCGGCATCGACAACGCCGCCTATTACCGCCTGGCCGAGGATCCGCGCTTCTATGTCAACGACGCCGGCACCGGAAACGTGCTGGACCTGGACCATCCCTTCGCGCTGCGCCTGGTCATGGATTCGCTGCGCTACTGGGTCGAGGTGATGCATGTCGACGGCTTCCGCTTCGATCTGTGTTCGGTGCTGGGGCGGTCGCGCGGGGTCTTCGACCGCGACGGGCCGTTCTTCACCGCCATCCGCCAGGACCCGGTGCTGAACCGCGTCAAGCTGATCGCCGAGCCCTGGGACATCGGCGAGGGCGGCTATCAGCTGGGCAGCTATCCCGCGCCCTTCGCCGAATGGAACGACCGTTTCCGCGACCAGGTCCGGGGCTTCTGGCGCGGCGATCCGGGGCTGATCGGCAAGCTGGCCAAGCGCATGGCCGGATCGGCGGCGCGCTTCGACCATGACGGGCGGACGGCGACCTCCAGCATCAATTTCATCGCCGCGCATGACGGCTTCACGCTGATGGACACGGTCAGCTACAGCGCCAAGCACAACGAGGCCAATGGCGAGGAAAACCGCGACGGCCACAACCACAACGTCTCGGACAATTGCGGCATCGAGGGGCCGACGGGTGATGCCGAGGTGCTGGCCCGCCGCGCCCGCAGGCGGCGCAACCTGATGGCGACGCTGATGCTGAGCCAGGGCACGCCGATGATCCTTGCCGGGGACGAGCTGGGCAATTCGCAGGGCGGCAACAACAACGCCTATTGCCAGGACAATGCCATCGGCTGGGTGGACTGGGACGGGGCCGACCCGGATTTCCTGGATTTCTGCCGCCGGGTGATCGCCTTCCGCAAGGCCCATCCGATCCTGCGCCAGAAGCGTTTCCTGCACAGCCAGCCGCGCGAACAGGACGGGCTGCCCGACCTGTTCTGGCGCCGCGCCGACGGCGCGCCGATGCAGCTGGCCGATTGGGGCGATCCCGAGCTGCGGCTGCTGGCGGTGGAACTGCGCATGGCCTCGGGCACGCCCGCCTATGCGGCGCTGCCCGGCGCGGTCTTCGTGGTCTTCAATGCCGGGCCCCAGGCGCAGGTGCGGCTGCCCGATCCGGGACAGGGCCAGTGGCGGCGGCAGCTGGACAGCGCCCGTGACGGCGACCCGGACGATCCCGCCGGCGGGACGGAGACCATCGCCGCCGACAGCGTCACCACCTTCACGCTTGGCGCGGGCGCGGCGGGCTAGGCAGGCTGCCTTGCGGCGCGGCAATGGCGGGCTGATCGGCCCGCGGGCAGATCTGCCCTGTTGATTGCGCTATCGCCGCGTGACAGAACCTGACTGTTTCCAGCCGCCCGCGCCGGCTCCCGCGCCCGTTTCATGTTGTCCATTCAGCCGCAAGAGGTCCCCTTGACCCAGCTTCCCACCGCCGAGAGCCTTCGCGACCAGATCCTGCATCACCTGACCCATGCCCAGGGGCGCGGCCCGGAATTCGCCACCGTCTTCGACTGGCGGCTGGCGGTCAGCTATACCGTGCGCGACCTGATCGTCGGGTCCTGGGTCGGCGCCATCCGCGCCGCCCGCGACCAGGGCGCCAAGCGCGTCTATTACCTGTCGATGGAGTTCCTGATCGGCCGCATCCTCGAGGACGCGATCATCAACCTGGGGCTGGACCGGTCGATGGACCGGGCGATGGAGCTGCTGGGCCTGGACAAGCACCGGATCCTGGACGACGAACCCGACGCGGCGCTTGGCAATGGCGGGCTGGGGCGGCTGGCGGCCTGTTTCATGGAATCGCTGTCCAGCCTGCAATGCCCGGCCTTCGGCTATGGCATCCGCTACGAACACGGGCTGTTCCGCCAGCGTTTCGAAGGCGGCCAGCAGGTCGAGACGCCCGAGGACTGGCTGAACCAGCCCCATCCCTGGGAATTCGTGCGGCTCGACTACAGCTATACCGTGGGCTTCAAGGGCCATGTCGAAGAGGTGGACGGCCGCGCCGTCTGGCATCCGGGCGAAAGCGTGCAGGCGCGGGCCTATGACACGCCGGTGATCGGCTGGCAGGGCGACTGGGCCAATACGCTGCGGCTGTGGGGGGCGCATCCGACGACGCTGTTCGACCTGCACCGCTTCAATGCCGGCGATTACGCGGCGGCGGCGGAACCCGAGGCGCTGGCCCGCACGCTGTCGCGCGTGCTCTATCCCGACGACACCACCGATTCGGGCAAGGAGTTGCGGCTGAAGCAGGAATATTTCCTGACCTCGGCGGCGCTCCAGGACATCCTGCGCCGCTTCCTGGCCGAACATGACGACCTGGAACTGCTGCCCGAAAAGGTGGCGATCCAGCTGAACGATACCCATCCCGCCATCGCCGGGCCGGAACTGATCCGGCTGCTGATGGACGAACACGGGCTGGATTTCCCCAAGGCCCGCGACCTGGCGCGCGGCGTGCTGAACTATACCAACCACACCCTGCTGCCCGAGGCGCTGGAACGCTGGTCCACCTGGCTGATGGGCCATGTTCTGCCGCGCCACATGCAGATCATCCAGATGATCGACGACGATCACCGGCAGGCCACGGCGCGGCCCGACCATGTCGGCATCATCCAGCACGACCAGGTGCAGATGGGCGAGCTGGCCTTCATCATGGCCGGCAAGGTCAACGGCGTCTCGGCGCTGCATACCGACCTGGTGAAAGGCACGGTCTTTGCCGATCTCCACAAGCTGCATCCCGACCGGATCGTGAACCAGACCAACGGCATCACCCCGCGCCGCTGGCTGCGCATGTCGAACCCGGCCCTGTCGGGGCTGATCGACCGGACCATCGGGCCGGGCTGGACCTCGGAGCTGGACCTGCTCGGCGGGCTGGAACCCTTTGCGGGGGACGCCGCCTTCCTGGGCGAGCTGCGCGCCGCCAAGCGCGCGAACAAGGTGGCGCTGTCGAACGGGCTGCTGGCGGGGCTGGGTATCAAGGCCGATCCCGACGCGATCTTCGACGTGCAGGTCAAGCGCATCCACGAATACAAGCGCCAGCTTCTGAACATCCTGGAAACCATCGCGCTGTGGCAGCGCATCCATGACGACCCGAACGCGGGCTGGACGCCGCGGGTCAAGATCTTCGGCGGCAAGGCCGCGCCGGGCTATTGGCTGGCCAAGACCGTCATCCACCTGATCAACGACGTGGCCGCGACGATCAACCGCGACCCGGTGACGGCGAAATACCTGCAGATCGCCTATCCCCCGAACTACAACGTCACCATGGCCGAACACCTGATCCCCGCCGCTGATCTCAGCGAACAGATCAGCACCGCGGGCAAGGAGGCCTCGGGCACCGGCAACATGAAGTTCACCATGAACGGCGCGCTGACCATCGGCACGCTGGACGGTGCCAATGTCGAGATCCGCGAACTGGTCGGGCCGGAAAACTTCTTCCTCTTCGGCCTGACCGCCGAGGAGGCGGCGGTGGTCCGGGCACGCCCCGGCCATGCCCGCGCCGCGATCGAGGCCAGCGAGAACATGCGCATCGCCCTGCAGCTGATCGCCGAGGGGCGTTTCTCGGGCGGGCGGGCCGATCCCTATTTCGCGCTGCTGGACCGGACCTGGAACGACGATCCCTTCCTGGTGGCCAGCGATTTCGACGCCTATTACGCGACCCAGCGCCGCATCGACCAGGCTTTCGGCGACGCGGCGCATTGGGACCGGATGGCGGCGCTGAACATCGCGCGCTCGGGCTTCTTCTCGTCCGACCGGACGATCCGGGGCTACATGGCCGATATCTGGCATGTGACGCCGCTGACCGGCGAAAGCTAGGCTGGCCGCTTCTTCGTTGTCCAAATACCCGAAGGACGCGAAGGCCAGCCCCCGACTCCCGCGGCTAGAAGATGAAATCCTCGGCCACCAGCCGCGAGATGCCGTTCAGTTGGATCTCGAAATCATGGACACCGTCGCCGTCATGGTCGCCGCGCAGGATCACGTTGCTGCCCTGGCGCAGGAACCAGACCGAATTGGCCGCGGCTTCCATGCCGTTGAAGGCGAAATCCTGGTTGCCCGCCAGCCGGGTATTGGCGTCCAGCGCGCTCAGGTCCAGCCGGTCCTGCCCCGAGGCGAAATCCAGGATCCGGTCGCGATTCGCCGCGCCGCTGCCCATTTCCGCGAAGCTCTGGAAGACGAAGATGTCGCGCCCGGCGCCGCCCTGCATCGTATCGGCCCCGGCGCCGCCGATCAGCGTGTCGGCGCCCGCGCCGCCGCGCAGCACATCGTTTCCGCCCCCGCCGTCCAGCCGGTCATTGCCCGCGCCGCCCTCCAGCGTGTCATTGCCCGCATCGCCGAACAGGCGGTCATTGCCGGCCCCGCCCTGCAGAAGATCGCGCCCGGCCCCGCCGCGCAGCACGTCGTTGCCGCCCTGGCCCAGCAGCGTGTCATTGCCGCCCCCGCCAAGAAGGGTGTCGATGCCCGCGCCGCCCTCCAGCCGGTCGTTGCCGGCGCCGCCTTCCAGCGAATCGCGCCCGCCGCCGCCCAGAAGCGTGTCGTTCCCGGCCCCGCCCAGCAGCGTGTCGTTTCCGCCGCCGCCGTTCAGAAGATCATGGCCGCCCTGGCCCAGAAGGCGGTCGTTGCCCGCGCCTCCCAGCAGGGTGTCGTTGCCCGCGCCGCCTTCCAGCCAGTCATTGCCGGCCCCGCCGTCCAGCCGGTCGTTGCCGTTGCCGCCCAGCAGCCAGTCATTGCCGGCCCCGCCGTCCAGCCGGTCGTTGCCGTTGCCGCCCAGCAGCCGGTCATTGCCGGCGCCTCCGAACAGCCGGTCGTTGCCCGCCCCGCCCAGCAGCGTGTCATTGCCGCCATTGCCGCGCAGCGTGTCGTTTCCGGCTAGCCCGACCAGCCGGTTGGCGCCGGCATTGCCCAGGATCACGTTGTTCAACCCGTTTCCGGTGCCGTTGATATTGCCGGCCCCGGTCAGGGTCAGGTTTTCCAGATGCGCCCCCAGCGTATAAGCGAAATTCGCCTGCACCGTGTCGATGCCGCCATTGGCGGTTTCCTGGATCACGTCGTTGCGGTCGATGATATAGAGATCGTTGCCCGCCCCGCCGATCAGCGTGTCGCGGCCCGCGCCCCCGATCAGCGTGTCGTTGCCCGCACCGCCTTCCAGCCGGTCCGCGCCCGCGCCGCCCTCCAGCCGGTCGTTGCCATTGCCGCCAAGAAGCGTGTCGTTGCCGCCCCCGCCGTAAAGAGTATCGTTGCCGTCGCCGCCCGACAGGATGTCGTTGCCGCCGTAACCATAGATCCGGTCGTCGCCGCCCAGCCCCTCGATCCGTTCGGGGAACGAGGTGCCGTGCAGGATGTCGTTGCCGCCGGTGCCGCTGACCGTGCCGTCCAGGATCGTCCCGGTGCCGGTCGCCATGTTCGACTGGGCCGAGATCTGCGAGGGGAAGGGAGGCTGGACGCGCAGATAGAACAGTTCGGCCCCTTCCTGCGCCATGTCATAGATGATGGGCACGGCGATCTCGACCCGCGTCTGGCCGGGGGCGAAGGTGATCTGGCCCAGACTTGGGACATAGTCGCTGTTTGCGCGCGCGGTGCCGGCCACGGTCTCATAGTTCAGCGTGATCGGCACCTCGGCGGGACGAGAGATCTCGACCGCGAAGATGGCGACGCTGCCGCCCGGAACCTCTCTCACGATGCTGTTCGAGACGGCCACCGTCCGGTTCAACCCCGGCCCGTCATCGTCCAGAACCCAGCCTGTGGCGAACAGCGAGGCATTGCCGCCCCCGAAGGTGGCACCCACGGGATTGCGCAACTCGACGAAGAAGCTCTCGTCCAACTCGTCCAGGCTGTCGTTGCTGTTGCGGACATAGATCACCCGCTCGGTCTGGCCGGGGCTGAAAGTGACGGTCCCGCTATAGGGATAGCCGCTGGAAGACAGGTCGGTTTCCCGGCTGGCGGTTCCGGCATGGACGAAATACTCGACCGTGACCGCATCCGTCGGCGCCTCGGACAGCCGGACGGTGAAGGGAATATAGGTGCTGAACGGGCCTTCATCGGCGCGGCCGCCTTCGATGGACAGGACCGGGGTGGCGCTGTCGTCATCAAGGATTTGCGCCGTGCCGGTGGCGCCGGTCACGCCATGGGCGCCGGTGATCGACAGGTTGAAGCTTTCGGTGGCTTCGGCGAGGTTGTCGTTGAGCAGGTTGATCTCGACGGTTGCCTCGGTCTGGCCGGCCAGGAAGGTGACCGTGCCGTTGCGGGCCTGATAGTCCGATCCCGCCTTGGCGCTGCCGTCGCTGGTGCTGTAATTGAAGCTGACATTGGTATCGAACGCCCGCGACAGGCTGATGGTGAAGATGGCCTTGCCGCCCGCTGCCTCGGTCACGACCGGGTTCGAGACGGCGATGGCGCGGTTGTTGCCCGGCCCGTCATCGTCCAGCACCCAGCCGATTGCGGACAGGCTGTGATTGTTCGCGCCGAATGTCGCGCCGTCCGGATTGCGCAACTCGACGAAGAAGCTCTCGTCCAGCTCGTCCAGACTGTCGTTGCTGTTGCGGACATAGATCACCTGTTCGGTCTGGCCGGGACTGAAAGTGACGGTGCCGTTATAGGGATAGCCGCTGGAGGACAGGTCGGTTTCCCGGCTGGCGGTTCCGGCATGGACGAAATACTCGACCGTGACCGCATCCGTCGGCGCCTCGGACAGCCGGACGGTGAAGGGAATATAGGTGCTGAACGGTCCTTCGTCGGCGCGGCCGCCTTCGATGGACATGACCGGGATGGCGCTGTCATCGTCAAGGATTTGCGCCGTGCCGGTGGCGCCGGTCACGCCATGGGCGCCAGTGATCGACAGGTTGAAGCTTTCTGTGGCTTCGGCGAGGTTGTCGTTGATCAGGTTGACTTCGACCGTGGTTTCGGTCTGGCCGGCCAGGAAGGTGACGGTGCCGCTGCGGGCCTGATAGTCCGATCCCGCCTTGGCGCTGCCGTCGCTGGTGCTGTAATTGAAGCTGACATCGTTATCGAACGCCCGCGACAGGCTGATGGTGAAGATGGCCTTGCCGCCCGCTGCCTCGGTCACGACCGGGTTCGAGACGGCGATGGCGCGGTTGTTGCCGGGCCCGTCATCGTCCAGCACCCAGCCGATTGCGGACAGGCTGTGATTGTTCGCGCCGAATGTCGCACCGTCCGGATTGCGCAACTCGACGAAGACGCTTTCGTCCAACTCGTCCAGGCTGTCGTTGCTGTTGCGGACATAGATGATCTGTTCGGACTGTCCGCGGTCGAACGTGATGGTCCCGCTATAGGGATAGCCGCTGGAGGACAGATCGGTTTCCCGGCTGGCGGTCCCGGCATGGACGAAATACTCGACGGTAACGATATCCGCGGGTGCTGCGGACAGCCGGACGGTGAAGGGAATATAGGTGCTGAACGGGCCTTCATCGACGCGGCCGCCGGTGATGGAGATAATCGGACGATCGGGCATTTCGGGGATCCTTTCGCGACATCCGGCGACAAATGGCCGGTGACTGTTTACGAATGGCGTCCTCGCGAGAAAGGAAAGGCTCGAGAGCGCCGGTGAACCGCAAAACAGGGTCGCGAGAGCAACCCCAAGACCTTCACAAAGCTACACAATTCTGTGCCTTCGGCGGCGCGAGATTGGTAGCTGTTCTTTTCGGCATGTTTTCGCCTATGCGCCCGCAGGTCAACAATTATCGACCGGTTCGCGGTGCAAAATTGATTGTTGCCCGTGCAATGCAGGGCGGTTTCGTCCGCGATGCCGGCAGGATTGCGTCAGGCGCGGCGGTCCAGCTGCGCGATGCGCAGCACCTCCAGCACCTTCGCCTCGATATGCGCCGCGTTCAGCGCCGAATCGTCATACATCGCGAAGGGCGCGCCATGGTCGACGAAGCGGTCGGGCAGCACCATCGAGCGGAAGGCAAGCCCGCGGTCGAAGACGCCCTCATCGGCCAGAAGCTGCGCGACATGGCTGCCGAAGCCGCCGACGGCGCCTTCCTCCAGGGTGATCAGCGCGTCGTGGTCGCGGGCCAGGCGCAGGATCAGCTCGCGGTCCAGGGGCTTGGCGAAGCGGGCGTCGGCGATGGTCGGGGTGATGCCGCGCGCCGACAGCGCCTCGCGCGCGGCCATCGCCTCGGAGAGGCGGGTGCCGAAGGACAGGATCGCGACCGACTTGCCCTCGGCGATCATGCGGCCCTTGCCGATGGGCAGGATTTCTCCGCGTTCGGGCAGATCGACCCCGGTGCCCTCGCCGCGCGGGAAGCGGAAGGCGATGGGGCCCGCGTCATGGGCGGCGGCGGTGGCGACCATGTGGACCAGCTCGGCCTCGTCGGCGGCGGCCATGACCACGAAGCCGGGCAGGTTCGCCAGGAAGGCGATGTCATAGGCGCCGGCATGGGTGGGGCCGTCCTGCCCGACCAGACCGGCGCGGTCGATGGCGAAGCGCACCGGCAGGCCCTGCACGGCGACGTCGTGGACCACCTGGTCGTAGCCGCGCTGCAGGAAGGTGGAATAGAGCGCGCAGAAGGGTTTCATCCCGCCCGCCGCCAGCCCCGCCGCGAAGGTCACGGCATGTTGCTCGGCGATGCCGACGTCGAAGGTGCGGCGCGGGAAACGCTCGGCGAACTGCTTCAGGCCGGTGCCGTCGGGCATGGCGGCGGTGATGCCGACGATGCGGTCGTCGCGGCCGCCCTCGTCGATCAACGCCCCGGCGAAAACGGCGGTATAGCTGGGCGCGTTCGACTTGGCCTTGGCCTGCTGGCCGGTCAGCACGTCGAAGCAGCCCCGCGCATGGCCGCGGTCGTCGGCATTCTCGGCCGGACCGTAGCCCTTGCCCTTCCTGGTGACGGCATGGATCAGCACCGGCCCGTCGGCGCGGGCCTTCACGGTGCGCAGCAGCGGCAGCAGCTGGTCCAGGTCATGGCCGTCGACCGGGCCGATATAGCTGAAGCCCAGCTCCTCGAACAGGGTGCCGCCCACGGCCATGCCCTTCAGCATTTCCTTGGCGCGGCGGGCGCCCTGCTGCATCGGCGCGGGCAGCAGGCTGACGGCGCCCTTGGCGGCGGCCTTCAGCTCCTGGAAGGGGCCGCCCGTGTAAAGCCGGGTCAGATAGGTGGACAGCGCGCCGGTGGGCGGCGCGATGGACATCTCGTTGTCGTTCAGGATCACGAACAGCCGCTTGCCCAGGTGGCCGGCATTGTTCATCGCCTCGAAGGCCATGCCCGCGCTCATGGCGCCGTCGCCGATCACCGCGATGGCGTCGCCGGCATCGCCGCCCAGCTCGCGCGCCACTGCGAAACCCAGCGCGGCGGAAATCGAGGTCGAGGAATGGCCGGCGCCGAACGGATCATAGGGGCTTTCCGCGCGCTTGGTGAAGCCGGCCAGCCCGCCGCCCATGCGCAGGGTGCGGATGCGGTCGCGCCGCCCGGTCAGGATCTTGTGCGGATAGCACTGGTGGCCGACGTCCCAGATGATCTTGTCGCGCGGCGCGTCGAAGACGGCGTGCAGGGCCACGGTCAGTTCCACCACGCCCAGCCCCGCGCCCAGATGGCCGCCGGTCACGCTGACCGCGCTGATCGTCTCGGCGCGCAGCTCCTCGGCCAGCTGCGCCAGTTCGCGGTCGCTCAGCGCCTTGAGGTCCGAGGGCAGGTTGACGCGGTCCAGAACCGGGGTCTTCGGCCGGTTGGTGGGAACGGGGTCGGTCATGGCTGGCCCTCCGGGCGTGTCTGGGGCGGGCGTTTCAAGTGTCGCGTTCGATAACGAAACGCGCAAGGGCGCGCAAGTTTCCCGCGGCCGCGCCATAGGGGTCAAGCGCGGCCTCGGCCAGGTCGGCAAGGCGGCGGGCCTCGGCGCGCGCGCCGTCAAGCCCCAGAAGCGAGACGAAGGTGGCCTTGCCCGCCGCGCCGTCCTTGCCGACGCGCTTGCCGGTGGTGGCCTCGTTTCCGGTCACGTCTAGGATGTCGTCGGCGATCTGGAAGGCCAGCCCCAGTGCGTCGGCATAGCGGTCCAGCGGGCCGGGATCGGCATCGGCGGCCAGCGGCCCGGCGGTGGCGGCGAAGCGGATCAGCGCGCCGGTCTTGCCGCCCTGCAGCCGGGTGATCGCGGGCAGGTCCAGCGGCGTGGCGGCGCTTTCGGCGGCGATGTCCAGCGCCTGGCCCCAGACCATGCCCTGGGCGCCGACGGCGCGGGCGAAGGCGCGGATCAGCCGCAGCCGCGCGCCCGCATCGCCCACCGCTTCACCCGTCAGCAATTCGAAGGCCAGGCTTTGCAGCGCGTCGCCGGCAAGGATCGCGGTGGCCTGCGAGTATTTCACATGCACCGTCGGCTGGCCCCGGCGCAGGTCGTCGTCGTCCATCGCCGGCAGGTCGTCATGGACCAGGCTGTAGGCGTGCAGCGCCTCGACCGCGGCGGCGACGGGCAGTGCGGCGCTTTCAGGGATGCCGTGCAGCCGCGCCGATTCCAGCACCAGATAGGCGCGCAGCCGCTTGCCCCCGGTCGCCGCATAGAGCATCGCGTCGCGCAATTCGCCGCCGGGCAGGCGGGCGATCGCGGATTCGAGCGCGGCCTGCACCGGCGCCTTCACGCCGTCCAGTTCATGCTGCATTCAAAGCCCCTCGGCCGGTTCCGTGCCCGCGGGGTCGCCATTGGCCGCCAGGGTGATCTTCTCGACCCGCTCCTCGGCCTCGCGCAGGCGCGCCTCGCAATGCTTGCGCAGCGCCGCCCCGCGTTCGTAAAGCGCGATGGATTCCTCCAGCGTCGCCTCGCCGGTCTCCAGCTTGCCGACGGTCGCCTCCAATTCGCGCATTGCCTCCTCGAAGGACAGCTTCTCGATCTCGCTCATGCTCCGGCCTCCATCAGCACTTCGACATGG
Source organism: Paracoccus sigandri (assembly GCF_003709565.1). GTDB lineage: Bacteria > Pseudomonadota > Alphaproteobacteria > Rhodobacterales > Rhodobacteraceae > Paracoccus > Paracoccus siganidrum. The sequence goes on along the minus strand of NZ_QNRC01000001.1, from coordinate 233,184 downwards.
GCGCGGACGGACCGGCCCAGGGCCGCCAGATCATAGCCACCTTCCAGGCAGGATACCACCGGGGCGCCGCATTCCGCCGCCATGTCGCAGATCGCGCGGCTGATGGCGGTGAAATCGGTCTCGTCCCAGTTCAGCTGCGCCAGCGGGTCGTCGGCATGGGCGTCGAAACCGGCGGAAACCAGCACCAGCTGCGGATCGAAGGCACGGGCGCGGGCCAGGATCGCGTCCCAGGCCCGCCGCGCCTCGGCCCCGCCGCTGCCCGGCGCCAGCGGCACGTTCACGATCTGGCGATGGGCGCCCTGTTCCGAGGCCGCGCCGCTGCCGGGATACAGCGGCATCTGGTGGCTGGAGGCGAAGAAGGCGCGTGATTCGTCCCACAGCAGGTCCTGCGTGCCGTTGCCGTGATGGACGTCGAAATCCAGCACCGCCACCCGTTCCAGCCCGTGATGGTCCAGCGCCCGCCGGGCGGCGATGGCGACGGTGCCGAACAGGCAGAAGCCCATCGCCGTCTCGCGCTCGGCGTGGTGGCCGGGCGGGCGCATGGCGACGAAGGCATTGGCGATCCCGCCCGCCAGCACCGCATCCACCGCCGCGACCGCGCCGCCCACGGCGCGCAAGGCGGCCTCCAGGCTGCCCGGCGACATGTGCGTGTCGCCGTCCAGCATCGTGAAGCCCTGCGCGGGCGAGGCGGCGCGGATCCGGTCCAGATAGGAGCGCGGATGGCAGCGCAGGATCTCGGCATCCTCGGCGATGGGCGCCTCGTGCCGGTCCAGCGCCAGATCCTGAAGCGCGGCGGCGACGGCCTGGGCGCGGGCCGATTGCTCGGGATGGCCCATGGGCGTCAGGTGGTCGATGGCGGCCGGATGCCAGAACAAGCCTGTGGTCATGCGTTTCTCCCCCTCGGTCGGCAGGCTAAGCAGGGCGGGGGGTGGCTGCAAGCAGGGATCCGAGGCGCGGTCAGACCGACCAGTGCGGGAAATCCATGCCGGAGAGGCGGCGGAACCGTGCCGCGTCCTCCGCCAGGTCCTGGCGCAGCCGGGCCAGCAGCGGCGCGGGGAATTCCGGCGGCTTGCGGTTCGGGCCGAAGGCCGCCAGCCCGCGCAGCCGGTCGCGCATCCGCTGGTCCAGCAGCCGGGTCAGCAGCGGCCGCAACGGTCCCTGCGCCAGCCGCAGCAGCGGCCGGGGCACGCGCGACAGTTCCGAGGTGGCGTTATGCGCGGCAAGCGCCGCGACCGGCATCGGGTCGGCGCCGACATGGGCGCAGATCCGGTCGAACTGCGCCTGCGGATCGGCCAGCAGGGCGTCGAAATCGACGATCAGGATGCGCTTGGGGCCGAACAGCGCGCGCCAGGGATCCAGCTGGCGGGCATAGCTGCTGATGTCGAGGATGCTGAGATATTCATGCGTATCCGCCAGCGCGTCGGGCGGCGGCAGCGCCAGGCCCATGTTCCAGCTGTGGGCGTATTGAGAGACCGCCCGCCGGACCGGGTCGCGCACGACATAGACCAGCCGCGCATCCGGCGCATGGTGCGACAGGGTCTGCGGCACGTCGGGGAAGTCGCGCAGCTTGGCATAGTTCGGGCTGGCCTCGCCCCGGATCGGCAGGGCGGGGTCGAACTGGTCCAGATACCATTGCAGCCCGCGCCCGTAATTCCTGCCGGGGATGAAGAAATCGGTCTCCTTGTCGCGCGACATCGAGATCTGCGGATGGCGCGACAGGACGGAATGCAGCGTCGTCGTGCCCGCCCGCATCGCGCCGATGATCACGAAATCGACCGGGGCCCTGTCGCGGGCCGATCCCCCGCCGGGTTGCGCTGCCATGTCCGTCATGATGCCTGAACCGTGAAACAGAATACCGAAACAAACGGCGATCCGGGCCGGTGGATCGCGCCGGCGGCGGATAACAGCCGAGGCGATCCGCCGCAATGGGGTCTTGTCCTGCGCCCGGCGGCGACGCCCGATCAGTCCGCCTGCCCGGACGTCTCGGCCGCCTCGATCCGGGCGGTCAGCAGGCCCGGCAGTTCGGGCCGGGACAGGATGGTCATGTGGGTCGTGTCGGGCAGCACGGCCAGCCATGCGCCGGGGATGGTCGCGGCCAGATGCGCGCCACGTTCGGGCGGCAGGAAGTCGGTATCGCCCAGGATGATCTGGGTGGGCGCGGTGATGCCGGCCAGTTCCCCGTCGCTCCAGCCCCAGTCCGAGGCGATCAGCTGGCCCAGCTTCTCCATCACCTGCTGCATCGCGCCCGAGCCCTCGGGATTCTGCTCCTCCCAGCTGCGCCGCATCTCCAGGAAGTCCTTGGGCGTGGGCAGCAGGGCCAGGATTGCAGGGTCGGGCGGCTGGTCGGGATTGCGGTTCATCTCGACCAGTCCGGGCAACATGCCGTCATTGCCTTGCGCCGCCGAGATGGCGCTGAGCGAGGCGACGCGATCGGGCGCATGGACGGCCAGGTCGTAGCCCAGCATCCCGCCCAGGGAAAAGCCCACGACATGGGCGGCCTCGACCTCCAGCGCGTCCAGCACGGCGATGGTGTCGGCGCGCATCCGCTCCATGGTGATCGGGCCGTCGCGGTCGGCGCTGCGGCCGTGGCCCTGCTGGTCGATGCCGATGACCGGGCGGTCCTGCGACAGGACCGGGATCAGGTCGGCCCATGCCAGGGCGGTATTCATCGCGCCGCCATGCAGCAGCAGGATCGGCGCCCGGCCGGGGTCCAGGTCGCCATGGACCTCGTACCAGATCGGGTGACCGTCAACGGTCACGGTTTCGGCCATGGCCGCCATGGGCAGGGCGAGGGCGGGCAGGGCGGCAAGCGCAAGCCACAGGGGTCTCATCCGGCGCCATCCTTCTGCCGGGCATCCGCCGCCTGCCAATGGGCCATGTGATCGGCCATCGCGCGCCCGAAGGCCGGCCGCGAGGTGGCGCGTTCGGCATAGGCGGCCAGCCCGTGCAGATCGTCCAGCAGCCCCGCCTGCGCCGGGATGCGCAGCATGTCCGACATCAGCAGGTCGGCGACGGTGAAGCGATCCGCGACCAGCCAGTCGCGCCCCTCCAGCGCCGCCTGCAGCTGCGCCAGGCGCTGGCGCAGCGGCGCCTCCAGCCGGGTCGCGGCCGCCTCGTCCTCGTCGAAAAAGCGGGCGACCTCCCATTGCAGGGCGAAGGGCTCGACGCTGTTCAGCGCCGCGATCACCCATTGCAGCGTAAGGGCGCGGTCCTGGCCCTCGGGCATCAGTTCGGTGCCCTCGGCCAGGTGCAGCAGGATCGCGCCGCTTTCGAACAGCGACAGCTCGCCGTCGCGGATCATCGGGACCTGCGCGAAGGGCTGGCGCGCCAGATGTTCGGCCGAGCGTTCGACGGCCGGCACGGTATCCACCTCGTATTCGCGCCCGATCTCCTCCAGCAGCCAGCGGATGCGCAGGTCGCGCACATGGCCGCGCGGGAATTCCGGCACCCAGTCGAATGTGGTCAGGACCAGTGTCATGGCATACGCTCCTTCGGGCCGACGACGGCGAACCAGGCGCCCTGCGGATCGGTCGCCACCGCGATCCAGGCGCCGCCGGGCACCTCGATGGGGCCGTGATGGACCTGGCCGCCCGCGGCCTTGATGCGCGCGATCGCCTCGGTGGTGCCGTTGACGCCGAAATAGGGCAGCCAGCAGGGCGCGGGCGCATTGCCCAGGCCCATCATGCCGCCGATATCGGTGCCGTCATGGCGGAACAACTGGTAGGTGCCCATCTCGCCCATGTCGATCCCGTCGCCCTTCTGCCAGCCGAACAGCCCGGCATAGAAGGCGAAGCCCGCCTCGGGATCCGTACTCATCAGCTCGGTCCAGTTGCCATGGCCGGCCTTCTGCTGGTCGAAGGCCCGCGTCTCGCCGCCATCCGCCATCGGCGCGGGGCAGAGGATGCCGAAACCCGCGCCCTGCGGGTCGGCGGCGATGGCGAAGCGGCCGGTGTCGGGAATGTCGGCCGGTTCGCGAAAGATCCGCCCGCCCGCCGCGCGGATGTCCGCCGCCGCCTTGTCGGCGTCGTCCACCCCGAAATAGAGCGTCCAGTTGGGCGGCATCTCGGCCACGTCGTCGGGCATTTCCATCAGCCCGGCGACCAGATTGCCCCCGGCGCGGGCAAGGTGATAGGTGAAGCCCTCCATCCCCGCGTCCTCGACCTGCCAGCCCAGCACCTCGCGATAGAATGCGCCGGCCGGGTCGAGCTGGCCCTTGCCGGTCGCCAGCTCGAACCAGATCGGATGTCCGTGAATCCTGGCCATCCTCAGGCCCTTTCGTCCATGACGGGCGCGAAGCCGCCCCAGAACATCCGCATCCCGTCGAAGGGCATCTCGGGCATCTCCATGCCCTCCATCTCGGCCTCCATCTTCTTGCCCGCCTCGTCGCAGGTGGCGCGGTCGGGCCATTCGATCCACGAGAACAGCGGCACCTCGCCATCCTTCGCCTCGGTCGCGCGGTAGAAATCCGTCACCTTGCCGCGCGGCACGTCCTCGCCCCAGCATTCGATCTGGTGGGTGGCGCCGAAACGCTCGAACATCTCGGTCGCGCTGCGGGCCATGTCGATATAGGCCTGCTTCTTCTCGGCCGGGGCCGCCAGCACGAAGCCCTGGACATAGCTGCCCGGACGGCTTTCTCCCTGCTCGACGATAGGCGCGAAGCCGCCCCAGAACATGCGCATTCCGTCGAAGGGCATCTGAGGCATCTGCTGCATGTCGGGGTCGGACATCATCGCGGCCCAGGCCTTGTCGCAGGTCTCGCGGTCGGGCCATTCGATCCACGAGAAGATGGGCACCTCGCCGTCCTTGGCGCCGGTCGCGCGATAGAAGTCGGTCTGCTTGCCATGGGGCACGTCCTCGCCCCAGCATTCGACCATGCGCCGGGCGCCCTGTTTCTTGAAATAGGGCCAGGCGCCCTTGGCATGGGCGATATAGGCCTCCTTGTTGGCCGACGGCACGGCGGCGACGAATCCCGAATAATAGGCCATCTGAACCTCCCTTGGGTTTGCTGTTCTGCGCCTTCGAATCGAAGCTTGCCACTTGCAGTATTAAAAAGCAACTGATAGTATGGAAACATGACTAATACCGGCGAAACCATGCGGATACGCTATGACGAGGGCTGCCTTGCGGCCCATGCCCTGAACGTGATCGGCGACCGTTGGGCGCTTCTGGTGGTCAGGGAACTGCTGCTGACCCCCAAAAGGTTCCAGATGATCCGCCATGGCGTGCCCGGCATCACGGCGGGGGTGCTGACGCAGCGGCTGGCGCAGCTGGCCGGGGCGGGGGTGCTGCGCCACGACCAGGCGCTGGGGATCTATGCGCTGACCGAGGGCGGCAAGGCGCTGCTGCCGGTCTTGCAGGCCATGTGCCGCTGGGGCGCCGCCCATCCGGGCCACGATCCGCGCCGCTTCATCAGCCCGACCGCGCTGATGATCTCGATGACGGCGATGATCGATGCGGAAGCGGCGCGGGGCTTCCATGCCACGGCCGGCTTTGCGATGGGGCGCGAGGGCTTCGTGCAGCGCCTGGCCGGCGACGGCCTGCTGCAGGTCGAACCCGCGGCCGAGATCGACGCGGATTTCGTCCTGAGCGGCGAGGCCAATGCCCTGGCCCGCGCGGTCTATGGCCCCGAATCGCTGGCCGAGCTGGCCGCCGCGCAGGAGATCGGGCTGCAGGGCGATGCCGGCGCCGCGCAGCGTTTCGTCGATCTGTTCCGGCTGGGCTAGGTGGCGCGGTCCAGCTTGGTGGACAGGTGGATCAGGCTTTCCGAGGACCGCACCCCGTCCAGTCCGCCGATCCGGTCCAAAAGATCGTCAAGCTCGGCCGTGGTCACGGCGGCCACCTGCAGCAGCAGGTCCACCCGGCCGCTGATGGTGTGGATGCGCTCGACCTGCGGCATGACGCGCAGCCGCGCCAGGATCGCGGGCAGGCTGCGCGGCTCGATCGCGACCAGCACCGTCGCGCGGATGCGCGCCGCCCGCGCCGTGTCGCCCAGCCGCACGGTATAGCCCGCGATGGCGCCGCTGCTTTCCAGCCGTTCCAGCCGCGCCTGCACGGTCGAGCGCGCGACCTTCAGCCGCCGCGCCAGCACCGCCACCGACATGCGCGCGTCCTGCGACAGCTGCGCCAGAATGTTGCGATCCAGTTCGTCCACGCAAAGCGCCCCTTGTTTCGTCAAATCGTCACGCAGTTCGTCATATTAACCGGCATGGCGCGCGAATCTATCCTTTTCATCGGTGAATTTGGAAACCAAAAGCGCCATTCTGTGTTGAGGCACTCTCGCCCTTCGACACCATCTCTGAACGCGCGAAAGGACCCGCCATGGGAGAACAGAAGACCGTCTGGGACAATCCGGCCGAGATCATCCGCCATCTTCAGCCCGAACACCCGGTCATGGTCTTCGCGCCCACCGTCCTGCAGGACCGGGCGCGGCAATTCATCGCGGGTTTTCCGGGCCTGGTGACCTATGCGGTCAAGTCGAACCCGGAAGAGGCGGTGATCCAGAACCTGGTGAGCGCCGGGATCCGCGGCTTCGACGTGGCCTCGCCCTTCGAGATCGACCTGATCGGCCGCCTGGCGCCGGGGGCCGCGCGCCATTACCACAACCCGGTGCGCTCGAAGGCCGAGATCGCCCATGGCATCGCCGCCGGGATCCGCGCCTGGTCGGTCGACAGCGCCTCGGAGCTGGACAAGCTGCTGGCCCAGGTGCCGACGCAGGTCGAGGGCGAGGGGGTCGAGATCTCGCCCCGCTTCAAGCTGCCGGTGCTGGGCGCGGTCTATGATTTCGGCTCCAAGTTCGGGGCCAGCCCGGAATATGCGGCCGAGATGCTGCAGCGGGTGGCCGCGCGCGGTTATGTCCCCTCGCTGACCTTCCATCCGGGGACGCAATGCGTCGATCCGGGCGCCTGGGAAAGCTATATCCGCGTGGCGGGCGAGATCTGCCAGATGGCCGGGATCGCGGTCCGGCGGCTGAATGTCGGCGGCGGCTTTCCGTCCTATCGCGTGCAGGGGGTCGAGCCCGACCTGCAGGCGATCTTCGACAAGATCGCCGAAACCACGGCCGAGACCTTCGGCGAGAACGCCCCGCAGCTGGTCTGCGAGCCGGGGCGCGGCATCTGCGCCGATGCCTTCGCGCTGGTCGCGCGCATCAAGGCGGTCCGCGACGGCGCCAATGTCTTCCTCAACGACGGCGTCTATGGCGGGCTGGCGGAACTGCCGATCATCGGCAATATCGACCGCGTGCAGGTCCTGACCCCCGAGGGGCGGCCGCGTCCGGGCGAGCGTTCGGGCCGGGTGATCTTCGGGCCGACCTGCGATTCGGTGGACCGCCTGCCGGGCGAGCTGAACCTGCCCGACGACATCGCCGAGGGCGACTATGTCGTCTTTCAGGGGGCGGGGGCCTATTCGACCGTCACCAATACCCGCTTCAACGGCTTCGGGCAGCTGGCCCACGCGACCGTGATGGCGCTGGAGTAACGGAAATCTCATGTCCTCATGCTAGCGTCGGGCGATGCAGACGATTCGCCCGACGCTGATCCATGTGGTGCTGATCGACGGCACCTTCGCCTCGCTGGCCGACGGGCGGCACAGCTCGATCGGGCGCATCCACGACCTGTTGCGCGGCCAGATGGGGCCGCTGCCGGGCGCGCGGCTGCGGCTGTATTACGCGGCCGGCCAGCAATGGAACCGCTGGCAGACCCTGCCGGAACTGGCCATGGGCCGGGCGCTGGAACGGCGCATCATCGAGGCCTATGGCTGGCTGGCCAATGGCTGGCGGCCGGGCGATCCGGTGTTCCTGTTCGGCTATTCGCGCGGCGCCTTCGCGGTGCGCAGCCTGGCCGGGATGATCGGCCGCATCGGCCTGTTGCGCCCCGAACGCGCGACGGAACGCAACACCCGGCTGGCCTGGCGGCTGTATCGCGAGGGCGGGACGGCGCAGACCCTGGCCGCCTTCCGCCGCCGCTGCCATCCCGACATGCCGATCCGCGCCATCTGCTGCTTCGACACCGTCGCGGCGCTGGGGCTGCGCCTGCCGCTGCTGTGGATGGTGACCGAGCCGATGTTCCGCTTCCACGACGCGCATCTGGGCGCGGGGGTCCAGCACGGCTTCCACGCCCTGGCGCTGGACGAGACCCGCGCGGCCTATGCGCCGCTGCTGTGGGACGCCAATGGCGACGCCGATGCCGGGGGCCATGCCGACGGACGCGTGCGGCAGATGTGGTTCCGCGGCGTCCATCCCGATATCGGCGGGCAGCTGCGCGGGCTGGAATTCGCCCGGCCGCTGGCCAATATCCCGCTGGTCTGGATGCTGGAGCAGGCCGGCGGCGTCGGCCTGCCGCTGCCCGAGGACTGGCGGCGGCATTTCCCCTGCGATGCGACTGCGCCCTCGATCGGGTCCTGGCGGCAATGGGGCAAGGCCTTCCTGGCCCGCGCCCCGCGGCTGGCGGGCGCCAATGCAAGCGAGGACCTGCATCCGACCGTGCCCCGGCCCTATCCCGGCCCGGCCTTGCTGGCCGGCCAGCTTGCCGACCAGGCGGCGGACCGGCCCCGGCGGCGGCTGTCGCGCAAGGCCCTGCCGGAAGCGGAACCGCCGCGCAGGAAGGCACAGGGCTGAGCGATCAGCCCCGCATCGTTCAGCCCCGAATCGCCACGCCCCAGGGCGCGGCCGCCAGCAGGTCCGGCAGCTGCTGCCAATGCGTGAAGCGGCCCTCGGCCTGCGCGTCCTGATCCCCGTCCTCATGCGGGGTGAAATGCAGCACCGGCATCCGCGCGGCGCGGGCGGCGGCAAGCCCGACGGCGCTGTCCTCGATCACCAGGCACTGGTCGGGTGTGACGCCCATGCCGGTCGCGGCGGCCAGGAACACCGCCGGGTCGGGCTTCCACGCCCGCACGTCATAGGCGCTGTAGAGCCGGTCGCCGAAGAACCCGGCCAGCCCGGTGATCTGCAGCGCCGTGGCGATCTTGTCGCGCGGCGCGCTGGAGGCGACGCAGATCGGCAGGTCGATCCGGTCCAGCGCCTCGGCCACGCCGGGAAAGGCCGCCAGCTCGCGCTCGAACAGCCCCGCCACATGGGCGCGATAGCGCGGCACGAAATCGGCGTCGGGGGCGACGCCGTGGCGCTGGGTCAGGTCCTCGATGATCCGGTCCAGCTGCACGCCGCGATAGCTTGCGATCAGCTGGGGCAGGGTCAGCGGCAGGTCGGGCAGCAGGTCCAGGAAGGCGCGGCAATTGGCGATCTCGCTGTCGACCAGCGTGCCGTCCAGGTCGATCAGCAGGCAGCGCGGCATGGTCAGGCCACGGCCTCCAGCCCCGAAGGCTCGGGCCGGATGCCCAGGGTCGCGCAGACATCCAGGGTCATTTCCGGCCGGTTCAGCGTGTAGAAATGCAGCCGGTCCACCCCGCCGTCCAGCAGCTTGCCGCACAGCTCGGTGCAGATCGCGGTGGCCAGCCGGCGTTCGCTGTCGGGGCCTTCGCTGATGGCGGTGGCGAAGGCGTCCTCGGCCCATTGCGGGATGCTGGTGCCGCAGGTGGCGGCAAAGCGCTTGGCGCCCGCCCAGCCCTGGATCGGCAGAAGGCCCGGAATGATCGGCGCCTCGATCCCCGCCGCCGCGCATTTGTCGCGGAAGCGGAAGAAGGTCTCGGGCTCGAAGAAGAACTGCGTGATGGCGCTGGTCGCGCCCGCGTCGATCTTGCGCTTCAGCCAGGCCACGTCAGCATCGGTCGAGGCGCTGTCGGGATGCGGCTCGGGATAGGCGCCGACGCGGATGGTCATGTCGCCGCGCGCCGCGATGGCCTCGATCAGCTCGACCGAATGGGCGAAGCCGTCGGGATGGGGCGTGAAGCGGTCCTGGCCCTTGGGCGCATCGCCGCGCAGGGCCACGATCTCGCGGATGCCGGCATCGGCATAGTCCTGAACGATCTTCAGGGTTTCCGCGCGCGTCGCCTCGACGCAGGTCAGGTGCGCCGCGACGTTCACGCCGTAGTGGCGGTTGATGGTCGTCACCGCCTCATGCGTCAATTGCCGCGTCGTGCCGCCCGCGCCATAGGTGACGGACACGAAATCGGGCCGCAGCGGGGCCAGCGCGCGCGCGGTTTCCCACAGCCGGAAGGACGCATCCAGCGTCTTCGGCGGGAAGAACTCGAAGCTGATTTTCGGCGCGGGGCGGCTCATGACGATTCCTTTCCTTTGCGGCCTTGTGCCACGGCGCTAACGGTGAAACAAATTCATAATCTTCAAGTTGATCATGAAAGCGGCTCACATGCACCTTGAATTGCGCCATCTTCGCACGGTTCGGGCGATTCATGAACAGGGCGGGCTGGCCCGCGCGGCCGATGTCCTGAACATCACCCAGTCGGCGCTGTCGCACCAGGTCAAGGCGCTGGAGGAACAGGCCGGCGTCGAGCTGTTCGTGCGCCGCGCCAAGCCGATGCGGCTGTCGGCGGCGGGGATGCGGCTTCTGCGCCTGGCCGAGCAGGTGCTGCCCCTGGTCGCCGCCACCGAGGCCGAGTTCAAGGGCGTCGAGATGGGCCGCGTCGGCCGGCTGCATATCGCGATGGAATGCCACGCCTGTTTCGACTGGCTTCTGCCGGTGCTGGATCTGTTCCGCCGCACCTGGCCCGAGGTCGACGTGGACATCCGCCAGCGCCTGGCCTTCGCCGCGCTGCCGGCGCTGGCGCGCGAGGAGGTGGACCTGGTGATCTCCTCGGACCCCGAGGAGGTGGCGGGCGTGACCTTCCAGCCGCTGTTCGACTATTCGCCGACGCTGCTGGTGCCGGCCGGGCATCCGCTGGTCCAGAAGGGCTATGCCGAGCCGCAGGACCTGGCCGGCGAGACGCTGATCACCTATCCGATGGATCGCGGGCGGCTGGACGTGTTCAGCCAGTTCCTGACCCCCGCCGGGATCGAGCCCGCCCAGACCCGGCAGGTCGAGCTGACCGCCGTCGCCGTCATGCTGGTGGCCAGCGGGCGCGGCGTCGCGGTGATGCCCGACTGGGTCTTGCGGCGCGAGGCCGCCAATCCCGAGCTGGCGCTGCTGCCGCTGGGGCCGGGGGGCATGATGCGCCGGCTTTACGCCGCGGTCCGGGAAAGCGACCTGGGCCTGCCCTACATGGCGCATGTGCTGCGGCTTTCGCGCACCGAACCCCTGCGGATGTTGCGTGACCCGGCGGCCTAGCTTGGCTTTTCGCGCGCGGGGGCCTATGACGCGGCCAACCCCATAGGAGCACCGGATGCAAAGCGCGAATCTGAACATCATGATCAAGGCCGCCCGCAAGGCTGGCCGCAGCCTGGTCAAGGATTTCCGCGAGGTCGAGAACCTGCAGGTCAGCGTCAAGGGCGCGGGCGATTTCGTCAGCCGCGCCGACCGCGAGGCCGAGCGGATCATCAAGGAGGAACTGCGCGGCGCGCGGCCGAACTATGGCTGGCTGGGCGAGGAAACCGGCGAGGAGGCGGGCGAGGATCCGACCCGGCGCTGGATCGTCGATCCCCTGGACGGGACCACGAATTTCCTGCACGGCCTGCCGCATTGGGCGGTCAGCATCGCGCTGGAACACAAGAAGGAAATCGTCGCCGCGGTCATCTTCGACCCCGCCAAGGACGAGCTGTTCGTGGCCGAGAAGGGCGGAGGCGCCTTCATGAACGACCAGCGTCTGCGGGTGTCGGGGCGCAGCCGGATGATCGAATCGATCTTCGCCACCGGCGTGCCCTTCGCCGGGCGCGGGCCGCTGCCCGCCACGCTTCAGGACCTGGCCCGGCTGATGCCGCTGACCGCCGGCGTGCGCCGCTGGGGCTCGGCCTCGCTGGACTTGGCCTATGTGGCGGCGGGCCGCTATGACGGCTATTGGGAACGCGGCAACAACCCCTGGGACGTGGCGGCGGGCATCCTGCTGGTGCGCGAGGCGGGCGGCTTCGTCGAGGGGCTGCGCGACGGCGACGATCCGCTGGAATCGGGCCGGCTGGTGGCCGCCAACGCCGCCATCTTCGATCCCTTCGCCAAGGTCATCCGCAGCCGCGACTGACCGGGAATCCACCGGCCACCCGCCCCAGCCCCGCGGCATCCCGGCAACGCCGGCGGGCTTGCACGGCATGCAGACCGGGCTTGCCTTGACCTTGCGACAGCACGGGCGCATGGGCTGGGCATTGCCCGGAACGCGATGACCATGCCAGACGACAAGAACGCCCCGCCCTATGCCGCCTCGGCGGCCTCTGCCTCTGCCCCGCCGCCGATCCCGCCCAGCACCCGGCCGCCGGTCAGGGACCGCACCGGGCTGGCGATCCTGCTGATGTGCCTGGTCAGCTTCATCTTCGCGCTGCAGGACGGCTTCTCGCGCGTGCTGGGCGAGGGCTATCCGCCGGTCCTGGTGGTGATGATCCGCTACTGGGTCTTCGCGGTCTTCGTCATCGCGCTGGTCTCGCGCCAGCCGGGCGGGCTGAAGCGCGCGGTCAGGACCCGGCGCCCGCTGACCCAGATCTTCCGGGGCGTGATCCTGGTGGCCGAGGTGCTGATCATGGTCGAGGCCTTCGTGCGCCTTGGGCTGGTCGAGACCCATGCCGTCTTCACCGCCTATCCGCTGCTGGTCGCGGCGCTGTCGGGCCCGGTCCTGGGCGAAAAGGTCGGCTGGCGGCGCTGGACCGCCATTGGCATCGGCTTCATCGGCATCCTGGTGATCCTGCAGCCCGGCAGCGGCGTCATGCGGATCGAGGCGCTGCTGCCCTTCGCGGCGGCGCTGATGTTCGCGCTCTACGGGCTGCTGACGCGCCATGTCTCGCGCGACGACCCGCCTATCGTCAGCTTCTTCTGGACCGGCATCGCCGGGGCGGTCGCGATCACGCTGGTCGGGATCTGGGAATGGCAATGGCTGGCGCCGGTCGACTGGCTGTGGATGGCCTGCCTCTGCGCGGCCGGGATGACCTCGCATTACCTGATGATCCGCGCCTACGAGATGGCCGAGGCCTCGGCGCTGCAGCCCTTCGCCTATACGCAGCTGGTCTGGGTCAGCATCATCGGCGTGGTGGTCTTCGGCGAGGTGCTGCGGCCCAATGTCGTGATCGGCACCGGGATCGTGGTCTGCGCGGGGCTGTTCACTCTGTGGCGGATGCGGCGGAAATCGGCGTGATCCAGCCTTGGGGCAGGCGCGGCCCGATGAAGGGCTTGGCCTGCGGCCGCGCCGACAGGGCCAGCGTCAGCCGGACGGGCGGCGGCGGCATCAGCCCGCCCCCGGTCAGCTCCCATGTGGGCACCAGCGGCGCGGGCTTGCCCTGGATGCGGGCGCGATAGACGGGCATCGCCTCGGTCACGCGCATCACATAGTTGCGGGTCTCGTCGAAGGGGATCAGCTCGACCCAGTCCACCGGGTCGAAGTCGCGGCGCAGGTCGCCGAAATCGTTCAGCCAGCGGGCGGGGCGGCCCGGCCCGGCATTGTAGCCCGAGGCCGTCAGCGCGACCGAGGTCCCGAAGCGGTCGCGCAGCCCGGCCAGATAGGCCGCGCCCAGCCGCGCGTTATAGGCGGCATCGGTGGTCAGGCGCGGCAGGTCGTAGGGCTCGCCGATCTTGCGGGCCATGTCCTGCGCGGTGCCGGGCAAGACCTGCATCAGCCCCTTGGCGCCGGCATGGCTGCTGACGGTATGGTTGAACTCGGATTCCTGCCGGGCGATCGACAGGACCAGCTCGGGCGGCAGGCCCAGCTCCTTCTTCTCCAGCCCGGTCAGCGGGAAATGCGCCGCCGGATAGATGATGCCCTTGTTCGCGGCCTGCTTGGACAGCCTGAGGCCGTGCCAGGGCGCGCCGGCCTCGTACATCAGCCGCGACATGCGGCCGATATCCTCGGGGCCGGCGGTCTCGGCCAGATGCAGCAGGAACCGCTGCGCGTCATCCTTGCGGCCGGTCGCCACCAGCCACAGGGCGGCCTGGAAGACGTTGTTCTCGCGCAGCGCGCTGCCGCGCCAGTCGGGCAGGCTGTCCGTGGCCTCGCCGGTGACGGCGTAATCGGCGGGCATGGTGACGCGCGCCTTTTCGGCCGCAAGCTGGCCGTAATAGGTGCCGGGCATGGCCGCGCCCTTCGCATAGGCGCGCGCGGCGGCGGCGTCATCGCCAAGCGCCTCATGCGCGCGGCCCTGCCAGTAATGGGCGCGCGCCTTGCTGATCAGGCTGGCGACCACCTCCTCCAGATGCAGGAAATGTTCCAGCGCCCGGTCGGCGGCGCCCTGCTTCAGCGCCGCATAGCCCGCCAGCCATTCCAGGTCGGCGTAATGGCGGTTGTCGGGGGTCAGGAAATGCGGCGCGGCCAGCCGCTCGGCCCGCGCCCAGTCGCCGGCCCGCATCGCCAGCCGCGCGTAATCGACCCGCATCGAGGCCCAGAGATCCGGCATCCGCAGCGTCTCGGCGCTGGCCGAGGCCTCCAGCATCAGCGCCTGCGCGCCCTCGTGCTGCTTGGCCCGGACCCGCCACAGGAAGCGGTCCAGCGTCAGGCCGGGATCGGCGCGCTGGTCAGTGGGCAGGGCAAGGATCAGGTCGTCGACGCCCGCGCGTCCCGCCTGCAAGGCGATGCGCGCCTTCAGCAGCGGCTGCCGGGCCTCGGGCAGGCGGGGCAGCAGGCGTTCGGCCTGCGCCCATTCCTGCCGGTCCAGCATGGCCACGGCGCGGGCCGGATGCAGCGGCGCCAGCTCGTCGCCATGGGCGGCCAGGAAGGCGGTTTCCTCGGCCGCGCTCAGCGGGACCTCGCGCCAGAAACGCGCCCGCTCGGCCCGCGCGGCATCCTCGTCCAGCGTGGCCAGCCAGGCGGTCTCGGTCGCCAGCGAATCCGGCAGCCGGTCGCCCAGCCATTCGCGGATCGCCTCGGCCGGCAGGTCGGGGCGCAGCTTGCCGTCGCCGCGCTGGCGCAGCAGCGCCAGACCGGGCCAGTCGCCATGGACGCGCAGGAAGGCCAGGTAGTCGTCGAAGCCGCCATGGCCCAGGCGCAGCGCCTGCCAGCCGACCAGCGCCTCGGCCATCGGACCCGAGGCCCGCGCCGCATCCCGCGCCGTCACCCAGTCGCGGACATCGGCCGCCGCCAGCGCCAGCGCCATCGCCCCGGCATCCTCGGCGCGGGGTGCGGAAAGCGGCAGGGCGACCAGCGCCGCCACGGCCAGAATGTCGCGCAGATGTCGCATCACCCCTCTCATGTCGCCGCCCTGCGCCGGAAGCGCAATTCACATCCTTGGCAAGTCCATCGCCCGGATATAGGTTCGCGCGACTTCAACCCGAGCCCATAGGAGCGTGTCATGTTCAAAGGGTCAATGCCCGCCCTCGTCACGCCGTTCACCCCGGACGGCGAGCTGGATCTGGACACGCTGAAGAAGCTGGTCGAGTGGCATGTGGGGCAGGGCAGCCACGGGCTGGTGCCGGTGGGCACGACCGGCGAGAGCCCGACCCTGACCCATGACGAACATCGCCTTGTCGTGGAAGAGGTGGTCAGGATCGCCGCCGGCCGCATCCCGGTGATCGCCGGGGCGGGGTCGAACTCGACCCGCGAGGCGATCGGGCTGGTGCGCCATGCCGCCGAGGTCGGCGCCGACGCGGCGCTGGTGGTGACGCCCTATTACAACAAGCCCACCCAGGCGGGGCTGATCGCCCATTTCACCGCCCTGGCCGAGGCGGTGGACCTGCCGATCATCATCTACAACATCCCCGGCCGCTCGGTCATCGACATGACGCCCGAGACGATGGGCCAGCTGGCGCAGCTGAAGAACATCGTCGGCGTCAAGGACGCCACCGGCAGGCTGGAGCGCGTCAGCTGCCAGCGGATGACCTGCGGCAAGGATTTCATCCAGCTGTCGGGCGAGGACGCGACGGCGCTCGGCTTCAACGCCCATGGCGGCGTGGGCTGCATCAGCGTGACGGCGAATGTCGCGCCGAAGCTCTGCGCCCGGTTCCAGGAGGCGACGCTGGCGGGCGACTACGCGACGGCGCTGGAATGCCAGGACCGGCTGATGCCCCTGCATGTCGCGATCTTCGTCGAGCCGGGTCTGGTCGGCGCGAAATACGCGATGTCGCGGCTTGGCCTCTGCGACGAACGGGTGCGACTGCCGCTGACCCCGCTGACCGAGGGCGCGCGCCGCCAGATCGACGCGGCGCTGGAACATGCCGGGCTTCTCTGACCGATAGGGAAAAGGGGGCGCTGCCCCCATCGCCTTGCGGCGATTCCCCCGGAATATTTGGACCAAGATGAAAGCGGCCGGCTTCTTCGTTGTCCAAATACCCTCGGGGGTCCGGGGGCAGACAGCCCCCGGCCGGTTCGGTTTCGCGATCAGTTGCGGGCCTTGTCGACCATCTTGCCCTTCGAGATCCAGGGCATCATCTCGCGCAGTTTCGCACCGACCTGTTCGATCTGATGTTCGTCATTGATGCGGCGGGTCGCCTTGAAGGAGGGCTGGCCGACGGCGTTTTCCTGCATGAAGTCGCGCACGAACTTGCCGGTCTGGATGTCGCGCAAGACCGCCTTCATCCGCGCCTTGGTCTCGTCATAGGGCAGGATGCGCGGGCCCGAGACATATTCGCCGTATTCGGCGGTGTTCGAGATCGAGTAGTTCATGTTCGCGATGCCGCCTTCGTAGATCAGGTCCACGATCAGCTTCACCTCGTGCAGGCATTCGAAATAGGCCATCTCGGGCTCGTAGCCGGCTTCGACCAGCGTCTCGAAGCCCATGCGGATCAGCTCGACCAGGCCGCCGCAGAGCACCGCCTGCTCGCCGAACAGGTCGGTTTCGCATTCCTCGCGGAAATTGGTCTCGATGATGCCCGAACGGCCGCCGCCGATGGCCGAGCAATAGGACAGGCCCAGGTCCATCGCCTTGCCCGAGGCGTCCTGATGCACCGCCACCAGGCAGGGCACGCCGCCGCCCTTGACATATTCGCCGCGCACCGTGTGGCCGGGCCCCTTGGGGGCCATCATGATCACATCGACGCCGGGCTTCGGCTCGATCAGGCCGAAATGCACGTTCAACCCGTGGGCAAAGGCGATCGCCGCGCCTTCGCGCAGATTGTCGTGGACGTATTTCCTGTAGGTTTCGGCCTGAAGTTCGTCCGGCATGGTGAACATGATCAGGTCGCACCAGGCGGCGGCCTCGGCGATGCCCATCACCTGCAGCCCCTCGGCCTCGGCCTTCTTCGCCGAGGCCGAGCCCTCGCGCAGCGCGACGACGACATTCTTGGCGCCGCTGTCGCGCAGGTTCAGCGCATGGGCGTGGCCCTGGCTGCCATAGCCGAGGATCGCCACCTTCTTGTCCTTGATCAGGTTCACGTCGCAGTCGCGGTCATAGTAAACGCGCATGTCAGGTCCTTTCCTGTCTGATGCAGCCATTCTAGCCGGTTCATGACGTGGGGGATGTTCATTCATCGCGGAAAATGCGATTGAAACGAGAAAATCATGCCTGAAATTTGGATCAATCATGAAATCCATGCCTGATGCGACGGATCGGCGCATACTTCGCCAGCTGCTGGCCGATCCCGAGGCGCCGAATGCCGTGCTGGCCGGGCGCGCCGGCGTGACCCCGGCCAGCCTGTGGCGGCGGCTGGAGCGGATGCGCGAGACCGGGGTGATCGCCGCCATCCAGTCGCGGATCGACTGGCGCGCCCTGGGATGGGAGGTCGAGGTCAGCCTGCGCTTCAACCTGGACAAGACCAATCCCCGCGCCTTCGACGAATTCATGGCCGCGGCCCGAGACGTCCCGGAAGTCATTGAAATCCAGACATTCCTTGGCAGCGTCGACCTGCGCCTGTCGGTCATTGCGCGGGACATGGCGCATTGGCAGCAGATCTATCGCGACCGGATCCTGACCCTGCCGCATGTCTCGGACATCGACGCGCTGATGCTGGTCTCGACCATCAAGGACAGCACGGAGCTGGCGCTGTGAGCGGGCTGGACGGCACCGACCTGGCGATCCTGCGGCTGCTGGCCGCGGATGCGACCAGAAGCGCCGCCGAGATCGGCCGCGCCGTGGGGCTTGGCCAGCCTGCGGCCTGGCGGCGGATCCGCAGCCTGACCGAATCGGGCGTGCTGGCGGGGCGGCGCGTGGTTCTGGACAATGCGGCGCTGGGTTTCGGCGTCACGGTGTTCCTGGGCATCCGGCTGGCGGCGAAGGGGCGCACCAGCCTGGAGGATTTCGAGCGCGCCGTCACCGCCATCCCCGAGGTGCAGCTGGTCCAGCACGTGCTTGGCCAGTTCGACTATCGCCTGCGCATCACCGCCCGCGACATTTCCGATTTCGAGCGCATCCTGCGGCGGCGGATCATGACCCTGCCCGGCATCGGCCAGGTCGAGGCCAATGTGCTGCTGTCCGAGGAACGGCGGCCGGGGCCGCTGGGGACGCTGGCGCAGGGATAGCGGCCGGGGCGGCAAGCCGCCTTCGCCGACCGCTGCCGCGCGCCCCGTGGCCGTGCCCTATTCGGGAATGATCCGCACCGCCCCCTTCGCCGCGCTTGTGGTCATCGCCGCATAGGCGCGCAGCGCCGTCGACACCTTGCGCTTGCGGGGCTTCGCGGGCTTCCAGCCCTCGGCTTCGCGGATCGCGCGGCGGGCGGCCAGCGTGGCGTCGTCGACCGCCAGGTGGATGCGGCGATTCGGGATGTCGATCTCGATCAGGTCGCCCTGCTCGACCAGGCCGATGGTGCCGCCCTCGGCCGCCTCGGGCGAGACATGGCCGATCGACAGCCCCGACGATCCGCCCGAGAAGCGCCCGTCGGTGACCAGCGCGCAGGCCTTGCCCAGGCCCTTCGACTTCAGGTAGCTGGTCGGATACAGCATTTCCTGCATCCCCGGCCCGCCGCGCGGCCCTTCGTAGCGGATCAGCACCACCTCGCCCGGCTTGACCTTGCCGGTCAGGATGCCGGACACCGCGTCGTCCTGGCTTTCGAAGATATGCGCGGGGCCGCTGAATTTCAGGATCGAATCGTCGACGCCCGCGGTCTTCACGATGCAGCCGTCCTCGGCCAGGTTGCCATAGAGCACCGCCAGCCCGCCATCCCGCGAGAAGGCGTTTTCGACATTGCGGATAACCCCGCCGGCACGGTCCAGGTCCACCGTCTCATAGCGGCGGTCCTGCGAGAAGGCCACCTGCGTCGGCACGCCGCCGGGCGCCGCGCGGAAGAAGTCGCGCACGGTGGCGGATTCGGTGCGGACCACGTCCCAGCGGTCCAGCGCCTGGGCCAGCGTGCCGGAATGGACATTGCCGACCGAGCTGTCCAGCAGGCCCGCGCGGTCCAGCTCGCCCAGGATCGCCATGATGCCGCCGGCGCGGTGGACATCCTCCATATGCACATCGGCCTTGGCCGGGGCGACCTTGCACAGCACCGGCACCTTGCGCGACAGCCGGTCGATGTCGGACATGGTGAAATCGACCCCCGCCTCATGCGCGGCGGCCAGCAGGTGCAGGACGGTATTGGTCGAGCCGCCCATGGCGATGTCCAGGGTCATCGCGTTCTCGAAGGCGGCGAAGCTGGCGATGGCGCGCGGCAGGACGGCGGCCTCGTCATTCTCGTAATAGCGCCGCGCCAGGTCGACGACCAGGTGCCCGGCCTCGACGAACAGCCGCCTGCGGTCGGCATGGGTGGCGAGCGTCGAGCCGTTGCCGGGCAGCGACAGGCCAAGCGCCTCGGTCAGGCAGTTCATCGAATTGGCGGTGAACATGCCCGAACAGGACCCGCAGGTGGGGCAGGCCGACCGCTCGATCGCGGCCACGTCGGCATCCGAGACGGTGTCGTCGGCGGCGGCGACCATGGCATCGACCAGGTCCAGCGCCTTGACCTTGCCGTCCTCCAGCACGACCTTGCCGGCCTCCATCGGGCCGCCCGAGACGAAGACGGTGGGGATGTTCAGCCGCAGCGAGGCCATCAGCATGCCGGGCGTGATCTTGTCGCAGTTCGAGATGCAGACCATCGCGTCGGCGCAATGGGCGTTGACCATGTATTCGACGCTGTCGGCGATGACCTCGCGCGAGGGCAGGGAATAGAGCATCCCGTCATGGCCCATGGCGATCCCGTCATCGACGGCGATGGTGTTGAATTCCTTGGCGATCCCGCCGGCCGCCTCGACCTCGCGCGCGACCAGCTGGCCCAGGTCCTTCAGGTGGACATGGCCGGGCACGAACTGGGTGAAGCTGTTGACGATGGCGATGATCGGCTTGCCGAAATCGCTGTCCTTCACGCCCGTCGCCCGCCACAGGCCACGCGCGCCTGCCATGTTGCGGCCATGGGTGGTGGTGCGGGAACGATAGGCGGGCATGGCTTGAGTCTCCTTTGGCTGGCCGGGTTCTTAGCACCGCGCGCGGCGGAAGGAAATTGCCCGTGGCGGCAAGGGGGGCTGTCTGCCCCCCGTCCCTACGGGACTCCCCCCGAGGATATTTGCGCCAAGATGAAGGATCACGAGGCGAGCTTCATCGCCAGGATGCCGCTGACGATCAGGCAGGCGGCGATCACCCGCGCCAGGGTGAGGGGTTCGCCCAGCAGCACGATGCCCAGGATGAAGCTGCCGACGGCGCCGATGCCGGTCCAGACCATATAGGCTGTGCCAAGCGGAAGCTGGCGCATGGCGATGGCCAGCAGCCAGAAAGAGCCGATCATGGTGACGATCATGATCGCCGTCGGCAGCAGCCGGCTGAAGCCATGCGATTGCTTCATGGCGGTGGCCCAGACGATTTCGAGAAGTCCGGCGATGAACAGGGTGAGCCAGGGCATGGGAGGCCTCGTGACGCGGGCCGGGTCGTCCCGGCGGTTCTGCCCGTGATGGGGAGGTCGTCCTCGCCCCCGTCATCTAGGACAACTGCACCCCGCCTTCAAGACATGGTCCCTCGCACTCCTTCCAAATACCTCCGGGGGGAGCCGCCGCCAGGCGGCCGGGGGGCAGGCAGCCCCCCGCCATCGCGGGACGCAGGAAGCGCCGCGGGTTTCCCGCGGCGCCCGGGGCGGCATATCTCAGCCGTGGCGCATCCCCAGCCCCGCGCGCATCATCAGCCGCCGCACTGGGGCGATGCCGTAGAGCCCGCCAAGCGCCGCGGCGCGCAGGTCGCGCAGCGGCCGGGCGGATGCCTGGCTGGCTCGGTTCAGCGCGTCGATCCCCAGCAGCCGCGCATAGGCGTCGGGGCGCCGCGCGCGACCATAGGCTGCAAGGCTGTCGGCGCTGCCGGGATTGGCGCGCGACAGCTCGATCAGCGCGGCAAGGTCGGCAAGGCTCATGTTCAGCCCCTGGGCGCCGATCGGCGGGACGACATGGGCGGCCTCGGCGATCAGCGCGGTTCGCTGGCCGCTGAAGCTGTCGGCGATCTGGCTGATGATCGGCCATTGCGTCAGCCGCGTGGCCAGGGTCAGCTCGCCCAGCACCCCGGCGGAACGGGCGTTCAGCTCGGCATGGAAATCCGCCGCCGGCAGCGCCGCGAGGCGGGCGGTCTCGCGGCCGCTTTCCATCCAGACCACCGCGGAGGACGGCCTGCCCTCGCGATCGGGCAGCGGCACCAGCGTGAACGGCCCGCCCGAGCGGTGGACCTCGGTCGAGACGTTCAGATGCGGCGCCGCGTGGGTGACGGCGAAGGCCAGCGCCTTCTGGCCATAGCGGAAGCGGCGCACCCCGATCCCCAGCGCCTGCCGCACCGGCGAATCGCGGCCGTCGGCGCCGATCAGCAGCCTTGCCCGGACCTGGGCGCCGTCGGACAGGGTGACATGGGCGGCCTCGTCGCGGGTGATGACCTGCCGGGTGGCGGTGCCGGGCCGGAAGCGCACGTTCTGCAGCTGCGACAGGCGGTCGGCGATCTCTCGCCGCAGCAGCCAGTTGGGCAGGTTCCAGCCGAAGGGCGCGTCGCCGATCTCGGCGGCGTCGAAGTCGCGGGTCAGGCGCGGCTCGGGCCGGGCGCCGCCGGCATCGACGATGCGCATGACCTGCAGGGGCGTGGCGAAGGGCGCCAGCCGGTCCCACAGCCCGATCCGTTCCAGCAGCGCGACCGAGGGCGCCAGGAAGGCGGTCGAGCGCAGGTCGGCGCCCTCGGCCGATTCCTCGGTGACCGGGGGGGCGGGATCGACGCAGAGGGTCGAGAAGCCCTCGGCCCCGAAACCCGCCGCCGCGATCAGCCCGGCGATGCCGCCGCCCGAGACGAGGATGTCGCAATCCCGTGGATCATGGCTCATTGGCGGCCTCTTGCTTGGCGCGTTTGCTTTGCCCGCCCTGCGGTCAGTTACCGGCGGTGAAGGCCAGCATGATGACGAAGACCAGGATCGTCGCGGCCAGCCCGAGAAAGCCGAGCGCCGGCAGGCCGAAATTCATCACCAGCGCGACGGCGAGGATGACGACCAGCAGCACCGCGACCAGCACGCGGATCGTCAGGCGGGTATCGTCGGTGGGGGTGGTGTCGTGGGTCATGGGTGCCTCTTGCTGCAACGGCGGCAGCGCATTGGGGGTCAGCGCGTTCGGGCGTCATTCTGCCCGGTGAACCCGCCCGAGGCAATGCGGCAGAGGAACGCGGTCAGGTCGTCGGTGCGGTGCTGGACATGGGCGCCGTGATCGGCGTGCTGCGCGATCTCGTCGGGGCCGAGGCGGCCGCGCCCGACCAGCACGGTGCGCATCCCCAGCGCATGGGGGATCTGCAGGTTGCGCGGGTCGTCCTCGAAGAAGGCGGCGCGGCGGGGATCGGCGCGGCTGGCGGCCAGCACCGCCTCGAAGGCGGCGGCGGCGGGCTTGGGGCGGAAGCCGGTTTCCTCGACGCCGAAGATCGCCTCGAACAGATCGTCCGGGCCGGCGGCCAGCCCGCGCGCGGCCAGCACCCGGCGGGCATAGGCGGCATCGGCATTGGTGTGGATGATCTTGCGGCCGGGCAGGGCGGCGATGGCGGCGGCCAGCGCCGGGTCGGGCGCGAGGCCCGAGAAGTCGATGTCGTGGACCTCGGCCAGGTAGCTGGCGGCATCGATGCGGTGTTCGGCCATCAGCCCGGCCAGCGTCGTGCCGTGCCTGCGCCAATAGTCGCGCCGGATCAGGTCGGCCCGGTCCCGGTCCACGCCCAAGAGGTGCATGACATAGGCGGTCATGCGGGCCTCGATCTGCGAGAACAGCGCCGCCTCGGGCGGGTAGAGCGTATTGTCCAGATCGAAGATCCAGATGTCGACATCGGCGAAATCCATGTCATCGGCCTAACCCGTCAAACGCGCGCTTGCAATCGGGCGCGGCTTTGCCAATCGTGGCGGCCATGAAAGAGGACGCCTATTCCCTGATCCTTGCCGCGATCGAAGCCGGCACCTACCGGCCGGGCGACCGGCTGGTCGAATCCGAACTGGCCGAGCGTTTCGGCGTGTCGCGCACTCCGGTGCGCGAGGCGCTGCAGCGGCTGGAGACCCAGGCGATGCTGGTGCGCGACGGGCGCAGCCTGATCGTCGCCTCGCTGGACCACAACCAGCTGGCCGAGCTTTACACCGTGCGCGCCGAGCTGGAGGCGCTGGCCGCGCGGCTGGCCGCCCGCCACGCCACCCCCGAGGAGATCCGCGTGCTGGCGCAGATGGTCCAGGAGGACCAGCGCTGCATCGGCAATCCCGAGGCGCTGGCGCGGGCCAACAAGCGCTTCCACCACCAGATCCACCTGGCCTCGCATAACCGTTACCTGGTGCAGCAGCTGGACCTGGTCCACCGGACCATGGCGCTGATGGCGCGGACCTCGCTGGCCGCCGAGGGGCGCAGCGAGACCGCGCTGTCCGAACACAAGCGCATCGTCGACGCCATCGCGGCGGGGGACGGCAAGGCGGCGGATGCGGCGCTGCGCCAGCATATCTCGATGGCCTGGGAGACGCGGCTGAAGCTGGAGGCGCAGGCGGATCATGACTAGCGCCTGCCCGTGCGGCTGATCGAGACCGAGGCGGACCTGGCCGAGGGTGCGGAGCATCTGGCGCGGGTCTGCCCGGTCTGGGCGCGGGTGCTGCCCGATCTTGGCCCGCTGCCGCTGCGCCGGCGCGCGGACGGGTTCGAGGCCATCGCCAGCGCCATCGTGGGCCAGCAGATCTCGACCCAGGCGGCGCAGGCGATCTGGGACCGGATGGCGGCGGCGGGGCTGACCGGGCAGCAGCGGCTGGCCGCGGCGGGCGAGGAGGAATTGCGCGCCGCCGGGCTGTCGCGGGCCAAGATGCGCTATCTGCGCGGGATCGCGGCCTGTGGGCTGGACTGGGACGGGTTGCGGGTGCTGCCCGACGACCAGGCGATCGCGGCGCTGGTCGCGCTGCCGGGGATCGGGGCCTGGACCGCCGAGATCTATCTGAAATTCGCGCTTGGCCGGGCGGATGTCCTGGCCGCGGGCGATCTGGCCCTGCAAGAGGCCGCGCGGCTGATGTACGGGCTGGAGGCGCGGCCCGGCCCCGCCGCCCTGCGCGCGATGGCCGAGCCGTGGCGGCCCTGGCGCGCGGTTGCGGCGCGGGGGCTGTGGGCCTATTACCGGCGGGCAAAGGGACGCGAGGGAGTGCGATGACGGTCGAGTTGAAATCAGCCCGCAAGGGGCCGGAAAAGGCGGATGCGGTCGTCGTGTTCCTGCATGGCTATGGCGCCGACGGGGCCGACCTGCTGGGGCTGGCCGATCCGCTGTCGCCGCATCTGCCGGGCGTGGCCTTCCATGCCCCCGACGCGCCCGAGCGCAGCCGGAACAATCCCTTCGGCTATCAGTGGTTCCCGATCCCCTGGCTGGACGGATCCTCGGAAGCGCAGGCGCAGGAGGCGATGGCGCGCTCGATCCCGGCGGTGGACGCCTTCCTGGACAAGGTGCTGGCCGAGGAGGGCCTGGGCGCCGACCGGATGGTGGTGATCGGTTTCTCGCAGGGGACGATGATGGCTCTGCATGTGGTGCCGCGCCGCGACGCGCCGGTGGCGGGGATCATCGGCTTCTCGGGCCGGCTGCTGGCGCCGGAAAAGCTGGAGGCCGAGGCGAAGGTGAAGCCGCCGGTCCTGCTGATCCATGGCGACCAGGACCCGGTCGTGCCCTTCGAGGAGATGGACCTGGCGGGCGAGGCCCTGCAGGGCGCGGGCTTCACCGTCCATGGCCATGTGATGAAAGGGACGCCGCATGGCATTTCGCCCGACGGGCTGTCGGTGGCCTTGCAGTTTCTGAAGGACCGGCTGGGCAAGTGATCTCTTGCCCGGCCTGCCGGCCGGGCGGTGGCGGGGGGCTGTCTGCCCCCCGGTCCCTGCGGGACTCCCCCCGAGGATATTTTTGCCAAGATGAAGGGGCGGTCAGTCCCAGATGGCCGGATCGGCGAGTTCGATCGAATTGCCGGCCGGGTCGCGGAAATAGATCGAGCGCGCGCTGCCGGGCCAGTGGAAATCGGCCTCGATGGCGATGCCTTGATCTTCGAGATGGGCGCGCCAGCGGTCCAGCGTGTCGGGGCTGGCGGCGAGGCAGAAATGGCCGGGGCCGCGGGCGCCATGGGGCGGGACGGGCAGTTTCGCATCCGGGGCGGGCGGTTTTTCGGTGGCCGCGGGGTTGAAGACCAGCAGGACCTGCGCCGGGTCGCGGGCGGTGCGGAAGAAGACGTGACGGCCGGGCACGGTCTGGAAGGCTTCCAGCCCCATCACGTCGCGCCAGAAGCGCGTGGCGGCGTCGAGGTCTTCGGCATAGAGCGCGCTTTCCAGCGTGCCCAGCAGGGGCGGCGGGTTCCGGGTCATGTTTGCCAGACTGCCATGCGGGCCGGCGGCGGGCAACCGTCACGGCCCTGTCACCCGCAGCGCCTAATTTGTCCCCGAACCGGATACATCCGGGGGCTTGCCAGATGGCGGACGCGATATATAGTCGTGGTCATGGATCTGACGGGCAGCCCCGGACCGGCCTTCGGGGCGCAGGCGGAAAGGCGACATGCTGGACGATCATCATAGCGAATTCCGAACCCAGTTCGTGCGCGAGCCCGCGAGCCTGCGCCACTATCCGGCGCTGGTGCTGAATGCGGATTACCGGCCGCTGAGCTATTACCCGCTGTCGCTGTGGCCCTGGCAGGAGGCGATCAAGGCGGTCTTCCTGGACCGGGTCTGCATCCTGGCCGAATATGACGAGGTGGTGCGAAGTCAGCGACAGGCCTTCCGCATCCCCTCGGTCGTCGTGTTGAAAGATTTCGTGAAACCCCAGAAGCGCGTGGCATTCACGCGCTTCAATCTTTTCCTGCGGGACGAATTCTGCTGCCAGTATTGCGGCGCGAAGGGCGACCTGACCTTCGACCACGTGGTGCCGCGGTCCCGCGGCGGGATCACCAGTTGGGAAAACGTCGTCGCGGCCTGCAGCCCCTGCAACCTGCGCAAGGCCAATCGCAGCCTGCGCCATTCGGGAATGAGCCTGCGCCGCAAGCCGCGCCAGCCCACCCCCGAGGAGATGCATTCCGTCGGCCGGCGCTTTCCGCCGAACCACCTGCATGACAGCTGGATGGATTTTCTGTACTGGGATGCCGAGCTGGAAAGCTGAACGGGGAAGCTGAACGGGCGCGGGCCTTGTTCAGCCTCGATGGTCGTGATGCTTGCGCAGGGACAGATGCACCAGCCCGGCGCCGCCCAGGATCAGCAGCGCAAACAGGATCTGGGGCACGCCCGTGGCGAAAAACAGCCAGAGCGTCAGGGCGGCGGCAAGGATGACCGCCATGATCAGCAGCAGGAAATGCGGCAATGGCATGATGCGTGTTCTCCTTCTGCCTAATATGGGCGCGCTCTGCCCGGTTGAAAAGTGATCCGGCGCATTTGAGTCGTTTTTCCGCTGCGTTCGGGGGATTTCCGTACCGGATTCCGCCGGTTTTCGGACGGCGGCCCGCCGGAATCCCCGGACAGGTCCCGGCCGCGGCGGGGGCGGGTCGGCGCTCCCGGCGAATCGCTGGCAAATGTTCCCGAAATGTTCTAATGTCGGGCGATGCTGCCGCCACGCGATCCCGACCGGATTCTGAAGGCCAGGGGGGCCGATACCCAGCCGGAAGGCCGGTTCGAGCGCCTGGGCCGCGTCCGCGAATCCGATGGCTGGGACATCCCGGAGGACGGCCGGCTGCTGCGCACCGAGGTGGTGACGGAACGCCCGCGGGCGATCATCACGCGCAATTCCTCGCCCGATGTGCCCTTCGACCGCTCGATCAACCCCTATCGCGGCTGCGAACATGGCTGCATCTATTGCTATGCGCGGCCCAGCCATGCCTATCTGGGCCTGTCGCCGGGGCTGGATTTCGAAACGAAGATCACCGCCAAGCCCGATGCCGCGCGCCTGCTGGAGCGCGAGATCGCGCGGCGCTCTTACAAGGTGGCGCCGATCGCGCTGGGGACGAATACCGATCCCTACCAGCCGGTCGAGGCGCGGCTGAAGATCATGCCGGCGATCCTGCGGGTGCTGCGCGACTGGAACCATCCGGTCACGCTGGTGACGCGCGGCCATACGGTGCTGCGCGACCTGGCGCTGTGGGCGGAACTGGCGGCGAAGGACCAGACGGCGGTGGGGATCAGCGTGACGACGTTGGATGCCGGGCTGGCCCGCGCGCTGGAGCCTCGGGCGCCCGCGCCGCAGGTGCGGCTGAAGATGATCGCCGCGCTGTCGGGGGCGGGCGTGCCGGTGCGGGTCATGGTCGCCCCGGTCATCCCGGTCCTGACCGAGCCCGAGATCGAGCGCATCCTGGCGGCGGCGCGCGAGGCGGGGGCGGTCCATGCCTCGATCATCCCGCTGCGCCTGCCGCATGAGGTGGCGCCGCTGTTTCGCGACTGGCTGCAGCGGCACCGGCCGGGTATGGTCGCCCATGTGATGGGCAAGCTGCAGGCCATGCGCGGCGGGCGCGACAACGATCCGCGCTATGGCCACCGCTTCCGGGGCGAGGGGATCGAGGCGCAGCTGATGCATCAGCGCTTTCGCGTCGCGCGCCGCCGGCTGGGCTATCGCGAGGGCGGCCCGCCGCTGGATTGCAGCCGCTTCGGGCCGCCGCCCCGGTCCGGGGACCAGCTGAGCCTGTTCTGACCCTGCGGCGGGTTGCGGCCGTCGACGGGAGCTGCCTTTCAAGCCATCTGGCGCCCGGAATCGCGGCTGCTATGGTGCCGGCTGTTTCCCTGTGGCGGAGTGGTTTCGTGCGTCTTGTCCTGGCTATCCTTGCGGCGCTGCTGGCGATCTATCTGGGGGCCGTCGCCTGGCTGGTCGCCGGATCGACCGAGGCCAGCCTGCGCGTGGGTCCCATCGCCGAGGCCCTGGCGCAGCAGGAACGGCCGGCCGATCCGCTGGAGCTGGGCTATCGCGGCGATCCCAGGGCCGCGCTGGGTCTGGATTTCGAGGATGTGCGCATCCCGACCGAG
This sequence comes from Paracoccus sigandri, assembly GCF_003709565.1. Taxonomy (GTDB): domain Bacteria; phylum Pseudomonadota; class Alphaproteobacteria; order Rhodobacterales; family Rhodobacteraceae; genus Paracoccus; species Paracoccus siganidrum. Next base: position 204,909 of record NZ_QNRC01000001.1, on the reverse strand, counting down.
CTGGGCCCGGCGCCGGGCTGGTTCGTCGAGGGCGACCGCGACGCGACATTTGCCGCGATCCATGTCCATGGCATCGCCGGCGCGCGCGAGGATGGCTATCGCCTGCTGTCGCTTCTGCACGATGCCGGGGTGCCGGTGCTGCTGATCACCTATCGCAACGATCCCGGCGCGCCGGCCTCGCCCGACGGCCGCTATGGGTTCGGGCTGACGGAATGGCGCGACCTGGAAGCGGCGGTCGAGTTCCTGGCACAGCGCGGCTATTCGCGCCAGATCGTCGCCGCCGATTCGATGGGCGGCGCGATCCTGGGGCAGTTCCTGAAGCGAAGCGACCGGGCCGAGGCGATCGTCGGCGTCGTGCTGGACGCGCCGGCGCTGGATCTGGTCGCGGTCGTCGGCGGCATGGCCGCGCGCCACTGGGCGCCGCTGACCTCGGTCGCGCTGCCGGTCGCGGCCTGGCTGATGCCCCATGCGGGCTATGTCGACATGCGCGCCGCGCGGGTCGGCGAGGTGTTCGAGCAGTTTCCGGGGCCGGTCTTCCTGGCGCATGGCGCCGACGATTCGGTGGTCCCGGTCGCGACATCCCGCGACTTGGCGGCGCGGCGGCAGGGCGTCACCGTCCTGCTGCAGAGCGCGGGCGATCACCTGGGCTCGTTCTACGAGGACCCGCGGCGCTATGGCCAGGCGCTGGGGGCCTTCCTGTCGCTGCTGGACCCCTGAGGCGCCGGCCTGGACCTCGCCTAGACCTCGCCGGCGGTGCTGCCGAAGCCGTCCAGCCGTTCGGCGATGACGTCCAGCGTCGGGCGCGATCCGCGCGGTCGGGTTTCCAGCGCCTCGCGCATGGCCACCAGATGCTCGGGCATGGTCCCGCAGCAGCCGCCGATGATGCGCACGCCCATGTCGCGGGCCAGCACCGCATATTCGGCCATCAGCGCCGGCGTGCCGTCGTAATGGATATGGCCGTCCTCGAAATGCGGGACGCCGGCATTGCCCTTGGCGATCAGCGGCCGTTCGGAGCCCGCCGCGCAGAAGGCGGCGATGCTGCGCAGCAGGTCGGCCGCGCCGATACCGCAATTGGCCCCGAAGGCCACGGGCGGGTTCATCAGCCGCTCGACCTCGGCCGAAAGCTGGGCCGGGGTGACGCCCATCATGCTGCGGCCGGCGGCCTCGAAGCTGAAGCTCGCGCACCAGGGCATCCCGGAGAGCAGCGCGGCCTCGGCCGCCGCGCGCAGTTCGGGCAGCGAGCTGAAGGTCTCTACCCACAGCAGGTCGGCCCCGCCGGCCTTCAGCGCCTCGGCCTGTTCGTGGAACATGGCGACGGCGCTGGCATGGTCCAGGTTGCCCATCGGCGCCATGATCTCTCCGGTCGGGCCCATGCTGCCGGCGACGATCACCGGGCGGGGGGCGGCATCGGCGATCTCGCGCGCCATCTCGGCGCCAAGCCGGTTCAGCTCGGCCACGCGGGCCTGGGCGCCATGCAGGCGCAACCGGCTGGCGCTGCCGCCGAAGGTATTGGTCAGGAACAGGTCCGATCCCGCCGCCACCACCGCGCGATAGAGGTCGCGCACCCGGTCCGGCGCCTCGGCGTTCCAGAATTCGGGCGGGCGGGCCGAGGGCAGGCCCATGTTGAACAGGTTGGTCGCGGTCGCCCCGTCGGCAAGAAGCCAGTCGCGTTCCTGCAGAAGACGGCTCAGCGGATCGGTCATCTCTTGTCCCTCGGGCTGCGTTGCGGCCATTGCGCATGGCTGATCATATAGGGCCTGTCGGCGCGGTTCCTATCCGCCGGCCCGGAAACCTGCCCAAAAAAGAAGCCGCGCCGGAGGACCGGCGCGGCTGTCTGGTCGATATGGTGGACCGGATCAGTTCTGGTTGTCGCCGTCTTCGTCGCCGGTGGCGCCGCCGATATCGTCGAACAGCTCGGCGATCTCGAATTCGGCCTCGGCATCGGCTTCCGCCGCCAGGTCCTGGATCGACTTGCCCTGCGCCTGCAGCTCGGCCTCTTCGGTCGAACGGGCGACGTTCAGGGTGATGGTCGCTTCCACTTCCGGGTGCAGCACGACGATCACGTCATGCAGGCCCAGTTCCTTGATCGGCGCGCCCAGCACGACCTGCTTGCGGTCGACGGTGAAGCCGGCCTCGGTCGCGGCATCGGCGGCGTCGCGGGTCGTGACCGACCCGTAGAGCGCGCCGGCATCGGAAGCCGAGCGGATCACGACGAAGGTCTCGCCGTGCAGCTTGTCGGCAACCTTCTGCGCCTCGGCCTTCGATTCGGCGTTGCGGGCTTCCAGTTGGATCTTCTGGTTCTCGAAAGCCTTGATATTGGCGTCCGAGGCGCGCAGGGCCTTGCCTTGGGGCAGCAGGAAGTTGCGGGCATAGCCCTCTTTCACCTTCACGACTTCGCCCATCTGGCCCAGCTTGGCCACACGTTCCAGCAGGATGACTTGCATGATCGTCTCTCCTTACTTCACGACATAGGGAAGCAGGGCGAGGAAGCGGGCGCGCTTGATGGCGCGGGCCAGTTCACGCTGCTTCTTCGCCGAGACGGCGGTGATGCGCGAGGGCACGATCTTGCCGCGTTCGCTGATGTAGCGCTGCAGCAGACGGGTGTCCTTGTAGTCGATCGTCGGCGCATTCTCGCCCGAGAACGGGCAGACCTTGCGACGGCGGAAGAACGGTTTGTTCGCCATGGATCAGTCTCCTCAGTTCCGCTCGCGGCGGTCGCCGCGATCACCGCGATCGCCACGGTCACCGCGCGGCCCGCGATCACCGCGGTCGCCACGGTCGTCGCGCTTCTGCATCTGCACCGAGGGGCCGTCCTCGTGTTCGTCGACGCGGATGGTCATCACGCGCATCACGTCGTCATGCAGACGGGCCAGGCGCTCCATCTCCGTCACGGCGTCCGAGGGGGCGTCCGAGCGCAGGAAGGCGTAATGGCCCTTGCGGTTCTTGTTGATCTTGTAGGCGAGGGTGCGGACACCCCAATATTCGGTGCCGACGACCTTGCCGCCGTTATCGGCCAGCACGGTCGAAAAATGTTCGATCAGCCCTTCGGCCTGCGTGTTCGACAGGTCCTGGCGGGCGATCAGCACATGCTCGTAAAGAGGCATGGCATCCCTTTCATGTTCAGGCGCGCTTCATAGGCGGGCAGATCCCTCCGCGCCCCGCCACGAGAGGCTGCACCGGTTGCGTCATCTCGGCGGAAGGATGGGGCCTTATAGCGGCGGAGGCCGGGGATGCAAGGTGATTCGCGGCGTGGCGGGTGGCCGGGGCTGTCGCGCCGGGGCGAAAGGCCCGCCCTGCATCAGGGGACGCCTTGCATCGGGGGGTGGGGCAGTTATATTCCGTTTGTTGAATTCATGGAGGCCAAGATGTTCAGCAGGCAATCAGCGTCGCGCGGGCCGGGCTCGCCCGATGTCCTGGGCTTTTACGACGCGCCGACCGGCAGCTGCCAGTATCTGGTGTCCTGCCCGGCGACGGGGCAGGCGGCGTTGATCGATGTGGTGCAGGAGTTCGACCCGCAAAGCGCCTCGACCCGCCACGATGCCGCCCAATGGGCCCTGGCCGAGGCCGAGCGGCGCGGGCTGACGCTGGCCTGGATCCTGGACACCCATCCCCATGCCGATCACCTGATGGCCTCGGCCTGGCTGAAGGAACGGACCGGCGCGCCCAACGGCATCGGCGAGAAGGTCCGCGAGATCGCCGCGCTGTGGGAGGGGATCTATCACCTGCCGGGGGGCTTCGCGCCCGGTCGCGACTTCGACCGGCTTTTTGCCGATGGCGAGCGTTTCCGGCTGGGCGAGCTGGAGGTGCGGGTGATGCTGTCGCCGGGCCATACGCTGGGATCGGTCACCTATGTGATCGGCGATGCGGCCTTCGTCCATGACACCTTTATGCAGCCCGATGTCGGCACCTCGCGTGCCGATTTCCCCGGCGGATCCTCGGGCCAGCTCTATGACAGCCTGATGGCGATCCTGGCCCTGCCGGATCAGACGCGGCTGTTCGTCGGCCATGACTACGGCACCGCGACGCGCGAGGAGGCCGAATGGGAATCGACGGTGGCCGAACAGAAGGCCCGCAATGCCCATCTGGGCGGCGGCACCCCGCGCGCGGATTTCGTCGCCCTGCGCGATTCGCGGGATGCGACGCTGCCGCTGCCCGACCGGATGCTGTTCGCGCTGCAGGCCAATCTGCGCGCCGGGCGCCTGCCCGAGCCGGAAGCCGACGGGCGCAGCTATTTCAAGATCCCGGCCAATTACTTCGCCCCGCCTGCCGCGGACTGAGCCGCGGCGGCAGCCAAGAGCCCCGGCCCGCAGGGTGCGGGCCGGGGTCTTCATTCATTGCACATACATCGGCTGCGGCTTCGGCGTATTGCTGCCGCGCACCGGCAGGATCGGATGGACCACCTGCGGCTGCTCGCCCGTCAGGGTGCCCAGGAAGGCCACGATCTCCTCGATCTGCTCTTCCTCCATCTCGGTGCCCAGCTGCGAGCTGGACATGACCGCGACGGCCTCGGACAGGTCCCAGACCACGCCCGAGTGGAAATAGGGCGCGGTCAGCGCGACGTTGCGCAGGGGCGCGGCGCGGAAGACATATTCGTCATCGGCGGTCTGCGTCACCTCGAAGCGGCCGCGGTCGCCTTCGGGCAGGACCGAGCCGCCCGGCCGTTCGATCAGGCCGAAGGGGAAATAGTCCTGGCCGCCGAAGTTGATCCCCGCGTGGCAGGACACGCAGCCGGTATTGATGAAGGCGGCCAGCCCGCGTTTCTCCTGGTCGGTCATCGCCTCGTCATCGCCGTTCAGGAACTGGTCGAAGCGGCTGTTGGGGGTGATCAGCGTCGCCTCGAAGGCCTCGATCGCGACGGCGAAGTTGTCGAAGCTGATCGGCGCCTCCTCGGCGGGGAAGGCGGCCGCGAAGGCCTCGACATAGCCGGGCATCGATTCCAGCGTCGCCACGACGTTCTCGGGCGTGTTGTTCATCTCGACCCCGGCCTGGACCGGGCCCTTGGCCTGTTCGGCCAGGTCGGGGGCGCGGCCGTCCCAGAACTGGGCGATATTGAAGATCGCGTTCAGCATCGTGGGCGCGTTGCGGGGTCCCTGCTGCCAGCCATGGCCGATCGAGACCTCCAGCCCGTCCACGCCGGCGATGCCCACATTGTGGCAGGACTGGCAGGAAAACAGGCCCGAGCGCGACATGCGCGGGTCGAAGAACAGCATCGCGCCCAGGTCGACGCGGGCCGGCGTCAGCTCGTTGCCCTCGGGCGCGACGGGTTCGGTCGGGATGGCTTCGAAATAGAACTGGGCGTCCTCGCGCAGGGTGGCATTGTCGATGGCCTCGTCTTGCGCGAAGGCCGGCAGGGCGGTCACCGCAAGGGCGATCGCGGCGGGAAGAGATGGCTTCATGGCTTTCTCCTGAATGGGTCGGCGTCCTTGCCGGAATTCTGGCCCGTCGCGGCTCTTTCGGCCATGACATGGATCAAATTGCAGCGATTTGCCCGATGCCGCATAAAGTGCCGGGTGGCGGTGGCAGGAGGCCGGGATGGCGCTGGAAGACGCGAAGAACCAGGTGGACCAGGCTTTTACGCGCGGCGATCCGCGCGGGCCCAGTTTCGAGAATGCCTTCGGCGGGGCGACCAGCTTCCTGCGCCGCCGCTATGGCAAGGATCTGGCCGGGGTCGACCTGGCGGTGACGGGGATCCCCTTCGACCAGGCGGTGACGAACCGGCCGGGCGCCCGCTTCGGGCCGCGCGCGATCCGCGAGGCCTCGACGCTGCAGCCCTATGATCCGCCCTATGGCTGGGGCTATGACCCGCTGTCGGTGCTGAACGTGGCCGATTACGGCGACATGGCCTTCGACTATGCCAATGTGCGCGAGGTCCCGGCCCGGATCGAGGCGCATGTCGGCGCGATCATGGATGCCGGCGCGGCGCCGCTGGTGCTGGGGGGCGATCACTTCATCACGCTGCCGATCCTGCGCGCGGTCGCCGCGCGGCGCGGCCCGGTCGCGCTGATCCAGTTCGACGCGCATTCCGACACCTGGGCCGACGACGATCCCGACCGGATCGACCACGGCACCTTCCTCTACAAGGCGATCCGCGAGGGGGTGGTGGACCCCGCCGCCAGCGTCAGCGTCGGCATCCGCACCGAGAATCCCGAGACCCTGGGTGTGACGATCCTGGACGCGCCCTCGCTGCATCGCGACGGCGTGGATGCGGTGCTGGCCCGGATCCGCGCGGTGACGGGCGACCGGCCGGTCTATGTCACCTTCGACATCGACGCGCTGGACCCGGCCTTCGCGCCCGGCACCGGCACGCCGGTCTGGGGCGGGCTGGCCAGCTGGCAGGCGGCGGCGCTGCTGCGGGGGCTGGCGGGGATCGAGCTGATCGGCGGCGACGTGGTCGAGGTCTCGCCGCCCTACGACACCACCGGGGCGACCGCCGTGGCGGCGGCCCATGTGGCGATGGAGCTGATCGCGCTCTATGGCTGGCGGCGGCGCTGACGGCCTGCCGGGCGTGCCGGGTATTTGGACAACGAAGAAGCGCAGGGCCGGGACGCCTGCTGCGCTTGGCGCTTGCCCGCGGAGGGTTGCGGCGGTAATTGCGCCCCATGCTGCCCGAAGACCGCCTTGCCCAGATCATCCAGCGTTTCGAGTTTCTCGAGGCGCAGCTGAATGCCGGCGCCGATCCCGCGCAGATCGCGCGCATCAGCCGGGAATATGCCGAGCTGAAGCCGGTGGTCGAGGAGATCGGCCAGTGGCGGGCGGCGCGCGACGGCATCTCCGAGGCGCAGGCGATGCTGGCCGATCCCGAGATGCGCGAGCTGGCCGAGGACGAGCTGTCGCGGCTGCGCGAGGCCCTGCCCGAGCTGGAGCAGAAGCTGCGGATCGCGCTTTTGCCGAAGGACGCGGCCGATGCCCGGCCTGCGATCATCGAGATCCGGCCCGGCACCGGCGGCGAGGAGGCGGCGCTGTTCGCGGGCGACCTGCTGGCCATGTATCGCCGCCATGCCGAGGCCCAGGGCTGGGATTTCCAGCTGCTGGACCTGACCGAATCCGACCTGGGCGGCGTCAGGGAGGCCGTGGCCAGGATCGCGGGCGAGGGGGTCTTCGCCCAGCTGAAATACGAATCCGGCGTGCATCGCGTCCAGCGGGTGCCGGAAACCGAATCGGGCGGGCGCATCCATACCAGCGCCGCGACCGTGGCCGTGCTGCCCGAGGCCGAGGAGGTCGATATCGACATTCCCGCCGCCGACATCCGCATCGACACGATGCGGGCCTCGGGCGCGGGCGGCCAGCATGTCAACACCACCGATTCGGCGGTGCGGATCACCCATCTGCCGACCGGCATCGTCGTCACCAGTTCGGAAAAGTCCCAGCACCAGAACCGCGCCAATGCGATGGCCGTCCTGCGCGCCCGGCTCTATGACATGGAGCGCGCCCGCTCTGATGCCGAGCGCGCCGCCGACCGCAAGTCGCAGGTCGGCAGCGGCGATCGCAGCGAGCGCATCCGCACCTACAACTTCCCGCAGGGGCGGATGACCGACCATCGCATCAACCTGACACTCTATGCGCTGGACCGGGTGATGGCGGGCGACCTGACCGAGATCATCGATGCGCTGGTGGCCCATGACCAGGCCGCCCGGCTGGCGGCGCAGGAATGAGCCGGCCCACCGGGATGGCGCTTTGCCTGGAGGCGCAGGACCGGCTGGAGGCGGCCGGGATCGCCGATGCCTGGCGCGATGCCTCGGTGCTGTTCCTGCACGCGCTGCAGCAGGCGTTGGGGCCGAAGGTCCGGCGGCATCACCTGGCCGCGCATCTGCAGGAACCGGCGCCGCCCGAGCTGGCCGCCGCCTATGAGGCGCTGGTCGCCGCGCGCGAGCGGCGCCAGCCGGTCAGCCAGATCACCGGCCGCCGCGCCTTCTGGGACCATGATTTCATCGTCACCCCGGACACGCTGGACCCGCGCCCCGAGACCGAGACGCTGGTCGAGGCGGCGCTGGATCTGCCCTGGAATTCGGTCCTGGACCTGGGGACGGGGACCGGGGCGATCCTGATCTCGCTTCTGGCGGCGCGGCCCGGCGCGCGGGGCCTGGGCTGCGATATTTCGCCCGCCGCGCTTGATGTGGCGCGCCGCAATGCCCATCTGCTGGGGGTCGGCGCCGAGTTCCGGCACTCCGACTGGTTCGGCGCCATCGACGGGCGCTTCGATCTGATCGTCTCGAATCCGCCCTATATCGCGCTTGCCGAAATGGCGGACCTGGCGCCCGAGGTCCGCGACTGGGAGCCGCATTCGGCCCTGACCGACGGCGGCGACGGGCTGTCGGCCTATCGCGCCATCGCAGGGGGATTCGCGGATCACCTGGCGCCGGGCGGGCATGTGCTGGTGGAAATCGGCCAGGCCCAGGGCGCGGATGTGCAGGCGATCTTTCGCGCAGCCGGGGCAGAAACCCGCCTGCTGACCGATCTGGACGGCCGAGACCGCGTCGTTTTGGCGCAGCCCTGCGGCTGAATATGTCGAAATACGGGGAAATTACGGATGCCACGCGAAATTTCCCTTGTCATACGGCTTCGAGCGTGATTATTCAGCCGCGTGCCGGGGCTGAGGGGCCTCCGCACAGTCAGCCTGACACTTCGGATGCCGAACGGGTGCGCCATGCGCCCTGCAAGGTTCAAGCCGGGCTGAACGGTAAGGCGCGGTGATGGCCGCCATTGCCGCTTTGACCGCCGTCCAGACCTTCCTGGAACCCAGACCATTCTGGAACATATACAGACAGACTGATGAGATCATCGAAATCCCGTTCGCGCAACAAGTCGAACCGCCAGCGCTCGCTGGGGAATATCGTCAACCGCGTCTTTGACAGCTCGGGCCCCGAGGGCAAGGTGCGGGGCACGCCCCAGCAGATCATCGACAAATACCTGACGCTGGCCCGAGACGCGCAATTGTCAAATGACCGCGTGGCCGAGCAGAGCTTCCTGCAGCATGCCGAGCATTACACGCGGATGCTGGGCGAGGCGCAGCGCGAGATGGCCGAGCGCCAGGCCCAGCACCAGAACCAGCAGCCGCGCCAGGGCGACGACGAGACCGGCAGCGGTGGCCGCGACAATGGTCGCGAGAGTGGCGGTCGCGAGAATGGCGGACGCGATCATGGTGGGCGCGACAATGGCAGCCGCGAGAATGCCGCCCGCGATCATGGCGGGCGCGAGCAGGGCCAGCGCGAAAACGGCCAGCGTGAAAACGGCCAGCGCGATCATGCCCCGCGCGAGCCGCGTCAGCCCGATTTGCAGGAACAGCCCGCTGCGGCCCCTGCGCCGGAAGCCGAGGCCGCGGCATCAGAGCCCGCCCTGCCCGAACCCGCCGTGACCGAAACCGAGCCTGCTGCGGCAGCAGCCCAGGCGCCTGCCGCCCCTCGCCGCCGCGAATCGCCGCGCCGCCGCAGCAGCGCCGCGCTGCCCGATGCGGTGGCGCCGGCCGCAGCCGAAGGCGAGGATGAGGGGCCGGCCCGCGTGGCGACCCCGGAAACCGAGGAAAAGCCCACCCGCAGCCGCACCCCGCGTGCCCCGCGCACGCCCCGCGCGACGACGACGACCGGCCGGACCCGCCGCAAGCCGGCGGCCGGATCCGAGCCCGCAGCCGCCGGGGACGGAGCCGCCGGAAACGGCGCGGAATAACCGGCCCTTCCGAAGCCTGCCTTTCTGGAACCTCGAACAGGCCCGCCGGATCAATGGCGGGCCTGTTCGCATCTTGTCGGGTCGATATCCGGCGACGAGGCGCAGGGCCTTGTTCCGTTCTGGGCGCGCTGCGTCAGGCCCGCGGCGCGGCGGCCAGGGCGCGCGCCAGGGCGCAGAACCGTTCCAGGTCGATTTCCTCGGCGCGGGCGGTGGGCGCGATGCCGGATGCTTCCAGCAGCGCCTCGATCCGCGGATGCAGGCCGCGCAGGCTGGCGCGCAGCATCTTGCGCCGCTGGTTGAAGGCGGCGGCGGTGAGGCGCGACAGGATCGCGGGATCGGCGGGAAAGCGCGGTTGCGGCAGGGCGGTCAGGTGGACCACCGCCGAATGCACCTTGGGGGCGGGCACGAAGGCCTCGGGCGGCAGGGTCATGACGATGCGGGCGTCGCTGCGCCATTGCGCCAGCAGCGCCAGCCGGCCATAGGCCTTCGAGCCCGGTTGCGCCACGATCCGCTCGGCCACCTCCTTCTGGAACATCAGCGTCAGCGATTGCCAGAAGGGCGGCCAGTCCGGCGGGGTCAGCCAGCGGATCAGAAGCTCGGTCCCGACATTGTAGGGCAGGTTCGCGGCGATGCGGATCGGCGGGGTCAGATGCGCCAGCGGGTCGATCTCAAGCGCGTCGCCATGCAGGACGGTCAGCCGGCCGGGGTAGCGTTCGGCGATCTCGGCAAGGGCGGGCAGGGCGCGGGCGTCCTTCTCGATGGCCAGGACATGGCGCGCGCCCTCGGCCAGCAGCCCGCGGGTCAGCCCGCCGGGGCCGGGGCCGATTTCCAGCACGTCGCATTGCGCCAGCTCGCCCGCCTGCCGCGCGATCTTGGCGGTCAGGTTCAGGTCCAGCAGGAAATTCTGGCCAAGCTGCTTCTTCGCGCGCAGATCGTGGCGGGCGATGACCTCGCGCAGCGGCGGCAGGTTGTCGATCGTGCTCATGCGGCGAAGGGGGGGCTGTCCGCCCCCCGTCCCTTCGGGACTCCCCCCGAGGATATTTGCGCCAAGATGAAGCTCATCGCCGGTTCTGGGCCATGTCGCGGGCCATACGCAGCGCGGCGATGGTCGAGGCGGGATCGGCCAGGCCGCGGCCCGCGATGTCGAAGGCGGTGCCGTGATCGGGCGAGGTGCGGATGAAGGGCAGGCCGAGCGTCACGTTCACGCCGCCGGCGAAATCCAGCGTCTTGATCGGGATCAGCGCCTGGTCGTGATAGGCGCAGATGGCGGCGTCGCAGCGCGCGCGGGCCGGGGCGTGGAACATGGTGTCGGCGGGCAGCGGGCCGGAGAGGTCGAGGCCCTCGGCCCGCAGGCGGTCGAGGAGCGGGCGGATGAAGTCCTGTTCCTCATGGCCCATCGTGCCGCCCTCGCCGGCATGGGGGTTCAGCCCGGCCATGGCGATTCGCGGTGCGGGGATGGCGAAGTCGCGGATCAGCGCGGCATGTGTGAGGCGGATCGCCTGTTCCAGGGTCGCGGGCGTCAGCGCGGCCGGGACCTGGGCCAGCGGGATGTGGATCGTGGCGGGCACCACCCGGCAGGGCGGCTCGATGCTGGTCGAGGCCAGCATCATCGCCACCGGCACGTCGCCGGCCAGATGCGCGAGGTATTCGGTATGGCCGGGAAAGGCGAAGCCCGCGCCTTCCTTCAGCGCCTGCTTGTTGATCGGCAGCGTGGTGATCCCGGCCGCGCGGCCGGTGGCGACCAGCTCCACGGCGCGGGCGATGACCTGGATCACCCCCGGCGCATTGGCCGGGTCGGGGCGGCCGGGCGTGGCCGGGGCGGCGAAATCGTGGCGCAGGACCGGCAGGCGGCCGTCGGGCGCGGGGTCGGAGGGGTCGCGGATCTCGGTCCAGGGCGTGTCCGGCGGCAGATGGCGCGGATCGCCCAGAAAGGCGAAGTCGACGCCCCCCGCCAGCGCCAGCGGCGCCAGTTCCGGGCCGATGCCGGCGGGTTCGCCGCAGGTCAGGATGATGCGGGATGCGCTCACGGGCGGCGGATCACCGCTTCGGCGCGCAGCTCGGCCAGATAGGCCTCGGCGGCGGCATTGGCCTTGCGGTTGAACAGCTCGTTGCGGACGGCCTCGCGGCTGGGCACCCCGTCGGGATTGGGCACCGCCGCCTCGACGCCGTCGGGCGCCTGGGTCGTCACCGCGACATCCGCGCCCGATTCGGCCAGCAGCGCCGGCTGGCGCGAACACAGCATCACCAGATCGGCAGAGGTGCCGTAATTCACCACCGAGGCCTCGTCGGGATCCATCGAGGCCAGCTGCGTCGCGATCAGCGTCGGGATCGCGTTCTGCGAGGCGGTCTGGCGCTGCACCCGCGGGGCGGCCTCGGGGCCGGCCTGCACATAGAGATCGTCGCAATAGCGCGTGCGGGCGGCCAGCGCCGCGGCGTCCGTGGCCGAGCCCATGCGCAGCGTCATGTAGTCCAGCACCTGCTCGCGCGCCCCGGCCCGCACCGTGCCGATCTGGTCGCGCAGGTGGAACAGCACCACCGCGCCGGGCACGGTCAGCGGCTGCGAGGTCTGGCCGGGTTGCAGCGACAGGATGATCGGGCGCAGCGTGGGCGGCAGGTTGTCGATGTTCAGCCACTCCAGCCGCCCGCCGGCCTCGGCCGAGGCGGCGGCGGAATATTGCTGCGCGGCGGCGGCGAATTGCGGCGTCGAGGGGTTCGAGCGGGCGATCTGCGTGGCCTGCGCCATCGCGGCTTCCTCCTGCCCCTCGGGGGCGGGGATGATCAGCTCGGACAGCAGCACGCGGGTGATGATCGGGGTCTCGATCCGGCGCTTCAGCTCCTGGTCGATCTCGGCGTCGCTGACATCGATCGAGGGGATGATGCGGCGCCCGACCACGCCGCGCCAGACGATGCCGGCCCTGACGAAATCGCGGAAGGCCTGCCGTTCGATCCCGGCCTGTTCCAGCGCGGCGGTGAATTGCGCGGCATCCATCCCGGCGCGGCCGGCGAATTCCTCCAGCCCGGACTGCAGGCCCTCCTCGGTCGCCTCGACGCCCATCAGCCGCGCCGCGTAGAAGCGCAGCCGGTCGTCGATCAGCGCCTGTTCGGCCTCGGCCGCAGAGGTGTCGGGCGCGCCCAGGACCTGCATGAAGCGGATGCGCTGCTGGACCTCGTAGCGGGTGACGGCGCCGTCGTTGACATAGACGACCGGCTCGAACAGGTTCTGCGCCGATCCCGGCTGCACGCTGCCGAAGGTGATCGTCGCCGCCAAGGCGATGCCGGAAAGGATGTGCCGCATCTGCTGCCCCCAAATCGTTCGTTGGCGCCAGACTAGCGCAAGCAACTGCGCCGCGCCACCGTGCCCGGCCCGTCTTTCTGCGCCCCGAAGCCGCCCAGCCGGACGGACAGATCGAAGCTGGTTTCCGGCGTGACCGTGTCGGTGCGGGTGAAGCGGCGCGACAGCCCCATTTCCAGCGTCACGCATTCGTTGCGATAGGTCACGTCCAGCGAGGCCTTCTGCGCCCGTTCCGCCGCGAAATCATAGCGGGTCTCGGCATTGGCCCACCAGCCCTGGGCGATCTGCCAGCCGACATGGGCGGTGAATTCGCTGATCTCCTCGTCGCGGTCCTCGGCCTCGTCGCTGTCGATCCACAGATGGCCGGCGGAAAGCTGCAGGTCCTGGCGCAGCCAGCCCAGCCGCAATTCGTTGCGCGAGAATTCCAGCGAATCGTTGAACAGCGCCCGGTTGACCAGCGCCAGCCCGTTGCCGCTGTCGTAATTGGCGGCGATCAGCCAGTCGGACTTGCGCCCGGCCAGCGGCGAGTTGTCGGCGAAGACCTCGTCGTGATGGTCGCGAAAGACCCGGCCCGCGGTCATGCCAAGCGACCAGCCGGTCGGGTCCAGCCGCGTCCAGGTCACGCCCAGATTGGCGCGCAGCCCGGTTTCCCGCGCGTCCCAGCCCGGAAAGCGGTTGTCGGAGAACAGGTTGCCCTCGTCGAATTCGATCAGGCGGCTGTCCTCGTTGGGGATGTCGTCGCTGCCGCCGCGCGGCGACCACAGGATCTGGGCCACCGGCTCGACCAGGTGGGTGGCGCCGCCGGAATGGCCGATCAGCGGCCAGCGCAGCTCGACCCCCAGCAGCGGGTCCATGCGGGTGACCACGTCGTCATATTCGCTGTCCTGGGCGATGCGATAGAGGTCGGCGTCCAGCCCCATGATCGCCGCGCCCACGAAGCCGCCGGGCAGGATTTCCGAGCGCCGCCAGTCCAGCCCGAAGGATCCGCGCGCCATGTCGCGCCCGACGATGTCGTCGTTCGAGGGGCGGCGATGGGCGTGCAGCGACCATTCCATCAGCGCCTCGCCGCCGATCAGGTCGGGGGTGAAGCGCCGCAGCCAGATGGCGTCGGCGACCTGCGCGGGCGAGGTGGCGTTGTCCTCGTCCTCGCGCAGCGAGTGATAGTTGCCGACCCGCGCGAAGACCATCTTGTCGGGGCGCACGCGGGTCAGGGTCAGGCCGCTCCACAGCCGGTCGGCATCGGCGATGCCGTAATCCAGCAGATAGGCCCGGTCGCTGGCCGCCTGGACCTGCATCCCCAGCCGATAGCCGCGCGGCAGCTGGAAGGCGGCATTGCCGAACAGATAGCCCCGCGTCTCGCCCGGCCGGATGTCGTCGCGGGTGATCGCGCCGTTCCATTCCGTCGCCCCCTGCGCGAAGGCCTGGCGATAGCGCAGTTCCAGCGTGCGGGTGCGGCTGGCCGAGAGATAGGGCGTCACCGTCAGGTCGGCATGGTCGCCAAGCGTCTGGAAATACGGGATCTTGACCCCGAAGCCCAGTTTCGAGGTGGTCCGGAAGCCTGGCTGCAGGAAGCCCGACATGCGTTCGACCGTCGGGTCGGGGGCGGTCAGGGTGAAGGGCGCGCTGGCCAGAGGCAGGCCGAAGGCGCGGAATTGCGGATGCTCGAAGCGGATCGTCCGCGTCTGGGCGTCATGGGTGATCGAGCGGGCGCGGATCTCCCACAGCGGCGTCGGATCGCTGGCGCAGATCTGGCAGGACGAGGCCACGACCTGACGCAGCTGGGTGATGCGCCCGCCCTCGCTGCGCTCGGCCTCTTGCGCGGCAAGCTGCAATTCGCGGGCCAGGACCAGTCGCGCGCCGCGGATGATGCCGTCCTGCAATTCGCGGTCCAGCTGCGCCTGTTCGGCGATCAGGATGGCGTCGGATTCGGGGTCCGCCGCGCCGGGGCGGGACAGGTGGATCGGCCCCTCGACCGTCAGCGCGCCGCTGGCGCCGTCGACCACGATGCGCGAGGCGACCAGCCTTGCGCCCTGGTACCAGACCACCACCCCCCCGGCCGCGATCAGCGTGCGGTCGCCCTGCAGGCTGACGCTGTCGGCCAGCACCGTCGCCGCCGCGCCGTCCGGGGCGGGCGTGCCGCCGATGGTGATGCGGGTGTCGGGCTCGGCGGTTTCCAGCTGGCTGCTTGCCGGGGTGCGGTCGGCGAAGATGTTCTCGCCCAGGGGCGTGGCGGCGGGGGCCAGCGCGGGCTCGGACTGCCAGTCGGTGAACAGCGCCGAGGGGCCGGTGGGGGCGGTGTCGTCGAAGACCGCCTGCGCGATGGCGGGCAGGGCGGCGGTCAGGGCTGCCGCCCCGGTCAGCCCCGCCAGCGCCGCCGCGCGTGCCAGCCCTCTCAGCGCAGCATGGCCCGTCATCCGTCCTCCCGTTGCAGGATCAGCCCCAGCGCCAGCAGCAGCCCGACCAGGGGCGGCGCCCATGCCGCCATCGTGGGCGAGATCTGCCCGTTGTCACCCAGAACCTGCGCCAGATTGCGCAGGAAGAACAGCCCGATCCCCGATCCGAAGGCCAGCAGCACCGCGCCGCCGGTATTGGTGCCGCGCACATGGCGCATGGTGAAGGCCGCCGCGATCACCACCATCGCCGCCATCAGCATCGGCCGGGCCAGCTCCATCTGGAACCAGACCTTGTGGCGCGCGGCGGAAAAGCCCGCCCGCTCCAGCCCGTGGATGAAGCCCGGCAGCTGCCAGACCGGGATCGCCTCGGGGCGGCCGAAACCCTCGCGGATGCGCTGCGCGGTCAGGTCGGAATCCAGCGTCAGCGTCTCGCTGGAGCGGGCGGCGGCCTCGGGATTGGGCTGGTCCAGCGGATAGTCGGTCACGCCGGTCAGGTGCCATTCGCCGGGTGCCAGCCGCGCCTCGCGCGCCTCGATCCGCCGGGCGGGGCCGCTCTCGCTTTCGAACAGCATGAAGGTGGCGCCGTAGAGCGTGGTCGCGTCGGGGCTGGCGCGGTTGGCGCGGATCACGACCTGCCCGGCCTCGCGGCCGTTTTCCAGCACCGCCTGGCGCAGCCAGACGGCGCTGTCGCCGATCGAGACGGTCTGCTGGCCATTGCGCTCGATCTCGGCCACCGCCTGGTCGAAGAGCTGCCCGGTCACCGCGACCAGCGGGTTCAGCAGCCCGACCGTCAGCGCGCCGACCAGCGCGGCGGCCACGGCGGGCGCGGCGACGACCCGCAGCGCCGACCGTCCCGAGGCGCGGATCGCCACCATTTCCGAGGTGCGCGCCAGTCCCAGAAACAGCGCGATCCCGCCCAGCACCGTGACCAGCGGCAGGATCGAATAGAAGCTGCCGGCGATGTTCAGCCCGGCCAGCTGCGCCGCGCCCGACAGGCCGATGTCGCGGCCCGAGAAGCGGCGGATCATCTCGATCATGTCGATCAGCAGCAGGATCAGCAGGAAGACCCCGGCGATCAGGCCGAAGCTGCGCAGGAAGCGGCGGGCGACATAGCGCGCAAGGATCATGCCGCGCCCCCCGTCGATGCGCCGCGCAGGCGCCGCGGCCGGGCGGCAAGCCACAGAAGCAGCAGGCACAGCCCCGCCCCCAGCAGCGCCGGCAGGTACAGCAGCGGCCACATCGCCGGATCGCGCCCGGCCTGGTTGGCGGCGGCATTGGTCAGGAACTGCACCATGATCAGCCCCAGGATCGCCCAGACCACCTGCCGCCAGACCCCGAAGCGCGAATAGCCGCCGATCAGCAGCGTCGCGAAGCCGATCAGCGCCGCCACGGGCGAGACCAGCGGCTGGGCGATCCGCTCATGCGCCTCGCGCCGGGCATCGGCGGGCTGGGCGCCGGTCGCGGCCAGCAGGTCGGCATCGGGGTTCAGCAGCCGCCAGGTCGAATAGTCGCGCAGGTCCCGCCCGCGCTGGTCGCGCAGGCTGAACATCGCGCCGATGTCATAGCTGAATTCGGAAAACCGCGTGACCGACAGGTTCTGGCGCCCCTCGGTGCCCGCGCGGCGCAGGTTCTGGGCCATGCCCTGCAGCAGCACCAGCACCGGGCCGGTCTCGGTGCGCACGACCAGCGCCTCTTCCGAGGTATAGGCGGTCTGGTTGGCCGGGTCGCGCGCATCCTCGATGAACAGGTCCAGAAGCCGCCCGTCGGTGGCGATGTCGCGGATGAACAGCGTCACCCCTTCGGTCGGATACTGGAAAGATCCGGGGCGCAGGAATTGCGCGGTGACGTTCTCGGCGATCTCGGCCTGGCGGTCGGCCAGCCGGGCGCGGGCCATCGGCACCAGCCCGTGGACCAGCACCGCCACCATGAGGCCGACGAAGACGCCGAAGACCAGAACCGGCCGCGCCAGCCGCCAGGGCGACAGCCCCGCCGCCTGCATCGCCACCAGCTCGGATTCCCCCGACAGCCGGTTCGTGCCATAGGCGGTGGCCGCAAAGGCCGCGACCGGCAGGACGACCGAGATCACCAGCGGCAGCGTCAGCATGGTGAATTCCAGCACCACCAGCGCGGTCTGGCCGTCGTTCAGAAGGTCGTCGAACAGGCTGACCGCCCGGTTGATCCAGTAGACCGAGACAAGCACCAGCGCAAAGAAGCCGAACAGCGTCAGCATCTGGCCGAGGATATAGCGGTCGATCCGGGGCATCGCGGGGGCGTGGCCTTCCTGCAGGTTTGCCGCACCTGATTAGCGGCAAGGGCGGCTCTGGAAAAGGGCCAGCGGTGCGGCTAGGCTTCCGGCCAGCAAGACGTGAGGAGCCGCGATGACCCAGCCTGTCGAAATCACCTTTGTCGAAACCGCCACCGAGAAGCTGGCCGGGCACGAGGGCCGCGTGGCGGTGATCCTGGGGCCGGGCGGGCGGCTTCCCGCCGGCCTGCCGCGCCCCGCGCGCGAGGCGGCGATCCGGGCGCTGGCCTCGAAACAGGGCAAGGCGCTGAAGCCGGGCGGTTTTCTGGAACTGGCCTTTCCCTCCTCGATGAAGGCCGAGGCGCTGCAGCTGATCTCGCTGCCGCCCTCGTCCTCGGTGGCCGATGCGCGCAAGGCCGGGGCCGCCATCGGCGCGCGCCTGGGCAAGGGCCATACGCTGGTGCTGGCCGGCGCCCATCGCCGGGCGCAGGAGGTCGCGCTGGGGCTGGCGCTGCGGGGCTATGATTTCTCGGCCTATCACACCACTTCCGAGGATGGCGGCTCGGGCGCCGCCGAGATCCCGGCCGAGCCGCCGCAGAGCGTCTCGCACCAGGGCGCGGCCGACGATGCGCGGCTGACCGAACATCCCGCCACCGATCCGGGCAATGGCGAGGCGGAGCCGGTATCCGAAAAGGCGCGCGTGACCTTCATGGTCCGCGACCCCGAGGGGCTGGCCAAGGCCGCCGCCAATGCCGCCGCCGTGGCCGAGGGCGTGTTCTTCACCCGCGACCTGGTCAACGAGCCGGCCAATGTCCTGACCACCACCGATTTCGCCGACCGCCTGAAGGCGATGGAGGAGATCGGCCTGAAGGTCGAGGTACTGGACGAGGACGAGCTGGCGAAGCTGGGGATGCGCGCGCTGCTGGCCGTGGGCCAGGGCAGCGAATCGCCGTCGCATGTCGTGGTCATGCGCTGGGAGGGCGGCGGCGACGAGGCGCCGCTGGCGCTGGTCGGCAAGGGCGTCGTGTTCGATACCGGCGGCATCTCGATCAAGCCCGCCGCCGGCATGGAGGAGATGACCATGGACATGGGCGGCGCGGGCGTCGTCGCGGGCGTCATGCGCACGCTGGCGCTGCGCCGGGCCAAGGCCAATGTCGTCGGGCTGGTCGGGCTGGTCGAGAACATGCCCGACGGCCGCGCGCAGCGGCCCGGCGACATCGTGAAATCCATGAAGGGCGACACGATCGAGGTGGTCAATACCGATGCCGAGGGTCGCCTGGTCCTGGCCGACGTGCTGTGGTACGCGCAGACCCGGTTCCAGCCGAAGGCCGTGATCGACCTGGCCACGCTGACCGGCGCCGTCATCATCGCGCTGGGCCACGACAATGCCGGCGTCTTCGCCAATGACGACGCGCTGGCGGGCCAGATCCTGTCCGCCGCGAAGGCCGAGGGCGAGGGGGCCTGGCGCCTGCCGCTGGCCCCGGCCTATGACAAGCTGATCAAGTCGCGGCTGGCCGACATGAAGAATACCGGCGGCCGCCCGGCGGGCTCGATCACCGCGGCGCAGTTCCTGCAGCGCTTCATCCGCAAGGGCCAGCCTTGGGCGCATATCGACATCGCCGGGGTGGCGCTGCCGCCGTCGGCCACGGAACTGGCGCCGAAGGGGGCGACCGGCTGGGGCGTGATGACCCTGGACCGGCTGATCCGCGACCGTTTCGAGGCGAAATAGGCGTCGATGGGCAACGCGCTGTTCTATCACCTGACCCGCTCGCCCGCGGAAAGCCTGGTGCCGGTGCTGATCGGCAAGGCGCTGTCGGCCGGCTGGCGGGTCGAGCTGCGCGGCGCCGATCCCGCGCGGATGGAGCGGCTGGACCAGCATCTGTGGCAGGGCGACGGCTTCCTGCCCCACGGGCTGGCTGGCGGTCCGCATGACGCCCGCCAGCCGGTGCTGCTGACGGTGGCCGGGCGGCACGGGCCGGCGGCGAATGCGGCGGCCTGCCTACTGGCGCTGGACGGCGCCCCGGTCGAGCCCGCCGAATGCGAGGGATTGCAGCGCGCCTGCATCATCTTCGACGGTGGTGATTCGTCGGCGACCGGCCATGCGCGCGAGCAATGGCGTCAGCTGACTTCCGCCGGCGTGCCGGCGGAATACTGGTCCGAGGAATCGGGCCGGTGGGAGCGGAAACGCTGACCCTACCCGGCTGAAATAGAAGCATAAAACCCGCTGTCGCCAATAGGTTGCAGTAAATCCGATGGAAACACGTCACGCCACTCGGCAATATCCCGCGCAACGGGTGCCGAGTGGGGTGTGTGATGGATGGCGGCGCGCCGCTGAATACGGACCAGTTTGTCGAAAGGCTGCAACAGCTGCATGATTCCCTGCCGCGCCGCTTGCGGCAATGCGCCGATTACGCCGCCCGCCACCAGGCGCGGCTGGCGCAGGCCACGGTGGCGGATTTCGCGCGCGGCGCGGGGGTGCCGGCATCCGCCGTGGTGCGCTTTTCGCAGGTGATGGGCTTTTCCGGCTATGCCGAGATGCGCAACCTGTTCCGCAGCCCCTTCCTGATGCCGCGCCCCGATTATGCCGAGCGGCTGGCCGAACTGCGCCAGCGCGGGCAGGGGCAATCCGTCGGGCTGCTGGTCGATTTCATCGAGGCGGCCCGGCAGTCGCTGGACCGGATGGCCGATTCCGTCGATCCGGCAGAGTTCGACCTTGCGGTGCGGAAACTGGCGCGGGCCGGGCTGATCCACAATATCGGCTTCGGGCGCTGCTTCGCGATCTCGGCCCAGGTCGGCCATGGCTGGGACCGGATGGAGGTGCCGCAGGTCCTGCACGGGGCGGTCGGCGACCTGCCGGGCGTGCAGGCGATCCGTCCGGGGGACGCGGTGCTGCTGATGGCGATCTCTCCGATCGGCCAGGAGCTGCTGGAATTCGTCGCGGCGCTGCGCCCGTCCGGCGCGGCGCTGGTCGCGATCTGCGATCCCGGCGTGGCCATGCATCTGCGCCAGCGCGCCCTGTGCCTGGTGCTGACCGAGGCCGAGGCGGCGGGGTTCCGGCCGCTGTCCTCGATGATGACCCTGTCCATCGCGCTGAGCGCCGCGGTCGCGGCCACCCGCGGGGCGGACCGGCCGCTGGATTCCGCCGGCTAGCGCTGTGGCGGCGCGGGCCAGGGCGGGGGCCAGTGCCGGGACTCAGGCCGCATCCGCATGGCCGGCCAGCCGCGCGTGAAGATCCTCGCGCCGCAGATCGGCCTTCGGGCCCTGCATCACCGCCCGGCCCCGCTCCAGCACCAGGAAATCGTCGCCCAGGTCCCAGGCGAAGTCGAAAAACTGCTCGACCAGCAGGATCGCCATGTCGCCCCGGTCGCGTAGCGCGGCGATCACCCGGCCGATCTGGGCGATGATATTGGGCTGGATGCCCTCGGTCGGTTCGTCCAGCAGCAGCACGCGCGGCCGGGTGATCAGCGCGCGGGCGATGGCCAGCTGCTGCTGCTGGCCGCCCGACAGGTCGCCCCCGCGCCGATGCGCCATCTCGGCCAGCACCGGGAAGCTGTCGAAGATCTCGTCGGGGATGCGGCGCTCGGCGCGGGGCAGGCAGGCGAAGCCGGTCTCCATGTTCTCGCGCACGGTCAGCATCGGGAAAATCGCCCGACCCTGCGGGACATAGCCCACGCCCATCCGCGCCATCTGCTGGGCGCTCACCCGGCCCAGTTCCCGCCCGTCGAAGGCGATCCGCCCGCCGGATCGCGGATGCCGCCCGGCCAAGAGGTTCATCAGCGAGGTCTTGCCCACGCCGTTGTTGCCCATCACGCAGGTGACGCGGCCCGGCCGCGCGGCGATGTCGATGCCATGCAGGATCTGGCTGCCGCCATAGTGAAGGGTCAGGTCGTTCGCTTCCAGCATCGTTCAGCGCCCCAGATAGACTTCGATCACGTCGGGATTGCGGGTCACATGGTCGAGGCTGCCCTCGGCCAGGACCGAGCCCTGGTGCAGCACCGTCACCTTGCAGTTCAGGCGGCGCACGAAATCCATGTCATGCTCGACCACGACCACGGCGCGCGTTTGGGCCAGCCGCACCAGCAGCGCCGTGGTCTGTTCGCGTTCCGCCAGCGTCATGCCCGCCGCCGGCTCATCCACCAGCAGCAGGCGCGGCTCTTGCGCCAGCAACATGCCGATCTCCAGCCATTGCTTCTGGCCGTGGCTCAGCTCGCCCGCCTTGCGCGCCAGGTGATCGGCCAGCCCGACCTCGGCCGCCAGGTCCGCCACCCGCCCGCCGGACGCCGCCGAGGGTTTCCAGCCCAGCACCGCGAAGGGGTTGCGGTTGGCCTTCAGCGCCATGGTCAGGTTTTCCGTCACCGACTGGTCCTCGAAGACGGTCGGGCGCTGGAACTTGCGGCCGATGCCCGCGCGGGCGATCTGCGCCTCGTTCATCTTCAAGAGCGACCGGGATTCGGCGCCCCACAGCACCTGGCCCTCGTCGGGGCGGGTCTTGCCGGTCACGATGTCCATGAAGGTGGTCTTGCCCGCGCCGTTGGGGCCGATCACCGCGCGCAGTTCCGCCGCGCCGATATTGAAGGACAGGTTGTTGATCGCCCTGAACCCGTCGAAGCTGACCGACACGCCCGAGACTTCCAGAAGCGCGCTCATGCCCTGGCCTCCTGTTCCTTCAGCGATCCCTGGTCGGGGCCCAGGTCGCGGCCGTGCCGCGCGGGCGGGCGCCAGCCGGCGAGTCGGTCGAAGACGCCCGCGATGCCCTTGGGCGCGAACAGCGTCACCAGCACGAAGCCGAGGCCAAGCGCCACCTGCCACCAGTCGACCCAGCTGACCACATAGCCGGGCAGGTGCAGGTCGGGCGCGCGCCCGCCGGTGAACCAGCTGGACAGCAGCGAGACCACGATGGCGCCGATCATCGCGCCGTAAAGCCGCCCGCGCCCGCCGATCGCCACCCAGACGGCGAGGTAGATCGAGGCGATGGGCATCAGCTCGGCCGGGTTGATGATCCCGGCCTGCGGATAATACAGCGCGCCGGCGACGGCGGTGATCATCGCGGCCAGGGTGAAGACCACCAGCTTGAAGCCCTCGACCGGATAGCCGAGGAAGCGCACGCGGGTCTCGTCGTCGCGGATGGCGCGGATCACGCTGCCGCACTTGCCGCTGACCAGCCAGGCCGCCAGCACGTAGAACGCCGCCAGCGCCGCGGCCGAGGCCCAGAGGAACCAGACCGACAGGCTGGCCTGCGAGACGCCCTCCAGTCCGGGGATGTTCTGCAGCCCCGACAGCCCGTTATTGCCGCGAAACCCGCTGTCGTTCTGGAACAGCCACAGCGCCAGGGCCAGCGTCATCGCCTGCGTCAGGATCGACAGGTAGACGCCGTTGACCCGCGACCGGAAGGCCAGCCAGCCGAAGACCAGCGCCAGAAGGCCCGGCACCGCGACGACAAGGACCAGCTGCGCCGTCAGCGAATGCGCGAAGCTCCAGACCAGCGGCAGGTCCGAGGATCCGACGACGCCGAAGATCTGGTTGGCGACGGCCTCTTGCAGCTCCTGCGCGGTGGGCGGGATCGGGTTGTTGGCCAGCGAGGCGGCGACGATGGTCTCGGTCCGGGCATACATCAGCCATTGCCCGATCATGTAGCCGCCAAGCGCGAAGAAGGCCATCTGCCCCAGCGACAGGATGCCCAGATAGCCCCAGACCAGGTCCATCGCCACGGCGGCCAGCGCCAGGCACAGGGTCTTGCCCAGCACCTTGACCATCGAGGTCGGGATCGCGCCGGTCCCGTAGGCTTGCGACAGCAGCGTGACAGCGGCGGTGAAGACGGCCAGCGCCGCCAGCACGACCAGCACCGAGGGGTTGCGCAGGATGAAGGGTTTGCGGGTCATTTACGCCTCCGCCGCCCGGCCCCGCGTCGGGATGATCCCGCGCGGCCGGAACTGGATGAAGATCACGATGAACAGGATCATGAAGGTCTGCGCGGCCAGCGTGTTGGCCGGGTTGAAGGATTCGATCACCTTGGACAGCCCGCCGATCAGCGTCGCCCCGGCCAGCGTGCCCCAGATATTGCCCACCCCGCCGACCACCACGGTCATGAAGCTCTGGACGATATATTGCTGGCCCAGTTCCGACGTGACCTGCGCGAACAGGCCGATGGCCACCCCGGCGATTCCGGCGATGCCCGAGCCGAGGCCGAAGGTCATCATCGCGATGCGGTCCGGGTTGATGCCCATGGATGCCGCCATGCCGGGGTTCTGCGTCACCGCGCGGACCTCCAGCCCCAGGCGGGTGCGTTTCATGATGAACAGGAACAGGCCCAGGAACAGCAGCGCCAGCACGAAGATCGCCACCCGGATCGTGCTGATCGAGATCACGTCGTTCACCGTGATCGCGCCCTCCAGCCAGCCCGGCGCGGTCAGCGGGCGGGCCTGGGTGCCGAAGATGTTCTTGGCCAGCTGCTGCAGCGCGATCGAGACCCCGAAGGTCGCCAGCAGCGTTTCCAGCGGGCGATGCGCCAGGTGCCGGATCACCAGCCGGTAAAGCACGATCCCCGCCGCGAAGGTGACGGCAAAGGCCAGCGGCAGCGCCACGACCAGCGACAGGGTGCGATCGGCGATCATGGTCTGGGC
Source organism: Paracoccus sigandri (assembly GCF_003709565.1). Taxonomy (GTDB): domain Bacteria; phylum Pseudomonadota; class Alphaproteobacteria; order Rhodobacterales; family Rhodobacteraceae; genus Paracoccus; species Paracoccus siganidrum. Next base: position 180,702 of record NZ_QNRC01000001.1, on the reverse strand, counting down.
GACATAGCCGGTATAGGCGCCCATCATGATGAATTCGCCATGCGCCATGTTGATGACCCGCATCACCCCGAAGGTGACGGCCAGCCCGATGGCGGCCAGGAAATAGATCGAGGCCAAGGACAGCGCGTCCAGCCCCAGGTCGATCCCCTTCATCGCCGCCAGCCGCACCTGGGCGCGGGTCTGCGCGGCGCGGGCGGCGTCGGTCACGCTGCTGTCGGCCTCGGCATAGACATCGAGAAAGCGGGTCGCGGCCAGCGCCGCCTCGACCTCGGCCTCGGTCGCGGCGGGGGGAACGGCGCCGGCGGCCTCCAGCGCCTCATAGGCGCGGTCGCGGGCCTCCGGGTCGGACAGCTCCGCCACCGGCACGCCGCCGACCCGGCCGTCGACGATATGCGCCGCCAGCGTGGTGCGCTGCTGGGCCGGGGTCAGGCGCGGCTCCAGCAGCCCCTCCGAGGTCATCAGCGCGACGGCCGCCTCGCGCGGGAAATCCTCGCTGCCGATGCGCAATTCGCGGGCGATATTGGCGCCCTGCGGCTGGCCGTCGGGCTCTGTGGGGACGGCGATGCGGCGGGTGGCCAGCAGCGGGTTCAGCGCGGCGCGGAAATCCAGGCCGACATCGCCGGCCAGGTCCTGGATGGCGGCGACGCGGGCGGCGGGATCGTCGTCGAACTGGATCACCAGCAGCTTTTCCAGCCGCTCGCGCCGGGCGGCCAGCGCGGGCAGGGTTTCCTCGGGCGCGTTGCGCAGGGCCTCCAGATGCGCGGCACTGGCCGACCGGGCGATGCTGTCCAGCGCGGCGGCGCGGCGGCGCGGATCGGGATCCGCGATCGCGCCCGCCACCAGGGCCGATTCGATCACCCCGCGCACGCCGGAATTGGGCCGCAGCATCGCCGGATCGGCGCCGGTCACGGGCTGGCCGGTCGCCGCGTCGGCCATGCCCTCGGCGGTGACGATCAGCAGCCGCCCGTCATCGGTCAGGCCCAGGCTGCGCCCCGCCCAGGCCCGCAGCAGCGCCAGCCCCTCGGGGCCGGTCGCGGCGATCTCGGCCACCAGCGGCTCGACCGTGCGGCGCGAGGGGCGCTCGATCTGGTCCAGGTTCTCGGCCAGGACCGCCTCCAGCGCGGGATTGGCGGCGGCGGGCGGGGCCGGGACCGTCAGGATCAGCGCCAGAAGGCAGGCGAGCAGCAGGCGGGGCAGGGCGCGCGGGCGGGTCACGAGGGGCGGGTCCTTTCCGAAAGGGGGCTGGCGGTGGCGGAAGGGCCGCCACCGCAGGGTCCGTCAATAGTTCGACTGCACCTGCACGCAGGTCTCGGTCTGGCTGTTCCACATCCCGCAGCTCTTGCCCGGCCAGTCGGCCTCCAGCACCGCCGATTCCGGCAGGAAGTCAGTCCAGGCGTCGCCCGGCACCGGGTCGGTCTGGCTGACGATGTCGAACTGGCCGTCCTCGCGGATCTCGCCGATCAGGACCGGCTTGGTCAGGTGGTGGTTCGGCAGCACCGTGGCCGTGCCGCCGGTCAGGTTCGGCACCTCAAGCCCGACGATGGCCTCCAGCACCGGGTCGACCTCGGTCGTGCCGGCCGCCTCGACCGCCTGGACCCACAGGTTGAAGCCCAGCATCGTCGCTTCCATCGGGTCGTTGGTCACGCGCTGGTCGCTGCCGATGAAGTCCTGCCAGGCGGCGATGAATGCCTCGTTTTCCGGGCTGTCCGCGCTCTGGAAATAGTTCCAGGCAGCCAGGTGGCCGACCAGGTTCGCCGTATCCAGCCCCGACAGCTCTTCCTCGCCGACCGAGAAGGCGATGACCGGCAGGTCGTCGGCCGAGACCCCGGCCGCCGCCAGTTCCTTGTAGAAGCCGATATTGGCGTCGCCATTGATGGTCGAGACGACGCCGACCTTCTTGCCGTCCGCCCCCAGCGCCACCACGTCCGAGACGATCTTCGACCAGTCGGAATGCCCGAAGGGCGTGTAGTTCACGAAGATGTCGCCCGGCGCGACGCCCTGGTCCTGCAGATAGCTTTCGAGGATGTTGTTCGTGGTGCGCGGATAGACATAGTCGGTGCCCAACAGCGCCCATTTCTCGACGCCCAGCTCCTCCATCATGTATTCCACCGCCGGGATCGCCTGCTGGTTCGGCGCGGCGCCGGTATAGATGACGTTTTTCGAGCTTTCCTCGCCCTCGTATTGCACCGGATAGAACATCAGCCCGTTCAGTTCCTCGATCACCGGCAGGACGGATTTGCGCGACACCGAGGTCCAGCAGCCGAAGATCACGTCGACATTGGACACCGTCAGCAGCTCTCGCGCCTTTTCGGCGAACAGCGGCCAGTCCGAGGCGGGATCGACCACCACCGCCTCCAGCGGGCGGCCCAGCACGCCGCCCCTGGCGTTCTGCTGTTCGACCATCATCAGGACGGTGTCCTTCAGCGTGGTCTCGGAAATCGCCATCGTGCCCGACAGCGAATGCAGCACGCCGATCTTGATCGGCTCGCCCTCTTGCGCCCATGCGCCGCCCGCCAGCGCGATGGCGCTGGTCAGCATCAGCATTCCGGTCAGCTTCGTCATGTTTCCCCTTTCCGCCCGGCCCCGGCCGGGGTCCCTGTTGAAATTCCGTGGAAGGTCATTGCCTTCGCATCTGCAGAAAGAGGCAATCAGGGGCAATTGAACAGGATTCGGGCAGGCGCGGCGGCATCCGGACAGAAGCTGACCCGAGGGCGGGCAGAGCGCGGGCGATCTGCCTGTTTTCAGGGCGGTTTCATGCCGCGCGCGGCTGCAGCCCGCCCTGGTCGATCAGGAAATCGACGATCTGGTCCACGCCCCGGCCGTGGCGCAGCGCGGCCATGACCACCGGGCGGGCAGCCCGCGCCGCGCGGGCGTCGCTTTCCAGCAGCGCGGCATCGACGCCCACATGCGGCGCCAGGTCGGTCTTGTTGACTACCAGCAGGTCGGATCGCGCCAGTCCGGGGCCGCGCTTGCGCGGGATGTCCTGCCCGGCGGCGGTGTCGATGACATAGATCGTCAGGTCGGCCAGCTCCGGGCTGAAGGTCGCGGCCAGGTTGTCGCCGCCCGATTCGATCAGCACCAGCTCCAGGTCGGGAAAGGCGGCGTTCAGGTCGGCGATGGCGGCCAGGTTGATGCTGGCATCCTCGCGGATGGCGGTATGCGGGCAGCCGCCGGTCTCGACGCCGCGGATCCGCTCGGCCGGCAGGACCTGCGCGCGCATCAGCGCCTCGGCATCCTCGCGCGTGTAGATGTCGTTGGTGACGACGGCCATCGACAGGCGCGGCGCCAGGGCGCGGGCGATCTGTTCGGTCAGCGTGGTCTTGCCCGCGCCGACGGGGCCGCCGATGCCGACGCGCAGGGGTCCATGGAGGGGGCCGTGCTGGCTCATGATCGGAAAATCCTCGTTGTCATCGTTTCGTGCCGCATCGCGGCGATGTCCGCGCCCCATGCGGCGCTGGCAAGGTCAAGCTCATCGGCGCCCGCGGCGCGATCCGCCGCCTGAAGGATCGCCGGTTGCAACCCGGCCAGCATCCGCTGGCCTTCCAGCGGACCCAGCGGCAGGAAGCGCACCGCGGCCGAGATCAGCGCCGCCGCCTGCGCTTGAAGGAAGGCCGCGAGGATTTCGGCGTGGGGCAGCGGCAGAGGCGCGCAGGCGCGGCCGAAAGCCACGGGCAGGGCTGCGGCCGGTTGGACCCGGCCGGTCAGCGCGGCGATATTGGCGGCGAAGGCGGCGCCCTGTTCGGCCGTCTCGGCCAGCCGCTGGCTGGAAGGGCAGGCGGCGCGGGCCAGGTCGTCCAGCGCCGCGTGATCGGCACCGGGCCGCAGCGCCAGGGCCGCCAGCACCGCATCGGTCCAGCCCGCGCCGTGGTCCAGCCAGTCGGAAAGCCACCCAGGCAGGGTCTCGCGCGTGGCCATGCCGGCATCCATCGCCCATTCCAGCCCCTGCGACCAGGCGAAGCCGCCCACCGGGAAGGCGGGCGACAGGACTTGCGCCAGCCGCAGCCGCGCCGCCTCAGGCGTGATCGTGGTGATGGGTGGCCTGGCCATGCCCATGGTCGTGTCCGTGCGGATGGTCATGGTGCTGCGAATGCCCGTGCCCGTGATCGTGATCCTGTCCATGATCGTGGCCGAAGGTGCGGCCATGGCCATAGGCGCCGCCTTCGGGGCGGAAGGGCAGCTGCTTGTGGCAGATCTCGGCGCCCAGCTGGCGCAGCATGGCCTCCAGCACGTGATCCTGGCGGATGATCAGCCGGTCGGCCTCGATCCGGCAGGGGGTGTGGCGGTTGCCGATATGCCAGGCCAGCCGCGCCAGGTGGCCGCGGATCACGATCACCGGCTCGGGCGCGGCGCGCACGACGATCTGGCGGCCGTCCGACAGCTCGAAGGCGTCGCCGTCCTCCAGGCTGGTGACTTCGGGCAGGTCGACCAGGAAGCTGTCGCCCCCACAGGTCAGTTTCCGGCGCCGCAGCAGGCGGCCCTCGTAATCCAGCGAGATCTCTGCGTCGAAAGGCGCCGGGGCATTGCGGATGATGCTGTTGGCCGTGATCATGTCGTGGTCCTCCCTCAGAAGAGGAAATAGCGCTGTGCCAGCGGCAGTTCCGTCGCGGGCTCGCAAGTTAACAAAGATCCATCGGCGCGGACCTCGTAGGTCTCGGGATTGACCTCGATTTCCGGCATGGCATCGTTCAGCGCCATGTCCGCCTTGCCGATGTTGCGGGTGTTCTCGACCGCGATCAGGGTCTTGCCCAGCCCGTCGCCCGCGCCGGCCTCCAGCCCCGCCTTGCTGACAAACAGCGCCGAGGCGCGGCCCGCATGGCCCCACATGGGCCGCGAGAAGATCGGCTGCACCGGGATCGAGCCGTTCGGGTCGCCCATCTGCGCCACGCTGATCTGGCCGCCGACCAGCACCATCTCGGGCTTCGCCGCGAAGAAGGCGGGGGACCACAGGACCAGATCGGCGCGCTTGCCGGGCGCGATGCTGCCGATATGGGCCGAGACGCCATGCGCGATGGCCGGGTTGATCGTGTATTTCGCGATATAGCGCCGCGCGCGCAGGTTGTCGTTTTCGCCCTGTTCCTCGGGCAGCCGGCCGCGCTGGCGGCGCATCTTGTCGGCGGTCTGCCAGGTGCGGATGATGACCTCGCCGATCCGTCCCATGGCCTGGCTGTCCGAGGAAATCACGCTGAATGCGCCCAGGTCGTGCAGGATGTCCTCGGCCGCGATGGTTTCGCGCCGGATGCGGGATTCGGCGAAGGCCACGTCCTCGGGCACCCGGCGGTCCAGGTGGTGGCAGACCATCAGCATGTCCAGATGCTCCTCGATGGTGTTGCCGGTATAGGGCCGCGTCGGGTTGGTGGACGAGGGCAGCACATTCGCCATGCCGACCATGCGGATGATGTCGGGGGCATGGCCGCCGCCCGCGCCCTCGGTGTGATAGGCGTGGATCGTGCGGCCGGCGATGGCGGCCATCGTGTCCTCGACGAAGCCGGATTCGTTCAGCGTATCGGTGTGGATCATCACCTGGATGTCCATCTGGTCCGCGACCGTCAGGCAGTTGTCGATGGCGGCAGGCGTGGTGCCCCAGTCCTCGTGCAGTTTCAGCGCGCAGGCCCCGGCGCGGATCTGTTCCTGAAGCGGCGCGGGCAGCGAGGCGTTGCCCTTGCCGGCGATGCCGATATTCACCGGCAGTTCCGCGCAGGCTTCCAGCATCCGGGCGATATGCCAGGGCCCCGGCGTGCAGGTGGTGGCCAGCGTGCCATGCGCCGGGCCGGTGCCGCCGCCCAGAAGCGTGGTGACGCCGGAATGCAGCGCGTGATCGACCTGCTGGGGACAGATATAGTGGATATGGCAGTCGAAGCCGCCCGGTGTCAGGATCCGGCCCTCGCCGGCGATGATCTCGGTCCCCGGCCCGATCACCAGGGTCACGCCGGGCTGGGTGTCGGGATTGCCCGCCTTGCCGATCCCGGCGATGCGGCCGTCGCGCAGGCCGACATCGGCCTTCACGATGCCCTGGTGGTCGAAGACCACGACGCCGGTGATGACCGTGTCCATGGCGCCGCCCTCGCGGGTGATCTGCGACTGGCCCATGCCGTCGCGGACGACCTTGCCGCCGCCGAACTTCACCTCTTCGCCCGGAATGGTCAGGTCGCGCTCGACCTCGATCAGCAGTTCGGTATCGGCCAGCCGGATCCGGTCGCCGGTGGTCGGGCCATACATCGCGGCATAATCGGGGCGGGAAAGACGCGCAGCCATCTACAGCGCCCCCATGATGTCCTTGCGGAACCCCTGCACGATGCGGCTGCCCGCGAAGGGGATCACGCGGACCTCGCGCGTCTGGCCCGGCTCGAAGCGGACGGCGGTGCCTGCCGGGATCGCAAGGCGCGTTCCGCGGGCGGCGGCGCGGTCGAAATCCAGCGCCGGGTTGGTTTCCGCGAAGTGATAGTGGCTGCCGACCTGGATCGGGCGGTCGCCCGTATTGGCGACCAGCAGCGTGACGGGCTCGCGGCCCGCGTTCAGCTCGATCTCGCCGGGGGCGGGCAGGATCTGGCCGGGGATGATGGCGGGGGACATAGCTCAGCCTCCGAAGGTCAGGGCGAGACCGGCCAGCGCGGTGCCGCCGCCCAGCCCGCGCAGCAGGGTGCCGCGCTGCAGCAGCCGGCCGATGCCGATCCCCGCCAGATGCAGCGCCATGGTGGCGATGGCGAAGCCGAGGGCATAGGGGACCAGCCCATGCGCCGGCCCTTCCGCGCCATGCGCCCAGCCATGGGCGAAGCCGAAGACCGCCACGCCCGGCACCAGCACCGCCAGCGGCAGTCGCGCCGCCATCGCGACCAGCGCGCCCAGGATCACCACCGAGGCGAGGATCATCGGCTCGACGCCGGGGAAGGGCAGCCCGGCCCAGCCGGCAAGCCCGCCCGCGACCATCGCGCCGACGAAGGCCATGGGCAGCGCCCACAGTGCGCGCTTGCCGATCTGCGCGGCCAGCAGGCCAAGCGCGGCCATGGCCAGCAGGTGGTCGGCCCCGCCGACGGGATGGGTCAGCCCGCCCAGGAATTGCCCCTGGTCATGGCCGGGATGGGCCAGCGCCATCTGCGGCAGAAGCGTGGCGACGGCGAAGATAGAAAATCTTTTCATTCAGTCCTCGTGGCGGATCGGGTGATGGACGGTGACGAGCTTCGTTCCGTCGGGAAAGGTGGCTTCGACCTGCACCGATTCGATCATCTGGGGCACGCCGGACATGCATTGGCCAGCATTGACGACATGCGCGCCCGCCTGCATCAGCTCGGCGACCGAGCGGCCGTCGCGCGCGCCCTCGACCACGAAATCGGAGATCAGCGCGATGGCTTCGGGATGGTTCAGCTTGACGCCGCGCGCCAGCCGGTTGCGGGCGACCATCGCGGCGAGCGAGACCAGCAGCTTCTCGCGTTCACGGGGGGTTAGGTTCATCGTCAGACCTGCCAGATGCGGGGAAGGGGGTCGGGGCGCAGCGCCGCCAGCAGCCGGTTGACCTGGCGGCGCAGGGGCCAGCCGTCATCGGCCAGCAGCCGCAGGACCAGCCGGCCGGGCGGCGCGCTGGCCGCCCCGGTCACGCCGGGCTCGTCGAGGACGGCACGGGCGCGGGCCAGCAGGTCGGGCGCGTGGGGCGCGATCATCGCCAGCGTCGCCATCGCCCGCGCCCCGCCCAGCATGGCCGGGCCGGACAGGCGCGGCAGCCCGGCATCGTCAAGCGCGAAGGCATCGTGATGGACGATCCAGCCGGCCTGCCGGACGCTGCGGCGGTCGCGCAGATCCAGGCGCGACAGGCGCTCGCCCATGGCCAGCCGGCCCAGCACGATCATCTCCAGCAGCAGGCAGCCGGCGCCGGGGGCCAGGTCGACGCTGGTGTCGCGCATGAGTTTCGCGCCGTCGAACAGGATCGTTTCTTGCGGCAGCCAGTCCAGCCAGCCGCCCTCGCCCACCGACAGGCGGACCGAGACCTGGGCGGGCGCCCCTTCGGCGCGATAGGCGCGCTCGGCCGTCTGGGTGGTGGCCAGGGCGCGGGTGCCGGGCGCCAGCGCAAGGCCAAGTTCCAGCCGGTCGCCCGCCGCCAGCCCGCCCGAGGTGTTCAGGAAGACGATCTCGGGCAGGCCGGCCGTCACGCGCGGCAGCATCGCCTTGGCCGAGCCCGATTGCGCAAGATCGACAAGCCCGCGCGACCCGAGGCGGACCATCGCCGCTCCGCGGCTTCGCTGCATCATTCCGGTGGCGCCCATGTCGAACATGCCCCCATCAGGGCGGCGGGCTCCGGGGAAGGTCAATCGCGGCACCGGGGCCGGATGCCCGCAATCCGGGCAGTGCCGGCGGTTCTGCGCAAATCATGTGCTGAAGGGTCAAAACGCGGGCAGTCGGCGAAGCCTGCGGCCGCGTTCTGCCCGCCGGGCGATCAGAAAATCCGCGGGTTGCCTGCCGTCACAGCGCATCCGCGCGCAGCAGGCGCTTTCGCGAATCGGGAATGGTGCCGATCTCGACCCCGGTGAAGACATGCATGGTCTTCAGCGCCGGATCGACCACCGCATGGTCGCTGACCCAGCCGCCCATGGCCAGGTAGCTGCGCAACAGCGGCGGCATCGCGGCCATGGCGCGGCGCGGATCGGGCTGGCGGCGGGCCAGCGCGCGGGCGAAGCGGAACACGTTGGGCGCCTTGACGCGCGGCAGCCAGCGGCGCGGCGCCAGGTGGCGTTCCTTCAGCATGGCGAAGGCCTCGGCATGGGCGTCGGGCTCGGTCCCGATGAAGCTGGAGCAGCCGAACAGCAGCCGGGTGCCGTTTTCGTCCACGAAGCGGGTCATCGCCGCCCAGGCGATGCGCAGGATGTTGGGGTCGCGCCATTCCGGGTGGATGCAGAAGCGCCCCATCTCGACCATCGGGCCTTCAAAGCTTTCCAGGCAGGCCAGGTTGTAATGCTGCGCCGAATAGCTGCGCCCGATCTCGTGCCCGCCGGCCAGGGGCAGGAAGCGGAAGGTGCAGACCAGCCGGCCGGTCGCGATCTCCTCGACCAGCATGTGGCGGCAGTCGGCGTCCATGTGGTCGGCGTCGACCAGCGTGCCGTCATCCTCGGCCGTGCCGTTGCGCGCGACGAAGCACAGCCAGCGCAGGCGTTGGGCGGCACGGAGATCGGTGGGCGTTTCGGCCAGGCGGCCCTGATAGCGACCCTTGCGAAGCGGCTGCATGTCGGCGGCACCCCTGATTGATCGGGCGAAGAATAGAACAGATTTATGTCGGAATCGCGAAAGGACATAGCGCGAAATCACATCCGTTCAAATCCGCTTCCGAACGCCTGTGCGCGGCGCTGCTTGCCGGGCGCGGCCAAGCCTGTTAACCGGGCGGCGCAAATCGACATGGCGGGCTTTGCCCGCCGCTAAGGATGAAGGTAAAGCCATGGCCATCGAACGCACTCTCTCGATCATCAAGCCCGACGCCACCAAGCGCAACCTGACCGGCAAGATCAACGCCAAGTTCGAGGATGCGGGCCTGCGCATCATCGCGCAGAAGCGCATCAAGCTGTCGCCGGAACAGGCCGGCAAGTTCTACGAGGTCCACAAGGAGCGCCCCTTCTATGGCGAACTGGTGGAATTCATGGCCTCGGAACCCGTCGTCGTGCAGGTCCTGGAAGGCGAGGGCGCCATCGCGAAGAACCGCGAAGTGATGGGCGCGACCAACCCGGCCGACGCGGCCCCCGGCACGATCCGCAAGGAATTCGCCCTGTCGGTCGGCGAGAACTCGGTCCACGGCTCGGACGCGCCGGAAACCGCCGCGCAGGAAATCGCCTTCTTCTTCTCGGGGCTGGAACTGGTCGGCTGACCTTGTCCCTGCCGGCAGACGGACGGATCGGGGGCCTTCGGGCCCCCTTTTTCGTGCCGCATCCGGCGCGGTTCGGTTGCGGTGGCGGGGTCTGCGCGATATGCCGGGACGACAATAAGCACATGATGAGGGGGTTCTCGTATGCGGGCATTCGTGTTTCCGGGACAGGGGGCGCAGACCGTGGGCATGGGGCGCGAACTGGCCGAAACCTATCCGGCGGCGCGCGATGTCTTCGACGAGGTGGACGAGGCGCTGGGTGAAAGCCTGTCGGCGCTGATCTGGGACGGCGATATCGAGACCCTGACCCTGACCCAGAACGCCCAGCCGGCGCTGATGGCCACCTCAATGGCGGCCTTCCGGGCGCTGGAGGCCGAGGGGTTCAACATCCTGGACGCGAATTTCGTCGCCGGCCATTCGCTGGGGGAATATTCCGCGCTCTGCGCCGCCGGGGCGCTGACCCTGGCCGATACCGCGCAGCTTCTGCGGCTGCGCGGGCAGGCGATGCAGGAGGCGGTGCCGGTCGGGCAGGGGGCGATGGCCGCGATCCTGGGGCTGGATTTCGAGACGGTGGACCGCATCGCGCGCGAGGTGGCGGGCGACGAGGTCGTGCAGGCGGCCAATGACAACGATCCGGGGCAGGTGGTGATCTCGGGGCACAAGGAGGCGGTCGAGCGCGCCGCCGCCGCGCTGAAGGAGGCGGGCGCCAAGCGGGCGCTGATGCTGCCGGTCTCGGCCCCGTTCCATTCGGTGCTGATGCAGCCGGCGGCGGCGGTGATGGCCGAGGCCCTGGCCGGGGTCGACATCCAGCCGCCCGCCGTGCCGCTGATCGCCAATGTCCGCGCCGAGGCGGTGATCGAGCCCGGCGCCATCCGCCGCCTGCTGGTCGAGCAGGTGACCGGCACCGTGCGCTGGCGCGAATCGATCGCCAACATGGCCGGCGCCGGCGTGGTCGAGTTCTGGGAGATCGGCGCGGGCAAGGCGCTGTCGGGCATGATCAAGCGCATCGCCAGGGATGCGGTGGTCAGGAATGTCGGCGTGCCGGTGGATATCGCGGCGCTGAAGGGCTGAGCGGGTCTTTTGGGTATTTGGACAACGAAGAAGGGGCAGTCATGTTCGATCTGACCGGACGGAACGCGCTGGTGACGGGCGCATCGGGGGGCATCGGCGGCGCGATCGCCGGGGCGCTGCACGCGGCGGGGGCGACGGTCGCCCTGTCGGGCACGCGCGAGGCGCCGCTGCGGGAACTGGCCGAAGCCTTGGGCGCGCGCGCCCATGTGGTGCCCGCGAACCTGTCGGATGCGGAATCGGTGCTGGCGCTGCCGAAGGCGGCGGCCGAGGCGATGGGCTCGGTCGATATCCTGGTCAACAATGCCGGGATCACGCGGGACAACCTGTTCATGCGCATGTCCGACGAGGAATGGGCGCAGGTGCTGGAGGTGAACCTGACCAGCGTGTTCCGCCTGAGCCGCGCGGTGCTGCGCGGGATGATGAAGGCTCGCTGGGGGCGGATCGTCAACATCACCTCGGTCGTGGGCGCCACGGGCAATCCGGGGCAGGGCAACTATGCCGCCGCCAAGGCCGGGCTGGTCGGCATGTCGAAGAGCCTTGCCCATGAGGTCGCCAGCCGCGGCATCACCGTCAATTGCGTGGCCCCCGGCTTTGTCGAGACCGCGATGACCGGCAAGCTGAACGAGGAGCAGAAGGCGAAGATCCTGACCCAGATCCCGGCCGGGCAGATGGGCCGGCCCGAGGACATCGCGGCCGCGGTCCTGTATCTGTCCAGCGCCGAGGCGGGCTATGTCACCGGCGCCACGCTGCATGTGAATGGCGGCATGGCGATGATCTGACCGGCTGTGCGCCGGCGCAACTGTGCTGGGTAAAAGCATTGAAAAGCGGTTGCATGACGGCTTATCGGTGCTATATCCCCGCGCTTAGCAGCAGGGAAACCGCCCTGTGCTGAGGCAGGCCCATGGCTTGCGCAAAAATTGGGCGGATGCCCGCGAATGTGAGGATATGACATGAGCGATATCGCTGATCGCGTGAAGAAGATCGTGGTTGAGCATCTGGGCGTGGACGAGGACAAGGTGGTCGAATCCGCCTCGTTCATCGACGATCTGGGCGCCGACAGCCTCGACACCGTCGAACTGGTCATGGCTTTCGAAGAGGAGTTCGGCATCGAGATCCCGGACGATGCCGCCGAAACCATCCAGACCGTCGGCGATGCGGTGACCTTCATCAAGGGCGCGCTCTGATCCTTCGGGCAGGCCCTCGCCGATCAACGGCATTCGGAAACGGCGCCTTCCTGGAAGGCGCCGTTTTCCGTTGGGTGCCCATGCGGCCGGCGCAAGTCGGCCATGCCTGCGGGAACCGCGCGCGGCCGGGCGGGTTGGTCTGTCGAAATTCCGAGAAAGGGGACGATCATGGCCGTCAATATCAAGGGGCTGACCGACAATGCCCGCAAGACCGCGATTTCCGAGCTGAACGCCCGGCTGGCCGATGGGCTGGCGCTGGCCCTGGCGGTGAAGCAGGCGCATTGGAACGTGAAGGGGCCGAACTTCATCGCCGTGCATGAGCTGTTCGACAGCGTCCATGCCAACCTGCAAGAGCATCTGGACATCTTCGCCGAGCGCGTGCAGCAGCTGGACGGCGTGGCCGAGGGAACCGCCGAGGTGGTCGCCAAGACCAGCACGCTGAAGGCCTATCCGACCGACCTGACGAAATCCGCCGACCATATCCGCGAGATCTGCGCGCGGATGCGCGATCACGGAGAGAAGCTGCGCGCCGCCATCGATGCCACGGACGAGGCGGGCGATGCCGACACCGCCGACATCTTCACCGCCGCCTCGCGGGTGGCGGACAAGGACCTGTGGTTCATGGAAAGCCATCTGGAGTGACGGCACCCCGCTGACGGGGAAGGGGCGGCGCCGGCGCCGCCCTTTTTGCCGTCAGCGGCCCAGCTTGGCGTGAACCTCGTCCAGGTCGATCTCGCCGATGGGCAGCTTGTTGTCCGGGTCGTCGAAATCATAGCGGAACAGCTGGAAATCGTCCTTGTAGATCTCCCAGATCAGGTGCCGCGACAGGTCGTCGAAATAATCGCTGACCTTGTGGGCGCGCTTGGGGCCGTGGCCTTCGGATTCGTTGAAGCGCGGCACCGCGGCCAGATCGACCGGCACCGGCGTCCGGGCCATGTCCAGAAGCTTGCGCATCCCGTCGTTGAAGGTCTCGGTGAAGAAGATCTGGTCGTAATGGCCGCCATTGACGATGAAGGTCGAGATATGGCCCGACATGGCCGACCAGTGGATGTCCGGCTCCATCGGGCGGCGCCAGCGGATGGTGTCGCGGGCGAACAGCAGGAAGCGGCGGAAGCTGGCCACCTGGTCGAAATCGAAGCCGTTTTCCGGGCTGCCCACGTCGATACCGTAGCGCTGGGTCAGCTGCGGCACCAGGTTGCCGCGATAGCGGCGGCCGTTGCGCTGGATGCCGGCGATCTTGTCGAAGAACGAGGACAGGATCCGCGCATAGGGATTGCGCACCACCGTGAAGCTGGGCGCCTTGCCCTTGCGCACCGCCGCCTCGATCGCCTGCTGGCTGTGGTCCTGGGACCATTTGTGCAGCCCTTCGGTCGAATCGTGGATGTCGCCGTCGTAGAACCGGCCATGATCCGAATAGAACATGATCTGCCCGATGGTCGAGCAGGCGCATTTCGGCACCACCCGATAGATCATGCTTTCGCTTTCGGTCATCCAGACGCCGGGAAATGCCATCCTGTCTTACCTTCCACTAGTCCGGCAAAGCGCCATCCGGGGGGCCGTATCCGACCGAACGGCTTGCCCGTGCGTTGAAAATTGCTAGAGACAAAAAGCAAATCGGCGCGCGTTTATCAACGCCCTCCGTCGCATTGATTTCAATTGTCAGGATTTTCCCTGAAGCCATGGCCCGCATCGCCTTCATCCTGCTGACCCACAAGGACCCCGAGGGGGTGATCGCGCAGGCGCGGCGGCTGACGGCCTCGGGCGACTATGTCTCGATCCATTTCGACGCCCGCGCCAGCGCCGAGGATTTCCGCACCATCCGCATGACGCTGGCCGGCGATCCCGGCGTGACATTCGTGCGCAAGCGGATGAAATGCGGCTGGGGCGAATGGTCGCTGGTCGCCGCCACGCTGGAGGCGCTGCGCGCGGCCGCCGACGCCTTTCCGCAGGCGACGCATTTCTACATGCTGTCGGGCGACTGCATGCCGGTGAAATCGGCCGAATATGCGCATGATTTCCTGGATGCCGAGGATTGCGACTTCATCGAGAGCTTCGATTTCTTCGCCAGCGACTGGATCAAGACCGGCATCAAGGCCGAGCGGCTGATCTATCGGCACTGGTTCAACGAGCGCAAGCAGAAGGCGCTGTTCTATGCCAACATGAACCTGCAGCGCCGCCTGGGCCTGCAACGCGCCATCCCGGCCGACCTGCAGGTGATGATCGGGTCGCAATGGTGGTGCCTGCGCCGCGACACGGTCGAGCGCGTGCTGGGCTTCTGCGACGCGCGCCCCGACGTGATGCGCTTCTTCGCCGGCACCTGGATCCCGGACGAGACCTTCTTCCAGACGCTGGTCGCCCATCTGGTGCCCCGGCGCGAGATTCGCACCCGCACGCTGACCTTCCTGATGTTCACCGATTACGGGATGCCGGTGACGCTGTATAACGACCATTTCGACCTGCTGCTGCGCCAGGACTATCTGTTCGCGCGCAAGATCAGCCCCGAGGCGCTGGAGCTGCGCGAGCGGCTGGGGGCGCTGTGGCAGACGACGGGCGCGCAGTTCCCGATCTCGGACGAGGGGCCGCGGCTGTTCCGCTTCCTGACCGGGCGCGGCCGCGTCGGCCGCCGCTTCGCGCCGCGCTTCTGGGAAACCGAGGGCAGCCTGGGCCGGTCACGCATCGTCCACCTGATCGTCGCGAAGAAATGGCATGTCGCCAAGCGCCTGACCCAGGCCATCCGCGAACTGACCGAGATTCCCGCCGTCGATTACGTCTTCAACGAGCTGGAGGCCAACCTGCCCGACATGGGCGGGGTCGCCTCGTCGCTGGACAAGCGGCAGCGGCACCGGCGGGCAGTGGTCAAGATGCTGTTCGACCAGCTGGAATCGCAGCAGCTGGTGCTGTGCCTGGACCCCTCGGCGCTGTCGCTGATCGCGGATTTCGCCTCGGACCGGGCCGAGACGCGGATCCTGTTCGTCGACAGCCCCTTCGACGACGACTACCTGCGCGGCCACATGTCGCGGATCGGGCTTGCCGGTGCCACCACCCCGCCCGAGGTCGTGGCCCGGCTGCTGCCGGTGGTGCGCGACGACCTGGAACACGAGGCCGAGCGGCTGCGCGACATGGAATTCAACCGTTTCGAGGTGATCGCGCCCGGCCGGTCCGCCCAGCAGAATGCCCAGGCGATCCAGCGCTTCCTGGATATCGCCCCCGAATCCGCGCATGATCTGGCGCAGATCCCGCATCTTTTCGACGACTGAGGAAAGGACCCGCCGATGGCACCCGCCTATGACGACAACAACATCTTCGCGAAGATCCTGCGCGGCGAGATCCCGAACGATACCGTCGCCCAGAACGACCACGCGCTGGCCTTCCGCGACATCCGCCCGCAGGCGCCCAGCCATGTGCTGGTGATCCCGAAGGGGCGCTATGTCAGCTATGACGATTTCGCGGCCAATGCCTCGGATGCCGAGATCGTCGGCTTCACCCGGCTGTGTGCCCAGGTGGTGGCGATGGAGGGGATCGGGCCGGAAAGCGGCGGCCAGGGCTTCCGCGCCATCACCAATACCGGCGAACATGGCGTGCAGGAGGTGCCGCATTTCCACCTGCACATCCTGGGCGGGCGGCTCATGGGGCCGATGCTGTCGCGGCCGGGCTGACGGGCGGCGAGGCCGGTCTCAGCCCCGCGTCAGGTTCGGCCCCCCGTCAGCCTCAGCCCCGCGTCATCTCGACGAAGACATCCTCCAGGTCGGGCTGCTCGCTGGCCACGTCCAGGATCGGCACGCCCGCGCCGCGCAGCGCATCCAGCAGCGCATCGGCCCGGATGCGCGAGGGCGGATAGCTGATCGCCAGCCGCCCGTCGGCGCGCCATTCCGGCCGGGCGCCCTCGGGCAGCGCGGGCAGGGCGACCCGGCCGCCCGCGTCGATCACCAGCGTCTTGCCGTCCATCCCGCCCAGCAGCGCGCGCGTCGCCTGCCGCACGACCAGCTCGCCATGGTTGATGATGGCGATCTCGTCGCACATCTGTTCGGCTTCCTCCAGGTAATGCGTGGTCAGGATGATGGTCATGCCCTGCCGGTTCAGCTTGCGCACATTGGCCCACAGCATCTCTCGCAGGGTGATGTCCACGCCGGCGGTCGGCTCGTCCAGCACCAGGATCTGCGGGCGGTGGACCAGCGCCTTGGCCAGCAGCAGCCGCCGCTTCATGCCGCCCGACAGGTTGCGGGCATAGGCCTCGGCCTGGTCGGTCAGCCCGACCAACTCCAGCAGCTCGTCCGTCCAGCGTTCGCGCTTGGGCACGCCATAGAGCCCCGCCTGAACCTCCAGGCTGGCGCGCGGGGTGAAGAACGGGTCCATGTTCAACTCCTGCGGCATCACCCCGATGGCGGCGCGGGACTGGCGCGGGTTCACGTCCTGGTCGAAGCCCCAGATCGTGACATGCCCGGCGCTCTTGTTGACCAGCCCCGCAAGGATGTTGATCAGCGTCGATTTCCCCGCCCCGTTCGGCCCCAGAAGCCCGAAGATGCAGCCGGCGGGGATCGCCAGGTCGATGCCCTTCAGGGCCTGTTTCGCGGGCGCGTTGCCGCTGGCCGCATAGGTCTTCCGCAAACCCGTGATCTGGATGGCGTTCCTGGCTGTCGATCCGTCTGGCATCCGGCCTGTCCTCCGGCTAATATCGCAGCCCGACATATCCCGCGTTTCGCGTCAAAGCTCAAGGAACCGCCATGACCGCTGCCCGCCCGGAACACGCCGCGCCCGAAACCCAGATCGTGACCAGCTGGAAGGTCGCCTGCGACGGCGACGAGGCGGCGGGCCTTGGCCATCCGCGCGTCTGGCTGCCGATCCCGCGCGACACCGGCTGGGTCGAATGCGGCTATTGCGACAAGCGCTTCGTCATCGACTGCGACCACGCCCACGACGACCATTAGGCGCCCCGCCCCGCTGGTCAGCCGCGCCGCCTGCCGCTAACCTGCCCCCGAACGCGATTTGTGGAGGCAGCGATGAAACTGACCTGGCTTGGACATTCCGGCTTCCGGCTGGAAATCGAGGATGCCGTCATCCTGATCGACCCCTGGCTGTCGGGAAACCCCGTCTTCCCCGAGGACCGGCGCGACGAGGCGATCCGGGGCGCCACCCATATCCTGCTGACCCATGGCCATGGCGACCATAGCGGCGACACGCTTGCCATCGCCAAGGAACTGAAGATCCCCGCCGCCGGCATCTATGACCTGATCAATTTCTGGCAGAACCGCCACGGGATCGAGGGGATCGGCTTCAACAAGGGCGGCACCGTCGATCTGGGCGGCGCGCAGGTCACGATGGTCAATGCCAGCCATTCCAGCTCGCTCGACGGGCCCGAGGGGCCGGTCTATGCGGGCCACGAATCGGGCTACATGATCGCGGGCGAGGGCCATGTGATCTATGTCTCGGGCGATACCGACATCATGGCCGACATGGGCTGGATGGGCGAATATCACCAGCCCGACATCGGCATCCTCTGCGCCGGCGGCCATTTCACCATGGACATGAAGCGCGCCGCCTTCGCGGCCCGGAAATATTTCGACTTCAGGACCGTGATCCCCTGTCATTACAAGACCTTCCCGCTGCTGGAGCAATCGGCCGAGGCCCTGCGCGACGGGTTGCCCGGCGTCGAGGTGATCGAGCCCGAGGTCCTGAAACCCATCACCCTGTGAGGCCCGATGTTCCAGAGCTTTGACGACCCCGCCGGCGGCGGCGACCATCCCGCCCGCCTTGCCGCCCTGCGCGAAAGGCTGGCGGCGCTGGGGCTGGACGGCTTCATCGTGCCGCGCGCCGATACCCATCAGGGCGAATATGTCGCCG
Organism: Paracoccus sigandri; assembly: GCF_003709565.1. GTDB lineage: Bacteria > Pseudomonadota > Alphaproteobacteria > Rhodobacterales > Rhodobacteraceae > Paracoccus > Paracoccus siganidrum. The sequence continues at coordinate 162,774 of NZ_QNRC01000001.1, read as the reverse complement.
ATGCCGATGCGCGGCTGGCCTGGCTGACTGGCTTTACCGGCAGCGCGGGCTTCGCCATCGTGACAGCGGATCGCGCCGGGGTCTTCATTGACGGCCGCTACCGGGTGCAGGTGAAGTCGCAGATCGACCTCGACTGCTTCACCCCGGTTCCCTGGCCCGAGACCCGCCCCTCGGCCTGGCTGGCCGAGGCGCTGCCCGAGGGCGGCCGCATCGGCTTCGATCCCTGGCTGCATACCCGCTCCGAGATCGAGGCGATGGAGAAGGGGCTGGCGGACAGCGGCATCGGGCTGGTGGCGCTGGACGAAAACCCGCTGGATGCCGTCTGGACCGACCGCCCGCCGCCGCCCCTGGGCAAGGCGCGGCCCCATGACGATGCCTTGGCGGGCGAATGCGCCCATGCCAAGCGCCACCGCCTGGCCGCGACGCTGCGCGATGCCGGGCAGGCGGCGGCCTTTCTGTCGCTGCCCGATTCGATCTCGTGGCTTCTGAACATCCGCGGCAGCGACCTGCCCAAGAACCCGGTCGTGCAGGGCTTCGCGGTGCTGGGCGATGACGGCCATGTCTCGCTTTTCGCCCACCCGGCGAAATTCGACGACGCCTTGCGGGCGCGGCTGGGCAACGAGGTCTCGATCCTGCCGCCCGAGGGCCTCTCGGCCGCGCTTGGCGCGCTGGAAGGCCCGGTGCGGCTGGACCCGGCCACCGCCCCCGAGGCCGCCTTCCGCCTGGTCGAGGCCGCCGGCACCCCGATCGCCCGCGCGCCTGACCCGGCGATCCTGCCCAAGGCGCGCAAGAACGCGGCCGAACTGGACGGGATGCGCGCCGCCCACCGCCGCGACGCGGTGGCGATGATCCGGCTCCTCGCCTGGCTCGACGCGCAGCAGGTGGCTTCGCTGACCGAGATCGACCTGGTCGAGAAGCTCGAGGCGCTGCGCCGGGAGGAAGGCATCCTCGACATCAGCTTCGACACGATCTGCGGCACCGGCCCGAACGGCGCCATCGTCCATTACCGCGTCACCCGCGCCAGCAACCGCCGCCTACGGGAAGGCGAATTGCTGCTCCTGGATTCGGGCGGGCAATATGCGGACGGCACCACCGACATCACCCGCACCCTGCCGCTCGGCGCCCCCCCGGCCGAGGCCCGCGCCCCCTATACCGCGGTCCTGCGCGGCATGATCGCGCTCAGCCGCGCGCGCTTTCCGCGCGGCGTGGCCGGCGCCCATATCGACGCGCTGGCGCGGCAGTTCCTGTGGATGGCGGGGCTTGACTACGACCACGGCACCGGCCACGGCGTCGGCGCGGCGCTCTGCGTCCATGAGGGCCCGGTGCGCATCAGCCGCGCCAGCGACCTGCCGCTGGAGCCCGGCATGATCCTCTCGAACGAGCCCGGCTGTTACCGCGAGGGCGCCTTCGGCATCCGCATCGAGAACCTGGTCGCCGTCACCGAGGCCGAATCCGAACCCGGCCGCCAGATGCTGGGCTTCGAGACGCTGACGCTCTGCCCGATCGACAGCCGCCTGATCGACCTGGCCAGCCTGTCGCGCGACGAGATCGCCTGGCTCGACGCCTATCACGCCCGCGTCCGCGCCGAGATCTCGCCGCTCCTCGATCCCCTAAGCCGCGACTGGCTGGCCCAGGCGACCGCTCCCCTGACCTGAAGCTTCTTCGTTGTCGAAATACCCCGCGGGGGGTGCGGGGGGCGCGAAGCCCCCCGCCGTCGCGGGACGCAATTCCCCGGGAAAATTCTAAAGCGCCGCCAGGATCCGCTCGGCCTCGGCCTTGCAGGGCGTCAGGGCGCCGCGGTCCTCGCCGGGGAAGAACCGCGCGCGCAGGGCGGTGGGCATCGGGGCGGGGCTGTCGATCACGATCCGCGGCCCGATCCGCTCGGCCTCGGCTTGCCAGCTGCGGGCCAGCGCGATCTGGGCGGATTTGGTCGCGCCATAGGCGCCGAAGAACTTGGCCCCGCCGCGCGCATCCTCGAAGAACAGCGCCGTGCCCTGCCGCGCGATCAGCAGGGGCTCCAGCAGGGCGATCAGCCCGCGCGTCACCTCCAGATTGACCAGCACGGATTTCGACCAGTCCTTGCCGTCGATATGCGGCACCGGCGACAGCGGCGCGGCATGGATCGCGCAATGCGCCCACAGGTCCAGCCCGCCCCAGCGCTCGGCCATGGCCTGCACCATCTGCTGCATGGCCGGGGCCTCGGCCACGTCCATCGGCGCCAGCGTGGCGCTGCCCCCGGCTGCGCGGATGCGGTCGTCCAGCTCTTCCAGCCCGCCGACCGTCCGGGCCACGGCCAGGATGTGATAGCCCCGCGCCGCCAGCCCCTCGGCCAGCGCCGCCCCCAGCCCGCGAGAGGCCCCTGTCACCAGCGCCAGCTTCTGCGCGCCCGTCTGTTGATGCGTGTCACTCATGTCAGGCTCCATGCCAAAGCCCCGCCTTGCGCGCAAGATCCGCCGTCCCCTGCGCGCCTCCGGTCACGAAAAAGGGGGCCGCCCGGCCCCCTTCGCATCGCCTGCCGCCGCGATCAGCGCTTCGCGACATCCACATAGTCGCGCTTCTCGGCGCCGACATAGAGCTGCCGCGGACGGCCGATCTTGTTCTGCGGATCGCCGATCATCTCTTTCCACTGCGCGATCCAGCCCACCGTGCGCGACAGCGCGAAGATCGGCGTGAACATCGAGGTCGGGAAGCCCATCGCCTCGAGGATGATACCCGAGTAGAAATCCACGTTCGGATAGAGCTTCTTCGAGACGAAGTAATCGTCCTCCAGCGCGATCCGCTCCAGCTCCTTGGCGACCTGCAGCGTCGGGTTGTTCTGGACGCCCAGCAGGTCCAGCACCTCGTCGGCCGATTCCTTCATCACCTTCGCGCGCGGGTCGAAATTCTTGTAGACCCGGTGGCCGAAGCCCATCAGGCGGAACGGATCGTCCTTGTCCTTGGCCTTGCCGATATATTCGGGGATGCGCTCCACGCTGCCGATCTCGCGCAGCATCTCCAGGCAGGCCTGGTTGGCGCCGCCATGGGCGGGACCCCACAGGCAGGCGATGCCGGCGGCGATGCAGGCGAAGGGGTTCGCCCCCGACGATCCGGCCAGCCGCACGGTCGAGGTCGAGGCGTTCTGCTCGTGATCGGCATGCAGCGTGAAGATGCGGTCCATGGCGCGGGCCAGGGCCGGATCGACATTGTATTTCTCGGCCGGGACCGAGAAGCACATGTGCAGGAAATTGCTGGCATAATCCAGCTCGTTCTGCGGATAGACGAAGGGCTGGCCGATGGAATACTTGTAGGCCATCGCGGCGATGGTCGGCACCTTGGCGATCAGCCGGATCGCGGCGACCTCGCGCTGCCAGGGGTCGTTGATGTCGGTCGAATCGTGATAGAAGGCCGACATCGCGCCGATGACGCCGACCATCGTGGCCATGGGATGCGCATCGCGGCGGAAGCCGCGGAAGAAGTTGTGCATCTGTTCATGCACCATGGTGTGGCGCGTGACGCGGTTCTCGAAATCGACCATCTGCGCCTCGGTCGGCAATTCGCCGTAGAGCAGCAGGTAGCAGACTTCCAGGTAATGCGATTTGGCGGCCAGCTGCTCGATCGGATAGCCGCGATACCACAGCTCGCCCTTGTCGCCGTCGATGAAGGTGATCGTCGAATCGCAGCTTGCCGTCGAGGTGAAACCGGGATCGTAGGTGAACACATCCGCCTGGCCATAGAGCTTGCGGATATCCAGAACCTCGGGCCCGATGGTCGGCGTCAGGATCGGCAGCTCGTATTCGGCCCCTTTGATGCGCAGTGTCGCCTTGTTCGGTTCGGCCATCTAAACGTCCTTTCCGGCTGAGCCAGGCCATCCATCCTTTTGCTCGGGGCGGCCCTGGCATGTGAGAGCAGGCTTCAGCCTGCCAATTCGGTCTGGTCCTGAAGCCGGGCCAGCGATTCCTCGCGGCCTAGCACCGTCATCATGTCGAACACGCTGGGAGTGGCGGTCCGTCCGGCCAGAGCGGCGCGCAGCGGGCCCGCGATCTTGCCCAATCCGACGCCATTTTCCTCGGCGACCGTCTTCGCCGCCTGCTCCAGCTCGTTGCGGGTCCAGCTAGCATGCTGCAATGCGGCAGTCAACGATTTCAGCATACCACGGGATACCGAATCCAGGGACTTGTCTGCTTTCTCGTCGATCTCGACCGGCCGCTCGATCAGCGCGAAACGGGCCTGGTCCAGCAGGGCGGGCAGGGTTTTCGCCTTTTCCTTCAAGGCCGGAAGCGCCGCTTCCAGCCGCTGCCGCTGGCGGTCCGTCAGGGCCGGGGCGCCGGTTTCGCGCAGGAAATCCTGCAGCAGCGCCAGCAGCGCGGCGTCTTCCATCGCGCCGATATGGTGGCCGCTGACATGTTCCAGCTTCCTGAAGTCTAGCCGCGCGGGCGCCCGCCCGATGCCGGGCAGGTCGAACCATTCGCGGGCCTGCGCGTCGTCAAACAGCTCGTCGTCGCCATGGCTCCAGCCCAGCCGCGCCAGATAGTTGCGCATCGCCGCCGGCGGATAGCCGAGCGCCGCGAATTCGTGCAGCCCCACCGCGCCATGGCGCTTGGACAGTTTCTTGCCGTCCTCGCCATGGATCAGCGGGATATGGGCGAAGACCGGGCGCGGCCAGCCCATCGCGTCATAGATCTGGATCTGCCGCGCGGTATTGGTCAGGTGGTCGTCCCCCCGGATCACATGCGTCACGCCCATGTCGTGGTCGTCCACCACGACGGCCAGCATGTAGGTCGGTGTCCCATCGCTGCGTAACAGCACCATGTCGTCCAGCTGGTCGTTGGCGACGCGGACCTGGCCCTGCACGGCGTCCTCGATCACCGTCTCGCCCGTCCGTGGCGCCCGCAGGCGAATCGCATGGGGCGCGTCCGGCAGGTCGGTGGCGTCGCGCCAGGGGCTCTGGAACGGCTGGCGGGGGTTCGCCTCGCGCCAGGCGGCGATTTCCTCGGGGGTCGAGAAGCACCTGTAGGCCGTGCCCGCCGCCAGCATCTGCCGGGCAACCTCGGCATGGCGGTCCTTGCGGGCGAACTGGCTGACCGGCTCGCCGTCCCAGTTCAGCCCCAGCCATTCCAGCCCCTTCAGGATCGCCGCCGTCGCCTCGGGGGTAGAGCGCGCGCGGTCGGTATCCTCGATCCGCAGCAGGAATTTCCCGCCCCGGCCGCGGGCATAGAGCCAGTTGAACAGCGCCGTCCGCGCGCCGCCGATATGCAGATAGCCGGTCGGGGAAGGGGCGAAACGGGTGACGACAGGGGGGGTCTGGGACATCAAAGCCTTTGAATTTGCAGTCGCTGGAGGAGGACGCGCGTTAACCTTTTGGTAAGCCGCCCATGCCATTCTTTGCGCGAGTGATAGAGAAGCGGTCGGGAAAGGACAAGAATGTCTGCCCTTTCGGGCATTGCGGCGTCTGCAACGCAGGCAGCACGGCCGGGAAACGCTCCGTCCCGGCCGGCTGTTCCGGCAGGAGCCATGCGCCGACCCCGCCCGGCGGCGATCAGCCGGGCGGGGCTGTTCCTGTGGGTGCCGGTCTGGATGTCGGCGGGGATCGGGCTGTGGTTCGCCGCGCCGGGTTTCTGGGCGGGACCCATGCTGATGGTCCTGCCCGCGGCCGGGCTTCCGGCCCTGTTGCTGGCGCTTGCCGCGCCGCGGCTGGCCGCGCGCGGCCGGATCGGCTGGGGCCTGGCCGACATGCTGCGGCTGGGCGCGGCGATGGTGGTGCTGGTCGTGCTGGGGCTGGGGCTGACGGCGGCGCGTTCCGCCATGGTCGCGGCGCCGGTGATGGAATGGCGCTATTACGGCCCGGTGGAAGGACGGCTGGTCGCGATCGACCGCTCGGCCCGCGACCGGATCCGGCTGACCCTGGACCAGGTGGTGCTGAGGAATACCGCCCCCGACCGCGTGCCGCATCGTGTCCGCCTGTCGCTGATGGGCGCGGCTGCCGAAACCGAGCCGCCGCCCCTGGGCCAGCGGGTGATGCTGACCGGCCATCTGGGTCCGCCGCCGGGACCCGCCGCGCCGGGCAGCTTCGATTTCCGCCAGCATGCCTGGTTCGGCGGGCTGGGCGCGGTCGGCTATACCCGCAACCCGGTCATGGCCGTCGCCCCGCCCGAGGGCGGCATGTGGTGGATGCACCGGGCGCGCATGTCGATCAGCGCGGGGTTGCAGCAGGCCATCGGCGGGCAGGAGGGCGCGGTGGCGGCGGCGCTGATGACCGGCGACCGATCCGGCATCAGCGAGGCCACGAACGAGATCATGCGGGCCTCGAACCTCTACCACATCATCTCGATTTCCGGGCTGCACATGGGGATGCTGGCGGGCTTCGTCTACAACGCCCTGCGGCTGGCGCTGGTGCTGGCGGGGGGCCTGGGCGCGCGCCTGCCGCCGGCCACGCACAAGCTGGCGGCGGGGGCGGCCATGGCGGCGGCGGCGATCTATCTGTGGCTGTCGGGCGGCGGCGTCGCGACCGAGCGGTCCTTCATCATGGTCGCCGTCATGCTGGGCGCGATCCTGGCCGACCGGCGCGCGATCTCGCTGCGGACGCTGGCGCTGGCGGCGGTGCTGATCCTGATCTACAGCCCCGAATCGCTGATGTCGCCGGGCTTCCAGATGAGCTTTGCCGCCACCGCCGCGCTGATCCTCAGCTATGGGCCCTGGCTGGCGGTGGCGCATCGGGTGCCGTGGTGGCTGCGGCCGGTGGCGATGCTGCTGGTGTCGTCCTTCGTGGCGGGCATGTCGACCTCGCCCATCGCGGCGGCGCATTTCAGCCGGATGGCGCAATACGGGCTGGTCGCCAACCTGCTGGCGGTGCCGGTCATGGGCACGCTGGTCATGCCGGCGGGGGTGATCGCCGCGCTGCTGGCGCCGCTTGGCCTTGCGGGCCCGGCGATCTGGGTGATGGGCATCGGCACGAAATGGATGCTGCTGGTGGCCGAAGCCGTCGCCGGGCTGAATGGTGCGGTGACGGCGATCCCGATGCCGCCCTGGCAGGTGCTGCCGATGATGGGTTTCGGCGCGGCGCTGGCGGTGCTGTGCTGGCGGCGCGGGCAAAGCCTGCGCCCCTCGTTGCCGCTGGCCGGGCAGGCGCTTGGCTGGCTGCTGCTGCTGGGCTCGGCCGGCCTGTGGGCGGCGGGGCAGCGGCCCGCCCTGCTGATCGCGCCCGAGGGCGAGGCCGCCGGGTTGATGACGCCGCAGGGCCGGGCGATGTCCAAGCCCTCGGGCGGCAGCTTCGTCGCCGGCAACTGGCTGTTGGAGGATGGCGACATCGCCACGCAGGAACAGGCGGCGGCACGGCCGGGCTGGCAGGGCGACGGCCGGGACCGGCGGATCGACTGGCCGGAGGCCGGGCTGACCGTCTGGCATTTCACCGGCAAGGGATCGGGCCTGCGCGCGCTGGAGGCCTGCCGGCCCGGCCGGATCGTGATCGCCTCGGAGGCGGTTCCCAGGGACCGCCGCGAGGGCACCGGGGCCTGCCTATTCTTCGATCCCGTCAGCCTGCGGCAGACCGGCGCGCTGGCGATCGACGCGACCGGGCAGGGGCTGCGCATCACCGGGACCGCGGACTATCTTGGCGCGGTGCCCTGGGCGGGCCGGGCGCGATGAGGCGCGCGGCCCCGCGGCGCTCAGCCCAGTTCGGCGAAGACCTTTTTCAGCGCCTGTTCCAGCTTGTCGAACATCTCGTCCATCTGGTCCTCGGTCAGGATGAAGGGCGGGCAAAGCACGATGGACTGCCCCAGCGGCCGGCAGATCAGGCCCAGGTCGGTGCAGGTATTGGCGATGCGCTCGCTGACCGACAGATGCGCGTCGAAGGGGGTTTTCGTCGCCTTGTCCTTCACCGCCTCCAGCGCCCACATGAAGCCGATGCCGCGCAGCTCTCCGATATGGTCGCTGCGTTCCATGATCGCGCGCAGCCCGGCCTCCATCCGCGGGGCAAGGCGGCGGACATTCTCGGCCAGCCCCTCGTTCATCACCACGTCGATGGCCTTCAGCGCGATGGCGCAGCCGACCGGATGGCCCGAGGCGGTGAAGCCATGCGGGAATTCCTCGATCCGCTCGACCGCCGCCTGCACGCGGTCGGCCAGTTCCGGTCCCAGGATCACCGCGCCCATCGGGAACAGCCCGGCGGTCAGGTTCTTCGAGGAGATGATCGCGTCGGGCATGAAGTCATAGGTCTGGCAGCCCCACAGCTTCCCGGTGCGCCCGAAGCCGCAGATCACCTCGTCCGAGATCACCGGGATGCCGTATTTGCGCAGGATCGGCAGCATCGCCTGGAAATAGCCCGCCGAGGGCGGAATGACCCCGCCCGCGCCCATCACCGGTTCGGCGAAGAAGCCGGCGATGGTGTCGGGACCCTCGCGCTGGATGGTGTCCTCCAGTTCCTGGGCCAGGCGGGCGGTGAACTGCTCCTCGGTCTCGCCCGGCTTGCCCTCGCGCCAGTAATGCGGGCAGGTCAGGTGGATGAAGCCGGGCAAGGGCAGGCCGAAGACCGAATTGTAGGGCTTGCCGGTCATGCTGGCGGAAACCGCCGTGACGCCGTGATAGGCGTTCCAGCGGGTCAGGATCTTGCGGCGCTGCGGATTGCCCTCGCTGGCATGGAGGAACCACAGCATCTTGACCATGGTGTCGTTCGCTTCCGAGCCGGAATTGGTATAGAAGACCTTGCCGCGGGCGAAGGGGGACACCTCGACCAGCTTTTCCGACAGCATCACGGTCTGGTCGGACATGCGGCCGAAGAAGGCGTGATAGCCGGGGAAGCGGTCGTATTGGGCCTTGGCGGCCTCGGCCAGACCCTTGTGGTCGAAGCCCGCGACCATGTTCCACAGGCCCGAATTGGCGTCCAGGTAGCGACGGCCGTTCACGTCGACGACATAGGGCCCCTCGCCATGGGTCAGCACCACCGCGCCGCGCTGGTTCACGCTTGGCAGGTCGGTAAATCCGTAAAGCGAATATTCGTCGGCGCGGGCTTCCCAGCTTTGCGGTTTGTTCATCTCGCGTGCCTCCATGGACCGGTTCGGGGGCAAGCTAGCCGGGCGGCGCGGGGCGTTCAATGGGCAGCGCGGCGCCGGCCGGGGCGGGCGGGCACTCTGCCGGCGGGACCGGGCGGCGGATGTCGGAATGCCCGCCGCCCGCGGCGATCTGCCGTCCCGCCCAGATCCGCCGGATGCGGCGCGTGCCTAGGACGGCTGGCCCTTCGCGCCGGTGAAGCTGAGCATCCAGGGCGTGCCGAAGCCGTCGCGGAACATCGCGAAACGCTCGGCCCAGAAGGTTTCGCCGGGCGGCATCGCGATGCTTTCGGCGCCTTCGGAAAGCGCCGCGAAGACCCGGTCGAACTCGTCGCGCGAGGGCGTCTCGATGGTGACGTAGAAGCCTTGCGGACGCTCATACATCTCGGCCGAATTGTCCGAGGCCATGACGGTCGAGCGGCCAAGCCGCATCGCCATGTTCATCACCATGTCCTGATCGCCGGGCATCCGGTCCTCGGGCGCGGCGTCGCGGTTGCGGAAGACGCCGGTGATCTCGCCGCCCAGGACATCAGCGTAGCGGGTCATCGCCTCCAGGCAATTGCCCTTGAAGAACAGATAGATGGTCGGTTCCATGAGATCCTCCTGTCACAAAGTCTTCGCCAGTTCCTCCAGCTGGTCGGCGGCCGCGCCCCAGCCTTCGTGGAACCCCATCGATTCATGTTCCTTGCGGGCTTCCTCGGTCCAGTGCATGGCGCGGGCGACATAGCGGGTCCGGCCCTCGCCGGCATCCTCGAAGCTGATCTCGGCGACCATGAAGGGTCGCCCCGAGGGCCGCCAGCCCGGCCGGAACGCATCGGTGGTGACCAGCTTGCGCCCCTCGGAAATCTCCAGGAAGACGCCGGTATTGGGGAATTCCTCGCCCTCGGGGCCGTGCATCACGGTCGAGAATTCGCCGCCGGGCCGCAGGTCGATCACCGCGTCGGTGACATGCCAGGGCTTGGGGCAGAACCATTGTTCCAGCAGGGCGGGCTCGGTCCAGCAGCGCCACAGCGCCGCGCGCGGGGCGTCCAGGACGCGTTCCAGGACCAGTTCGTTGATGTCGTCAGTCATGATGTCCTCCCTGGGACGGGGCTGCGAAAAGCAGCGTCAGATAGCGTTTCAGGTGATCGACGCTGTCGGTGGCGACGGACGGATCGTCCGCGGCCTTGGCGAGGATGAAGGCGCCCTGCAGCACCGCCTGGGTATGGGCGGCAAGGCTGGCGGGCGTCCAGTCGGCGCGGATGCCGCGCGCCTCGATCGCGGCGGCGATGTCGGGTTCCAGCGTCGCGGCATGGCCGAAGATGCTGGCCGCGCAGGCCTCCCGGATCGCCGGATGGGCGTGATAGGCTTCCTGCGTCATCGTGCCGACAAGGCAGGTGAAGGCCTCCAGTTCCCCGGCGATGAGCTGCCGCCGGAAATCGACATAGCCCAGCACGCGATCCACCGGATCGGCGTGGTCGTGATAGGGCGCGGCGGCAAACAGCGCCCCGGTGGTTTCGGACCAGTATTCGGCGGCGGCCACCCCCAGCGCCTCCTTGCTGGCGAAATGGTGGAAGAAGGCGCCCTTGGTGACGCCCGCCGCGCGGCACAGCTGGTCGACGCTGGTGGCGGCGAAGCCCTGTGCGCGGACGATGTCGCGGGCGGCCTCCAGCAGCCTCGTGCGGGCATCGCCCCGGTCCGGGTCCTGTTTCGTCTTTCGTGCCATGGTTAAACATACCTACCAGTCGGTATGTATTGCAAGAAAATCTTTCCCTGTCTTTTCAGCGGCCTTCAGGGGCGCCGCGGCCCGATCTGGTCCAGCGCCGCCTCGATTCCGGTCAGCGGCGTGCCCCTGACCTCGGCCAGCAGCGAATCGAAGCGTTCGCGCAGGACGGCCTTTTCCGCGCCCTGGCAGTCGTTCCAGGGGCGGCCCTGCAGGGCCATGTGCAGCACGTAATAGCCGATGAAATGCGGCTTCTCGCCGGCGACCAGCAGCGCGCGATAGGCCTCATGCGCGCCCATCGCCCGCAGGCTGGCGGCATCCGGCACCCCCGCCGCGACCAGCGCCTTCGCCGTCGCGGGGCCGATATGCTTGATCGTGACCAGGTCGCTTTCCATGCCCGCCTTTCCAAAAGCCGCGCTTTCCTGTATCAGCACGCGAATTCCAAGGACAGCACGGCATGAGTGACCAAGCCAAGACCCCGGCCGCATCTTCGGCAGCCAAGAAGCTATTCATCAAGACCTATGGCTGCCAGATGAATGTCTATGACAGCCAGCGCATGGCCGAGGCCATGGGCGCGGAAGGCTATGTGCTGACCGAGAACCAGGCCGAGGCGGACATGGTGCTGCTGAACACCTGCCATATCCGGGAAAAGGCGGCCGAGAAGCTGTATTCCGACCTGGGCCGGCTGAAGCCGCTGAAGGCCGAACGTCCCGACCTGAAGATCGGCGTCGCGGGCTGCGTCGCGCAGGCCGAGGGCGAGGAGATCACCCGGCGGATGCCGCTGGTCGATCTGGTCGTCGGCCCGCAGGCCTATCACCGCCTGCCCGCCATGGTGCGCGGCGAGGCGCCGCGGATCGTCACCGACTTCCCCGAGGAGGACAAGTTCGACCACCTGCCGGCCCGCACAAGCCTGAATCGGGCGACCCGCCGCGCGCCCGCGGCCTTCCTGACCGTGCAGGAGGGCTGCGACAAGTTCTGCGCCTTCTGCGTCGTGCCCTATACCCGCGGCGCCGAGGTCAGCCGCCCGGTCGAGCGCATCCTGGCCGAGGCCCGCGACCTGGTCGCCCGCGGCGTGCGCGAGATCACGCTGTTGGGCCAGAACGTCAATGGCTGGCATGGCGCGGGCGCGGATGGGCGCGAATGGGGCTTCGGGCGCCTGATCCGGGCGATCGCCGAAATCGACGGGCTGGACCGGATCCGCTATACGACCAGCCACCCCAACGACATGGCCGGAGACCTGATCGAGGCGCATCGCGACGTGCCGCAGCTGATGCCCTATCTGCATCTGCCGGTGCAATCGGGCAGCGACCGGATCTTGAAGGCGATGAACCGCAAGCACACGGCCGCCGAGTATCTGCGGCTGATCGACCGGATCCGCGACGCGCGCCCCGACATCATGCTGACCAGCGATTTCATCGTCGGTTTTCCGGGCGAGAGCGATGCCGACCACCAGGCGACGCTGGACCTGGTGGCGCAGGTGAATTTCGGCACCGCCTTCAGCTTCAAGTATTCGCCGCGTCCGGGAACCCCGGCCTATGACCGCCCCGAGGTCGACGGCGATCTGGCCGATGCGCGGCTGCAGGAATTGCAGGCGCTGCTGACGCGCCAGCAGAAGGCCGCGCAGGAAGCCATGGTCGGGCGCACCCTTGGCGTGCTGTTCGAGAAGCCGGGCCGCGAGGCGGGGCAGATGGTCGGCAAGTCGGACTATCTGCATTCGGTCTTCGTCGAGGCGCCCCAGGCGCAGATCGGCGATCTGGTCCAGGTCCGCATCCTGGAAAGCGCGCCGAATTCGCTGCGGGGCGAGTTGGCGGCCTGAAAGCCGGGGGGCGGGAAAAAAGGCGGCCGGTCTCCGAGGAACGCGCGAACAGGACGGAGACCGGCCGTTTCCGCGCCGATGGGACCGGCACGAAAACCCCTGGGATGACGCGGCTATGGTCGTGCCCGGTGGCGGGCGGATTGTTCCGGGCCGCGAAACCCTGTTAATCTTCAGCCGGCCCCCCAAGGAACGCGCGAACAGGATGGGGGACCGGCCTATTCCGCACCGAGTTGGGTGGACAGTGCGGAAACCGGGGCCGAGGGGCGGCTATTCGCCGCCCCCCAGCGCGTGGACATAGGCGGTGACGGCGCGGATATCGGCCTCGGACAGGCGCGAGGCCCAGGCCGGCATCACCCCATGCGGGCCTTCCGCGACGATGCGCGTCACCGTGGCGCGGTCGCTGCCATAGAGCCAGACCGCATCCGCCAGGTTGGGCGCGCCCTGGTCGCGGTCGCCGGTGCCGTCATCCATGTGGCAGGCCGCGCAATTGTCGGCATAGACCTCTGCCCCCGCCGCGGCGCTGGCGGCGTTGTGGGGCAGGTCGGACAGCGACAGGACGTAATCCACCACCTGCGCGATCTGCTGGCGGTCCAGCAATTCGTCGGTGCCGAAGCGCGGCATTTCCGAATAATGGGTGTCGGGGTCCAGCGGGTCGCGGATGCCGTGGCGGATCGTCTGGTGGATCTCCTCCAGCGAGCCGCCCCAGAGCCAGTCGTTGTCCAGAAGGTTCGGATAGCCCGCAGCCCCCGCCGCGCCCGAGCCGTGGCACTGCGCGCACCAGGTGCGGAACACCGCGCCGCCGGCGTTCATCGCATAGTTGGACAGTTCCGCATCGCCCGGAATCTCCTCCAGCGCGACCTCGGTCAGGCGGGCCTGCACCCCGGCATTGGCCTGGTCGAAGCGCTGGATCTCGGCCGCGACCTCCTTGCGGTAATTGGTGCCCAGCAGGCCCTGGGTCGCGCCGCTGACCAGCGGGATCGCCGGATAGGCGATCATGTAGCCGATGGCCCAGACGATCGTGGCATAGAAGGTCCACAGCCACCAGCGCGGCATCGGGTTGTCGTATTCGGTGATCCCGTCCCATTCATGCCCGGTCGAGCCGACCTCCTGCACCAGCCCCTTGCGGCGGGCCGGCCGGCGCATTTTCGGGGCGACCGGGGCATCGGGCCGGGTTCGCTCGGGGATCTCGCCGGCGATCTTGGCGGCATGTTCGGCATCGGCCGACTGGCGTTCCAGGTCGATCCGGTTGTCCGGGTTCGCGGGCGAGGCGACGTCATCGGCGGGCTTGCCTGCCGGGGGCTGGTTGCCAAGCGGGCTGTTCTTGTCCTCGTCGGCCATTACCGGCTCTCCTTCTCATCCGCCGTGGCCGGGCGGGTCTCGTGGCGGAAGATGCTTTCGGCCGCGTCCTTCTGCGCCACGCGCGATCCGGGGCGGAAGACGAAACCCACCATGCCGACGAAGAACAGCGTCAGGGCAAGCAAAGCCCAGCTATCGGCCAGCTGGCGCAGGAAGCTGTAAAGTTCCATGGCTCACTTCTCCTTTCGCTCAGCGGTTCGGATCGGGCTCGAAGGTCGAGAAATCGACCATCGTGCCAAGCACTTGCAGATAGGCGACCAGCGCATCCATCTCCGTCAGCTGCGGCTGGCGGTCGAAATTGCGCTGCTGGGCGCCCGGATAGCGTTCCATCAGCCCCGAGGGATCGGCGTTCGGATCGGCCTGGGCGCGGAAATCGGCCACGGCGGCGGCGATCATCGCATCGTCATAGGGCACGCCGACGCGGGCATCGGCGCGCAGCCGCTGCTGGATGCGGTCGGGACGGATCGGCCGGTCCATCAGGAAGCCGTATTTCGGCATGATCGATTCCGGCACCACCGATTGCGGGTCGCGCAAATGGTCGACATGCCATTCGTCGGAATAGCGCCCACCGACGCGTGCCAGGTCCGGCCCGGTGCGCTTGGAGCCCCACTGGAACGGGTGGTCATACATCGATTCCGCCGCCAGGCTGTAATGGCCGTAACGCTCGACCTCGTCGCGCATCGGGCGGATCATCTGGCTGTGGCAGACATAGCAGCCCTCGCGGATATAGATGTCGCGCCCGGCCAGCTCCAGCGGTGTGTAGGGGCGCACGCCCTCGACCTTCTCGATGGTGTTTTCCAGGTAGAACAGCGGGGTGATCTGCACGATGCCGCCGATGGTCACCACCAGGAACGAGAAGATCAGCAGCAGCGTCGCGTTCTTTTCGAGGATCTTGTGCTTTTGAAGGATTTGCATGGCTGGCTTCCCTTATTCCGCCGGCACGGCGATGGCCGTCGAATGGGCCTTGGGTTGCCTGGCGACGGTGGCCCACAGGTTCCAGGCCATGATGATGCCCCCGGTCAGGTACAGCACACCGCCCAGGGCGCGCACGACGTTCATGGCGAACTTGGCCTGGACCGTGTCGGCGAAGGCGTTGACCAGGAAGCCCTGGCTGTCCACTTCGCGCCACATCAGCCCCTCCATGATCCCCGAGACCCACATCGAGGCCGCGTAGAGGACCAGCCCGATGGTCGCCAGCCAGAAGTGCCAGCTGACCAGGCCAAGCGAATACAGCCGCTCGCGTCCCCACAGGCGCGGCACCAGATAGTAGAGCGCGCCGAAGGTGATCATGCCGTTCCAGCCAAGCGCGCCGGAATGGACATGGCCGATGGTCCAGTCGGTATAGTGCGACAGGCTGTTCACGGCCTTGATCGACATCATCGGCCCCTCGAAGGTGGCCATGCCGTAGAAGCCGACCGCGACGACCATCATGCGGATGATCGGGTCGGTGCGCAGCTTGTCCCAGGCCCCCGACAACGTCATCAGCCCGTTGATCATGCCGCCCCAGCTGGGCATCCACAGCATGATCGAGAAGACCATCCCCAGCGTCGAGGCCCAGTCGGGCAGCGCGGTATAATGCAGGTGGTGCGGGCCGGCCCAGATATAGAGGAAGATCAGCGCCCAGAAGTGGATGATCGACAGCTTGTAGGAATAGACCGGGCGTTCGGCCTGTTTCGGGATGAAGTAATACATCATCCCCAGGAAGCCGGCGGTCAGGAAGAAGCCCACAGCGTTGTGGCCGTACCACCATTGCACCATCGCGTCCTGCACGCCCGAGAAGACCTGCACGGATTTCGACCCGAAGACGCTGACCGGCATCGACAGGTTGTTGACGATGTGCAGCATGGCGATGGTGACGATGAAGGCCAGGTAGAACCAGTTGGCCACGTAGATATGCGGTTCCTTGCGCTTGATGATCGTGCCCAGGAACACCGCCAGGTAGACCACCCAGACCACGGTCAGCCACCAGTCCACATACCATTCCGGTTCGGCATATTCCTTGGACTGGGTGGCGCCCAGGATATAGCCCGAGGCGGCCAGCACGATGAACAGGTTGTAGCCCCAGAACACGAACCAGGCCGCGTTGCCGCCCCACAGCCGCGCTGCCGAGGTCCGCTGCACGACATAGAAGCTGGTCGCGATCAGCGCGTTGCCGCCGAAGGCGAAGATCACCGCGCTGGTATGCAGGGGACGCAGCTTGCCGAAGTTCAGGTAGCCCTGCGCCAGCTCGCTGAAGTTCAGCGCCGGAAAGGCCAGCTGGAAGGCGATGACGACGCCGACGAGGAAGCCGACGACGCCCCAGAACGAGGTGGCGATGACGCCCGCGCGGACCACTCCGTCCATGTATTCGTTGGGATTCGGGCGGGTGACGGGTTCGTCGATATTGCGCAGCACCCAGACGAACATGCCCCCGGCGACCAGCATCACCGTCAGCGCGTTGACCATATAGGCCAGGTCATGCGCCAGGTTCGCGCCGATCGCAGCCATCAGCGCGACGCTCCCCAGCAAGATCAGCTTCACATAATTCCACATGGCTCGCAGTGTCCCCTTGGCTGGATTTCCCGCCCGGGCAGCGCGAATCGCGGCTGCGCCAAGGGGTCTTCCGATGGGCCGGGAATAGGCCGGGCCGGATCAAGAAACCTTGATCTGTGTCAAAAAGCCGGTTTGACGCGGATCAAGGCCGGCGCGATAGTTGCCAGGTATCATGCCGGAAATGCCATCAACGGAGGCTTCCATGGCCTATAAGACGATCCTCACCGTCCTGACCGATTCCCGCGAACTGCCCCAGCTGGACGCCGCCGCAGATCTGGCCACGCGCGAGGACGGGCATCTGGAAGTGCTCTGCCTGGGCATCAACCCGGCCGAGGCGGGCTATTTCTTTCCCGGCGGCGCGCCCTATGCGTTCCAGGAAACCATCGCCCAGGCGATCGAGGATGCCGAGGTGCTGGAAAAGGCCGCCCGCGCGCGTCTGGCGACCAGGACCGACCTGCGCTGGAGCGTCGATTCGGCCGCCGCGCAGACCGGCGGGCTGGCCTCTCTGGTGGGGATGCGGGCGCGGTTCTCGGACCTGACGGTGCTGTCGCGCCCCTATGGCCCCGAGGCCGGCGCCGCCGCCGAGGCGGTGACCGAGGCCGCGCTCTTCGAGGGCGGCTGCCCGGTGATGATCCTGGCCGATGCCGGCCTGCCCGCCAATCCGCCGCGCCGGGTGCTGGTCGCCTGGAACCAGTCGCTGGAGGCCCTGGCCGCCGTCCGCCGCGCCCTGCCGCTGCTGAAGGCCGCCGAATCGGTCGAGATCACCGTGATCGACCCCCGCCGGGCGGGGGCGGAACGCTCGGATCCCGGCGGGGCGCTGGCGCAGATGCTGATCCGCCACGGCGTCAAGGCCGAGATCGCGGTCCTGGCCCGCACCGCCCCCACCATCAGCGACGAGCTGAACCGCCGCGCGACCGAGATCGGCGCCGACCTGATCGTCATGGGCGCCTATGGCCATTCGCGCTTCCGCGAGGCGATCCTGGGCGGCGCGACGCGGAACATGCTGGAAAAGGCCAAGGTTCCGGTGCTGATGGCGCGCTGAGCGCCGGCTGCCTCAGACCCCGCGCTTGTTGCCCCACAGCATCACATGCAGCTGCGGCAGCACGCGCGGCGCGAACCAGCCGTCGCCGGTCACCTTCTCGACCAGCCACAGCAGCCGGTCGGCCACCTGTTGCGCGCCGACCGGGACCGAGGGGTCGACCTCCGGGTTGCCCGGCTGCAGATAGAGCGGCAGGTCGGGATGGCGCGCGGCGGCCTGCCGGGCCCATGCGTAATCGGCCTCGTCGAACACCACGATCTTCATCACCATCCGGCCCGCGCCCCGTCCCGCCGCCAGGCAATCCGCGAAGGCGTTCCAATCCGTGACCTGCCCGCTGGAGGGCGGCTTGGGGCTCAGCACCAGCATGTCCAGCGCCCCGAACCAGTCGCGCGCGACCGACCCTTGGGTCTCGCAGGCGAAGCGATAGCCCGCCGCGCGCCCCATCTCGATCAGCGGCCCGAAATCCTGGATCGCCGGATTGCCGCCCGAGATCGAGACCGTCAGCGCCCGCCCGCCCGACAGCTGCCGGACCTTCGCCCAGACCGCCTCGCTCGTCATTGCCGCCCATGTGTCGCGATAGCGGCTGTCCACCGCATGCATCGAATCGCACCAGGCGCAGCGATAGTCGCAGCCGCCCGCGCGCACGAAGACCGTCGGCTCGCCGATCAGCGCGCCCTCGCCCTGTATCGTGGGGCCGAAGATCTCGGCGATGCGCAGCCGGCTCATGCTGGGCCCGGCCGGTATTCGGCCCAGGTCTTCGGCGTCTCGCTGACCCGCACCGCGGCGGTTTCCGGCCAGCGGGCCCGGCACCAGTCGAAGAAATGCCGGGCCAGGTTTTCCGCCGTCGAGGGCACCTCCAGCACGTCGTCCAGGTGCCGGTGGTCGAAATGGGTGTCGATATAGGACTTCAGCGCCTTCAGCTCGTGATAGTCGCGCACGAAGCCGTCCGCGTTCAGGTCGGCTGCTGCCAGCTCGACCACGACGACATAGTTGTGGCCATGCAGCCGCGCGCATTGATGATCCGCCGGCAGATGCGCCAGTTGATGCGAGGCGGAAAAGTGGAACTCCTTGCTGATCCGGTACATCAGGCGCCCCCCGCTGCATGTCCGGCCAGCGCCCGGCGCCAGAAATCGGCATCGTCATAGCTGGTCGGGTCGGCAATGCCGGCCAGCGCGAAGGCCTCGCGCCGCTCGACGCAGGTGCCGCAGCGCCCGCAGTGATTCGCGCCGCCCTTGTAGCAGGACCAGGTCTCGGCGAAGGGCGTGGCGTGGCGGGCGCCCTCGGTGACGATATCGGCCTTGCTGCGATGGACGAAGGGCACGAACAGCTCGATCTCGGCATACCCGTCCAGCGCCGCCTTCTGCATGGCGGCGAAGCTGTCGGTGAAGGCGGGGCGGCAATCGGGATAGATGAAATGATCGCCGCCATGCACGGCCGCCGCCACCGCCTCGTCGCCCTTGGCGGCGGCGATCCCGAAGGCGATGGCCAGCATGATCGCATTGCGGTTCGGCACCACGGTGACGCGCATGGTCTCCTCGGCGTAATGGCCGTCGGGCACCTCCAGCGCGTCGGTCAGCGCCGATCCCGACAGCGCCGCGCCGATGCCGGAAATGTCGATCAGCTGATGCGGCACGCCCAGCCGGGCGGCGCAGCGGGCGGCGAAATCCAGCTCTTTCCGGTGCCGCTGGCCATAGTCGAAGGACAGAAGGCCGGTCAGCTCGCGCCTTGCCGCGACCATATGGGCAAGCGAAACCGAGTCCAATCCGCCCGAGCAGATGACGAGTGTCTTCATTCTGGAACCCTTGTTTTGTTACCCGGGTAGGCTGCGACCGGGACCCGTGACCTAACGCTTTTGGCGGGAAATGCCAAGCCGGGCAGGGAATCGGCCGGCTTTCATCTTGGCGGAAATATCCCGGGGGGAGTCCGCAGGACGGGGGGCAGCGCCCCCCTCTGCCGCCGCGGCTCAGCTCAGCCAGCCGCCATCCGAATCGTCGCCCGATTCCTCGACCAGCCGGGCATAGTCGGGCAGGATCACGCCGCGCTTGCCGCTCAGCTCGATCACCCCGTCCTTCTTCAGCGCGCTGACCTGGCGGCTGACGGTCTCCAGGGTCAGGCCCAGGTAATCGGCCATCGCCTCGCGGGTCAGCGGTAGCTCGACCTCCATCCGGCCGCCGGGATGGCGCTTGTTCAGCGATGCCTCGCGCCGGGCGATGATGGCGATGAACGAGGCGATCTTCTCGCGCGCGGTCTTGCGGCCCAGCAGCAGCATCCATTCGCGGGCCGCGTCCAGCTCGTCCAGGGTCATCTCCAGCAGCCGATGCGCGATATGCGGGGTGCGCCGCATCATTTCGTCGAAGGGCTTGCGGCGGAAGCAGCACAGCACGACCTTGGTGGTGGCGGTGGCGTTATAGGCCACGCGCTCGCGCCCCGGCCGGCCCAGGAAATCGCTTGGCAGCAGCAGGCCCACCATCTGCGTGCGCCCGTCGTCCAGCGTCTGGGTCAGCGTCGCCACCCCGATCACCACCGAGGCCACGAAATCCATCCGGTCGCCTTCCCAGACGATCGCCTGTCCGGGCTCGAAGCTGCGATAGAACTTCATGCCCTCCAGCAGGGTCAGCTCGTCGGATTCGCAATGGGCGCAGACGGCGCGATAGCGAATCGGGCATTCCGCACAGCGCATCTCGCCGTGCTGGCCCCTTTCCGGGGGCGTCTTGATCTGGGTCAAGGCATTCGCGCGCATCGTGCCCCATTCATACCCGCATGAGTACCGTTTCGCAACTTCGCCGCCTGGGACTGTTTGACGCGCGCGTGCCGCGCTATACCAGCTATCCTCCGGCCACGCATTTCACCCCGTCCGTCGGTGCGGGCGATGTCGGCGACTGGATGGCGGCCATCCCCGCCGGGTCCGAGATCTCGCTCTACCTGCATGTGCCCTTCTGCCGCCGGCTGTGCTGGTTCTGCGCCTGCCGGACGCAGGGCACGCAAAGCCTGGACCCGGTGCGGATCTATGCCCAGACCCTGCTGGCCGAGATCCGCCTGCTGCAGGAACGGCTGCCGAAGGTGCGGCTGTCGCGGCTGCATTGGGGCGGGGGAACGCCGACGCTGCTGCCGCCCGACCTGATCGCGCATCTGGCCGGGGCGATCTTCGATGCCTTCCCCTTGGCGCCCAGGGGCGAATTCTCGGTCGAGATCGACCCGTCCGAGATCGACGCGCCGCGCATGGCGGCGCTGGCCGCGGCGGGCATGAACCGCGCCTCGATCGGGGTGCAGGATTTCGACCCATTGATCCAGCAGACCATCGGCCGGATGCAGAGCTTCCAGGTCACCGCCGATGCGGTGCGGATGATTCGCGATGCCGGCGTGGCCAGCCTGAATGCCGACATCCTCTATGGGCTGCCGCATCAGGACCGCAGCCGGATGTCGGAAACGGTGCAGAAGCTGCTGGCCCTGTCGCCCGACCGGGTGGCGCTTTACGGCTATGCCCATGTGCCCTGGATGTCCAAGCGGCAGGTGATGATCCCCGAGGAGACGCTGCCCGACAACGAGGCCCGGCTGACCCTGTTCGAGACCGCGCGCGACCTGTTCGCCGCCGACGGCTATCTGGAGATCGGCATCGACCATTTCTCGCGCCATCACGACGGGCTGGCGCGGGCCCGCGACCTGGGGCAGCTGCGGCGCAATTTCCAGGGCTATACCGACGACCGGTCCCAGGTGCTGATCGGGCTGGGGGCCTCGTCGATCTCGCGCTATCCGCAGGGCTATGCGCAGAACGCCCCGGCGACCGGCGCCTATACCGCCGCGATCCGCGAGGGGCGGCTGGCCACCACGCGCGGCCATGCCTTCACCCCCGAGGATCACTGGCGCGGGCGGATGATCGAATCGCTGATGTGCGATTTCCGCATCTCGTCGCAGGAGATGATCAAGCGCCACGGGCTCAGCCAGGCGCAGCTGCAATCGCTCTATGCGCCGCTGATCGCCCGTTTCGGCACCATGGTCGAGGTCCGTCCCGCCGGGCTGCGGATCACGCCCGAGGGGCGGCCGCTGACCCGGATGATCGCGCAGATGCTGGACGGCTATGACGCGCCGGCGGGCGGGCACAGCCCGGCGATCTGATCGCGCTCAATGCCCGTGGCCGTGATGGTCCTGCGCCGCGGCGTCCTGGGCCGCGTCGGCGCAGGCATCGGGCGGCTCGACCTCGATCGTGGCGTGGTCGATGCCGAAATCGCGGGCCAGCAGCGCCTTCGCGGCGCGGGTGACGGACAGGTAATCCGCGCCCGGCACCACCAGATGGACCGAGGCGGCGGCGCGTTTCTCGTCGATCTGCCACAGGTGCAGGTGATGCGCGCCCGCGACCCCCTCCAGCCCCCGCAGCGCGGCAAGGACCGCCTCGGGGTCGCTGCCCGGCGGCGCGGCCAGCATAAGCATGCGGAAGACCGGGCCGACCTGCTGCACGACATGCCACAGGATCACGGCCGAGATCGCCAGCGTCAGGATCGGGTCGGCAAGGTTCCAGCCGAAGGCCCAGATCAGCGCCCCGCCGATGATCACCGCGACCGAGACCCCGGCATCGGCCAGGTTGTGCAGGAAG
Organism: Paracoccus sigandri; assembly: GCF_003709565.1. GTDB lineage: Bacteria > Pseudomonadota > Alphaproteobacteria > Rhodobacterales > Rhodobacteraceae > Paracoccus > Paracoccus siganidrum. The sequence continues at coordinate 140,721 of NZ_QNRC01000001.1, read as the reverse complement.
GCCGCGCGGATGTTCACGCTGTCCTTGGCCTGCCGCCAGACCAGCGCCGCTGTCGCCAGGTCGACCAGCAGCGCGAAGCCCGCCAGCGCCATGACCAGCCCGCCCGCCACCTGCGGCGGATCGGCCAGCCGCCCCAGCGCCTCGATGGCCAGCCAGACCGAGATCGCGATCAGCGCCAGGTAGTTGACGAAGGCCGCGACGATTTCCGCCCGGCCCCAGCCGAAGCTCCATTCCGGGGTGGCGGCGCGGCGGGCCAGGCGGCGGGCGCCGAAGGCCAGGACCAACGCCAGCGCGTCCGACAGGTTGTGGATCCCGTCCGCGATCAGCGCGGTCGAATCGGCGATCAGCCCGCCGACGATCTGCGCCACGGTCAGCGCCAGGTTGACCGCGACCGCCCAGCCTATCGCGCGGTCGCCGTCGAGCCCGTGGTGGTGGTGGTGATGGCCCTGTCCCTTCCCCTGGCCATGAGCATGTCCATGGGGATCGGCCATCAATGCGCCTCGGCCCAGTTCATGCCGTGGCCGGCATCGACGATCAGCGGCACGTTCAGCTTCACCGCCGGCTCGGCCGCGCCCTCCATCACCTTGCGCGCGGCGGCGATCAGGTCCTCGACGGCGCTTTCCTGGACCTCGAAGACCAGCTCGTCATGGACCTGCAGCAGCATCCGCGCGGGCAGGCCGCGGATCGCCTCGGGCATGCGGATCATCGCGCGGCGGATGATGTCGGCGGCGGCGCCCTGGATCGGCGCGTTGATCGCCGCGCGCCGCGCGCCCCCGGCCGCCGGGCCGGACTGGTTGATGCCCGGCGTGTTGATCCGCCGCCCGAACAGCGTGCGCACGAAGCCGTCCTGCTTGGCGTCGGCCACGGTCTTGTCCATATAGGCGCGGATTTCCGGGAAACGCTCGAAATAGGTGTCGATGAACTGCTGCGCCTCGGCGCGCGGGATGCGCAGGTTGCGCGACAGGCCGAAGCCGGAAATCCCGTAGATCACCCCGAAATTGATCGCCTTGGCGCGGCGGCGGATCATCGGGTCCATGCCCTCGACCGGCACGCCGAACATCTGGCTGGCGGTCATGGCGTGGATGTCGATGCCGTCGCGGAAAGCCTGCTTCAGCGCCGGGATGTCGGCGACATGGGCGAGGATGCGCAGCTCGATCTGGCTGTAGTCCAGGCTGACCAGCCGATGGCCCTCGGCCGCCACGAAGGCCTCGCGGATGCGGCGGCCCTCCTCGGTGCGGACCGGGATGTTCTGCAGGTTCGGATCGGTCGAGGCCAGCCGCCCGGTCTGCGCCCCGGTGATGGAATAGCTGGTATGGACGCGGCCGGTATCGGGATCGACATGGGTCTGCAGCGCATCGGTATAGGTCGATTTCAGCTTGGCGACCTGCCGCCAGTCCAGGATCCGGGCGGGCAGGTCGTGGCCCTCGGCCGCCAGGTCCTCCAGCACGTCGGCGCTGGTCGAGAAGGCCCCGGTCTTGCCCTGCTTGCCGCCGGCGAGGCCCATCTTGTCGAACAGGATCTCGCCCAGCTGCTTGGGGCTGCCGACATTGAACCTCTCGCCCGCCAGTTCGTGGATCTCGTCCTCCAGCCCCGCCAGTTTCTGGGCGAAGGCGTTGGACATGCGCTTCAGCGTGTCGGTTTCGACCCGGATCCCCGCCAGCTCCATGTCGGCCAGGACCGGGATCATCGGGCGTTCCAGCACCTCGTAGGCGGTGGTGACCTGTTCGACGGGCAGCATCGGCGCGAAATGGCGATAGAGCCGCAGGGTGATCTCGGCGTCCTCGGCGGCATAGGGGGCGGCCTTGTCGATCGGCACCTGGTCGAAGCGGATCTGCGACTTGCCGCTGCCGATCAGGTCCTTGATCGGGATGCACCTGTGGCCCAGGTAACGCTCGGCCAGCTCGTCCATGCCGTGGTTGTGGCTGCCCGCGTTCAGCGCATAGGACATCAGCATCGTGTCGGTCAGCGGCGCCATGCGGATGCCCCCCAACTCTGGGATCTGCCGGGCCAGGATCTTCCAGTCGTATTTCAGGTTCTGGCCGATCTTCAGGATCGCCGGATCCTCCAGCACGGGCTTCAGCGCGGCCAGCACCTGATCAAGCGGAAGCTGGCCTTCGACCAGCGCGGCCTGGCCGAACAGGTCGTCGCTGCCCTGGACATGGCCCACCGGGACATAGCAGGCCCGGCCGGGTTCGACGGCCAGCGAGATGCCGACCAGCGCCGCCTGCATCTCGTCGAGGCTGGTCGTTTCGGTGTCGATGGCGACATGGCCGGCCTCGCGGATCCGGGCGATCCAGGCGTCCAGCGCGGCGCGGTCGGTCACGGTCTCGTAGCCGGCATGGTCGATGGCGGGCAGTTCGGGCGCGGCCGGGGCCTCGGAGGGCGGGGCCGAGACCACCGCCGGCGGCTCGGCGCCCAGGCGCTCGGCCACGCGGGCGGTCAGGGTGCGGAATTCCATATCGGCCAGGAAGCCCAGCAGGGCCTGAGGGTCGGGGGCGCGTATCTCCAGGCTTTCCAGAGAGGCGTCCAGCGGCGTGTCGCAATCCAGCGTGACGAGGCGCTTCGAGACGCGGATCTGCTCGGCATGGTCGATCAGGGTCTGGCGGCGCTTGGGCTGCTTGATCTCGGCGGCGCGTTCCAGCAGCGTTTCCAGGTCGCCATATTCGTTGATCAGCTGCGCGGCGGTCTTGATGCCGATGCCGGGCGCGCCGGGTACGTTGTCGACAGAATCGCCCGCCAGCGCCTGCACGTCGACCACCCGGTCGGGGCCGACGCCGAATTTCTCGGCCACTTCCTCGGGGCCGATGGTCTTGCCCTTGATCGGGTCCAGCATGTCGACGCCGCCGCCCACCAGCTGCATAAGGTCCTTGTCGCTGCTGACGATGGTGACGCGGCCGCCCGCATCGCGGGCCTGGCAGGCGAAGGCCGCGATGATGTCGTCGGCCTCGAAGCCCTCGGTCTCGATGCAGGCGATGTTGAAGGCGCGGGTGGCCTCGCGCGTCAGCGGGAATTGCGGGCGCAGGTCCTCGGGCGGCTCGGGGCGGTTGGCCTTGTAGGCGGGATAGATCTCGTTGCGGAAGGTCTTGGCGGAATGGTCGAAGATCACCGCGGCATGGGTCGGCGCGTCCTGGCCGCGTTCATCCGTGACGTATTTCCACAGCATGTTGCAGAAGCCCGCCACCGCGCCCACAGGCAGCCCGTCGGATTTGCGCGTCAGCGGCGGCAGGGCGTGATAGGCGCGGAAGATGAAGGCCGAGCCGTCGATCAGATGCAGGTGGCTGCCTTTGCCGAAGCCGGTCGGGGTCATTTGCGGGTCCTTTCGCGCTGTCGGCCCCGTTTTGGCAGAAAGCGGCGGCGGGGCAAAGGGGGGCGAGGCCGGGGGATTTCACATCCCCCGGACCCCCTGCGGGGTATTTTCCCAACGAAGAAGCGCGATCAGGCCGGGGCGGCGTCGTCGAGCCGCAGGCGCAGGCGTTCGCGCCCGCCCCAGGTGGAGAGTTCCAGCTTGCCCGCCAGGTGGAAGCGGCGGCCTTTCGCGCCGATCAGGCCCGGCCCCAGCGGCCCGGTCATCGCCCCCCAGGCGACGGCCTCGATCGGGGCGCTGCCGGGGCTGCGGAAGCTGAGCCGCAGGTGGCTGTCGCCCATCGTTCCGGCGCTGTCGATCAGCTGGTCGGCGAAGGCGAAGCGGGGGGCGGGGGCGGCCTGGCCGAAGGGGCCCGCGTCTTCCAGCAGGCGGAACATCTCGGCATTGGCGCCCGAGGGTTCCAGCAGGCCCGAGATGCGCAGCTCGCGGCCGGTGCTGCGCGCGTCCAGGTCGCGGGACAGCAGTTCCGACAGGCGCTCCATCGCCGGAGCGATCTTCGCGGCCTCGACGGTCAGGCCGGCCGCCATCTCGTGGCCGCCGCCCTTCAGCAGCAGCCCTTCCGAGGCCAGCCGCTGGATCGCCCGGCCCAGATCGACGCCGGGGACCGAGCGGGCCGAGCCCTTGCCGATGCCGTTCTCGATGCCGATCACCACCGCGGGCAGGTCGGTCGCCTCCTTGAGGCGGGCGGCGACGATGCCGACCACGCCGGGATGCCAGCCCTCGGCCGCGGCCCAGGAAAGGCGGCCGTCGTCGCGCGCCTCGACCTGGGCCAGCGCCTCGTCGCGGACCGCGGCCTCGATGGCGCGGCGGTCGCGGTTCAGCGCGTCCAGTTCGGCGGCCAGTCCCTCGGCCTCGCGCGGGTCGGTGGCGGCAAGGCAGCGCGCGCCCAGGTCGGCGCGCCCGACCCGGCCGCCGGCATTGATGCGCGGGCCCAGCAGGAAGCCCAGGTGGAAGCTGTTGGGCGGGCCGTCCAGCCGCGCCAGGTCGGACAGCGCCACCAGCCCGGCCCGCTGGCGGCGCGCCATGACCGACAGGCCCTGCCGCACGAAGGCGCGGTTGACGCCGGTCAGCGGCGCGACATCGGCCACCGTCGCCAGCGCCACCAGGTCCAGCATCGACATCAGGTCGGGCTCGGCCCGGCCCATGTTTCGCAGCACCCGGCCCGCCTGCACCAGCACCAGGAAGACCACGCCCGCGGCGCAGAGATGTCCCAGCGCGCCATCCTCGTCGGCGCGGTTCGGGTTCACCACGGCCAGCGCGGGGGGCAGGGTCTCGGCGCCCAGGTGATGGTCCAGCACCAGCACGTCCGTGCCCTCGGCGGCGGCCAGCGCCTCATGCGCCAGCGTGCCGCAATCGACGCAGACGATCAGGTCATGGGCGGCGGCAAGGCCGGCCATGGCGGCGGGATTGGGGCCGTAACCCTCGTCGATGCGGTCGGGGACATAAAGCGTCGCCCGCTGCCCCAACTGCCGCAGCCAGTCCAGCAGCAGCGCGGCCGAAGCGCCGCCATCGACATCGTAATCGGCGAAGATCGCGATCCGCTGGCCCTTGACGGCACCCTCGACCAGCCGTTCGGCAGCCGGCGCCATGTCGCGCAGGTTCAGCGGGTCGGGCAGCAGGTCGCGCAGTTTCGGCGTCAGGAAGCCCGGCGCCTCCTCGGCGGGGACGCCGCGTTCGGCCAGGACGCGGGCGACCGCCAGGGGCAGGGCGGCCTGCTGCGCCAGCCCCTCGGCCAGGCGCTCCAGCGCCGGGTCGGGGCCGGTCCAGCGCCGCCCGGAAAGCGAGGAATCGATTCCCAGAAATGCCAAGCCTGCCTCTTCTTCGTTGCCCAAATACCCGGGGGAGTCCCGCAGGGACGGGGGCAGCGCCCCCTTCTTCCTCCCGCCTAGCGGATCGGGTTGCGATAGATCATCCGGCGGACCGAGCCGGTCTTGGAACGCATCAGGATGGTCTCGGTCTGCAGGTAATGGGGCTCGCGCTTGACGCCGGCCAGGATCGAGCCGTTGGTCACGCCGGTCGCGGCGAAGATCACGTCCGCCGTCACCATCTCGTCGCGCGAATAGACCCGGTCCAGGTCGGTGATGCCGGCCTTGGCCGCGCGGCCCCTTTCGTCGTCGTTGCGAAACAGCAGCCGGCCCCACATCTGCCCGCCCATGCATTTCAGCGCCGAGGCCGCCAGCACCCCCTCGGGCGCGCCGCCCGAGCCCATATACATGTCGATACCGGTCAGCTCGGCCTCGGCGCAATGGATCACGCCGGCCACGTCGCCATCGGTGATCAGCCGGATCGCGGCCCCGGTCGAGCGGACCTCGGCCACCAGATCCTCGTGCCGGGGGCGTTCCAGGATGCAGACGGTGATGTCGCTGTCCTTGACACCGCCGGCCTTGGCCAGGGCGCGGACCCGTTCCGAGGGCGACATGTCCAGGCTGACCACGTCCCTGGGATAGCCCGGCCCGATGGCCAGCTTGTCCATGTAGACATCGGGCGCGTGCAGCAGCGTGCCGCGCGGCGCCATGGCGATCACGGTCAGGGCGTTCGGCATGTCCTTGGCGGTCAGGGTGGTGCCTTCCAGCGGGTCCAGCGCGATGTCGACCTCGGGGCCTTCGCCGCTGCCGACCTCCTCGCCGATGAACAGCATCGGAGCCTCGTCGCGCTCGCCCTCGCCGATGACCACGACGCCCTTGATGTCCAGCATGTTCAGCTGATCGCGCATGGCGTTGACGGCGGCCTGATCGGCGGCCTTCTCGTCCCCGCGGCCGATCAGCCGGGCCGAGGCATGGGCCGCGGCCTCGCTGACACGGGCCAGCCCGAGCGACAACAGGCGGTCGTTGAAATCCTTGGGCGTGGTCATCGGCAAGTTCCTTCCTGTCCCGTGATCTGTCGCGGCTTCTACGCGCCGCCCCGCGGCCCGACAAGCCTGTCGGCGCTAACGGCTCAGCTTTCGGCAAGCTCCAGCGCCAGGGCGTGGATGCGCGGCACGATGTCGCCAAGGGTCCGGTGAATCAGCCGGTGGCGCTCCAGGCGGCCCAGCCCGGCAAAGGCGGCGCTGGCCATGCGGATGCGGAAATGGCTTTCGCCCCCCTCGCGGAATCCGGCATGGCCGCGATGGCTCTCGCTTTCGTCGATCACCTCCAGCCGGGTGGGGTTCAGGGCGGCCAGCCTCGCGCGCATGTCATCCGCGATCATCGTCAATCTCCGTCAAGACCTTTCATGTTCCGCGAAATAGCCTAAACTCCCGGTCCCGAGTCGCAAAGGTGCCCCGACATGAGCAGTAACGACCCGTTCGATTTCGATCTTTCGGCCGCGAAGGACAAGAAACGCCGCGCCAAGGGCAGGCGGGGGATGTCGGGCGCGTTCGAGACCTCGACCCGGCGCTGCGACAAGCAGGGCTGCGACCAGCCGGGCCAGTACCGCGCGCCGAAAAGCCCGCGCAACCTCGACGACTATTTCTGGTTCTGCAAGGACCATGTGCGCGAATACAACCTGAACTGGAACTATTTCCAGGGCCAGTCGGAAGAGGAGTTCCAGGAGTTCCTGTCGAACGCCACCGTCTGGGAACGCCCGACCAAGCCCTTCGGCCGGGCGGCGCAGGAACAGGCATGGGCGCGCCACGGGGTCAGCGATCCGCTGGAGATCCTCGGCGCCAACGGCACCTCGCCCGAGGCGCGGGCCAAGGTCAGCCGCAAGCTGCCGCCGACGGAACGGCGCGCGCTGGAGATCCTGGAAGCCAAGGACAGCTGGACCCGCGCCGAGATCCGCAAGCAATACAAGTCGCTGGTCAAGGACCTGCACCCGGACATGAATGGTGGCGACCGCTCGGACGAGGATCGGCTGGCCGAGGTGGTCTGGGCCTGGGACCAGGTCAAGGAAAGCCGCTTCATCCGCGACTGACGGGCCCGAAGGGGGCTCGCCGCCCCCTCTTGGCCTGCGGCCAATTCACCCCCGCAGGTATTTGGAAGGAGTGCGAGGCATGGGCCCTCGCGACCTGTCCCCTCGCACTCCTTGAAAATACCTCGGGGGGAGCCGCGTCAGCGGCGGGGGGCAGCGCCCCCCTTGCGCCGCGCGAAGCGCGGCCCGGCGGCGCCGGCCAGGGCGAGCAGGGACAGGATGACCACGGGCGTTGGTCCCCAGCCCAGCCAGCGGGTCGGCGGCAGCGCGCCGGGCAGGGCGGCGTCGATGCTGCCCTCCAGTCCCAGCCCCAGCGAATCGCGGATGCGGCCATGGGGGTCGATCACCGCGCTGATGCCGGTATTGGCGGCGCGGATCAGGGGCAGGCCGGTTTCGATGGCGCGCAGCCGCGCCTGGGCCAGGTGCTGGTAGGGCCCCGAGAACTGGCCGAACCAGGCATCGTTCGTGGCCTGCAGCAGCCATTCCGGCCGCTGGGGCAGGGCGCGCGGATGTTGCGGGAAGATCGCCTCGTAGCAGATCAGCGGCTGGAAGGCGGGCAGGCCGGGCAGCGACATCGGCGCCGGCCCGTCGCCCGGCGAATAGCCGCGGCCGGCCTGGGCGGCGAAGGCGGTGATGCCGATCCGGGCCATCGCGTCGCCCCAGGGGATGTATTCGCCGAAGGGGACGAGGTGGAACTTGTCGTAGATCGCTGTCGTCCGGCCCGCCGGGTCCAGCGCCGCGAGGCTGTTGTAATAGCGGCCGTCCTGGCGCCGCTGGATGCCCAGCAGCAGCGGCGCGCCCGCGGCCTCGGCCATGTAGGGGGCGATGCCGCCCGCGTCCTCCAGCAGGAAGTTGACCGCGGTTTCCGGCCAGATGACCAGGTCGCGGCGGCCGGGCTGGGCGGACAGCGTGATCAGCCGGTCGAAGAACACCTGCGACCATTCCGGGTCCCATTTCAGGTGCTGCTCGGCATTGGGCTGGACGATGCGCAGCATCACGTCGCGGTCGGGCGGGGCGGGCTGGGCCAGCCGTGCAAGCCCCGCCGCCCAGATCGCGCTTCCGCCCAGGATGGCGACCAGGATGCCGGGCAGGAAGCCGAAGACCTGCCGTTCCGCCGGGCGCCACAGCAGCGCGGGCAGGGCGGCCAGCGCCAGGGTCAGCGCGGAAAGGCCGATGGCGCCGGTCCATGCCGCGGCCTGCGCGACCGGCGTCTCGATCCAGACATGGCCGGCCAGCGCCCAGGGAAAGCCGGTGAAGATCCAGCCGCGCAGCCAGTCCGACAGCACCAGCGCGGCGGGGATCGCCAGGGCGCGCATCCGCCGCGTAGGGCCGAGATGCGTCGCGATCCATGCCGGGATCGCCCAGAACAGCGCCCCGCCAAGCGCCATCAGCACCAGCGCGAAGGGGGCCATCCAGCCGTAGATCTCGGGCTCGACCAGGAACGGCTCGACGATCCAGACGAGGCCGAGGCCGAACCAGCCCAGGCCCGCCGCCAGCGCGTGCCAGAAGGCCTGGCCGGGGCTGGCCTGCGACAGCCGCCAGGTCAGCGCCGCCAGCGCGACCAGCGTCGCGCCCCAGATGCCGAAAGGGGCCAGACCCAGCGCCGCCGCCAGGCCCAGCCCCAGGTCGGGGATCAGTTCGAGAAGCCGGGGGCGCCGCCGGCGGCGCAGGCGAGGCGGATGCAATTCGTCGCGCATCGGCGCGGGTCTCACGCCTCGGCGTCGGCGGCGTTCTCGGCCGGGTTTTCCGGGGTCCCGGCGTCGTCGGGGCCGGCCTCGGCCTTCTTGCGCCGGGTGCGTTTCGGCTTGGGCGCCGGTTCTTCGGCGGCGGTTTCCTCGGTCGCGGCCGGGGCTTCCACCTTCTTGCGGCGGGTGCGTTTGGGCTTTTCGGGCTCGGCCGCCGTTTCGGCCTCGGGGGCGGCGGCAGCTTCCGCAGGGGCTTCCGCCTCTTCGGGCTTCTTGCGGCTGCGGGTTCGGCGCGGCTTCGGGGCCTCCTCGGGCGCGGGCGCGGCTTCCGTTGCCTCGGCGGGCTCGGCCTTCTTGCGGCGGGTGCGCTTGGGCTTGGCGGCCGGCTCGGCTGCCGCTTCGGGCGCGGCGATGGGATCGGCAACGGCTTCGACCGGCGCTTCGATCACCGCTTCGGGCGCGACGGTTTCGACCGGGGCTTCGGGCGCCGCCGCCGCATTCTCGGCAACGGGCTCGGGCGCGGCGCTGTCCTTGCGGCGGCGGGTGCGCTTGGGCTTCGCGGCCGGTTTCTCGGCCGCCGCCTCTGCCGGGGCCGCCTCGGGCGTCTCGGGGGCGTCGTCGGGACCGGATGCGGCGCTGATCAGGGCGCGGCGCAGCTCGACCAGCATGAATTCCGGGACATGATCGCCCATGCCGACGATGGCCGGCCCGCGCGATTCGTCGCGGCCGCGGCCCCGGCGATGGCCGTCGCGGTCACGGTCGCGGCGGTTGTCGCGATTCTCGCGTGCCGGTTCTTCGCGGCGGGGTTCGGGACGCGCCTCGGCGCGCTGTTCCTCGGGCGCCTCCACGCGGGGACGTTCGCTGCGTTCCTCGTCGCGGCGGCCATCGCGGCGGCGGCCGCCCGAGCGCGGGCCCTTGCGGTCGTCGCGCGGACGCGGGGCCGAGGTCGCGGATTCGGTCGGGGTGAAGCCCTCGGGGGCATCGACGCGGGGCAGGGTCTGCTTGACCAGGTTCTCGATCGCGGCCAGCAGCTTTTCGTCGGCGGGGGTCGAGATCGAGATCGCCGTGCCCAGCCGGCCGGCGCGGCCGGTGCGGCCGATGCGGTGGACGTAATCCTCGGCATGGCTGGGCAGGTCGAAGTTCAGCACATGGCTGACCGCCGGGATGTCCAGCCCGCGCGCCGCCACGTCCGAGGCCACCAAGAGCCGCAGCTTGCCGTCGCGGAAGCCGTCCAGCGTCCGCGTCCGGTGGCTCTGGTCCAGGTCGCCATGGATGGGCGAGGCGTCATAGCCGTGCTTTTTCAGCGACTTGGCGACGATGTCCACGTCGGTCTTGCGGTTGCAGAAGATGATCGCGTTGGTCAGGGCCTCGCCCTCGGCGTCGATCACGGCGCGCAAGAGTTCGCGCTTCTGCTTCGAGGTCTGGTCCTTGCGGGTGGGCGTCAGCTGGATCAGGCGCTGGGTGATGGTCTCGCTGGCCGTGGCCTGGCGGGCGACCTCGATCCGTTCCGGCGCGTGCAGGAAGGTGTTGGTGATCCGCTCGATCTCGGGGGCCATGGTGGCGCTGAAGAACAGCGTCTGGCGGGTGAAGGGGGTCAGCTGGAAGATCCGCTCGATATCCGGGATGAAGCCCATGTCCAGCATCCGGTCGGCCTCGTCCACGACCATGATCTGTACGCCGGTCAGCAGAAGCTTGCCGCGCTCGAAATGGTCCAGAAGCCGGCCGGGCGTGGCGATCAGCACGTCGACGCCGCGGTCGATCAGCTTGTCCTGCTCGGCGAAGCTGACGCCGCCGATCAACAGCGCCTTGGTCAGCTTGGTGTGCTTGGCATAGGTGTCGAAATTCTCGGCCACCTGGGCGGCCAGTTCGCGCGTCGGGCACAGCACCAGCGAGCGCGGCATCCGCGCCCGCGCCCGGCCGCGGCCCAGCAGGGTGATCATCGGCAGGGTGAAGCTGGCGGTCTTGCCGGTGCCGGTCTGCGCGATGCCAAGCACGTCCCGCCCTTCCAGCGCGGGGGGAATCGCCCCGGCCTGGATTGGGGTCGGATTCTCGTACCCGGCCTCGGCGACGGCCTTGAGAACCTTGGGATCGAGCTTGAGGTCGGAGAATTTCGTCATTCGGGGCTTTCCATTGTGCCGCGCCGTTGCGACGCGATGCGTTCCATGCCGCAACGCCGGTTCCGGCGCCTGCGCGGCCGTCTGGGACGCATTTCCGCACGCCCCGCCTTGTTCCCGCCGGATGCGGGACCCGCTCCGCCTAGACCAAACCCGGCGCAAGGTCAACAATTTGACCGATTCGGCTGTCAGATCGCGGCTTTGATGTCACCGCGATGCCGCCAGCGGCGATCGCGCCCCGGCCGGGCCCGCGGCGATCACGCGATTCCGGCCCCTCTCGGGTGCGATTCGGGCTTTCTGTTGACCTTTCCCTTGGCCAGCGGTTAACCCGGCGCAATCAAGCAGGAAGCCTCATGATGAACCTTTTCACCGATCTTCGCGGCCGAGTTACCGATGCGCTGGACCAGATGACGCAGGCGGGCGAACTGCCGGCCGGCCTGGATTACGCCAATGTCACGGTCGAGCCGCCGCGCGATCCGGCCCATGGCGACATGGCGACCAATGCCGCGATGGTGCTGGCCAAGCCCGCCGGCATGAAGCCGCGCGACATCGCCGAACGCCTGGCGGCGCGGCTGGCGGACGACCGGATCCTGTCCGCCGAGGTGGCGGGGCCGGGCTTCCTGAACCTGCGCCTGGCGCCCTCGGTCTGGCACGAGGTGATCGGGCAGGCGATCCGCGCGGGGAAGGATTATGGCCGCTCGGCGATCGGCGCCGGCCAGAAGGTCAACGTGGAATTCGTCAGCGCCAACCCCACCGGCCCGATGCATGTCGGCCATGTGCGCGGCGCGGTCTTCGGCGATGCGCTGGCCAATCTGCTGGCCTTTTCCGGCCATGAGGTCACGCGCGAATACTATATCAACGACGGCGGCGCGCAGGTCGATGTGCTGGCCCGTTCCGCCTATGAGCGTTACCGCGAGGCCAACGGGCTGGAGCCCGAGATCCGCGAGGGGCTGTATCCCGGCGACTATCTGATCCCGGTCGGCGAGGCGCTGAAGGCGAAATACGGCGACAGCCTGCTGGACCGCCCCGAGGAGGACTGGCTGGCCGAGGTCCGCGACTTCGCGACCCAGGCGATGATGGCGATGATCCGTCAGGACCTGGCGGCGCTCGGCGTCCGGATGGATGTCTATTCCAGCGAGAAGGCGCTCTATGGCACCGGCCAGATCGAGGCGGCGATCGCCCGGCTGGAAGGCGCCGGCCTGATCTATCGCGGCGTGCTGGAGCCGCCCAAGGGCAAGCTGCCCGAGGATTGGGAGGAACGCGAGCAGCTGCTGTTCCGCTCGACCGCGCATGGCGACGACGTGGACCGGCCGATCCAGAAATCCGACGGAAGCTGGACCTATTTCGCCCCCGACATCGCCTATCACTGGGACAAGATCGACCGCGGCTTCGACGCGCTGATCGACGTGTTCGGCGCCGATCATGGCGGCTATGTCAAGCGGATGCAGGCGGCGGTCAGGGCGCTGTCGAACGGGCGCGTGCCGCTGGACATCAAGCTGATCCAGCTGGTCAAGCTTTTCAAGAACGGCGAGCCCTTCAAGATGTCCAAGCGCGCCGGCACCTTCGTGACCCTGCGCGACGTGGTCGAACAGGCGGGCGCCGACGTGACCCGCTTCGTCATGCTGACCCGCAAGAACGACGCGGCGCTGGATTTCGATTTCGACAAGGTGCTGGAGCAGTCGAAGGACAACCCGGTCTGGTATGTGCAATATGCCAGCGCGCGGATCCATTCGGTGCTGCGCCGCGCGGCGGAAGCCGGAATCGACGTCTCCGATTCGTCGCTCCTGTCGGCGGATCTGGCCCGCATCGCCCATCCGGCCGAGCTGGATCTTGCCCGCAAGGTCGCCGAATGGCCGCGCCTGGTCGAACATGCCGCCCGCGCGCACGAGCCGCACCGGGTCGCGTTTTTCCTCTACGAGATCGCGTCAGAGCTGCATTCGCTGTGGAATCGCGGCAATGACGACACGTCGCTGCGCTTCGTCCAGGATGGCGATTCGGACACGACGCGCGCAAAAATTGCGCTGGTGCGGGCCGTTGGCGTTGTCATTTCAAGCGGTTTCGGTATCTTGGGGGTCACGCCGGCTGAAGAAATGCGCTGAATAACGGGCGCCTCTGCCGGGCAGGAAGAGCAGTGAACGTTAAGCCGGAATAACCGGCAGGCAGGCAGGCTATGGCAGTGATGGACTTCCGCGAAGGCGGTTACGTTTTCTCGCGTCACAAGGTGCGTCGCGAGTTCGCCTATGATTCCGGCGAATGGGAAGAGGCCGAACCCGGCTATCAGGGGGACCCGCGCTATGCGGAAGGTCCCGCGGGCGAGGACAGCTTCGCGGCCCGGATCGCGCGGCTGACGCATTACCTGGGCGCGCTGGCCTCGGTCGGGCTGATGGTCGGGCTTCTGGCCTGGGGCTGGCAGCTGGTGTCGCGCGACGTCTCGGGCGTGCCGGTGATCCGCGCCATCGAGGGCGAGGCGCGCACCACCCCCGACGAGCCGGGCGGCGAGCTGAGCAATTACAGCGGCCTTGCGGTGAACACCGTGGCGGCGGGCGCCGCGCCGGTGCCGACGCAGGAGCTGGCCATCGCGCCGCCGGCCACCGATCTGGCCGCGGATGATGTCGCGATGGGCGAGCTGGGCGCGACCGCGCGCGAGCCGTCCAATCCCTCGGACATCCCGCTGACCTTCGACGGCGAACCGATCACGCCGATGTCCGACCGCGAGGCGCAGGCCCTGGCCGAGGCCGCCGCGGCGGCCGCCGCCCAGCTTGCCGCGGCCGAGGACGCGGTGTCGCAGGCGGCGATCATCGACGCCCCGGCCCGCGAAGGCGCGCTGAACGAGATCGTCACCGACGAGAACGGCGCCCCCGCCGACGACGCCATCGCCGCCGCCCTGGCCGAGGCGCAATCCTCGCTGAACCCGGCCGCCCTGCAGGTCTCGACCCGCCCGGCGCCGCGCCCGCGCGAAACCCGCGTCGCATCGGCCGCCCCCGCCGCCCCGACCCGGACCGATGCCGCGCCTGCTGCCGCGCCGGCCCCCGCCGCCCGTCCGGCCCCGGCCCCCGAGGCAGCCCAGACCCAGGCCCCGGCCCCGCAGCCGGTGCAGCAGGTCCAGCCTAGTTCGGGCGCGCAGCTGGTCCAGATCGGCGCCTTCGACAGCAACGCCATCGCGCAAAGCGAATGGAGCCGCCTCTCCGCCAAGTTCGGCAGCCAGTTCGCGGGCAAGGGCCAGGTGATCCAGCAGCACCAGGCCAATGGCCGCACCTTCTGGCGCCTGCGCGCCGCCGGCTTCGAAAGCCGCGCCCAGGCGCAGGAATTCTGCGCCGCGCTGAAGGCGGGGGGCACCGACTGCATCCCCATCGCCGCCCAGTGACGTCACGGGACGTGACCCCCAGCGCCACCATCCTCGGCGGCATCGCCGGGACCACCCTGACCCGGTCCGAGCGGGACTTCTTCCGCTCGGCCGATCCCTGGGGCTTCATCCTCTTCGCCCGTAACGTCGACAGCCCGGACCAGCTGCGCCGCCTGACCGGCGAGCTGCGCGAGGCGGTGGGCCGCGACGCTCTCATCACCACCGACCAGGAGGGCGGCCGGGTCCAGCGCCTGCGCGCGCCGCACTGGACGGAATGGCCGGCGCCGCTGGACCAGGCCGGGGCGGGGGCGCGCGCGATGTGGCTGCGCTATGCGCTGATCGGGGCCGAGCTGCGCGACGTCGGCATCGATTCGGATTGCGCGCCGACGCTGGACGTGGCCCAGCCCGACACCCATCCCTTCCTGCGCAACCGCTGCCTGGGCTCGGACCCCGAAACCGTCGCCACCCTTGGCCGCGCGGCGGCGGACGGGCTCCTGGCGGCGGGCGTACTGCCGGTGATGAAGCACATGCCCGGCCACGGCCGCGCCATCGCCGACAGCCATCACGGCCTGCCCATGGTGACGGCCGACCCGGCGGACCTGGAATCGCTGGATTTCGCCCCGTTCCGCGCGCTTTGCGACCTGCCGATGGGCATGACTGCCCATATCCGCTTCACCGCGCTGGACGACGCGCCGGCCACCGCCTCGGCGCGGATGATCGCGCTGATCCGCGACCGGATCGGCTTCGACGGCCTGCTGATGACCGACGACATCACCATGAACGCGCTGGCCGGCTCCGAACCCGAACGCGCCAGGGCCTCGATCGCCGCCGGCTGCGACCTGGTCCTGCATTGCAACGGCACGATCGCCGAGATGGAGCCCGTGGTGGCCGCCGCCGGCCCCATGTCCCCCCAGGCCCGCCGCCGCGCCGCCGCCGCGCTGGCCCTGCGCCGCCCGCCCGCCGCCTTCGACCGCGCCGCGCTGATGGCCGAATGGCGCGCCCTCACCGCCGCCACCGCCTGACCCGCCGCTTCTTCGTTGCCGAAATACCCTCGGGGGAGTCCCGCAGGGACGGGGGCGGACAGCCCCCGCAACGCCGCGACGCTTGACTCGGGCCCGGCTTGCACGGACCCTGTCAGCCTGACGCAACCCTTCGGAGACTTCGTGGCCCGACCGCCGAGCGACATCCCCTATCTGAAGCCGGTGCCCGATGCGGCGCCCCAGGGCTTCGATGCCGACTCGGTCGCGCAGCGCCGCGCGGAAGAGGCGCTGATCGTCGATGTCGAGGGCTATGAGGGGCCGCTGGACCTGCTTCTGACACTGGCGCGGACCCAGAAGGTCGACCTGATGAAGATCTCGGTCCTGCACCTGGCCGAGCAATATCTGGTCTTCGTCGAACAGGCCCGCGCCCTGCGCATCGAGCTGGCCGCCGACTACCTGGTCATGGCCGCCTGGCTGGCCTTCCTGAAATCGCGCCTGCTGCTGCCCCCCGACCCCGAGGCCGAGGGCCCCAGCGCCGAGGACATGGCCGCCCATCTGGCCTTCCAGCTGGAGCGCCTGCAGGCGATGCGGCAGGCGGCGGAACGGCTGATGGGCCGCGACCGGCTGGGCATCAGCCGCTTCTCGCGCGGCGAGCCGCAGGCCATCGCCCGCAAGCGGCGCACCGAATGGCAGGCCGGGCTGATCGACCTGATGCGCGCCTATGCAAGGCTGCGCACCCGCGACGAATTCCGGCCCTATGCCTTCGACCGCCAGGACGTCTTCACCATGGAACAGGCGCTGGACCGGATGCGCAAGCTGATCGGTTTCGCCGGCGACTGGACCGACCTGGCCGATTTCCTGCCCGACGGCTGGGAAAGCGACGGCAAGCGCCGCCGCTCGGCCACCGCCGCGACCTTCGCCGCCTCGTTGGAGCTTGCGCGGCAGGGCCGGCTGGAGATACGGCAGTCCGAAAGCTTCGCCCCGATCGCCTATCGACGCAAACCCTCATCCGATCCCGAATGACGTGACCGATCTGACCGACTTCAGCCAGGACAACGCCCCGCAGGACGACGCCCGCCGCGGTGATGCGCCCGCCTTCCCGCCCCCGCCGCTGCCCGAGCAGGAGCGGATGGTCGAGGCGATCCTCTTCGCCGCCGCCCAGCCGGTCAGCCTGCGCGACCTGGCCGCGCGCCTGCCCATGGGCTGCGACGCGGCCGAGGCGCTGGCCGGGCTGCGCCGCCGCTACGAGGGGCGCGGCGTGCTGGTCGAACGCATCGGCGACGGCTATGCCTTCCGCACCGCGCCGGACCTGTCGTTCCTGATGCAGGCCGAGACGGTCGAAAGCCGCCGCCTGTCGCGCGCCGCGGTCGAGACGCTGGCGATCATCGCCTATCACCAGCCCGTCACCCGCGCCGAGATCGAGGAGATCCGCGGCGTCGCCGTCAGTCGCGGCACGCTGGATCAGCTGATCGAGATGGAATGGGTGCGCATGGGCCGCCGCCGGATGACGCCGGGCCGGCCGGCGACCTTCGTGGTCACCGAGGCCTTCCTGGATCATTTCGGCCTGGAATCGGCCCGCGACCTGCCTGGCCTCTCCGAATTGCGCGCGGCGGGCCTGCTGGATTCGCGCCCGCCGGGCGAGGGCATGTCGATGCCCCTTGCGCCGCAGCCCGGCGATGACGACATCGGTCCCGAGGATCCCGCCGAGGATCTGTTCGAGGATGATTAGGGGGCGGCCATGAACTTCAACCAGCTTCTGAACATGATCGCGCGGATGCTGACCCGCCGCGCGGTGAACTGGGGCATCAACAAGGGGGTCGGCCGCGCGGCCCGGACCGGCGGCAAGGGGGGCGCTTCGCCGGCCGAGCGCAAACAGGCGCAGCAGAACCGCGCGGCCGTCAAGCGCGCCCGCCAGGCCGCCCGGCTGGCGCGCCGGATCGGCCGCTGATCCCCCTCGCCATGGCCGGCTGCGCGGGTCTGGGCATTTCCGGGAAAAGGGGATGCGGGTTCTCCGTCCGGAAATGCGCAGGAACAAGGATCTGCGGCATTTCGGCGATGCAACGGATTGCCGGAATGCTGTAGGGACGGGCGATGAGCAACGAACCCGATTTCGAGATCTTCCTTGTCGCCACGCCGGGGCTGGAGGCGCCCCTGGCGCTGGAGGTCGCCGCGCTTGGCTGGCATCCCGTCACCCAGCCCGGCGGCGTGACCATTCGCGGCGGCTGGCCGGATGTCTGGCGCGCCAACCTGATGCTGCGTGGCGCCACGCGGGTCCTGGCGCGGATCGGCGCCTTCCGCGCGCTGCACCTGGCGCAGCTGGACAAGCGGGCGCGGAAATTCCCCTGGGCGGATGTGCTGCGCCCCGACCTGCCGGTCAGGGTCGAGACGACCTGCCGCGCCAGCCGCATCTATCACGCCGGCGCCGCTACCCAGAGGATCGAACGCGCCATCGCCGAGGAACTGGGCGCGCCCCTCGCCCCGGACGCCGCCATCGTGGTGAAGGCGCGGATCGAGGACGACCTGGTCACGATCAGCCTCGATACGACCGGCGAATCGCTGCACAAGCGCGGCCACAAGGAGGCCGTCGCCAAGGCCCCGATGCGCGAGACCATGGCGGCGATGTTCCTGCGCGAGATGGGCTTCGACGGCAGCCAGCCAGTGCTGGACCCGATGTGCGGCTCGGGCACCTTCGTGATCGAGGCGGCGGAAA
The DNA here is from genome assembly GCF_003709565.1 of Paracoccus sigandri. Classification (GTDB taxonomy): domain Bacteria; phylum Pseudomonadota; class Alphaproteobacteria; order Rhodobacterales; family Rhodobacteraceae; genus Paracoccus; species Paracoccus siganidrum. The sequence goes on along the minus strand of NZ_QNRC01000001.1, from coordinate 122,637 downwards.
TCGCCGCGGGGCTGGCGCCGGGCCGGTCGCGGGGCTTCGCCTTCGAGCAGCTGGCCAGCTTCGATCCGCGCGCCTGGGCGGCGCTGCGGCAGGGCGCCGTGCCCCATATCCCGCCCTTGCAGTTCTTCGGCAGCGACCGCGACGCCGGCGCGATCCGGATGAGCCGCGCCAATGCCGAACGGGCCGGGGTCGCGGATTTCACCCGCTTCGACTGCCGCCCGCTGGCCGAGCTGCAACGCCCCGAGGGCGTGCCGGGGATCGTCATCGTGAACCCGCCCTATGGCACGCGAATCGGCAACAAGGGGCCGCTTTACGGCCTTCATGCGACGATGGGCGAGCTGTTCCGCAGCCGGCTTGCGGGCTGGCGCGTGGGCCTGGTGACCAGCGAGGCCGCGCTGGCGAGGGCGACGGGCCTGCCCCTGCTGCCCGGCCCGGTCGTCGCCCATGGCGGGCTGAAGGTGCGCCTGTGGCAGGGGGAGCCGCTGTAGTCGGGCGCCGGCGCCGGGGGCGCTTCGCCCCCCGGACCCCCCGAGGATATTTGCGCCAAGATGAAAGGCGGGAGGGTTCGGGTGGTCAGCGGAACTGCTTGGCCAGTTTCAGGCCCTGGCCCTGGTAGTTCGAGGCGATTCCGGCGCCGTAGAGCCGGTCGGGCCGCGCCGCCATGCGTTCATAGACCAGGCGGCCGACGACCTGGCCATGTTCCAGCACGAAGGGCGCCTCGTGGCAGCGGACCTCCAGCACGCCGCGCGCGCCCTGGCCCGCCTCGCCGATGCCGAAGCCCGGATCGAAGAAGCCGGCGTAATGGACGCGGAATTCGCCGACCATGGCCAGGTAGGGGGCCATCTCGGCGGCGCAGTCGGCCGGGATCGCCACCGATTCGCGGCTGACCAGGATGTAGAAGGCGCCGGGATCGAGGATCAGGCGGCCGTCGGTGGTGCGCAGCTCGTCCCAGAACTCGCGCGCGTCATAGGCGCCGATCCGGTCCAGGTCGATCACCCCGCTATGCGGCCGGGCGCGATAGCCGACCAGGTCGCCCGATCCGGGCCGCAGGTCGACCGAGAAGCCCAGCCCCTGATCGATCAACGCCTCGCCGCCGACCAGCGGCTCGCGGGCGTTCAGCTCGGCCAGTTCGGCATCGCTGAGGATCGCCTGGCCGCGCCGCAGCCGCAGCTGGTTCAGCCGCATGCCGGGCCGCACCAGGACCGAGAAGCTGCGCGGGCAGATCTCGGCATAGAGCGGGCCGTCATAGCTGTCGGGCAGGCGGTCGAATTCGGTGCCGTCATCGGCGACCAGCCGGGTCAGCAGGTCCAGCCGGCCGGTCGAGGATTTCGCATTGGCCACCGCCGTCAGCCCGGCGGGCAGGGCCAAGCGTTCCATCAGCGGGACCAGATAGACGCAGCCGCGTTCCAGCACCGCGCCATCGGTCAGGTCCATCTGGTGCATCCGGAAATCCGCCAGCCTGTCGGTGACGCGGCGCCCGCGCCCGGCCAGGAAGCTGGCGCGCAGCCGATAGGCGGTCCTGCCCAGCCGCAGGTCCAGGCTGGCGGGCTGGACCTGTTCGGGAATGATCGCGGGCGAGGCCGAGATGGCGCCCGAGTCGATCAGCTTGCGGATCTCGCTGTCAGGCAGGACGCCGTTCATGCCTTCCCCCAAAACCTTGCCGGTGGATAGGGAAACGCCCACCCCGCGACGGGATGGGCGTTTTCGGAATGGTCGGGCCGGCGAGATTCGAACTCGCGGCCTTCCGCCCCCCAGACGGACGCGCTAACCAGGCTGCGCCACGGCCCGACGCGCACCGTATAGAGCGATCCGGAGGGGCTGCACAAGGGCCAGCTTGCGGAAATCTGCGTCAATTTCCGCGCGGCCTTCAGCCAAGCGCGGCGATGGCGTCGCGCAGCCGCGACGCGGCGGCGTGAAACCGGTGATGCCGGGCCTGCGGATGCCGGGCGCGCAAACCGGTCGAGACCGCGACCAGCCGTGCCAGCCAGGGTGCCGCCGGGGCATCCGCGCCGTCCAGGTCCGGGAACAAGGGCAGCGATGCGGTGCCCGCGCCATGGCGCCTGCGCCGGTGGCGCGCGCGGGGCGGGTGGCTGGGCGGTTCGGCGGGATCATCGGCAGGGTCGGACTCGTTGCCGGCGCCGTCGGCGATTTCATCTTCGGAAGGTGACGGTGGGGCCTCTGCCTCAGCCATCTGCGGGGCCTGCCGCAGTTCCGGCGCCAGCTCCGCGGCGGCGGCCCAGGCCGGTTCGGCCGCCTGCGTGGCAAGCTCGGCCGCGGCTTCGGTGGCCGTCGCGTCCATGACCGCCAGGCCGGCGCCCATCACCTCGCCCAGGCGCGCGGCGCCGCGCTGCCGGACGCCTTCGCCCCGGTCGCGGGCCAGCATCTTCTTCGCGCCGCGGATCGTCAGCCCCTCCTCGCGCAGGACCTCGCACAGGCCCGCGGCCAGCCGCACATCCTCGGGGCGGTAATAGCGCCGTCCGTCCGGGCGCTTCATCGGTTTCAACTGCGGGAACTGCGTCTCCCAATAGCGCAGCACATGAGGCGCGACACCGATCAGTCGGGCGACTTCGCCGATCGAACGGAATGCCTCTGCCCCCTTCTTCATGCCGTGCTGCGCATCCTATCGCTTGTTGCCGGCCGCCACGCGATCCTTCATCAGATGCGAGGGACGGAAGGACAGGACCCGGCGCGGCGTGATCGGGACTTCTTCCCCGGTCTTGGGATTGCGACCCATGCGCTCGTTCTTGTCGCGGACGCTGAAGGTGCCGAAGGACGAGATCTTCACCTGCTCGCCCCGCACCAAAGCGTCCGAAATGTGATCGAGCACGGATTCGACCAGCTGCGCCGATTCGTGGCGGGACAGGCCCACATCGCGAAATACGGCCTCAGCCAGATCCATCCGGGTCAGCGTCTTGTCGCCCATGATTTTTCCTCTTTCGTGCCAGCAGGATGGTCATGTTTCCTGATGCTGTCAACGAGTCGGCCCGTAAAATCGTTCCTCTTTCTGCGCACTTGCGCGGACTCTCGCGGATGGCTGCGCAAGGATCGGGCGCGGGGGGAAGGTTTGAAACCCCTTCCCGGCGCGCCTATCTTCCCCAAAACAGGACAGGAGATCGCCATGGCCGGAGGATGGGCGCGCGACGACGCGGTGAACGAACAGATCGAGATCAGCACCCGGGAAGCGGTCGCCCGCGCCCGGCTGCAGGCGGCGCGCCAGGCGGCGGCCGGGGCCTCGGCGGAAATCTGCGCGGAATGCGACGAGCCGATCCCGGAAGCGCGGCGCAAGGCGATTCCCGGCGTGCGGCTCTGCGTGGCCTGCCAGGGCGGCCGCGACCGCGCCATCCGCCCCGCGGGCGGCATCAACCGGCGCGGCAGCAAGGATTCGCAGCTGAAATAGCCCGCGCTTTCATCTTGGCGGAAATATCCTCGGGGGGTCCGGGGGGCGAAGCGCCCCCGGCGCGCCCTACCAGCGCAGGACGACCGATCCCCAGCTCAGCCCGCCGCCGATGGCTTCGGTAACAATGACGTCGCCCGCCTTGAACCGGCCCTCCGACGCCGCCACCGACAGCGCCAGCGGGATCGAGGCGGCCGAGGTATTGCCGTGATCGGCGACGGTCAGCACCACGCGCTCGATCGGCAGGCCCATCTTCTGCGCGGTCGCGGTGATGATGCGCATGTTCGCCTGGTGCGGCACCAGCCACTCGACCTGGTCCTGCTCCAGCCCGGCCTTGTCCAGCGCGCGATGCGCGGTCTGGGCCAGCTTCTCGACCGCGTGGCGGAAGACCAGGTTGCCCTGCATCCGCAGATGGCCCGCGGTGCCGGTCGTCGACACGCCGCCATCGACATAGAGCAGGTCGCGGTAGCGGCCGTCGCTGTTCAGGTCGCTGGCCAGGATCCCGCGATCGCTGTTGTCGCCCTTGCCCTCGGCGGCCTCCAGCACCACGGCGCCGGCGCCGTCGCCGAACAGCACGCAGGTGCCGCGATCCGACCAGTCCATGATGCGCGAGAAGGTCTCGGCGCCGATGACCAGGACCCGCTCGGCCATGCCGCCGCGAATCATCGCATCGGCATTGGCCAGCGCGAAGACGAAGCCGGCGCAGACCGCCTGCACGTCATAGGCGAAGCCGCGGGTGATCCCCAGCCCGGCCTGGACCATGGTCGCCACGGCGGGGAAGGTGAAGTCGGGGGTCGAGGTCGCCAGAACGATCCCGTCCAGATCCTCGGCCGCGATCCCGGCATCTGCCAGCGCGGCCTTCGCGGCATGGATGGCCAGGTCGCTGGTCGCCTCGCCCTCGGCGGCGAAATGGCGCCGCTCGATGCCGGTGCGGGTGCGGATCCATTCGTCGGTGGTGTCCAGCTTGTCCTCGAACCAGCTGTTCTCGACCACGCGTTCGGGCAGGTAATGTCCGGTCCCCCGGATGATCGAGCGGCGCGTCACGAGGCCACCCCGCCCGATTCGCCGGTCTCGAAACTGGCGGCCGCGCCTTGCGCCACGCGGGCGGCCAGGCGGTCCTGGAAGCCCGATTTCGCCAGCGTGAAGGCCAGCTTGATCGCCGCCGAGACGCCGGTGGCGTCGGCCGAGCCATGCGATTTCACCACGGTGCCGTTCAGGCCCAGGAAGATGCCGCCATTCACGCGGCGCGGGTCGATGCGTTTCTGAAGACGCTTCAGCGAGGTCATCGCAAGCAGGGCGGCAAATTTTGACATGATCGAATTGGCAAAGGCATCCTTGAGGAACGTGCCGACCAGCTTGGCCGTGCCCTCTCCGGTCTTCAAGGCGATATTACCCGTAAATCCGTCCGTCACGATCACATCGACGCGCGAAGACGGGAGGTCGCCGCCCTCGACGAAGCCGACATAGTCGAACTGGCCCGATTCGGTGGCCGCGGCGATCAGCTCGTTGGCCTGTTTCAGCTCGGCCCGGCCCTTGTGTTCCTCGGTGCCGACGTTCAGCAGGCCGATGCGCGGCCGCTCCAGCCCCATGCCGTTGCGCGCATAGGAGGCGCCCATCAGCGCATATTGCAGCAGGTCATGGGCATCGGCGCGGATATCGGCGCCGACATCCAGCATGATGTTGAAGCCCTGCGGGTTCATCGAGGGCCACAGGCAGGCGATGGCGGGGCGGTTCACGCCCGGCAGCTTGCGCAGGCGCAGCATCGACATGGCCATCAGCGCGCCGGTATTGCCGCAGGAGACCGCCGCCGTCGCCTCACCGCCGCGCACCGATTCCAGCGCCGACCACATCGAGGTGCCGCTGCCCTTGCGCAGCACCTGGCTGGGCTTGTCCTCCATCGTCACCACGTCGTCGGCATGGCGAATGTCGCAGCGGCCGGCCAGCGCCTTGCGGCGGCCGATCAGGCGGCTCAGCTCATCCTGCGGGCCGTGGACGATGAAGCGGATCTCGGGGTTGCGGGCGGCGCTTTCGGCCATGCCCGCGACCACGACCGAGGGGCCGCGATCGCCGCCCATCGCGTCAACCGAAATCACCACGCCGTCCCCTGGCTTGGGGGCGCGCGGTGCCGGGTTGATCGCGGGATCTGCGGTCATCTGAGGACGTTGCCGGCCCGGATCAGGCCGCGTCGTCGTCCAGATCGATCTCGTTGGCCTGCGCGACCACTTCGCGGTCGCCGTAATGGCCGCAAGAGGGGCAGACGTGATGCGGGCGCTTCAGCTCGCCGCAATTGGTGCATTCGTTCGGGTTGCCCGCGACCAGCGCGTCATGCGCGCGGCGCATGTTGCGTTTCGAGCGGGTCACGCGATTCTGAGGGACAGCCATGTCAAGACCTCGGTTGTCTGGGCAGGAGGGCGCGGCGCCGACCTTGCCGGGAGATTGGAATTCGTAAATGAACCGCGCAGATACGCCAAGACGGCCATGCCCGCAAGCCCCTGCCGCCGAGCATCCGCCGAAAAGCGCGCCCGCGGCACGACGAAGCCCGCAGATAGGCGCAACCGGCGCGCAAGGCAAGGCGTTTCCCGGCATTTGACGGGTTTTTGCTGTGGCGGCGCTGCAACGCCGGGCGGTTCAGTCCTTGCCGCGCAGTAGCTGGTCCAGCCCGGCGAAGGGCTTGCGGGTATCGGAATCGGGCGCGTCCCCGGCGGGGCTGTCCAGCCCCGCGCCGTCGGCGCGCGGGTATTCCGGCAGGGCCAGCGCCAGTTCCTCGACCATCACCGCCGAGACGTCGATGAACTGGCCCAGGGGCTCCAGCGCGTCGTCCGGCATCTCGGCCTCGTCGGCCTCCGGGGTGGCCAGATGCGGCGAATAGAGCCGGCGGACCTGTTCGTCTATCGTGGTCTTCACCGGCTTCAGCGTGACGACGCAGGCTTGCGTGACCCGCGCGGTCAGCCGCCCCTCCAGTTCCCAGCCGTCGCCCGCCCCGGCGCGGATCCGGCCCTCGAAGGCCAGCCGGGGCAGGCCCGGCAGGCCCAGTTCCCCGGCGATCGCGGCGCGGGCCTCGGCATCGGGGCGCAAGGCGAAGGCGGTGGGGGCGCGCGGGTTCAGATGCGCGACGCGCAGGCGCAGCGGGTGGGTCTGGGCGGCAGTCATGGGCGGGCCTCTGGCGGTGTCTGGGCGCGCGGCGGGCCGGCCGGTCATGGCCTGCTTGAGCGCGCTGCCCGAGTTTGCTAAGCCGGGCGGGCCGCGTCAACCGCCGCAGCAAGAGGGACAAGAATTCATGGCAGCCATCCGGCAGATGCTGATACTGGCCTTCGTGGCCGTTCTGGGGCTGGCCGCCTGCGCGCCCATCTATCGCAACCACGGCTTCGTGCCGCCCGAGATCGACCTGTCGCAGGTCGTGGTCGGCCAGACCACGATGGACGATCTGCCCGAACTGATCGGGCGGCCGTCGGCGCAGGGGCTGCTGACCGGCTCGGGCTGGTACTATGTCGGCTCGCGCTGGCGTCACTATGGCGCCAGCAAGCCGCAAGAGGTCGAGCGCCAGGTGGTCGCCATCTCGTTCGACCAGAACGGCAGGGTCAGCAATGTCGAGCGTTTCGGGCTGGAGCGCGGCCGCGTCGTCACCCTGTCGCGGCGCGTGACCGAGGGCAGCGTGACCGAGATCTCGCTGATCGGCCAGCTGCTGGGCAACCTGGGCAATTTCCAGGCGGGCGACCTGATCGACTGACCTGACGACGGACGGCGTTGCGTCGGGGCGGCCTACAGCGTCCCGACCATCCGCCCGGCCAGGTCGTGCAGCCGGTTGCGATAGCCGGTCCGGGCCGAGGGCCGGTCGGGGTCCGAGGTGATCGCGATCACCGCCGCGGGCCGGCCGCGCGCGGCGGGAAAGACATAGACCATCTGCCCGCCATAGCCCCAGCCATAGCGCACGTCCCGCCCGCCCAGCTGGCCGATGAACCAGCCATAGCCGTAGCCCTGGCCGCTGAAGATCGAGGCGGTCCGCCGCTGCCAGCTTTCCGCGATCCAGCTTTCGGGAACGACCTGCCGCCCGCCGGCGCGGCCCTGCTGCGCATAAAGCGTGCCGAAGGCCAGAAGCGAGCGCGTGGACATCGCCATCTGGTTGCCGCCCAGATGGATGCCCTGCGGGTCGCGGTCCCAGCCGGTGATCGCGAATCCCGGCACCGGGCCCAGCCAGTCGCGCGCCAGCTCCAGCGCCGGGCGCCCGGTCATCCGCGTCAGGATCGCCGCGACCAGATGCGTCGAGGCGGTCGAATATTGCATCCGCCCGCCGGGATCCTGCGTGAAGGGCGCCGCCAGCGCCGCGCGCACCCAGTTCGGGCTGCTGACCCAGCGGCCGTAATTCGCGCCCGACTGCCGCTCCAGCCCGGCCTGCATCGACAGCAGGTGTCCCAGCGTGACCTGGGCCAGGCGCGGATCGGGGTCGGGCGGCAGGTCGGCCTGAAGGATCGGCGCGATGGGCTGGCCCGCGCCTTCCAGGTGCCCGCGCGCGATGGCGATGCCCGCCAGCGCCGAGACCACCGATTTCGAGGCCGACTTGATGTTGGTCGGCCGGTCGGGCGTCCAGCCGCCATAGCCCCGCGCCGCGATTTCCGCTCCGTCGCGCCACAGGGCGATGGCGCGCAGCCCGTCCAGCGCCTCGGCCTCGGTCAGCAGCGGCGTCAGGTTGCTGGCGCGGGCCAGGGCGGGCAGCGCCAGCGCGGCGGTGGCAGCGGTCAGGAAGATGCGTCGGTCCATGGCGCCTATATTGCCGCCGCGCGCGGTTTCGCGAAATCACGCCTGCGTCAGGGCGCCCCTGCCTTCGGCCGGGCTTGCCTGCCCCGCGCCGGGCGACTAGGGCAGGGGCAGGACCGGAGAACCGATCATGACCGCCAATCCCACCGCGCTGGACCAGCTTGCGCCCGTTCCCTTCCACGATGCCGATCCGCCGCAGCGCGCCCGGATGCTGTCGCGCCTTGCCGATACCGAGCTTGTCGTCGCCCTGACCGCCGAACCTGCCGGCGACAGCATCGAGCTGCGGATCTTCCCGCTGGAGACCGGCCCGGTGGCGCTGGCCTGCGACGCCGAGGACCGGCTGGCCGATTTCTTCGGCGCGCCCGTCGCCTATGCGGCGATGCCGGGCCGGGTGCTGGCGGGGCTTTTGCTGGCCGAGGGCGCGGGGCTGCTGGTCAATCCCGGCCATCCCTCGGAGATGCTGCTGGATGCGGCGATGCTGGACTGGCTGCAGGGCGCGCTGTCCGCCGCCCCCGAGGCGGCCGAGGCGCGGCTGCGCCTGACCGCCCCCGCCCCCGCCACGGTCGAGGCCCTGGCCGAACCGCTGGCCGCGCGGCTGGGCGACATGCGCGGGTTGATCGCGGGCGCGGCTCTGGCCGGCGTGGCGGGGCCGGGCGTGGCGGGATCGGGCGTGGCGGGGCCGGAGGGCGCGCCGGTCGCGCATCTGCTGCTGGTCGAGGGCGCCCCGACCGATCGCCAGCCGGCCATCGCCAAGGCGCTTGCCGAGGCGCTGGCCTTCCTGCCGCCGCAGCCCGGCGGCGTCGATATCAGCTTCTCGGACGGCGCCGCCCCGGCGGGGGCGCTGCGTTTCGATCTGACCCTGCCCGAGCCGCCGCCCGCGCCGCCGCGTCCCAAGGGCCCGCCGATCCTGCGCTGAGCCTCACAGTCCTGTTGCACGGCTGGGCTCAACCTGCAAAAAAGGCCGGATGCATTTGCGCACCAAGGCTCTTCTCGTCCATCTTCTGACCGCGACCGGCGCGGTTCTGTCGATGCTGGCCATGCTGGCGGCGGTGGCCGAGGAATGGTCGCTGATGTTCTTGTGGCTGGTCGTGGCCTTCGTCGTCGACGGCATCGACGGCCCGCTGGCCCGGCGCTACCACGTCAAGAAGAACTGGCCCGCCTATGACGGCGTGCTGATGGACCTGATCATCGACTATCTGACCTATGTGTTCATCCCGGCCTTCGCGCTGTTCGAATCGGGACTGCTGACGGGCTGGACCGGCTGGTTCGCGATCATCGTCATCGTCTATGGCAGCGTCATCTATTTCGCCGATACGCGGATGAAGACCCGCGACAACAGCTTCGCGGGCTTTCCCGGCTGCTGGAACATGGTGGTGCTGGTGCTGTTCGCGGTGCAGCCGCACTGGATGGTGATCCTGGCAATCATCGTGGTGCTGTCCATCGCCATGTTCACCAACATCAAGTTCATCCACCCCGTGCGGACCCGGCGCTGGCGCGCGGTCTCGCTGCCCGTCGCGGGCTTCTGGGTGCTTTGCGCGGGCGTCGCGGCCTGGGGCGATTTCCACCCCGACAGCTGGGCGATCTGGGGGCTGGTCGCCAGCTCGGTCTGGCTGCTGCTGGCCGGGGCGGTGCAGCAGCTGATCCCCGAGCGGCGCTGAACGACGCAAAGCCGCTGGACGGTGGCGGCGGTGCCGTGCCAAGCTGGCGTGTGGCGAATTGTTCGGGACGGCAGGTTCATGAGAGTTCCAGTGTTTTCCGCCCTTCTGGCCGTGTCCTGGGCAGGCGTGGCCCCGGCCCAGGATCTGCCGTTGCAGCCCGGCCTCTATGTCGGCACCGACACCGGCTGCGCCGACGGCCATCCCGGCAACAGCTTCACCTTCGAGCAGATCGACGGCCTCTGGCTGCTGCGCTGGGTGACCAGCTTCACCGCGCTGGACGACATCGCGCCCCAGGACAGGCAGGGCGGCTTCAGCGTCAGCGCCCGGATCGGATCGCTGCCGCCCGGACCCGATGCCTTCACCCAGCCGATGCGGCTGGAGATTCGGGGCCAGGACGAATTCGCGCTGATCTCGGAGGACGGCGCGGTCTATCCCCATGCCCGCCGCTGCGGCCCGCTGCCGGGCTGACGCGACGGACCGTCCCGGAGAGGATGCCGGTCAGTCCCGCCAATAGGGCAGGTTCACGCGGCAGAAATTCGCCACGGCCATGCCCACCGACAGCGACCCGTCCCGCGGCCCCGCGCCGAAATGGGACAGCCCCGCGCCCTCTGCCTTGCGCGCGGGATCGAGCGTGAAGACGATGCCCTGCCCCGCCCCGCGCGGCTTGGGGGTGGCCCGCCAGATGCGGGTCTCGCCCGGCTGGCCCAGGGCGCGCCGGGCGAAATCGCCGGCCGCGCACCAGTAATCGGTGTCGTCGCGCCGCGCATGATGGTCGACGGCGATCTCGGTCGGGCCGACCTGCCGCGCCGTCATGCCGTTCTGGGCCGTGAAGGCGGCCGCCGGCATCGGCAGCAGCAGCAGCAGCGGGACGAGGAATATCAGTCGCATCGCGGATTCCTTCGGGACGGCGGGCCTGGATGCCCCGCCATCGACAATGCCCCAGCCGGATTTTCGCGGCAATCGCGAAGCGGAAGCGCCCGCCCGGCCCTTCGGCGCGGGGGGCCGGTGGCGCCGGAGGGGCGGAAATTCGGGCCGATGCGGACAGATTTCCTCTTTTCAAGCGCCTCGGCTGGCTGCATATTCCGGCACATGACTCGGATGCTTCATATCGCCACTGCTCCGACCGCGCCCCTTGGCGCGTGCGGCTGCGTGCAACTCCGCGGTCTGCTGCTGCTTACGCTGCGCTGAGCGGGTCTCCGGGCCGCCGCTCAGTCAGGTTCGTGCCCGGTATCCCCATGAAATCCCCACGAATACGGACGACATGCCCGCAAGGGACATGCGCAGGAAAGCAAGACCGATGACCGACAAGAACCGAGTAGTCATTTTCGACACCACGCTGCGCGACGGAGAGCAATCGCCCGGCGCCACCATGAGCCATGCCGAGAAGCTGGAGATCGCCCAGATGCTGGACGAGATGGGCGTGGACATCATCGAGGCGGGCTTCCCCATCGCCTCGGAAGGCGATTTCGCCGCCGTGTCCGAGATCGCGAAACAGGCGCAGAACAGCGTCATCTGCGGGTTGGCCCGCGCCCAGATCCCCGATATCGACCGCTGCTGGGAGGCGGTGAAACACGCCCGCCGGCCGCGCATCCACACCTTCATCGGCACCTCGCCGCTGCACCGGGCGATCCCCAACCTGGACATGGACCAGATGGCGGAACGCATCGAGCAGACCGTGACCCATGCCCGCAACCTGTGCGACAACGTGCAATGGTCGCCGATGGACGCGACGCGGACCGAACATGACTATCTGTGCCGCGTCGTGGAAATCGCCATCAAGGCGGGCGCCACCACGATCAACATCCCCGACACGGTGGGCTATACCGCGCCGCGCGAAAGCGCCGCGCTGATCGCCATGCTGCTGGAGCGCGTGCCGGGCGCGGACGAGGTGATCTTCGCCACCCATTGCCACAACGACCTGGGCATGGCGACGGCGAACTCCCTGGCCGCCGTCGAGGCCGGTGCCCGGCAGATCGAATGCACCATAAACGGGCTGGGCGAGCGTGCCGGCAATACCGCGCTGGAAGAGGTGGTGATGGCGATGAAGGTGCGCCATGACATCATGCCCTTCACCACCGGCATCGACACGACCAAGATCATGGCGATCTCGCGCCGGGTGGCGCAGGTCTCGGGCTTCGTGGTGCAGCCGAACAAGGCCATCGTCGGCAAGAACGCCTTCCTGCACGAATCGGGCATCCACCAGGACGGCGTGCTGAAGAATGTCGAGACCTTCGAGATCATGCGCCCCGCCGATATCGGCCTGAACGAGAACAATATCGCGATGGGCAAGCATTCCGGCCGCGCGGCGCTGCGCGCCAAGCTGGCCGATCTGGGCTTCGAGGTGGGCGACAACCAGCTGAAGGACATCTTCGTGCGCTTCAAGGCGCTGGCCGACCGCAAGAAGGAGGTCTACGACGAGGACATCGTCGCGCTGGTGCAGGATGCCTCGGCCAATACCGAGGACGATCACCTGCAGGTCAAGCATCTGCGCGTGGTCTGCGGCAGCGACGGGCAATCCGCCGACCTGACCATGGTGGTCGATGGCGAGGAAAGGACCGTCCATGCGACCGGCGACGGGCCCGTGGATGCCTGTTTCAACGCCGTCAAGCAGATCTTCCCGCATAACGCGCGGCTGAAGCTGTACCAGGTCCATGCCGTGACCGAGGGCACCGACGCCCAGGCCACCGTTTCCGTGCGGATGGAGGAGGACGGGCGCATCGTCAACGGCCAGGCCGCCGATACCGACACGATCCTGGCCAGCGTGAAGGCCTATGTGGGCGCGCTGAACCACCTGATCGTGCGCCGCCAGCGCGCCGGCAAGGACGACAAGCAGATCAGCATGTATTCACACTGATCCGCTCGCCCCATCCGGTGCATGTTCCAGGGGCCGGTCCCGCGATGGCGGGGCCGGCCTCAATGTGTCGAAATCCAGTCCGCGCAGGAAGGGAAAGCTGCTGCGGATATGGTCGCCGAAGGCGCGGCTGCTGATCGCGCGCCAGCCCGCGGGCGGGCTGTCGAGGTTCATGGCCCGCGAATCCGACGGCCATTTCAGCACCAGCGCGCCGACCGCCTCGTGATCGACGAAATGGGACAGCCGCTCGGCCATGCCGAAATGGCCGAAGGCGAAGATGCTGCGGGCCGGATCGGACAGCCGCGCCGCCAGCCCGGCGGCGACGAAGGACCGGCGATATTCCAGGAACCGCTTCGGCTGGCCGTCATAGAGCGCGACATTGACCCCGCGCGCCGTGCTGATGGCGCAGTCGCGCAGCCCGTCCATGCGCCGGATATGGCGGCGCAGGCGCGGCAGGAACCGGGCGTCGATGGCGTCGTCGTCATCCAGCCGGAACTGCCACAGCCGCCCCGCCGACAGCTGGTGCAGCTCGCGCAGCGTGTCGGCCAGCGCATCGCCCAGCCGCGGCACGTCGCTCCACAGCAGGTGGATCTGGTCATGCGGATCGCACAGCGCCTGCAGCCGCGCCCGCCAATGCGCGGGCATCCGGGGCGAGCTGACCACCAGGAAGATGAAGCGCGGATCCTCCTGCGCCAGGATCGAGGGCACGCAGACCGCCTCGAAGGCGCGGAAGCGCGCGGCCAGCCGGGTCTCGTCATAGAGCGAGCGGGCGATCCGCTCCAGCCGATCGGCCTCGATGGACTTGTCGTGGCGATAGGGCACCCAGTCGCCCAGCCCCAGATAGGAGAAGCGGCAGATGCCGAGGATGACCGGCTCTGTCATGCGTATCGGTCCCGGTTGATGACTTTGCAAGGTTTGTGGCCTATTGCGTCGCATGAGGCAATGGCGGGGCGATCGGCGCGGGCCTGCCAATAGGGCTTTCGCGTTGACCTTCGGCCTTTTATATGGGGCAACGCTGCCTTGCGGGGACGATTCCGCAGGGCGCAGGCGGATGGACGCATCAGAAACGGGCAGGGCCGGGCATAACCGGCGCGAAAGGATACGGGCATGGCATTCGGCGGTTTGTTTTCGACCGACATCGCAATCGACCTCGGCACGGCGAACACGCTGATCTATGTCAAGGGCAAGGGCATCATCCTGAACGAGCCGTCGGTCGTGGCCTACCACGTCAAGGACGGCAAGCGGCAGGTCCTGGCCGTGGGCGAGGACGCGAAGCTGATGCTGGGCCGCACCCCCGGCAGCATCGAGGCGATCCGGCCCATGCGCGAAGGCGTCATCGCCGATTTCGACAGCGCCGAGCAGATGATCAAGCACTTCATCAAGAAGGTGTTCAAGCGCACCAGCTTCTCGAAGCCCAAGGTCATCGTCTGCGTGCCCCATGGCGCGACGCCGGTGGAAAAACGCGCGATCCGCCAGTCGGTCCTGTCCGCCGGCGCCCGCAAGGCCGGCCTGATCGCGGAACCCATCGCCGCGGCCATCGGCGCCGGGATGCCGATCACCGAACCCACCGGCAGCATGGTCGTCGATATCGGCGGCGGCACGACCGAGGTGGCGGTGCTGTCCCTGGGCGACGTGGTCTATGCGCGCTCGGTCCGCATCGGCGGCGACCGCATGGACGAGGCGATCATCAACTATCTGCGCCGCAACCAGAACCTGCTGATCGGCGATTCGACGGCCGAGCGCATCAAGACCTCGATCGGCACCGCGCGGATGCCCGATGACGGGCGCGGCGCCACGATCATGGTGCGCGGCCGCGACCTGCTGAACGGCATCCCCAAGGAGATCGAGATCAGCCAGGCCATGGTCGCCGAGGCGCTGACCGAGCCGATGCAGGCCATCGTCGAGGCGGTGATGGTCGCGCTGGAGGCGACGCCCCCCGATCTGGCCGCCGATATCGTCGACCGCGGCGTGATGCTGACCGGCGGCGGCGCGATGCTGGGCGACCTGGACCTGTCGCTGCGCGAGCAGACCGGCCTGTCGATCAGCCTTGCCGACCAGCCGATGAGCTGCGTGGCGCTTGGCACCGGCAAGGCGCTGGAATTCGAGAAGCAGCTGCGGCATGTGATCGATTACGACAGCTGAAACCAGTCGCGCGGGGACATTTTCGATGGCGCGCAAGGGACCGGATTTCGCGACGCCGCTGCGGCGTATCCTGATCGCGCTGCTGGCCATCCTGCTGGTGGCGCTGTTCCTGTTCTGGCGCATCGACAGCCCCCGCGCCGAGCAGATGCGCCATGCGGTGATCGACCGGGTGGTGCCCAGCTTCGAATGGGCGCTGCTGCCGGTGACGAAATTCGGCCAGATGGTCGCCAGCTTCCAGTCCTATGCCCGCCTCTACGAGCAGAACCAGGAATTGCGGCGCGAATTGCAGCGCATGTCGGGCTGGAAAGAGGCCGCCGTGCAGCTGGAACAGCAGAATGCCAAGCTGCTGGCGCAGAACAATGTGCGCATCGACCCGGCGCTTACCTCGGTCTCGGGGCGGGTGATGGTCGATTCGGGCTCGGCCTTCCGCCAGTCGGTGCTGCTGAACGTGGGAAGCCGCGACGGCATCGTCGATGGCTGGGCGGTGATGGACGGGCTGGGGCTGGTCGGGCGGATTTCCGGGCTGGGGCAGCGGACCAGCCGGGTGGTGCTGCTGACCGATCCCTCGTCGCGGCTGCCGGTGACGATCCAGCCCTCGGGCCAGCACGCGCTGCTGACCGGCGACAACACGGCGCTGCCCTTCCTGGATTTCCTGGAGAATGCCGACGACGTGCGGCCCGGCGACCGGGTCGTGACCTCGGGCGATGGCGGGGTCTTCCCGCCGGGGCTGCTGGTCGGGCAGGTGGTGCAGGCCACCGACGGGCGGATGCGGCTGCGCATGGCCGCCGATTACCAGCGGCTGGAATTCCTGCGCGTGCTGCGATCGCATTCGGCCGAGCCGCTGGCCGATGCCGGGGCGCTGATCCCGCCGGGCGACGTGGGGCTGATCGGGCCGCAGCTGCCGACCTCGCCCGTCGATGCGGCGATGGCGACGGATCCGCTGTCCGACGGCACCGGGAATGATTGAGGGTCCCGCCCGCCATCTGATCCTGGGCGCGGCGCTGGTCGCGCTGTGCTGGCTGGGGCTGCTGTTCCTGCGCCTGCTGCCGGTCTTCGGCGGGCTGACCGGCTGGCCGGGGCCGGATCTGGGCCTGTGCCTGATCTTCGCCTGGGTGCTGCGCCGCCCCGACCAGGTTCCGGCGCTGCTGATCGTCGCGCTGGTGCTGGTCGAGGACGTGATGCTGTTGCGGCCCATCGCGCTGTGGGCGCTGATCGTGCTGCTGGGATCGGAGGCCGCAAGACGCCGTGAAGCCCGTTGGCGCGACCAGCCTTTCATGGTTGAATGGTTGCGCGTCTCGATGCTGATCGGCGCGATGATGCTGGGCTATCGCGTGGTGCAGGTCCTGTTCTTCCTGCCGGTTCCGGCGCTGTGGCAGGTGGTGCTGCAGTTCATCGCCACCGTCGCCGCCTATCCGCTGGTCGTCTTCGCGGCGCGCTGGCTGGTGGGGCTGCGCCATGCCACCCCCGCCGAGGCCGAGATGATGAGGCATATGCGATGAAGAAGTCCGCCCGCGAGATCCTGGAGAGCGGCCGCTCGATCCGGCGGCGCGGGCTGATGCTGGGCGGCATCCAGCTGGCGGTGGCCGGCGCGCTGGGGATGAAGCTGCGCAACATGCAGCTGGAACATGCCGACGAATACCGGATGCTGGCCGACGGCAACTCGATCAAGATCCGGCTGATCCCGCCCGCGCGCGGGCTGATCCACGACCGCAACGGGCTGCTGGTGGCGGGCAACGAACAGAATTACCGCGTCACCCTGACGCGCGAGGAGGCGGGCGGCGATGTCGAGACGGTGCTGCGCAAGCTGTCGCATCTGATCCCGATCCCGGACGGGCGGATCGAGGACCTGCTGGAGGAATTTTCCAAGCGCAGCGCCATCACGCCCATCGTGCTGGCCGACCGGCTGAGCTGGGAGCAGTTTTCCTCGGTCGCGCTGAACGCGCCCGCGCTGCCCGGCGTGACGCTGGAGGCGGGGCTGTCGCGCGCCTATCCGCGCGCCGGGGACCTGGCCCATGTCATGGGCTATGTCGGGCCGGTGTCCGACTATGACCTGTCGAAGATCGAGGACCCGGACCCGGTGCTGATGCTGCCCGAGTTCCAGCTGGGCAAGGTCGGCGTCGAGAGCAGGCTGGAGGATGTCCTGCGCGGCAAGGCCGGCGCGCGCCGGGTCGAGGTGAACAGCCGCGGCCGCGAGATGCGCGAGCTGGGCCGGCAGGAGGGCGAGCAGGGCGCGACCGTGCAGCTGAGCATCGACGCCCGGCTGCAGAACTATGCCGCGCAGCGCATGGGCGAGGAAAGCGCCGCCGCCGTGGTGATGGACACGCAGACCGGAGAGGTGCTGGCGATCTGTTCCTCGCCCAGCTTCGATCCCAACAAGTTCGTGCGCGGCATTTCCGGCCCCGATTATCGCGCGCTGATGGAACATGACCACCGCCCGCTGGCCGACAAGACCGTGCAGGGCGTCTATCCGCCGGGCTCGACCTTCAAGATGGTGACGCTGATGGCCGGGCTGGAGGCCGGGGTCATCAATGCCGGGTCGCGCTTCTACTGCCCCGGCCATACCGAGGTCGGCGGCCGCCGCTTCCATTGCTGGAGCCGGGGCGGGCACGGGTCCGTCGACGCGATCAAGAGCCTCGAGGAAAGCTGCGACGTCTATTACTACGAGCTGGCGCAGCGGGTCGGCATCGACCGGATCGCGATCATGGCGCGCAAGCTGGGGCTGGGCGTGCGCCACGAGCTGCCGATGTCGGCGGTGGCGCAGGGCATCGCGCCGGACCGGGCCTGGAAGCGCGAGCGTTACGGCCAGGAATGGCAGGTCGGCGACAGCCTGAACGCCTCGATCGGGCAGGGCTTCGTGCTGGCCTCGCCCCTGCAGCTGACGGTGATGACGGCGCGCATCGCCAGCGGCCTCGCGGTCGAGCCGCAGCTGGTGCGCAGCGTCGCCGGGGTGCCGCAGCCCAGGCCCGAATTCCCGCCGCTGGACATTTCCGAGGCCAGCCTGCGCGTCGCGCGCCAGGGGATGGATGCGGTGATGAATGGCGGGCGCGGCACCGCGCGGCGCTCTCGCATCCTGCCCGAGGAATGGCGCGTGGCGGGCAAGACCGGCACCAGCCAGGTGCGCAACATCACCGCCGCCGAACGCGCCCGCGGCGTCGTCTCGAACGAGCAGCTGCCGTGGAACCGGCGCGACCACGCGCTGTTCGTCTGCTATGCCCCCTATCAGGCGCCGCGCTATGCGGTGTCGGTGGTGGTCGAACATGGCGGCGGCGGTTCCGCCGTGGCGGCGCCGGTGGCCCGCGACATCCTGCTGTTCGCGCTGGCCGGCGGGCTGCCGCCCCTGGACGCGGTGCCCTCGGACCAGCGCGCCGCGATGGAGGAGCGTCACGAGGCCATGCAGCTTTACATGCCCGAGCCCGCCCCGGCCGGCCGTTCGAGGGCCTGAGCCGCGATGTCCTATCTCGATTACCAGGTCGCCCATGTCCCGACCGGCATCCGCAAGATCCTGTATCTGAACTGGCCGCTGGTCTTCCTGCTGTCGGCGGTCTCGGGGATCGGCTTCCTGATGCTCTATTCGGTGGCGGGGGGCGATGCCTCGCGTTGGGCCGAGCCGCAGATGTATCGCTTCGCGATCGGCATGGTGGCGATGATCGGTCTGGCCTTCGTGCCGATCTGGTTCTGGCGGGGGATTTCCGTCATCGCCTATGTCGCCTGCCTGCTGCTTCTGGTGGCGGTGGACCTGTTCGGCCAGATCGGCATGGGCGCGCAGCGCTGGATCGAGATCGGCCCGATCCGCCTGCAACCCTCCGAGCTGATGAAGATCTCGATGGTGCTGATCCTGGCGGCCTATTACGACTGGCTGGACCTCGGCAAGGTGTCGCGTCCGCTGTGGGTGCTGGTCCCGGTGCTGCTGATCCTGGCCCCGGTCGGGCTGGTTCTGGCGCAGCCGGACCTGGGCACCTCGGTCATGCTGATCGCCGGGGGC
The DNA here is from genome assembly GCF_003709565.1 of Paracoccus sigandri. Taxonomy (GTDB): domain Bacteria; phylum Pseudomonadota; class Alphaproteobacteria; order Rhodobacterales; family Rhodobacteraceae; genus Paracoccus; species Paracoccus siganidrum. The sequence goes on along the minus strand of NZ_QNRC01000001.1, from coordinate 103,858 downwards.
GGTATCATGATGTTCGCGGCCGGCGTGTCGCTGTGGTATTTCGGCGTGGTCATCGGCATGGTCGCCGGGCTGGTCACGGCGGTGATGAAAAGTCGCGGCACCGACTGGCAGCTGCTGCGCGACTACCAGTTCAAGCGGATCGACACCTTCCTCGACCCGGCGGCCGATCCGCTGGGGGCGGGCTACAACATCATGCAGTCGCAGATCGCGCTGGGATCGGGCGGCTGGTCGGGGCGCGGCTTCATGCAGGGCACCCAGTCGCGGCTGAACTTCCTGCCGGAAAAGCATACCGACTTCATCTTCACCGTGCTGGCCGAGGAATTCGGCTTCATCGGCGCCTCGTCGCTGCTGGTGCTCTACCTGCTGATCCTGGGCTTCTGCCTCTATTCGGCGCTGAGCAACCGCGACCGTTTCGCCAGCCTGATGACGATCGGCATCGCCGGGACCTTCTTTTTGTACTTTGCCATCAACATGGCGACCGTGATGGGGATGCTGCCTGCCAAGGGCTCGCCCCTGCCGCTGGTCAGCTATGGCGGCACGGCGATGATCATCCTGCTGCTGGGCTTCGGCATGGTCCAGTCGGCCCATGTCCACAGACCGAGGTGAAGCCCATGCGCGTCCTGTTCGCCGCCCCCCAGGATGACTGGCCCCGCTGGTCGGCCGCCCTCTGCCGCGCCTGCCCCGAGATGGAGCTGCTGCAATCGGGCGATCCGGCCGGGTTCGACGCGATCATCTATGCGCCGGGGGGCGAGATCGAGGACCTGTCGCCCTATGCGAATGCGAAGCTGGTCCAGAGCCTCTGGGCCGGGGTCGAGCGGATCGTGACCAACCCGACCCTGACCCAGCCGCTGGCGCGGATGGTCGATCCCGGCCTGGCCCAGGGGATGGCGGAATATTGCACCGGCTGGGCGATGCGCGCGCATCTGGGCATGGACGGCTATGCCCAGGACGGCGTCTGGCGCAACGGTCGCAACCCGCCGCTGGCGCGCGACCGGAACGTGACCGTGCTGGGCATGGGCGAACTGGGCCGGGCGGTGGCCGCGATGCTGCGCGGGATCGGGTTCCGGGTGACGGGCTACAGCGCCTCGGGCCGGCCGGTCGAGGGGGTCGAGGTCTTCGGCGGCGGCGATCTGGACATCGCGCTGGCGCGGGCCGAGATCCTGGTGACGCTGCTGCCCGACACGGCGGCGACGCGCGGGCTGATGGATGCGCGGCACCTGGCGACATTGCCGCGCGGGGCATGGCTGATCAATCCGGGCCGCGGCACGCTGATCGAGGACGAGGCGCTGCTGGCGGCGCTGGATCGCGGGCAGCTGGGCCATGCGGTGCTGGACGTGTTCCGCACCGAGCCGCTGCCGGCCGAACATCCGTTCTGGGCCCATCCCCGCGTCAGCGTCACCCCGCATATCGCCGCCGCGACCCGCCCCGAGACCGCCGCCCCGGTCGTGGCGGAAAACCTGCGCCGCGCGATGGACGGCCGGCCGCTGCTGCATCTGGTGGATCGCGAACGGGGCTATTGAGGGGCGGTCAGGGCCGGGGCGGCGGGTCTTCCCCGTCCTTCTCGGCCGGGCCGCGCAGCCGGGCGATGCGCTCGGCCATCTTCCTTTCGCGATGCCGGTGATAGCCGCGCACCAGCGGCACGGTCAGGGCGTGGGCAAGGATCGCGGCCACCCCGCCCAGCACGGCGCCGCCGACGGCATAGGGCAGGAAGATCTGCTGGTAGAAATCCGACAGCCCGTGCCAGTCGGTCGTGCCCGGCCCGAACAGCGACAACACGTTGTGCCACAGCCCGGCGGTCGCATGGGCGAATTCGGTGAAGATGAAATGCGGCGACATCTCTCCGGGCAGGCCCAGCAGGCGGCGGCCCAGCCCGACCGCGGACAGCGCGATGAAGGGCGTGGTCAGCGGGTTGCCGGCGAAGGTGCCCACAAAGGCGGCCAGCACATTGCCGCGAATCAGCAGCGTGACCAGGGCCGCGACGATGAAGTGAAAGCCGTGCAGCGGCGAGAAGGACAGAAACACCCCGGCGGCCACGCCCCGGCCGATGCGATGCGGCTGGTCGGGCAGGCGCCGCAGCCGGTGCCACAGATAGGTGGCCGCGCGCCGGAACCCGCCGCGCGGATAGAAGGTCTCGCTGGCGATCTGGCGATAGCTGCGTGGGTTTCGGCGCTTGAACACGTTTCCCGTTCCCTGGCCCGTTTTCCGGTCTTGCCCCCGGTCTCGTCCCCCGTCTCGTCCCTGGCCCGGCCCGGCGGGGCGGATCTCAGGGTTTCAGGGCCGGGTCGCGGATCCGGGCCACCTGCGCGACGTCGCTTTCGGCCTCCAGCGCCGTCAGCAGGTTGTGCAGATGCTCGCGGTCGCGCAATTCGACCTCGACTTCGAGACGGTAGAAATCCGGCTTGCGATCGATGAATTCCAGGTTCGAGATATTCGCCCCCTGCTGCCCGATCAAGGTGCAGATTCGCCCCAGGACCCCCGCATCGTGGCGGATGGTCAGGTGCAGGAACGAGGAATAGGCGGCGGGGTGGCGGCCGTCGCGCCATTGCAGGTCGATCCAGCGGTCGGGATTGTCCTCGAACTCGGCCAGGACCGGGCAGTCGATGGCATGGATCACCACGCCCTTGCCGCGATAGGTGATGCCGACGATGCGTTCGCCCGGCAGCGGGTTGCAGCAGGGCGCGCGCGTGAAATTGGCATCGGCCTCCAGCCCGGCGATGGGGCGGGCGCCGTCGACCTCTTCGGGGTGGTCGGCCAGGTCGGGATAGAGCGCGGTCAGCACCTCCTTGGCGGAATGCTCGGCGCTGCCGATCCGGGCCAGCAGTTCCTCGGCGCTGTCCAGCCCCATCTGCTTGGCGGCGGTGCGCAGCGCCTTGTCTGTGACGCGGCGGCCGACATGTTCGAAACTGACGCGGACCAGTTCGCGGCCCAGGCGGATGAAGCGGTCGCGATCCTCCTCGCGCAGGCTGCGCCGGATCGCGGCCTTGGCCCGGCCGGTCACCACGATGTCCAGCCAGGTCGCCTGCGGGCGCTGCCCCGAGGCGGCGATGACCTCGACCGACTGGCCGTTCTTGAGCCGCGTCCACAAGGGCACGCGGATCCCGTCCACCTTGGCGCCGACGCAGGAATTCCCCAGCCGCGTATGGATCGCATAGGCGAAGTCGATCGGCGTGGCCCCCTTGGGCAGCTGCAGCACGTCGCCCTTGGGGGTGAAGCAGAAGACCTGATCCTGATACATCTCCAGCTTCACATGTTCGAGGAAATCGTTGTGATCCTCGTCGTCGAAGCGGTCGGTCAGGGTGGCGATCCACCGGGCGGGATCGACGGCGAAGGGGTTCTTGGCCAGCACGCCGTCGCGATAGGACCAATGCGCGGCGACGCCGGCCTCGGCGACCTCGTGCATCTGGCGGGTGCGGATCTGCACCTCGACCCGCTTGCCGTCGCGGCCCGAGACGGTCGAGTGGATCGAGCGGTAGCCGTTCGATTTCGGCTGGCTGATATAGTCCTTGAAGCGCCCCGGCACCGCCCGCCAGCGGTGGTGGATCACCCCCAGCGCGCGATAGCAGTCCATTTCCGTCCGGGTGATGATGCGGAAGCCGTAGATGTCCGACAGGCGCGAGAAGGCCAGCTGCTTCTCCTGCATTTTCCGCCAGACGGAAAACGGTTTCTTGGCGCGGCCGAAGACATCGGCCTCGATGCCTTCTTTTTCCAACTCGCTGCGGATGTCGGCGGTGATCTGGCCGATGATGTCGCCGGATTCGCGCTGCAGGCTGACGAAGCGGCGGATGATCGAGTTGCGCGCCTCGGGGTTGATGACCTTGAAGGCCAGGTCCTCAAGCTCCTCGCGCATCCATTGCATGCCCATGCGCCCGGCCAGGGGCGCATAGATATCCATCGTCTCGCGCGCCTTCTTGACCTGCTTTTCGGGCCGCATCGAGCGGATCGTGCGCATGTTGTGCAGCCGGTCGGCCAGCTTGATCAGGATCACCCGCAGGTCGCGGGACATGGCCATGAACAGCTTGCGGAAATTCTCGGCCTGCTTGGACTGGGCGCTGCTCAGCTCCAGGTTGGTCAGCTTGGTGACGCCATCGACCAGGTCGGCGATCTCGGGGCCGAACAGCTGCGCGATCTCGTCCTTGGTCGAGCGGGTGTCCTCGATCGTGTCGTGCAGCAGCGCGGTGACGATGGTGGCATCGTCCAGCCGCATCTCGGTCAGGATGGCGGCGACGGCGATCGGATGGGTGAAATAGGGCTCGCCCGAGTGGCGGAACTGGCCCTCGTGCATCCGCATGCCGTATTCATAGGCATCGCGGATCAGGTCGGCATTGCAGCGCGGGTTGTAGTTGCGGACAAGCGCAATAAGGTCTTCGACGTCGATCATGATCTGCCGAAGACCCCCGTCAGTTCCAGCTCAGCCGCGCTGGTTGGCTTCCAGCATCATGCGCAGCATCCGCTCTTCCGATTCCTCGTCGGCGGGTTTCGGGCGGTCGATCTCGGCGCCCAGCAGCAGGGCCATCGCGTCTTCCTCGGGCTCGTCGACCTCGATCTGGGTCTGGGTCGATTCGATCATCCGCTCGCGCAGGTCGTCGACGGGCTGGGTTTCCTCGGCGATTTCGCGCAGGGCGACGACCGGGTTCTTGTCGTTGTCGCGATCGACGGTGACGGCGCTGCCCGACGCGATCTCGCGCGCGCGATGGGCGGCCAGCATCACCAGATCAAAGCGGTTGGGAACCTTGTCGACGCAGTCTTCAACCGTTACGCGGGCCATGAATCACCTTTGGGGTTCGAATCGGATATCCGGGGCGAAGACGGATAACTGGTCGCGCTTTGGCGAAATGTCAAGGTAAGGCCGGGTTTTTCAGGCATCGAGCGGCGTCATTCCCGCCAGCGCCGCAGGCGGCAGGTCGGCCAGCATCCGCGCCACGCTGAGCCCGGTCAGCGGATGGCGCCAGCCCGGCGCGATCTCGGCCAGGGGGGCCAGCACGAATCCGCGGTCCTGCAGGCGGGGATGGGGCAGGACCAGCCGGTCGGGCGCCTCGCGGGACTGTGCCTGGGGTTGAAGACCGATCCACTGGCGCAGCGTCGCCTCGTCGGGCATGATGCGGTCGTCATGCGCGATCAGGTCAAGATCAAGAACCCGTGCCGACCACCGGCCGGTGCTGCGGTCGCGGCCGAAGCGCGCCTCGATGGCATGCAGCCGTGCCAGCATGTCCTCGGGGCCGAGCGTGGTGCCGAAAAGCGCCGCCGCGTTGACGAAATCGGGACCAGAGCCGGTGGGGACAGCGGGAGTTCGCCAAAACCGGCTGACGGCGGTTATTGAAATATTCGGTTCACTATGCAGAATGCGCAAGGCCGTGTGCAGGCTGTCCCTGGCGTCCCCCGCTTCGGACGGCAGGTTCGCCCCCATCGCTATGATCCCAAAAGACAAGTTAAGATTGTTCTGACCTTGCAATACACTCTTCCCAGGCTGGAACGGGCCCCAACTCACAACCGAGGCATGTCTGACGGCACAAGGCTTCATTGAAGGCAACTAATGATGTTTTACAAGGACGATCGACTCGCGCTTTTCATCGACGGCGCAAATATCTACGCCGCCGCGAAAGCGTTGGGATTCGATATCGACTACAAGCTTTTGCGGCAAGAGTTCGACCGCAGGGGCAAGCTCCTGCGCGCGTATTACTATACCGCGCTGATGGAGGGTGAAGAGTACTCGCCGATCCGACCGCTGGTTGACTGGCTGCATTACAACGGCTTCTGCGTCGTCACCAAGCCCGCGAAGGAATATACCGACCAGATGGGCCGCCGGAAGGTCAAGGGCAACATGGATATCGAGCTGACCGTGGACGCGATGGAGCTTGCGCCGCGGCTGGATCATGCCGTGCTGTTCTCGGGCGACGGCGATTTCCGTCCGCTGGTCGAGGCGCTTCAGCGCCAGGGGGTGCGGGTCTCGATCGTCTCGACGATCCGCTCGCAGCCGCCGATGATCGCGGACGAGCTGCGCCGCCAGGCCGACAACTTCATCGAGCTTGACGCCCTGCGCGACATCATCGGCCGGCCGCCGCGGGAAACCCCGGCCCCGACCGAGGAATAGCGCGCAAGGGGGGCCTTCGGGCGGGTCAGTCGCCCGCCACGAAGGCCTGCCATTCGCCGTCCGGGCCGATGAACACCCGCCAGTGGATCCAGCCGCCGAAATCGCGGATGCCCTGCAATTCCTCGACCGAGACCAGGCGATAGGCATCGACCTCCTGCTCCGGCGTCAGTTCAGTGGGATCCAGCTGCGACAGGTAGGGCCAGGCGAAGCTCTGGCCCTCGGTCTCGTTGCCCAGGACGGCATGAGGCATTTCCAGCGCGTTCAGCAGGATCGCCAGGATCTCGCGCCCGGCCTCGTCGCCCGCGGTCTCTTTCAGATAGCCGACCGGGTCGTCGGGCAGGCCGAAGCTGACCGTGGGCGTGCTGCCCTGCGCCTCGATGATCGCCCGCAGCCCCTCGATATCGCCGCTGCGCGCGACCTCGATCAGGGCGGCGCGGGTCTCTTGCACGGCGGGGGGCAGTTCGGCCGGATCCTCGCCGATCCGGACCTCGGGGCCCTGGGCGAGGGCGGCGCCGGCCCCGATCAGCAGCGGCAGCAGGAAAAATCCGCGCATCCTGGCGATCCTTTCATATCCGTTCCCGGCCGCCATGCTGGCCGCGCGGGGGCGGCGGGGTCAAGCCCGGTTCAGCGGGACATCATCAGCGGACCCGCCAGGATGGTCGCCATCCCGGCAAGGCAGAGCGCCCCGCCGATCAGGTCCCAGCGGGTCGGCACCTGTCCCTCGATCAGCCACAGCCACAGGATCGAGGCGGCGATATAGATGCCGCCATAGGCCGCATAGGCCCGGCCCGCGAAGCCGGTCTCGATCCGGGTCAGCAGGAAGGCGAACAGCGCCAGCGAGACCATCCCCGGCACCAGCCACAATGCGCTGCGATCCAGCCGCAGCCAGGCCCAGAAGGCGAAGCAGCCGGCGATTTCCGCGAAGGCGGCCAGCACATAGGCGGCAAGGGATCCGGTCAGCGCGGGCATTCGATCAGACCAGCCGCCCTTCCAGCATCGCCGCCCGCACGAAGCCCGCGAACAGCGGCGCGGGATCGAAGGGTTTCGACTTCAGCTCGGGATGGGACTGCACGCCGATGAACCAGGGATGGTCGGGATATTCGATCACCTCGGGCAGCTTGCCGTCCGGCGACATGCCCGAAAACGACAGCCCCGCCTGCTCCAGCGCCTCGCGATAGGTCGCGTCGACCTCGTAGCGGTGGCGGTGGCGGTCCTCGATCTCAAGCGCGCCGCCATAGATCTCGCTGATCTTCGAGCCGGGCTGCAGCACCGCGGTATAGGCGCCCAGCCGCATCGTGCCGCCCTTGTCGTCGGAAACCTTGCGCTGGACGGTGTAATTGCCCTGCACCCATTCCTTCAGGTGATAGACGACCGGGGTGAAGCGGGTCTTGCCGGCCTCGTGGTCGAATTCCTCGGAACCCGCGTCGGGCATGTCGGCCAGGTTGCGCGCCGCCTCGATCACCGCCATCTGCATCCCCAGGCAGATGCCCAGATAGGGGACGTTCTTTTCGCGCGCGTATTTCGCCGCCGCCACCATGCCCTCGGTGCCGCGCTCGCCGAAGCCGCCGGGCACGATGATGCCGTGGTAGCCGTCCAGAAGATGCGCGCCCTCGCCCTCCAGCTTCTCGCTGTCGACCCAGTCGGCGCGCACGCGCACGCGATTGGCCATGCCGCCATGGGTCAGCGCCTCGGCGATGGACTTATAGGCATCCTCCAGCTGGGTATACTTGCCGACCACGGCGACCTTCACCTCGCCCTCGGCATTTTCCAGCCGGTCCATCACGTCTTCCCAGCGCGCCAGGTCGGGCCGGGGGGCGGGGCTGATCTGGAAGGCGTCCAGCACGGCGCGGTCCAGGCCCGCGCGGTGATAGGCCAGCGGTGCCTCGTAGATCGACTTCAGGTCATAGGCCGGGATCACCGCATCGGGGCGGACATTGCAGAACAGCGCGATCTTGGCGCGTTCCTTTTCCGGGATCGGATGTTCGCTGCGGCAGACCAGCACGTCGGGGGCAAGGCCGATGGATTGCAGTTCCTTGACCGAATGTTGCGTCGGCTTGGTCTTCAATTCGCCCGAGGCGGCCAGGTAGGGCAGCAGCGTCAAGTGCATCAGGATGCATTCGCCGCGCGGGCGTTCGTGGATGAACTGGCGGATCGCCTCGAAGAAGGGCAGGCCCTCTATATCGCCGACCGTGCCGCCGATCTCGCACAGCATGAAATCGACCTCGTCCGCGCCGATCGACAGGAAGTCCTTGATTTCGTTGGTAACGTGCGGAATGACCTGGATGGTCTTGCCCAAGTATTCGCCGCGCCGTTCCTTTTCCAGCACGTTGGAATAGATCCGCCCCGAGCTGACGCTGTCGGTGCGCCGCGCCGACACGCCGGTGAAGCGTTCGTAATGGCCCAGGTCCAGGTCGGTCTCGGCCCCGTCATCGGTCACGAAGACCTCGCCATGCTCGAAGGGCGACATCGTGCCGGGATCAACGTTCAGATAGGGGTCCAGCTTTCGCAGCCGGACCGTGAAGCCTCGGGCCTGCAACAGCGCCCCCAGCGCCGCCGAGGCCAGCCCCTTGCCAAGGGACGAAACCACGCCGCCGGTAATGAAGATGTAACGCGCCATGGAGGCCCCCGTGATGTGCATTTCTCAAAATGATAGCGGGCCGCCGAGCGGCGGGTATCACGGGACTTGAGATATAACCGATTCGCCCCGTGGCCGCAACGGACCGCAAGTTGATGTGGGGCAGAAAGGCTCTGCCCCTAATTGTAGTGATGGCTCAGTTGCCGCCCTGGGGGGCGGGGGCGTCGGCGGCCGGCGCCTCTTCGGCGGGCGCGGGGGGTGCCACGGCTTCCGTCGCCGGAGCCTCGGGCGTCTGGGCCGCGGGTGCCTCGGCGGCGGGCGCCTCTGTGGCGGGGGCCGGTGCCGTCGCGCCGCCCGCCGCGTCGGGCGAGGGCGGGGTCAGCGGATCGCCGCCGGTCGAGGGGGGCGGGGTATAGGTCGGCAGCGTCGGCGTGCCGGGGGCCGACTGTTCCTGCTGGGGCACGCCCAGCTGGTCCATGATCGAGCCGGTCGAGGTCTGGCGCGCCGCGATCACGGTCAGGGCGACCGAGGTCACGAACAGCGCGATGCCGCAGATCCAGGTCAGCCGGGTCATCGCATTGGCGGCCTGGCGGCCGGTCATCACGTTCCCGCCGCCGCCCATGCCCAGCCCGCCGCCCTCCGAGCGTTGCAGCAGAACGACCCCGGTCAGCAGCACCGCGAGGATCAGATGGACGGTCAGGACGACATTTTCCACGAATTTCGGCCTTTCATTTGCGGACGCGCCTATCTAGTCACCCAGGAAGATGATGGCAAGCAGAGTGTCCCCATGCCCGCAACGAAGTCTGCGACGAACCTGTCTGCGACGACGTCCCGCGCGGTGATGATCCAGGGCACCGGCTCGAATGTCGGCAAGTCGCTGCTGGTCGCGGGCCTGTGCCGCGCGGCTTTCAGGCGGGGGCTGAAGGTCGCGCCCTTCAAGCCGCAGAACATGTCGAACAACGCCGCCGTGACCGCCGACGGGGGCGAGATCGGCCGCGCGCAGGCCCTGCAGGCGCGGGCCTGCGGGCTTCAGCCGCTGGTGGACATGAACCCGGTGCTGCTGAAGCCCGAGACCGATACCGGCGCGCAGGTGATCCTGCAGGGCCGCGCCCTGGGCCGCGCGCAGGCGCGCGACTATGCGGGGTTGAAGCCGCGGCTGCTGGAAGGGGTGCTGGACAGCTTCCACCGGCTGCGGGCCGCGCACGATCTGGTGATCGTCGAGGGCGCGGGCAGCCCGGCCGAGATCAACCTGCGCCCCCGCGACATCGCCAATATGGGATTCGCGCGCGCCGCCGGGGTGCCGGTGGTGCTGGCGGGCGATATCGACCGGGGCGGGGTGATCGCGCAGATCGTCGGCACCCAGGCGGTGATCGACGAAGGCGATGCCGCGATGATCCGGGGCTTCCTGGTCAACAAGTTCCGCGGCGATCCGGCGCTGTTTCAGGACGGCTATCGCGCCATCGAGGCCCGGACCGGCTGGCGCGGCTTCGGGGTGCTGCCCTGGTTTGCCGGTGCCCATCGCCTGCCGGCCGAGGATGCCGTGGACCTGCGCCCCCCAACGGGCGAGGGGCTGCATGTCGTCTGCCTGTGCCTGTCGCGCATCGCCAATTTCGACGACCTGGACCCGCTGGCGGCCGAGCCGGGCCTGCGGCTGACCATGCTGGGGCCGGGCCGGGCGATCCCCGGCGATGCTGCGCTGGTCGTCATCCCCGGCAGCAAGTCCACCCGCGGCGACCTGGATTTCCTGCGCGCGCAGGGCTGGGACATCGACCTGGCCGCGCATCATCGCCGCGGCGGGCATGTGCTGGGCATCTGCGGCGGCTATCAGATGCTGGGCCGGATCATCCGCGATCCGCTTGGCGCCGACGGCGCGCCGGGCCAGACGCCGGGCCTGGGGCTGCTGGAAGTAGAGACCGAGATGTCGGCGGAAAAGCGGCTGGAACGGGTCGTCGGCACCGCGCTTGGCCAGCCGGTGTCCGGCTACGAAATCCATATGGGCCGCAGCTTCGGCCCCGATTGCGCCCGCCCCTTCGCGCATCTGCCCGCCCCCGAGGGCGCGATCAGCGCCGATGGCCGGGTGATCGGCACCTATCTGCACGGGCTGTTTTCCGACGACGGCTTCCGCGCCGCCTATCTGGCGCGGCTGGGGGCGGCCTCGACCCCCGGTTTCGAGACAGGCGTGGACCATGCGCTGGACGCGCTGGCCGATCATGTCGAGGCGCATCTGGATGTGGCGGGGATCCTGTCCGTGGCCGATGGCGGATCGGGCCACGGCGCGGTCAGTCGAAACTGACCTGGATATTGTAGTAGCCCCAGTCGTCGTTCGACTTGTCGCGAACGCCCTCGACGAAGCCCGACACCGCCGCGCCCAGCATTCCGCCATTCGCCGCGGCCGAGCTCCTGTTGCTGGCCGAGGTCTTGGAATAGGGCTGGCTGACGGTGCTGCGCATCTCGCCGTCCAGGGTGCAGGTGGTGGTGACCGGCTGGCTGTTCGCCTTCTGGTCGGGAAGGTTGACCAGCGCGGGGGTCACGACGCTGGCCGTATAGCCGACGCCCTGAAGCTCGCAGGATACGCCGGTGACTTCCTTCTTGTCCTTGCGGGTTCGCACCTCGGTCGGCTCGAAGCCGATCACCCCGCGCAGGGGCGGGTTGCCCGTGGGCGTCACCGAAACCGGCGCCGAGGCGATCGGCGCGCGCTCGGCGCAGGCAGAGAGCAGGATCGCGACAAGGCCCAGCAGCACGGGGGCGGTTTTCGGAATCGTCATGAATTGTCCCATTGAAATTTTCGTGATCTATCCGCATGGCCGCGGCGGGGGCAAGGCATCGGTTAAATCTTTCAGTTCATTGCCGGTTCCTGCCGTGGCGGGGCCGGCCGCGTCGCGCCGGGGCGCGTTCCGGCGGCGCGGGTGCTGGACGGACGCGCGCTGTCGCGCTAGGGCAGGGGCATGGAACATGCGAAGCCGCCCCTGACCCTCTATCTTGCCGCGCCGCGCGGGTTCTGCGCCGGCGTGGACCGCGCCATCAAGATCGTCGAGATGGCCCTGCAGAAATGGGGCGCGCCGGTCTATGTCCGCCACGAGATCGTGCATAACAAGTTCGTCGTGGACGGGCTGCGCGAGAAGGGCGCGGTCTTCGTCGAGGAACTGGACGAATGCCCTGACGACCGGCCGGTGATCTTTTCCGCCCATGGCGTGCCGAAATCCGTCCCGGCCGAGGCGCAGCGGCGCAACATGATCCATGTCGACGCGACCTGCCCGCTGGTCACCAAGGTCCATGTCGAGGCCGCCCGCCATCACGAGGAAGGGCTGCAGCTGGTGATGATCGGCCATGCCGGCCATCCCGAGGTGCTGGGCACCATGGGGCAGCTGCCCGAGGGCGAGGTGATCCTGGTCGAGACGGTCGAGGATGTCGCGGCGATCACGCCGCGCGATCCCGACCGGCTGGCCTTCATCACCCAGACCACGCTGTCGGTCGACGACACGGCCGCGATCGTCGAGGCGCTGCAGGCGCGTTTTCCGCGGATCATCGGCCCGGCCAAGGAAGACATCTGCTATGCCACCACGAACCGCCAGGCGGCGGTCAAGGCGGTGGCGCCGAAGATCGACGCGCTTCTGGTGATCGGGGCGCCGAATTCCTCGAATTCGAAGCGGCTGGTCGAGGTCGGCCGGGCGGCGGGCTGCGGCTATTCGCAGCTGGTGATGCGCGCCGACCAGATCGACTGGCGCGCCATCGACGGCGTGCGCTCTGTCGCCGTGACCGCCGGGGCCAGCGCGCCCGAAGTGCTGGTCAACGAGGTGATCGACGCCTTCCGCGCCCGCTATGACGTCGCCGTCGAGGTGGTCGAGACCGCGCAGGAGAATGTCGAGTTCAAGGTGCCGCGGGTGCTGCGGATGCCGGCGTGAAGGCCGGGGCTCTGCCCCGGACCCCGGGATATTTCAACCAAGGCGAAAGAGCGGGATGAAGCTTTATTCCATGCCCTCCTCGGGGAACAGCTACAAGGTGCGCCTGTTGCTGGCGCTGCTGGGGCGCGATTGCGTCATCGTCGATGTCGAGGAGTCCTCGGCCGAGCTTCTCGCGGCGAAGGCGGCGGGCGCGCTGCCCTTCGGCAAGGCGCCGGTGCTGCATCTGGACGACGGGCGGATGCTGCCCGAATCGAACGCGATCCTGGTCTGGCTGGGCGAGGGGACGCGCTATCTTCCCGGCGATCCGGTGGCGCGGGCGCGGATGCTGTCCTGGATGTTCTGGGAGCAGAACCAGCATGAGGGCGTCATCGCCGTGCGCGCCGCGCTGCACAGCTATCCCTCGCGCGCACATCTGGCCACGCCCGAGCGGATGGCCGAGCTGCTGGAGCGCGGCCATGCCCTGCTGGCGGTGATGGAGGAGCACCTGGCCGGCCATGACTGGCTGGCGGGCGATGCGGTCAGTCTCGCGGATATCGCGCTTTACGCCTATACTCACACGGCGGGCGAGGCGGGCGGCTTCGAGATGGCGCGTTTCCCCGCCGTCAATGCGTGGCTGGCGCGGGTGGCCGCGCTGCCGGGATATGTGGGGCTTTCGGGATGAGCATCGACTATCTGCTGACCGCCTTCATCGTCTGCGTCAGCCCCGGCATCGGGGTCGTCTACACGCTGTCCTCGACCCTTGGCGGCGGGCTGCGGGCCGGGCTGTGGGCGGCGCTTGGCTGCACCGTCGCCACGGTGTTCCACATGCTGGTGGCCATGGCCGGGCTGGCGGCGCTGCTGCATGCCAGCGCGCTGGTCTTCCAGCTGGTGAAATTCGCCGGCGTCGCCTATCTGATCTGGATGGCCTGGGGCGTGCTGCAGGGCACCGGCGGCATGGAGCTGCGCCCCGGCGCGCCGCTGCCGGCGCGGCGGATCGTCATGCGGGGGATCATGCTGAACCTGCTCAACCCCAAGCTGCCGCTGTTCTTCGTGGCCTTCCTGCCGCAATTCATGCCCGCCGGATCGGCGCCCGCCCTGCTGGTCGAGCTGGGCGCGGGCTTCACCGCCATGACCTTCGCGGTCTTCGCGCTTTACGCGGCGCTGGCGGCCAGCGGGCGGGACGCGGTCCTGGCGTCAGAGCGGGCGATGACCTGGCTGCGCCGCGCCTTCGCGGCCTCGTTCGCCGCGCTTGGGCTGAAACTGGCGGTGAGCCGGGCGTGACCGAACTTTATGCATGGACGGACGGGGCCTGCAGCGGCAATCCCGGCCCCGGCGGCTGGGGCGTGCTGCTGCGCGCCCTGGAGGACGGGCGCATCGTCAAGGAGCGCGAGCTGCAGGGCGGCGAGGCGCAGACCACCAACAACCGCATGGAGCTGATGGCGGCGATTTCCGCGCTGGAGGCGCTGACCCGGCCGACCGGGATCACCATCGTCACCGACAGCGCCTATGTGAAGAACGGCGTGACCCAGTGGATCCACGGCTGGAAGAGGAACGGCTGGAAGACCGCCGGGCGCAAGCCGGTCAAGAACGACGACCTGTGGCAGCGGCTGGACGCGGCGCAGGCGCGCCACAGGGTCAGCTGGGAATGGATCAAGGGCCATGCCGGCCATCCCGAGAACGAGCGCGCCGACGAGCTGGCCCGCGCCGGCATGGCGCCGTTCAAATGATCCTGGACCAGATCACGCCGGGCGCGCTGATCGCGGTGCTGGACTATGGGGCCGTGCTGGTCTTCGCGCTGACCGGGGCGCTGGTGGCCAGCCGGGCGCAGCTTGACCCGGTGGGCTTCATCTTCATGGCGGCGCTGACCGCCGTGGGTGGCGGCACGCTGCGCGACCTGATCCTGGGGCGCGAGACCGTGTTCTGGGTCGCCCAGCCCGCCTATGTGCTGATGGCGGCGGGGGCGGCGCTGGTCGTCTTCTGGACCGCGCATCTGATCGAGAGCCGCTACAAGCTGCTTTTGTGGCTGGACAGCATCGCGCTGTCGGTGGCAGTGGCCGCCGGGGTCGGCGTAGCGATGGAGGGCGGCTTCGGCCCGGTCATCACCATCATCATGGGCGTCGTCACCGGCACCTTCGGCGGGCTGATGCGCGATGTCGTCGGCAACGAGGTGCCGCTGGTGCTGAAGCAGGGCGAGCTTTACCTAACGGCGGCCTTTGGGGGCGCGCTGGTGGCGGTGCTGCTGGGCCAGCTTGGCCTCGGCCGGTCCGAGGCGCTGATCGCGGGGGCGGCGATCGTCTGGGTGCTGCGCGCGGGCAGCCTGCGCTGGGGCTGGCGGCTGCCGGTCTATCGCCCGCGCCCGCCGCGCGATCGCGGCTGAACCCTAGCGCAGGATCGGCGGGCCGGGGCGGCGATGGCGTTCCGAGATGTCCTCGACCCCCATGCGCAGGCCCGCGCCGATGCGATGGGCCAGCGCGGACCAGCCCGCCGCCGCGTCCGCCGGCAGGCTGCGGCGCAGGGTCTCGTCGAAGAGCGCCAGCCAGATCGGGAAATGCGTCGACTTCACATCGCCCGCCGCCAGATGCGCCTGCATCGGATTGCCGTCATAGCCGGGCTGATAGAGGATCGCCTTCTTCCAGAACCGGGCGATCTTCGCCTCATGCGCGGGCCAGTCGGCGACGTGGCGGGCGAAGACCGGGCCCAGCACCTCGTGCCGGCGCACCGCGGCGTAGAAGCTGCGGACGACGCGGTCGATATCCTGGGGCGAGACGGGAAAGCGGGGCGGGATCATCGGTGAGGCGGACAGGGAATGGCTTTGTCCATAGGTGGACTGCGGGCCTGCCTGGCGCAAGGGTCGGTTTGACGCGGGTGGGGGCGGCTGCTATCCGGGCGCTCCGGTCGCAGCCCACCCGGTCAAAACAGGAGCCCCGAGATGAGCCATTACACCGACGCGCTGACCCAGCTTGGCGCGAAGACGACTTTGCCGCAGAGCCCCGAGGAGGCGGTGCTGGAACGGGTGCCGAACCCGCAGCCGGGCGAGGCCTATGTGGTGCGCTTCACCCAGCCCGAATTCACCAGCCTGTGCCCGATCACCGGCCAGCCCGATTTCGCGCATCTGGTGATCGACTATGTGCCGGGCGACTGGCTGGTCGAATCGAAGTCGCTGAAGCTGTATCTGGGCAGCTTCCGCAACCACGGCGCCTTTCACGAGGATTGCACCGTGGGCATCGGCAAGCGGCTGGTCGGGCTGCTGGCGCCGCGATGGCTGCGGATCGGCGGATACTGGTATCCGCGCGGCGGGATGCCGATCGACGTCTTCTGGCAGAGCGGGGCGGTGCCCGAGGGGCTGTGGCTGCCCGAGCAGGGCGTGGCCGGCTATCGCGGCCGGGGCTGAATGGGCCGGGGAAGGAAGGGGGCGCTGCCCCCGTCGCCGTGCCGGCGACTCCCCCGGGATATTTGGACCAAGATGAAAAGACTGGGCTGCTTGCAGCGGATCGCCGGCCTTCCTATAGAGGGCGGCATGGAATTTTCGGTGTTCGGCTTTCGAATTAGCGGCCCGGTGGCGTGAGGTTTCGCGCCGCCGGGTAGCCCCATGTCCGAAGACCCCAGAGGCCCATAAAGGAACGCCCCGATGAGCGCCAATGACAGCCGCGCCGACGCACCCGATTACCGCGACACCGTTTTCCTGCCGCAGACCGATTTCCCGATGCGTGCCGGCCTGCCCGCCCGCGAGCCGGAATGGCTGGCGCGCTGGGAGCGGATCGGCATCTATGACCGCCTGCGCGAGCGCGCCGCGGGGCGGACGCCGTTCATCCTGCATGACGGGCCTCCTTACGCGAACGGGAACCTGCATATCGGCCACGCGCTGAACAAGGTGCTGAAGGATTTCATCGTCCGGTCGCAGCAGATGATGGGCCGCGATTCGCGCTATGTGCCGGGCTGGGACTGCCACGGCCTGCCGATCGAGTGGAAGATCGAGGAGCAGTATCGCCAGAAGGGCCAGGACAAGGACGCCGTCGACATCGTCGAGTTCCGCCAGGAATGCCGCCGCTTCGCCGAGCATTGGGTGGATGTGCAGCGCGACGAGTTCAAGCGGCTGGGCGTGACCGGCAAGTGGGACGATCCCTATCTGACCATGGACTATCACGCCGAGGCGGTGATCGCGGCCGAGTTCATGAAGCTGGTGATGAATGGCAGCCTGTATCAGGGCAGCAAGCCGGTGATGTGGTCGCCGGTCGAGAAGACCGCGCTCGCCGAGGCCGAGGTGGAATACAAGGACCATACCAGCCACACGATCTGGGTGCGGTTCGGGGTGGTTGCGTCGCAGGGTATTTTCGCAACGAAGAAGCCTGCCAGCGTGGTGATCTGGACCACGACGCCCTGGACGATCCCGCAGAACCGTGCGGTCGCCTATCATCCGGCGATCGCCTATGGCTTGTATGAGGTCGGCGGGGTGGCCGAGAACGCGACGGCGAAGCCGGGCGAATTGCTGGTGCTGGCCGATGCGCTGGCCGAGAGCGTGATGAGTGCCGCGAAGGTCGCGGACTGGCAGCGGGTCGCGGATGTGGCACCGGCGGATCTGGAGGGGCTGGTGCTGGCCCATCCGCTCCGGGGCGTCGAGGGCGGCGCGGGCGAGTGGGATTTCGACGTCCCCATGCTGGCCGGCGAGCATGTCACCGACGAGGCGGGCACGGGGTTCGTCCATACCGCCCCCAGCCATGGCGACGACGACTATCAGCTGGGGCTGAAGCACGGGCTGCCGATGACCTATAATGTCGAGCCGGACGGGTCCTATCGCGCCGACCTGCCGCTGTTCGGCGGCCAGGCGATCATCGAGCCCGACGGCAAGGACGGGCCCGCGAATGTCAGCGTGATCAAGCAGCTGGCCTGGGCGGGCGCGCTGCTGGCCAAGGGCAGGATCAAGCACAGCTATCCGCATAGCTGGCGCTCGAAGGCGCCGCTGATCTATCGCAACACGCCGCAATGGTTCGCCGCCATCGACAAGCCGCTGGCCGATGGCATGGGCGAATATGGCGACACGATCCGGGCGCGGGCGCTGGCCTCGATCGACCGGCTGGTGCGCTGGACGCCGCAGACCGGCCGCAACCGGATCCACGCGATGGTCGAGAACCGGCCCGACTGGGTGCTGTCGCGGCAGCGCGCCTGGGGCGTGCCGCTGACCTGCTTCGTCAGGCGCGGCGCCAGGCCCACGGACGAGGACTACCTGCTGCGCGACCAGCGCGTGAACGACCGCGTCATCGCCGCCTTTGAGCGGGACGGCGCGGATGTCTGGTATCGGGACGGCTTCAAGGCGCAAATGCTCGAGGGCGTCGCGGATCCCGAGGATTACGAGCAGGTCATGGACGTGCTGGACGTGTGGTTCGATTCTGGCTCGACCCATGCCTTCGTGATCCGCGACCGCGCCGATGGCAGCCCCGACGGGATCGCCGACCTGTATCTGGAGGGCACCGACCAGCATCGCGGCTGGTTCCAGTCCTCGCTTCTGCAGGCCAGCGCGACCAGGGGGCGGGCGCCTTACAAGGGCGTGCTGACCCATGGCTTCACGCTGGACGAGAAGGGCATGAAGATGTCCAAGTCCCTGGGCAACACCATCGTCCCGGCCGAGGTGATCCGGCAATACGGCGCCGACATCCTGCGGCTGTGGGTGGCGCAGGTCGATTACGGCGCCGACAGCCGCATCGGCCCCGAGATCCTGAAGGGCGTCGCCGACAGCTATCGCCGGCTGCGCAACACCTTGCGCTTCATGCTGGGCAGCCTTGCCGGCTTTGCCGAGGCGGAACGGGTCGCCCCCGAAGAGATGCCCGAGCTGGAGCAATGGGTGCTGCACCGGCTGGCGCAGCTGGATCATGCGGTGCGCAGGGGCTATGACGCCTATGACTTCCAGGGCCTGTTCCAGACGCTGTTCCAGTTCTGCACCGTCGATCTGTCGGCCTTCTATTTCGACATCCGCAAGGACGCGCTTTACTGCGATGCGCCGGACAGCCTGCGGCGGCGTGCGGCCCGGACGGTGCTGGACATCCTGTATCACCGGCTGGTCACCTGGCTGGCGCCGATCCTGCCCTTCACGATGGAGGATGTCTGGCTGTCGCGCTTCCCCTCGGACCAGGACAGCGTGCATCTGCGGGACTTCCCGGCGACGCCGGCCGACTGGCTGAACGAGCCCTTGGCGGCGAAATGGGACCATGTGCGCCGCGCCCGCCGCGTGGTGACGGCGGCGCTGGAGGTCCGGCGCAGCGACAAGACCATCGGGGCCAGCCTGGAGGCCGCGCCGGTCGTCCATGTCGAGGATCCCGAGGCGCTGGCCGCGCTGAAATCGGTGGATTTCGCGGATATCTGCATCACCTCGGACCTGTCGCTGACCGCCGATCCGGCCCCGGCCGAGGCCTTCCGCATGGCCGAGCTGCCGGGCGTCGGCGTGGTCTTCGAGCGCGCGATGGGCGAGAAATGCCAGCGCTGCTGGAAGATCCTGCCCGATGTCGGCAGCCACGCCCATGCCGGGGTCTGCGCGCGCTGCGACGCGGTCCTGGGCTGATCCTCGGCGGGAATGACAGAAGGCCCGGCGTGATGCCGGGCCTTCTGTCATCGGGGGCTCAGACCAGCCACCAGCCCTTGCTTTTCAGCTGGTTGCGGATCGCCTGTTCCTTCGAGGGCAGGGCGTCGCGGTCGAACATCGGGCGGATCTTCTCGCGCCCCTTGCCCTGGTAGATCAGCTTCTTCGCCGGACCCCATTCGCGCAGCCGCTTCTTGAGCCGGTTCGGCGCCACCGCCCGTTCCAGGTGATCCACCGCCGCGTCGCTTTCGCGCGCATAGAGCAGCGGCAGGTTGCGATAATGGCAGGTCACGTCGCCATCCAGCCCCTTGAGCCCGGGTCCCGGCCGGGCGCCGCCGAAGGAATGGATCACCAGCGGCAGGATCACCTGGTCCAGCCAGGGATCGAGGCTCTGGCAGGCCAGCGCGTCGCCGGGATCGCTGCGCAGCTCCTCGGCCCAGTCGCCGAAGCGGCGGCCGAATTCGGCCGGATCGGCGCCGAAGAACCAGCCGGCGTTGAAATAGAGATAGCGTTCCCAATGCTCGTCCGGCTGGCCCAGGTCCAGCGTGGAATCGAAATCCAGCCCGAAACGGTCGTAGAGCGATTTCCAGATGTCCGCATAGCCCGGCCCATAGAGCGGCGGCTTCGGCCAGGTCCCTTCGCGGCGCATCGAGGCCGAGGGGCGGTCGAAATCGAAGCCGACCGCGTCCAGCGGGCCGGTGACCAGCGTGTCGGTGTCGAAGAACAGGAAGGGCTGATTGGCGGGCAGGGC
This sequence comes from Paracoccus sigandri, assembly GCF_003709565.1. Classification (GTDB taxonomy): domain Bacteria; phylum Pseudomonadota; class Alphaproteobacteria; order Rhodobacterales; family Rhodobacteraceae; genus Paracoccus; species Paracoccus siganidrum. Next base: position 83,995 of record NZ_QNRC01000001.1, on the reverse strand, counting down.
GGCCAGCGCCTCGATCTTGTTGCCATAGGGATAGCGCGCGCCGAAGCGCGTCGCGGTGAAGGGCAGGATGCGGGCGCCCATCTCCTCCAGAAGCGCGCGGGTTTCGGGGGCGATCTGCGTGTCATGGCCCTCCCAGGCGGCCTCGGGGCGGGGCTCGGCCACGAACAGCTGCCCCTGCCAGTCGGGCGCGGCCAGCCGCAGGCTGGCGGCGAAGACCAGCGCCTCGAATTCCAGCCGTCCCGATTGTGCGACGATCAGCAGATTCGCGGAAGACGGGGCGGGGGCCTGCCCTTCCGCCGGCTTCGCCTTGCGGGGCTTGCCGGGGGCATTCCTGGACTTCTTGTCGGAATTCATGACCTTCCCCGTTGCAACCCGGCGCGGCGCGATGACGCTGCATTGCAGAAAATATAGCCGGGCATTTGTCTGCGTAAAGGTCTGTTTCGGCAAGGCGCCGGGGCAGATGCCGCGGGATTCCGAAACGGCATTGCGAAGGCCGCGCAAGCAGGCTATGGAACGCGCAGGCACCCGTAGCTCAGCTGGATAGAGCGCTGCCCTCCGAAGGCAGAGGCCAGAGGTTCGAATCCTCTCGGGTGCGCCATCCCCTTCCCAATGCCGCAGACCCTCCGGTGAAGTGAACCGCCAGGTCCATTCTGGCCGCCGGAACGACCGTGCGTGCCGTCTCTGCAGGCGGCGAGTGGCGTCGGATTGTGGCAGCTATGACAACACACGGGATTGTTGGTAAAATAGTCGAATAATTTCGGCTCGGGGACTTGAAAAACCGGCGCTCTGCCTTGCATTGGAGGTATCGGTTTTCCTGAATGCTGATGCGACGCCACAAGGGTCCCCTCTGTGCCGCGTTGCGGTGCCCATCCGGGAGGCGCATTCGGCGGGCCGACAACAAGAGACAGGAAACGACGGAGGGCGGACAACGACATGGCTGAACAGAATCTGGTTCTGATCCTTGTCTTCCTGCCGTTCCTGGGGGCGCTTGGCGCCTCGACACTTCCATCCGATGCCCGAAACGCCGCCGCCTGGCTGGCGACGCTGACCATGGCGGCCGGGCTGGCGATCCTGTTCGGCACCTACGACAACGTCGCCCAGGGCGAGGTGCTGCGCGGCACGATCAGCTGGGTGCCCTCGCTGGGGCTGGAGCTGACCTTCCGCATCGACGGGTTTTCCTGGTTCTTCACGGCGCTGGTCCTGGGGATCGGCATCCTGGTCGTGATCTATGCGCGCTACTACCTGTCGAAAAGCGATCCGGTGCCGCGCTTCTATGCGCTGCTGCTGGCCTTCACCGGGGCGATGATGGGCGTGCTGGTGTCGGGCAACATCCTGATGCTGGTGGTCTATTGGGAACTGACCTCGGTCATCTCGTTCCTGCTGATCGGCTATTGGTATCAGAGCGCGGGCGCGCGCGACGGGGCGCGCACGGCGCTGGTCGTGACGGCGGCGGGCGGGCTGTGCCTGCTGGTCGCGATGCTGATGCTGGGCAAGATCGTCGGCAGCTACGACCTGGACCGGGTGCTGTCCTCGGGCGACGCGATCCGGGCGCATCCGCTCTATCCGGCGGTGCTGGTGCTGTTCCTGCTGGGCGCCTTCACCAAGTCGGCGCAATTCCCGTTCCATTTCTGGCTGCCCGGCGCGATGGCGGCGCCGACGCCGGTCTCGGCCTTCCTGCATTCGGCCACGATGGTCAAGGCGGGGGTGTTCCTGCTGGTCCGCTTCACCCCGGCGCTTGGCGGCACCGAGGCCTGGTTCCTGATCGTCACCGGCGCGGGCATGGCCACGCTGATCGTCGGCGCGGTCGTGGCGCTGTTCCGCCACGACCTGAAGGGGCTTCTGGCCTATTCCACCATCAGCCACCTGGGCCTGATCACCGCGCTGGCCGGGATCGGCGGGCCGGGGGCGATCCTGGCGGCGATCTTCCACATCGCCAATCACGCGGTCTTCAAGGCCTCGCTGTTCATGGCGGCGGGGATCATCGACCACGAATCCGGCACCCGCGACATGCGCCGGCTTTCCGGGCTGATGCGGCTGATGCCGTTCACCGGCACGCTGGCCATCGTCGCCGCCGCCGCCATGGCGGGCGTGCCGCTGCTGAACGGCTTCCTGTCCAAGGAGATGTTCTTCGCCGAGGCGGTGGATTCGCAGAACGGCACCTGGCTGAACGGCGCGCTGCCCTGGCTTGCGACGGCGGGCGGCATCTTCTCGGTCGCCTATTCGCTGCGCTTCATCCTGACGGTGTTCTTCGGCCCGGCCCCGGTCGACCTGCCCAAGGAACCGCACGAGCCGGTGCGCTGGATGCGCCTGCCGGTCGAGCTTCTGGTGTTCCTCTGCCTGCTGGTCGGCATATTGCCGGCGCTGACGCTGGGGCCGATCATGAACATGGCCGCGCGCTCGGTCCTGGGGGCGGATACGGCCTATTACGACATCGCCCTGTGGCACGGCATCAACCAGCCGCTGATCATGAGCATGATCGCGCTGGCCGTCGGCTCGGCCATCTACCTGATCTTCGCGCGCCAGATCGCCGAGGGTCCCGAGGGGCCGCCGCTGTTCTATCGCATCCGGGCGCAGAAGATCTATGACTGGCTGATGTTCCGGCTCAGCTGGAAATGGCCGCGGGTGATGTCGCGCATCATCGGCACCGAGAAGCTGCAGCCGCAACTGCGCCTGCTGGTGCTGCTGGCCTTCTTCGCGGCCGCCGCCGCGCTATGGCACAGCCGGAGCCTGGAATTCGGCCCCGAGACCACGCCGGTCGCGCCGGGCTTCGCGCTGATGTGGGTGGTGGGCATCGCCTGCGCCATCGGCGCGGCCTGGCAGGCCAAGTATCACCGTTTCGCGGCGCTGGTGCTGCTGGGCGGCGCCGGGCTGATCACCTGCCTGACCTTCGCCTGGTTCTCGGCCCCCGACCTTGCGGTGACGCAGCTGCTGGTCGAGATCGTGACCACGGTGCTGCTGCTTCTGGGCCTGCGCTGGCTGCCCAAGCGGCGCGAGGAGATCGCCGAGGACAAGCTGCTGCCCGCCCAGATCCGCCGCAGCCGCGACCTGGTCATCGCGGCGCTGTCGGGGCTGGGCATCGCCGGCATCGCCTATGCGATCATGACCCGGCCGGTGATCTCGAATGTCGGCAACTGGTTCCTGGCCAATGCCTATTACGAGGGCGGCGGCACCAATGTCGTGAACGTCATCCTGGTCGATTTCCGCGCCTTCGACACCTTCGGCGAGATCACCGTCCTGGCGATCGTCGGGCTGACCGTCTACAGCCTGCTGCGCCGCTTCCGCCCGACCTCGGAAAGCATCGCCGCGCCCGAGCAGCAGCAGGTGACAAGCTCGGCCGCGTTCAAGGACTATCTCTACGTGCCCTCGGTGATCATGCTGTGGATGTTCCCGGTGCTGATCATGATCTCGGCCTATTTCTTCTTCCGCGGCCATGACCTGCCGGGCGGCGGCTTCGCGGCCGGGGTCACGCTGGCCATCGCCTTCCTGCTGCAATACATCGCCACCAATGTCCGCTGGGTCGAGGCGCGCATCACCGTGCTGCCGATCCGCTGGATGGGCTTCGGCCTGCTGGTGGCGGGCGGCACGGGCATGGGCGCCTGGATCTTCGGCTATCCGTTCCTGACGGCATATGCGCAATACATCAACGTCCCGCTGATCGGCGACGTGCCGGCCGCGACGGCCCTGGCCTTCGACCTGGGCGTCTTCGCGGTGGTCGTGGGGGCCACGGTGCTGATGCTGATCGCCATCGCCCACCAGTCGCTGCGGGCCGCGCGCCTGCGCGAACAGGAGGCCGAGGAGAAGGAAGAAGCCCGCCAAGCAGGGGAGGCCGCCTGATGGAATATGTCATGTCCGCCGCGATCGGCATCCTTTCGGCCTCGGGCATCTGGCTGCTGCTGCGGCCGCGGACCTTCCAGGTCATCATCGGGCTGTGCCTGCTGTCCTATGCGGTGAACCTGTTCATCTTCTCGATGGGCCGGCTGCGCCCCGGCGCGCCGCCGGTCATCCCCAAGGGCGGCTTCGTCGATGCCACCGCCTATGCCGATCCGCTGCCGCAGGCGCTGGTGCTGACCGCCATCGTCATCAGCTTCGCCACCACGGCGCTGTTCCTGGTCGTGATGATCGCCTCGCGCGGGTCGACCGGCACCGACCATGTCGACGGGCAGGAGCGTGAGCAATGAGCGAAGTGAACGAACACCTGATCATCGCGCCGATCCTGATCCCCTTCATCGCCGGGGCGGTGATGCTGCTCTACGACGACCGGCAGCGGAAGGCCAAGATGTGGCTGAGCCTGCTGTCGGCGGCCGCGCTGCTGTTCGTCTCGATCGAGCTTCTGGACCGCTCGAAGGATGCCGGCCTGTCGGATTCCGGGGCGATGGGCTTCTATCTGCTGGGCGACTGGATGGCGCCCTGGGGGATCGTCTTGGTCATCGACCGGCTGGCGGCGATGATGCTGGTGCTGACCTCGCTGCTGGCGATACCGTCGCTGATCTATGCCACGGCGGGCTGGCAGCGGCAGGGGCAGCATTTCCATTCGCTGTTCCAGTTCCTGCTGATGGGGCTGAACGGCGCCTTCCTGACCGGCGACCTGTTCAACCTGTTCGTCTTCTTCGAGGTGCTGCTGGCGGCCTCCTACGGGCTGATGCTGCACGGCTCGGGGCAGCTGCGGATCCGGGCGGGTCTGCATTACATCGCGATCAACCTTGCCGCCTCGCTGCTGTTCCTGCTGGGGGTCAGCCTGATCTACGGCATCACCGGCACGCTGAACATGGCGCATCTGGCCAACCTGGTCTCCTCGATCTCCGAGGCCGACCGGCCGCTGTTCCACGCCGCCATCGCGTTGCTCAGCGTGGCCTTCCTGGTCAAGGCCGGCAGCTGGCCGCTGTCCTTCTGGCTGCCGACGACCTACATGGCCGCCGCCGCGCCGGTGGGGGCGATGTTCGCGATCATGACCAAGGTCGGCGTCTATGTCATCCTGCGCCTGTCGATGCTGTTCTTCGGGCAGGGGGCGGGGCCCTCGGCCGGGTTCGGGGCCGAGGTGCTGATCTTCCTGGGCATGGCCACGATCCTGTTCGGGCTGATCGGCGTGCTGTCCTCGCAGGGGCTGGGGCGGATGGCGGCCTTCCTGGTGCTGATCTCGTCGGGCACGGTGCTGGGGGTCACCGGCTTCGCGCAGGCCGGCGGCGGGCAGGCGATGCTGGCCGGCGCGCTCTACTACCTGATGGGCTCGACGCTGGCGACCGGGGCGCTGTTCCTGCTGATCGAGCCGATGAGCCGCGAGGATGGCGGCATCGCCGCAATGCTGGCGCTGACCGCCGATGCCTACGGCCTGGACGAGCCCGACCTGGACGATCCCGAGCCGCCCGGCTTCGTCATTCCCGGCACCATGACCGTGCTGGGCGTCAGCTTCGTCTTCTGCGTGCTGGTGCTGGCGGGGATGCCGCCGCTGGCGGGCTTCGTGGGCAAGGTGGCGATGATCTCGGCGCTTCTGGACGCCACCTCGCTGCCGACCAACCTGGCCTGGGGCTTCGTCGCGCTGCTGATCCTGTCGGGCTTTGCCACGCTGATCGGGCTGGCGCGGATCGGGGTCCAGACCTTCTGGGCCTCCGAGGGGATGGCGCCGCGCGTGCCCGCGCTGGAGGTGGCGCCGGTCGTCGCGCTGATGGTGATGGTGCTGCTGCTGACCTTCAAGGCGCAGGTCAGCCTGCGCTACATGGAGGAAACCGCCGCCGCGCTGAACATGCCGCGCTCTTACGCCTACGGGGTGTTTTCGGCGCCCCGCGCGGCGCATGGGCCCGACACGGCGGGCGATGAGGTCGAGACGGAGGACAGCGAATGAGCCGGCTGATCCCCTATCCCTTCGTGTCGTTCCTGCTGCTGGTGATGTGGCTCATGCTGACGCGCTTCTCGCTTGGCCATGTGGTGCTGGGCGGGGCGCTGGCGCTGGTCGCGGGCCGGGCGGTGGCCGCGCTGCAGCCCGCGCGGCCGCGGCTGCGCCGCTGGCGGCTGATGCCGAAGCTGTTCTGGATGATCTTCACCGACATCATCCGCTCGAACATCGCGGTGGCCTGGCTGATCCTGACCAATGGCCGCCACGGCCAGCGCAAGTCGGGCTTCGTGCTGATCCCGCTGAAGCTGCGCGATCCCAACGCGCTGGCGCTGCTGGCCTGCATCCTGACCGCGACGCCGGGCACCGCCTGGCTGGAATACGATTCCGACGAGGGAATGCTGACGCTGCATGTCTTCGACCTGCTGGACGACGAGCAATGGCGGCACATCGTCCAGAACCGCTACGAGGCCCTGCTGATGGAGATCTTCGAATGAGCGCGCTGATCATCACCGTCGCGCTGGGTTACGCGCAGATCGCGCTGGCCACCGCCGGCATCCTGGTCGGCACGCGCCTGCTGAAGGGGCCGCGCGCGCAGGACCGGGTGCTGGGGCTGGACACGCTCTACATCACCGCCATGCTGCTGTTCCTGGTCACGGGGATGCGGCTCGGCTCGATGTTCTTCTTCGAGGCGGCCATGGTCATGGGCGTGATCGGCTTCGTGGCCACCGTCGCGCTGGCGAAATTCCTGTTCCGCGGCGAGGTGATCGAATGAGCCACCTGGAGACCATCCCCGTCTGGCTGGCGGTGCTGATCGCCTTCTTCGTCGTCCTGGGCAGCACGCTGGTCTTGCTGGGTGCGCTGGGTTTCGCGCGGCTGGCCAGCTTCTATGACCGGATCCATGCGCCGACGCTTGGCACCAGCTGGGGGACGGCGGGGATCATCATCGCCTCGATGCTGATGGCCAGCTACCTGGAGGGCCGCGCGGTGATCCACGAGCTGGTCATCGGCATCTTCGTGATGCTGACGGTGCCGGTGACGCTGATCCTGCTGGGCCGCGCGGCGCTGCATCGCGACCGGACCGAGAATTCGCCGCTGCTGCCCGAACATGTGCTGACCGCGCATCGCAAGAAGGTGCAGGCCGAGGCCGAGGCTGCTGCCGAAGCCGAAGCCAGGGCAGAGGCCGAGCCCGAGCAGAAGCTGCCGGTTGAAGATGCGGCGGAAGATGCGGCGGAAGGCAGGAACGAAACCGGGGCGCCGTCCTGAGACGCGCCCCGCTTCGGGTTCCGCCGATGGCGAAGGCTAGTGGGTGATGAACTCGCGCACGAAGGGCGTGGCCGGCGTGGCGCGGATGTCCTGCGGGCGGCCGATCTGCTCGATCCGGCCCATCGACATCACCACCACCAGATCGGCCAGTTCCATCGCCTCGTCCTGGTCGTGGGTGACGAAGACGGTGGTCAGCCCAGTCTCGTCATGGATGTCGCGCAGCCCCTGGCGCAATTCCTTGCGCACCTTGGCGTCCAGCGCCCCGAAGGGCTCGTCCAGCAGCAGCATCCGGGGCTCGATCGCCAGGGCGCGGGCCAGCGCCACGCGCTGGCGCTGGCCGCCCGACAGCTGGCTGGGATAGCGCGCGCCGATATCGGGCAGCTGGATCAGCGACAGCAGCTTGTTCACCCGCCGCGCGATCTCGGCCCGCGGCGGGCGAGAGCCGCGCGGGCGCGCCTTCAGCCCATAGGCGATGTTCTCGAACACGGTCATGTGCCGAAACAGCGCATAGGACTGGAACACGAAGCCCGCGCGGCGTTCCTGCACGGTCATGCCGGTCGCGTCCTGGCCGTTGAACAGCACCCGCCCCGAACTGGGATATTCCAGCCCACCCAGGATCCGCAGCAGCGTGGTCTTGCCCGAGCCCGAGGGGCCCAGAAGCGCGACCAGCGCCCCCGAGGGGATCGCCAGCGAGACCGGATGCAGCGCGGCGGTGGTGCCGAAGGTCTTCGCGATTTCGTCGATGTCGATATGCATTCGCGCCTCCTGTGAGTGGCGATTCAGTGTCGGTGATTTGCGGCGATCTGCCCGGCGACATGCCGTTCCAGCAGCGTCTTGAACAGCAGCGTCAGCAGCGCCAGCAGCGTCAGCACCGCCGCCAGCGAGAAGGCCGCGACCGAAAGATATTCGTTGTAGAGCATCTCGATGGTGATCGGCATGGTGGCGGTCTGGCCGCGGATCTTGCCCGAGACCACGGCGACCGCGCCGAATTCGCCCATCGCGCGGGCATTGCACAGCAGCACGCCGTAGAGCAGCGCCCATTTGATGTTCGGGACGGTCACGGTCCAGAAGGTCCGCCAGCCCGAGGCGCCAAGCGTCAGCGCGGCCTCCTCCTCGGCGCGGCCCTGCTCGATCATCACCGGGATCAGTTCGCGCGCGACGAAGGGGAAGGTCACGAACATGGTGGCCAGGACGATGCCGGGCAGGGCGAAGACGATGGGATAGCCATTCGCGACCAGCCAGCCGCCGATGGCGGAATTGGCGCCGAACATCAGAACGATGCACAGGCCCGCGACGACCGGGCTGACCGAGAAGGGCAGGTCGATCAGCGTGATCAGGAAGGCCTTGCCGCGAAAGTCGAACTTGGTGATGAACCAGGCGGCGGCGATGCCGAAGGCGGCGTTCAGCGGCACCGAGATCGCCGCGATGGTCAGCGTCAGCCGGATCGCGGCCAGCGAATCGCGGTTGCCCAGGCTGGCGATCGCCGCGCCCCAGCCGCGCGCCAGCGCCTCGGCGAAGACCGCGATCAGCGGCGCGAAGACCAGCAGCAGCAGCCCGCCGACCGCAAGGCCGATCATGACGCGGCGGGCCGTCGGGGTTTCGTCCGTCGCGGCGCGGAAATGGCTGGGCCGGGCGCTGACGGGAAGGGTGGTATCAGACATGACCGATTCTCCGGCGGCTCCAGATCTGGATCAGGTTGATCGCCAGCAGCATCGCGAAGGAGATCGCCAGCATGGCGATGCCGATGGCGGCGGCGGCGTCATAGTTGAACTCCTCCAGCTGGATCACGATCAGCAAGGGCGCGATCTCGGTCAGCATCGGGATGTTGCCCGCGATGAAGATGACCGAGCCGTATTCGCCGACCGCGCGCGCCAGGGCCAGCGCGAAGCCGGTCAGGGCGGCGGGCGACAGCATCGGCAGGATGACGCGGCGGATCGTGTAGGCGCGCGAGGCGCCGAGCGTGGCCGAGGCTTCCTCGACCTCGCGCTCGATCTCCTCGACGACGGGCTGGACGGTGCGGGTCACGAAGGGCAGGCCGACGAAGACCAGCGCGATGAAGATCCCCAGCTGCGTATAGGCGATCTTGCCGGTGAACTGGGCGCCGAAGGGGCCGAAGACCAGGTTGCCCAGGGGCGCCAGCCAGTCGCGGGCAAAGCCGCCCAGCACACCGTTCGGGGCATAGAGCGCGGTCAGCGCGATGCCCGCGACGGCGGTCGGCAGCGCGAAGGGCAGGTCGACCGCGGCGTCGAGGATACGGCGGCCGGGGAAGCGATAGCGCACCAGCACCCAGGCCAGCAGCACGCCGAAGACCAGGTTGAAGATCGCGGCGAAAAGCGACAGCCGGAAGGACAGGTACAGCGCCGCCCAGACGCGCGGCCGGTTCACCGTCGCCCAGATGTTGGACAGGCCGAAATTGGCGCCCTGCAGAAGCAGGGCGCCGATGGGCAGAAGCACGACCAGCGACAGCATGGTCAGGGTGATCCCGGCGGACAGCCCCAGGCCGGGCATCGGGGATCGGTGGATCAGCGGGCGTGCCATGGGCGAACTCACTGCGGGACGTAGATCTGGTCGAAGATGCCGCCGTCGCCGAAATGCTCGTCCTGGACCTGCTTCCAGCCGCCGAAGCTCTCGATGTCGACCAGCTCCACCTCGGGGAAGCGCTCGACATCCTCGGGCGCGGCGGCCGAGGTGTCCCAGGCGCGGTAGAAGTGCTTGAAGGCCAGCGCCTGCGCTTCGGGCGAATAGAGGTAGTTCAGGTATTCATTCGCCAGCTCGCGCTGCGCATCGTTGGCGATATTGCCCTCGACCAGCGCCACCGGCGGCTCGGCCAGGACCGAGACCGAGGGCACGACGATGTCGAACTGATCCTCGCCCAGTTCCTTCAGGGCCAGATAGGCCTCGTTTTCCCAGGCCAGCAGCACGTCGCCAATGCCGCGCTGCGCGAAGGTCGTGGTCGAGCCGCGCGCCGCGTTGTCCAGCACCGGCGTGTTCTTGTAGAGCTTGCCGACGAATTCCTGCGGATCCTGGCCGTTCTTTTCCGCCCAGGCCCAGGCGGCCAGATAGTTCCAGCGCGCCCCGCCCGAGGTCTTCGGGTTCGGCGTGATCACCTGGACGCCCTCTTCGACCAGATCGCCCCAGTCGTTCAGCTCCTTCGGGTTGCCCTTGCGGACCAGGAACACGATGGTCGAGGTATAGGGGCTGGAATTGTGCGGCAGCTGCGCCTGCCAGTCCTCGGGCAGCTTGCCGGCCTCGGCGACGCGGTCGATATCGGCGGCCAGCGCCAGCGTCACCACCTGCGCGTTCAGCCCGTCGACCACCGCCCGCGCCTGAGAGCCGGAACCGCCATGCGAGGTCTCGATCGTCGGCGCGCTGTTGCCGAGGCTTTCCCAATGCCTGGCGAAGGCGGCATTGTAGTCGCGATAGAATTCGCGGGTCGGGTCATAGCTGACATTCAGCAGCGACTGGGCCTGGGCCTGCGGCGCCAGCGTCACCATGGCCAGCGCCAGCGCGGCGGCCGCCGATTTCAGAAGCCGGGTCACCGGCCAGCCGGTCAGCATGTGCAGGCCGGTCGCGATCGTGACACGGCCATCGGCCTCCTTGGCGATCTCTTCGCCCTGTGCGGTGATGCGGTCCGAAATCCTGATCGTCGTGATCATCGCTGTCTCCCTTCAGGCGGCGGCCGGGCGGCGCGCCGTTACCCTGTAATCACGACAGACGAACTGTAGATTTGCAACAGAATAAAAACGACTAATTTTGCCGTGATTGGAGAAGAAAATTCTCTGTCGCGACCCCTGTGCAGGGCACGATTTGCTGTTTGAATAGCTTTTGAAATCAGCCTTCTAGGCGGATCAGGCAGCCGGTTCCGAGGCGTCCAGAAGCATGCCCGACACGGGTGCGCCCTTCAGCATGTCGGCCAGAGTCAGCGATTCGATGATCAGCAGATAGGACCAGAAAACCTCGGCGAAAACGCGGCGCAGGCGGCAGCTTGCCTCGTCCGTGCAATCCTCGCATCGCTGATAGGCCTTGCGCGACAGGCAGGGCAGGGGCGCGATGGGTCCGTCGATCAGCCGCAACAGTTCCGGGATCGAGATCTGGGCCGGATCCTTGATCAGCGTATAGCCGCCCGATCGGCCGCGGGTCGAGGCGATGATGCCGGCATTGCGGATCTCCAGCAGGATATGTTCCAGGAACCGCTTGGGCGCGCCCGAGCGCTTGGCGATTTCCTCGATCCGCAACGACGCGCCGGTGCCGGCGCGTTCGTCGCCCAGCACCATCAGCGCCTTGAGCGCATACTTCATCTTTTGCGTGATCATGTTCCGAACCTAGCAATCGCGCCCCGTCGCGGCAAGGAATGCTGCGTGATCGAGTCGTGTTTTTCCGGGAAAACGCGCAAGTGTTACCCTTCTTCAACAGATGACGGTTCCATGACGGCCCGGCTCCGGTCTTGCGTCCGCGTCCGTTATCGCTAGCTTTGCCGCCGCACAACGACGAGGGAACGGCGATGAAGCGCGTGAAACTGGGTGGCAGCGATGTCGAGGTCAGCGAGATCTGCCTTGGCACCATGACCTTCGGCAACCAGACGGACGAGGCGGATGCCCATGCCCAGATGGACCGCGCGCTGGAGGTCGGGATGACCTTCATGGACTGCGCCGAGATGTATCCGGTGAACCCGGTGCGGCTGGAGACGGCGGGCCGGTCCGAGGAGATCATCGGCAGCTGGCTGGCCCGGACCGGGCATCGCGACCGGGTGGAGCTGGCGACCAAGATCAGCGGGCCGGGGCAGGTCCTGCGCGAGGGGCGGCCCTTCGACGGCGCCACCGTGACCGCCGCCATCGAGGAGTCGCTGCGCCGCTTCGGCACCGACCGGATCGACCTTTATCAGATGCACTGGCCGGTGCGCGGCAGCTATGCCTTCCGGCAGAACTGGAGCTATGACCCCTCGGGGCAGGTCAAGCAGCAGACGCTGGATCACATGGCCGACGTGCTGGGCGCGCTGGAGGCGGCGCGGCAGGCGGGCAAGATCCGCGCCGTCGGCCTGTCCAACGACAGCGCATGGGGCCTGACGCGCTGGATCGACACGGCCGAGCGGATGGGCGGGCCGCGCATCGCGGCGATCCAGAACGAATATTCGCTGCTCTGCCGGCTTTATGACACCGACCTGGCCGAGGCGGCGGTGAACGAGGACGTGACGCTGCTGTCCTATTCGCCGCTGGCGGCGGGGATGCTGACCGGCAAATACAGCGGCGGCGCCATGCCCGAGGGCAGCCGCGCGGCGGTCGATGTGGGCCATGGCGGCAAGGGCAACCTGGGCGGGCGCAAGACGCAGCGCGGCCTGCGGGCGGCGGATGCCTATGTCGAGCTGGCGCGCAAGCATGGCTGGGACATCGTGCACCTGGCGATCGGCTGGCAGCTGACCCGCCCCTTCAAGACCGTGCCGATCATCGGCGCGACCTCGCTGCAGCAGCTTGAACACCTGGTCGCGGGGCTGGGCCGGGTGCCCGACCGCGACCTCTGCGGCGCCATCGACGATCTGAACCGCGAACATCCGATGCCCTATTGATGAAACCGAACCGGCCCCTATCTGTTTGATATGAAGGAAAACGGACGGGGGCCGGGCATGGCGGGCGATCCATATTCAGCGCTGGGGCTGGACAAGACGGCGACCGAGGCCGAGATCAAGAAAGCCTATCGCAGGATCGCCAAGACCGACCACCCCGACCTCAATCCCGACCCGGCGGCGGCGGAACGCTTCAAGGCGGCCTCGGCGGCCTATGAATTGCTGAAGGACCCCGAGCAGCGCCGCCGCTTCGACGCGGGCGAGATCGACGCGCAGGGCCAGGAACGCCCGCAGCGCCGCTATTACCGCGAACATGCCGAGGCGGCGGGCAATCCCTATGCGCAGGGCTATGGCTTCGAGGGCGATCCCGACCTGTCGGATGTCTTCGCCGACCTGTTCGGCCGTCGCGGCGGCGGCTTCGGTGGCGGGGGCTTCGGCGGTGGCCGGGGCGGGCAGGAATTCCACATGCGCGGGCAGGATTACCGCTTCGCGCTGGAGGTGGATTTCATGACCGCCGCGCGCGGCGGCAAGACCCGCATCACCCTGCCCGAGGGCGGCAACCTGGAGGTCACGATCCCCAAGGGCGTGCGCGACGGCCAGACCATCCGGCTGAAGGGCAAGGGCGGCGCCGGCATGGGCCAGGGCGGGCCGGGCGACGCCTATCTGACCATCTCGGTCGCCCCGCATCCCGATTTCCGGCGCGAGGGCGACGACATCCTGCTGACCCTGCCGATCTCGCTGGACGAGGCGGTCCTGGGCGGCAAGGTCGCCGTGCCGACCATCGACGGGCCGGTGAACCTGTCCATTCCGAAGGGCGCCAGTTCCGGCCAGAAGCTGCGCCTGCGCGGGCGCGGGATCAAGGGGGGCGACCAGCAGGTCGAGCTGCGCATCGTGATGCCGCCCAAGGTCGATGACGAGCTGGCGGCATTCATCGAGGAATGGCGCAAGAGCCATGCCTATGATCCGCGCGCGAAGATGAAAGCGGGGGGAGCGAACTGATGAGCCGCCACTATTCCGAGGCCGAGACCATCGCCATCGTCGCCGACCTGACCGCCTCGCGCCTCGGCGCCTTCGTGCGGGCGCGGGTCGTGTCGCCGCTGGCCACGCCCCAGGGTCCCGCCTATCGCGAGGCCGACCTGGCCCGGCTGCAGCTGCTGTGCGACCTCAGCGAATGCTACGAGCTGCAGGACGACGCGCTGGCCATGGTGATGTCGCTGATCGACCAGTTGAACACCATGCGCGGCGACATGCGGGCGCTGATGCAGGCGGTCGCCTCGGAGCCCGACGAGGTGCGCCACCGCGTCGGCAGCAATGTGCGCCGGGTGCGGATCCGGCTGGACTGAGGCATTTCCACCGCTTCAGCGCGCGCTCGGGATGCCCCGGTCGCGCCGCTTGCCGATCCGCGGCTTGCGGGCGGGCAGTTCCGCCATGATCTCGCGCCGCCGGGCGTTGGTCAGGCTGCCCCAGGCGATGATCTCATCCATCGTGCGCAGGCAGCCGACGCAGAGCCCCTCGCGCGGGTGCATGACGCAGATGTTCACGCAAGGGGAAAGCGGCGCGGCTTGGCTGTCGGTCATGGATGGCCCCGTGATCTGGTCGCGCCATGTTGCCCCGGACAAAGGCGGCGCGGCAAGGCGTGCCGGCAGGCGGGGCCGAACGGGCGGGACCGAACGGGCGAAGCCCGTCCCGGACGCTGCCGCTTGGCCGGGAGCGCCGTGCGCGGGTGTTACCCGCGCGGCGGCGACAGGTGCCGCAGCCGGTCCAGCGCGCCTTGCAGGATATAGCCCGCCGCGACCTGGTCGATCACCTCGGCCCGGCGCTTGCGCGAGGTGTCGGCCTCCAGGAGCGCGCGCTCGGCGGCGACGGTCGAGAGGCGCTCGTCCCAGAAGCCGATCGGCAGGTCGGTCAGGCGCGACAGGTTGCGGGCGAAGGCGCGGGTGGATTGCGCGCGCGGGCCTTCGCTGCCGTCCATGTTGCGCGGCAGGCCCAGCACCAGCCCGACCAGCCCGCGATCCCCGGCGATGGCCAGCAGCTCGGCGGCGTCCAGCGTGAACTTGCGCCGCTTGATGACGGTGATCGGCGAGGCCACCTGCCGCATCGAATCGCTGACCGCCACGCCGATGGTCTTGGTGCCCAGGTCCAGCCCCGCCAGCGCCCCCGGACCGGGCAGGGCGGCGGCGAAGTCGGCCATGTCCTCGTGGATCATTCGACCAGCCCCGCCTGCTGCGCCGCGGCCCGGACCACGGCCAGCGCCGGGGGCGAGTCGGCGAAGACCTGCTGCGCATCGGCCCAGATCTCGGCGGCGCGCGCGGTCTCGCCCAGCACCGCCAGGGACGAGATCAGCCGGCCCCATTCCTGCGGGCTGCCGCCCTGTTCGGCCAGCCGGGTTTCCAGCTGCACGACCATGCCCTCGATCATCTGCTGGCGCTCTTCCGGCGTCATGTCCTCGGCCGCGGCCAGCGCATCGGCATCGGGACCGGGCTGCGGCACGGCAGGGCCGGGGGCGGGGCGGGGCGCGGGCGGCTGATAGTCGGGCACGCCCGCATACCATGCCAGGTCGCCGATCGCCGCGCGGATCGAGGGGATCCAGGGCGCGGTTTCGGGTCCTTCCTCCAGCAGGCGGCGCCAGATCGGGAAGGCGCGGTCGGGCCGGCCGTTCTGAAGCTGCATCATCCCCAGCAGATAGCGGCCCTGCGGATGGCCGGGCTGGCGCTGCAGGCCGCGGGCCAGCACCTGTTCGGATTCGGGGGTGATCAGCCCGCCGGCGGCCTCGATCATCAGCGTGGCCAGGCGCACCAGGTCGTCGGCGCTGGCCTGGTCGCCGCGCAGCTGGACCAGATGCGCCTGCGCGTCGCGCGCCGCGCCGATATTGCCCAGCCGCAATTCATGCGTCGCCAGCAGCGCCAGCCCCTCGATATCGTCGGGATTGCGCGCCACGGCCTCGCGCAGCTGCTCGATCAGCCGCAGGTAATCCTCGTCGGGCTCGGGCAGGGCCTGCCGGGCGGGGGCGCCGGCCTCGGCCTCGGCCTGGCTGGGGCGGCTGTCATAGGCGGCCTGCGCATCGGCGAAGCGTTGCAGCAGCGGCTGGTCCGGCGCCCCCGGCATCCCCTCGCGCAGATAGAGCGCGACCGCGCCGCCGATCAGCACCACCAGCACCAGCGCCGCGCCGATCAGGGTGCCGCGCCCCGAGGACCCCGGCGCGTCGGACAGGTGGCGGTCGGCCTCCAGCACCTTGCGGCCGATCTCGATGCGCAGGCGGGCGGCCTCGTCGGCGCCGATGACGCCGCGCTCCAGGTCGCGGTCGACCTCGCGCAGCTGATCGCGATAGACGCGCAGGTCATAGGCGGCCGCGGGCTGGGCCGCATCGCGCGCGCGCAGGAACGGCATCATCACCGCCACCATGACGATCACCACCAGCGCCGCGCAGAGTATCCAGAACATCGCTTACCTCCAGCTTGGCCCAGTCCTAGTCGGGAATCGCGCGAACCGAAAGCGCAACCATGCCGCAGGGGCGGGCCCGCGAAACCGGCGCCGCCCCGCCGCCCCGGTCGGATTCTGCCGCGATCCGCCGCAAGAAGTCTTGAGCCGGAACGGCCATCGCTTCATGTTGGGCTGAAGCCAGTCAGGGACCGATATGCCGAACCCCATGCCTTCCCGCCGCTATTCCGTCTTCGCCATCGCCCGAGAGGCCCTGCGCCAGCATTCCGGCTGGACCCGCGCCTGGACCAGCCCCCAGCCCCGCGACCGCTATCAGGTGGTGATCGTCGGCGCGGGCGGGCACGGGCTGGCCACGGCCTATTACCTGGGCCGCAATTTCGGCATCACCGATGTCGCGGTGATCGAGAAGGGCTGGCTGGGCGGCGGCAATACCGGGCGCAACACGACGATCATCCGGTCGAACTATCTGCAGGACCCCTCGGCGGCGATCTATGACAAGTCGCTGCAGCTCTATGAAACCCTGTCGCAGGACCTGAACTACAACGTGATGTTCAGCCCGCGCGGGCTGATCATGCTGGCCCAGACCGAGCACGAGGTCAGGGGCTACAAGCGCACGGCCTATGCCAACCACCTGCAGGGCGTGGCCACCGAATGGATCGAGCCCGCCCGGCTGAAGGAGCTGGTGCCGATCATCAACCTGGACGGGCCGCGCTATCCGGTCCTCGGCGGGCTTTATCAGCCGCGCGGCGGCACGGCGCGGCATGACGCGGTGGCCTGGGGCTATGCGCGGGCCTGTTCCGACATGGG
Organism: Paracoccus sigandri; assembly: GCF_003709565.1. Lineage (GTDB taxonomy): Bacteria > Pseudomonadota > Alphaproteobacteria > Rhodobacterales > Rhodobacteraceae > Paracoccus > Paracoccus siganidrum. The sequence goes on along the minus strand of NZ_QNRC01000001.1, from coordinate 67,103 downwards.
GATGCACATCATCCAGAATTGCGAGGTCACGGGGATCGAGACCGAAGGCGGCCAGGTCCGCGCCGTCGATACCAGCAAGGGCCGCATCGGCTGCGGGAAGCTGGCGCTGGTCGTCGCCGGCCATTCCAGCCAGTTGGCCGAAATGGCTGGCTTCCGCCTGCCGATCGAAAGCGTCGCCCTGCAGGCGCTGGTCTCGGAACCGATCAAGCCCTGCATGGACGTGGTGGTGATGGCCAACACCGTCCACGGCTACCTGTCGCAATCCGACAAGGGCGAGATGGTGATCGGCGGCGGCACCGACGGGTTCAACAACTTCACCCAGCGCGGCAGCTGGCACCATGTCGAGGAAACCGTCCGCGCGCTGGTGGAGACATTCCCGATGATCTCGCGGCTGAAGATGCTGCGGCAATGGGGCGGCATCGTGGACATGACCGGCGACCGCTCTCCCATCCTGTCGGCGACGCCGGTGGGTAACATCTTCGTCAATTGCGGTTGGGGAACCGGGGGCTTCAAGGCGATCCCCGGTTCCGGCTGGGCCATGGCGGAGCTGGTGGCGCAGGGCAGGCCGGGCCCGCTGGCCGCGGATTTCGGGCTGAACCGCTTCCGCGAGGGGCGCTTCATCGACGAATCCGTCGCCGCCGGCGTGGCGCATTAGGCATGGTTCCGCCGATGGCATTTCGCATTGGAACCCTGGTTGGCCGGATACCATTCGGTTTCTGTCTAACTGCAGACCGAAAGGGACGAATATGGACAACAACCGACTCTATATCATCATCGGCGCGGTCGTCGTGGTCGTGGCCCTGCTGTTCTTCTTCATCGGAGGTGGAGACGACGCGGCAACCGATGCAACCGTCGATGCGCCGGCTGCTGTCGAGGCCCCTGCCGATCCTGCCGCCGACCCGCTGGCCGATCCTGCTGCCGACCCGATGGCCGATCCGGCAGCGCCGGCCGACGATACCATGGCTCCGGTCGAGTGACGCCATTCGCGCCGGGCTTTCTCCGGCGCCGCGAATAGCCAGCAGGTCCGGGGACGTGCCGTCCCTGGATCTGTCCCCCCGCCGCCCGATGGCCGGCGGGGCGCGCGGCATGCTGGCCGCGATGGGCCTGCCGGGCCTGCCGCCGAAGGCGGGCGCCGGCGGGCCGATCCGCTTCCCTGTCCAGACCATGCGCCAGTCCGGGCCCCCGCGGCCGGGCTGGCATCGGCCGTCCGGCCGGGCGCCCAGGACGGACGCCTTCCCTTTGTTTGCCGAGGACCTGCCCCGATGCTGACCCTGACCTGCCCCTATTGCGGCGTCAAAGCCGAGGAAACCGAACTCCAGCCGGGCGGCGAGGCGCATCTGAAGCGCGTGGGGCCCGGCGGCTCGGACCAGGCCTTCGAGGATTACCTTTTCGCGCGCCAGAACCCCAAGGGCGTGCATTTCGAACGCTGGCGCCACGCCTATGGCTGCGGCAAGTGGTTCCTTGCCGCCCGCGACACCGCGACGCTGCAGGTCTTCGGCACCTACAGGGCGCAGACCCCGCATCCGCCCGATGAGATCACCGCCGCGATCAAGGCCGCCCGCCCCGACTGGACCCCCGCCCCGAACGCCGCCGACTGGACGCAAGCAGAATGACCCATACCCGCCCCTTCCGGCTGCCGAAGGGCGGCCGCCTGATCGACCGCGCCTGGCAATTGCCCTTCCGCTTCGACGGCCGCCACCTGCGCGGGGTGACCGGCGACACGCTGGCCTCGGCGCTTCTGGCCAATGGCCAGATGATGATGGGCCGGTCCTTCAAGTATCACCGCCCGCGCGGCCCCCTCGCCTCGGGCGCCGAGGAACCCAATGCGCTGTTCGGGCTGGGCCAGGGCGGCCGGTTCGAGCCGAACCAGCGCGCCACGACCACGCCGCTGGTGCCGGGCATGGTGCTGCGCAGCCAGAACTGCTGGCCCTCGCTGGATGCCGACCTGATGTCGGTGAACAGCTGGCTGGCGCCCCTGCTGCCGGCGGGCTTCTATTACAAGACCTTCATCCATCCCCGTGCCGCCTGGAAACACCTGTTCGAGCCGCTGATCCGCCGCAGCGCCGGCCTGGGCCGCGCGCCGGCGGAACGCGACCCGGACCGCTATGAACAGGCCTATGCCCATGCCGACCTGGTCGTGGTGGGCGGCGGCATCGCCGGGCTGCAGGCCGCGCGCGCGGCGGCCGACAGGGGCGGCCGGGTGATCGTGCTGGAACAGAACCCGCATTGGGGCGGCCGCACCCCGGTCGATCACGGGCCCGAGGGCGAGGCCGCCATCGCCGCGCTGCTGGACGACCTGCGCGGGCGCGACAACGTCACCCTGCGCCGCAACACGATGGCGACCGGGCTTTACGATCACGGCTATCTGCTGGCCCGTGAATCGCTGGCCGATCACGATCCCAACCAGGGCATCCCGCGCCAGCGGCTGTGGCGGATCCGGGCGGGCCATGTGATCGCCGCCACCGGCGCGCTGGAACGCCCGCTGGCCTTCGCCTGCAACGACGTGCCGGGGGTCATGCTGGCCTCGGCCGTGCGGGATTTCATCGTCGATTACGGCGTGGCGCCCGGCCAGCGCCTCCTGGTCGTGACCAATAACGACGACGCCTATCGCACGGCGCTGGTCGCGCTGGATGCCGGGCTGGACCTGGCCGCCGTCATCGACGCCCGCCCCCATGCCACCGGCCCGCTGCCCGATGCGGTCCGCGAACGCGGCGTCGATGTGGTCACCGGCTCGGGCATCGCCAGGGTGCGCGGGTCGCGCCATGTCGAGGGCGTGGCGATCTGCCGCCAGTCGGGCGACGGCCATGTGACCGGCGGCTATGATTGCGATGTGGTCGCCATGTCGGGCGGCTGGTCCCCGGTCGTCCACCTGTTCAGCCATTGCGGCGGCAAGCTGACCTGGGACGAGGGCCAGGCGATGTTCCGCCCCGATCCCGACCGCCCGCCGCTGGGGGCGGACGGCCAGGCCATGGCCAGCGCCACCGGCGCCGCCAATGGCGATCTGCGCTGCGCGGGCGATCTGGAACGTGACGAAGGGCCCACCCTGCCGGTCTGGGTGATGCCGCAGAATGCCGGCGCCAAGGCGCGCGCGAAGATGTGGCTGGATTTCCAGAACGACGTGAAGGTCAGCGATGTCGAGCTGGCCGCGCGCGAGGGCTATGCCTCGGTGGAACATACCAAGCGATACACCACGTTGGGGATGGCCACCGACCAGGGCAAGGTCAGCAACATCAACGGCCTGGCGATCCTGTCCGGGGCGCTGAACCAGCCGATCCCGCAGACCGGCACCACCACCTTCCGGCCGCCCTATGCGCCGCTGACCCTTGCCACCATCGCCGCCGACGCGCGGGGCGAGGCCTTCCAGCCCCTGCGCAAGACCCCGATGCATGGCTGGCACGACCGCCACGGCGCCTCGTGGGAGCCCGTCGGCCACTGGCGCCGCCCCTATTGCTATCCCCGCGCCGGCGAGGATCGCCATGCGGCGGTCAACCGCGAGATCCTGGCCGTGCGGGGTTCGGTCGGCACGCTGGACGCCTCGACCCTGGGCAAGATCGTCGTGAAGGGGCCGGATGCGGGGCGGTTCCTCGACATGATCTATACCGGCATGATGTCCACCTTGCCGGTGGGCAAGTGCCGCTATGGCATCATGTGCAACGAGAACGGCTTCCTGATCGACGACGGCGTGGTCGTGCGCCTGTCCCAGGACACATGGCTCTGCCACACCACCACCGGCGGGGCCGAACGCATCCACGGCCATATGGAGGACTGGCTGCAATGCGAATGGTGGGACTGGAAGGTCTTCACCGCCAACCTGACCGAGCAATTCGCCCAGGTCGCCGTCGCCGGCCCCAAGGCCCACACGCTGCTGGAACGGCTTGGCGGCGACATCGACCTGTCGCCCGAGGCGCTGCCCTTCATGGGTTTCGCCGAAGGGCAGCTGGCCGGCATCCCCGCCCGCGTCTTCCGCATCAGCTTCTCGGGCGAACTCAGCTTCGAGGTCGCCGTGCCGGCGGGGCGCGGGCTGGAACTGTGGGAAAGGCTGCACGAGGCGGGCCGCGACCTGGGCGTGACCCCCTACGGGACCGAGGCCATGCATGTGATGCGCGCCGAAAAGGGCTTCATCATGATCGGCGACGAAACCGACGGCACGGCGATCCCGCAGGACCTGGGCCTGGGCTGGGCGATCTCGAGGAAGAAGCCCGACTATATCGGCAAGCGCGCCCATGCCCGCAGCCACATGACCGACGGCGCGCGCTGGCGGCTGGTGGGGCTGGAAAGCCTCGACGGCAGGGTGCTGCCGGACGGCGCCTATGCGGTCGACCAGGGCGTGAACGCCAACGGCCAGAAGAAGACCCAGGGGCGGGTGACCTCCAGCTATCATTCGCCGACGCTGGACAGGCCGATCGCGATGGGGCTGGTGCGGCACGGGCCGGAACGGATGGGGCAGGAGCTGGAATTCCCGCTGCCCTCGGGCGAGGTGATGAAGGCGCGGATCGTCGATCCGGTCTTCTACGACAAGGAAGGAGCGCGCGCCAATGGCTGAGACCCTGGCACAGGTTGCCCGCGTGGACGGGCTGGGCATGATCCAGATCCGCGCCGATCTGGACTGCGCGGGCGAGGCCATCGCCGAGGCCGCCGGGCTGGCGCTGCCCGATGTCGCACGCATCACCGGCGACGGCAGCCGCAGCCTCGGCTGGATGTCGCCGGACGAATTGCTGCTGGTCCTGCCCGCCGCGGACCTGCCCGAGGCCCTGGCCGCGCTGGAACAGGCCCTGGCCGGCGAACATGCGCTGCTGGCCGATGTCTCGGACATGCGGGCGGTCTTCGACGTGACCGGCCGCCATGCGGCGGACGTGATCGCCAAGCTCTCGCCCACCGACCTGGCCGCGCTGCCGCCCGACGGGCTGCGCCGCTCGCGCGCGGCGCAGGTGGCGGTGGGGTTCTGGCGCCTGGCCGACGGCTTCCGGGTGATCGGCTTCCGCTCGACCGCCGACTACCTGGCGCTGATCCTGAAGAACGCCGCCCTTCCCGGCAGCACCCTCGCGCCCCGCTGACGCGGCCCAGGCCCCGCCCGGCCGTTTCTTCGTTGCCCAAATACCCTCCGGCACCGCCGGCGGGTGCGCCCCCGGCCCTCTGCGCCCGGAACCTCACCCGCCCCCTTGCGTTGACCTCGCGAATGCGGGACTGTGCCCGCGACGCGAGGTTCACCCCTTCAAGAAAGGACAGGAAAATGGCTTTCACGCTTCCCGATCTTCCCTATGCCCACGATGCGCTCGAATCGCTCGGCATGTCGAAGGAGACGCTGGAATTCCACCACGACATCCACCACAAGGCCTATGTCGACAATGGCAACAAGCTGATCGCCGGGACCGAGTGGGAAGGCAAGTCGCTGGAAGACATCGTCCGCGGCACCTATCAGGCGGGCGCCGTGGCGCAGAACGGCATCTTCAACAATGCCAGCCAGCACTGGAACCACAACCTGTTCTGGGAAGTGATGGGTCCGGGCGAGAAATCCATTCCGGGCGAGCTTGAAAAGGCGCTGACCGAGGCCTTCGGTTCGGTCGACAAGTTCAAGGAGGAATTCGCCGCCGCCGGTGCCGGCCAGTTCGGCTCGGGCTGGGCCTGGCTGGTCAAGGATGGCGACGGCAGCCTGAAGGTCACCAAGACCGAGAACGGCGTGAACCCGCTGTGCTTCGGCCAGACCGCGCTGCTGGGCTGCGACGTGTGGGAACATTCCTACTACATCGACTTCCGCAACAAGCGCCCGGCCTATCTGGACAACTTCCTGAACAAGCTGGTGAACTGGGAAGCCGTCGCCGCGCGGCTCTGATCGCCAGCGATACCTGGACGCGAAGGGCCTGCCGGAGATCCCGGCAGGCCCTTTTTTCGTTGCCCGCAGGGCGTGCGCGACGCCGGGCAGCGTCAGGGGGCAGCGTCAGGCCGCGGCCGGCGGCTCGGTGGTCAGCGCGATCTCGACCGGATCGCCCTCCCCCGCGCCGACCAGGCGCAGCACCGCCACCCCGTCCGCCAGCACCAGCCGGTCGGCGCCGTCCTCGCTGACCTCCTGGGTGATCTCGGGCAGGGGCGCGCCCTCGGCCGGCTCGTCGATCAGCAGGGTCAGCATGTCCTCGTCGCGGTTGAAATCGGTGACGGTGCGGATGCCGTCGTCATGGCTGCCCCGGTGGTCGGCGATGAAATGGTCGGCCCCCGCGCCGCCCTCGCCGAAATCGCCCATGCCCAGCCACAGCTCGTCATCGCCCTCGCCGCCCAGCAGCGTGTCCGGCCCGTCATTCGCCGCCTGGCCCGCATTGGCGGCCGAGGCGCGGCCCTCGAACAGGCCCGACAGCGTGTCGTTGCCCGCGCCGCCGACCAGCAGGTCCGGCCCCAGCCCGCCGATCAGCAGGTCGTCGCCCGCCTCGCCGTAAAGCAGGTCGTTGTTGCCGCCGCCATCCAGCGTGTCATCGCCGCTGCCGCCATAGATATAGTCGGTGCCCAGCCCGCCATGCGCATAGTCGTCGCCCGCGCCCGCCCGGATCGTGTCGATGCCGACGCGCCCGAAGATCGTGTCGTTGCCCGCGCCGCCCAGGATATAGTCGCTGTCGCGAGACCCGGTGATGCTGTCGTCGCCGCCCAGCCCGGCCATCGCGGAAGGGGTGTTTTCCTCGGCCGTCAGCACGTCGTCGCCATCGGTGCCGATCACCGCCGCGTCGAAATCCGCCGGGTCGAAATCGTCCAGCCCGTCGAAGGGAGAGCCGCCGGCCGGGCTGTCGTCATCGTCCTGCAGGGCAAAACCCAGCGCCACCGCCAGCCCGAAGATCAGCCACCAAGACATCAAGTGCAGGTCATATTCGGTCCACATCATCCCCGCTCCGTTTCTTTGGGCATTTTCGCGCCGATTTGTGATCATTGTCCGGGCCGGCCATGGCATTGGCAATCCCCCGCGTCACAGTATAAGACAGCCTGCAACGGATAAAGAGCGGAAGGCAGTCCATGTCGGACCCGAATTACGGCTTCATCGACGAGGTGACCGACGAATTGCGGCGCGAGCGGCTGTTCGGCCTGTTCCGCCGCTATGGCTGGATCGCGGTGGTGGCGGTCCTGGGCGTGGTCGGCGGCACGATCTGGGTCGAGGTCTCGGCCCATAACAAGGCCAAGGCGGCGCAGGCCTGGGGCGACGCGATCCTGGCGGCCGAGGCGGGCGGCGACCCGGCCGCGATCACCGCGGTCGATCCGCAGGGCTCGGCGGGGCGGGCGACCATCGCGGCGCTGCTGGCGGCCGGGCAATGGACCGAGACCGGGACCCCGGAGGCCGCGGCCGAGGCGCTGCGCGGCGTCATCGCCCAGGAATCCGGCGATCCGGTGCTGACCGACCTGGCGCGGTTGAAGCTGGTGATGATCTCGGGCCCCGCGATGGATGCGTCGGAACGGGACGCGATGCTGACCCAGCTGTCGCGCCCCGGCGCGCCCTTCGAATTGCTGGCGCTGGAGCAGAAGGCCGTGGCGCTGATCGAGGCCGGGCGCAACGACGACGCGGTGTCGCTGATCCGCCAGATCCAGCAGAAGGACGGGCTGAGCGAGACCTTGCGCCGGCGCCTGTCCGAGATGATGATCACGCTGGGGGCCGAACCCGAACCGTCGGACGGCGCCCCGGCCGAGACCATGCCCGCCGAGTGACGGCAGGCCAAGCCCAAGAGACGAGGGAGAGGCGAGGATGAACGCCACGCTGCGACTGACATTGGCCCTGGCGACGGGGCTTGCCGTATCGGCCTGTGGCAACCGCGATGTCCCGCTGCCCGGCGAGAGGCTGGATCCGCTGGCCGTGACCTCGCCCGACGGTCCCGCGGTCGAGGGCGTTCCCGGCGTCAGCTCGACCGTGCTGTCGCTGCCGGCGCCGCAGGCGAACGGCGAATGGACCCATCGCGCCGGCAATGCCGCACATGCGCCGGGCCATGTCGCGCTGGGGGCGGGCACCAGCCGCATCTGGTCCAGCCCGGTGGGGCAGGGCGACGGCAAGCGCCACCGCATCACCGCCGATCCCATCGTCGCGGGCGGCCGCGTCTTCACCATGGACAGCCGCGCCCGCGTGACCGCCACCGCGCTTTCCGGCGGCACGGCATGGTCCGCCGACCTGACCCCGGTGGGCGAGCCGCAGGACAGCGCCTCGGGCGGCGGGCTGGCCTATGAGGGCGGGCGGCTCTATGCCACCACCGGCTTTGGCGAGCTTGTCGCCATCGACGCGGCCTCGGGCGGGGTGCTGTGGCGCCAGCGCGTCGATGCCGCGATCGGCGGCGGCCCGGCGGTGCAGAACGGCACCGTCTATGTCGTCGCGCGCAACAATGTCGGCTGGGCGGTGCGCGCCGCCGACGGCCGGGTGCTGTGGCAGATCGCCGGCAATCCGGCGCCCGCGGGGGTGATGGGCGTCTCGACCCCCGCCGTCTCGGGCGGCACGGTGGTCTTTCCCTTCTCGTCGGGCCAGCTTCTGGCCGTCGATGCGGAAACCGGCACCACGAAATTCAGCGCCCAGGTCGCCGGCAGCCGCGTGGGCCGCGCCATCGCCACGATCCGCGACGTGACCGGCGATCCGGTGATCGCGGGCAACGTGCTTTACGGCGGCACCTCCTCGGGGCGGATCGACGCCTTCGACATGGCCACGGGAACGCGCAACTGGTCCGCGCGAGAGGGCGCGGGCAGCCCGGTCGTCGTCGCCGGCGGATCGGTCTTCGCGGTCAACGACCAGGCGGAACTGGTGCGGCTGGACGCCGCGACCGGCGGCGTGATCTGGCGCGTGCCCATGCCGCATTTCACGACCGACCGGGTCCGCCGCCAGGACCAGGTCCATGTCCATTACGGCCCGGTCCTTGCCGGCGGGCGGCTGTTCGTCGCGTCAAGCGACGGGGTGCTGCGGGTCTTCGATCCGGGCTCGGGCACGCTGGTCGGGCAGGGCCAGATCCCCGGCGGCGCCGCGACCGCGCCCGTGGTGGCCGGCCAGACGCTCTATGTCACCGGCCGCGACGGCCAGCTGCACGCCTTCCGATGAGCTTCACCCTCGCCATTGTCGGCCGCCCGAATGTCGGCAAGTCGACGCTGTTCAACCGCCTGGTGGGCAAGCGGCTGGCGCTGGTCGACGACCAGCCCGGCGTGACCCGCGACCTGCGCGAGGGCGCCGGCCGCCTGGGCGACCTCCGTTTCGTGGTGATCGACAGCGCCGGCCTGGAAATGGCCGATGACGACAGCCTGCAGGGCCGGATGCGCCGGCTGACCGAACGCGCCGTGGACGAGGCCGATATCTGCCTGTTCGTGATCGACGCGCGCGTGGGCGTGACCGCCGCCGACGAATATTTCGCCGACATCCTGCGCAAGCGCGCCCGCCACGTCATCCTTGCCGCCAACAAGGCCGAGGGCCGCGCGGGCGAGGCCGGCGCGACCGAGGCCTGGGCCCTGGGCCTGGGCGAGCCCCTGCGGATCAGCGCCGAACATGGCGAGGGGATGGACGATCTCTATCGCGCGCTGCTGCCCCTGGCCGACCAGGTCGAGGCCGAGCGCCCGGAGCCGGTCGCGGCGGAAACCGACGTGGACCTGTCCGAAGAGGATGCCGAGACGGGCGAGGGCGCCGAGGACTGGCGCCCCTCGGCCGCGCGGCCCCTGCAGCTGGCGGTGATCGGGCGCCCGAATGCCGGCAAGTCCACGCTGATCAACAAGATCATCGGCGAGGACCGGCTGCTGACCGGTCCCGAGGCCGGGATCACCCGCGATTCGATCAGCGTCGCGACCGAATTCATGGGCACGCCCATGCGCATCTTCGACACGGCCGGGATGCGCAAGCGCGCCAAGGTCACCGACAAGGTGGAAAAGCTTTCCGTCGCCGACGGGCTGCGCGCCGTGCGCTTTGCCGAGGTGGTGGTGGTGCTTCTGGACGTCGCCATCCCCTTCGAGCAGCAGGACCTGCGCATCGCTGATTTCGCCGAGACCGAGGGCCGGGCGGTGGTCGTCGCCGCCAACAAGTGGGACCTGGAAGAGGACAAGCCGCAGAAGCTGAACGAGTTGCGCGCCAGCTTCGAGAAGCTGCTGCCGCAGCTGAAGGGCGCGCCCCTGGTCACGGTCTCGGCGCGGACCGGCAAGGGGCTGGACCGGCTGCACGCGGCGATCCTGAAGGCGCATGAGGTCTGGAACCGCCGCATCTCGACCGCCAAGCTGAACCGCTGGCTGGAGGCGATGACCGAAAGCCACCCGCCCCCCGCGCCGGGCGGCCGGCGGATCCGGCTGCGCTACATGACCCAGGTGAAGACCCGGCCGCCGGCCTTCATCGTCAAGGCGACCCATACCGACAAGCTGCCCGACAGCTATCAGCGCTATCTGGTCAACGGGCTGCGCGCCGATTTCGACATGCCCGGCACGCCGATCCGGCTGTTCTTCCGCGATCAGGGCGCCGACAATCCCTACAAGGCGAAGGCGGCCAAGATCAGCCAGTCGGGCGCGCTGTCCAAGCACAAGAACCGTCCGAAGCCCAAGGGCGGCTGAGCCGGCTCAGCTGGCCGCGCGGATCAGCACCGAGGTCAGCGCGGCGATGCCCAGGATGGCCGCCAGCGCCAGCACGGGATTGCTGCCCATGCTGGTCGCCGCGACCCCGCAAAAGGCCCAGATCAGCGCCACGGAATAGCTGATGGAACGGCCGATCCGGACCTGCGCGACCATGCCGATCAGCGCGCTCGGCAGGATCGCCAGCGCCGCCGTCTCGGGCACCGGCAGGCCCAGCTGCGCGGCGATCAGACCGGCGGCGACCGCCATGGCGATGCCGGTGGACCAGCCCGCCAGGAAGCCGATGGCGGGGCGGCGCGTCCCCTTCGCGCGCAGCGCCGCCAGGATCGCTGCCAGCATCATCGCCACGGCAAGCGCCGTCCCCAGCGGCTGGAAGGCCTCGATGATCCAGGGCCAGGCCGCGCCGGCCAGCAGCGCCAGCAGCAGCGGCGGCAGGGTCCGCTCGCGCATGTCCTCCTTCGTCGGCTCCAGCGCGCCGCCGACCGCATCGAGGATTAGCAGCCCCCACAGCACGGCCAGCAGCAGCCACATGACCGGGTTCTGCGGCTGCAGATAGATCCGCGCCAGGTCGATCGGGCTGGTCGCAAGGGTCTGCTGCACCGGCAGTTCCAGCGGCAGCCCCAGCGAGATCTCGGGCGCGGGCGGGACGGGCGCCGGGCGGAAGAACAGGGCCTTGATCATGCCGCTGGTCACGAAACCCGCGGCGGCCAGCAACAGCGCCATGTCCTGTGCCCGTATCATGCAGGCGGAACGCCCCACCGGGGGCGGGGGTTTCGCGATTCAGCGGCGCAATCGCGAAACCGTCATGAGAAAGGTCAGGCCAGCACGCCATCCGCCCCCAGCCGGGTCGCGCCGCCCAGCCAGGGATGCAGCGCGGCCGGCAACAGCACCGAGCCGTCCGCCTGCTGGCCGTTTTCCAGCACCGCGATCAGCGCCCGCCCCACGGCCAGCCCCGAGCCGTTCAGCGTATGGACGAATTCCGGCTTGCCGCCGCCTTCGGGGCGATAGCGGGCATTCATCCGCCGCGCCTGGAAATCGCCGCAATAGCTGACGCTGGAGATCTCGCGATACTTGTCCTGGCCGGGCAGCCAGACCTCCAGGTCATGGGTGATCCGGGCCCCGAAGCCCATGTCGCCGGTGCACAGCACCACGGTGCGATAGGGCAGCTCCAGCGCCTCCAGCACCGCCTCGGCGCAGCGGGTCATGCGGGCGTGCTCCGCCTCGCCGCCGGCCGCATCGGTGATCGAGACCATCTCGACCTTCTCGAACTGGTGCTGGCGCAGCATCCCCGCCGTGTCGCGCCCGGCGCTGCCCGCCTCGGAGCGGAAGCACTGGCTGTGGGCGACCATCCGGCGGGGCAGGCTGGAATGGTCCAGCAGCTCGCCATGGACGGTATTGGTCAGCGTCACCTCCGAGGTCGGGATCAGCCAATAGCCGTCCTTCGTCTCATAGCTGTCCTCGCCGAATTTCGGCAGCTGGCCGGTGCCATACATCATCTCGGGCAGCACCAGCACCGGGGCCCAGGTCTCGGTCAGCCCGTGGCTGCCGACATGCAGGTCCAGCATGAACTGCGCCAGGGCCCGGTGGATGCGCGCCACGCCGCCCCGCAGCAGGGTGAAGCGGCTGCCCGACAGCTTGGCGGCGGTCTCGAAATCCATGCCGGGCTTCACGCCGGCGATCTCGAAATGCTCGACCGGGGCGAAATCGAAATCGCGCGGATTGCCCCAGCGGCGGATCTCGACATTGTCACCCTCGTCGCGGCCCTCGGGCACGCGGTCCAGGGGGGCGTTCGGGATCTCCATCAGGCGGTCGCGCAGCTGGGCGTCCAGCGCGGCGGCCTCGGCCTGCATCCGCGCGACATCGGCCTTCTTCTCGGCCACCAGCGCGCGCAGCCGCTCGAACCCGGCCTCGTCGCCGCGCGCCTTGGCGGCGCCGACCTCCTTGCTGGCGCGGTTCTGCTCGGCCTGGGCGGTCTCGGCCTCGGCGATCTTGCCGCGCCGCGCCGCGTCCAGCGCCAGCAGCCCGGACGACAGCGGCGCCAGCCCCCGCCGCGTCAGCGCGGCATCGAAACCTTCGGGGTTCTCGCGGATGGCACGAATGTCATGCATGGCTGTCACCGTTGCTGTTTGGTCCGGCGCCTGCCTAACCCATGACGCAGCCCGAAAAAAGCCCGGCCCTTCTCTGTTGCGAAAATACCCATGCGCGGCCTCAGCCGGCGCAGAACAGCCGATACATCAGCCCCACCACCTCGGCCGCGCGCGGATCGGCGATGGAATAGAGCCGCGCCTTCCCTTGGCGGCGGCAGCTGACCAGCCCCTCGGCGCGCAGCCGCGCCAGTTGCTGGCTGACCGCGGCCTGACGCTGGCCCAGCAGGTTCTCCAGCTCGGTCACGGTCTTTTCGCCGGCCGACAGGTGGCACAGGATCATCATCCGCCCCTCATGGGCCAGCGCCTTCATGAAACCGGCGGCCTCGGTCGCGCGGGCCAGCATGTCCTCGGCCGGGATCGCCTCGCAGGCCTCGGGTTCGGACTTCGCGGAAAGCTCGGTCATCGCCCCACCTCCCGTCCGGCCCGTCCCAGTATGGCCGCCAGCTGCGGATGGAAGCGCGCGGCGCCGGGATAGCCCTGTATCCGGCCGATCTCGATCCCCTGCTGCAGCAGCACGAAGGTCGGCGTCGCGAAGGGGCGCGAGGCCAGCGCCAGCCCGTCGGGCCAGGGGCCGTCGATATCGACGCGCAGCAGCGGCGCGCTGCGGCCCTCGGCCGAGGCGGCATAGCCCGGCGCGATCTCGCGGTCCCAGGCGGCGCAGAAGGCGCAGCCCCGCTTCTGGACCATCAGCAGCCGCAGCGGCGCCTGCCGCCAGTCGATCGCCGCGGGCGCGGCCCCGGCAAGGCGCGCCGGGCCAAGGGCCGCCGCCAGCGCGACCAGCGACAGCAGCGCCCGGCGGTGGAGGAAGCGGTGCTGCATGGGTGGCATTCCTTGTTTCGCGTCACGTTCAATCTAGTCCCGGCGATCCCCTGCGACAAGCTGGCACCGGGCCGGCCGCGCCCGGTTTTGCCGAAAAGGACGCGGCGTGCTTGGCTTTGCGGCCGCGGCATCCTATCCACGGTCAGGCCGTGAATGGGGGCAAGATGGACGAATTGCTGCAGCCGCTGATCGACGGGGACCGCCGCGCGCTGTCGCGGGCGATCACGCTGGTCGAATCCACCCGCCCCGACCACCGCGCCCGCGCCGTCGCGCTGATCGCCGCATTGCCCGACCGGCAGGCGCTGCGCATCGGCCTGTCGGGCACGCCCGGCGTCGGCAAGTCGACCTTCATCGAGGCCTTCGGCACCATGCTGACCGGGCAGGGGTTGCGGGTCGCGGTGCTGGCGGTCGATCCGTCCTCGGCGCGGTCGGGCGGCTCGATCCTGGGCGACAAGACCCGGATGGAGATGCTGTCCAGGAACCCGATGGCCTTCATCCGCCCCACGCCCTCCAGCGCCCAGCTGGGCGGCGTCGCCCGCCGCACGCGCGAGACGATCCGGCTGTGCGAGGCGGCGGGCTATGACGTGGTGCTGATCGAGACCGTGGGCGTCGGCCAGTCCGAGACCCTGGTGGCCGAGATGTGCGACCTGTTCACGCTGCTGCTGGCGCCGGCGGGGGGCGACGAATTGCAGGGCGTCAAGCGCGGCATCATGGAGATGGCCGACCTGATCCTGGTCAACAAGGCCGATGGCGACCTTCTGGCCACCGCGCGGCGCACCGTGGCCGACTATGCCGGGGCGCTGCGGCTGCTCCGCAAGCGGCCGCAGGACCCCGAGGGCTTTCCGAAGGCGCTGCCGGTCTCGGCCGCGACGGGCGAGGGGCTGGACAAGGCCTGGGCCGAGATGCAGGCGCTGATCGAATGGCGCCGCGCGCATGGCCATTTCGACGCCACCCGCGCCGCCCAGGCCCGCCACTGGTTCGAGGCGGAACTGCGCGCGGGTCTTCTGGCGCGGCTGGACCAGCCCCGCGCGCGGGCCGAGATCCAGCGGCTGGGCGAGGCGGTGGCCGCGGGCGCCCTGGCGCCCGGCGCCGCGGCCTCGGAACTGCTGGACTGGCTGGGGCACGCGGAAGAGGCCTGCACGGGGACCGGGGCAGAGGTGGAATAGACGCCCGATTTTGCGGCCCCTGACCGCCGCGAATCGGGTAACAGGACGGGATGAGGAAGGACGCCGCCATGCTGGAGCTGCCCGATCCCCGCACGCTCTATGCCGCGCTGACCGCGCGCGACCCCCGCTATGAGGGGCGCGCCTTCGTCGGCGTCACCACCACCGGCATCTTCTGCCGCCTGACCTGCCCGGCGCGCAAGCCGCGCCCCGAGAACTGCCGCTGGTTCGCCCGGCCGCAGGATGCCCAGGCGGCCGGGTTCCGGCCCTGCCTGCGCTGCCATCCGACCGGCCTTCAGGCCGATGCGGTGGTCGCAAGGCTGGCTGCCCGGCTGAGGGCCGAGCCCGAGCGGCGCTGGTCCGAGGCCGAGCTGCAGGCGCTGGGGCATGACCCCTCGACCATCCGGCGCGCCTTCAAGCGCCATTTCGGGCAGAGCTTCCTGCAGATGGCCCGCGCGGAACGTCTGCGCAACGGCATGAGGACATTGACGAAAGGAGCGCAGATGATCGAGGCGCAGCTGGATGCGGGATTCGATTCGGCCTCGGGCTTCCGGGCGGCCTTCGCGCGGCTGTTCGGCCATCCGCCGCATGAATGGCGCGGCGCGGCGGACCTGCGGGCGGACTGGATCGACACGCCGCTTGGCGGGATGATCGCCATCGCCGACGACCGGGCACTGCACCTGCTGGAATTCATCGACCGCAAGGCGCTGCCGCAGGGGCTGCGGCGGCTGTCGGGCTTCGTCGGCGGCCGGATCGGCCTGGGCCGCAGCCCGGTCCACGATCTGGCCGAGGCCGAGCTGCGGGACTTCTTCACGGGCCGCAAGCCGGTGTTTTCCGTGCCGATCCAGCTGCATGGCACCGATTTCCAGCAGCAGGTCTGGCAGGCGCTGCGGCAGATCCCGGCGGGGCAGACGCGCAGCTATGCCGGGCTGGCCGCCAGCATCGGGCGGCCCTCGGCGACCCGCGCGGTGGCCCGCGCCAATGCCACCAACCGCATCGCGCTGGTGGTGCCCTGCCACCGGGTGATCGGCGCCGACGGGACGCTGACCGGCTATGCCGGCGGGCTGTGGCGGAAGGAGCGACTGATCGCGGCCGAACGCGCCTATGCGGGCGATGACGGGCCGACGGGGCTTGACGGTCCATCAGGGCTTGACGGGCGCGGGCTGGCGCTGTAACCACCCGCGAACGGAATTCCGGGCGCTGCCTCGCGGCGCCCTTTCACATTGGGTCGGACCCACCCGCCGGGGCCGCCCGCCCAGCTGAGACGAAGGATAGATACCATGTCGCGCGTCTGCGAACTGACCGGCAAAGGCCCGATGACCGGGAACAATGTCAGCCACGCCAACAACAAGACCCGCCGCCGGTTCCTGCCGAACCTGAACGAGGTCACGCTGCTGTCGGAAACCCTGGGCCGCGGCTATTCGCTGCGGATCTCGGCCGCGGCGCTGCGCTCGGTCGACCATCGCGGCGGCCTGGACGCCTTCCTGGCCAAGGCCAAGGACAGCGAGCTGTCGGATCGCGCGCTGAAGATCAAGCGCGAGATCGGCAAGAAGGGCGCCGAAGCCTCGGCCTGAGCCGGTTGCCGGTTCCGCGATGATCGCCCCGCCCTTCCGGCGGGGTTTTCGCGTTTGGGCCGTCGCGCGCCCGTGACCTGCGGCGCTGTCCCGGCCGCTAGCATCCGCCGGCAGATCCTCTAGGTTGAGGTCGTTGCGATACTGCACCTTCGACGCGAGGATGACGCATGAGACCGACCGCCTGCGCCGCCATCATGGCATTGCTTCCCCTTGCCGCCATCGGCGGCGAGACGCTGGTCCTGTCCGACGGCCATGTCCGCAGCGGCAATCCGCGATCCGCCGCCGCCTATCTGGCGATCGAGAATCGCGGCGCCGGGGACTGCCATCTGCGGGCGGTGGAATCGGAGCTGGCCGCGCGGGTCGAGCTGCACCGGACGCTGGATGAGGGCGGGGTGATGAAGATGGTGCCGCTGGCCGAGGGGATCACCATTCCCGCCGGAGAGACCCGTCACCTGCGCCAGGGCGGCGATCACGTCATGATGATGGGGCTGCACGCGCCGGTCGCGGAGGGCCAGCTGGTGCCGCTGTCGCTGGATTTCGGCGATTGCGGCACCGTCGCGCTGCAGCTGCCGGTGACGCCGCATGTGACCCCGCGCCGCCAGGGGGCGGCGCATCACTGAGGCTCAGCCGGAAAGGCGGCGGACGGGCGGCCGCGCCGGGCCCGGGTCCAGCATCGCCAGCAGTGCCAGCACCCTGGGCGTCAGGGCCTCGGCGATCAGCTCGACCCCCTGGGCCGAGGGATGGACGCCGTCCGCCAGCAGGTAAGGCGCCCGCTCGCCGACGGGGATCGCGGCCAGCGGGGCATAGAGATCCGCCAGCAGCAGGCAGCCATGCCGCGCCGCCAGCCGCGGCCACAGCGCCGCCCATTCCGCCCGCTGCGGATGATCCTCGGGGGTGCGGATGCCGACCAGCAGCACCGGCCGCCCGCCCTGGCCGGCCCGCGCCAGGATGGCGTCGAAATTCGCCTCGGCCCGCGCGGCGGGGATGCCCGACAGCAGGTCGTTGCCGCCCAGCTGCACGATCACCGCGTCGACGCCCCGGCGCAGCGACCAGCCGATGCGGACCCGCCCGCCATAGCTGGTATCGCCCGACAGCCCGCCATCCAGCAGGATCGCGGGGCGGCCCTGCTGCGCAAGCCGCCGGGACAGGACCGGCACCAGACCCTTGCCCCGGGGCAGGCCATAGCCCGCGGTCAGGCTGTCGCCGAAGGCGAGGATGCGGGGCGGGCTGGGGTCCGCGCCGGCGCCCGTGGCAAGCATCGCCAGGGCGCCGCCCAGCAGCAGGCGGCGTGTCGGGGCGGTGCGGGGAAGGGGATTTCGCGGGCGCATCGGCCTCAGATGTAGCGATCATGTCGCAAGTTCAAGGCAAAGGCGCGGCACTGGCGGCGACGTGAGTTGCGGACGGGGGGGCTTGTTGTGTATCTGTTTGGGCAATGCACCGGAATTCAAACAGGAAAGCCCTGACATGAACCGCCGTCAACTGATGTCGCTGGCCCTGCCGCTGATCGCCGCGTCCGCGCTGGCCCCCTCGTCGGCAATGGCCCAGGCGACGCCCGCGCCCGCCGCCGCCCGCGATCCCTATGCGCCGACCGAGGTCGCCATCCGCGAGGATTTCGAGGTCGGCAGCATCGTCGTGGTCAGCAAGGACTTCTTCCTCTATCACGTCATCGCGCCGGGCCGGGCGATCCGCTATGGCGTCGCCGTGGGCACCGCAGAGCTGGTCTGGAAGGGCCGCGCCGTGGTCGGCCGCAAGGTCGAATGGCCCAGCTGGCGCCCCACGAACGAGATGATCCAGCGCAACCCCGCCGCCTATGCGCGCTATGCCGACGGGATGCCGGGCGGGCCGAACAACCCCCTGGGGGCGCGGGCGCTGTATCTCTACAACGACAAGGGCCAGGACACGGCGATCCGCATCCACGGCACGACCGAGCCGAACTCGATCGGCCGGGCGGTCAGCAATGGCTGCCTGCGGATGCGCAACGAGGCGGTGATGAGCCTTTACGACAAGGTGCCGCTGGGAACGCCGGTCTATGTCTACTGACCGGGGCTGAGGCCGGAAAGACGCGGGCCGCGGGTTTATCCCCGCGGCCCCTTGCGTTCGGGGCGGGGGCAGGTGCCTCCGGCGGGGATATTTGGGCCAAGATGAAAGCGGCCGGGCGAGGGGTCAGGCGGCGCGCAGCAGGCGGCGCAGGATGCGTTCCAGCTTCGCCGCGCCGAGCGGGGCCATGGCCTTGGTGTGGTCGTGGCTGATCGCTTCGTCGCTCATCCCCGCGCCCATGTTGGTGATGACCGAGATCGCCGCGCAGCGGATGCCGAGGAAGCGGGCCAGGATGATCTCCGGCACGGTGGACATGCCGACCGCGTCGGCGCCGAGGATGCGCGCGGCGCGGATCTCGGCCGGGGTCTCGAAGCTGGGGCCCGAGAACCAGCAATAGACGCCCTCGGGCAGCTCGATCCCCTCGGCCTGGGCGGCGGCGAGGATGGCGGCGCGCAGGTCGGCGTCATGGGCATCGGTCATCGGCACGAAGCGGGCGTCGGTCTGTTCGCCGATCAGCGGGTTGGTGCCGGCGAAGGCGATGTGGTCGTTCAGCAGCATCAGCCCGCCCGGCGGGATGTCGGCGCGCAGCGATCCCGCCGCATTGGTTAGGATCAGCCGGTCGCAGCCAAGCGCGGCCAGGGTTTCGAGCGGCAGGCGCATGGCGTCGGCGCGGCCCGATTCGTAGTAATGCGACCGGCCGCCGAGGACCGCGACCCGGCGGCCCTCCAGCTGGCCGATGACCAGCTGCGGGACATGGCCCGAGACGCCCGCATGGGGAAAGCCCGGCAGGTCGGAATAGGGGATCGCCGTGCCCTGGACCGTTTCCGACAGATGGCCGAGGCCCGAGCCGAGGATCAGGCCGTATTCCGGCGCCGCCTGCCCCGCGCGGTCGCGGATCAGCCGGGCCAGTTCAACGCTCTTTGACATAGGGTTCTCCGCCCGCGCGCGGCGGGATGGCGCGGCCGACGAAGCCCGCCAGGATGATGACGGTCAGGATATAGGGCAGCGCGTTCATGAACATCGAGGGGATGGTGACGATCCCCAGGTCGAGATTGGGATAGCGGTTGGCGATTGCTTCCAGCAGGCCGAAGAGGAAGGTCGCGCCAAGCGCGCTCCACGGCCGCCATTTGGCGAAGATCAGCGCGGCCAGGGCGATGAAGCCGCGTCCGGCGGTCATCTCCTTGACGAAGCCCGCCGAGAGGCCGGTGGCCAGGTAGGCGCCCGCCAGCCCGCACAGAAGCCCGCAGATGGCGATGGCGGCATAGCGCAGCCGGGTGACCGAGACGCCCGCGGTGTCGACCGAGGCCGGGTTTTCGCCCACCGCGCGCAGGCGCAGCCCGAAGCGGGTGCGGAACAGCACCCACCAGGTCAGCGGCACCATCAGGAAGGCCACATAGACCAGGATCGTGTGGCCCGAGATCAGCTCGGCATAGATCGGCCCGATCACCGGCACGTCGCGCAGGGCGGCGGCGAAGGGCAGCTGGATCTCGGGGAAGCGGCCGGCGCCGGTCAGCGAGGGGGTGCGGCCGCCAAGCCCGAAGATCTTCTGGCCCAGCAGCACCGTCAGCCCCGAGGCGAGGAAGTTGATGGCGACGCCGGAAATCAGCTGGTTGCCGCGAAAGGTGATCGACGAGAGCCCGTGGACCAGCGACAGCGCCATCGAGCCCGCCACCCCGGCGATCAGCCCCAGCCAGGCGCTGCCGGTCGCATAGGCCACCGAGGCGGCGGTGAAGGCCGCCATCAGCATCTTGCCCTCGAGCCCGATGTCGAAGACGCCCGAGCGTTCCGAATAGAGCCCGGCGAGGCAGGCCAGCAGCAGGGGCGTCATCAGCCGCACCGCGCTGTCGAGGATCTGGATGACCGTGGCGAAATCCATCACGCGCGCCCCCGCTTGCGCATGGCCAGGAAGATCCGTTCAAGCGGCATCCGCACCATGTTGTCCAGGGCCCCGGTGAACAGGATCACCAGCGCCTGGATGACCACGATCAGCTCGCGCGGGATCGAGGTCCAGAGCGCCAGCTCGCCCCCGCCCTGGTAGAGGAAGCCGAACAGCAGCGCCGCCAGGAAGACGCCGAAGGGGTGGTTGCGGCCCATCAGCGCCACGGCGATGCCGATGAAGCCCGCGCCCTCGACCGCGTTCAGCACCAGCCGTTCGGATTCGCCCATGACGTTGTTGATGGCCATCAGCCCGGCCAGCCCGCCCGAGACCAGCATGGCGATGACGATGATGCGCACCGGGTTGATCCCGGCATAGAGCGCGCCGGGCTCGGACCGGCCGAGGGCGCGGATCTCGTATCCCAGGCGGGTGCGCCAGATCAGCAGCCAGACCAGCAGGCAGGCGGCGATGGCCACGAAGAAGGTGACGTTCACGGGCGTGTTGCGGCCCCAGTCCAGCCCGATGCCGGCCGCCATCTCGGACAGTTTCGGCAGATGGGTGGCCGGCGGGAAGCGGGCCGAGGCCGGGTCCATGCTGCCCACCGGGCGCAGCAGGTTGACCAGCACGTAGTTCAGGGCCGCGGCGGCGATGAAGTTGAACATGATCGTGGTGATGACGATATGGCTGCCGCGCTTCGCCTGCAGCCAGGCCGGGATCAGCGCCCATGCCGCGCCGAACAGCGCCGCGCCGACCATCGCGGCGGGCAGCGCCAGCGCCCAGTGCGGCAGCGGCAGGTAGAGCAGGACCAGCGCGACGCCCAGGCCGCCCATCGCCGCCTGGCCCTCGCCGCCGATATTGAACAGGCTGGCGTGATAGGCGACCATCACCGCCAGCCCGGTGAAGATGAAATTGGTGGTGTAATAGAGCGTGAAGCCCCAGCCATAGCTGGATCCCAGCGCGCCATCGACCATGGTGGTCAGCGCCTCCCACGGCGATTCCCCGATGGCCAGGATCACCAGCGCCGAGATCGCCATCGCGAGGATCAGCGAGATCAGCGGCGTCAGGATGACATCGGCCCATTTCGGCATCTTGTCCATCAGGCGCTTTCCCCCGGCAGTTCCTCGACATGCTTGTGCGCGGGCGGGATCGCGTCCTCGGGTGCGGTGGTGGCCGGGTCCACCCCGGCCATCAGGCAGCCCAGATCGCCGGTCGTCGCCTGGTGGGGCAGCCGTTCGCCCATGATGCGGCCGTCGAACATGACCAGGATCCGGTCGGCCAGCGACATGATCTCGTCCAGCTCGACCGAGACCAGCAGCACCGCCTTGCCGGCGTCGCGCAGCTCCACGATGCGCTTGTGGATGAACTCGATGGCGCCGATATCGACGCCGCGCGTCGGCTGGCCGATCAGCAGCAGGTCCGGGTTGCGCTCGATTTCCCGCGCCACGACGATCTTCTGCTGGTTCCCGCCCGAGAAATTCCGCGCCGCCAGGGCGGCATCGCGGGGGCGGACGTCGAAACGCTCCATCTTGCCCTCGGCATCGTCGCGGATGGCGGCATTGTCCATCAGCCAGCCGCGATTGTATTCGGGCGCGTGGTGATAGCCGAAGGCGACGTTTTCCCAGGCGGTGAAATCCATGATCAGCCCCTCGACCTGCCGGTCCTCGGGGATGTGGCCGATGCCCTGGCGGCGGCGCTCGGCGGCGTTGCAGCCGCCGCCCGACAGCGGCAGATCGCGGCCGTTCAGGCGGATGGCGCCGCTGAGCGTGCTGCCCTTCTCGGGATAGCCGCCGAGGATTTCCAGAAGCTGCGTCTGGCCGTTGCCGCTGACGCCGGCGATGCCCAGGATCTCTCCGGCGCGGATGTCGAAGCCGATGCCGCGCAGGCGTTCGACGCCCTCGTCATCGACCATCTTCAGCTCGCGCACCTCCAGCACTGGCGCGCCGGGCCGGGCCGGCGCCTTGGCGACATTCAGCAGGACCTTGCGCCCGACCATCAGCTCGGCCAGCTGCTCGGCGCTGGTCTCGGCGGTCCTGACCGAGGCGACCATCTCGCCGCGCCGCATGACCGAGACGTTGTCGGTGATCTCCATGATCTCGCGCAGCTTGTGGGTGATCAGGATGATCGTCTTGCCCTCGGCCTTCAGCCCGCGCAGGATGCGGAACAGGTGGTCGGCTTCGGCCGGGGTCAGCACGCCGGTCGGCTCGTCCAGGATCAGGATGTCGGCCTGCCGGTACAGCGCCTTGAGGATCTCGACCCGCTGCTGGTGGCCGACCGACAGTTCCTCGATCGTCTCGTCGGGATCGACGTTCAGCCCGTATTCCGCGGCCAGCTGCTTCAGCACCCCGCGCGCCTTGGCCAGCGAGGGGCGCAGAAGCCGCCCGTCCTCGACCCCCAGGATGACGTTTTCCAGAACGGTGAAGTTCTGCACCAGCTTGAAATGCTGGAAGACCATGCCGATGCCCGCGCGGATCGCCGACTGGCTGTCGGCGATGGTCAGCGGCTGGCCGTTCACCAGGATCTCGCCCGCATCGGGCTTGTAGAAGCCGTAGAGGATCGACATCAGCGTCGACTTGCCCGCGCCGTTCTCGCCGATGATGCCGTGGATGCTGCCTTTGGGCACGCGCAGGTCGATGTCCTTGTTCGCCTGGACCGGCCCGAAGGCCTTCGAGATGCCGCGCAGCTCGATGGCGGCGGGGGCGGCCGTTTCCGGTCGCCCCTCTGCCGTGTCGCCTCCGGCCGTCATTACTGGACCGGGCAGGTGTTGTCGGTCATGTAGTCGTGAACCGCGATCTCGCCCGAGGTGATCGCGGCGGTGGCCTCGTCGATGGCGGCCTGCATCTCGGGGGTGACCAGCTCCTGGTTGTGCTCGTCGATGGCGACGGCCACGCCGTCGGCGGCCAGGTCCATGACGGTGACGCCCGGCGCCAGGTCGGTGCCCGCGGTGAAGGCGTCGAAGACCGCGTTGTCCACCCGCTTGACCATCGAGGTCAGCACCTGGCCCGGATGCAGGTGGTTCTGGTTGCTGTCCACGCCGATCGACAGGATGCCCTCGTCGGCGGCCGTCTGCAGCACGCCGATGCCGGTGCCGCCCGCCGCCGCATAGATCACGTCGGCGCCCTGCGATTTCTGCGCGCGGGCCAGTTCGCCGCCCTTGACCGGGTCGTTCCAGGCCGCGGGCGTCGTGCCGGTATAGTTGATCAGCACCCGGCCTTCCGGCTTGACCGCCTTGAAGCCCTGCGCGAAGCCGCATTCGAACTTGTGGATCAGCGGGATGTCCATGCCGCCGATGAAGCCCACCGTGTCGGTCTGCGTGGCATGGGCCGCCATCACGCCGGCCAGATAGCTGCCCTGTTCCTCGGTGAAGACCACCGATTGCACGTTGGGCTGGTCCACGACCATGTCGATGATCGAGAATTTCGTGTCGGGATAGTCGGGGGCCACCTTGTTCAGCACGTCGCCGAAGGCGAAGCCGGTCATCACGATGGGATTGGCGCCGGTTTCCGCCAGCCTGCGCAGGGCCTGTTCGCGCTGCGCCTCGGACTGCATCTCCAGCTCCTTGTAGCTGCCGCCGGTCTCCTCGACCCAACGCTGCGCGCCGGTGAAGGCGGCCTCGTTGAAGGATTTGTCGAACTTGCCGCCAAGGTCGAAGATCAGCGCCGGTTCGGCCGAAGCGGCCCCGGCCGCAAGCGCCGCCAGCGCCGAGCCCGCCAGAAGCGATTTCATGAAGGTCATTGCGGAACCCCATCCTGTTTGATGCGGGCGATTCAGACGCCCTTGTAATGGGTTGATTAGGGCGCATCGGCCCGAAGGGGTCAACAGCATTATTGGTCCGCGGCCAGTGCCAGCGACAGCACCAGGGCGTCCCGGCCGGGCCCGTAATAGCCGCGCCTGCGCCCCGCCTCGCGCCAGCCCAGCCCGGCATAGAGCGCCCGTGCTGCCCGGTTGTCCGCCGCCACCTCCAGGAAGGCGCCGGTCGCGCCCCGCGCCCGCGACGTTGCGGCAAATTCGCGCGTCAGATCGCGGCCCAGCCCGGCGCGGCGGGCCTCGGGGGCGACGGCGAGGGTCAGAAGCTCTGCCTCGTCCGCGATCACCCGGCCCAGGAGGAAGCCCAGGGGGGTGTCCGGCGGGCGGGTCAGCAGGAAGCAGCGGGGGCTTTCCAGAAGCTGGGCGAATTCCCGTGCCGACCAGGGCCGGGGCGCGGTGAAGCAGCGGGCGTGCAGCGCGGCCAGCGCCTCGGGCGTCACGGCAGGATGACCGGGGCGGCTTCGCGCGGCGGGGCGGCATCGGCCGGGCGCAGGTAGAGCGGGGCCGGGCGCGGGCCGGGATCCTGGCGCCGCGCCAGCGCCAGGCGCGCGATGGCCTCGGCCAGCGGGACCGCCGGCGCAGCCGGCGCGGGGCCGGGCGGCAGCGCGCCGGCCGCAGCTTGCTGCGGACGGCTTCCCGCCTGTTCGTCTTCATCGGCGCCGAAATCCTGCCAGATCACCTGGTCGCGGCGCGAGGGGACGGCAACGCGGCAGGGGCGTGGCAGGTCGAAGGCCGCGGCTTCGGTGATGGTGACGCCGACGGCGGGGATGCCAAGCGACAGCGCCAGCCCGCGCGCCGCCGCCACCGCCACGCGGATGCCGGTGAAATTGCCCGGCCCGATGCCCACGCCGATCACGTCCAGCTCGGCCCAGCCCAGCCCGGCCTCGGCCAGAAGCCCCTCCAGCAGGGGAAACAGCCGCTCGGCCTGGCCCTTGGCCATCTCCTCGTGGCGCGATGCCAGAACCCGGTCGCCGCACAGCAAAGCGGCCGCGCAATGCGCGGCCGACGTGTCGAAACCCAGTCCGATCGGGTCAGGCAACGGGGCGGACCTCGATCACCTCGGGGATGTAGTGGCGCAAGAGGTTCTCGATCCCCATCTTCAGCGTCAGCGTGGACGAGGGGCAGCCCGCGCAGGCGCCCTGCATGTGCAGGTAGACGATGCCGCGGTCGAAGCCGTGGAAGGTGATGTCGCCGCCATCCTGGGCCACCGCCGGGCGCACGCGGGTATCCAGCAATTCCTTGATCTGGATGACGATCTCGGCATCGGGGCCGTCATGGCTGGCATGGCCCGCCGTGTCGGGGCCGTCGCCCTCGATCGCCGGGGCGCCGGACTGGAAATGCTCCATGATCGCGCCCAGCACCGAGGGCTTCAGGTGGTCCCAGGGAAGCGCCTCGGCCTTGGTCACGGTGATGAAGTCGCGGCCCAGGAACACGCCGGTCACGCCCTCGATCGCGAAGATCCTCTGCGCCAGGGGCGAATTGCCCGCCGCCTCGGCATTGGGATAGTCGGCGGTGCCCTCGCCCAGCACGGTCTCGCCGGGCAGGAACTTCAGCGTGGCGGGGTTCGGGGTGGTCTCGGTCTGGATGAACATGGGCGCGCTCCTTTGGCGCTGACAGATATGGAGATCGGCGGGCCTCGGGTCAAGGCGCGGGGCCCCTCAGGTGATCGCTTCAAGCCGTTCCTTCGACATGTCGCCCGGCACCAGCGTGATCGGGCAGGGCAGGGCCGTGACATCGCGCAACAGGCGGGTCAGCACCGGGTTCTGGGCGGATTTCTCGCTGGACAGGCCCAGCACGACGATGCCGATCTCGGGGTCCTCGGCCACGACGCGCAGCAGTTCCTCGGCCGGGTCGCCCTCGCGGATGATCAGTTCCGGCTCGACCTTGGGGCGCGAGCGCATCCATTTGGCAAAGACCTCGTAATGCGCCTCGATCCGTTCGCGGGCCTCGGCGCGCATCAGTTCGGCGACGCCGAAGCCGTGCTGGATGTCCTCGGCCGGGATCACCGACAGGATCACCACGCCGCCATCGCTGTTCGAGGCGCGCATCGCCGCGAAGCGCATGGCGTTCAAGCATTCGTGAGTATCGTCCAGAAGAACGAGGAATTTGCGCATCAGCGCCCTCTGACTTGGCCATTTCCTGCCGACAGAGTGGCCGATGTGCCATGCTGGCGCAAGTCATTGGAACCGCGGCCCCGTCGCGTGGTTCCCATGCCGGAAGCTTTGTGCTACCGCAAAAAAAGCCAAGCATCGGACTAGCTGGATGGGATCGTGACAATTCACCACGACTGGGAGAAGACTGACGCGACCCGGATGACACCGCTCGTGTCGCCCAAGATGGCGTGGTTCCTTGGCGCCTCTCATGCCCATCCGATCCGGCCGATGCCGCTGGCCAAGCGGCTGTTCGATGTCGGGTTCGCGCTTATCCTGCTGATTCCGCTTGGCTTCGTGATGCTGCTGGTCGCCGGGATCCTGCTGCTGAAACAGGGCCGCCCGATCTTCTACGTGGCCGAACGGATGCGCGCGCCGGGCCATCCCTTCACCCAGGTGAAGTTCCGCACCATGCTGCGGCAAGAGGGCGATTTCGGCGCCACCGGCGCGCACAAGCACTGGCGGATCACGCCTTTCGGCCATTTCCTGCGCCGTTCGCGGATCGACGAATTGCCGCAATTGTTCAATATCCTGCGCGGCGACATGAGCTTCGTCGGCCCGCGTCCGCCGCTGCGCGAATATGTCGAGCGGTTTCCCGCCATCTATACGCAGGTGCTGAAAAGCCGCCCCGGCGTGACCGGGCTGGCCACGCTGATCTATCACCGGCACGAGGACCGCATCCTTGCCGGCTGCAAGAGCGCCGAGGCCACCGAGGCCGCCTATTACCGCCGCTGCCTTCCCGCCAAGCTGAAGATCGACCTGATCTATCAGCGCCATCGCAGCATGGCGATGGACCTGTGGATCCTGTGGAACACGGTGAAGATCGTGGTGTCGCGCCGCGATGAGCGCCCGCGCCGCCGCGGCCGCCGTTAACCTTAACGCAACGATTAACCTTAACGGCCGGTCCTGGCCTTCTGGTCCTAGCCTTCCGGGCTAAAAGGGTCCTGCGGATAGCCCACGCCGGTCAGATACAGGCCCTGCGGCGGGCAGACCGGGCCGCAGGCCGCGCGGTCGCGGGCTGCCAGTACCTTGGCTACCCGCTCGGGCGGCCAGGCGCCCGCGCCGACCCGCTCCAGCGTGCCGACGATCGAGCGCACCTGGTTGTGCAGGAAGGACCGCGCCCGCAAGGTGAAGCGGTATTCGCGCCCGTGGGGCAGCGCGATCTCCTCGATGTCGACCTGGTCCAGCGTCTTGACCGGGCTCTGCGCCTGGCAGATCGAGGACCGGAAGGTGGTGAAGTCGTGCCGTCCGACCAGATGCGCCGCGCCCGCGCGCATGGCCGCGAGGTCCAGCGGGTTCAGCACCTGCCAGACCAGCCCGCGATCATGGGTGGCGGGCGCGCGGCGGACCAGCAGGCGGAACAGGTAGCGCCGCTCGGTCGCGGAGAAGCGGGCGTGGAAATCCCCGGCCACCCGCGCTGCGGCCAGCACCGCCACGGGGGCGGGTTTCAGGTGCCAGTTCAGCGCCTCGCGCAGCCGGAACGGATCCCAGTCGCGGACCAGATCGGCATGGGCGACCTGGCCGGTGGCATGGACCCCGGCATCGGTTCGGCCCGCCGCCGCGATCCGCGCGCCCGCCGCGAAGCCGGGGTCCAGGCGGGCCAGCGCGGCCTCGACGGCGCCCTGGACCGAGGGCCGGTCGGCCTGCGCCTGCCAGCCCGCGAAAGGGGCGCCGTCATATTCGATCTTCAACGCGAAACGCGGCATGGATCAGTCGCGCTTGCCGTCGCGGGGACGGGGGGAAAACCCGCCCAGCAGATCGTCCAGCACCTGCGCCCGCTGCGATTGCAGCGCGGGGGGCTCGGGATCCGTGGCGGCCGGCCGGACGCCCTCGCGCGCAAGGCGTTCGCGCAGGACCGAGATCTCGATCTCCAGGTCGCTGCGGTCGCCCTCCAGCAGCTGGTCGCGGCGGGCGATGAAATCCTTTTCCAGATCGTTCAGGAAATCCTCGTAGGCGGCCCGCGCCCGCGCGTCCTGCGTGCGGGCGGCGATATCGGCGAATTTCACCGTCGCGTCGCGGGCGCCCATCAGGTAGATGCCCATGTAGCGCCGCGCGGCGGACAGGTCGCGCGGGTCCTGCCGCACCTGTTCGAACAGGTCCTGCACCGTGGCCTCGAACATCGCGACGCGGGCCTCCAGCCGGCGGTCGCCCGCGCGGCGGATGGCGTCGCGCATCTGGTCCAGATGGGCCTGGCCCTCCTGGATCATGCGGTTGGCGCGGTCCTGCTGGAAGCCGTCCAGGCCCTCCATGCCCTTGTCGCGCATCGGGTCGGGGCCGAAGGCCAGCCAGTGCAGCGCCAGGCCCGCCAGCCCGATCAGGCCGGCCCCGGCCAGCGCGCCGGGTTCATGCGCGCCCAGGGCCAGACCCAGCGCGGCGGTGATGCCGCCGAACAGCTTGCGCGGGATCGCCGGGCGGCGAGCGGTGCGGCGCGCGTCATAGGCGGCCTCGGCCACCAGCCCCTCGCGCGTCAGCCACATGCCGGCGGCGACCAGGCCGAAGGCGGCAAGGCTGGTGGCCATGCCCACCGGGGACTGGAAGAACGCGCCCAGCAGGAAGGGCGAGGCGGCGATGGTGATCCATTTCGGCCGCCCCTCCAGCGGGTGGCGCGGCGGGGCCAGCGGCCGCCGCGGATCGGGGCGCGGGTTGCCGGGCGAATATCTGCCGCCGAAGCGATTGCTCATGCCCGCGCGCCTCAGGCCGCGCCGGCCAGCGACGCATAGAGCGCCAGCAGGACCAGCAGGTAGAAGCTCAGCCTTTGCATCGCGTTGCGGGACATCGGTTTCCTTTCGCGTGGTCGGTCGGCCAGTGGCCACGCCGCATATATCGGCATCCGGGCGCGAAATGCAAAGAGGCCGGCGTCAGGCCGCGAATATCCGCGCCAGGGCATCGTCCAGCGGGGCGGGGTCGGCCAGGCGCAGCCGCACCGGCAGGGCCAGCACCTTCGGGCGGAAGCCGCGCGGCAGGCGCACCGCGTCCTTTTCGGTGGTGACAAGCTGGGCGCCAAGCATCCGCGCCTCGGTATCCAGCCGGGTCAGCAGGGCGGGGGTGAAGGGCTGGTGGTCGTCCAGCGCCTCGCCCCGCACCAGGTCGGCGCCGAGGTCGCGCAGGGTGGCGAAGAATTTCTCGGGATGGCCGATGCCGGCGAATGCCAGCACGCGATGGCCCTGCCAGTCGATGCCGGTCTGCAGCGGCTCCAGCGCGCCCTGCAGGCGCGGGGGCGCGGGCGGCGCGTCGAAGCGGGCCTGCGCCTCGGGCGGGCCGATCGACAGCAGCAGGTCGGCGCGGGCAAGGCCGGTGGCGACGGGTTCGCGCAAGGGGCCGGCGGGCAGGCACAGCCCGTTGCCGAAGCCCTTCGCGGCATCGACCACCACCAGCGACAGGTCATGGGCCAGCGCCGGGTCCTGGAACCCGTCGTCGAGGATGATCGCCTGCGCCCCGGCCTGGGCCGCCGCCCGCGCCCCCGCCAGCCGGTCGTCGGCGACCCAGACCGGGCCGAAGGCGGCCATCAGCAGCGGCTCGTCCCCGGTCAGCGCGGCGTCGTGGCGCTGTTCCTCGACCCGCAGCACGCCCTGCGCGCTGCCGCCATAGCCGCGCGAGACGACATGCGCCGCGATGCCGCGCGCCGACAGCAGCTGTTGCAGGTGGATCACGGTGGGCGTCTTGCCGGTGCCGCCCGCATTCAGGTTGCCGACGCAGATCACCGGCACGCCGACCCGCGCCCGCGCGCCGCGCGCCAGCCGCCGCGCCGTCGCCCGCGCGTAAAGCGCGCCGAGCGGGGCCAGCAGGCGCGCCTTGGGCGTGGGCGGGCGGATATGCCAGAAGGCGGGGGCGCGTCTCATGCCGGGCGCTCCTCCAGCACCTTCAGGACCGGGGCGGCGATCTGCATGGCGACGCCGACGCCGCCGGTGCTGACGGTCCAGGCATTGCTGGCCAGCGTGGCGATCAGGTCGGGCTGCGAGAGTTCGGCGATGGCCCCGGCCAGGTCCTCGGCGTCCGAGACGCGGCGGGCGGCATGGGCGCCGTCCAGCTGCCGCCATTCGGTGGCGAAGCGGTCGGTGGCCGGGCCGTGGACGATGGCCGACCCCAGCGCGGCGGGCTCGAAGGGGTTGCGGCTGTTCGCATCGTCGCCCGACAGCGTGCCGCCCAGATAGGTGACGGGCGCGAGGCGATACCACAGCCCCATCTCGGTCGGCCCGTCCGAGATCATCACCTGCACCTCCTCGATCGGCTCCTCGTCGGCGGTGCGGCGGGCGACGATCAGCCCGCTGGCCTCGATCTCGTCGGCCAGGGCGTCGGCGCGCTCGGCCGAATCGGGGACCAGGAACAGCAGCGCGCGATGCGACAGGCGCAGCGCGGCGCGATGCGCCTCGACCACCGCGGCCTCTTCCGAGGGCGGCACGCAGGCCGCCAGCCAGGCGTGGCGGCCCGACATCAGCTGCGCGAAGCCGGCGCGCTCGGCCTCGGTGCAGGACAGCGGCTCGTGGATCTGCGTGACCGGGCCGGTCATGGTCAGGCGGCGGCGGGAAATGCCCATCCGGCGGGCGGTGTCGTAGCTGTCGGCATCCGCGACCATCACCGCCTGCATCTCGCCCAGAAGCGCGCGGCGCATGGCGGCGCGCAGGCTCCAGCCGCCGTCCTGCGGGTCCAGATGGGCGTCGCCCAGGATGATCGGGATGTCCCGCGCGGCGGCGGCGGTGATCAGGCCGGCGGGAAGATCCGCGCCCAGCAGCAGCAGCGCGAAGGGCCGTGCCTGGTCGATGAGCCGCTCGGCCGCCGCCGGATCCTCGGCCGGGTCGGGGGCGCCTGCGGTTCCCAGCGACAGGATGCGCAGGTCGGGGCGCGCCTTCACCAGCCGGGCGCCGACCTGGGTGGCGGCGGCATGGGCCTCGGGCGTGGCCCGCATCACCAGAAGCGGGCCGTCGCCCGGCGACAGCGCGATCCGGTCGGGCATGGCCGGGTGGCGGCCGCGCAGATGCAGCCACAGCCCCAGCCGTCCCAGGCCGGAAAGCACCATCAGCTGCCCAGTTCCTCGGTCGCGCTGGCGGCGGTTTCCTCGTCGCGCAGGCGATGCAGATGGGCGATGAAATAGCGGGTATGGGCGCTGTCCACGGTGCGCTGCGCCTCGGCCTTCCAGGCGGCATAGGCGCTGGCATAGTTCGGGAAGATCCCGACCATGTGGATCTGCGAGGTGTCGCGGAACTCGCTACGCTGCGGATCGACGAGTTCGCCGCCGAAGACGAGGTGAAGACGTTGGCTCATGGGATCTCCTGGCTGTCTGTCGCATCGGGCGGAAGCCTAACGCGGCAGTGCAGCGAGATGAAGCGCGATTATGGCCCCGGCGGCGCGGGGGGCGGCCGGGGAATGGATATTTGGGCCAAGATGAAAGGCAGGGGTCAGAGCCCGGCCAGTTCCATCACCACGTCCCATTCCGCCTTCGTCACCGGCTGGACCGACAGGCGCGAGTTGTTGACCAGCACCATGTCCTTCAGCCGCGGCTCGGCCTTGGCCTGGTCCAGCGAGACCGGGCGGGGCAGGGGCTCCAGCGCCTTCACGTCGACGCATTCCCATTTCGGGTCGGCGGCCTTGCTGTCGGGATGGGCCTCGGCGATCACCTCGACGATGCCGA
The DNA here is from genome assembly GCF_003709565.1 of Paracoccus sigandri. GTDB lineage: Bacteria > Pseudomonadota > Alphaproteobacteria > Rhodobacterales > Rhodobacteraceae > Paracoccus > Paracoccus siganidrum. The sequence continues at coordinate 35,371 of NZ_QNRC01000001.1, read as the reverse complement.
CGGCCTCCTTGCCGATATTCGAGTGATAGAACAGCCCGCGATCGCCCAGCTTCATCTCGCGCATGAAGTTGCGGGCCTGGTAGTTGCGCACCCCGTCCCATTCCTCGCCCTGCTCGCCCCTGGCGACCAGGTCGTCCCAGCCGAAGACATCGGGTTCGGACTTGAACAGCCAGTAGCGCATCAGCCCACCACCCTTTTCCATTCGGTGATCTCGACGCTGTCGAACAGGCCGGCCAGCGCATAGGGATCGTTCGCCGACCAGGCCTTCGCGGCCTCCATGTCCTCGGCTTCCATCACCAGAAGCGAGCCGCGCATCTGGCCATCGGTGATCATCGGGCCGCCGAACAGCACCACGCCGGTATCGCGGACATAGGCCAGATGGGCCTCGCGATTGGCCATGCGGGTGTCGAGCGCGCCGGGCTTGTCGCGGCAGATCATGGCGAAATAGGGCATCATTCCTCCTTCAGGGGGCGGGTCATCAGGGCCGTTATGGCGTTTTCCACCGAAACACCGCCCTCGGCAAGCCGGGCGACCATGGCGGCGATGGGCATGTCCTCGCCCAGCCGGGCGGCCAGGGCGGCGACGGCGCGGGCGGTGGCGGCGCCCTCGACCGTCGTTGCCGGGTCGAAATCCGCGCCGGCGCCAAGCGAGCGGCCGAAGCGGAAGTTGCGCGACTGGGCCGAGGTGCAGGTCAGCGTCAGGTCGCCGAGGCCCGAGAGGCCGGTCAGCGTTTCCGGCCGGGCGCCGAGCCGGGCGGCCAGCCGGGTCATCTCGGCGAAGCCGCGGGTGATGATCGCGGCGCGGGCGCTGTCGCCGAGGCCCGCGCCGATCACCGTGCCCGCCGCGATGGCGATGACGTTCTTCAGCGCGCCGCCCAGTTCCGCGCCGGTCACGTCGGTGGTGCGGTAGAGCCGCAGCACCGGCGTGGACAGCGCATGTTGCAGCGCCCGGCCCGCATCCGCATCGGCGCAGGCGAGCGTCAGCGCCGTGGGCAGCCCGCGCGCGATGTCGGCGGCGAACGAGGGGCCGGTCAGCACCGCCATCGTGGCCCGCGGGCAGGCGTCCGAGATCAGGGCCGAGGGGCCGGTCAGCCGCGTCAGGTCGATGCCCTTCGCCGTGCTGACCAGCCGCTTGCCGTCCAGCTGCGCGGCATGGTCGCCAAGAAAGCCGGCCAGCTGCTGGGCGGGCAGGGCCAGCAGCAGCATGTCGGCACCCGCTGCCTGGGCCAGCTCGCCGGTGACGGCGACGGCATCGGGCAGGGCGACGCCGGGCAGGCGCGGGTTCTCTCGGCCCGCCGCCCAGGTGGTGTCGCGGCCCCACAGCGTGACCGGCCCGTTCGCCGACAGGGCCACCGCCAGGGCGGTGCCGAAGGCGCCTGCGCCGATGATCGCGATGCTCATGCCTTTGCCCCTTTCTTGCCGCCGCCCAGCATCGGCGCGGCGCGGTCGTCCAGCGGCCAGCGCGGCCGGGCGGCCAGGTCCATGCCGTCGCGATGGCCCAGCCGGAACCGCTCGATCCCCGCCCAGGCGATCATCGCGCCATTGTCGGTGCAAAGCCGCAGCGGCGGGGCCAGGAAACGCGCGCCGGCCTGGGCGGCGACATGTTCCAGCGCCGCGCGGATGGTGCCATTGGCCGCGACGCCGCCCGCGACGGCCAAGAGCGGCGCCGGGCTTCGGGCAAGGGCGCGGCGGGATTTTTCCGCCAGGACCTCGGCCACGGCGTTCTGGAAGGCGGCGCAGAGATCGGCGCGGTCCTGCTGGCGCAAGCCCCCCTGCTGGGCGATCAGCTGGTCGCGCTGGCGCAGCGCCGCCGTCTTCAGCCCCGAGAAGGACATGTCGCAGCCGGGCCGGTCCAGCAGGGGGCGCGGCAGCTCGAACCGGCCGGGATCGCCGTGCCGCGCCTCGGCCTCGACCGAGGGGCCGCCGGGCTGGGGCAGGGCCAGAAGCTTGGCCAGCTTGTCGAAGGCCTCGCCCGGCGCGTCGTCGATGGTGCCGCCGAGGCGGGTGAAGCCCTCGGGCCCGTCCACGCGCAGGAACTGGCAATGCCCGCCTGAGACCAGCAGCATCAGGTAGGGGAAATCCACGCCGTCGGTCAGCCGCGGGGTCAGCGCATGGCCGGCCAGGTGGTTGACGCCGACCAGCGGCAGCCCGGCCCCGGCCGCGATGCCCTTGGCGCACATCACCCCGGCCATCACCCCGCCGATCAGCCCCGGTCCCGCCGTCACCGCGACGCCCGACAGCTGGCGCAGGCTCACGCCCGCATCGGCCAGCGCCTGCTCGACGGCATAGTCCAGGCGCTCGGCATGGGCGCGGGCGGCGATCTCGGGGACGACGCCGCCGAAATCCTCGTGCAGGGCCGCCTGGCCGGTGACGACCGAGGCCAGGATGCGCCGGTCGCCGGTCACGATGGCCGCCGCCGTGTCGTCGCAACTGCTTTCGATGCCGAGGAAGGTCAGGTCGTCCATGCTCTTGCCGGGCGGGGAATTGGCGCTTACCCCTGACGCCCTAGCACCGACGGATGGGAAATGCCAATGCCGACCGGGATGCCTCCGGCCCTGCTTCTGACCCGGCCCGAACCGGATTCGCGGCGTTTCGCGGCGCTTCTGCCGGAAATGCGGGCGGTGATCGCGCCCATCCTGCGGATCGTGCCGGTGGCGCATGACGCCGCGCGGCTGGCGGCGGCAGAGGGGCTGGTCTTCACCTCGGGCCATGCGGTGGCGGCTGCCGGGCCGGGGCGGGGGCGGCTGGCGATCTGCGTGGGCGCGCGCACGGCCCAGGTCGCGGCGGCGGCGGGCTTTGCCACGCAAAGCGGCAACGGCTTCGCCGAAAGCCTGATTCCGCTGATCGAGGCCGCGTCGGTGCCGCTGATCCACCCGCATGGCCGGCATCTTGCCAAGCGCCTGCCGGTCGAGGGGATGGTGGTCTATGACCAGCAGGCGCAGGCGCTGAACGATGCGGCGCGGGCGCTGCTGCGGGGCGCCGCGCCGGTCATCCTGCCGCTGTTCTCGCCGCGTTCGGCGCGGCTTGTCGCCGCAGCGGCGGCGGGCGCGCGGGCGCCGCGGTGGCCGGTGGCGATCAGCCCGGCGGCGCTGGCGCAATGGGACGGACCCGCACAGCGCAGCGCCGTCGCCGCCAGCCCCGATCTGCAGGGGATGGCCGATGCGGTGCGTGCGCTGGCGGCAGAGGAACAATCCTGATCGGGGCGGGTTGAGCATGGGCCCCCGGCTGATTAGGCTGCGTGGCGAAATCCGGGGCCGCGAATGCGAGCGCGGCAGGTCTTTACGGGGACAAGACGTGACGAATCCAGACCAGACCAAAGCTTCGGACGAAGCTGGGCAAGCCGCGGGCACGGGCAATGCGGAAAAGAAAACCGCGGCCCAGCCGGGCGTTATCGCGACCAGCGATGTGGGGACGGGTCGCGGCGACGCCGCCATGGCCCGCGGAGGAGAGATCCGTCCGGTCGATTCGTCGCTGCTGGGCCAATCCGCCGAGGACCGTCCCGCCGCCGCGCCCAAGGAGGCCAGGGGGACCGGCGACAAGGCGGGGGACCGGGCGGTGGATGTCAGCCCCTCGGGCGAGGCGGTGCCGCTGAGCCCCTCGAACATCCCCGCCACGGGCAGGCCGGAAAAGCCCGCCGCCGCCACGGAACCGAAGCCCGCCGAAACCGCGAAGCCGGATGCGCCCGCGCCGGTCCAACGGGTAACGGTCCAGAAGACCGGCTTCTGGCATGTGGTCCTGGGTGGGGTGGTCGCGGCCGGGATCGGTTCGGCGGCGACGATCTGGGCGTTGCCGCATCTGCCGCAGGGCTGGCTGCCCGCGACCGAGCCCGAACCGGCCATCGACGCCGAGGCGATCACGGCCGAAGCCGTCGCCGCCGCGCAGGAAAGCGCCCAGCAGCTGGTCGATGATTTCGCGGCCTCGCTGGACATTCCCGCGCCGGCCGAGGCCCCTGCCGAAGGCGCGGCGGGGACCGAGGATATCGACGGGCTGCGCCAGGAACTGGCGGATCTGCGCGCCCGCGTGGACGACCAGTCCAGCCGCCTCGACGAGTTGCAGGGCGCGCCGAGCGTGGATCCCGAAGCGGCCGACCGCATCAGCGCGCTGGCCCGGCAGGCCGAGGAGCTGGAACAGCGCATCGCGGCGGCCGCCGAACAGGCCAGCCAGCAGATCGGCGCGGCCCAGGCCGAGGCCGAGCGCCTGCAGGCCGCCGCCGCCGAAAGCACCCGCCGGGCCGAGGCCGTGGCGGCCATCGGCGCGCTGCAGGCGGCGCTGGATCGCGGCGTCAGCGGCGATCAGGCGCGCCAGGCGCTGGAGGGCGCGGGGATCGATGCCCCCGAGGCGCTCAGCCGGGACGTGCCCAGCCTCGACAGCCTGCAGGCCGGGTTCGGCGATGCCGCGCGCGCCGCGCTGCGGGCCTCGCTGCGCGAGGACAGCGCCAGCGGCGGCGGCAATGTGCTGACCAATTTCCTGCGCGCCCAGACCGGCGCCCGCTCGGTCGAGCCGCGCGAGGGCGACGATCCCGACGCGATCCTGTCGCGGGCCAATGCCGCGGTCGAGGCCGGCCGCATCGGCGAGGCGCTGGACGAGATCGCGGCGCTGCCCGAAACCGCCCGCGCGGCCCCGGCGATGGCCGAATGGCTGGCCGGCGCCACGGCCTGGCGCGACGCGCAGGCCGCCCTGTCGGACCTGTCGGCCACCACGAATTGAGGGCACCGCAATGTTGTTGTCGCTGTTGAAAATCCTGTTCTTCTTCGCGGTCGTCCTTGCCATCGCGCTGGGGGCCATCCAGCTGTCCGAAACCGGGCAGGTGCTGCGGCTGGAATATGCCGGGACCGAGATCGTGCTGACCCCGGTCAAGGCGCTGGTGGCGCTGCTGGTGCTGATGGTCGCGGCCTGGGTGGTCTTCAAGCTGCTGGGCCTGGCGCTGGCCTTCATCCGCTTCCTCGCCGGCGACGAGACCGCCATCAACCGCTATTTCGCCCGCTCGCGCGAGCGCAAGGGCTATGACGCGCTGGCCGAGGGGATGCTGGCGGTCGCCTCGGGCGAGGGGAAACTGGCGCAGGACAAGGCGGCGAAGGCCGGCAAGTATCTGGACCGGCCGCATATCACCAACCTCTTGGCCGCGCAGGCCGCCGAGGTCGCGGGCGACGGCAATCGCGCGCAGGAGATCTATCGCCAGCTGCTGGACGACGATCGCACCCGCTTCGTCGGCGTGCGCGGGCTGATGCGCCAGAAGCTGGCGCAGGGCGACACCGCGACCGCGCTTCTCTTGGCGCAGAAGGCCTATGCGCTGAAGCCGAAGCACAAGGAAATCCAGGACACGCTGCTGGAATTGCAGACCAAGGAACATGACTGGAAGGGCGCCCGCGCCATCCTGAAGGAAAAGCGCCGCCAGGGTGAATTGCCCAAGGATGTGCATCTGCGCCGCGACGCGGTCCTGGCCCTGCAGGAGGCCAGCGAGGTCCTGGCGCATGGCAATTCGATCAGCGCGCGCGAGGCGGCGATCTCCGCCGCCAAGGCCTCGCCCGACCTGATCCCGGCCGCGGTGCTGGCCGCGCGCAGCTATGTGGCGCAGAAGGATTACCGCAACGCCTCGCGGATCCTGGAAAAGACCTGGTCGGTGCGCCCGCATCCCGACCTGGCCGCGGCCTATGCCGAGATCGCCCCGGACGAGACCCCCTCGGCCCGGCTGCGCCGCTTCGACAGCCTGATCCGCCAGAATCCCGATCACGAGCAGTCGCGCCTGCTGCGCGCCGAGCTGCTGCTGGCGGCCGAGGATTTCCCCGGTGCGCGCCGGGCCCTGGGCGATCTGGCCGAGAAGCACCCGACCGTGCGCACCCTGTCGATCATGGCCGCGATCGAGCGCGGCGAGGGGGCCGAGGATTCGGTCGTGCGCGGCTGGCTGGCCCGCGCGCTGAGCGCCTCTCGCGGCGAGCAATGGGTCTGCGACAAGTGCCATAACGTGATGGCCGCCTGGTCGCCGGTCTGCGACAGCTGCGGCGGCTTCGACACGCTGAGCTGGCGCGAGCCGCAGGACGGCCGCCCCGCCGCCAGCGCCACCGGGGCCGAGATGCTGCCGCTGCTGGTCGGCGCGCCGAAGACCCCCGCGCCCGCCCCCGCCGAGGACGCCGAGACGCCGCCGCCGCCCGTGGCCGATCCCGCGCCGAAGCCCGCCGAAGCGGGCGACAAGGCGAAGGCGGGGAAGGTCGAGGTCGCCCGCGTGGCCCCCGGCATGGTCCCGCGCGAATCGGATTACGTCGAGGTCGAGCCCGCCACCACCGTGACCACCGCCGAGCCCGCGCCGCCGCCGCCTGCCGAGCCCGCGCCCGAGCCCCGGCCCGAACCCGTCGCCCCCCGGTCCGCGCCGGAACCCGAGCCCGAGCCCGAGCCTGAACCGGAAGAGCCGCGCATGGTGCGCCCCGATGTCGAGCCGCCCGAACCCGACGAGGCCGTCCGGCTCCGCTAGGCGAAAGATCCGGAAGGGGGCGCGAAAAATGCGTCATGCCCCCTTCCCCCCCGCACCGGAACCTGCTATCCGGCGCGGCACTGTGGAATGCCGGTGTAGCTCAGCTGGTAGAGCACGTCATTCGTAATGATGGGGTCGGGGGTTCGAGTCCCTTCACCGGCACCACAGTGATTGAAAAGATGCCGCGTTATCAGCCTATTAGGTGGTGCGCGAGCTTTTCAGTCCCCCTTTCAGCCCACCATCCGACCAGCGCAAGCGCCACTTCATCGGGAAACTTGTCGGGCACCGTCAACCGTCTGTCATCAGTGCCAGACATGCCGGGCCCGACAGTCGGCCTGACGCGAATCGCGGACCCGCTATCTGCTATTCCCGCTATTTCCGCTATTCGGGGGCGCCGACGACAGCGGCGCGCGGGACGGCTGGAGCCTGGACAGGGATACCGGCTGCCCCGTCTGCATCGCGTCGTCCCTGAACCCCCACCCGACATATTGACAAAACCCGACAAAAGGGTGCCCCGACATCACTGGATCAGGGTTCCTGACGTTCTGACGAAACTGACACAACTGACGAAATCCACGCTATGCGTGTTTTGAGGTCGTTGCTTCGCCTTGCGGTTGGCTTTCGTCAGTTGTGTCAGGGTGTCAGTATGGCGCCGGGCTACAGGTGAGGGCATCGTGAAGGAACTGATAATCGGCCTGTTCATCGCAGGAGCCATCCTGCTTGTCGTCTATGCCGGGCTTCAACATATGGTCGAGACGTTCGTTCGCGACCTGCCAAATCAGTAACGGGTGCCTGATAAGACGCTGGGCTGCCGCCTTTTTACGGCGTCTAAAAACCCGGCGCGGAGAATGACCCCACGTCCCTTGCACGGGCGCGCGTATCGCGCTGCGAATCCGGCAGGTCGCATCACCCTATGCCGTGCGGGGGTGCATTGCTCCTTGCGGTCTACCGTTTGCCGAGGGGCCTGATCAGCAGCGATGGTAGCGACAGAGCCAGCAGCAATGCGGCAAGGGGGGCGGAGAAGTAGAACCCCACATGGGCATAGCCAAGGGCGCCCACGATTCCGCCAAGGACATACGCCAGCACGAGGGAAACCAGAATGCGCAGCTTCTCGCGGTTGACCTTCACGGAACTCCCCGGAAGCAACAGGGCATAGCAGGCCCGCCCCATCTCAATCCCGATATCGGTAATCATCCCGGTCGCGTGGGTCGTTCGTATCCTTGCCCCGGATATCTTCGTGATGGTGGCGTTCTGCATCCCCATGATGAAGCAAAGGCAGGCGAGCGCAAACAGCCGCCCCGGCGCGGTGCTGAACACGCCCCCGAACGCAAAGCAGGCCAAGCATACACCCTGCGCCGCTACAGGAAGCGCGAACTGCTGCCGCCCCACGCGATGCCGGGCCCAGTTGACCAGCACCGCGCAAAAAGCGGCCCCCGTCACGAAGGCGCCAATCGCGAGGACGGCTGTCGCCACCACGACAAGATTGCCGACGACCAGATTATCGGCGATCTGCGACAGGTAGCCCGTCATGTGCGAGGTGTATTGTCCGAGGGCGAAGAACCCTCCCGCATTGGATGCACCAGCTATGGCCGCGAGATACAGGGCGAGCAGATAGTCGCTCCCCTGTGAGCGGCGATGCCCGACCAGCACTCTTGCGGAAACGAATGGTCGCGTGATGTGGCTGCGGCGCCCCATGATGAAAACCTGATCGGCGGAGTGGTATCGGTTGGCGCCTGGCGCTGAGTGCTGGACGCGAAGCCCTACTATCCGGCGATATGCTGGGGTTGCAAGGACCGCTCACGCCCCTGCTTCGGTCACGCCCGGCGCAGCTTCCCGCGCTGCTCGATCAGCATTGCACGGATGGCGGCGGCGGTTCGGCGCATCTCGCCTTCCTCCGGCGTCGGCAGGGATTTCCACGTCAATTCGGCGTTCGCGATATACCGTCTGGAGGTGATGTCGGTCTTTGCCACCAAGGGAACCAGATGGGCGTGGGCATGACCTATGTCGCCGCCCGTGAACAGGAAGCCCACGCGATCTACCTTGAAAAGCGCCTTCTGGGCCTTGGCCAGCCGTTGGGCGAGCAGCAAGACCTCTGACGCGATGTTCGGCGGCAGGTCGTCAAATGTATCGTGGTGGGCGCAGGGCACGATCTGCAAGTGCCCCTCCCTGATCGGCGAGATATCCAGGAAAGCGACGATGCGCTTGTTGCGGAAAACTTCCACGGCAGGAACCAGGCCCTGCCCGATCCGGCAAAACAGGCAATCAATGCACATACGGTTCGTCCAATGTCTGCTTGAATGCTGACTATGGCAGAGCAATCCCTGGAAGCAGTCAAGCCCGGAGGCGTGCGGAATGCAGGCTGTGCGTGCGATTGCAATCTGAGGTGGCAGGATGGTCGGCGCCGCTCGCGTCGGCTGGTGAGATGCGGACGGGCGATACCCCACACCCGCCCGCAAGGCCCTCGCTCACTCTCAACGAGACAGGTCTTTCCCGAATCGGAAGGCCAGACATTGATCCAGATCAAGGACAGGAAACGCGGCCTCGGTCACGGGCGCTGATTCTACTGCGTCGTCTCATCTGTCCGGGTTCTGCTTTTTCGTGCTGCCCGCCGCTTCCTGCGACCCAGCAGCATCGGGATGGAGCCGCCCCAGAAGACGATGGCCGTAGGATTGCCCGTGCCGCATCGTGAGCAGCGCAAGCCGCGCGCATAGGCCTGCACATCCAGATCGTTCCCATGTCGGGAAACCAGATCCTCCGCCCGTATCGTCGTTCTATGACCGCAGTCCCGTTCGTTCGCACAGCAGATGGCTACGCGGTAGCCAACCGGCCATGAAGTCATGCCTGTTCTCCTTTGCGCGCAGATGGCCCCGCAGGAAGGAGAACCGCAAGCCCTGGCGCGGCAAGGAACAGATCAATCTCTGATGTTCCAGCAGAAAGCCCCCACTCGGTGCAGGGGCTTCGGTCGATGCGGGTTGAGCGTTACCGGTCAGGCATTGCCTTCACGGAGCGTATCGGCGACGAGGGCGTTTGCGTGACCATGCCCCAGGCCGTGTTCCTGTTTCAACCACGCGACAAGCTCCATGTGCTTCTTGCCGGATTGTGCGCGAATGAGGTCTTTCCACTCGGCGACGGGGCGACCATATTTTGCCTCGATTGACGGGAAATACGATGCCGGTCCCTTGGTCTTCTCGGACATGACCCCTCCTTGATGACCGTTCATCAGCCTGGGCAAAGCCTAACCTGCATGGGGTGCGCTGCCAATGCTGCTGCACCGGGCCGATATGCAGGGGATCAAGCGCACCAGGGAGCCGGTAGCGCTGGACGCAGCCCGGACGTGGCCAGCACCAGCGGCGGCTCGTTCGGAAATGACCGGATGTCGAACCACTTGAAGCAGGTGCCGTCCGGGTTGCGGCGGTCGCCCGAGGATATGGGGAAGCCGTTCGATGCCTGCCGGATCAGCCCGGCACGGAAGGCGCGCAGATCCAGCAGCCACCACAGGTCGAAGCCTGTCCCCGCAGCATTGGCATGGCCGTAGAACAGCCAGTCGCCTTCGCCGTTCACTATCTTCGCCAGTTCAGTGGGGTTACCGGACGGCAGGCGCGAGCGGATGGTGAAATCGTAGGGATACCGCCCGGCATAGCCATGACGCCGCACACGGGCCGCTATCCTCACGTCCCGGCCATCCAGCATCAGCAGATCGGTTGCCTGCCGCATGTCCAGGTGATCCGGGGCCACGCTGAGCAGGTGTGCGCCGACAATGCGGCGGATCTCTGGAATGAATTGATCGGACCAATGTCGGTTGATGGAATAGGCCGCGTCCATGATGCTGCGCCGGTTGTTGAAAGGATCGGCGCCCGACCGGAGCCGGGCGCTGTAGGGTCATGCGACAGGAGTAGCGCCGGGGATTTGAAGGTCGGCAATCGACAGAGATTCGCCCGCCCTGTGGCGATCCAGGCGTTCAGCCGTCCAGGCCTGGAATTGTTCCGCGTCGATCTGGCGGGACTTGAGGGCGCGAAAGCCCGTCATGAATACCAGCTTTTCGATTTCGTCCATTGCCCGGAGTTTAGCGAGGATTTCCAGGTCTTCCTCGGTGAGGCTGTTGAGTTCCATCATGCCGGTTCCTCCGTGCGGCCCTGCGCCCCTCTGCCGAACCACAGCCAATCGAGGCTCAGGCCGGTGTTGCAGCAGTAGTGAAGGATTTCATCGGTGAACGTCCCGCCTTCGCCGTGTTCATCGATCAGGACATGCTCGGGCGGGGTCGTGCCGGTCTGCGCGGCGAACGCTTCGAGCCGCTGACGGACTTCCGGCTCGATTTCGGGATAGATGGTCATTCCATGGCTCCTTTCGGCAATGCCATTGTGTCAAGGTTATGGTTCAGGCCCTGAGCGAGGCCAAAGGCGGTCTCCGCCATCTGAATGCAGAGTGAGCGGGTCGTTTCGTCGGGGCGTTCGATCAGATGCAGCATGGCACCCACAACCGCCTCCAGCGCGGCCGCATTGTTCTGCTGGGTCTGGATATGTTCACGAAGCGCGCTCAAGCCACGCCCCCGGTCAAGGCGCGGATTTCGTTCCAGAGGGTCGTTAAGTGTTCGTTTTGCCCCTCAAGGTCGCCACTCCCGCACTGGGTCCACGCTGCGATTTTCAGCAGAACATCCCTTTCGTTCTCGCTGGGAGTCGAAACCAGACGTTTTTCAGCCTCCCAGCGGGTTTCCCATTGCGCGTCCCACCGCGCCGCCCATCCAGCGGACTTGAGGTCGCTTTCCGGCACATCGTCGCAACCGATGGCTTCCAGCTTTTGATCTTCCGCCTGCCAGACGCGGAACGCTCGCTCGACAGGTGTTTCTTCCGAGGCGATGGCCTCCCCCGACATGGCCAAGGCTGGGACGGCGCCAGCCGCCAGTGCCACAGGGGCCAGTTTCATCAGTTTACGGCGATTCATGTTCAGTTCTCCTTTCCAGGTGATTGATCTGCCAGCAGTTCACGCACCGCGAGTTCCAGCGGCAGGATGGGAATGACGAGGCCCGCGCCCTCGGCCTGGGCTTCAACCACACGGATGTAGCTCCAGATCAGATCGACCGCGCGTTGATGCCGGTCATGGACAGCGGGGCAGCACATGCTCAGGCCTCGCCGCCCAGCCGTTCAAGACGGCGGTGCGATGCGCGGATGGCCTCCCGCTGGTAGCGGACGGCTTCCCGGATCGACCGGAAGTCGCCTGCGCCGGTTTCGATTTCATCAAGCGCCAGCCGCAGCTTGTCGGCGATCAGTGCGCGCTCGGTGACGGGCATGTGCCGGCCCGCAGCTTGCAGGCGTGCGTCATCGGTCGGCCCCGGCTTGGGGTCGTTGTCGAACATCATCATCTCCCATGAAGCAGGCGGGCTCACTTCCCCGTCGAGTGATAACTATCTATCACTTGAATTAACTGATAGCAAGTGCACACTGAGAAAAAATTATCGGAGCAAGAATGAAGGCACGCATCAAAGCGGCGCGCGATCTGCTGGGCATCACGCAGGCAGAGCTTTGCGAGGCAGCAGACGTTCCACTGATCACCCTGCGCCGGGTGGAGGGTAAACCGGATCATGTTGGACTGGTGTCGGCAGAGGCAGTCCGGCGCATCGTCTCAGCGCTAGAGGCCCGTGGCATCCAGTTCCTCGAAGGGGGGCAGGTCGCGATGGGACCGGGAGTGGCCCTTTCTGCCGAATTGCCATCGAAGCCGTGAACCGAAGTCAGGAAATTTGTCGCAACTGACAAGCAAGGAGGCTTTGACTCGCAGCGCGGCCGCATTCAATCTGGGATTGCAGTTCAGAAAGCCCCAGAGACCGACATGCGCATACTTTTAGCCTTTCTCAGTGCCGCCATGACGGTTTCTGCTCCAGTATACGCATACACGGTCGATGAGATGTGGGCGGAATTCGACGCGTCAAAGCTCGCTGTCGAGGAAAAGCGTTTCCTGCAATTTGGGCTCGCGCTGGATGGAAGATACTCCGCCCTTATGGATGGAGCATGGGGGGGCCGTAGCCAGCGCGCTCTTGAGGCTTGGGCTCGGAGCGCCGGCCTCGATCCACCTATCGAGAACTGGGAAGTGGTGTTGCTGGCGCTAGAAAGCGCAAATCGTGTGCAGGCAGACGGGTGGGAGCAGCGATATTTCGAGCCTATGGATATTTCATTTGCTATTCCAGTCGGCCGGATACGCCAAGAGCCATCGACGGATGCCTTCCTGAACTACGCTCACACGACTAGTTCACTTCGCTATTCTTTGCATATCGGCGATCTGCCTCAGGTAATTGGCATACACACCTATGCGCTATCATCGGCGATTCCAGGTACGGCACCTTATACGCTCAGGCGCGAAAAAGTGATGATTACCTCCGTCGAACAAGCAGGAGGAACGATTCTCTACGCCCGCTCGGATCTGGGGCGTAGCGGCTGGTCAACTGTCGTGCTGTCAGCCGCGAAGATCGATCAAAGCCTTGTGAATGCTGTTTCGGGGAGTATTTCCAAGGGCTGGACGCCCGGTATCGAGCTGCCGCAATCTGGGAAAATCACAGAGGGTTTCACCTCTATGGCCGCAATCCTAGCGGAAGCGGAGCGCGACCCGCCAAACGAATATGCGATGCGTGAAAGAATGGTCGCTCCACCCACAGCGCCCGCTCCCCAGCAGCCAGCGGCGGCACCCGAGCCTCCAATGAAGTCAATGCCCAATGAGCAAGAATTGCAAGGTAGCGGGACCGCCTTTTTCGTTTCCGATCAGGGACATTTGCTCACCAATGCTCATGTTGTCGAGAACTGCGAGACGTTAAAGATTGACGGGCGCACAGTTATCTTGCTGGCGACAGATGATAGCTTCGACCTAGCGCTAATCAGGGATGTTCCTCAGGAAAGTGGTGCGGTTGCGCAGTTCGCCGCACGGCCCGCACCGTTAAACGCCGATATCACTGTTGCAGGCTATCCGCTCGCGGGGCTTCTCTCAGGCTTGAATATCACGCGGGGAAGCGTCAGTAGCCTCAAAGGCATGGCAGGGGACGCGATACGGATGCAGATATCGGCGCCGGTGCAGCCGGGCAACTCTGGTGGGCCTGCGGTAGATGCAGCGGGGCGTGTTGTTGGTGTGGTTGTATCGAAACTGGACGCCAAGTTTGTCGCAGATGTGACGGGTGATATTCCGCAGAATGTGAACTTTGCCGTGCGTGGCGAGATAGCCAAGCTGTTCATGTTTCAGAACGGAGTTGAGCCAGTCCTTGCTACCGACGAAGCACCCACGCTCGATCCGGTAACGTTAGGCAGGAACCTGGAAGCGTTCACTAAGCTTGTCGAATGCTATGCTGTTTCGGGTTGAGATATGCTCGGCCGGCCGAACACGGCCTCCATCCTGATGTGCCCTTGATTTCGTGTAGCCCATAAGCTACATATCATCATGATCGAGATCCGCCAGACAGATACCTTCCGGGAATGGCTGCTTTCCCTTCGCGATGCACGGGCCAAGCAGAAGATTGCCAGCCGCATCCAGCGGCTGCGGTTCGGAAACCCCGGAGACGTGAAGCCGGTAGGCGCTGGTGTGAGCGAGATGCGCATCACGAGGGGCCGGGCTATCGGGTCTATTTCGTTCAGCGCGGATCGGTGCTGGTCGTGCTTTTGTGCGGCGGCACCAAGAGCCGCCAGCAGGCGGACATTGAACAAGCGAAGCGGCTTGCCGCAGAGATGGAGGGTTGAGCATGGCACTGGAAACCACGGCCTTTGACCCGGCCGAATATCTGGACAATGACGAGGCGATTGCAGGCTACCTGTCCGATGCCCTGGAAACCGGGGATGGGGCGTTCATCGCGGATGCGCTGGGCGTGGTCGCGCGCGCGAAGGGCATGAAGCAGATCGCCGAGGATGCCGGGCTGTCGCGCGAAAGCCTCTATCGCGCCTTGAGCGAGAAGGGCAATCCCGAGTTCAGCACGGTCTTGAAGGTGGTCGCGGCGCTGGGCCTGCGGCTCTCGGCCATCCCTGTGCATCATCCTGCGGAGTAAGGCGGCGCCAGAGAGGGTGGCTGTGCGATGACGCCTGAAAAGGCATCCGTGGAAAGGCCATGGCGCGCTCGTGGCGATGTGGTGCCGTTCTCCAAGGAGGCCAACGGATCTTGCGTAGCTATCTCGTCATCCTTGCCCTGGTCCTGATTGGCTATGCCGCCGCTCAGATGGTGGATTTCAGGATAACCTGGGGCGAGCGGGGAATGGGGGCGTATCCGGGCGGCACGCTGAGCCCCGAGGAAGTGGCGGAATCCGAGCGTCGGGCGGTTGAGGCTGCCCGGAAGGCCGAGGAAGCGGTCAACGCGCTGCGGGCGGTTGAGCGGCAGGCCGGCCGCGACTGACGCAGGCCCATCACCTCGCTCTGGACGAATCGCGCACCGTCAACATGATGGCAGTGGGGGTTCATATGACCGATACCGATGCGTTACGGGTTTTCCTGCTGGATCTGCTGACGACAATGCCGACTGACTTCCTGGCAACCGAGGAAGGGCGGGCCGATGTGGTCATGTCCTATGAACGTATGGCGGATGCGGCGCACCCGGCTGTTGCGGATGTGCTGCGTGAGGCGGCAAGACGGGTGAAGGGATGAAAGAGAAGGGAATGACTTGACTGCAATTTTAGTGCCACTTCCGGGACAGCTAACATGCTTCGGGATGCTATCGGCCCTGTCCGATAGGCTGGACCTCCAACGGTTGCCATCGGAAGTTAGATTTGACTTTTCTCCTTTGCGGTTTGCCAGCCCAAGTGGAATAGTGCTGCTCCACAATCTCACCCGATTCTTAGTAAGCCGCGATATCGCCGTCTCCTATGAGAACTACGCAAGACAAACCGAGGCATTACGGTTCATTGATGATATAGGCTTCTTCGCCGATCACCTTGGGCACCATGCATCGCCACTGGCCAGACATCGGCCGACGACTTGCCGCTTGAAAGAGGTGCATCATCAACGCAGCTACGAATGGATTGACGGGACATTTCTGCCTTGGTTTTCGAACTGTGCGAACCGCCCAATCGGCGCCCTTGCACAGTTGCGCGTCTGTCTTACGGAGATTTTTAACAATATCCGCGACCATAGCAGCATTGAAGTCGGCAGCATCTTTGCCCAGTGGTATCCTAACAAGGAGGAGTTGAGGCTATCAGTCGGCGACTTTGGCAGAGGAATTCCGAAGAATGTGTGGGAAGTAGACCCATCTCTCACACCTTCTCAAGCCATCATCAGGGCCTTTGAGCCTGGCTTCTCAACCAGAGGTAACCCCAGGAACAGGGGTGCAGGATTAGGATATTTGCGCGATTTCGTTACCGAGCAGATGGGGGGAAACCTCACACTATACTCTGGCGGTGCTGCGGTGTATGCTGGCCCAAGCACTCAGGTCACCGCCGTCAACGTAAATTTAGGAAACTCAGGTTACACTGGCACGTTAGTTGACATCAACGTGCCTACTGTTCGGATAGAGTCCGTGGCCCCGGAAGCTGAGGATAACATATGGTAATCTATGTAAAAAACCACGTTTCCCGATGTGATACCAACGCCGAGGGTGAAGCAATATATTCCCTCATTGTGGCGGGTCTAGCTCGTGATGAGGGAGTCGAGGTGTGCTTTGAAGGGATGCTTAGCGCGTCAAGCTCGTTCGTTAACTCATCTTTCGTTCCGCTGCTAGATTTCATGAGTTTTCATGATGTTAAGCGAAGGATTCGTGTTACGAAGGCCCACCCGCAGATTGCCGCTATGATTCGTGACCGGTTGACTTTCGAGGCGTGTCAAGCGGCATAAGAACTGCGCGTCGGCCAGCGCTGTCTTGATCTGGCCGCCCGCTTCCGGCATCCCTCGCAGCAATAGACTGCATCGGCACGGCGCCATTGCGGGATCGGCTCAGCGCACCACCGGCAAGACCAGCCGTCCCGCCGCAGGTTGACCATGATCCGGCGGACGCGCGCGCCTTCCGCTGAGAGCGGCCCGATAGCATGAACATCTCATACAGGACGGATCAGCCGCCATTGGGCTTTTTCTCGATGGTCACGCCCCAGGGGTCGGGTGCTGGCATGGCAGGCCTTTCTACTCCGTGGGTCACATCCAGGTCAGGCTGCTGAACTTGCCGCCCCTCGGCGCTTATACCCCACCGGGCGGGCCGTGAAATTCGGCGTTCCGTCTGACCCCATGCGGCTTGATTTCCTTGATTGTTATTCAAGCCGGGAATCGGCGCGCGTGTTCTCCTTTGTTCCCGTAGGCGAATCGGCGGAAAGCCGCTTAGCTGGGGAAAATGGAGGGACAGATGGCCTGCTATATGATCGGATACGACCTCAACCGAGAGGGGGCGAACTATTCAGCCAAAAATCAGAGGCTCCGAGAACGACTTGAGGAGATGTTTCCCACCTACTGGCGTCATCTAGACTCCACTTGGATCGTCAAAACCAATCTCTCTGCTGTTAAAATCCGGGACGCGATTTCACCGATCCTAGACAACAATGATGAACTGTTGGTTGCGGCGCTAACCGGGGAAGCGGCGTGGTGTGGATTCACCGATAAGGGGTCCAAATGGCTCAAGGAACATCTTTAGGATTCGAGCAAACTTTATTGTTGTCATAAAATTTGACGTTTGCCCCTAGCAGTTTGCCTATCCACAACACAAAGCGTGTGCGCAAATCAAACTCTCCGGGGATCGACTTTAGGTGGATGCCCATGACTATTTCCTATCAGTGTGTGGGGGATTGAAGCTGAGGAACGCCACCGTCTGTCCATGACCGCTGCCACCTGCGCCGCTGAGCCTCGGCAATCCGCTGGCGCCCTTCCGGCGTCTTTGGCCCGGTGGACATCCCGCCATGGAACTTGCAGCGCCGCTTGCCGGGCTCGCTCTTGCAGCGGCAGGGCGTGCCCTTCCGGGTCTTGGCGCCGCAGATGACGCGCTTACCGGGGCGTAAGACCACAGGACGCTGAATGTCATGTTCTGCGACATAGACCGCCAGCGCCTCGATCATGCGCTTCACGGCCCACCCCCTACGGTCGAGAACGGGCCGGGCCTCCCAATACTGGACGGCATGACGCCCTATGCCGGCAAGTTCGGCCAGGGCCGCTTGCGTGAGCCGTGCGGCCTTGCGGTGGTGCCGCAGGCCTGCGCCGGTTGATGCGAATTCCGGGTTGAGCCGCATGACGAAAATCTCCTTATACGTGGTAATGGCTCTCTCTTTCAGCGTATGGATGTGGGCGGCGAAAGTGGTAAGATGAACGGATGACACAGCTTGTTTTCTGGCAGACGGTCGGGGCCGTATACTTCGGAAACTTCCTTTTTGCCCTTGCGGCCTACATGGTTTGGCGCGTCTCTCGGGAAGAAAGGGGGTTCGGGAAACGAGTCCCTGTTTGGGTATTTGCCGCCGGGCTCCTTGGCCCGGCGGCGGCTCTTTTTGCTTTCGCAACATTGCCCTAATAGGGATTCCCAACCCTCTCGCCAGATCTGGCAAACGCTGAGAAAGCGTTCATGATAGGAAGCGCCTGCGCTTGAGCCTGCAAGGCTGGGGCAAGGGCATTTCTTATGTCGCTTGACAGCAAAAGGCGCGCTATTTCCTCACGGGTTGCCGTGTTCCGACCTGATAGCGCGTTCAGAACGGCGTCTCCCGTCTGCCTTGCTGCGGCCCCAAAATTACCAGTCAAAGCATTGATGATCGGGCTCATGCTCATGGCAGACAGGTCGGCGGCGTCGGCAAGGTTGTCGGCAGTCATCGATCCGCCGCTTGCCGCATTGGCAGTGCGGAACATGTCGTTTTCTCGGGCGATCTGCCGCTGGAGAAGCGCAGGGTCGCGCGACATGGCGCCAAGCTCAGCCCGCGCCCCCTCTGAGGTCAAGGGCCGAGCGTTGTTGACGCCTGGCGCCGAGTTCTCAAGGCGCGCCATCAGAGGGTCGGAATAGCCTGACCGAAACGCCGCCTGCTGATCTGGGGTCAATGCTCCATATGCCGAAAGCGTGTTTTCCACGCGTGCCCTCGGACCTGTCGCAGCCCTGCCGGCGTCGATCTGATCGATGACGCGCGATGCCTGTGCAAACTGGTCATTGGCCTGCCGGTAGGCCGGGCTAGCGGCCTCCAGCGCCTCGTCCAACTGCGCTGCCACCCTGCCGAGTTCTCGTGCTTCGTTGTTGCGCCCGGCGCGCAGCGCGGCGCCGATGTCATCCTGGATGGCCTGCTTGACGCCTAGAACCCTATCGAAGTCCGACAGTTCAACCGACGACGCGCCAGGATATGAGGCGCCGCCCGGCTGCGACGTAAGACGTGCGCGATAGCTGGTCAGCTTGGCGTCTATCCCGTCTCCAGCTACCCCGCTCCCCTGCATGGGTCCGATCCGGTCATCAATCGCGGCCAGCGCGCCGCGCACATCCACAGGGCTGGCACCTCTCCGCGCCGCGTCGTATGCGACATTGGCCGCGCGGCTCCTTGCGCCGGTCAGCTGCCCGCGAACCTGCTCGGCAGTCATGCCCGTGAAATCTGCCGGATTGCTGCCGGGGATGGCGGGCAGGTTCCCGGCGTTACGGGGGCTGTTCAAAGCGTCGTCCAGGAACCCACCCAATCGCCGCGCCTGCCCATCCTGCCGAGAGGCAAGATGTTCTATGATTTCCTGACGGGCGGCACCTGGGGTCCGCGCCGCACCTGCAAGCATCCGCTGGCCGGAATAGCCCGTTGCATCGGCAACCGAATACATCGGCTGTCCCTCAGCCCCAGCCTGCCGAATGGCGGCGTCTATCTCGTCCAGGCTGCGTCCAGAGCGATCAACCGCCGACTGAACCGCACGGCTGGCGCGGACTTGGCTGGGGGCGGCGCGCATCGATGCGAAAGGCCCGCTGATATGGTCGATTGCGCGTCGTCCACCTTCAATGGCAAAGGGTGCCGCTGTTCCGAGTGTTAATCCGAAACCTAGTCCTTTGGCGGCGTTCCCGGCCCGATCTTCAATGCCTTCTCCCGTGGCGTATCCATAGCCAAGACCCTCAATGCCGCCCATGATGCCGCCCTGGACAACGCGACCACCGATGGTTGGGGCAGCTTGAATGCCAAGCGCCGAGGCGCCCCCGAGAGATGACAAGGCGCCGCCGCCGATTTCGGATCCATAGGCGATAATGGGATGGTTCTCGCGGGCCGAGGCCAGATCGGATCTCATCGACGCCAGCGCGTAGTCCCGGTTTTGCTCGTAGGTGCCGGGACCAGTCATCCCATACATTGCGCCCACGGCTTCATCCATCGTGCCGAAGCTGATGCCTTGCCCGAAGCCCTGCGCAGCCGCATCCAGGCGACCATTACCCCGCCGAAGGTCCATATCCTCCATGCGGCCCGTGCGCGGGTTATAGGCCACGCTGGCGGGCGCGGTGCCATCCTGTGTCGCGGCATATGACGCTTCGGACAGAAGGCGGTCAGCAGTCTCATAATCCCCAGCTGCTTCCGCCTGCTTGTATTGGTCCACCAACTGCTGCGACAGGGGGCGCTCGGCGGCCATGCCCTGGGCTGGGGAAGGTTGAGCGTTATCACGCAAAGCCACTGCCATTTCCAGGAGACGGCGCGCATCGTCGGTGTTTCCGTTGGCGTCCGCTTGCCGGGCCGCCGCGATCAGATCTTCATATGTCGCCATTATTGAAGCCCGTATTTTCTGAGAAGGTCGTCATCAGATCCAACGACCTTCTGTGGAGCGACAGGCTCAAGCGGCCGGGCGCCCGAACCAGAAGCCAAAAGCGCCTGACCCTGCGCCAAAATGGCCTCTGGGGGCATACCTGCCTCCAAGCCCGCAACGGCAAGTTGACGAGCCTGCGACTTCTGCGACAGAAGTTCATCGCTGTCACCGGGTTGGGGCAGGAAAACGCGAGTGTAGATCTGTTCTTCGCTCGGGGTCACCGCCGCGCCGGTATCCTTCCTGAGAACCGCCAGCAGGAAGTTCATGCCGGCATTCTGCGCGATCTGATAGTCAGGCTCCTGGAAGCCCCTCCCGAGGCCCCACGGGACCGCATCCAGAGCTTGCTGCTTCCTGCTGGTCATGGTGCTGGCAATCGGCTCGAACGTATCCAGAGCGGCCCGTGCGCGCGTGGCAAAGCCAATGTCCTTGCTCTGAGTTTCCGTGAACGGCTTACCAGCCCCTCCAGCCCCCGGACCTTGGACAATTCTCATCGTCCCGCCAGGTCCGGTTTCCACAGACATCCCAGAAGGGGGATTGATGGGATAGAACCGGCCATCAGCCCCGAATTGCCCGGCCTGGGCGCCGTATTGAGCGGCTTCTTCCGGGGTTGCAGGTCGGAAAGCCGGTCCAGCCTGCTGTTTCAGAACCTCCGCGACGCTCATATACCGCTGCGCCAACGCCTGCCGGTTGTCGAACTGGCCGACAAGGTCCGGGGCGATCTGGGACATTTGCGCATCCCAAGTGGCAGCATCAGGCAGGGCAAGGCCCATCTTCACCGCATCCTCGATCTGCTGTGCCTGCGCCGCCGCTTCCTCGGCTTGCAGCCCCCGCGCGTATTGCTCGACCTTCATGTTCCATTCCTGGTCGCCGCGCTCGTCAAGCCGCGCCTGCCGGGCGTCCTGCTGGCTGGCCCGCTGGCGTTGCCATGCCATCTGTTCATCGGCCCGCGCGTTGTTCCGGTTCTGCGTATGCATGTTGAATGCCGCAGTCGGATCATACTGCGCATACTGTGTCAGTGCGTTCTGGTCGCCAGACATCAGCCCGGCAGCGTTCTCTTGCAGGAAGGCGTTGCGCGCCCGTTCAAGCTGCATGTCGTTGTGCTGCTGCGCCAGAGCATTGCCGCGTTGGAGTGCGCCCAAAACGTCAGGCGAACGCCCGGCGAGAATTATGTTTGAATCGAGGGTCGCCATTCTATGCTCCCATTCTCGGCTTGTTCAGCCGTTGCTGATACTGCCAGGCCGACAACCCTCCGGTCAGGGCATCGCTCCAGGCGTTTCCGACGCCGGTAGCAGCGGCAGCCTGCGCGTTGCCGATGCTGCCGATGGCATTGCCCGCGCCGGTCGCGAAGGCATTGCCCGCCATCGCCTGATTGCCCGCCGCGCCCATGCCCATGTCGGTCAGCCCGGCCAGCCGGTTTAAATGCTGCCCGTGATGCTGCCATGCCAAGCCCTGACCTGTCTTTTGCAGGTCCTGCATCGTGCGACCGCTGACCAGTCCCCCACGCGTGCTGGCCAGTGCGTTAACGCCTGCCATGCCTTCATTAAAGGCGAACTCGTAGCCGGGTGTTTTCTGGAAGCCCTGGTATTGCGCCCTGCCGGTCGGGTTTGCCGCCGCCCATGCCTCGGCCTCTTGCCGGGTGTTGAACGTCCTGCCGCCGACCTGATAGCGCGCTCCGGTCCCACTGGCAGCGGGACCGCCAATCGTTTCACCGACGCGTTGATACGGAAGCCCGGTATCGGGATGAACGCCGCGTTGAGGAGCGCCGACAGGACCGGCTGCCGGATTCGCCGCAGATCCAGGAATTTCCGTGATCTGCGGAGCGGTGCCGCCCATCGTCGGGGCGGGGCCGAGACCCATCTCATACATGTAGGCCGCAAGCGCGTTGCTGCCAGCGCCGAGATAGGGGGCGAAGCGCTCTGTCGTCTCGTTATAGATCCGCTCTTGCAGGTCTATCTGCCGGTTAGCGGCCGCCTCCTGGGCGCGGGCACCTTTGCGGGCGGCGCTAGCCTGCGAGGCACCACCGATGACGCTGGCCCCGGCAATGAGGCCCCCTGTTGGATCAGGCATTGAATTCTCTCCAAATATCGTCAGGCGTCTCGCCATAGCTGCGGTAAATCTCGGGGCCGACCTCTGCCGCCCAATCGTCGCCGCCAGCAATCCACGCCATCAGGTGCCATACCTGATAGATCGCGGCGCGAAGCATGTAGGCTTTCGCAACATCGTTCCTGTCGCCTCGATCCAGGACGTTCGCCGCGCGCCATTGCAGATACATCGACAGCATTGCCGGGCGTAGAATGTGGGCATGGGCAACAAAGTATGGATCGTATTCCTTCCCCCAGCCCAACCACGAAAGCAGGCCGTTCAGGTTGCTGCATTGGCCCTCGTCTTCCAGGTCGTCCCACAGCTGACAGGCCTCAAAGAGAACCTGCGCAAAACGCATGGCGCCCGGATCTTCTCTGAACCAGTGACCAAAACCATCCCCGGCGCCGGTAGCGGCTTCCGAGGCGGCAAATTCAGGAACCCTGCGTGCCGCTGATGTCATGCTGTTACCTTTACCCCTGCGATGGGTATTATAATACCACATCACCTGGAGATCCGAAAGGGTTAAGCTGAACCAACTGGCATTCTGTTCACGGGCGGCGCAAACGATGCCCGCCACGCCATGAATATCGCAGCAGAGCGGGCGGCCTTGGCCCTCTGAACGCGCGGGATATCGGCCGGACCTTCCTGCGCTACGGCTGCAAACGGCATTCCTGCATCATCCAGAACAACCGCCAGCCATGCCCGGCCCGACCATTCGTGATTGATGTCGAAGCCGGGAAAGTGGGCCGCAACTTCCAGGCTGACCGGGCGGGCAAATTCCACCTCTTGGCGCCTGAGCATTGCCGCAATCGTGTCGCGCAGAGCGTCCACCACGTCAGCATTGCGTATGAACACGGTAGACGAACCATACATCGGGAAAAAGTGACTCGCCATTCGGGCGGCGTGCAGGTCCGCCGCCTCGCGTGCCTTTCGTTTGCTTGCCCTGGACATCGTTACGCCCTCCGCTCTGTCAGGATTTTCGGCATCGGATCAGCCATGCCGCCAAGAATGCGCAGCACAGATGCCGCGCCCTTCATGTCAAAATTGTCGTCGCCAAGGTCACGCAATACCACGACCGCAAAAGTCGGCTGGCCCTCACTGGTTGCGCCCACGGCCAGCCATGCGCCGTAGTCGAATCTCGCTCGCGCGAATTCCTCGATGCTCTGGGAACAATCCCCCGTCCGAAGAACGTGACCTAGGTATTCCATCAACGCCGCTGCACCCGGTTCGCCTGCCCGCCACTGGCTGGGGAAGCCGCGCGCCGTTTCAACATCGATCCGCTGAATGAAGTCATACCCGCCACGCCTGAGCATTCCGACAAATGCCTGTTGAAGGGCAGCCAATGCTGCAGGGTCGGTTACGCGAGCGACCTCACTCCCAATGGGGTCCAGACATTTGCCAGCCCATTCGCGGGCAATTTCTTCCGCTCTTTCGGCCATGATGGCGCGAAAAGCACGGCGGTTCTGAGCATACGCATCACGAGGGGGCATTACCTATCTCCTTTCCAGCATTCCGATTGCGGGCAGTCGGCATCCCGGCTCACCCATTGCTTGCAGATGCCGCAGAACAATCGCCCGGCCGGGCCGTGACGGTCCCATGCCGTCAGGTTGCGCCATTCATCCAGCCGAACGATGCGCCCGGTCCAGGTGCGGCAATAGCCGTCAGCATCGGGCCGGGCGTCGTCCTGCCGGTCGGGCTCAGGCGTTGCAGCTTCCAGACGGGCAACATGTTGGCTGCTATTCCCGCTATTCGGAGGGGGAAAATAGCAGGAATAGCGGGAATAACGGGAATAGCGGGCCGCTGGTGGTTGGTCGGGATCAGCTGTCACGTCCTCGGCGACCTGCTGGCCGCGCTCGGCGTGCGCAAGGTCAGTGCCCCGGAGCTGGTCCCGGACTTCCTCAACCACGCCTTCCGCGCGGGATACGGCGCGGTTGATGGTGCGCTTATCAACGCCCGTGGCTTCGGCTGTCTCGGAGGCGAACGCTGTGGGCCTATGCCCCCGCCCATCATCACGCTTGCTTTCAATCGGGACAATTTGCCCCGATTGACGCGCCTCCCAAAGCTCCTTCCGCTTGGCGAGATGCTCGGCCTCCTGCGTCGGCGTCAGTTCCGAGCGCATCAGGTTCTCGTCGGATTTCTCTACCCTACACCCTGACAAAACCTGACATAAGCCCGGATTTTGGGCTTCCGGGACCCTTTTGTCGGGTTTTGTCAATATGTCGGGTGGGGGTTTCCCGTTTTCATCGGGTCGCTTCGCGAGTGCCAGCCAGCGGCTCATTTCGACCCCCAGATCCGGGGATTGACGATGAACATCAAGCGCGGGCGACCGCCGGTATCCTCGGCCACCTGACGCAGCCAATCCCCCTGTTCGAGAACAGACATGGCCGCCCCGATTTGCTTGGAGGTCTGCAATCCGCTCAGGCCCCGGCGCTGGATCTCGCGAACATTCAGATTGCGAGGTCTTTCCCTGAGGATCAGGGCAGCCAGCTTTCGGGCATTGCGGATTTCTTCGGCGGGCTCTGCGGCGCCGTAGGCCCGGAAAGCATGGAGGCGCAGATGCTCGCCGACCAGATGGCAGGCACGGCCAACATGTTCGCTCTCGATGCTGTCGGGGTATCGGCCATCGGAACGGGCAGCCCAATCGAGATGCGCCAGCACGCAGGCGACACGCACCGCCAGGCCGGGCAGCTTGCCGATATGCCCCTTGAAGATGCCGGTCGCCTCGATCTCCCATTCACGACATTGCCCCCGGAACTCTTGCAGGGCGTCCGCAGCGTCAGGGCTGAACGGCACATAGAACGGACGGGCATTGCCTGAGTCGTCAAAGGCAGAAGGAAGTCCCCTGAGCCTTTCCAGGGCAATCCGCAGCTTTGCCGCATCGATCTGTGCGGACGGGCGTGAAAGCGGGACCGGCTCGGGATAGACAGTGAGGAAACGGGCAAGCAGGCCGTCATCATCGGTTTTCACCAGCAGACTGGTCAGCTTGTCAGGCTGCGTCCCCCCGAGGATGGCCACGGTCAGATGGTCAACGATGATCGGTTCGGGGCTGCCTTTCCGGTCCACGGTGTAGGAGCGCCCGCCATAGGCTTCCAGCCAGAAGGGACGGTCGCCGCCGCCGCTGTAGCGGTCCATGCTGCCCAGCCAGCCGGAAAGCTCGTCCCGTGACAGCAGAAGGCCCCGCCAGGTAGCCGCCAGCAACGACGCAACCCCCTCGGTTGTGGCGTCTGATATGCTGATGCGTTCGCGAACCGGAGGGGGGCCTGCACTGGCAATAGCGGGTTTGGCCGGGGCGTCGTTCCCCTCGGCGATGGCCTTCTTCGTCTCTACTTTCCATTGTGCCAGCGCGAGCGCGGCGATTTCCTCATCGCGCTCCCATTCGCTCCGCCTGGTCTTGTACTCCTCGCTCAACCCCCGCTCGATTTCCTTGACAGGATCAATGACGGCATCGAGCGCCGGGGATTTCCCGGCAGACGGATCACCCACCAGCATCGCCCACAGGACGGGAGGTTCCTTCCACCCCTCCCAAGGGGCTGCCCACCGCGAATTGCCGATGACCGCGCTGGCGGTGGCAAGAAGGGCAAGCGATACATAGTCAACCGGCGCACCTTTCACCTTCGCGGCGGTGCTGATCCATTCCGCCCACGGCCCGAACACGACCGAGAACTCGTCATCGGTCATTACGGGCGCTGGGGGCCGACCGGATTGCGAAAGCGTAAGATCCGGCTCGGGCCAGTTCGCAGCGGCGTCAAAGGGAATGGGCTGCGGGAATTCCGTATTCATGGCGGGAGCGTTCATGCTGCTGCCCCTTTCATTTGCAGAATGTCGTTCCAGTCGCGCCCCTCTGGCGCGGGAAGCAGGCTGACGGTCCAGCCGAGGGCGGCAGCGCGTTCGGCCAGCTTGTTCGCGGCCTCCCTGCCGGGCTTGTCGCCGTCCGGGGCGATGGTCAGGCGTCCGGGTCGGGACGGCAGGCGCAGCCCGGCGATACCGCCACAGGACAGAGCCGCCCAGATGGTCGCGGGCCGGGGCAGGAGGCCAGAGGCGAGGCTGAGCGCGGTTTCCATGCCCTCGGCCACCACCAGCGGTCCCTCGGCCTCCACGAGGCGCACAGCCCCACCCAGAGCGGCGCCCTGCATCGCCTTCGCAGGATCTATCTCCGCCTTGCCGCTGCCATCTGGTCGCAGGTAGGTGCGATGGATGGCCAGCCGGGGCAGCCCGTCGATCCGTGCGACCAGCGCCGGGAAGCGCCGGGCGGAAGGATGCCAGCACTCGGGATGAAAACGCAGCGTATCGGGCAGGGCGCAGGTGATGCCCCTGCCGCGCAGATAGGTTTCCGCGATGGTGCCACCGATCGGTTGCGCCTCGTTCCATGTCGCCATGGCCTTGCGCTCCATCCTGGCGGCTGCCGCCTCGGCCTCAGCTTTCCGTCTGGCGATTTCCGCCGGGCCGGGCGGCTGGGGTCGATTGTGCGGGTCGATCAGGCCCCGCTCGCGCAGAGCCGTCAGGACCTCCATGAAGCCGCAGCCTGCCTTGCAGTTCAGCAGCAGGCGGCCGTCATCACCATCGGCCAGCGTCAGGGACGGGCGGCGGTCGCCATGCGCCGGGCAGCAGGCAAGGCCATAGCGGCCATGCCATTTGCCATCCAGGGCAGCGGTGAGGGATTGCGCATCACTCATGCCCAGCCCCTTCCGTTGTCGCCGTCTCCGGGCCGTATCCCCCGCTCTGCCGGGGCATTTCGCGCCACCTGCGGAAGCGGATGGATCGGTCGGTGCCTTCTTCCGTGGTCAGGGCCGCGAATGCAGCCAGCGGCGCCGGGATGAAGCACAGGGTTTCCCCGCGATAGACCTCAATCAGTTCGGCGGGGTCTGCGCCCTCGGCCAGCAGCTTGCGGCAATAGGGCAGGAGCGAGGGTTTGACAGGAAGATCAATCCGCATGACCGTTCCCCCAGATCAGGGCAGCCAGAAGGGCGGCGCGGTCATGGCTCAGGCCGTAACGGGCGCAGAGCCGCGCAATGCGAAGGGCCCTCATGCGGCAGCCCTCCGACCGAGGGACACGCTGGATTGCAGAACGTATCGGGCGTGATGACCGGGGAACGGGCCGTCATGGTTCTCGTGAACCGTCTCGATGCAGACGCCCTGCTGGCGCAGCTTGAACACATAGGCCGACCAGCGCGGGCCGGGGTGGTCAATCGGGGTGCAGCCCGTCGATCCGGCGTGCATCAGGCATTCGAGCGCCCAACGGTCGCGGCCCTTGACGATGATAACGGCGGGTTCTTCGGTTCCGTTCTGGACCGTGAAGGCCTGTGCAGGCCATTGCTTTGCTGTATGCATTTCCTTGCCTCATCTCTTGCGGGCAAGGGCGTGATGCGCTATGTTTGTGGTATTCATCCACCACAGAACGAATGCGCCACCGCCCTAAGCCCCAGGGTGGTGGTTTCGTTATGCGGCGTCGGCACGGGCAGCTTTTGCCCGTTCGATGACCCCAAGGATTTCGGATTGTGGCCAGCGGGACAGCGCGCCCAGCTTGATCGGCTTCGGAATGGTGCCATCCGCTACACGACGCCAGAACGTTGGAACGCTGATGCCGAGAAGCGGCGCGGCTTCGCGGTCTTTCAGAAGGGGATCGGTGATTGGCATTGGTCAGCCCATTGCTTAATTGCGATGGGGTGATGATGGGTGACAAGCCATTAGCCTTCATGCCGGATATTGTCGGGATTTTTCCGACACGCTCAAAGCTTGATTAAATGTAGGGGAAAACCAGCTAAGGCGTTCTGTGGCCCGGCTTCTTGGATATCCTTTTGCTTGGCCAGCTCGGCGTTCACGGCGTCGGCAAGACGGTAATACCGTCCCCGAAACTGCTTGTTGTTCCAAACATCTTTCACCGCGCGAAACGTTACTTCATGTCGCCCATACGCAGCAAATGCATCCGCTATTAGGTCGCAAGCTGATGCATGCTCCGAACTAACATCGTTTCTGCTGGCGTTAATTTTGAACCCATCGATCAACTCTTTCATCATGGTGAAAATGAAAACATCACGCTCGTGGTTTGTGGATAAGGTTTTACCGCGCTTCTTTGGCAGTGGCGGGGCCGTGCCGTCAAGAATCGATGCGGCAAAGAAGGATTCTGCTTTTGTTAACGCCACTCCCGCATGAAGTTTAGAGGACGCAATACGAGAAAGAAGTTTGCGAGCGTCCGCGTTGCATCGAGCGGCTGAAACCAGCCAGTCGCGAAGGCAGTCATACATTACGATGTAAGTGGCGTTGGGGCCTACGCGATATTCACAACCTAGTTTCCACCACAACAAATACTCGCCCGGTGATTGTGGAATGCCTGTTTCCGATGAGATCCAGCGAGAAACCTCACGATTTGCGAAATCAGCGGCGGCGTCCAAGTTATGTTTCTTCAATATGCCATCCTGACCAATTGCCCCGACTGCCCGGTGACATACTGCGCCCAGCGCGCCAGCAAGGCCCGGCGCTGTTCCAGGAAATCCGTGCGGCGGTAGGCCCGCTCGACCGATCCGCCAACCACATGCCCCAGCATAGTCTCTGCCACCTCGTGGGGGGCGTCGGTCGCCTCGGCCAGCCAGTCGCGAAGGCTGGAACGGAAGCCATGCGGGCGAGCCTCCATCTCGCGGCGCTCCATCAGCCGGGCCATGGTGGCATCGGAAATCACCCCCTTGCGCACGCTCGGGAACAGGAACCCGTCGCGGGCGTGGGCTTGTGCGGCCTCGATAACGGCCAGAGACTCGGGAACCAGCGGCACCCGGAAATCTGCAGTGGCATCCCTTCGGCCTTTCATCGCCTCGGCCGGGATGGTCCACACGTCGCCGTCGATCTGGCTTTCATGCAGGAATCGCAGCGGCAATGAGCGCACACCGGTCAGGATGAGCAGGCGCAAGGCCAGGTGCGTGACCGTGCCGTCATTCAGGCTGTCATAGAAAGCGGGAACGTCCTGCCACGGCAAAGCTGGGATGTTCCCGGACTTGTGACGGGGCTTTCCCAGCAGCGCCCTGGCCTTTTCCGTTGCCTGCAAATCGACCTCCAGGCCGAGTGCAGCAGCGTGCTTGAGGCACAGGCTAAGGCGATTGATCGCTTTTCGCGCCGTCTCGGCCTTGCTGTGCCAGATCGGCAAGAGGCAGTCGCGAATGTCGGCTTGGTCGATATCGGCCACGGGAACCTTGCCCAGCTTCGGAAGGATGTGACGCTCAAGCGGGCTGAACCAGCGCCCGGCCTTGCCGTCGCCTTTCAGTTCGGCCTTGCGGCTCTCGAAAGCATCAAGGGCGATGTCTTTCAGCAGGTGCAGATTGCGCGCTGCTTCCCGTTTCTCGCGCTGGCGCTCCTTGATCGGATCAAGCCCGGCGCGGACCTTGGCGCGGGCGGCATCAGCATGTTTGCGGGCTTCGGCCAGCGGCACGGCGGGGAATGCGCCGAGCCCCATTTCGCGCCGCCTGCCGTGAACAGTGACTCGCAGCACCCATTTGCCCCGCGCGGTTTCTTCCTTCACCAGCCATAGCCCGGCCCCATCCGCATACTTGCCGGGGCCAAGTGCTGCCGCTGCCTTCGCGCTCAATCTGTTGGTCGCCCGCACAGTCCACCTTTCCCACCGAAGATCTGGTCCCCCCTGGGGTCCACCCCTAGATATGGTATGCGCTGATTTTCGCTGATAGAGGGTGAACGCGCCATCTGCCCAAAAAGGCAGGTTTTGATGGATGACCGAGAATTCCTGAGAGGCGCTGATTTCTAGATATAGTGGTATTCAATGCCCTTCACCGGCACCAGTCACAGACTGGAAACCGCAGCCAGGGACCGCCTTTCGGGGCGGTCTTTTGCTTTTCCGGCTGCGGCGCTTTCGGGCAGCGCGCCCCGGCGCGGCGCCGGAAAATGCGGCCACTTTCATTCGCCCCGCATCGCGGCTAGACAGGCGCCGACTGACAAGGACGCAGACATGGCCCGCCATCTCATCACCTCGGCAATTCCCTATATCAACGGCATCAAGCACCTGGGCAACCTGGTCGGCTCGCAGCTGCCCGCCGACCTGTTCGCCCGTTACCTGCGGGGCCGGGGGCATGAGGTGATGTTCATCTGCGCCACCGACGAACATGGCACGCCGGCCGAGCTGGCGGCGCAGAAGGCCGGCCAGCCGATCGCCGAATTCTGCGCGGAAATGCATGCGGTTCAGGCCGATATCGCGCGGCGCTTCGGGCTGTCCTTCGACCATTTCGGGCGGTCCTCCAGCGAACGCAACCGGGTGCTGACCCAGCATTTCGCGGGACGGCTGGCCGATAACGGCTATATCGCCGAGGTCAGCGAGAAGCAGGTCTATTCCGTCGATGACGGCCGCTTCCTGCCCGACCGCTATATCGAGGGCACCTGCCCGAATTGCGGCTATGACAAGGCGCGCGGCGACCAGTGCGAGAACTGCACCAAGCAGCTGGACCCGACCGACCTGATCGAGCCGCGCAGCGCGATTTCCGGCAGCACCAACCTGGAAGTGCGCGAGACCAAGCACCTGTATCTGCGCCAGTCGGCTCTGAAGGACCAGATCAGCGACTGGATCGACAGCAAGACCGACTGGCCGATCCTGACCACCTCGATTGCGCGGAAATGGCTGAACGACGGCGAGGGGCTGCAGGATCGCGGCATCACCCGCGACCTTTCCTGGGGCGTGCCGGTCCGGCGCGGCGACCAGCCCTGGCCGGGGATGGAGGGCAAGGTCTTCTATGTCTGGTTCGACGCGCCCATCGAATATATCGCCGCCACCGCCGAATGGGCCGATGCGCAGGGCCTGGACGACAGCGCCTGGCGCCGCTGGTGGCGGCTGGACCAAGGCGCCGGGGACGTGACCTATACCCAGTTCATGGGCAAGGACAACGTGCCCTTCCACACGCTGTCCTTCCCGGCGACCATCATCGGCTCGGGCGAGCCGTGGAAGATGGTCGACTACATCAAGAGCTTCAACTACCTGACCTATGACGGCGGGCAGTTCTCGACCAGCCAGGGGCGCGGCGTCTTCATGGACCAGGCGCTGGAGATCCTGCCGGCCGACTACTGGCGCTGGTGGCTTCTGTCGCACGCGCCGGAATCGGGCGACAGCGAGTTCACCTGGGACAACTTCCAGCAATCGGTGAACAAGGACCTGGCCGATGTGCTGGGGAATTTCATCAGCCGGATCACCAAGTTCTGCCGCAGCAAGTTCGGCGAGGTGGTGCCCGAAGGCGGCGAATACGGCCCGCAGGAACATGAGCTGATCGAGGCGATGGCCGCCCGCATCCGCGCCTATGAGGATTGCATGGCACGGATGGAGGTTCGCAAGGCCGCGGCCGAATTGCGGGCGATCTGGGTGCTGGGCAACGAATACCTGCAGGCCGCCGCCCCCTGGTCCACCTTCAAGACCGACCCGGAACGGGCGGCGATGCAGGTGCGCCTGGGGCTGAACCTGATCCGGCTCTATGCGGTGCTGTCGGCGCCCTTCATCCCGTTCTCGTCCGATGCGATGCTGGCGGCGATGCGGACCGGGCAACGCGACTGGCCGGGCGACGTGGCCGGGGCGCTGGCGGTCCTGCCGGCGGGTCACGCCTTCACCGTGCCCGAGGTGCTGTTCGCCAAGATCAGCGACGAGAGCCGCGAGGAATGGCAGGCCCGTTTCCAGGGCGTGCGCGGCTGAGGGACGCAACCGGCGGGTGATCCTTCGCTGCCGGCGGCGGAAACCCCGTGATCGGGCCTGTTCTTGCCGACCCCGGCGCCGCATCCGCTTGCGTTTTTCGCGCCGCAGGCCTATGGGCGGGGCGCCGACCCAGGAACGGGCGTCTTCCCTCTCGCCCCGCCCCAGGCAAGCCGTTTTCCCATCCCGTGACGCCATGCGCCGCCTGCCGGCTGTGGACTTTCCGCGCCGGGCCGCTTTATCTCGGCCCCAGCGGACAGGAGGACGAGATGACCCATTGCATCCTGATCGGGGCCCCGGTGGACGAGGGCCAGCGGCGGCCCGGCTGCCTGATGGGCCCCGCGGCCTATCGCACCGCCGGGCTTGCCGGCACGCTTGCCGCGCTTGGCCACGGCGTCGAGGATCGCGGCGATGTCCGGCCCGCGCCGGGCCGGGGCGAGAGTTGCGCCAATCCCGCCGTCCACCACCTGCCCGAGATGATCGCCTGGACCGAGGCGCTGCGCGCCGCCGCCGAGGCCGCGCTGCCCGACGGGATGCCGATCTTCATGGGCGGCGATCATGCACTGGCGCTTGGCACGGTGGCGGGGGTCGCCGCCCATGCCGCCCGCATCGGCCGGCCGCAATTCGTCATCTGGCTGGATGCGCACAGCGATTTCCACACGCTGGAAACCACCAGCTCGGGCAATATCCACGGCACGCCCATGGCCTATGCCAGCGGCCTGCCGGGATTCGATCCCTTCCCGCCCTTTCCCGCGCCGATTCCGGGCGAGCAGATCTGCATGTTCGGCATCCGCAGCGTCGATCCGGCCGAACATGCCGCCATGCAGCCGACCGAGATCACCGTCAACGACATGCGGGTGCTGGACGAACAGGGGATCGTGGCACCCTTGCGCGCCTTCCTGGACCGGGTGAGCGCGGCGGATGGGCTGCTGCATGTCAGCCTGGACGTGGATTTCCTCGATCCCTCGATCGCGCCCGCGGTCGGCACCACCGTGCCCGGCGGCACCACCTTCCGCGAGGCGCATCTGGTCATGGAACTGCTGCATGAATCGGGGCTGGTGAGTTCGCTGGACCTGGTCGAGCTGAACCCGTTCCTGGACGAGCGCGGCCGCACCGCCAAGCTGATGGTCGACCTGGTCGGCAGCCTGATGGGCCGCAAGGTCTTCGACCGCCCGACGCGCAGCTATTGACCGCCGGCCCGTCCTGCGCGGCGGGAGGGGGCGGGCATGTCATGCTTGCCAAGGCCGGGCGGGTTGGCTAGCCACAACCAGCCGGCGGGAACGCTGGCAGCGCCGGTGCGGGCGTGATGGAATGGTAGACATATCAGACTTAAAATCTGTGGGCCGACAGGCCGTGTGGGTTCAAGTCCCACCGCCCGCACCAGAAAACCGATCCATGGCAAGGGCTTGACGGGGCCCTTGCGGCCCTTTCCCGCTGCCGGCGATCGCTGCCCGGAAACGGGTCGCCTGTGGCATTGACGCAGCGTCAGGTTCTGCCGTGGCCGGCGGGCTTGAATTCCCTGGCCAAGGGATGCGTATCATCATAACAGACTGCGCCGGCAACCGCTGGCCGCTGGCGGAATTGCCGGGGGCCGTCATCTTCAGGTTGTTTCCTTGTCCCTTCGTTCCGCTATCGAAGGCGGTTCCTTGTTCGCCGGCAGCGCGATGTGGCGAAAACGACAGGGGTAGCCAATTGACCAGGCGTGCCGATTCGACGGGGGATTCCGAACAGACCGCAAGGGGCAGGCGGGATGGGCGGGGGGCCTTCCGGGCCTATGACCAGATCCCCCAGCCCGCGCTGCTGCGGGGCATGGCGGGCGACCGGCTGCGGGCCTTCCTGTCGGAATGCAGCCAGCACAGCCATCCCGCCTCGACCGAGATATTGCGGCAGGGCGAGAAGGCGGAGAACGCCTTCCTGATCGCCCGCGGGCGGGTCGAGGTCAGCTATATCGACATCGACGGCAATGTCATCATCGCCCATATCGCCCGCCCCGGAGAGGTGGTCGGCGAGGTCGAGCTGTTCTCGGGCAGGCCCTGCGCCGCCTCATGCCGGACCCTGCCGGACACGGTGCTGCTGTCCTTCGGGGCCGATCTGCTGTTCCGCCATGTCCCGGCGGCCGTGCTGCTGAAGAACCTGGCCAATATCATGCATGACCGGCTGACGCGGGACAACCGGCAGCAGTCGATCGCGCAGTTCTATCCCGCCGACCGGCGCATCTGCCTGCATCTGCTGAACCTGACGACCCCGATGGACCCGGAAACCCGCATCGGCCAGGCCGATCTCGCCTCGCTCTCGGGCACGTCGCGCGAGACGGTGAACCGCACGCTGGCCAAGCTGCGCGCGATGGCCATCATCGATATCGGCCGTGGCCGGGTGCGAATCCTGGATCGGGCCCGGCTGGAGGCGGTCAAGCTGAACTGACCCGTCCCTGGGGCCAGGGAAAAGGGGCAGCCTTGCGGATGCCCCTTTCCTGCTGTGGGTCGTTTCAGAAGATGCCGGTCAGATACAGGATCACGATCACCACCACGGGCACGCCCAGCCACCAGGCCACAAGACCTTTCATTTCGATCTCCTCGGGTTCGTTGCTGAAGAAGGAACGCGCGCCGGGCGATTGCGGTTTCCGCAAGATGTGATTGCTTGGGGGACGGGCGTGCGGATGCCGCTAGAGTCCCTTATGCATGGCCAGGGCCTGGCCCAGCACCGCGTCCACATGCGCGCTGAGCGGCACCATCCCGTCCAGCACCCCCCGGATCGGCAGCCATGCGGCATCGAGGGCGTCATCCGCCGCGGCGGGCTCGCCGGACTGATAGTCGCACAGCACGGCGGCCAGCAGGAAATGGAACTGCAGCGCGCCGTCGGGGCCGCGCAGGATCACGTCGACATTGTCGATATAGCGGCGCGGGCGGGCGATGATGCCGGTTTCTTCGGCCAGCTCGCGGGCGGCGGCCTCAAGCGCGGTCTCTCCGGGATCGACATGGCCGCCGGGGAAGCCCCACAGCCCCGCGTCGGGCGGATTGCGGCGCCGCACCAGCAGGACCTGATCCTCGCTGATCGTGACCGCCAGCGCGGCAAGGCGCGGGAAACCCGCCACCGTCAGCGGCGTCGGTCGCGGCGCGAGCTCATCGGCTGGAAGGCGACGCCGACATGGGCCTCGCAATAGGGCTTGCCGGGCTGGCTGGGCAGGCCGCAGAACCAGAATTTCTCGGTCGCCGGGTCGCCGATCGGCCATTTGCAGGTCCGCTCGGTCAGCTCCATCAGGGTCAGCTTGCGGGCGCGCTTCTCGACCTCGCGGACCGAGGCCAGCGCCTCGGGGCTGATCTCGTTGGCCGAGGGCTGCGGCGGCAGCGGCTGGCCGGCCGGCACGATCGGACGGCGCGGGACCGGGGTGAAGGCGGGCTGCGCCGCCGGGGCCTCGGCCGCGGGCGCGCGGGCCGCGGCCGGTTCCGGCGCGGGCTCGGGGCGCGAGGGCGCGGCGGCCGGCTTCTTCTCGACCTTCTTCTCGGGGGCCGGGGCC